>NZ_JZFB01000003.1:131751-135043 GCF_001188385.1 Acinetobacter sp. V2 | reverse complement strand
CCCATCATTCCTGCCACAGCAGAAGGCTCAAGCTGAATATTTTCAGTTTGATTTAGAAGTGCTATGAGTTCATACAAACGTTCATCGTTAATGGTGTAATAGCCATCAATTAACTGTTGCATAGCACGTCCAACAAAACCTGAAGCACGCCCTACTGCAAGTCCATCTGCGGCGGTAACGTTATCAATACCAATGTCATTTACTGAAATCTGATCATGCAAGCCTGTGTGGACACCAAGTAACATGCAAGGCGAATGGGTTGGTTCAGCAAAAATAGAATGTACGTGCTCACCAAAAGCCAGTTTCAACCCAAAACTCACGCCACCTGGGCCACCACCGACGCCACACGGCAAATAAACAAATAATGGGTGCTCGGCATCAACTTTAATCTGTTTTTGCTCAAATTGCTGTTTTAAGCGTATTCCTGCAACGGCATAGCCTAAAAATAATGTTTTCGAGTTTTCATCATCAATAAAAAAGCAGTGTGGATCTTGTTCTGCTGCTTTTCGTCCCTCTTCAACCGCTACACCATAGTCACTGGCATATTCCACAACATTGACGCCTAGTGAACGCAGTTTGTCTTTCTTCCACTGTCTCGCATCGGCAGACATATGCACTGTGACTCTAAAACCCAGTTTGGCGCTCATAATACCAATCGAAAGCCCAAGGTTGCCTGTAGAACCTACTGCAATTTGATACTTAGAAAAAAACGTGCGAAATGCGTCTTGGTCGAGTTTAGTGTAATCGTCTTCCAACTTGAGAAGTCCTGCCTCAATTGCCAATTTTTCGGCGTGAGCTAAGACTTCATAAATACCACCACGCGCTTTAATTGAACCAGAAATAGGGAGATGACTATCTTTTTTTAGCCAGAATGCTCCACTCAGTTGCACTTGTTCTGTTGAAGAAAGTGCTTGCTGCATTTTCGGAATTTCAACGATATCTGATTCAATTTTTCCATGTTGTGCTTGAGTTTCAGGAAACACTTTTGCTAAATAAGGTGCGAAACGTGCTAGTCTTCCTTCCGCTTCACTTACGTCTTCTGCTGTGAGCCCAACTTTTTCTAAAGCTTCTGTTAAAGGATAGCGATGAGGTGTAAACCAAAATGTCTCTTGATAGGCTTGCAGTGTCTCAATAAGTGGAAATTGTTGTTTTAGCTGATCTATTTGAACCGCATCCATAATCTATCCTGATATATAAAGTTTAAGCTCAGCTTTTAAAGCTGCTTGATGCCCTATAACGACTTGTTAATTTATAATTGAATGTACATGAAAATAGACTGAACTTAAAAAAGAAACAAATAAAAAAGCCACTGTGAACAGTGGCTTTAATGTTTTAAATGCTTTTATACAAACTGCAAGAATAACCAGTACAAACCGCCTGATAAACAGATTGTTGCAGGAAGTGTAAATACCCATGCAGATAAAATTGTTTTAACTGTATTGAAGTTTAGGCCTGATCTATTTGCAACCATAGTCCCCGCAACAGCACTGTTTAAAACGTGTGTTGTTGAAACAGGCATGCCTAAACCATCAGCAGCTGCAATTGTACTCATTGCTACAAGCTCAGCAGACATCCCCTGACCATAAGTCATATGATGCTTACCAATACGCTCACCTACGGTCACAACAATACGTTTCCAGCCCACCATGGTGCCTAAACCAAGTGCCAAAGCAACTGCTACTTTCACCCAAGTTGGAATGTATTGTAAGAATGAATCTAAGCTACTACGGTATTCTTTCACAAGTTTTTCTTGTGACTGATCCATTTTTGGTAATGCATTCGCTTTATCCAAACGCTTAAACGAAGTGGTGCTTAAATACATGTCATTACGAATTTCGCTAATTGCAGCTTCTGGAATATCTTTTAAGTTGCTATAGCTAGAAACACGCTCACCCAAGTGGTCAGTCATGCTTGCCAATGCAGGCACTACTTCTGGAGTTTGCTGTTTAGTTTGAATGTATTTAGTCAGAATAAGACGTGCTTTTTCATCAGTTAATTCTGGCTGATTTTGATTCAAAAATACGGCAGTTTGAGAAGAAAGCTGATGGAATGATTGAACTTGTTGTGTATCAAGGTTTTTATTTAATGAATAAGCCAACGGCACCAGACCAACCAAAATCAGCATGATGAGACCCATACCTTTTTGACCGTCATTAGAACCATGCGCAAAACTTACACCTGTACAGGTAAAGATTAAAATTGCACGAATGATTGCTGGTGGTGGTTTATTACCTTCTGGCGGCTGGAATAATTCTAATTGGCGTTTAAAAACAGTTTTAACCAACAAGAATACAATCGCTGCAAAAGCAAAACCAATTAAAGGTGAAAATAATAATGCCTTACCGACTTTAATCACCTGATCCATATCAACACCGCTGGTCGTTACGCCAGTCGATGCACTCAACAGATGGTTCATAATGCCCACACCCAAGATTGAACCAATCAAGGTATGCGAACTAGAAGCAGGAATACCCAAGAACCAAGTACCTAAGTTCCAGAGAATCGCAGCAATAAGAAGCGCAAAAACCATTGCGAAACCTGCACCGCTACCCATGTTCATAATCAGTTCAACAGGCAACAATGCAATAATGCCGTAAGCGACTGCGCCGCTTGCAACCATTACCCCAAGAAAATTACAAAAACCTGCCCACATGACTGCAACTGGTGCAGGTAAAGCATTGGTGTAAATCACTGTTGCTACTGCATTTGCAGTATCGTGGAAGCCATTTACAAACTCAAAGCCTAAAGCAATCAAGAGTGCAGTAGATAAAAGGATAACCGAATAAAGACTCAAAGGTGGTACATGTGCTAAATCAGCACTCACCTGAAATCCAATATAAATAAGTGTTGCAACAATAATCGTCAGAAACACCGGCATAAAAAACTTAGGTGTCGGGACATGTACATTCGTCGATTTGACTTGCAGGTTTGCCGCAAGTTTTGAATCCGAAACAGGGGGTAGATTAGAATTCATGCAGACGGTAAGAGGATAAAAAAATCCTCTGTATTCTTAAATTAAATTATGACAATTATATGACAAAGCGGCGCCTGATGAAGTCAATTTTTCATATTTTGACCTCATTTGATGCACCTTTCCTCTATGAAATTTATTTTTTTATTAAAATACAATAATTTAAATCAATTTATATCTTCCTTATTTATGACTATTTTTAAAGCAAAAATATAAAAAAAATTACCCGTATGCTTGTTTTTTAAACAGCATAATTGTCATAAAACGGAATATTGGAGATGAAATATTTCAATATCATGATCATTTTATGACTATTTGATG
>NZ_JZFB01000003.1:126205-131672 GCF_001188385.1 Acinetobacter sp. V2 | reverse complement strand
GAATGGTGGGTCGTCATAGATCATCAATTGTGCTGCTATTCTGTTACAATAGCGCCGCATTTTTAAATTCATATAAAAGATCGGGGTTTTCTATGTCTACGCTTGCCACCCTAAAAGCGCTTCTTGCTAAACGCATTCTGATTATTGATGGTGCAATGGGAACGATGATCCAGCGCCATAAATTGGAAGAAGCCGACTACCGTGGTGAGCGTTTTGCTGATTGGGCACATGACTTAAAAGGTAACAATGACCTTCTTGTGCTAACTCAACCCGAAATCATTCAAGGTATTCATGAAGCTTATCTTGATGCAGGCGCAGACATTATTGAAACCAACAGCTTTAACGGCACGCGTGTTTCAATGTCTGATTACCACATGGAAGATCTTGTTCCAGAGATTAACCGTGAAGCAGCACGTTTAGCTAAAGCAGCTTGTGAAAAGTATTCAACCCCAGATAAACCGCGTTTTGTAGCAGGTGTACTCGGTCCAACATCGCGTACCTGTTCAATTTCACCTAATGTAAATGACCCTGCCTTTCGTAACATTACCTTTGATGAGCTAAAAGAAAACTATATTGAGGCAACTCATGCGCTGATTAAAGGCGGTGCAGATATCATTTTGATTGAAACCGTTTTTGATACATTAAACTGTAAAGCTGCAATTTTTGCGGTGAAAGAAGTCTTTAAGCAAATTGGTCATGAATTACCACTCATGATTTCAGGGACCATTACCGATGCTTCAGGTCGTACCTTAACAGGTCAAACTGCTGAAGCGTTCTGGAACTCTGTACGCCATGGTGACTTACTTTCAATTGGTTTCAACTGTGCCCTTGGTGCAGATGCTATGCGTCCTCATGTTAAAACCGTATCTGATGTTGCTGATACGTTCATTTCTGCTCATCCAAATGCTGGCTTACCAAACGCTTTTGGTGAATATGATGAAACACCAGAACAAACTGCTGCCTTCTTAAAAGAATTTGCAGAAAGTGGTTTGATCAATATTACCGGTGGTTGCTGTGGTACGACGCCAGACCATATTCGTGCTATTGCCAATGCTGTAAAAGACATTGCACCACGTCAAATTCCTGAAACTAAGCCAGCTTGTCGCTTAAGTGGTTTAGAACCATTTAATATTTATGATGACTCATTGTTCGTTAACGTGGGTGAACGTACTAACGTTACTGGTTCAAAAAAATTCTTACGCTTAATTCGTGAAGAAAACTTTGCCGAAGCTTTAGAAGTTGCACAGCAACAAGTAGAAGCTGGCGCTCAGATTATCGACATTAACATGGATGAAGGGATGCTCGATTCGCAAAATGCGATGGTACATTTCTTAAACCTTGTAGCATCTGAGCCAGATATTTCACGTGTGCCAATCATGATTGACTCATCAAAATGGGAAATCATTGAAGCAGGCTTAAAATGCGTACAAGGTAAACCCGTTGTTAACTCAATTTCGTTAAAAGAAGGTTATGACGAGTTTGTCGAAAAAGCTCGCCTGTGTCGCCAATATGGTGCTGCGATTATTGTGATGGCCTTTGATGAAACTGGTCAGGCCGACACTGCTGAGCGTAAACGCGAAATCTGTAAACGTTCTTATGACGTTTTAGTTAACGATGTGGGCTTCCCTGCTGAAGATATTATTTTTGACCCAAACGTGTTCGCAGTAGCAACAGGTATTGAAGAACACAATAACTATGGCGTCGATTTTATTGAAGCCACAGGTTGGATTAAACAAAACTTACCTCACGCCATGATTTCTGGCGGTGTATCGAACGTTTCATTCTCATTCCGTGGAAATGAGCCTGTTCGTGAAGCGATTCACTCTGTGTTCTTGTACCATGCCATTAAACAAGGCATGACCATGGGTATTGTAAATGCTGGTCAAATGGCCATTTATGACGATATTCCTAAAGAACTCAAAGATGCAGTTGAAGATGTTGTTTTAAACCAGAACCAAGGCGAATCTGGTCAACTTGCTACTGAAAAATTGCTTGAAGTCGCTGAAAAGTTCCGTGGTCATAGTGGTGCGCAGCGCGAAGCAGAAAACCTTGAATGGCGTAACGAACCTGTAGAAAAACGTCTTGAATATGCATTGGTTAAAGGTATTACCACCTACATTGACGAAGACACAGAAGAAGCTCGCCTCAAAGCCAAACGTCCTTTAGATGTAATTGAAGGCGCTTTGATGGACGGTATGAACGTTGTTGGTGACTTGTTCGGTTCAGGCAAAATGTTCTTACCTCAGGTTGTGAAATCTGCACGTGTTATGAAGCAAGCTGTAGCTTGGCTCAACCCGTACATTGAAGCTGAAAAAACAGGTAGCCAATCTAAAGGTAAAGTCCTGATGGCAACTGTTAAAGGCGACGTACACGATATTGGTAAAAATATTGTAGGCGTGGTACTGGGCTGTAATGGTTACGATATTGTTGACCTTGGCGTGATGGTGCCTTGCGAGAAAATCTTGCAAACTGCAATTGATGAAAAATGTGACATCATTGGATTATCAGGTCTGATTACGCCATCTTTAGATGAAATGGTGTTTGTTGCGAAAGAAATGCAGCGTAAAGGCTTTAACATTCCTTTATTGATTGGTGGTGCAACAACTTCAAAAGCACATACGGCAGTAAAAATTGACCCTCAATACCAAAACGATGCAGTGATTTATGTTGCCGATGCTTCACGTGCTGTGGGTGTCGCAACTACCCTGCTTTCAAAAGAAATGCGTGGAAACTTTATTGCAGAGCACCGTGCTGAATATGTCAAAATTCGTGAGCGCTTAGCTAACAAACAGCCTAAAGCTGCCAAGCTAACTTATGCAGAGTCTGTTAAAAACGGCTTTAAAATTGATGAGAGTTATGTTCCTGCAAAACCAAATCTTTTGGGAACACAAGTCCTCACCAATTACCCACTTGCAACACTTGTAGAATATTTTGACTGGACACCATTCTTCATTTCTTGGAGCTTGGTAGGTAAGTTTCCGAAAATTTTAGAAGATGAAGTGGTTGGTGAAGCTGCAACAGATTTGTACAACCAAGCTCAAGCAATGTTGAAAGATATTATCGACAACAATCGTTTTGATGCACGTGCTGTATTTGGTATGTTCCCTGCTCAGCGCACCGATGCTGACACCGTCAGCGTATTTGATGAAGCGGGTCAAAATATTACACATACCTTTGAGCACTTACGTCAACAATCTGACAAAGTCACAGGTAAACCGAACTTGTCTTTAGCAGATTACATTCGCGCTGACCGTGAGCAACAAGACTACTTAGGCGGATTTACTGTATCGATTTTTGGTGCAGAAGAATTGGCAAATGAGTACAAAGCCAAAGGTGATGACTACTCTGCAATTTTAGTTCAGTCACTAGCCGACCGTTTTGCTGAAGCCTTTGCAGAACACTTGCATGAACGCATTCGTAAAGAGTTCTGGGGTTATAAAGCTGATGAACAGCTCGATAATGAAGAGCTGATTAAAGAAAAATACGTTGGTATTCGCCCTGCACCGGGTTACCCAGCTTGCCCAGAGCACTCTGAAAAAGCGGTGTTGTTTGACTGGTTAGGTTCTACAGACAAAATCGGTACTAAACTGACTGAACACTTTGCAATGATGCCACCATCTTCAGTAAGTGGTTTCTATTATTCTCATCCACAAAGTGAATATTTTAACGTTGGTAAAATCTCTCAAGACCAACTTGAAGATTATGCAAAACGTAAAGGTTGGACACTTGATGAGGCAAAACGCTGGTTAGGGCCGAATTTAGATGATTCGATTGTTTAAGCTTAAGTAATAATATTAAATCCCCTCAATTGAGGGGATTTTTTTATTTTTGTTCAAATACTCCTGTAATATGAGTCATACCATTAAGTGTATTCGCTCCTGCTTTTACATTATGAAAATAAAAGGTTTGTCTATTACTATCTGAAGTTATGCCAGAACAAGGGATTTCTCGATTTCCGCACATAAACTCTTGTTCACCAACTATTGTTTTAACGCTTAAATGTCCTGCAAGCTCTTGAATGATAGATATATCAATTAATTCATTACTATTTTCAAAACCTAGATTATAAATTTTTTGATCATTTTTAACTGTAGCTATATAACGATTGTGAATAGGCAACATTACTATTTTTTGATCCCCAAATTGTAAGTCACTATAAGTTTTAGGCATGTTCATATTTACACTAACATTTAGTTTCCTATTATTAGTATGATCAATCAATTCTATATTTTCGAGATTAAATTCTATATTTTTTTGATCTTCCTTCCAAAACTGATCGCTCAATTTCTCTATATTTTCAAAATCCCCACCTTTATATACCAAATTAATTAATGCATTACTTTTCACCTTATTTTCATAAAATATTATACTTAAATATGAAATATCTTCATTTTTCTTCAAAGTAAATTTTTTTGTAGTGTATATTAATTCATTATTATAATATTGCTTTGACTCTTCAAAATCTATAATTTTAAAAATACTTCCATCAATAGCAATATCATTAACTTTGATAACTGAAAACCTATCTTTTTGAAACAATGGCCAATTTGAAGGAACCGTAAAATTTATATTTCCAGACACAACTACGGGAACTCTATTTCCTATCTCCTCTCCATTTATAGAAGTTACTGAGAACTCATTTTTGGACTGATTCAAATCAAAACTCAATTTAAATTTATCCCCGAAATTTTCTATCTTATATGTCGTACCATCTGAACAAGTTAAGAGTGGTAAACATATAAGTGCCTTATTTAAAGTATCCTTCCATACCAAATAATCTAAACTCGCTATATTTGAATAAGGTTTTAATGAAATAGAGCCCAAGAGTTTTTTTCCCTGTCCCGTTAAATTAATCAAGACAGCCTCAGTAGGTTCATTACCATAAGCAATTAGGTCATAGTTGGTTATGGCTGGGTTTAATTCAACCTTTTCATTAACACTAACGCCTTGTATAAACAATGTATTATCTTTATTTGGTACTATACTTTGGTTATTTTCACCACATCCAGCCAACATTAAAAAACTTAATAGACTAAAGTGTATTTTTTTCATTTTTTCAAATCCTATTTATAATTTTTATTCATCTTATAACAGATAATTATTTAAACCAAACCCTCAAAATAGCTAACTTCCTGTTAATTGATGTCTACATTTCCTTAGCATATTGAGATAAAAAATCCCCCAACCTTTAAGATTAAGGGATTTCAACGGATCTATTTCCATACTATCCACATTAAGCAAATACTACTTTTACTTTAAATGTGACTTAATCTTCTCTTTAACTGCTTCAGTTGAAATACCATAGCGATCATGCAAAGTTGGTAATGCCCCTGCATCTAAAAATGCATCTGGCAAACCAATCATGTCAAAACGAGGATGTTGTCCATTTCTTAAGAGTAAGGACCCGACAGCTTCGCCTAAGCCGCCAATGACTGAATGATTTTCAGCAGTTAAAACAGGACGGCCA
>NZ_JZFB01000003.1:124399-126195 GCF_001188385.1 Acinetobacter sp. V2 | reverse complement strand
TTTTGCGACTTCATCTAAAATAGTTTGTTCATCTAGAGGCTTAATGGTCGGTACATGTAGCACTGAAACCTCAATGCCCTCTTTTTCAAGCTCTTCGGCTGCCTCAAGCGCACGCATGGTCAATAAACCAGTGGAAATGATGAGTAAGTCTTTACCCGGTTTAATCACCTGTGCCTTACCTAATTTAAACTGGTAATTGTATTTATCGAGCACTAATGGAACCTGTCCACGCAATAAACGCATATATACAGGGCCATTATGAGCGGCAATCTGAGGAATCGCCTGTTCAATTTCTAAGGCATCACATGGATCGATAACCATCAAGTTCGGCATTGCACGAAAAATGGCAATATCATCCGTTGCCTGATGACTTGGGCCATAACCCGTGGTTAATCCCGGAAGAGCTGCTACAATTTTCACATTCAGGTTATCTTCCGCAATCGCCATACAAATAAAATCGTAGGCACGCCGTGATGCAAACACAGCATAGGTAGTCGCAAAGGGAACAAATCCTTCACGAGCAAGTCCTGCTGCTGCACTCATCAAAAGTTGTTCTGCCATGCCCATTTGGAAAAACTTGTCTGGGTTTTCTTTAGCAAAGATATGTAGGTCAGTGTATTTAGATAAATCTGCTGACAAACCTACGATATCGTCACGCTCTTTTGCCAAGGCATTCAGTGCATGTCCAAATGGTGCGGGTTTGGTCGGTTGGCCCTCGGCAGCAATAGAAGCAATCATTGCCGAAGTGGTTAGTTTTTTCTTAGGAGGATTGGCTAACTGGCTCATGGTGTATTCCTTATTGTCCGTAGTGGGTCAAAATATTTAAAGCATCATCCCACTCATGTTCATCAACACGAATGAAGTGTGTTTTTTCGCGGCTTTCCAAGAACGACACACCCTTACCCATTTTGGTGTCACAAATAATGACGCGTGGGCATGCTCCTTTATGGTTTCGTGCTTGGTCGAATGCCGTAAGTAAAGCTTCCACGTCATTGCCATCTACGCGTTGGGTGTACCAACCAAATGACTGCCAACGGTCTACAATGGGTTCAAACGCTAAAATTTCGCTGGAGTGCCCATCTGCCTGCTGATTATTCACATCAATAATGGCAATCAAGTTATTTAATTTCCAATGAGAAGCAGACATAACCGCCTCCCATGTTGAGCCTTCATTTAACTCACCATCGGACAGTAAGTTATACACAAAAGCATCCGACTTTTTCTGTTTCAGTCCTAAACATGCGCCGACTGCAATTCCAAGACCATGCCCCAATGAACCACCTGTAATTTCCATGCCTGGTGTATATGAAGCCATGCCCGACATCGGTAGACGACTGTCATCTGCTCCATAAGTTTCAAGTTCTTCAAGCGGAATAATTTTTGCTTCAATCAAGGCTGCATAGAGTGCAATTGCATAGTGCCCAATAGAGAGATAAAAACGGTCACGACCTTCCCATTCAGGGTTTTCTGGCTGATATTTCATAGCATGGAAATAAGATACTGCCAGTAGATCTGCTGCACCTAAAGCTTGTCCAACATAGCCTTGGCCTTGTACTTGCCCCATACGTAAAGCATGCTGGCGAATGTTGTAGGCACGTTGTTGCAACTCTGCAATTTGGCCTACTTTATTAATATTTAACATTGTCATTTACTATTCCTTATTAACGATTGACCAGTTTTGCTGGAACACGCAGAACCAGACTGGCACCGAAAATTAATACTGCTGTGATTAAGAACATGCCGATTGCATTTGAACCTGTGTTGGTGGTGACCCAACCGATTAAATAAGGTGAGCA
>NZ_JZFB01000003.1:114448-124357 GCF_001188385.1 Acinetobacter sp. V2 | reverse complement strand
CCTGCCGCTGCGGAAACACCACCCAAAAAGTTGGTCGGTAACATCCAGAATAAAGAGGATGCCGTCAGCACACCTGAGGCTGCGATGCAAAGGCAAATTAAAGAGAGGGTTAGATTTGAAGCGAATAAAGTTGCAAATGTGAGTGCTATAGCACCTGCACACATTGGAATAATTAAGTGCCAGCGGCGTTCTTGGAAATAGTCACCACTACGCCCTGCCAAAATCATGACCACAATGGCACACATATAAGGCAAGCTGGTGAGCAAACCGATATGCCAATTATCACTAATGCCTGAGTTACGAATGAGAGTTGGTAGCCAAAATGTAATGGCGTATTGGCCCATCACTACACAAAAATAGATACCTGCGAGTAACCATAACCGTTTATCCGCAATAAACTCTTTGACACTAGCATGACCTTCTTTGTGCTGGTTATCTTGAGCAAGCTCTTGCTTCACCAAGTTCTTTTCGTCTTGAGTTAACCAGTTGGCGTCTTGAACTGAATCTTTTAAAACAGCGAGTACCAATAGGCCAACAAGTACAGTAGGAATGGCTTCAATAAGGAACATCCACTGCCAGCCAAACCAACCATGTACACCGCTCATTCGGTCCATGATTAAACCTGAAAGTGGTCCACCAATCATTCCCGAAATTGGAATTGCGATAAACCAGAGAACTGTCATGCGCGCACGGCGGTAAGATGGGAACCAGTAAGTGAGGTAGAGCAACAAACCCGGAGCTAGCCCAGCTTCAGCAACACCAAGCAAAAAACGTAAGGTGTAAAATTGCCATTCGGTTTGAACAAAGGCAAAACAGCCAGACAAAATGCCCCATGTAATCATGATACGGGCAATCCAACGTCTTGCGCCTACCTTGTGAAGTACGATGTTACTTGGTACTTCACAAAGAAAATAACCAATAAAGAAAATCCCTGCGCCTAGCCCATATACAGCTTCACTAAACTGTAAATCGCTCATCATTTGGAGCTTGGCAAAACCCACATTTACCCGATCTAAATAGGCACAAAAATAACAAAGCATTAAAAATGGCATAAGCCGAAATGCAATTTTTCGATAGGCTGATTTACGAACCACCGTATCTACTTCAGATGAAAATACTATATCCATCATGCGAATCCCTTTACATTTGGCCACAGTATCCTCTTGTGACCATCATTCTATTTTTAGTTTTTAAATGACAAGCCTTAATGAATCAGCATGCCACCATTTACATCGAGCGTTACACCAGTTAAGTAAGCTGACAGATCACTTGCCAAAAATAATGCTGCATTTGCAACATCTTGCGCTTTACCTAAACGTCCGAGTGGAATACCTGCAAGAATGTCGTGACGACGGTCATCATTCATTAAACCGCCAGTAATATCAGTATGGATTAGACCCGGAGTAAGAGAATTTACACGAATTTGGTCAGGACCAAACTCTCGAGCCATCGCTTTTGCTAGACCTAACACCCCTGCTTTGGCAGCGCTATAGTGTGGCCCGCCAAAAATACCACCGCCGCGTTGAGCTGAAACTGAAGATAAGCACACAATGCTTCCCCCACCATTTGCTTTCATATATGGAATAACAGCTTGAGACATAATGAGTGTTCCGCGCAGGCTGACATCTAAAATACGATCATAATCATTGCGCTGAATATCGAGTGTTTTAACTGGCTGAGTAATGCCAGCATTGTTGATTAAAATATCAATCTTGCCGTAGTGCTGTAGTGCTTGTTCAACAGCTGCTTTGACCTGTTCTTCATTTGCAACATTTGCAGCAAGACCTAAATGTCCTTCACCAAGTGCCTTTGCAGCGTTTTGGCTTTGAATAATATCTAAATCAACAATAATGACTTTAGCACCTTGTTGTGCAAAGATTTCTGCGGTTGCTCGCCCAATTCCACGTTCTGATGCTGCACCAGTAATTAATGCCACTTTTCCTTGTAGTAACATGTTCAATCCTCTTTTACGCTTTATTTCCTAAGTTCTGACTTAGAATCTCTTTTTTCACAAAGCCCAGCAATCAGCTCGAATTCAACAAGGCATGAAAAAAATTCATGCCTATGTTATTTTTAAATAAGTTTTAGGGATAAAAACGGATCATTTCATGGATAGTAGTGAAAACAATTTCAACCAGATGCCCTCAATTAAAACATTACAGGCTTTTGAACAAACCGCCCGTTTCGGCAATGTTGCCAAGGCAGCCGAGCATTTGAATCTCACGCCTTCGGCAGTAAGTCACCAAATTGCTAAGCTTGAAGAAATGATTGGGCAGAGTTTATTTATTCGTGGTGCTCGTGGTGTGACGCTTACCCCTTCTGGCGAACGCTATTTTCAAGATGTCACGACCATTTTGCATAACCTGATGTTAGCGACTGAAAAAGCTGCTGATAAAAGTCCTAAAGACAGTTTATATATTCATTCATCTCCAAGTTTTGGTTTGCTTTGGCTACTGCCTCGCCTTGAATCATTTAAAGAAAAATTTCCAATGATTCAGGTCAATCTGTCGTGTTCTTATGAAAATTTGCACTTTACCCGCGATAAGATCGACATTGATATTCGTCATGGTTTACCCAACTGGACAGGGGTAGAAATCAGAACGATTCGTAATGAAAAGCTAGAAGTGCTTGCATCCCCCAAGCTACTTGAACGCAGTCCGGTTCATAAACCTCAAGATTTATTAAAAAAAGAACTGATTTTATCGCGCTCAACTTTGGTTACTTGGCCACAATGGTTTGCCCATCAGGGTCTAAGTATTCCTGAATTTCCCTACACTTTGAGTTTTGACCGCTCTTATATGTCACTTGAGGCAGCCACACACGGACTAGGATTTGTTTTAGAAAGTAATTTACTCACTCAAAATTACTTAGAATCTGGGAAATTAGTTAGAGTTTTTGCAGATGAGCTATCGATTCCTATTTCTGCTCATCATTTGGTATATCCACGAACGCATCAATTTATTCCTAAAATTGAGCTATTTTTAAACTGGATTCATGATGAGCTGGCGGATTGAGAAACTAATTTTTAAATGATCTGAATTTCCTCAACTCTTAAGTGATGCATCATCTCTCGAACAAATACAAAGTAGGTAAAAACATAAAGCTGATTTGGAGCCACTTGGCTTGTGTAGTAGCTCAAACGCTCAATAAAATTATTGAATCCATGCTCAAGCTCAATACGGCTGATTTTCTTTTTTGCACTAAAAAATAACTCGCTAAGTTGTATCATGGCTGCATCAGACGTAACAGCTACACCACTTATCTTTAGATTTCTGAGTGGCTGTGACTCTATGATTTCTTCAATGAAATAAATCATCTTTTCGATAGCAAGCTCATCAATAACACCATGGCCGATACTTTTTGAATCAACAAAACCCAAACCCTGTTCGAGTTGAATATTTTGATTATCTATGTCAAATGACAAGCCATTAAGTCCAAGTGAAAATTTTAAAACCAATTCGGGATGATTCATAAAGATAGCTTACCATTGAGTTTTATTAATAGGATTAGTGCTAGCTTATTCAATACTTAGCGTTAACAGCGCTAATCATCATTAACACTATATATAATAAAAAACTCTTTAAAAAGACGAAAAATCAATCTTATATACATCTAATCCTAAGATTAAAAAATAGAGTATAAACATGAAAAAATTAGTAATTTTAAGTTTCGCCCTTTATAGCTTTGCACAAATTACAAATGCGGCCACATTAAACGTAAAACCATATGGTACAACTCAAGATGGTCAAAAAGTTGATCTATACACCATGAGCAATAACAAAGGAGTCTCTGTTTCTTTTATTAGTTATGGGGGCGTAATTACACAAATTTTGACTCCCGATGCACAAGGTAAACAAAATAATATCGTTTTAGGCTTCGATGATCTAAAAGGCTATGAAGTCACTGATACCAAGGAAGGCATTCATTTTGGTGGATTGATTGGTCGTTATGCGAACCGTATTGGTAATGCTAAATTTAGCTTAGAAGGAAAAACGTATAACCTTGAAAAAAATAATGGACCGAATTCATTACATAGCGGTAATCCGGGTTTTGATAAACGTGTTTGGCAAGTTAAGCCTTTGGTTTCTAAAGGTGAAACCGTTAAAGCTTCTCTTAAGTTAACCAGTCCAAATGGAGATCAAGGCTTTCCTGGAAAGTTAGATGTGGAAGTGATCTACAGTCTTTCAGATCAAAATGAATTCAAGATTGAATATAAGGCTAAAACTGATCAACCGACTGTCGTCAATCTCACCAACCACAGTTATTTCAACTTGTCAGGTGCTGGCAACAACCCTTATGGCGTACTGGATCATATTGTACAACTTAATGCAGACCGTGTATTGGTAACCGATCAAAATTCTTTACCCACAGGTGAAATAGCTTCGGTTGCAGGTACACCTTTTGATTTTCGGACACCTAAGGCGATTGTGAAAGATATTAGAGCGAATCATCAGCAATTGGCCTATGGATATGGCTATGACCAAACTTGGGTACTTAATCAAAAGTCTCAAGGAAAGTTAAATCTTGCAGCTCATGTTGTTGATCCGAAATCTAAACGGACACTGCAAGTCTTAACTACTGAACCAAGCGTTCAAATGTATACAGCCAATCATTTACTAGGAAATGTTGCGGGTGCAAATGGCGTACTCTATCGACAAGCAGATGCGTTAGCATTAGAAACACAGCATTTTCCAGATAGCCCGAATCAACCATCCTTCCCTTCTACACGTTTGAATCCAAATCAAACTTATAACAGTGTCACCGTATTTAAATTTGGTATTCAGAAATAGTCTTTTTGATTGGAACTATAGTTATCTAAAAAGACTCTCAGCCGAATATGACTGAGAGTCTTTTCATTTATTTAACTTTTGTGTTTGGTAAAAATGCAGTTGCAAATCCAAGTAATGGCAAGAATGAACATAAACCAAATACCCATTCAATGCCGTTAATATCAGCTAAATGTCCTAACCCAGCTGCGGCAATACCACTTACCCCAAACATAAGACCAAACATTAAACCTGCAATCATACCCACACGGCCCGGAACAGCTTCTTGTGCGTAAACCACCATGGCAGCAAAAGCAGACGACAACACCAAACCTGCAATAATTGAGAAAACTGTTGTCCAAAATAAGTTTGCATACGGCATCATTAATGCAAACGGCGCCATACCAACAAATGAAACCCAAATAACCGCTTTACGGCCAATCTTATCGCCAATTGGGCCACCAGCAAATGTACCTAAAGCAACAGCTGCCAAGAACGCAAATAAATGCAATTGAGCAGTCTGGATACTGATATGGAACTTTTGAATAAGATAAAAAGTAAAGTAGTTACTAATGCTGGCAATGTAGGTAAATTTAGCAAACATCAATAAACTAATTGTGCTCAAAGCAATGATCAGCTTATGGCCATGCAATTTACTTTGTGCTTGGTTTGCACGTGTAGCCACCTGATTTTTAGCATGACTCACCGTCCAGCGGCTTACGCCAAATAAAACCCAAATCGCTAAAAGTGCAAATATCACTAAGCCCGCTACTGCATGCTGCCCAAATGGTACAATCAATAACGCTGCTAATAATGGGCCAATGGCAGTACCTGTATTTCCGCCCACCTGAAAAGTCGACTGTGCCGTACCAAAGCGCCCACCCGATGCCATTCGTGCCACCCGTGAAGCTTCAGGGTGAAAAGTTGCAGAACCTACTCCAATAAGTGCAGATGCACATAACAACACTGTAAAGCTTGGTGAAAATGCTAACAAGATAATGCCGCAGAATGTGACCATCATTCCGAGTGGGAGAAGATATGGTTTTGGATGTTTATCGGTATAAAGTCCAATCCAAGGCTGAAGCAGTGAACCTGTAATTTGATATACAAACGAAATCAGGCCAACTTGAGCAAAACTCAGCGAAAAGTTTGCTTTTAGCATTGGATAAATAGCGGGTAGCACTGCTTGAATCAAATCATTCAGTAAATGTGCGACCGCCACGGCGCCTACAATTTTAATAATCATTCCTTGAGGCTGATCATTTGCAACGGTATTGGCAATACCATCTTTCAATTGTATTGAAGACGTCATACCTGAAAAACTCCAATATTTTAAGTAAGATGCTTATTGTAAATTGTCGCTTATAAAGTTATCTTCCAATAATCATTGTATAAGTGACAATTTTTAGGATAGTTTATGTCCGATTCTCTTATTCAGTCTGATTTATCTGAACTTGTGATTGGGCTATCTTCTGAGCATTCTTATCGAGAAATCACCCCTACCCACACACATACACGTGCGCAGTTTTTGTATGCATCCACAGGAAACATTCAGGTGTTTACACCGAACAATGTCTGGATTGTGCCACCCATGTGTGCCTTATGGATTCCTGCTCATGTTGAGCACAGTGTGATTTCACTAAGTCACGTGAAGTTAAATACGGCGTTGGTTGAAGTAAATGCAGCCGCTCTAATGGGGCAACATTGCTTTATTATTCGGGTAAGCAACCTGTTGCATGAGCTTTTGATTCGTTTAAATGAAATTGAACGAGAAGACACGCCCAATACGGCGACGTCTCAAGAACTTTCCCGTTCTTTACAAATTTTGATTTTTGAAGAAATTCATCGGGCCAATTTGTTGCCTATTCAGATTCCTTGGCCGAAAGACAAACGACTATTAAAAATTTGTCAAGAGTTATTACATACTCCTGACCATTCAAAAGACTTAACAGATTGGGCTGATGAGATTGGTGCGAGTTCTAGAACCCTAATGCGCATGTTCCAAAAAGAAACTGGACTGTCTTATCGGGCATGGGTCCAGCAAATGCATATTGCACTTGCCTTAAGTAAAATCGCGAATGGTGAATCTATTGCTCGAATTTCTGAATCACTGGGGTATAACAACCCCAGTGCGTTCAGTGCGATGTTTAAGCGACATCTAGGAAAAACACCTCAGCAGTTTAGAAGTTCTGCGATGTCGCTATAAGTCTTTTTTTTTGCAGGTAGGTCATGCTTTTCAAGCAAATCATCAAAATCGTGATAGACATGAAGCTCACGATCTTTACCAGTTCTCGCATGATCTAATCGTTGTTCAGGATCCACTAAAACAAGCGTATGGCCATCATCAATCAGACGATCTACACCTTCTAAGAACATACGTTTACCCACATCGTGGATAAGTGAAATCTGGGTTAAATCAATGACGATTGTGCTTTGGTCAGTTGTCTCGTCTTGTAAAATGCGCAACAACATTTCAGCTTCGGTAAATTTCAATACACCGCGAAGCACATATACACTTAATGAAGCATCTTTTCCTGTACGGTAATGGCTTTGTACAATCGTTTGTGCAGAAGGTGTACCTTCCATGAGGTGTAATCCCATGTCACGGGATAACCGTTCTAAAATATCGATGCCTCGAATACTATGACCATGCTCATCTAAACGAGGAGAAAAAGCAGCAATACTGACCTGACCCGGCAGCACACCTAAAATACCGCCTGCTACACCACTCTTAGCAGGAATACCTACAGTCGACAACCAGTCACCCGCGGCATCATACATACCACAGCTCATCATGACACTGAGCACTTGTCTAACGACAGATCGGTTTAACAAACGCTTTCCAGTTTTAGGGTCAACCCCACCATTGGCAAGTACACTGCCCATACGTACCAAGTCTTTAACTGTAACCATGATCGCACATTGACGAATGTAACCATTCACAATATCGACCGGGTCAGTTTCTAAAATTCCGACAGTTCGCAACATATAACCGATCGAAAGATTACGGTAGGCAGTTTTGACTTCCGAATCATAAACAGACTCATCAAAACTTAATTCACGCCCTGCAAGTTCGCTCATAAAACGGCGTAGAATTTCTGCACTATGTAAACCATGCTTGACCTGAATCAAGGAATGTACAGTAATTGCGCCAGAGTTAATCATCGGGTTTTTCGGACGTCCGTCTTTACCCAATGAAATTTCATTGAAGGCTTCCCCCGAAGGCTCTACCCCTACTTTCGCAAGTACTGCATCAATGCCAAGCTGTTGTAAAACATAGGCATATACGAACGGTTTAGAAATCGATTGAATGGTGAATTCAACATCATCATCTCCAATCGAATAAATTTCGCCATCTACCGTAGACATGGCCAAAGCTAATCGATCTGGATTTGCATTTGCTAACTCTGGAATATAGTCAGCTAGATGTCCGCTATTATCTACCTCACAGGCTTCTATCACATTTGCCAAATAATCTGGGAGAGGGGTTTTCATGGTCAGTAACCTTAAATGAGGAGATTTACACTTTCGATCATTTTTTCAGCACAACCTGCTGATAATATTAAAATTATAATTTTTTAGTGAAATAAAAATCACGATATAAGTATTGTAATTCCGATGGCTTATTTATTTCAAGCTCATTATACGTTTTTAAAAACTTTAAATAGAAGATTAGTTTATTCTTTCTACAAATAGAACTCCATTTAAATGATCCACTTCATGTTGAACAATTCGAGCCGGAAAACCATGGAAAACCGTTTCAACGGCTTCACCCTGAAGTGTTAAATATTTCACCTTAACCATTTCTGCACGTTCAACTTGTCCACGCTCATCTGGCACACTTAAGCAGCCTTCTTCACCCAAAAGCGTTTCATTTGAGAACTCTAAAATTTCAGGATTCACCATCACCACAGCATCCATTTCAGGTGCATCGGGATAGCGTGGGTTTGGTCTGGAAGCCACAATAATGACGCGTTTAGAAATATAAACTTGCGGTGCGGCAATCCCTACGCCATTACGCTCAAGCATTGTTGCTTGCATAGCAGCAGCAAGCTGATAAAGCCAATCACTGTTCAACTCATTTGCCGAGACAGGAGCCGCAATCAGTTTTAAGATATCTTCACCACGCTTTGCGACTGGTAAAACTACACTCATCCTTTGAATCTCTCATTAAACCCGATATGACGAGTTTTATTGTGTCGCTGAATGGCTCAAAAGAAAAGTCATTCCTACATCTGTTTTTGTTTCATCTAATGCGTTTTTTGTTTTAAAGCTTTTTTATTTGAATGATAAAAATCTACACCTCTTCATAGAACAAATTTCCTCCATTTACTTTTACTTCACTTTTCCATTAATATCCAAACTTCAATTACAACAATTAAGTAAAAAATGGATCAGGACTTAACTTTGCAGGATGCGAACTATCTTAATAAAGAAGATAAACGAACTCTTGCCCTTTCTTCATTGGGCGGTGCTTTAGAATTTTACGATTTCGTGATTTATGTGTTTTACGCCAAAATCATTTCCGACCTGTTTTTCCCAAGTACGCTTAGCCCTTTTTGGGCCATGCTTAACACCTACGGTATTTTCGCAGCAGGTTACTTTTTTAGGCCATTAGGCGGGGTTGTCATGGCCCATTTTGGTGATCTGGTCGGGCGTAAAAAACTATTTTCACTTTCTATTTTGCTAATGGCGCTACCTACTCTGTTTATCGGGATATTGCCGACCTTTGAAAATATTGGGTATTTGGCCCCCCTACTTCTACTACTCATGCGTGTAGTGCAAGGGATTGCGATTGGGGGTGAAATTCCAGCCGCATGGACCTTTGTGTCTGAACATGTTCCCGAAAGAAAAATTGGACTGGCAAATGGTTTATTGACTGCCGGATTGTCTTTAGGAATTTTATTGGGTGCGCTGATGTCTTTATGGATTTCACTCAATTTTAGTGAAGGGCAAATCCATGACTGGGCTTGGCGTATTCCTTTTATTGCAGGTGGTATTTTTGGTCTGATTGCACTTTATTTACGGACTTATTTAAAAGAAACGCCTGTGTTTAAAGCCATGCAGGCACGTAAAGAAATTTCAAAAGAAATGCCTGTAAAACAAGTGTTAAAAACGCATAAAACAGCCGTTGCGATTGGCA
>NZ_JZFB01000003.1:102884-114406 GCF_001188385.1 Acinetobacter sp. V2 | reverse complement strand
GATTTTAGCCATGCCCAATTTATTGATTGGTTCATTTGGCTTTGAACGCGCACAGACTTTTGAAATGCAAAGTGCAGCAATTGTTATGCAAATGGTAGGTTGTATTTTGGCTGGCTATTTTGCTGACCGTTTTGGCTGTGGCAAAGTCATGATGGTCGGTGCGCTTGCCGTGGCACTCACAGCAGCAGTTTTTTATAACAGTTTGGGGCACGCGGCACACTCAACCATTTTTGGTTTATATATGTTGTTAGGTCTATGCTCAGGTACTGTCGGCATGGTGTCGAGCAGTATGGTCAAAATGTTCCCCGCGCCTGTGCGTTTCTCGGGCATTTCATTTTCTTATAATTTGTCTTATGCGATTGTTGGTGGTATGACACTGCCTTTAGTACATTGGCTCAGTCAATATAGTGATATTGGTGCGATGTATTATATTTTCGCACTGACTATTTTAGCCTTTGTGACTGCTTTTGTATTTTGGAATAAGTTTGAAAAAAACAGATATTAAAAGCTTTAACCTATGAAAAAACCACGCCGATCGCGTGGTTTTTTTATTGCTGCTTAGTTTAGAAAGTAAAGCCGATATTAAAGTTAATACGATATAACCATTTATCGCTGTTTGGCGAGGTTGCGGAGGTATAACCCGTTGAGTTTGTAGAGCCACCAATAATGTTGGAGTTTTTACCCCACGTATAATCTGCCCAAACCATAAATGGTGAAGCAATAAACATCATCCCTGTGGTATTCATTTGCGAGTCGGACCAATCATCACGTTTTTTATCCAGATAACTATAATCATTATAAAACTTAATGGCTTTTAGCTTACCCATATTAGTGACAGGCAACGTATAGGCAAGGTTTAAACTGGCAATCGTACCTTCCGAAGCAATGAAATAAGCAGGTGTAAGGCCGTTTGCTCCCATCAAAGTCATATCACTATTTACACCATCTGGATTTTTAGCATCGTATTGATAATGAATAACCGAGCTTTGTAAATTAAAGCGTTTGTAGTTGTTTTCGGTGTGCAAACCGACTGCATGATATTTGCCGTCTTTATCGGTAATATCGTTATGTAGCTGAGCAATCGCACCCGATACACCAAACTCTTGCTTACCGAAATCAGTTTCTAACTTGCGAACAATGCGGGTATTCACCTGATTGCGTTTTTCATTTTGATAGGCTTTTTGAGATGGAAATGCATTTCCTGCCAAGTCATCATAAGTTGCACTTTCAGGTGAATAACGTAAATTCGTCTCTAACATTTGCGGGTAATAACCGAGTTTTACATCCCAATCTTTGTCGTGATAATTCCAGTTAATCCCCGGCGCAATATTGTTGCCATAACCTAAAAAGAATGGAATGTGATAGGTCCAGCCATTTTGTGGGTATGGATAAATCGTGAAAGGTTTATAGACCAGACCTGCTTCAATGCTGTTATTGGCATCTAGGTTATAGCCAACATATGCTTTTTCAATGGACGTTTTCTGTTGGTCTTGAAACATATAACTGGCATTGATGTAGGCATCATCAAACTTTCCTTTGAGATCAACCCTGAAAATATCAAAATGGAGCTTACCAAAACCACGGTTTGGCCCTTCCCAATCTTCATAGCGTTGATTTAACCGAACCACCCCACCTAACTTTAATGAGTCGGTGCCGTCATCACTTTTCCATTCAAGCAATGAATCTTTTGCAAATGCATTGACGCTTACCCCCAGCGTAAGCGGTGCAATGAATGCCATGATCAATGAAGTCTTTTTCATCTCTACATCCTTGATTGAGTTCCAGCGTCCTGCTGGAACTTTATTTGTTTTACCTGTAAAACTTAGTTTTTATTGTTTTTTAGACAAAAAATTTTATCTAAAAAAAGGATGGCTTAGCAGCTCCCATCGCATATGTACTAAACCATCCAAACTGGTTAATACAGTTTCTTTTGCGGTGGACCCGCGAAGTTTAATGGTCCAATCGAGTTCATATCGAGCTCAATTACGGTTGGCCCTTCAAAAGCGACAGCCTCTTGAATAACCGTTTTAAACTCATCTGCACTACCGACTTTCCAGCTTTTCACACCCATTGATTCGCCAAGGAGTTTGTAGTCTGGTGTATGCAATTCATTGAAATACTGACGACCACCAAAGTAGTTATTTTGAATGCCACGCATTACGCCATAGCCACCGTCATTCATAATCATTAAGACCATGTTGGTGTTTTCTTGCACCATAGTTGCAATTTCACCAATGCCAAGCATTAAGCCGCCATCCCCGACTAAACCAATTACTTTTTTGTCAGGGTTAGCAACCGAAGCACCAATTGCTGTTGCAAGACCTAAACCAATTGCACCCGCAAGTGAGTGGATGTTTTGGTTTGGTGCCTGTACAGGGAATAAACGACTGCCCCATGTACTACCCGACATGGTGATGTCACGTACAAAAATGCCGTCTTGAGGTAAAGCTGCACGCAAGTGATCACAAATTAATGCGTACTGGTCGATTTGTTTGCGCAGTGAATCAATTGCAGCTTGTTTAGCAGCTACTACAGCAGCATCATAATCGGCATCAACTTTTGAAGTGCCTTGAAGTTGTTCCAACACACGTGTTAATACATCTTTGGCATCGCCACAAATGAAGTTGCGGATTTTGTAATTACGTTGCTGAGCCACTGGGTTTGCATCTACCTGAATAATATTTTCAGGGAATTCAACCGAATAAGTTTTGGTTTCATTACTACGTAAACGAGAACCCACGACTACCATTAAGTCAGCATCTTTTAATAACTGCTCAACACCTGCCGAGTTATGGAACGCACCTAAACTACGTGGATGATCATCTGCCAACACACCGCGGCCATGCGTAGACGACACCACCGGAATACCTAAATCTGCAATTGCTTTAACTTCGGCAACGCTATTTAAAGTTCCACCGCCAATCCAGAAAATCGGACGTTTTGCTTTTTTGATTTCACTGACAAGAAGATCAATTTCAGCTTGCTCTGCCTGTGGCAACTCAAGTGCTTTCACTGGCCCAAGATTAAGTGGCAAGTCAATTTCTGCTGCTTGTACATCAATAGGTAGCTCAACACTTACCGGTCCCATTGGAACTGTAGTTGCTACACGAATGGCTTCTCGTATCACACCAACTGCATTGTCTGGACTGGTAATACGAAACGCCGCTTTGCTTGATGCACGTAAGAATGTAAGTTGGTCTTTAGTTTCATGGATGAAGCTTGCATCGCGGTCGAGATATTCACGCTCAACTTGACCCGTTAAATGCAATACAGGGCTACCCGCATTCATTGCTTCAATCAGTGAACCTACCGCATTTCCTGCTCCAGCACCCGTACTAGTCAACGCTACACCTAGGCCTTTAAAGCGTGAGTGTGCATCTGCCATGGTGACTGCGCCAGCCTCACCGCGTGCTGCGACAAAGCGCATTTTTTCACGGCGTCCTACTGCATCAGCAATAGGTAAATTGTGGATGGAAATAACACCATAAATACTATCAACTTGGTGCGCTTCTAAAACTCTTGCGATTGCTTCGCCTACATTTACACGTTCAGTCATATTTGTTCCTCAAAATTTGTTTTCAGTCCTTGAATTTATTAATCGCACCAAGGGTTAGGCTGTTCATTCAGCCCCATATAAATACTCTTTTGTTGCATGTACGATAAAATGCCCAAACGGCCTTTTTCGCGCCCGATACCACTGTCTTTAAAGCCACCAAACGGCGCACTAATCGAGAATTTTTTGTAGGTATTAATCCACACCGTTCCCACTTCTAACGCACGTGCAATACGCCAAGCTTTGCGATAGCTTTCAGTCCAGATGCCTGCGGCCAGACCAAAACAACTGTCATTGGCTTGGGCAATTAAATCTTGCTCGTTGTCATATTTCATAACGACTAAAACAGGGCCAAAAATTTCTTCCTGACAAGTTTGAGCACTGTTATTTAAGCCCGTAATAATCGTTGGTAAGTAATAACTTCCTTTGGCATAGTCACCAGTCGTAAGTGCCTCACCACCAATCAGAACTTGACCACCTTCGCTTTTGGCAAGCTGTACATAGCGATCAACAGACTGCAAATGTTTGTCATTGACCAGTGGCCCTAAATGCACACCAGCTTGTTCCGGGTGGCCCACACGTAAGCCTTTGGTTATTTCAACCAGACGCGTTAAAAACTGATCGTAAAGACTGCTATGAATAAACAAGCGAGAACCTGCGATACACGCTTGGCCTGCCGAACTAAAAATACCGTACGCCACACCTTTAGCCGCCAGTTCAACATCTGCATCCGGCAAAACGATGGTTGGTGACTTACCACCTAACTCAAGCGAAGTGGTAATAAGCTTGTCCGCTGCAATGTGTGCTAAATGACGACCTGTAGTTGTGCCACCTGTAAAAGAAATTTTACGAACCAATGGATGCTGAGCAATAGCGTCACCAATCACAGAACCACGGCCAACTAACACACTGAGTAAGCCTTTTGGTAAACCTGCTTCTTCAAAAACTTTGGCAAGCTCTAAAGCAATCAGTGAAGTTGCTTCTGCTGGTTTTAACACCACGGCATTTCCCGCTGCCAAAGCTGGAGCAAGCTTTTGAACTTCACTCGCAATTGGAGAGTTCCAAGGGGTAATTGCTGCCACAACACCTACAGGTTCATGCACACTCATAGTCATAAAGTCTGGAGCACGTTGAGTAGTGAGCTCATCGTTCAACGTTTCACATGCCGCCGCAACATAACGTGCAGTCGCCGCAGCGCTCATCACCAAACCGCGAGTTTCGGTTAAAGGCTTCCCATTATCGCGGGTTTGTAATTTCGCTAATTCATCGACACGCGCTTCAATAATGTCTGCAACTTTGTAGAGAATACGTGCGCGCTCATGCGGCAAGCTGTTTCTCCAACTCAGTTGACGCCAAGCCTGATCCGCTTTTTCAATTGCTTCATTTACATCTTCAAGCGTTGCTGTTGAGAGCTCAGCGTTTACCGACTGATCTGCCGGAAACAGGCTTTGAATGACTGCACCACGGCCTAATCGCCATTCACCTGCAATATAAATTTCCTTTGCCATGATCAAATCCTTCTTAAATCTGTATTGCTTCTACACTGTTGCGACAAGCACGAATCACGCTAAGCGCAGCCAAAGTTGATGTTTTTGGGTTACTTGGCAACGGCACGCCCACCAGTTCAATGGTCATTTGCCCAAAGCCACCTTCTGCCACAATGGTGTGTTTGTTTTTGTTGATAGTTGGATCAACAGTTAACTCAACCATGGTTTCATCCATTCCAAGCCCTGCAAGAGCAATCGTTGCTGCAACATTGGCATTGGCCGGAAATTTGGTTGCAGCTTCACGGGCAGTTCCTGTGAAAAAGACAGTAGCTTCAGCAACATGATCTAAATCGACCAATTGCTCTGCATAACTGCCCTTCCAGCTTTTTGGACTTTTACAGCCTTTGTAAGTGACTTTTTGCAAACCACCTTCTTTAGCCGCAGAAATACCATCAATGCCTGCGATAGCTCCTGCAAGTAAATGCAGATGTGCATCATTTTTTTCAGCAGTTTGTTTAAGCTGAATCAGAAACTCGCTATCAGCTAAAGTACCCACCGAAATCAGACCAATGGTCCAGCCTTTCGCTAAAACTTTTTGAGCATGCTCTTTTACTGCTGCTTGACCTGCCACCTCAATGACATAGTCAGGCTTACCATCACATTGCTCAATATCGGAAATCACCTGAATGTCAGACGTGACTTGTGATTGAACTTTTTCAATACTGCGAGATGGCACTACAATCCACTTGAGTTGCAGATCTTGAGGCAAGTGGGCATACACTTCTGCTGCCATTGCGCCAAAACCAATCATCATCAACTTTTTCATGACAGCACCTATATTTATAAATGTTTGTTAAAACCACCTGAGACATCTATTGCCGAACCTGTGGTGTAAGATGCCAATGGTGATGCCAAGAAAACTAAAGCACGTGCAGGCTCTTCTGGACGGCCTAAACGCTGCATAGGAATGCCACGATTTTTTGCGATATTGCCAGTCCATTCCTCCCAAGACAGATTCAAATCTGAACGAGTTTCATAACGACGTTTCCACTGCGCAGACTCAACCATTCCAAGTAAAATCGAGTTCACACGAACGCCATACTGAGTAAACTCATGTGCCAAAGAATGGGTTAAATTCAACAGTGCAGCGCGTGCAGATGAAGTCGCAATCATATGTGGCTCTGGCTGCAATGCTAGTAACGAGTTCACATTGGTAATTGAGGCATTTGCTGACTGTTTTAAGTCGTCAAGAAAAGCCCGTACCGGATGTAAAACACTGAAATATTTCAGCTCAATTTCTTTCATCCAGTCTTCATCTTGCGTATTTTCAAAGTTTGAAACACGGCCTTGCCCAGCATTGTTAATGAGCATATCCACATTGCCCAAATTGAGTTTGACGTCTTTAGCAAATTGCTGAACTTCTTCTTTTTTCAACACATTGCATGCTTTGGTAAAAATATTGGCTTGCGGATATTTTTCTAAAATATAGTGCTTAGACGCATTTAAACGTTCTTCATCGCGACCACACCAAGCAACTTTTGCACCCTCTGCAACCAGTATTTCAACAGCAGCCAGCCCAATCCCAGATGAGCCACCGGTAACAACTGCAACTTTTCCTTCAACTTGGAAGCTCATAATCCTTAATCTCTCTTACGATTGTTCCTGAATCGTCAACATAATTTGGTTAAATGCTTGCGGTTGGTCGACATAACTTAAATGTCCTGCATCTTCTATGACGAAGTGCTGTTCCAACTGCAATTCCTGAGCAAGCGCTTGTATACCTAACGCAGGAGTGATTTGATCTTGCTGCCCTGCAATCACTGTGCATGGGACTTTTAAATGGGTTAAGTAATTACGTATTTCGTCATATGCCAGTAAGTACGATGCATGTGTGAAACCCTGTAGGGTCAACTGTTGCATCACCTCTGAAACTAAGGCTAAGGCTTGTGGCTCTTGTTTATAAATCAAATGAGGTCCACGGCTTTCGGCCATTCCTTTAGCACCAAGTTCTTTCAACATTTTTGGTCTTTTTTCAAAAACCTGAATTTGTGTTTGTTCATCGTGGCACTGGTAGCCTTGAGCTAAGTTAGCAACAACCAAGTGTTCCACTCGCTCTGGGTAAAGTGCAGCAAATGCACTCGCCTGTAAGGCACCTAATGAGTGTCCGACCACAATTGCTTTTTCAATTTTTAAAACATCAAACAACGCAGCCAAACGCTTTGCGTAATCGGTCGCATTGGGTTGATCAGTTAAAAGTTCATCTGATTTGCCATAGCCCGGTGCGTCCCAGGCAATGACATGAAAATGATGAGACAGCACTTCAAGTTGGTTTACCCATGAAGCAGAACCTGAACTAATGCCATGCAACAGCACAAGGTACTCACCCTGACCGGCTTCCCGATAAGCTTGTTGCTGGCCTTGAACAGTGACGGTTTTCACCGGAAATTCTGCTAACTTTTCAATGAGTGTCATCATTTTCAATTCTTTCCTTTCATTCACTTCATCAAACAATTAACGTTTGATTTGAGACAACGGATGCTCTGGTGGATAGTTCGGAATGGTTGGTTTACCTGTTCCCAACATCACACACATCAAGGCATCTTCTTGACCTGGGTTAAATAGACCACGGTAAATACCCGGTGGAATTGAAATCAGGTCACGCTCTTTTAAACGGGTCTCAAATTTTTCGCCGTTGTGCTCAATAAACAAATCAATTTCGCCGCGGAGCATAAAGAAAACTTCTTCAACGTCGTGATGAATATGCAAAGGACCTTCACACTGTGGTGGCAGAACCATGGTTGAAAACGTGAAGTTTTCTGCTGGAACAGTGTTACCGTCATTTGCAACACCTGTTGCCCCCGTACCCATGTAACGCATTTGTGCACGGCGATATTTCGGGTCGTAATCGGCTTGGAACTTCAAAGCCTCAAAGTCATATTTACGTGTCTCAAAGCGAGCAATACGTGTGTTTAACCAATCTTCTAAAGAAGCATTTTCTGGTTGTGCCCACGATTCGAATTGTTGTGTAGTCATTTTTTAAACTCCTATACAGTGAATTAATAACGTTTTAAAAGAGGAACTAAGAACAACGATCCAATGACAGCGACAGCAGCCAAGAAGGTAATTCCTAAATTAAAACTATGTGTTTGCATCACGATGTAACCGATAAGAACAGGCGCAATTGCACTTGCAAAATTACCTAACCCGTTAAATATTCCGCCCGCAGTCGCGCCTACATTTGACGTGGTTACTCTTGCAAGCAGAGCAAATACAGCTGCTACTCCAAAACCCCACGCCATTGCGCTTAAAGACATGGCAGCAATAATCAATAATGGCTCAGTCATAATGACCATCACATACATGAAGATGCCCGCGAGTAATAAACCGCTAAATACTTGAATTGCTCGGCGGCCTAACTTGTCAGATAAAAACGCACCGATAATTTCGCCAATTAACATGGCAATGAATGGAAAGCTTGAATACATTCCAAACTCTTTGAGATTGAATCCTTTGTCCTGCATAAGATAAGAAGGAACCCAACTGTTTAAGCCCCACAAATACGTCATCAATGCAATGTTAAAGAGACACACCAACCAGAACGCGCTGTTACTGAGCAGCAATTTAGTATTGGCAATGTGACCTTTGAAATTGGTGCGTTTACTCTCACCCTCAATTTCGACAGTTTTCTTGAGCTGCAAGTTACGTAAACCAAAAACAATGCTGAAAATTGCGATTAGCGTTAACCCAGCCATCACAAAAAAAGTGGTGTGCCAATCATGGTGAGCTAAAACATTTGCAGTGATCGGAAACCCGAGGAATGCACCAATCGGTGTTCCAAGTAAGAACATGGTAGAAGCACGTGCTTGCTGATGATCTGTGTAAGTCTGCTTAACAATGGTATATGCCAAGGCAAATAACGGACCTTCTGCCAAACCAAGTAGTACACGTAAAATCAACATGCCTGAATAACTGGTGGTGAAGCCCATGCAAAACATGAGTAAACCCCAAGAGGTCACGCTCCAGAACAGCATTTTCTTTGGATTAAAGATGTCGCCTAAAAAGCTTAGGAAGACTGATGAAAAACCATAAGCAAGTAAAAAACTTGTCATGAGCCATCCGAGCTTGGCCTTATCTTCAGCAATTCCCATTGCACTTTGAAAATGAGGATCTGAAAATAAAACCGCAATACTAATCTTGTCGAAAAACGCCAGTACCACACACACCATAAGGACAAAAGCAGGTACCCAATGCTTCAATCCACTTTTTTCTTCATTACTCATGTGTCATTCCTTCGATTTGGTAATGAGAACCAGATTTAATGTTTACGGTTTTAACTTCATGACATTAAATTCAGCATCTGCTAATAGTTTTGGATCTAAAACGGTGTTGGCTTGCATCCAACGTTTTGCCAGTTTGACTAGCTTCGAGTCATTAATGGCAATCATGTTGAGCAAACAATTTTCATGGTCCAGATATAAATAGCTCACCTGATCTTCACCGCCTTGGCGAATGACTACTTCCTTTGTTTTTTCAGGCTGATAAGTACCTAAAATCTGGATATTAAAGTGATATTGATCTGACCAAAGCCATGGAATATCGCTATATTCAGTTTCAATGCCGAGCATCGACTTTGCTGCTGCAATAGCCTGATTTTGTGCATTTGCCCAAGACTGAATGCAATAACCCAAGCCTGGATGAATCGCGACATCACCTGCGGCATAAATGTTTTGATCTGAAGTTTGCCCAAAACAATTCACCACAATGCCATCTTTCACATCGAGACCAGCGTGCACACCTAATTCTTTGGCAATCTCAGCGCCCGCACCTACCACAACACAGTCAAATAACTGACTATTTTGAGGATGGTTAACCACTTCAACTTTCTGATTAGGTGCTTCAACCAAATGAAGGCTCTTGCTGTCTAAATGAATTTTTGTACCTTGGGTCTCATGCATATTTTTTAAAAATGCAGAAACTTCCGGACTCACACTTCTTGCACATAAACGGTCACCATATTCAAAAATATGAACATCTTTACCTTGCTTACGTGCAGTTGCAGCAATTTCTAAACCAATCCAACCACCGCCAATCACAGCGACATTTTTTGCATTCTTTAAAATTTCAGCCAAACGTTCACAGTCTTGCACATTGCGTAAGGTCACAACATTTGGAATGAACTGCCATGTATTGACCGGTACACGTGCACGGCTTCCGGTTGCGATCAGCAATTTGTCATACGACAAAACTTGGCCACTTTCTAAATGAACCTGTTTTTGCTCACGATCGACTTTTGTCGCAATTTCCGGTTTATGCCATTGAACCTTGAACTCTTGAACCTGCTCAGGAGAGAACAGATTCAAACTTTCATAAGTTGCTTCTTTTGAAAGTACTTGCTTAGACAGTGGTGGACGCTCATAAAACACTTGATCTTCATTTGAAACCACGTGAATTTCGCCCACATAACCGTTTTGGCGTAGTGTACTTACCGCCCAACCCGCTGCCTGTCCGGCACCTACAATTACAATCTTTTCCATAGCCATCTTCCTTGTAAAGCAATACCTGTTAAACAGGCTTCACCTGACGGCGGGTTGTGTCATCGAGACCACCTTCAATCGCCCATTCGGTGAAAAGCTCTAGACGATGTTCTTCTACACGTGGCTGCCATTCTTCTGTCAGATAATCATCGTTAGTGTAATATTCAAATGCACCACCCAATGGTGAGTTGACGTACCAGAAATAAGCAGAAGAAATTGGGTGACGTCCCGGCCCAATAAAGGTCGACCATTCCGAACGATTCATATTTAAACCGCCCCCAATCACCTCATGGATATCACGAACTACAAATGCAACGTGATTTAAGCCAGCAGGTTTATTTGGAACACTGAGCAAGAATAAATCATGGTGATAACCTTCACCGCGGCAACGTAAGAATGCACCGCGATTTTTGTAAGCATCCGATAAATGAAAGCCTACTTTTTCAATATAGAAGTTTTCAGTTGCTGCCAAATCTGGTGTAAAGAACACCACGTGTCCAATCGCAACAGGCTGACCTTTTTCATAGACGGGACTTGCTGCATTTACACGTTGAATGTTGCCGTATTGGTTAATGCCTTCCGTTTTAAGTTCAGACACATCTTTAACAAAACTTTGTTCAAAACGGATGGTCATACCATTTGGGTCAAGACACTGAACTGTATTTTCAGAACGTTTAAAACCTTCTACATCAGCCAAACGAGCTGCCAAGTCTTCAAGGTCTTGAAGACTATCAACGCCCCAAGTCACTTCACGTAAAGTTGAACCTTGTTCAATAGCAGCAGGCAAACGGTCATCATCACAATTAAATAGATAAATCTTGCTACCATTTTGGGTTTGGTAAAGATCTGTGCCTTCAATATCTGAAGTACTTTGACTTAAACCAAAATCTGCCAAAAACTTGTTTGAAGCGGCTCTATCTTCAACTCCAAACTTTAAAATCTCGATCC
>NZ_JZFB01000003.1:98780-102874 GCF_001188385.1 Acinetobacter sp. V2 | reverse complement strand
CTGTAATCATTTGACTACTCCTTAGTTAAAGACAAAACCGCCATTGACCGGAATATTTTGACCTGTCACAAAAGAGGACAAATCCGACAGTAGATACAATGCTGTTCCATTTAAATCTTGTGGAAGTTGCTGACGTTGAATCGCTCTTCCGTTGACATATAAATCGTGACGTTCTTGAGGTACATACTCGGTTGCTTCAACCAAAGTTAACCCCGGAGACAATGTGTTGACACAGATATTTGACTGCCCCAACTCTCTTGCCATTGAACGTGTCATGGCAACAATTGCACCTTTACTTGCCACATAAGCCATTAGATTCGGTGCGCCCCAAAGTGCTGTATCGGAAGCAACATTAATAATTTTGCCAGCAGCCGATTGCTTTAAATGGGGAACGCAGGCCTTACTGATCAGCCATGTGCCTTTCACATTAATATTCATGACCCGATCCCAAAGTTCAGGATCGTAATCAATCATATTTTTTCCACCGACATTGGTTGCCAGTGCCGCACAGTTCACAAGGCCATCTAGTCCTTGTAAAGTTTCCACACTTTTTACAACCGCATTTTCAATAGAGTCTGCATTGGCAAGGTCAACGGTGACAGCATGAACGTTTAGCCCTTGTTGCTGTAACGCTTGTGCTTCTTGTTGGACCAAGTCAGACAAAATATCTGCCATCACAACTTCAGCACCAGCCTCGGCAATGGCTTGAGCGAAATCTCGGCCTAAACCACGTGCAGCACCAGTTACTAAAACTTTTTTGCCTTGCAACAACGCTACATTAGCCATGAGCTTCTTCCTGCATCTCGATACGGTTTGATGCATTTAGCGCAGCAATTTTCTTTAATTGCTTCTCAGCTTCTTTTTTCATTAAACGACGTAAACGTGCAAGACCAACATCGTGTTGATAGAGGAACTCTTTTTCACGCGCATTTGGTGCAAGGTTTTCTAAAATAATTCGGTCTTGTTCCAATACATCCCAGTGCAACTGTTCTAAATGATTGCGATATAAGAAGCGCCATACATTACGTTGCCAGCCACTTACTTTACGACAGCGCCAAAAAAATACGCGAGTATTATTGGCATCAATTGGCGTTGCATAACCCACAATCCAGAATTCGCCACCTGGGCCAAATTGCTTACGGTATGGAATTGAAAGTCGTAACCAACTCGCACCTGTTGAACCATATTCAACCCAGTCGAAGTTCACACCTAATTGACCTTCTTTTTCAAAAATAAAGCCATTATCGGTCGTGCGGTGTTTCATCTCTGCGGTACGATCACCATCTGCCATCGAGTGCGATGTCGCATGTAAATAACTACCATGCATTGGGTCCATCACATTATCAATCGCGTATTGATGGTTTACTTTCCAGTCCGCTTGGCAAAGGAATGCACTCCACTCTTCGCTTGCAAGTTGCTCTGGGAACTCAAGCGGTTTTGGCTGTTCGTTTGCATCGATACCAAACCAGATGAAGATTGCGCCATGTTGCTCAATTACCGGATAGTTCTTTAGACATTTAGTTCCTGTCATTGGACATTCATGAACGGCTGGCACATCTGCAACCACACCATCGGCACGAACTTCAACACCGTGATACCAGCAAGCAACTCGGTCGCCTAAGTTCCAACCAAGTGAAAGACGCGCACCGCGATGCGGACAACGGTCTTCAAGTGCATGAACCTGACCTTCGGCATCACGCCAAACCACAATGTTTTCGCCTAAACGAGTAATTCCAACTGGATTAGCAGCGACTTCCCAACTTGCTAAAACCGGATGCCATTGGTCACGTAAACCAAGTTCTAAATATTCTTCAGCGCTTTGTGAAGTTGATACGATTGCGTTCATTTTATTCGTCCCTGAATCAATAACCTAAACGTTGCATTTCTTCTGTAAAGTTTGCAGAAGTCCATTCATCACCAGATTCACAGCGGAAACCCTGTTGATTAAGTGCAGAAACAACGTCATCTAACTCTGTTGCACCCGCAGAAAATGCCTGAATCAAGTTCTTTACAAAATCTTGTTCGTAGAGCGTTGGTTCTTTATAACGTGTTTGCCAAACCAACAATTCAGATTGACCAGGAATTTGAATATTGTTGATACCTGCTTCGGTTGCCGGCGTTGCATGAATCCAGCTTGCCAACTTTTCATTAAATGTCTTCATTGTTCTGCTTCCTTGTACATGTGAGGACTAGAGTTGAATTTGAATATCCTGTCCTTCAACACGAACTGGGTAAGTACATAGGTTTCTACACCCGGGTCCACTTTTTAGCTCACCTGTTTGAATGTCAAAAATTGCTTCGTGCAATGGACATTCAACAGTCTGATCTTCGATAAATCCTTCGGTTAATAAGGCATACGCATGAGGGCAAACATTTTCGATAGCAAAGTAATTTTCATCGACGAAAAATACGCCTATTTTTTTCCCTTCGATTTCGATGGCTTTCGGCTCATCTTCGCTAACGTCACCCTGCTGACAAACTGAGATCCAACTCATACCTTGCGTCCTCATTTTGTTTTATATACAAAACATAATTTGATTTTCAAAACACAGGCTAAGCATAATCCCCTTAATCATTTTTTGTCAAAGTAAAAATAAGTATAAAATTCATTAGCTTAATTAATTTTAAATATTTTGTTACGTTTCAAACAAGAAACAAAGTTTTAAATATAAAAATTGTTTTATGCATTTTTAACAATTACAATAGTTATAAAATAAAGCAGCATGCCCCAAATTGAATCATGTTTTATTTATAGGAAAATGACACGAATGAGCATAGCAATTGAAGAAGATTCGCAAGAATCAGAAACAACAAAAAATGATGATCGTTATTTAGTACCCGGACTTGTACGGGGTTTAGCTATCTTGCAAGCATTTAACCAACAAGCGCAAGAAATGACCATTACAGAAATTGCTGAAATTTTAGAAGTGAACCGTTCTAGTGCATTTCGTCTGATCTATACACTCGAATCTTGTGGCTATTTAAGAAAAGCATCTCAAAAAACTTATGCTCTCGATTCTAAAGTCATGGAGCTTGGTTTTAACAGTTTATCTAAACTTTCATTACTCGATTTATCGACACCATTAATGAAAGAACTACGTGACCAGACCAAACTTGCGGTACACCTTTCAATTTTAGAAGGCACTCATATTGTCTTTGTAAATAACATTCAGTCGATGGGAACCTTCACGAGCAACATTAGCTTAGGGACTCGCTGGCCTGCTCATGCAACCGTCATTGGTCAAATGTTATTGTCTGATTTACCTGAAACTGAAGTACGTCAGCGTTATCGTAACTTTGATGATTGGGATAGTTTTTCTGAACTGACGCCAACCAATTTAAAAACCCTATTACAAAGATTAGTCTATGTAAAAACCCAAAAAACCATGGTCAGCTGGGGTCATTACAATCATGATATGGCAGCCTGTGCGGCACCTATTTTTAAACAGTCAAACGGTAAAATGGTCGCTGTTATTTCAGTAAGTTGTCCAATTACCACTTACGATGAAAGAACATTTAAAGAAGATATTGCAAGCCTAGTCGTTGAAACAGCAAACAAAATTTCCAAATTTATTTATTAAAAAAAAGCGACGTTAAGTCGCTTTTTTTTGTGATTTTATTCCTTAAATTAAAAATTACACTTAAATACGTTCCCATTCATATCTTGAAAAATCAGTACCGAAAGGCTTTCTTTAATATCAAGTTTTAAATACTGCTGTTTAAATTGAACAACCGCATAAAACTCTTCAGCACCGTCATCTAAGCCAGTGGCAGAAATCTGGCTGCCTTGTGGGAAATTTTTGAGCCACGCGACATTATAAAAATCTGACACTGAACTAAATTCACAATACTGTTTTGGCTCTGCCATTATTTTTGCAGCAATCAGATCAAACTGTTGTTGTTTATAGACATCTAAGCTCAACAACATGATCACTCTCCAAACTAAAGCTGGTTAGAGGCTAAAAGCTGTTTCTTTTTAACTTTTTCCCATTGATACCAACCATAAGCTGCCATCAAAACAAATGCTGCATATAAAGCAGCTGTTAAAAATAAATCTTTATAGATAAACATGCCCACATAAATAATATCGACAA
>NZ_JZFB01000003.1:97363-98738 GCF_001188385.1 Acinetobacter sp. V2 | reverse complement strand
CCAATACGTTGCAAGTAAACTAAATGCTGCAAGCTGTGAGTCGAGCATCGGTACTGCTGCATCAGTAAAGTTTTTAAGAATTAAACCAAACAGTAAGCCACCTACCGCAGCAATAATCATTTGGATGATAGCAGTTTGAACTGCAATAGGTTCAATTCGAATGTCGTGATCTTGCTGCTTTCCTTTGAACCAATAGTAAAAGCCATAAAAATTTACGACCATAAAAAAGAACTGCAAAATTGTTTCACCATATAGCTTAAATTCGTAAAACAAATAGGCATATAAAACAAAGGCAAAGAAATTAAACAGCCAACACCACATATTACGGATGACGGTTAATCCAACTCCAATGAGACTAATTAAGACCGCAAAGATTTCTAGAGGTGACATAAGCTGCTTATTGAGATCAATTTGACGAGGTATTATGAGAAAAATATGAAGCTAAGCAAACTACTAATTTAAAGTAATCAAAAAAACCATGCCTCATGCTTGAATCTAATTTGTACTTTTCTATTTATATGTTATAAAAATATCATCTATATTTTAATATACTTATCATGTTTTTATCTAAAGCCCATTGTTGTCTAGCGCGTCAATCATACGCCCCAGAGATTAAGTTCTATGTGGTCAATTGGCGACGTCCTTATTTTGGACAATTTGGCGCTTTAGATACGAAAATCGAGATATTTAATTTGTAATATATCCTCTGATTTTCATCACAAGCCGCCATAAAACGCGGCTTTTTTTATGCCCTTTTAAAACACCAAAGAACAAACTTTCTGGAGCTTTATATGAAGCCATTATTTGAACAACAGAGTATATCCACCCCGCAGATTCAGCCGGTTGTAGCATTATCTTCATCTCCGACTCGCCTTGCTACAGCCGGCCAATTTATTGCTGTCGTCATTATTTGGTCGCTTACCCCACTCGCGGCCGTCTGGACAGTACAAGAAATTCACTGGGCATGGGGATTATTTATTCGATTCAGTCTGGCGATTCCAATCGCCTTGCTGTGTCTAAGATTCTTTCGTTTAAAGCTCATCTTTAATAAAAAAGCTGTTTTAAGTTATTGTGCTGGAGCCATTGGTTTATTTGGATCTATGGCGTTTTGCTATATGGGTGCAGATAAAGTCCCCTCTGCCATTATCTCAATTATTTACGGCACCTCTCCGTTAGTATCTGGACTGATTAGCTCCTTTTTATTAGGACGCGAACGATTTTCAGTGTGGCAATGGCTTGGACTCGGTATTGCACTTGTCGGAATGAGTTTTACTTTAGGACTGTCTTCATCAGGTTTTCAGCTCAACCGCATCGGTATTCTATTAGAACTGATTGCGATGCTGTTTTATGTCTTGTCGACGTTTGCCGTGAAATC
>NZ_JZFB01000003.1:84452-97321 GCF_001188385.1 Acinetobacter sp. V2 | reverse complement strand
TCTACAATTGTCGCATGGATATGCTACGTATGCTTGTTACCTTTCTTTTGGTCGCATCTTCCCACTGAATTTCCAAGTCTGAAAATTTCGCTAGCAGTACTCTACAGCGCGGTCTTTTCCTCTGTGCTTGCCATGATTTTTTATTATCAACTCATCAAAATACTACAACCGACGACTGTGCTACTTATTACCATTATCACCCCAGTGTTAGCCACATTTTGGGGAACATGGTTCAACCATGAGCAGCTCAGCTCACATCTTATTTTAGGTTTAACCTTGTTATGCCTAGGGTTATTGATGTACTCACGTCGTGCAACATAATATTTATAACCTGATTGAGAACACTCATCAGGTTATTCTCCTCCTCATCTTTACATTAAGCTTAATAATAAAAACTTAGTTTTATTTTAATCGCCCTTCTATTTTTGTTTACGGAATAGTCAACAAATTGTATTTGACACTTTTTAAACGATCGTTTAAAAACTTATTAAAAATAAACAAAGGACATCGAAAAATGTCGAATCAAGAAGGAAAAGTCAGCCGTGAAACTCGCGGACATATTTTTTTAATTGGCCTAGATCGAGCAGCAAAACGTAATGCCTTTGATAGCCACCTGATTAAAGATTTATCACTGGCGCTTACTGAATATGAAAATAATGATGCTCTTCGCTGTGCTGTTATCTTTGCTCATGGCGACCATTTTACGGCCGGATTAGATCTAGTTGAGTTACAACCCAAGCTCGCTACAGGTGTTTTTGATTTTAATGATGAAGAAGTGAACCCTTGGGGTACAGTTGGACGAAAACTGAGTAAACCTTTAATTGTTGCAGTACAAGGTTATTGCTACACCGCTGGTATCGAACTATTTCTGAATGCAGATATTGCTTTAGCAAGTGAAAATACCCAGTTTGCACAGATGGAAGTGCAACGTGGCATCTTACCTTTTGGTGGAGCTACAGCACGATTTACTCAAGCCGCGGGTTGGGCCAAAGCCATGCGTTATTTACTCACAGGTGACTCTTTTGATGCAAAAGCCGCCTTTGATATGAACCTGATTACAGAGATATGTCCGGAAGGTACGCAGCTCAACCGTGCAATAGAACTGGCTGAACATATTGCTCAAGCTGCACCACTTGCTGTAAAAGCGACTCTCGCTTCTGCCCGTGAAGCCATTAATGAAGGTTATGAAACTGCTTTTAGCCAATTACAGGGCCATCTTCAGCCTTTACTCACCACAGAAGATGTTCAAGAAGGTGTGTTTGCCATGTTGCAAAAAAGACCGCCTGTTTTTAAAGGTAAATAAAATTTCATCACGCTAGAAAAATAAAGAGAAAAGCAATGCAATCAGCAACTCAAATCAATGAACAGCTAAGCCAAACTGTACAATTCCCAGCTTTAGATGGCTATCAACTCAAGGGCACACGTTACTTTGCAACGGTACCAGCTAAAGCAAATATTGTCGTTGCAGGAGCAACGGGTGTGCCACATGAATTTTACCGCCGCTTCGCTGAATATATGACGCAATTTGGCTATCAGATATTCACATTTGACTATCGAGGGGTTGGAAAATCGAGTCCAAAATCTTTGAAAGGATTTGATATGTCTTATTTAGATTGGGGCAAACTCGATTTAGCAGGTGCGATTGAATATTTATCAAAAGAACCATTACCTCTTTTCATGGTTGGTCATTCCTATGGTGGCCATGCGCTAGGTCTACTGCCTAATCATGATAAATTATTGGCCTGCTATACATTTGGTACAGGTGCAGGTTGGCACGGCTACATGCCACTGAAAGAACGTTTTAAAGTTCAAGTGGTCTGGAATATCGTATTTCCACCCATTGTTGCTGTGACAGGTTATTTGCCTTGGAGCAAATTTAATATGGGTTCTGATTTACCCCTCAATGTTTATAAACAGTGGCGTAAATGGTGTAAAAACCCTAAGTATTTTTTTGCAGATCCAGAACAACAACACTTAATTGAACAATATGCTTCTGTCAAAACCCCAATTTATGCAGTATCTGCCCTAGATGATGATTGGGCTTTACCCGCTTCTTGTCGCGCATTTATGCAGCATTATCGACAAGCTCAAGTTTCATACGTCAGCCTCCAACCTCAAGATGTTGCTATGAAAACCATTGGCCACATGGGCTACTTTAAAAAAGATGCTGAACAAATCTGGAATAAAATCCGCACCACTTTTGATGGTTTTTTATAAAACTGCTTTATGTTTTGGATAATGTGAAATGAGACCGCAAAAACTGACCAAAGAAGATCTGCTTAAGCACTGCGCTTTGCAGTTCAAAACTTATGGATATGCAGGAACAAGCATGGACATGCTGGCAAAGGCTTGCGGCCTCACCAAAGCTTCTTTTTATTATTATTATCCAAATAAAGAAGCGCTTTTGCTTGAAGTGTTAAATGGTACTCATCAATATTTAATCCATTCTTTATTTGGAACAACTGCAAGTTCAGAACTCTCAGCCATTGAACGTTTTGAGCAAATGCATAAACGTGCTGTCCAGTTTTTTACCCACGGCGTGAATGGTTGTCTGATTGGGGTAATTTCAATGGAGGCGGCGTATGGTTCACCTGAAATTTTAGCCAAAATACGCAGTATTTTTCAGGACTGGGAACTGGCTATTCAGTCTATTTTTGCTTGTTGCATTGCTCAAGATCGAGCTGAGATTTTAGCAAAACAAAGTATTGCTGATTATGAAGGAGCGATCTTGATGTACCGTGTCACTCATGATGAGTTTTACATCAATCAAGTTAAGCAACGTATCCTTGGACTTCTTAATTCTTAAAAAAAATAAAGCCCACTAAAGTGGGCTTTATTTTATGGCTAATCGTTATTCAACTCTAACGATTTTACCTAATTCATCGTGGTGAACGACTGTAATTTTTTGGCTACGTCCCTGCTCAATTTCATGTTCAGGTAAATCGAAGTAACGCGCATAATCATCAGTCTGTTTTGCCTTAAGTGCACTGCCACCGACACGGCGCTCTGGTAGCAAATGGCTCCATAACAATAAGCAAATTGCACAAGCAATTAATGCGGTAAGGCCATGTTCAATTCCTACACCAAAGGCACTAAATAAACGGTGTACCAAATGAGTTTTTTGTAATTCAACCAATAGCCATACAAACACGAACGGACGCCACAACAACAACCAAACCGCCCACATCATGGCTGTGCTTGTTGTAGAAGCATAGCGTTTATGCCATGGTAATTGACGGCGTAAATCAATAATCAACGAATCTGTCTTCATTTCTCTCTTTACCTAACGAAGTGCTGTGGTTTTTCCCCAGACATCAATACAGCACGATCTTTAAAATCTCATGACTCTTGCATTTCATTCTAGCGAATGCCCCGATCCGGGCTCACCCAACGTGCTCGTTTCTCATCTCCACGTCGTAAGACTTTTGGAAATGCCACAATGGTTGCTGAAATAGTGATTAGCCAAAAGACCAATGGATACCAGATCATCCAGAAATAGTTTTTTCCTAGATGCGGTTCATAACGACTATCCATCCATTTGCTTAAAGCAAACTGAATTAGACAGGTTGCCCCCAATAAAATACCGGTACCATACGGTAAAAATGGGGAGCTCACAACAGCTAATGCAGGGACTGGTAAAATAAAATGTACCAACCATAACAAAGCCATCGCTAGCATTAAATATGACCATACTAAAGTTAAGCAAAGCTCAAACATTAACGGCCATAAAAAATTCAATTTTGGTTTAGTGAACACATCAATATTTTTAATTAATACTTGTGCACCACCCATTGCCCAACGTAAACGTTGTTTCCACAACCCATTTAGGGTTTCAGGCATTAAAATCCAAACCAAGGCATTCGGTTCAAACTCAATATCCCAACCTGCACGCTGTAATTTCCAAGTAATATCGATATCTTCAGTCAACATATTTGGTGACCAATAATCGACTTGGTGAACGGCACTTTTACGAAAAGCCGTAATTACACCCGATACGGTAAACAAGCGACCGAAGGTACGCTGTGCACGTTTAATCATGCCCACAATCGAAGAAAACTCACCAACCTGAATACGCCCTAATAAAGTTGAACGAGTACGGATACGCGGGTTTCCAGTAACAGCTGCAACCGTTGGATTTTCAAGGAAATGACGAATCATCCACTTTGCTGCATGTGGATCAAGTAAAGCATCACCATCAATACCAATTAAAAACTCGGCATCGGTCATTAAGCTTCCGGCTTGCAACCCCATGGCTTTACCTTGGTTTTGCGCCAAATGAACAACACGCAATTTTTCATGTTGTTCTGCTAAACGATCAAGTACTTCACCTGTATTATCTGAGCTGCCATCATTAATCGCGATGACTTCAAAATGAGGATAGTCCAGTTTTAAAGCATGACTAATGGTTTCCTCTGCATTATCCCCTTCATTAAAACAAGGAACTAATACAGCAACTTTTGGATAACTTTCCAATGGAGCGGGTTGATCATAAGGCGGAGCCTGACGTTCTCTCCAATAGAAAATGATCGCACCCATCATCCATAAATACGACATGAATAATGGATAGTAAAAAACGAATTTTAAGGCATGCGACCATATTGCAGCAAAGATTGTCATGTTTCAGCCTCGACTACGGCACAAGACGAGATGATTTTTCGGCAAATGCTTTATGCATTACGTCAACATCCGGGTGATCTTTGATTGGGTCATCAGGGTAATATCCGACATGCATTACACCTTGCTGATACAGTGAATGAATTGTTGCTGCCATTTCAGTTGAAGGTACCTTTTCATTTTTACGCCAGTCGGTGGCCTGTAATTCAAAAACAGTTTTCTTGAGGCCATTAGGATATTGTTTCACGCGATCAATCATGTCTTTATAGAACTGATCTGAATTATCGACCTGCTCCATATAAGGCATTGCCATAATAGCTGTAAAATCATAATGCTTTAATGACTCTTCAAGCGATTGTGAATACCAGTTTTCTGCATATGGTTTTAAAGCCACCTGCGCATATAAGTTACGTGCAGTCACCAAAAACGGCTCATATTGTCTCACGTCATCAACGAGTTGCATTGCAAAATCATCTAAATATTTTGTCTTATATGCAGTCCATTTCTGCAAGTCTTGATCGTTATCACGAATTTTTGCCAAATCTGTTGGCAAACCTTGTTTTGCGTAGGCTTTTAAAGCATCAGGGCTTGCATCTTCATAATCAGATAAGGTGACGTCATCATGGAATAAAAGCCCGTTAAACGGCGTTGATTTAGCTAAATCCTGATAAATTTCACGAATAGTTTGGCGTGCATCTGCTGAGAACGGACTTAAACGGATATAACCCATATTAAGGTGCTCACCCGCTTTTTCCTGCTGAGTGACCACCAAGTCCTTAGAAACAGGATCGTTTTTTGGTAGTTCCCACGCCAATAACGGCATCCACGCATAAATACGGCTTACAGAAGTGCGCGTTTGAATTTGCCATGCAACACGGTTAAACAAGTCTGCACGCATTGGAATATGGCGGTTTGGGAAATAAACCATATCCGCAGAACCATTCGCATCTGGATCTGAAAATGCTTGTAAATAAACTGTATTTACACCCATGCCATTAATTCGATCTAACAAGTGACCTAAATTGCGCTCTTGTTGTTTCGGGTCTGGATCATAAATATAGTCCAGATCGACATGCATGATTTTTTGCGGGCGATTATTATCCGTTAAATTTAATTCACGGTTTTTAATTTCTTGAGCCAAATCATCAGTTGTCATTCCACCTTCTACCAAAATACGGCTCATATTTTGTAGAGATTGTTTTGCATGGTCTGCCCCATCATCAAGCGTAATGGTCACTGGCATACCCAATTTTTTTGCAATTTGGACAGTTTGCATATTATAGCGACCATATGGCCATACCATAATACGTGGCGAACGTAAGCCATGCGCTTTTAATAAGTCATTGTTCTTTTTCAGGTCATCATAGATTCGTGCTTCATATTGTTTATCGTTCTCATATGTTTGTGTTTTAACATCATAAAAACGTGTGGTCGCAGCAGGTTCAGAATTGCCTTGCGGGTTACCTGTAATACCACGGTGCAAATGATAGCTATGATTAGCGATTTCTACAAAACCACTATCTTGCATTTCTTTAAGTTCATTCCAGCTTAAGATTTTATCACGTGGAATTTCTTCACCCGAAAAATCTACTTTTTGACCAGCTTTTGGCTCTAACCATGAACCCACTACAGCCAAAACAACCGGAATCTTTTTAGCTTTAAGAACTGGATAAGCATTTTGATAAAAAGACTGATAACCATCATCTACAGTTAATAAAACCGGTTTTGTAGGCAGTTGAAATTTGCCCTGATGAGCACGGATCAACTGATCAACCGTAATAAAATGGAACCCGTTTTTTTGCAGCCACTCAACGTGCTGTGTAAATTGTTGAGTCGTCACTGCATATTGAGGAATTAACGCATTTTTAGTATCGGTAATTTCATGATAACCAATCACCGTGAGTGTTGAAGCGTCCAGTTTAGGTGGTTTGGCTAATGCCATGCCTGACAAACCTGCCAAGGCCAAGCCAAGTGATATGTTCAACAAAGGAGATGCAAAGCGGATAATCATGAAATAGCGTCTCAATAACAATATAGATTACTTATGTGAAATTTGATGTTAGGGCACAAACTTTTTGAAAGTTGGTCTTAATATCACACTGCTCACAAATGAACAGTTTTTCAGTCAGCATTTATAATCAAATAATCTGAAAATAATCTTAAATATTCAAAAAGCTAAAATATAAATTAATAATGTATTTATATTTAAAGCTCATATAAACAAGAAAGCCCCCTAAAGGGCTTTCAGTTTTCACTAGTCACGAGTTTTGACATCAAATAATTCAATTTCAAAAATTAAATTAGAATTCGCTGGAATAATTTTACCCATTTTACGCTCACCATAAGCTAAATGAGCAGGCACGATTAACTTACGTTTGCCACCAACTTTCATTCCCATAATGCCTTGGTCCCAGCCTTTAATTACACGACCTGTGCCAATCACGCATTCAAAATAATTACCGCGGTCAATTGAAGAGTCGAATTTAGTACCGTCTTCTAACCAACCTGTATAGTGAGTTGTAATCAAAGCACCTTTAACCGCTTCTTTGCCTTCACCTACTTTTAAATCGATAATTTCTAATTCATTTGACATGGTTTAACCCTTAAACTGAATTTCTAAAATCGCAATTAGTACTTAGTGTACCAACTGAATCTGTAGAATTTGTTGCGCTTTTCTAAATTACTGTAACTGTGTCCAAACAACATTTGCCTGACCCTTTTCACCTAAAAGCGTCCACTCGTTGTCCATCACATTTAATTGTAGTTGCATCGTACGTTCACAGAGCTGTTCAAGCTCGGCTGTACTTTGAGGGGCAATTTGCCACACCTGAACGTTACTTAAGGTTTTAATTTTACTGTTTCGCTTCCACCAGTCTTCGACTTGTGTGCCATAAACAACAACCGCAACCGTTTTACAACGCGCACTAGCTTTTTTAACTTTATCTTCAGATGGCAAACCGACTTCAATCCAAGTTTCTAATTGACCCGTTAAATCTTTTTGCCATAACGCTGGCTCGTCAGTTTCAAAAAGGTCTTTAGTAAACTCAAGCTCATCACTTGCGAAACGGGCAAAAGCCATCAAACGAACCATTAAACGTTCTAAAGTTTCCGAAGGATGCAAGGCAAGCGTCAGTTGATAATCACCATAAATATGGTCATCCATATTGGCAATATTCAAGTCTGCCTTATAAATTGTTGCTTTAAGCGCCATGATTAATATGTTCCAAAATTTGGCGCTAAGGATACTCGATTTTAGGTAAAAATTATAAAAAAACTAAGCAATCCACAGCATAGTAATTGGAAATTTGCATATTCTTCCAAAACGCTCTGCTTGCTTTAGAGTTGGCCGGCTTTTTGCTTGAAAGAGAAATATTCTCCTCTTGCTAAAATTGATGACTTATGTGGCAGAAGCTTAAACGTAGTTTATTTTTACAGGTTCTTTGTGCTCTCTTGCTAGGAGTTGCAGTTGGGGCTGGTTTTCATGATTTCTCCCTATCTTTAAAGCCATTGGGCGATGGTTTTATTTCTTTAATTAAAATGCTGATCGCACCTATTGTGTTTTGTGTCGTTGTACTGGGAATCTATGGTGCAAATGACATCAAAAAAATGGGCAAAGTCGGTGCAAAAACCATTCTCTATTTTGAAGTGGTCACCAGTATTGCTTTAGTTTTAGGCATTATTGTGGCCTATGTATTTAAACCGGGCGTCGGTATGAATATCGATATCAGCCATTTAGATGCAAAAGATTTAAGCACCTATACCGAACGCGCCCATGAAATGCACACAGGTTCGGAATTTCTACTCAATATTATTCCGAAAACATTCACTGCCGCTTTTGCAAACGGCGATATTTTACAAGTTTTACTCATCGCTATTTTATTTGGTGTATCACTACTTTTAATTCCTAAACATTTGGCAGAGTTAGTACGTCAGGCACTTGAAGCTTTTTCAGAAGTCTTCTTTAAAATTATGGGTCTAATTATTCGTTTAGCGCCGATTGGTGTATTCGGATCAGTGGCCTATACCACCGCCAAATTTGGTTTAGATTCACTTCTACAATTGGGCTATTTGGTTCTACTGTTTTATGCGACCTGCATTTTATTTGTTGTGGTTGTCTTAGGTTCAATTTTAAAACTTGCCGGTCTCAACATCTTCAAATTTGTGGCTTATTTTAAAGATGAGTTAGCGATTGTTTTGGGTACAGCATCTTCTGACTCTGTTTTACCTCAAATTATGAAAAAACTCAGAAATCTGGGAATCAAGGATTCAACGGTAGGTCTGGTCATTCCTACGGGTTATTCTTTTAACTTAGATGGGTTTTCAATTTACTTAACTTTAGGGGTGATCTTTATTGCACAAGCCTGCAATATTGATTTATCCACTCACGACCTATTGGCTATTTTGCTGGTTTCACTCATCACATCTAAAGGCGCACACGGTATTCCCGGCTCAGCTTTAGTTATTCTTGCAGCAACACTTTCAGTTATTCCAAGCCTTCCTGCGATTGGCTTAGTACTGCTACTGTCCGTAGATTGGTTCATTGGCATTATTCGTGCCTGTACCAACTTAATCGGTAACTGTGTTGCTGCTGTAGTGATTGCACACTGGGAAAAAGATATTGACCATGCTCAAGCCAAAGCAGTATTAGATACAAAACCTTAAATCCATTATGAGAACATTAAATCGTCTTTGGTTTAATGTTCTCTATTCTTCAAGTTGACAAGCAAGTAACGCCGTTTCAAAAGCCAACCAATCGTGATGATGTGCGCTAATGATTTCAATACGGTTATCAATACCCTCTTCGCCAGACTTATAATTAAACTGATCAGGATTAAAGTTAAAAACTTTCCAACCTTGATCTGTGTTAAAAATTCCCTTAATTCGAAGCCAGTCTTGCTGCGCACATAATAAATCTAGCAAATTATAAAAATCGAATTTCCAGCGTTTAGGTAATTTCCAACCTGCCACAATATAGCCTTGTGCCGACTCGACATAATGATAAGGTAATTGCTGAATTTCCTTCTTAACCTCGGTTTCAGTCATTTGCTTTTGAAGTTTAAGTAAAGGTTGTATAGATCGCTCAGTTAAACGAGCAGCTACATCAATTTTATTTAAAGCTAACTGACCATTTTCAGTTTTAATCCACTCTTGGTGATAAGGCTGATATTCTTCTTTTAATAACTCAAGCGCCTGATCATCTTCAAAAGTCATCACATCAGTATGTGACACCACCACAATCTGGGCAGCTTTTAACTGATCTTCATAAAGGTTTTGTTTAACCCAATTTGTATCGTGCAAACGGCTACCATCAACAACAGTGATTAATGCCCGCATGGCTAAACTACTTTGCCAATGCGGCTCAGTCAGTTGGTCAAATAATTGTGAAGGATGTCCAAGTCCAGTCGGTTCAATAAAGAGTCTATCTGGCTTTTGTTCACTCAATAGACGAGCTAAAGCAATATGCATAGGCAATTGACTGCTACAACACAAGCAACCACCTAATAATTCTTTGACGGCATAGCCTTCATCTTGAGGTAAGAGTTGTTGGTCTACTCCAATTTGCCCAAATTCATTCATTAATACAGCCCAAACTTCATCTTTAGGCTTTTGACTTAATAAATGCTGTAATAATGTGGTTTTGCCTGCCCCTAAAAAACCAGAAATAATATGGGTAGGAACAGTTTTTTGGGCAATAAATTTCACAAGCGACTCAAATCAACAAGGTTTCAAAACTAAGAAAGGTATATCACTGTTTAAATCCCATGAAAATGATTTTTCACTTTGAAGATATACTTTTCAATTATCAGGCCAAAACACTTAATATGTGACATACATCTCACTTAAAATCTAAATTAACTTTTGATAATTAAAATTCAAACGGAATATTCTATTTATTCGCATTCACAATTCATGCCAGAGTGTAAGTTTTACGTAACACAATTGATCTTTTTTCATTCGATAAGAAATATTTTTACACATTTTAAGGTGTAATTAAGCCCTTTAATTTTACAGATTCCGCACATAAACGGCCCGTATATTTCATATTGTTAAGATAGCCGTAATAGATTGTTAAGTTAATTGATGTAATCCAAACCTCGGCTTAGCATGTGTCCTAGCTTAGTCATTCAGCCATACAGGTTTCATGTAGGTACGAACGATTAGGTTTAATTTATTTTTAAATGAAATTTAAGGATGCCATAAAATGAAATTAGCTAAAACTTTACTCGCTACTACACTTGCTTTAACTGCTGCTTCAACTTTTGCTGCTTCTAAACATGATAAAGTTCATGCTCCAGCAGAAGATAAAGTTGTAGTTTCAACTCAAGAACAAGCAAACACTGCAAATGCTGCATCTGATGCTGTAGGTTCTGCTTCTGAAGCTGCTCCTGCAACTCGTTAATTCTCTCAGCACTCTCCTCCAAGCTCAGAGATAATTTTACTGAAATGAAATATGGACGCTGAATTTTAGTAAAGAAGAAAAAGGATCGAACCATGCTGCGGTTCGATCCTTTTTTTTAAGAAGATTTTTTATACATGCTACAAGATGGGTTATGGTTTTCTTGTAGACGTAAAACTTTACGGTGCTCAGCTGCTTCAAAGCGGCAACGCTTCCACTCTGTATCAAGTTTCAAATGAGGCACTTCACATGGCTTGCCCTGTTCATCAACAGCAACCATAGTGAAATAACAGCTATTGGTATGGCGCACTGTGCGCTTCTGAATATTTTGGGCTTCAACACGTATTCCGACTTCCATTGAAGTACGGCCTACATGGTTAACACTTGCCAAGAAGGTTACCAGCTCACCCACATAAATAGGTTCTTTAAAATTCACCTTATCTACAGATAAAGTCACCACGTAGCCACCCGAATAACGACTTGCGCAAGCGTAAGCGACTTGGTCTAGTAGTTTTAGAATCGTACCACCATGAACATTACCTGAAAAATTTGCCATATCAGGCGTCATCAAAACTGACATCGTCAATTCAGACTGATCATCAGTTGCTGTGGTTATTTCATCTAATGTAGGCATAGCTAAACTCTGTGTCTTAAAACAAGCTCAGTAAACATTATGGTTGATAATTCACAAAAAAAACATGCTTAAATCCACAACATAGCATTGTATTTTTTAATATCTTTGATTGTTTTTTAAAATTTAAATTTTTAAGGCATTATTTTTAAAGTTCTTTTTTTAAAGCTTTTTTTATTTATCTTAGTTTTTTTAGAAGATGCTATGCCATTTTATTCTACGCTTAATGGCATAGCAGGATGTTATAGGCCACTCGCTATACTTTAGTAATAACGCCTGTCACACCATTAATGATCATATCAATGGCGATCGTACCGATTAATAAAGCAGATAAACGCCCGACAATATCAAAATAGCGATCGATATGTTTGGCATGTTTATAGCGTAAATGATCATGTGAAAATTTCATCAAAATCAAAATACTACAGGTTAAAAATAAGGTGAAGGCAATCACTAAGGCTGCCTCACCAATTGACATTTCAATACCTGTAACCACAGCAGCACTAATAGTGCCCGGACCAATCATAAATGGCATGGCAATGGTGCCAGCCAGATGCTCTGGTGCACCGCGCATTTCACCAATCGTATCGGCACCCTGAAAAACATAGCGATAGCCAATCACCAAAAAGATGAGGCCTCCAAATATCTGAAAGGCTTCAAAACGTACATTCAGATATTTACTAAAAATTGTTTCGCCGCCCCATGCAAATAGCATGAACACGACAAAAGCAATCAAACTTCCCTGAATCAGTGCTTTATTAAACACCTTGGCTTCTGAATGACGGATCAGGCCAATCATGTAGATGCTCATTAGAAATGGATTGAGCAACGAGAAAAATAAAGCAAAAGAATGTAGATAAGGAGAAGCCATGCATTTTCCTCTTAAGCTTGTGGATCTGGGAACAATGGACGATTCCCTGGGCTAATACGATTAATATGTAAGAACGTCATATGTCTTTCATATTTATCTAAAATGTCATTAATAACTTGTTCTTTACTGTAACCGACCAAATCGTTATCTTGAGAGCCGTCATAAAGATAGGTTTCAAGACGGTAATAGAACTGTTTACCTCGTTTTACACGTTGACTGAAGTTCGGTGCGCTATAGCGTACAGGCCAGATCTGGTAAACGAAGTTTTGTTCTTCTTCCAAATGAATTGTGAAATCCAGATGGAAAAGCGTTTCTTCATCTTCAAGCGGTGTTTGCTGCACATCTACATTCATGCC
>NZ_JZFB01000003.1:82015-84410 GCF_001188385.1 Acinetobacter sp. V2 | reverse complement strand
AGACAAACAGCATCTAGCATGCGTTGGGTTTCAGTGGTTCCCGGATGATGCATCACTCGAGTTAAACGCTGTTTCCAATTCAGAATATCCACATTACCTACCACCGGAGCTGCGTTCATACTTCGACTGGCTTGCCTATAATCTTCAAGCCTCAGCGACTTATAAAGCCCTGCCATCACAAGGAACATTACGAAACTAAACGGTAGTCCCATAATGATGGTCGCGTTTTGCAAAGCAGTAATTCCGTTGGTCATGAGCATGGCAAGCGTTAATAAACCAATTGCTACTGCCCAAAATACGCTTAACCAACGCGGAGCATCATTATCGATATTCGTAAGTTTAGTCGTGAAGTTACCTAAAACCAGCGCTCCCGAATCGGCAGAAGTCACGTAGAACAAAAGCCCTGTTACGGTGGCAATTGAAGCGATAAAGGTAAAGCCCGGATATTGCGCTAACAGGTCATAAAAGCCGTGAGCCGGATTTGCTAGCACAGTCGCGGCTAAGGTCTGGTTGCCTTCAAAAATAACGCTGTGTAATGCACTATTACCAAAAATGGATAACCACGTGAGTGTAAATAGAAGTGGAATAATTAAGGTACCGCACACAAACTCACGGATGGTACGTCCTCTTGAGATCCGTGCCAGAAAAAGTCCAACAAACGGAGACCAAGCAATCCACCACGCCCAGAAGAAGAAAGTCCAACTACTCATCCACTCTTTAGGCTGTTCAAAAGCAAAACTTTGTAATGCTAAAGCAGGAAAACGAGTTAAATAGTCACCAATATTTTGGACAAGGGCATTGAGTAAAAACTCAGTATTTCCTAAGAATAAAATAAACAGCAACAACCCGACCGAAACATAAATATTGATTTCAGATAAAATCCGCAGGCCTTTATTGACCCCAGATGTCACCGAAATAACACTAATGCCGACCGCGACTGCAATCAGGATAAATTGCATCCAGATATTTTCTGGTAACCCCAATAACACATGTAGGCCATAATTCAGCTGTACAACTCCAATCCCGCAGGTCGTCGCAATACCAAAAATTGTCCCGATGACGGCAGCCGTATCAACACTATGCCCAATTGCCCCATTAATTCTGTTCCCGAAAATTGGGTAAAGTGCAGAACGAATGGTAAGTGGCAAATTATAACGATAGCTAAAGTATCCCAATGACATACCGATCAAGGCATACATACACCAACCGGTTAAGCCATAGTGGAATAAAGTCCAAACCATACTTTGGCGTGCTGCTTCATAGGTTTGACCTGCTCCGACAGGAGGTTGCATATAATGAGATAATGGTTCAGCGACCGAGAAGAACATCAGATCGATACCGATACCAGCCGAAAATAGCATCGCAGACCAACTGAGTAAACTAAACTCAGGTTTTGAATGCTTAGGTCCTAATTTAATACTGCCGTATCTTGAACAGGCAATAAAAATCACGAAAACCATATATAACGTTGCGGCAAGCAGATAATACCAACCAAAGGTTGAGGTTACCCACTGAAGTACGGCGTTCATGACTTTATTTGCAAAATCATTGAACAAAAACGTGACGAGAGAAAAAATTAAAATAAGTACAGCTGAAAAATAAAAAACCACACGGTTGAGCGGGTCTTTTTTAGATTTAGATAATGTTAAATCATCAACTGCTCTTGGATTATCTGTTGCCATACAATCCTCAAGGAATAAAATAAAAACAAAATATTTAATTTCGTCTTTTCACTCTTATTTAAAACAATGAAAAGACGACTTTAAACGCAAAAAATAATATATAGATGTGATTGGTTGGGGTTATAAAACCTCAGTCACTTTATTCTGGTCACAATTCGACGGAACCGAAATGTCTTTTGAAACAGCTAACTGTTTTTTCACTAATTGAGGGTCAAAATCATCTTGCTTTAACGCTTTGGCTAAACCAAACATATAGAGCAAAATAATGACTGAAAATGGTAAACCACATAACACCACAGCACTTTGCATGGAGTTAAAACTACCGGCCAAAAGCAAGCCAATACTTACAATGGTAATTACCACAGACCAAAAAACGCGTAACCAGATCGGTGAATCACTATCATTGGTGCCCCCTTTTGAGGACAAATTAGCGATCATTAGTGTACCAGAGCCAACTGGTGTCAAAAATAAAACGAAACAAATTACAACAACAATGCCAGCAACATACGGATTAAACGGCAGATATTCGAGTAACTTAAATAAAGACAATGCCGGATCAGTTAAAACCATATCGCCCAAAACTTTCTGTTTCTGGTTCAAGATAAAGTAAATGGCAGTATTTCCAAAAACCGAGATCCAAGCCAGCGTAAAGCCTAGAGGAATCAGGCATACACCTAATACAACCTCACGAATCGTACGTCCTTTTGAAATGC
>NZ_JZFB01000003.1:80848-81953 GCF_001188385.1 Acinetobacter sp. V2 | reverse complement strand
CCCTAACCAGCCACTGGCTTTTTGATTGTATAAATACATATCAAAGCTTTTACCAATAAAATTGCTTAGATAATCTCCCATATTCTGTACAAGACCATTTAATAAATGATTTGTAGGACCTGTTAAAAATACAAATAAAAGTAAGGCATACAGCAGACGTAAATTAATACGCGATAACCACGCCAAACCTTTTTCAATGCCAACTACTGTCGTAATCGTGGCAACACTCATCATGATGAGAACAGCAGCAATTAAGGTCACTGAGTTATTAGGAATTTGCGGAAGTAAATAACAAATGCCTGATACCAGCACCAATGCTCCGATTCCCAAGTTGGTGACCAAGGAAATAACCGTCGCTAAAATTCCAAAACCATCAACGAAATCACCCACCAAGCCATGGACTCGCTCGCCAAAAATTGGGTAAAGCGCCGAACGCAAAGCTAGGGGTAAATTTTGTCTGAAAGCAAAATAACCTAACGTGACTCCGAGCAATGCATAGAGTACCCAACCATGGATGCCCCAATGCAAAAAGCTATAAGTCATGGCATTACGGGCTGCCTGAATGGTTCCTGACTCACCTTCAGGTGGTCTTAAGAAGTGATCAACAGGTTCAGCAACACCATAATAAAGTAGTGCAATACCAATCCCTGCCGAAAACAACATTGAAGTCCAAGCCAAATAACTAAACTCAGGTTTGTCGTCGTCTTTTCCTAATGGAATCTGCCCTACTTTTGAAAAAGCGAGCCAAGCGACAAAGCCCAAACACAGCACAATAACCAGCATGTAATACCACCCAAAAAAGTGATTTACCTGCTCTTGTACATAGGTCAGCCAAAACTGACTTTTTTCTGGAAACAGAACAAAAAGTAGGCCAAAAATGCCAATACTGATGGCTGAACTCCAAAATACAAAACGATTTAACCGAATATGGTCTGAAGAATATTTATCACTTTTCAACACCATCTTATTGCTCCTTGCAATCGGTGTATTTTCTCAAAATAACGTGATAAGTAATGTACTTATGCGCATCATCCTATCCTTAAGAACTTTTGATTTTAGCGCTTTATTCCTCGTGCTAATCTTCAAAAATTCATTGATTTTTACA
>NZ_JZFB01000003.1:72683-80838 GCF_001188385.1 Acinetobacter sp. V2 | reverse complement strand
TGTTATTGATTGAACGTTCAATCAATAACAAGTATGATAAAAAAAGTGCTATGATGCTCTGCAAGTTAACATGCTGAATTTAAAGCACCACTAAAAGTGCTGATGTGGAAAAACATGACAAAACGCAGAGTAAAACCAGAGCACGTGCGACGTGAAGAAATTATGAATGCCGCACTCGACGTAATTTATGAAGTGGGGTTATCCAATACCACCATTGCTCAAATTGCAAAAAAAGCCGAGCTGTCGACCGGCATTGTCAGCCATTATTTTGGCGACAAACAAGGGTTGATAAATACCTGTATGCAAGAAATGTTAAATGTTCTGCGTCGTAAAACCGAACAGTACAGAGCAGAAGCAGATTCGCATCCAGAGAGCCAAATTAAGGCCATTATCGACTCGAACTTTGACATTAGTCAGGTCAATGAAAAAGCAATGCGGGTCTGGTTAGACTTTTGGTCAGCGAGTATGCATGTACCAGACTTAAGCCGCTTGCAAAAGATTAATGATCAACGCCTGTACTCTAACTTGAAGTTTTATTTCCTCAAGTTAATGAATGAACAACAGGCCAGTGTTGCCGCTAGAGGGTTGGCAGCATTGATTGATGGATTATGGTTACGAGGCAGTTTAAGCCGTCATAACGAATTTGACAGCAATCTTGCCCGTTCCATTGCTTACGATTATGTACAAACGCAAGTTCAATTTGCGAACAAGCCTTTGCAGGAGAGACAAAATGAGTGATGCACAAGTTCATCAACTGTATATCCATGGACGCTACGTTAACGCAACCAGTGGAAAAACATTTAATAGTATTAACCCTGCCAACGGCGAGACAATCGCGACTCTTCAACAAGCTTCTGAACAAGATATTGAAGCTGCTGTACAAAGTGCCCAACAAGGACAAAAAATCTGGGCTGCCATGACTGCCATGGAGCGTTCACGTATTTTACGTCGTGCTGTCGACATTCTTCGTGAACGTAATGATGAACTTGCACGTCTTGAAACACTCGACACAGGTAAAGCTTTTAGCGAAACCTCTACAGTCGACATCGTGACTGGCGCAGATGTACTCGAATATTATGCAGGACTTGCAACCGCCATTCAGGGTGACCAAGTTCCGCTTCGCGAATCAAGTTTCTTTTATACACGCCGTGAACCTTTAGGCGTGGTTGCTGGTATTGGGGCTTGGAACTATCCAATTCAAATTGCTCTATGGAAATCTGCCCCTGCCCTTGCTGCCGGCAATGCCATGATTTTCAAACCAAGTGAAACCACTCCACTTACTGCATTTAAACTTGCAGAAATCTATACAGAAGCTGGCGTTCCAGACGGCGTATTTAACGTGGTGCAAGGTGCTGGTCGTGAAATCGGTCAGTGGCTCACTGAACATCCTGTGATTGAAAAAATCTCATTCACTGGTGGCGTGGAGACTGGCAAAAAAGTCATGGCAAGCGCTGCTGGCTCTACGCTTAAAGAAGTGACTATGGAACTTGGTGGTAAGTCACCACTGATTATTTGTGAAGATGCTGACCTGAACCGTGCAGCTGATATTGCAGTTATGGCTAACTTCTTTAGCTCAGGTCAGGTATGTACCAATGGTACACGCGTATTTGTTCCAAAATCACTTCTAGCCGACTTTGAAAAAGCGGTTGTAGAACGTGTAAAACGTATTCGCATTGGCGACCCAATGGCTGAAGATACAAACTTCGGACCACTCACCAGCTTCCCACACATGGATAAAGTGTTGTCTTTCATTGAGTCAGGCAAACAACAAGGCGCTAAAGTATTAATTGGTGGTGGTCGTGCTACAGAAGGCGAGCTTGCCAACGGCGCTTACGTACTACCAACTGTATTTAGTGACTGCACCGACCAAATGGCCATTGTTCAAGAAGAAATTTTTGGACCTGTCATGAGCATTTTAAGCTATGAAAGCGAAGAAGAAGTCATCCGTCGTGCTAACGACACCACCTTTGGTTTAGCTGCTGGCGTTGTTACGCAAGACATTAGTCGCGCTCATCGCATTATTCACCAGATTGAAGCTGGTATTTGCTGGATTAACACGTGGGGCGAATCACCTGCCGAAATGCCAGTGGGTGGCTACAAGCAATCTGGTGTGGGCCGCGAAAATGGCTTGACCACGCTTGGGCACTATACCCGTATCAAATCTATTCAAGTTGAACTTGGCGATTATCAAAGCATTTTTTAATGCCTCAATTGCTCTAAATACTTCAACCTAAATCACATATGCCGAGCAGTCTTTATAGATTGCTCAGGCAAACTGTTAGTAAAAAAAGGATAGTTATGAATATTAAAGAATATGATTACATTATTATTGGCGCAGGATCTGCCGGAAATGTACTCGCTGCGCGTCTGACTGAAGACAAAGATACCACCGTTTTACTCTTAGAAGCAGGTGGCCCAGATTATCGCTTGGATTTCCGTACACAAATGCCGGCAGCTTTGGCCTACCCTCTTCAAGGTCGTCGCTATAACTGGGCTTATTTAACCGACCCAGAACCGCACATGAATAACCGTCGTATGGAATGTGGTCGTGGTAAAGGTTTAGGTGGCTCGTCTTTAATTAATGGTATGTGCTATATCCGCGGTAACGCAATGGATCTAGAGCAATGGGCAACTCATAAAGGCCTTGAAAACTGGTCTTATGCCGACTGTTTGCCTTACTACAAAAAAGCCGAGACTCGTGACATTGGTGAAAATGACTATCATGGTGGCAATGGCCCTGTGTCGGTTGCTACGCCTAAAAATGGCAACAATGTGTTGTTCCATGCCATGGTTGAAGCTGGTGTACAAGCAGGTTACCCACGTACTGATGATTTAAATGGTTACCAACAAGAAGGCTTTGGCCCCATGGACCGCACGGTTACCCCAAAAGGTCGCCGCTCAAGTACGGCACGTGGTTATTTGGATATGGCAAAAGGTCGTCCAAACCTGACTATTTTGACTCACGCTACGACCAATAAAATCTTGTTTAATCAAAAACAAGCGATTGGTGTTGAATATATTATTGGCGCTGATCAAAACAACTTGCAACGTGCCTTAGCTAAACGTGAAGTGTTGCTGTGTGCAGGTGCAATTGCTTCACCACAAATTTTACAGCGCTCGGGTGTGGGTGAAAGCACTTTCTTAAAATCAATGGACATTGATGTCGTTCATGATTTACCGGGTGTAGGTGAAAACCTGCAAGACCATTTGGAAATGTACTTACAATATAAATGTAAACAACCCGTTTCTTTATACCCTGCCTTGAAATGGTATAACCAACCTGCGATTGGTGCCGAGTGGTTATTTAATGGTACAGGTATTGGTGCAAGCAACCAGTTTGAAGCGGGCGGATTTATCCGTAGTTCGGACGAGTTCAAATGGCCAAACATTCAGTACCATTTCTTGCCAGTTGCTATTAACTACAATGGTAGTAATGCCGTGAAAGAACATGGTTTCCAAGCACACGTAGGTTCAATGCGTTCACCTTCTCGTGGTCGTATTAGACTGAAATCAAAAGATCCGTTTGAGCATCCAAGTATTTTGTTTAACTACATGTCGACTGAACAAGACTGGCGTGAGTTCCGAGATGCAATTCGTATTACGCGTGAAATCATGCAGCAACCTGCACTTGATCCATATCGTGGTGAAGAAATTAGTCCGGGGAAACATTTGCAAACTGATGCAGAGCTTGATGATTTTGTTCGTAACCACGCAGAAACTGCTTACCATCCATCTTGTAGCTGTAAGATGGGCGAAGACGAAATGGCTGTCGTAGATGGTCAAGGCCGCGTACATGGTATGAATGGTTTGCGCGTAGTTGATGCCTCAATCATGCCACTGATTATTACCGGTAACTTAAATGCAACCACCATTATGATTGCCGAGAAAATTGCAGATCAGATTCGTGGACGTGACGCATTACCACGTTCAACTGCACCATTCTATGTAGCATCATAAAATCTTAAAGGGCATATTTCTTATGCAGAGATATGCCCTTAATTTTATATTCATTGAGCCAATATTAATAAGAACTATGTATGACAGAAAATAAGCATGTGTAAGGAGCTTATTTACATAAATATGGGATGAATTAAAAATTAATCTATTTTTATAAGCAAATATTCTTCAAATGATCCAACTTTAACCAAATCAATATTATTATTTTAATTTCAAACATTTAAAACAAAACAATTAACTTAAACTATCTTATAAAAGCTCAATTTGATTAAATATAAATCATATTTATGATTTTGATGAACCCCATTTATTATAAAAATTGTCTTGTCAATGCAAAATTAGTCTAAAATATAGAGTGTTTGCGATAATCCCAAGTCATTTTTATTTTTTTCGAAGTTCTCTAATTTTGAGAATTCAGTTTCGCATTTATATCCATTTTGTCTGGATACGCTGTCTAGGTTTCCTCACTCCTTAAGTGAATCAAATAACTTATTTTAAGGTCCCCCTTACATGAAAAAGTTTTTGAAATACCTTCTGGTATTAATCATTCTTATTTTAATTGCAGGTATTGTTTTCTTGTTTAGACCAACTGCGTCAAAACAAGTCGAAACTGCAAAAGATGAGCCAGTTGTTGATGCTGTTCTTGTTGGCGGCGGCATCATGAGTGCCACTCTTGGTACTTATTTAACTGAGCTTGAACCAAACTGGCAAATTCGTATGTATGAACGTCTTGACCAAGTTGCTCAAGAAAGTTCAAACGGCTTTAACAATGCCGGAACAGGCCACTCTGGCTTTATGGAAATGAACTATACCGAAGAAAAAAACGGTAAGATGGAAATTGTCAAAGCTGAAAAAGTTGCTTCTCAATTTGAAGTAGCAAAACAGTTCTGGTCATATCAGGTAAAACAAGGTGTTTTAGCTGAACCTAAATCATTCATTAACCCAGTTCCGCACATTGCTTTCGTTTGGGGCGATAACGTTAAATTCTTAGAAAAACGTTATGCTGCCATGATTCAAAGCCCGCTGTTCAAAGGCATGAAATTTACTGAAGACCCAGCTGTGATTAAACAATGGGCACCTTTAGTAATGAACGATCGTGACCCTAGTCAAAAAGTTGCAGCAACCCGTATGGATGTTGGCTCTGACGTAAACTATGGTTCTATCACTAAACAATTAGTGAATCGTTTAGACCAAAACCCGAATTTCAAATTACAGACTTCAACCGAAGTGACTGGCATCAGCCAAAATGATGACAAAACTTGGACTGTGTCTTTCAAAAATTTGAAAACTGGTAAAGTAGATCACGTTAAAACACGTTTTGTATTTATCGGTGCAGGTGGTGCAGCAGTTAAATTATTGCAACTTACTGGTTTACCAGAAGCGAAACAATATGCAGGCTTCCCTGTAGGTGGTGAGTTCTTAATTACTGATAACCCAGCAATTACTGCTCAGCACACAGCAAAAGTTTATGGCCGTGCTGAACTTGGTGCGCCTCCAATGTCTGTACCACATATTGATACGCGTTATATCGACGGTAAAAAATATGTATTGTTTGGACCATTTGCAACTTATTCAAACAAGTTCCTGAAAAATGGTTCTCAGCTTGATTTACTTGCATCAACTAACAAAAACAACGTTTTACCAATGACCACTGTTGGCTTGGAAAACCTTGATCTTGTTAAATACTTGGTGAGCCAAGTCATGATGTCAGATGAAGATCGTCTAAATGAACTTCGTAAATACTACCCAGATGCGAAAGCTGAAGACTGGCGTTTAAGCCAAGGTGGTCAACGTGTTCAGATCATCAAAAAAGAACCGGGTAAACCTGCAACGCTTCAATTCGGTACAGAAATCTTTGCTTCTAAAGATGGTGCTGTAACTGCATTGTTAGGTGCGTCTCCGGGTGCTTCGACTTCTCCATACATCATGCTTAACTTGCTTGAAAAAGCTTTCCCTCAGCAAACTGAAGGTAAGTGGAATCAGAAGCTTCATGAAATTGTAGTGTCTTATAAGCAAGACTTGAGCAAAGACCCTGTGTTACTCGACAAAGTTCGTCAGTACACAAGTTCTACGCTTGGCTTGAACTATACATCTCCGTTCAAAGCTGCAAACGATGAAACTGCTGCTGCCCCAGTTGCAAAAGCAAACTAAGTTTGACGATGTATAAATAAAACTCCAAAAGGATGAATTTCGATTCGTCCTTTTGTTTTTTAAGCCCTCACTTGAGATATTTAGATTCGCTATGACGCCTTTAAACTCATCATCTCGCCTCTTATCATTTTGCTTTAAGCTCGTGCTTGTTTTGCTACTGGCCTATCTTTTGGTAAGCGGTTTTTATATGTGGATGATTGGCGGTACAGCCATTTATGTCAGCTCAGCGGTGTTACTTGCTATAACGGCTTATACATTTAAGCTCGGTAAATATCAAAAGCTATGCTCGATTTTAAATGTGCTGATGAGTGCAGCCGCATTATATTTCAGTACTGCTCATTTATTTTTCTCGCCTGTTCAGTTCTTTATATTTTTACCTGCGCTGTTTTTTGCTGTGCTTGCTTTTATTTCTCAAAACAAGACTCGCAGCTTATGTAAGCTTTTATTATTCATCAGTTTATTGATTTGGTGTAGCATACACTTTACCCAGCTTGAACAACTTCAAGCCTATTATCAAACTCAGCACACAGGTGAAAGCTGGCAGCAATTTGGTGCGCTATAAGATTATTTTTTATTCTATATTTTCAATTAAATACGTGTTCTTTTTCACATGGAGTTCATCAGTAAAACTGAACATCATCTACAGAAATCCTTTTAAGAAAAAATATTCATAACAATCTAATTTATTTAGAAATATATCGAGCATATTCGCGATTGAACACGGCTCATCTACACGCTAGATTAATCAAATATTTTTTCTCCCTTTATGTTGTAATTTATGAAGATTTTAGATGGCGGTTTAGGCCGTGAATTGGCCCGTCGTGGCGCTCCGTTTCGTCAACCAGAGTGGTCTGCACTTGCACTCATTGAAGCACCAGAAACAGTAAAAGAAGTACATCTCGATTTTATTAACGCTGGTTCAGAAGTTATTACAACTAATAACTACGCTGTTGTGCCCTTTCATATTGGACAAGAACGCTTTGAAACTGACGGCGTGCGTTTAATTCAAGTTGCTATCGAACAAGCAAGAAATGCAGTTAAAGAAAGCGGCAAAAATGTCAAAATCGCAGGCTGCTTACCCCCGTTATTTGGCTCTTACCGTGCAGACTTGTTCCAACCTGAACAAGCTAAAAACCTTGCTGAGCCAATCATTAACACTTTGGCACCAGAGGTTGATTTTTGGTTAGCAGAAACTCAATCATGCTTAAAAGAAGTCGAAACAGTGCATGCGTTATTACCAAAAGATGGTAAAGACTATTGGGTGTCATTCACGCTGCAAGATGAAATCAAACATGAACAAGCGTTACTGCGTTCTGGCGAAAATATGCAACAAGTGGCTGATTTCATCAAACAATCAAATGCCAAAGCAGTGTTATTTAACTGCTGCCAACCTGAAGTGATCTTGCAAGCGATTAAAGAAATTAAAGGCCTCGTTCCAGAGTCTGTACAAATTGGTGCCTATGCCAATGCCTTCCCACCGCAAGATGAAAGTGCTACTGCCAACGATGGTCTGGATGAAATTCGTAAAGACTTAGATGCTCCAGCTTATCTTGGTTTTGCTAAACAATGGCAGAAAGCAGGTGCAAGTCTAGTCGGCGGTTGCTGTGGCATTGGTCCAGAACACATTGCTGAACTTTCTCAATTTTTTAAAGAATAAATACCATGTCTGCTGCCAAAATTGGACTATTGTCTCTTACAGCGCTGGTCTTTAGTTCTATGGTGGGGTCAGGCGTATTTAGCCTCCCCCAAAATATGGCTCAAGTCGCTAACGGCTCTGCTCTTCTTGTTGCATGGCTCATTACCGGGGTCGGCATTATTTTCTTGGCCCTCACGCTATTGCATTTAACGCGTCAACGACCAGATCTTGACGGTGGTATTTATAACTATGCGCGGGAAGGTTTTGGAGACCTGATTGGTTTTTGCTCGGCGTGGGGTTATTGGTTGTGTACCACCATTGGTATTGTCGGTTATGTGGTGATTGCCTTTTCAGGTGTCGGCATGTTTACCGATAGCAAAGACCATATTATTTTTGGTGAAGGTAATACGC
>NZ_JZFB01000003.1:62160-72645 GCF_001188385.1 Acinetobacter sp. V2 | reverse complement strand
TAGTAAGTCGAGGCATTAAAGAAGCTGCGATTGTGAATTTACTGGCAACCATTGCCAAAATCATTCCAATGGTGGTTTTCATCTTCTTTACTTTCATTGCCTTTAAGTTTGATTTGTTCAAACTCAACTTAAATGACTTCTCTTTAAAAGTTCCGCTTTGGCAGCAGGTGAAAGACCTGATGCTCATTACCCTTTGGGTATTTACCGGTATTGAAGGTGCTGTGGTTTTATCATCGCGGGCTAAAAAACGTCATGACATTGGTAAAGCGACCATTTTAGGTGTGCTACTGGCGTTAAGCTTTTACGTGATGGTAACCGTATTGGCTTATGGCGTGGTGAGTCGTGAGGCGCTTGCTGGCATGCACAACCCATCAATGGCAACCATTTTGCAGCAACTAATCGGTTTACCGGGCACGATTGTTATTACCATCGGGCTTATTATTTCAGTTTCTTCGTCTTATTTAAGCTGGACTTTATTCGCCACTGAAATTCCATATTTAGCTGCAAAAAATGGTGCATTCCCGAAATTATTTTTAAAGAATAATCAAAATAATGTACCCATTTCATCACTTTGGCTGACCACCATTGTCGTGCAAGGTGCATTGATTGCTGTGTATTTTTTCAATAAAAATTACACCCAGCTTTTATTAATTTCATCGGTAATGATTTTACTGCCCTATTTTCTGGTGTCGGCTTTTTATCTTAAAGAATCCATTCGCCATAAACGCACACCGCATATTGCCATTGCAAGTGTCGCTTCGATTTACGCACTTTGGTTGCTCTATGCAGCAGGATTAGATTTATTACTTCTATCTGTAGTGTTGTATTTGGTCGGCTTGATTATTTTTTCAATCAGCTATTTTGAGCATAAAAAATCGCTCAAACAAAATCAGCTTAATTAATCATTTCAACCACTGTTGAGTCATTTCAGCAGTGGTTTTCTAAAAACAAAAAATTCTATTTTGAAGGCTGTGACTGCTTTAAATGCAACCGTAAAATACGGCGTAATTCTAAAATCGCTTCTGGGGTAGTTTGAATCGAATGCCCACCCTTAATAATGAGTTCCGACTGTTCACCATCTAAATGTGAACTTTGATACGGCACAATCCCATCACTGCTTTTTAACTTATCAGTCGTGCCATTTATGTTCCCCATAATCGAGTGATAGACCACGCTAGACGATGGCTGAATGGCTTGCGTAAGTTGCATAAAGCTAGAAGAACGACTTAAATTACTCGCCCCATTTTCAATTAAACCTTTTCTGAGCTTTGTGTTTTTCTCATCTCTCATTTCAACTGCAATAAAAAAGTCAGCGGGCAAACGAATAATACGGCGGGCAATTTGGGTAAACCATCGGTCAGCGTAGTCAGTGCCATGATGCGGTGCCGAAACAAAAACAACCCGCTTAAAATAAGGCAAAGCTTTGAATTGAAAACGCTCTAGCACCACAGGATTTTCTTTTAAACGGTTTAGCTGGGCTTCATTCATTTTTTGCATGGCTTGCTCTGAAACATCGGCGTCGCTTACCAATAGGCGGCTAATCACTCCGCCCATACTATGTCCAACCAGCACTGCATTACGTGCAGCGTAGCTATCTTTAGCAACATTTTGAAAAGCCTGATTCAGCAAAGAATAAATCTGAAAACGACTTTCAAAAATCGGCATATTGGTTGAATAAAACACCTGCCAGACTTGATAGTTATTCCTTAATTCTGCATCGCCCATAATGTCATTGGTTAGACTCACCCACGCCTCTGGGCTACTTGCCAAGCCATGAATAAATACAATGATTTTCTTATTCGGGTTAAAGGGTTCCAGCATATATAAATGCGGCATGATCAAATTGTTTTCTTTATTAATTAAAGACCAATAACCTGCTGCACCTAAATTATATTTTGATAGCCAAAGCCCATAAGGCGCCGAATAGTTTGCAGTGAGCGGATAGTCCACACCTTCAACCTTTACGCGGTCTTGTCGATATGGATCAAACATGGCAATTTCTAAATCTGCTCCAGCAATGACCTGTTCAGCTGTGGCTTTTTGTTTTGGGTAAGCAATCGCAGTCACTGGAAAGAAGCGTGGTAAATGGATGTTCGGATTATTCTGGTGAGCATAAAAAGCATCAGGATCTAAAATGAAGCCGTGATTTACATCATTTTCTTTACGCCCGACAATAAACTCTGCTCCTAAACCATCCTTACGGTTAACGGTATTAAAGCCAGAAAAGTTCATGTTATAGCTAGAGCGAAAAGTATCGACTTCAATTTTTTGTACATCTACAGCATGGTCAAAATTGACATGGTACTCATGGCCATCTGCTTTAAGCAGAGGAGGAAAGCGATGCGTATTTAAATGATTAAAATACGTGGTCATGAGCTTCGACAAAGCCACGTTATAAAAAATACGCACCTGATTTTGGCGATGGTCAAATACCCGATCGAACGGCGACTCTTCAGAGTCAAATAAATAAACATAACTATAGCGCAAGCTTTTATCAAACAGTGCCAACTCTTGCTCAAGGCAACTACTACTTTTATTAATGACATTACATTGGCTATTACGTCCGACGTCTAAAGCCTTGGCTAAATAAATTTCACTGAGCGCAGCATAGCGTTCTTCTCGGCTGCTATTTTCAGACAAGCTTTGAATTTTATTTAAACAATCATCAAAATTTTGCAGACAAGATTTTTCGTCTTTTTTAACTAAATACAGCAAGTTTTGGGTTTGATGGCTTAAGGTGCCGTCGGTCAAAATACTTTCATTCTTACTTTTTAAAGCATTACTTAAATTACTTTCTTTTAAATTAATGACCTGACAGCCACTGAGCAAAGCCATTATTGTTATGATTGAATAATGATAAGACTTTGTCATTGTGCATTCCTTAATCGAATGTATTCCCCATCTGGTCATTATGCCTGTAAAGCAGTGAACGAACAATTTCAGCTCAGCTTCCATTTTCCTTTATTACGAAAAAAAGCCTGAACTCATTTTAATTCAGGCTAATTTGTTATTTTTTCTAATCAAGCTTGGTTGAACCTTTGCTGTGAAGCTAAATAAGAGAAATACAAAATAGGTAAGATAAATGGCGCTACACTCCAGAAGTCAAAATAGACATAGAGTATTGCTCCCAAGAAAGCACCAATTACAAATCCAATCACAATACTGGCACTTTTCAGAAAACTTGCCCGATTGGCTGCATTATTGTTTTTAAGCAAGTTGGCAATATCAATACCAAGCTGGGTAGTGTTACCAGTCATCATGGTACTTGGGCTAATATTTTTAATGAGGGTTTTGCTGGAAGTATTACGAATAGCTAAAGCAATTAAACCCAACCCGCCTGTTACTGCAACTGTTAGCGCATCCGGATTTTTAAATGGCTCAAAGTAAAGTCCTGCAACCATGAAGGCACATAGAAAAATAGCTTCAAATAAAAATAAATAAGACAGTGTTTTGTGCTTGACCTGACTACGGTCAATTAACAGTTTGGTGATCACCACCGTCAAAATAAATAGCGGGATTGCTGCGAGCTTAATCCATATGCCAGCACCACCTTTAACCCATGCAGCGCCTGCCAACACCAAGTTTCCCGTAACATGAGCGGTAAAAAAACCAAACAGCGCAATAAAACCAATGGTATCAATTGCCCCACCCACCATGGTCAGTAAAACAGGATCTCGACATATTGCCCAGGTACTTTCTGTCTCTTTTTGAATTGGGGTATCTGCCATATAAAATATCCTGTTAAATTAGAGTTTTAAAACAAGTAAGTTGTATATAAATGATTTAAAAATGAATAATACTAAAGTGTTTATGAAAGCAAAAAACGATGTAAAAAAATAGGGTGCGTAATGTCGCAACACTGTCTTTAAAATGGCAACAATTAAAATTGAGTGTTTTTAAAACAATAAACGGTTCTCAACTTCAAATCAATTTGACCTCTAAAACTGTTATAACTATGATGAAGCCGCAAGTTGATATCAATTGGTTTTGAACCTGAAAAAGTTATGCCAAGATATGGATAATGAAAAACAACAACCAAGAGTAGATATATGTCACTTTATAATTTTTCAGTTTTTCTAGGTGGATTATTATTTGTATCGATTGCCTCTGCTGGCTATAAAAGTAATGCACACCGTGATTTTTACTCAAAATGCATCGCAGCTGGACATAGCCGTTCAACCTGTCTGTGTATTTATCATCGTTTAGAGCGTCAATATTCCCCTAAACTCATGCATAAACTTGGAAATTTAAGTCTACAAAGCCCTGAGGTACCGCGTGATTTTGTGAAAACCATGATGCGCACCATGCAACAGTGCAGATCATAATTCTTTCATTTTTTAAGCCACATCCACACCAATACCCCTGCCATACATAAAATTGCCGGATAGACAAACCACGGATGTGGAATGGTCCAAATCATCAGTCCCGCAGCCAAACTCATACTCAACGTCGAGATGTATTTTGCTTTTTTAGGAATACGCCGATGGTCTTGCCACTCGCGAATAAGTGGACCGATATAACGATGATTTCGAAACCATTGATGAAGTTTTTCAGAACCTCGAGCCGCAAAGAAAACCGCCAAAATTATAAAATCAACGGTGGGTAAACCCGGAATAAAAATACCCAATATACCAAGCGCAATACACAACCAAGCCAAACCAATAAACACCCAACGTGCCCAAACAGAACGGGCAAGCTTATTGACTGGTTGAGCGGGAGCTAACGACTGCTCATGTTTTACGATCACATTTACTTGATTGAGTTTATCCATATCGGGTATTCCCTTTATCCACTTTTTATTATTTCAATTCATCAAGCTGATCAAGCGCTTGACCAAAATATCCAAAGGCATCTAACGCTCCTTGAACAACTCGGTCTTGCTGGGTTTGGTCAAAGCCTGCTTCATCCAGTGCTTGTACAAAACGTTTCCAGACTTTAGCGCGCCCTTCGGGATAGGCAGCTAAATTACGCGCAGCAAACGTTTCAGAAAAACCCAAATGCTTTTGAGCTTCTTTAAATAAAAATGCAGCCCCTAAAGTTGAACCTTCAGACACATAAATCCAGCCTAAAGCTTCGGGTAGCTGTACGTTTTCACTGTGTAATTGCTGCCCGTTGGGTTGAATACCCAAATCATTTAAATCGGCAAGTGCTTGTTTTGAGCGGCCACGAATGTCGAGGTCCGGAATCAGTCCTGCCACACCCTCTTTTTCAAAAAGATGTTCAATTTCACGCTGGAAATAATATTGAGACAACGTAAATTGCGCGTATTTTTCTTTACTTGAAAATACCCTTGCCTCTGACATTAATTGATGCATACGTTCGTGTTCAGCAGCAGTTTCTTGTTTCAAACGTAAAGACAAGCTGTTGCTAATGATTTGGTCTGTAGATGAGTTCATCATCTTTCTCCTGCAAAATGGATATCGCTCATCGGTTAACGGCCCCGATTGAGTTTGAGTTGGACTGGAAAATCCACAACAATGGTCACGGCTCGACCGTTAATTTTGTGGGGTTTAAATCTGGATTTATGTGTAGCTTGCATGACCCGTTCATCAAGGCTTTGAATGCCCGAACTTTGACGTAATTGGATGTCAATCGGCTGCCCTTTTTCATTAATGCGAATCCGAAGCTCAACCAAACGATTTTGTTGTTTTAACTCGCGGTCATCATAGTCAAGCCCGCCAAAACTCAGCACATCCACACTACTCACCTGAACAACGTCATCGTGTTCAACTTGAGTGCTCGGTGCTTTGGAATACTCTTGCTGCATTACGGGTGTTTTGACGCCGCCACTTTTGGTTTCGCTATTAGTGTTTTGTGGCAAATGCTCCGTTTGTGTTTGTTCAAGGTCTGTCGAACTCAGTTTTTTATCGTTATGAACCGCTCGCCGTTCTGTAAGCTGCAATGGTTGGAGCGAAGTTGAATTGTTTAAAGTCGTTTTGGGTTGTGCTTGCTGTTTGTCATTTAAATTATTTTGCACAACCTCTTTAGAGGCAGTTTTTGACGCTAATGTTTGAATATTTGTAGGCGAGTTTTTTGATTCTTCAGGTACTGAAGATACTGAACTGCTTAACGTAGATTGAGGCGTTATACTTTTTTTAGGTTGGCTTTCGGTCTTTTCAGCCGATGGCTTTTTAGCAGGCGCCAATGACACAAAACTTACTTTTAAGGCATCTACTTTGGGTGTTGCTTTAAAAGTATAAGGTTCAATTAAATGACTCAGCATCCAGACAACAAATACATGCAGTCCGATCACCACCACTACGGTTAAGCACTGATAAAAGTGCTTCAGCCCTTGTGGTAAAGGCAACATAACCATCGGCTTATGTGTAGGGAATAAAGATTTTGATTTCATGGCTTATTCCCTAAAAACGATGCTCAAGCTTGAGGCTAATGTTGTGTTTATCGTAGGAATACAGCCAATCGACATTGCTTTTATTATGGTTATAGCGATAGGTTAAATTGGGTGTCATGCCATAAAACTCAAAACGCGGCATTTGCACAACAAAGGTATAATTCTGTTCAAAATCATGACGACGAGCTAAGAAAGTTTCTGCGTATTTATCAAACTGACGCCAACGATAAGAACTCAGCAAAGTGGTATTAAATCCTGTGCTCCAAGATTTGCTTAAGCCCAACCGCACACCTTGCTGTTGGTAGGCAGCCATATATTTTTCTTGGGTCGAATGGTCGACTACGTCTAAACCACTAAAAACGGTCCACTGATTTGGGAGGATTTTCCAGAAAGTAGCAAAAGCTGAGCTTTCTACCCCATCTAGGGTTTTATATTTCTGATAATTTAAATCTTTACTCTCAGCCTCAAGCTTAAAGGCTTTATCTGCCGAGATAAAATGCATCCATTCGACACGCGTACCCCACGCATTGTAAAGACCATCATTGCCATAACGTTTATGTTCAAATAGCGGACTCACCCCAATTTGATTTTTTAAGTCAAAGTAGCTGTAGCCTGCATTAATGTTAATGGTAGATTCATTAAATGCCGCGTGGTCGTTATAGGACTGTCCAAACGCCAGCGCACGTAAAGCCACGCCATGATGTCCTTCAATCGCATAGCGTTTAATCAGACTGGCTTCGTAATCTAACCCCGTTGCCGACTCAGCTTTAGGCGTTCCACGAGTGACTTGCTCAATTGGGATAATATTACCTTTACTATCTTTGCCATAAAGCGTCCATGTTTTGCTCTGTTCCGACGAACTATTTAAATTACTGACATAGGTGTAACCCGCTGAAACCGAGCCTTGCCAAGAGTCTCGTTTTTTTAATGCCTGAACAAAAGTATTCACTGTGGTTAGAACCCCAGACGGGATTACCGCAGGGTCGCTTTGTTTAAGTTGGTCTTGAATGGAAATAAAAAGGCGTGCTGCTTCCTTATTTTTCTGTTGTTCAAACAGCACGCGCGCTAACTCAAGTTCACAAATTAAATTATGAGGTTGTTGTTTTAGACTGCTTTGAAATTTTTGTTCAGCCAATTTCAGTTGACCCTGAGAACGTGCAACTGCCCCTTCAGCAAAGTCGGTTAAAGCCCGATCGTAGCCAACATATTTCTTATAATGTTCTAAATAAACCGTGGCTTTGAGCCACTGTTTTTGCATGACTGCCAAATATAACGCCTTGGCAAGATCATTCTGGTTTTGTTCAACACTGTATTCTTGTCCATTAATTTGAAGTTTTGGTAATTGCTCGGTACTACGAATGGTTCCCTGCTCATGAAACTGTCGCTGTTCTTGTAAAAGTGTTTGGTCCAAGCTTTGATTGAGACGAAGCTGTGTGTCTTCGTCGGCATATAAAAATGGACAACTCAACAATGTCAGACAGCACAAAAGCATTCGTTTCATAAAACAATAAACCTGAAGCAACCAAGCAAAAGCCCAAAAAACAAAAGGAACCTACATATGTAGATTCCTTTTGCATTCATTAATTTTTAGCACCGCCAAATGCAGTGTTGTAAGACACGTTATCGAACTGGGCAATACCCGCTAAAGCCGAAGCATTTGCACCGAAGAATTGACCTTGAACCACACCAGAGTTGTCGACACCAGCCGTACCATTAGCCGTTGCCAAACCAGCAAACGCAGCAGTACCCGGGTTAAATGCCACACCATCTAGGCTTAATGATGAAACAGCCGTACCTGTTCCGGTAAGCGTTCCTTCAAGTGTCCCCGCGCCATAATTTGCCGTGAACGTACCACTTAACAGATTACTTCCAGAACCGTTAATCCCTGCAACGGTATAAGTTGCAGTACCCGCGGTTGGAACAGTGGTATTGGTGTTATCACCCGCGTAGTAAACGGTATGGCTCGCGCTTGCCGGCGTGTCGCCCGCTTTCCACCATTCACCAAAATAGACTTCCTGTGTGCCCACCTGACCAAAGTTAAAATTACCTAATGCACTATGTGAAGGTGGCATTGCAGACACTGGAATATGCGAAATATTAAAGGTTTTGCTGCCAACCGTTACATTGGTATTACTCGTTCCCTGAGCAGCAAAAGCCTGAGCCAAACCTTTTAATGAACTAAAACCTGTAAAAGCGTTATATGGCGCACCCGCAGCTTGAACCGACACCGCTGCTACACCACCCGGATGGCTTGCATTGGCAGCAGCACCGATTTTGATGTTACTTTCATTACTCGAAATACCATCAATCCCTGCATAAGCAAATGCAGTTGAACAAGCAACGAGACCCAAGAACAATTGAGAGATTTTCATTTGTTGTTACTCCATCTTTTTTTAAAACTAAGTTATTGTTTAATTTAAAATAACGATTTCGTTATTTTTAGTTTATTGAGTAGGCCCAGCTGCAAACCTACTCAGTTTTTTTGTAAATAATAATCATTCAATACTATTATTTACCGTTACCTGACTCCCCTTTTATGTATGTGTAGAGGGAATCAAATTCTGTTTAAAATTTAGTGGTCCAACTAATTTTCATCGTTCGGCCAGGTGCGGCCATGGCACTACGGGTTAAAGGATCGATATAAAACTGGTTAGAAAGATTACTGCCGACAAATTCAACCGTGTTGTAGTTATCGAGCTGATAACGCGCATAGGCATCAAAAATCCACGTGTCATCCCAAGCCAAAGGCACATTGAGGTAATAGCCTTTATTGACGCTAGCATCATTGTTTTTACGTAGTGGGCTTTCATAAGCTTTATAGAATGTTGCACGTGCACCAAGCTCTAACTTTTCATCAAAAAAGCGTGCGCCAAGCAACCCGTGAAAACTCAGTTCAGGTGTAGCCATGGTCACCAAGTAGCCATTTGGGAACCCGTCATCGACACAACGCTGATACGGTTCACGGAACTCAAGACCCTGCTCGGTTTGAACCGTGCCGCCTAAAATCATTTTGTTAATGGCACTATTGGTGTCACACACTTCATTTTTTAAGTTATAGGCCACGCTCAAGTCTGTGAAAAAACCGCCATTATCAAAACGGCTTTGTAACTCTAAACCTGATAGCTTTTGCTCATCCATATTGGTAAAAATAAGGTTTTGATCACGCTCAATCACATTTTTGGTTTTGTTGTAGTAATAGGCGAGCTTAATGTCAGCATTGCGTGCTGTGCTAAACCAGTCACGCATGTCATAGACATAACCCACTTCGTAGTTAAAAGCATGTTCAGGTTTGATTGCTTGATATGGCAACATCGCAGAAAAACCGACAGTGCTTTCAAACAAACTTGGTAAGCGATATTCCTCTGCATAGCGTGCATAAATTCTGCTGTTTGGTGTGAGATGAATTGAGGCGCCTAATTGCGGTGCCCAGCCGCTATCTTTAACTTTATCGGCAGACTCAACCGGAACTTGGTCAACCACCGACATAAAGTTCCCGCCAGTCACGACGTACTTTTGACCAGAGGCATTGAGCTGGTTTAAAGGATTATCGGCAAGCGACAATTGCCCATTCGCATCTGCTTTCCAGCTCAGCGTATTTTTCTGTGACCAGATCATGTTATACAAGGTGCTCTCTGATGCAGGCACAGTGTCGAGCTGTCCATTCCAATCAGGATTTTTTGTGGCATAACGCTGTTTTAAAACATTGATTAAACGCTGCTGAGTCGCGGTGTAACTCTCAGGCATGGTTTGATATTCAAAGGTATATTCTTTAAGCCTACTTTTTTTGGTAAACAGCGGATTTAAACTATGGTCAATCTCGCTCTGCAAAGACTTATTTAAAAAGTCATCAACAGCCCAATACGAGCGATAACGCATGCCCGCATCAAAACTTAACCAAGACAGTGGTCGATAATTAAAGTTAAAGTCGAACGTTTTTTCCTCACGGCGGCCTGCTCGTGGCAGCGCCTGATAGAGCGAATAACTTGGGCCAAATTCACCATATATATCATCGGACGTTAGTTTTTCTTTTAAGAAACTTCCACCGAGCGTCAAATCAAGCTGGTCTAACAAACGAGTTTTATTACTGACCGTAATGCCTTTACGCGTATTATCAGAATGGCTTAACGCCGTGT
>NZ_JZFB01000003.1:60244-62118 GCF_001188385.1 Acinetobacter sp. V2 | reverse complement strand
CCCGCCACGTGTGTATGTCTGGCTTTCGGTGTCGGTTTGCCAAATGTTGGCGTAGAAATCAATCCAGCGATTATTCTCAGGCTTAAACTTATATTCGAGGCTATAAGCTTTAGAGTGAATATTGCTTAAAGGCCACTGCGGAACACCCAAGTCAGGCGTAATGCCCCAAACAATACGAGACGGCATAATTTCACCAAAAATATTTTTGGTATCTCGGTAAGTCAGTTTAAGAGTTTGGCTATCAGTTGGGCGATAGGTCCCTTTTAATAACCACGACTCCATATGACTTGAGGTGTTGGGAACTTCATCGCCCGGTTGATAGGCATAGGCAAAGTAAGGAATAAAATCAAGGCTGCTGTCTGGTGTCGCTCGTTTATAGTAGCCCGCGCCATGTGTGCCCGAGAAATAATTGCCGCGCTCACGTACCGCATAGACTGCCAGTAAATCGAATTTATCTTGCTTGGTGGCAATTGCCAGTCGGCCCGCCAAGTCGTCGCCCGAAAAATGAGAATTATCACTTCGGGTCCGGTTCTTTTTATAAATATCGGGGTCATATTTGGCCCCATTCATGTCGATCCAAGGCGTTGTGTCATTGTAGTTTTGGCCCACTTTACTCATGTCCGGCAAAGATGGATCGATTGAGTTGGTTGAGCCTTCTACTTTTAACTCAGCACCAAAAGACTTACCCGGACGAACAATATCATCAGCCTCTAGCGTTTTAACTACCACACCGCCGCCAACAGAAGTCGTGGTATTACGCTCTAAAGATGGGCCTTTAATGACTTCAATGCCCGCAATCAGATTGGGGTCGATATAGTTTCGGTTGTTTACCCCGTTGTAGCCACGCCACACTGCGATCGACTGTTCGGTGCCATCAATGGTTAAAGGCACACGACCAACACCCTGCACACCACGTACACTTGGGTCGAGTGCGCCACTGTTGCGGGCATCGCCGCTATAGACTCCCACCATGCCTTGTAAAACATCGGCTGGGTTGGTTCCTTTAAAGCGTTCGACATAGTCTTTGCCCGCATAGACCGAAGAACGGTTTGCGTCATAAACTTTGTTATAGCCTTCTGTGTCACGGTCTTCTTTGCCGTACACCACAATTGGCGTGAGTCGTACCGATGCATCTTCTTCAATTACGGCATGACTTGGCGGCAAGCTAGCGGCCTGAACCTTAGCGGGAATGACTCGCGGCGTAGTTTTTTTGCTGAGTGTGTAGCCCTGCCCAACCTTTACAGCATTAAATTCGGTTGCTTTTAAAAGCTGCTCAAAACCTTGCTCGACAACAAAGTTGCCTTTTAAGCCTAGGCTATGAAGCCCTTGAAGTTGCTGGGCATCCATCGCAATTGAAGTACCCGATTGTTCAGCAAACTGATTCAGTACGTTAGCAAGACGGCCAGCAGGAATGTTATAGCTTTTAACTCCGGCTGTTTCTGCATAGGCCTGCTGCATAGGAAGCACAACAAGCCCACCCATCGACACAGCATGTATCGCAAACGCCAGTGTTGAGAATCGAAAAATCGATCGATTCCGCTTTTGCCCTGTTCCCACTTTTTTCATTTGCCCCGCCCCAGTAAATCGTAATAAGAATCATTCAATACAACTGATTAAAATGATCCATATTTATTGCTTCTACTTACTATGACGAACGACTTTCAAAAAAGTGGAACCTAAAATTGAAAATAAATTTAATTTTTTATTATTTTAAAGAAACCATGACCACAAACGGCGTGATTTGCTTAATTTTCAGCTCTGGAAAAACCGTAGCCAAAAGCTTAAGCGAATCTGTGGTTTGGTCTAAAGGCAACACAGCATTGACCCGCACATGTTGCAACGCCGCATCATTAAAAATAATTTTGCCTTTGTAG
>NZ_JZFB01000003.1:58473-60202 GCF_001188385.1 Acinetobacter sp. V2 | reverse complement strand
TTTCTACCATAAGTTGATGCTTTTGCCATTTTTGTTGTTCGTTATACACATTTAGTGCAGGCAATTTTTGTACGCCATTTTTGTCCATTTTAATGGCTTGCCCTGCTTCAACAATCGCCTGACGAGTCGCATGCAATTGGAGCGTTTTAACCTGTGTCGCTTCTACTTTTACCTTTGAGTGCAACATTTTGAGTTCAGTTGCCGAAGGGTCATAGGTTACGCTAAAAGCTGTGCCGAGTGCCTGAATTTGCCCATGACTGGTTTTGACCAAAAAGGGTCTGGTCTTATCTTTAGCAACATCGACATAAATTTGACCTTGCACCAACTCAACCACTCGCTGGTTGGTTTTAAAATCAAGATTAACTGCGCTTTTACCACGTAAAATTAAACGTGAACCATCTGGTAAGGTTTGCGTAGTCCACTGCCCCGATTGCCCTTGAATGTCGGCAGTCACATAGGCCACTGTAGTATCGGTTAAATAAAATAACGCCCCACTCATGGCAACAAACACAACGGCAAAAGCTGTTCCTGCCCGTAAATGTTTATAAGCTTTGCCTGAGTTTAGGCCAGCTTTAAGGGCAACTTTAGTGACTTTTTTATGTCCGCTGGTTTGGGAAAGTTTTTGAATTGAACCAATACACTGTTCAATATCGACAGCCACTTGGCGATGTTGTTCACTGATTTTTTTCCACTCTTCAAATTTTTGCTTGGCGGTTTTTCGTGAGCTTTCATCATCTGAACTCAGTTGAACAATCCAATGCGCGGCTTCTTCAACAAGCTGGTGATGTTTGCTTTTATCCATGGCCATTTAAATGCAAGCGTCCATGTCTTGTCGATTTTGGTAGCACTGAATTAAGCAGCTCGCCAAATATTTTTGAATCATTTTGGTCGACACATTTAAACGCTCGGCAATTTCTTTATGGGTATAGCCTTCGAGATAATGCAAAATAAAAGCTTGCTGTGCTTTTTCGGAAACCCCTTCGAGTGCTTTGCAAAGCTGGTTAATCGCTTGAATAATTTGCATCTGGTCTTCGGGTGAAGCCACTGCATCAAGCATATATTCCATTTGGCTCAAGCCATCTAAATAGGCCTGTTCAATGCGTTTACGGCGCACTTGGTCAATGAGTAGGTTTTTAGCAATTGAGGTTAAATAAGCACGCGGTTCCTTAATGCCGAATAGCTCGTCTCGCGTTTGTAGCAGTTTAATAAATGTGTCCTGAACCAGATCTGCGGCCTGATCAGTATTACCTAATTTTTGTCTCAACCATTGGTGAAGCCAGCTTTGGTGACTTCTATATAACTGATCTACAAGCAAAGAAGTTTTGTTCACAGCAATTGGACTCAAAACAAGGAACCCACAAATGATAATAATTATCATTTAAACAAGTCAAGCAATAATTCAAGTAAAACTTAAATCACTGTTTAATAAATTGAATTAATTGCCCGCTCGCTTTGCTGCACTTCTCTTAAAGCAAATCGGCAAGATTTCTAATTTCTTCCATCACCGCCTTACACGCAGGCGTTAAATAGCCATGTTTAGAAATAGACAAAGAAATATAGCGCTTGAGCGCAGGGTTAATAATTTTTGCGGCTTGAATTGAGGTGTATTGGCTGGCCTTCTTTAACGCTTGCGGCCCCAGCATGGTGTACATGCGAGATTCGGAAACCAAATGCGTTTGTAAACTAATCGAGTCGGCTTCAAATACAATGTTTAGTTCTACCCCATTTT
>NZ_JZFB01000003.1:56017-58431 GCF_001188385.1 Acinetobacter sp. V2 | reverse complement strand
CCTGCAAAACGTAACCAGCGGTAACTCACTTACTGCTTTAAAGTCGACTTCATTGGCCTGAGTGAGCGTGTCTCCTTCGCAGCCGACCAAATAAGTATCGGCTTCGGTAAGGTAAACATCCCCCTGTTTAGGCGTCGGATTAAAACGATAGAGAATGGCTAAATCGACGCTGCCATCTTCTAACCATTTTTCTAAATGCACCCCTTGCCCTTCACGCACCGACAGTTTAATTAGGGGATATTTCTCTTGAAGGACTTTATAGAGAGTCGATAACAACGGATGTGCAGTAGACGGCAAACTGGCAATACGAACCGTCCCGATCGGGGTATCGGTCGAATGCAAAATTTCATTATTCAGTTGATCGGTCACGTTCAGCCATGAACGAATTTTAGGAAGTAAATGCTGTCCTAAATCGGTCAGCTCGACACCACGTCCAGTCCGGTTAAACAAACGACCACCGCATTGCGCTTCAAGCTCGTTCATTTGCCGACTGATTTGCGGTTGGTTGGTGTTATGCAGCATGGCGACTTTGCTTAAGCTGCCGAGTTCCACCGCGTCTAAAAATATTTTCCATAATTCATAATTCATCGATTCTTCCTAAATCGTAAATAGGCAGCATTTTGAGCCATACATTTTCAGTATAACTGAAATTCAAGAATTGGTAATTCCTACATAGCTCACCTATTTCTATACTCCATTCATGTTCTCTACAACACGATTTAAGTCAGATTAAGAACCAGAGAATATTTAATTACACTGTATAGGAAGTACGATTATGAGTTTAGATTTACGTGGATTAACCCCAGCACCTGTGACTCCTTTTACCCGTGACGGACAAGTAGACCATAATGCAATTCAACGTTTAGGTTCATGGTTAGGCAGTATTGATGGTGTGAAAGGCTTGGTTGTTCTTGGGCATGCAGGTGAAGGAACATTCTTGTCGCAAAAAGAACAAATGCAGGTCATCGAAAGCTTTGTTAAATCGGTAGATGACAAAATTCCGGTAATCGCAGGGATTACACTCGAAGGTACTTCAGTTGCAGCAGAAGAAGCAAAACGTGCAGTCAGCGCTGGTGCTTCGGCAGGTTTGATTTACCCTTCACATGGCTGGTTGCGTTTTGGTTATCAAAAAGGCGCACCACAAGACCGCTATAAAGCGATTTATGAAGAAAGTGGTTTGCCATCTATTTTATTCCAATATCCAGATGCAACGAAGGCCACTTACGACTTAGAAACTCTACTCGATATTTCTGCACAGCCAGGCGTGTTTGCCATGAAAAATGGTGTGCGTAACATGCGCCGCTGGGATGTCGAAATTCCGATTATTCGCCGTGAACGTCCAGACTTACAGGTGTTGACTTGCCACGATGAATATTTGCTTCACACCATGTTTGATGTAGACGGCGCTTTGGTTGGCTACGGCAACATTGCCCCTGAACTGTTAATTGAAATGATTAAAGCAGGTAAAGCTAAAGATTACGCTAAAGCTCGTGCGATTCACGACCAATTATTACCAGTGACTCGCAATGTCTATCATCGCGGTTCACACATGGAAGGCACCGTCGCGCTTAAACATGCATTGGTTGCTCGCGGAATTTTGGACCATGCCACTGTGCGTTCGCCTCTGCTTCCACTTGCAGATGGTGCTGAGCAAGAAATTCATGATGCAATGCGTCAAGCCGGAATTGGCAAGGTCGATTTAACCCAAGCCGTTGCTTAAATTCTATTCGGGCTAGCATGTACGCTAGCCTTTTTTTCCTGTACGCTGCCTGAGGCCAAACATCGGGCATGTCTCTTAAAAACAATAATAAAAAGCATGCAAACTGTGGTGAACAGGTAGTGCGAAATAGAACAAAAAAACTACGAGGAATGTAGTAATAAGGAGATAGAAGATGACAAATCTAGCGGATGTAGAACAAATTAGTCATCATCAAAAAAATGCGGAAATTATTGCAAGACTTGAACGACTACCCGTCACTGGTCGATTGCAATTTATGCGTATTACCATTGGTATAGCGACCTTTTTTGACGCTTATACTGTTCTAGCAATTGCCTTTGCTTTACCCCAACTCATTACCGAATGGCACCTGACGCCTGCCTTTGTCGGTGCGATCATTGCCGCGGGCTATGTCGGGCAACTGGTCGGTGCGATCTTCTTTGGTTCACTTGCCGAAAAAGTCGGTCGTTTAAAAGTGCTGTCTTTTACCATTTTACTGTTTGTGGCAATGGACATTTCCTGTCTGTTTGCGTGGAGCGGAATGTCGCTGTTAATTTTCCGTTTCTTGCAGGGCGTTGGTACAGGTGGCGAAGTGCCTGTTGCGAGTGCCTACATTAATGAGTTTATTGGTGCAGAAAAGCGCGGTAAGTTTTTCTTACTCTATGAAGTTTTATTCCCACTCGGTCTTATGTTTGCA
>NZ_JZFB01000003.1:48069-55971 GCF_001188385.1 Acinetobacter sp. V2 | reverse complement strand
CATGTTTATTGTGGGCTTAATTCCATCATTACTGGTGATTCCATTACGGTTTTTCTTGCCTGAGTCACCACGCTGGCTTGCTTCAAAAGGCCGCTTTAAAGAAGCAGATCAAGTCGTCAAAAGCTTTGAAGACGGTGCCATCAAAAGCGGTAAAACTTTGGCTGAACCTGTGGTTAAAGAAATTAACCCGCAAGGCATGGCAAAAACCGACTGGCGCGAGCTGTTCCGTGGCATTTACCGCAAACGTACCTTTACCCTGTGGGGCATGTGGTTTTGCGTGTATATGGTGAACAATGCCATGGTGACTTGGCTGCCATCTCTTTACAAACAACACTTTGGCTTATCACTTCAAACCAGTTTAGGTTATGGCTGGATTACGTCGGGCGTGGGTGTGATTGCCTCTATTATCTGTGCGTTAATGATTGATAAAGTCGGTCGTCGCCCTTGGTACAGTGCAGCCTTTTTCTTGGCGATTATTCCACTCATGAGCCTCTCGGTTTTAGGCGCAAAATCGGCGATGGAAGTTGTAATTTTCGCAACGATTAGCTATGCCATTTTGCAAACCATTTCATTCTCTTTATACCTTTACGCTGCCGAACTTTACCCAACTCGCCTACGTGCGATGGGCATTGGGTTTAGTACCGCTTGGTTACGTGCCGGCTCTGCAATTGGACCTGTTATGGTGGGCCTCGTGGTTGGTGGCTATGGCATTCAATATGTGTTTAGTGTGCTTGCCGTTGTGGCGCTCATTGGTGGGCTTGTGACCTTCTTGTTTGCCATTGAAACCAAAGGCCAAGTGCTCGAAAAACTCTCTCCTTAATTCATCCATTTCATAAAAAGCTTGCCTAACCTCAGCGTTAGGCAAAGGGCTTATTCATGCTTAAAAAAGGAATTTAAAATGAATAAATATTTGCTATGGGGCTGTATTGGTCTAGGCAGTGTGAGCAACGCTTATGCAGAGCTTCCTCAAGAATTTGGCAAGTTAGAATTAAAGCTTAACACCCGTTACTGGAACGATGAAGGCACTGCCCACCCCACGCTTGCCAACCCTTCGCCTTCGTCGAGTGAATATGAACAAAGTGCTTTAGGGCTTGAGTTAAATTATCAGTCACCTTACTTGTGGGACTGGCTTGGAGTAGATGGCTCACTCTATGCAGTCACCAAATTATTTGACTCTGGCAAACCGAGCGCTCAGCTTTTAGAGGTCGAAAATAACGGCAAGCTTGATCAAAACTTTGCAACTTTAGGTCAGCTCTACATCAAAGCAAAACTCGGCGACAAAGGCGAAATTAAATTAGGCCGTCAGTTGCAAGACTCACTCTTGCTTAAAAGCACCAACAACCGCGCGGTGCCCGATACTTTTTCGGGTGCGAGTGGTCAGTTTCAACTGAGTGATCAGCTACAAACTTACATGGCTTACTATGACCGCTGGAAACCGCGCAGCATGGACTCATTTGAAAAACTGGTGACTGAAAATGACGAGCGAATTGATTATGTCGGTTTACTCGGCGCCAAATATCAGTACAAAAACTGGAGCTTGAATGCTGAGTATTTAAATAGCAAAGATTATTTAAAAAAGTACGGAGCGATTGCTCAATATAAATTGCCGATGCATGGCCTTGTGTGGACATTTAACACAGGGGCTTTTTTCTCGCGTGATGATGGCAAGCTGTTTAAATGTGGTGCCGAAACCGAGCTGGACTGTGTCAAAGGCCAAGACATTAACAACCGTGGCAATGGTTATTTTGTCGATGTAAATGTGGCCAAGAATAATCTCGAAGGCGGCATTGCCGTTTCAAAGTTTGATGGTTTTTGGATTGAAGATAACTTTGCAGTGCACTCCGACCGCAACTCGGTTTTAACGCAAGACCACGGCACCAACCCATTTCCGACCTCTGCGACCATTGGCCCTGACTTTACCAATAACGATGAAACTGCCGTTGCCCTTCGCCTGAAATATAACTGGAAAGACTACGTGAAAGGTTTAAAAACCGAAGCGAAGTATATTTATGGCTTTGGCGCGCACCAAAGTAACATCAGCAGTGATATTGAGGGTAAAGAGCGTTACTTTGACTTTACGGTGAGTTATGCCTTGCCGTGGGTGAAAAACTTAGATGTGCGTTATACATTTTTGCATTATGAGTCAAAGTTTGAAAATGCAAACTTAGGTGAAAAAATAAATGGAATGACACGTAAAGATTGGGACCAGCACCGTGTATTTATTAATTACCGTTATACATTTTAAGCACAGGCTAAACGTTTAGTTTAACTTTATTATATTTATTAATTCACCGATTTAAATCGATAAACTTTTGAGTTTATTTAAAATATAAATTTATATTTTAATTTTTTATAATATTTTATTTAAATTGAATTGACCTGTTAAAAACTTATGATTATTATGGTCTCGCTGGCCTACATTGCCAGTCGGTTTTGACAGACCGAGTATACAGCGTATCAGGTAAATACTCCCTGAGTATGAGACTTGTGCGCAACTTGCACCTCCCCCTTACCGTTGCGGTAGGACGGGAGGGGGACGCGCTTGCGCGTGCTGGTTTGTATACCCAGTCTGTCAACCCTCTTCCGTTCTACCACCATAATCAATTGACGGTGATCTTTGGTGGTAGAGCTCCATAAATTCTAGGAGTTGACCATGACCTTTTTTATATTAATTCCCTATCCTCTCTCGTAATTTTATTTATTTAAAATTTAGGCTTTTTCTCACCTAAAATATTTTAAATTTATAAATAATTTTATTTTAAAATTTTAATCATTTTATTTTCCTGTATTTCAGGCGGGTTAACTATTCCCTTTTTAAATGATTTTAATACTTTAAATATATGCGGCTTATTTTTTATTAATAACTTAGTGAAAATTATCACGAGAATAATATGAAACTTTATAAACCTATTTTGGCTTTAAGCCTTTTAATAGGCGATTACGGTGTTTCTGGTTGCGACATTCACACTCAGCAGGATTTTGAAGAAATTTGCCTGTCTGGTGGGCACACCCAAGCCAGTTGCGACTGTATTTACCAACGGCTTGAACAAGTGTATTCGCATAAGCTTATGCAACGTCTAGAACATGTCAGTTTGCAAAGTCCTGCTCTCCCACAGGACTTTGCCCCTACTTTTTTTAGCGTGATGCGGCGGTGCGATAAAGAAGACATGGGCTAAGCATTTGGCTTAGCTCCCTTATCTCTGTGTCGCAATGGTGGATGACTTTAAATCAGCGCAAAAAATTAAAGTTCTGTTGTGGCACGGGGGCCTTGGGGAATTAAACCTGAGGTATAAATGAATATTGATGCATCCACTTATAACCAGTTAATACTTCAGCTTTACTAAATCGTTTCTTCTCTTCAGACCAAGCGTAAAATTCTTTTAAAAGCTGCTCTTCAGTAACAGATTGCTTTTTCTCAAGTAAACGTAACAAACAAGCAAAGAGTGTTGCAACAATTTCTATATGATCAGATTTGCTCGTTCTAAAGAGTCCTAATAATAGATTGAGTTCTGATGCTTCTTTTGCAAAGAATCTTTCGAAATCTGTCTTATGCTCCCCACATTTTCGAAGTTGTTTGTACTTTGGTGTTTCATCTTTATGATAGCTAAACCACTGACGCTTTTTAAATTCAGTATCAATGTATATTGCTATATTACGGTCATATGGACCAGCAGCATGTTGTTTAAAGTCAGCAGCTAAATCCATATGTTTTAACTGTTGACACAGATAAATCAACTTTTGTAGTTTTAAATGACCAAATGTAGGCTCTGTATGCAATTGAAACGTGATTTCAGCAGCTAGAGACAGAAGTTTTATATCATCTTCAACACTATCATTTGCAAATAAATCAATTTGATTAGAATTTTTTTGCTTAGATTCTTTGACTGATTCAATTGGCTTTTTAAACAGGACAATGTTATCTGCAATTTCAAACTTGCTTTCATCAGTCGGATCACTCAAGATATTAGCAACCAAACTCTCTGCTAAATCAAGCTTAGTTTTTTGTAATTTAATTTGAAGTATTTGTAGTTTCTCAATCATACAAAAGAGTTGATTTACTTTTTCAACAATTCTCAGTTGTTCATTAAATGGGGGCAATGAAATTATTAAATTTAATATCTGTTGACGTGAAACATTTCTCATTGAGTCACTTGTACCACTTGATACCTTTGCATAATAGCTTCTTGCAAATTTTGTTTTATTATATAAATTAATATAATCTTTAGAACAAAAGTTAGTCAGTTTTAATCTTACAATTTTATCACTCAACATTAAGTGTTTTGGTGGATTATACGCAATCACACTTTTAGCTACTAATTCTGCTGTATTTGCTCTAGAAATCAAAAAGTCACCATCACGTACTTCAATATCGGCTCTAGGCTCTAATTCAAGAGGCAATGATTTATTTTGCAAAGGGTCAAAAGAATCCCATGAAACAGCACTAACTTTTAATACCCCCCAATTATCCCCAATTCTTGGAAAAGGCTCACAACTAGGACTCCACCCAGCATCACTTTCTAATACTAATGTATCTAAACGGGCTAATTCCCAGTTACTAGGCAATTTAAATAAATTTTCCTCATTACTTATTTCTGGCAAAGACTTAGATTTTTTTATTCTCCCCTCCTTTATTAATCTTGATTTCTCTTCAGCAATCTGCTCAAGTAATACTCTTGTGCAGTCATCATTTAGATCTTGTTTTACTAATTTGCCCATCACAGCTAATTGCAAAATTGTTTGTTTTAGTTGTTCGATACTGTATTCAGTAGTAAATAATAAATTAAAGTTGTTTGAAATATATTGCCAGTTTTGTTGAAATTCTTCTACATCAGATGAATTAGTCAAAATACCTAACAATGTATCAACTAATTGCTCATGCGCTTGTGAACTTAAGTTTTGTTGCTCTTCAAGCTGATCACAAATTTGCATCAGTTCATTGACTTTAGCAATGATATGTTGTTGTTGCTCTAGTGGAGGTAAGGGTATCCATAAATTATGAATGTTACCCATTGATATATTATCATTGGTTGAGTTCTTTGCCTTTTCTATAACTTTTTGCGTTAAAGAACTTTTCAATACTAAATTAATATAATCTGCATTTATACAATTAATAGGTTTAATTGTTGCCACACGTTGATTAGCAATTAAAGGCTCTGGTATAGATTTCAAAAAACATGTTTTACCTACAGTCCCACCAGTCATTGCCATTAGTATATTATTAGAATGAATTAAAAAGCTCTTTAGATTATCTGAGTATTGATGACGCACAATATTATTAAATTTCAAACCTAATTCATCGAAATCAGATATACGGATGACACGAATACCCTCATCGGAATAATTAATACTCTTAAAAGCAAAACCACCATTTATAACTGCTAAATTAGCTAATTTATCCCATTTCCAAGATTTTGGAATCTGATAAGGATAACTAGTCTCTATAGTATGAATAATTTGTTTTTCCGATATATCACCAGATTTTATTAATAATACAATTTCTTCATCAATTTTTTTTTGAAGCTTAAAAATACATTCATTATTAATTTTTAATGGTAAAAGCTTACCTTGTATTGCTAAGTCGATAATCAACTCACGTAACTTCTGTACTCCATAAATTGAATTACTAGAACTTGAACTACGCCCACGTCCAGACTTTTTCGCCGTTTCTGCTGTTAACCAAATATCTAAATGCTCAGTAATAAGTTTTTTAACATCTGCCATTTTACTCATCCTGAATTACTGACCTAAAGCTTCATCTAAAATTGCTTTTAATTGCTGGCGAATTTTAGCAACCTCAGCTTCAAGATTCGTATATTTAGCTAAAAGTTCTTTAGGGTCTTTTACATCCTCTTCAACCTGATGTGGATTTTTAATATCAAGGTTATAGCCCCGATCAATAATATCTTGAAGAGATACTTTCCATGCTTGTTCATTTGCTACACGACTAGCAAATCCATCACTTTCTTTCCCCCACCATGATTTTAGAGTATCGAACTCTTTTAGTTGTAAAGGCTTGGTTTTGTTATAGGCTTTTACACCCTGTGGTAATTGATGCTCATAGAACCATACATGTTCTGTTTTCTTACCCTTAGTAAAGAACAAAATATTGGTACTAATGGGGGTATAAGGTGCGAATACAGACTTAGGTAAACGGACAATCGTATGTAGATTACAATCTTCCATTAATTTTTCTTTAATAGCTGTTTTAATGCCTTCACCAAACATAAAACCATCAGGCAATACCACCGCTGCACGACCATGAGCTTTTAAAAGCTGAATGATCAGCACCATAAATAAATCGGCAGTTTCACGAGTCTGAAATTTTGAAGGAAAATTCTTTTCAATGCCTTGTTCTTCCGTACCACCAAATGGAGGATTAGTCAGAACTACATCTACACGCTTATTTTTATCCCAATAGTTTAGAGAATAAGAGAGAGTATTATCTCTACGGATTTGTACAGGTACATCAATACCATGCAAAATCATATTGGTTGTACATAGCAAATGCGGCAAAGGCTTCTTTTCTATTCCGTAAATACTATTTTGTAATATCTTTTCATCTTCAGCAGTTTGAACATAATTTTCACGTTTATGTTCAATTGCAGAAGTAAGGAATCCACCTGTACCACATGCAGGATCAAGTACAGACTCACCTAATTGGGGATCAACGATCTGCGCCATAAAAGTGGTGACTGCACGTGGAGTATAAAACTCCCCTGAATTCTTCGCTGCTTGCAAATCACGTAATAACTGTTCGTAAATATCACCAAAGGCATGACGCTCTTTAGATTTATTAAAATCGAACCCTTTCTGTATTTGGTTAATGATTTTACGAATTAAGCCGCCAGATTTCATATAGTTATATGCATCAGAAAATACATTTTGTACTACACGAGCGCGTGGGTCATCATTTTCAACAGCTAAATTTTGTAATGCTGGAAATAATTCATTATCAATAAAATCTTTAAGTTCATCCCCTGTCATCCCCTCATCATTAGCAGCCCAATTACGCCAACGAAATTTTTCAGGAATCGGAGATTTAAAAGTTTGCCCTTCCAATAAAGCCAAAGTTGCCAGTTCATTTTCTCGGTCATCAACAACTTTAAGGAACAACATCCACACCAACTGTCCAAGACGTTGTACATCACCATCAACGCCTACGTCTTCACGCATGGTATCTTGAATGGATTTAATTGTTCCTGAAATGCTCATATTACAACTGCATTAGATTTTAAAAATTTGGCGGCAATTGTACCAATCAGGCAATTAAGATGCATCATCATATAAATGATCTCCTAATTCTTTTAAAGCATTTGTATACGCTTCAACCGATCCAAATGACTGAATAATTTCAATGATTGATCCCATTTGATTAAATGGAGGAATTTGTAAAATCTTTACATCTTCAATAGGCTCAATCCCCTGATCTGCATATTTATCTAATAATGCATCTAATACCTGACGAGCTTGATCATTATATTTCGTGAAATAATTACGTTTACGAACATTGTTAGCACGTTCTTTTTTAGTTAACGCAGGTTGGTCAAAAGCAACGTGGCAAATCATATCAAAAGGATCAAAATCTTTACCTACCTCATCCTCTAAGGCTTCAAAAATTACGCCTTGCTTTTTGAACTCATCAATAATAAGTGACTTCTTATCAGCACCTTTCCATTTTCTTAAAAATGCATCTAGTGATTCATAATCCTTTAAAATATGTTGCCGTGTATAATCTTTCAAAGACTCAGTAACTAATTTCCCATCATTATCATAGAACTGAACTCGTTCCCCAATCACGTTAACTGAGACATCATTTACATAAAATTTTCTTGGTAATTCTCCACCACCCCCACCAGTATCATCACCACCAGAAGTACCGCCTATTGTTGAGTCGTCATCAGA
>NZ_JZFB01000003.1:44097-48027 GCF_001188385.1 Acinetobacter sp. V2 | reverse complement strand
CCTATATCTGTCTCATCAGGTGGTACGATAGGTTCACCAGATTTCGGTTCATAAATAACAACTGGTTCACCATCAAAAGCTGGATCACTAAAAAGTTCTGTAGCTTTTTTAAAATCCATAATCGTAAACCAAGTTTTTCCAAACTCTTCATTAATACGTGTACCACGACCAATCATCTGTTTAAACTCAGTCATAGACTTAATATGCTGATCAAGTACGATCAATTTACAAGTTTCAGAATCTACACCTGTGGTCATCAATTTAGATGTTGTTGCTATGACAGGGTATCGTTCTTCAGGATTAATAAAGTTATCTAGTTCAGCTTTGCCCTCTTTATCATCGCCTGTAATTTTCATGACAAATTTATAGTTTTCTTTGATTCGTTCAGGATTCAAATTAACTAGGGCTTCTCGCATACGTTCTGCATGGTCAATATCGTCACAAAACACAATTGTCTTTGCATAGGGATCAGTATTAACTAAAAACTCTGTAATTTTTTTAGCAACAAGTTCTGTTCGCTTTTTTAAAACAAGTCCCTTGTCCATATCTTTTAGATTATAAATACGATCTGTAATTTCATATCCATGCAGATCTTTCTTGCCTTTTTCTGGACGCCACCCTTGTAAATCTTTATCTATATCGATACGGATAACTTTATAAGGTGCAAGAAAACCATCTTGAATCCCCTGTTTCAGTGTATAGGTATAAACAGGATCACCAAAATATGTAATATTTGAAGTGTCTTTCGTCTCTTTTGGAGTAGCCGTTAAACCAACATGAGTGGCTGAACTAAAATATTCTAAAATTTCACGCCAAGCCGAATCCTCATTAGCACTACCACGATGACATTCATCAATAATAATTAAGTCAAAGAATTCAGGAGTAAACTGTTTATAGATATTTTTTTCTTCTTCTGAACCAGTCACTGCTTGATAAAGTGAAAGATAGATTTCATAACTCTTATCAATCATTCTCTTTGATATTTTTGTCATTTTCTGACCGAAAGGTTTGAAATCTTTATTCTTAGTTTGGTCTACTAAAATATTTCGATCTGCTAAAAATAAAATCCTTTTTTTAGCGCCAGACTTCCATAGCCTCCATATAATTTGAAAAGCTGTATAGGTTTTACCTGTACCTGTCGCCATCACAAGTAAAATACGATTTTGGCCACGTGCAATTGCCTCAATAGTTTTATTAATCGCATTTACTTGGTAATAACGTGGTATACGTCCTGAGCCATCATCATAATATGGGTATTCAACAATTTGTTTTGACTCTGGCGTTGTTAATCCTTTATGTTGCTCATAAAGTTTCCATAGATGTTCTGGTGAAGGAAACTCATCTAATCCTAATTCTTGTTCAACTTTTCCAAATAATCCTGTTTGATCGTGGAATAAGAATCCATCGCCATTACTCGAAAAAATAAAAGGCACTTGTAAGCAATCTGCATAGGCTAAAGCCTGTTGCATACCAGCTCCAACACTATGATTGTTATCTTTAGCTTCAATAACTGCTAAAGGGATATTTTTTTTATAATAAAGAACATAGTCAGCACGTTTACGCTCACCACGAGTATGCAGTTTTCCCCGCACCATAATTTGGCCATTGGTAAAAGTAACTTCTTCACGAATTTGATGCGCTGTCCAACCTGCTTGTTCTAAAGCTGGATTAATAAATTTACTGCATATATCTCGCTCAGATAATTTCTTTTTATCCATGCCAATGAACCATTTTATTTAATAATTAAAATAAGAATAATAAAATTCAAAGATTTTTCATACTAAAAAGTTTTTATATATCAATAGTTATTATTTTTGGGTTTTAAGAAATATTAAATTAAATAATTTTTGAAGAGTAATTCTTATATTCAAATCACATCATTTATTAGTAAACAGTTATTAATAAAAAACCCCGAAACTTTCGTTTCAGGGCTTTTCAAGAATTTTGGTGGAGATGGCGGGAGTTGAACCCGCGTCCGCCAGCATTACGCTCGAGAATACTACATGCTTAGATATCGTCTATTGTTTTAACACCAAGTGACCCGACGAACAGGGTACAAGTTGCGATCCTCTAAGTTTGGTATAAAGCCCCGAGGCTTGACTCTATACGGACTTGTGTGCGTGCGCTACGGTCGGGTTCCTAAACCACAAGTATTCTAGGAAGCGGACAAACTGCCCTTAGGCAGCTAGAGCGTAAGTTTCGTCGTTTGCGACTAAAATATGCAAATTTGATTTACGAGAGAAAATGCGCTCTCGGCATGCATCTATGAGTTTCATCACCAGCGTCGAAGCCAATAACATCCCCATGAATGTCTGAACATCATAGCATAACTAAAATAAAATACTGTGCATTTTATCAACAGTCTGCTACTGATGAACATATTTACATAATTGAGTGTCTTTTGTTTTTTTCAAGGGCCACATAAAAAAAGCTGCCAAAATGACAGCTTTTTTAAAATTTGGTCTACAAAGCACCATTGCCTAACACAATACCTTCACGGCGTGGGTCTACCCCACCTGCGTATTTACTCTGATTATTAATATTTACTTTCATAATCGTTGAAATACCGCTGGTTTGCGCAGTGTTGGCAACGCCATGCCCTTTTGCTTTTAAGCCTTCAATCAAATCAAGCAAAGAAAGCTGCACATTCGAGCTATCCACATTGGTGTTTTTGCTATTGGTCGCGCCAAAGTTAACAAGCGAGGTCGCCTGCTGAGCGTTTAAGTTCCAGTCCAGCGCACCTACCAACGTTTTAACTACATATTGAATGATCGTGCCGCCGCCTGGTGAACCTGTTGCCATATAAAACTCATCTGGCGTGGTGCCTTTAAACACTAAAGTTGGCGCCATGGTACTACGTGGGCGTTTGCCCCCTTCCACACGGTTGGCAACCAGTGCTCCCGTGCTGTCTAGCGGGTTGGCGCTAAAGTCAGTTAACTGGTTTGAAAGCAAGAAACCATCCACCATGTGGAATGAGCCCATGCTCGATTCAACAGTCGATGTCATTGAAACCACATTGCCATAGGCATCTACAATCGTGAACTGAGTTGTTCCGTGTTCAACAGTGGTGTCGACGCCCGAAGCTGGGTTGAAATTACCCGCTGGCGCAACGCCCATACTTTGGTTTGGGTTAATCAGTGCTGCACGTTGTTTCAGGTAGTTTTTATCAATAAAGCTTGCAATACCCTGCGCTGGTAAAGCAACAAAGTCAGTGTCTGCCACATATTTATCGCGGTCGGCGTAGGCCAAACGCTCTGCCTCAGACACTAAATGCACGCCCATCACATCGGGCACACCGCCTTCATTTTCAGGGTTTTTAGGTGGGTAAAGCGACATATCAAAGTTTTCTAAAATACCAAGCGTCTGTGCAACTGCAATTCCTCCCGAAGATGGAGGCGGCATGGTACATACATAGTAACGATCACGATACGTCGTACAAATCGGGTCGCGTTTTTTAACCTGATAGTTCGACAAATCCTGCAAGGTCATCAAACTTGGAGTAATTGGAGTTCGTGCTGGGTCATCCCCTAGCGTCTGCCCTGCTTTTGCCACAATCGCTTGGGCAATTGGACCGGTGTGCAACGCATTTGCGCCTTGCGTGGCAAGTGCTTCTAGGGTTTTTGCATAGGCTTTATTGGTCATGGTCTCACCGACTTTACGAGGTGAACCATCTGTATAGAAATAGGTTGCCATTGCATTTGCATCGAGCGCTAAGCTGTTTGCATTGCTTGCAATTGCATCTGCCAAACGGCCCGGAATGCGGAAACCGTTGTCAGCCAAACCAATCGCTTCACCAAAAAGCTGGTTCCACTTGAGTTTGCCATGTTCTTTTTGTGCTTGTTCGAGCAAACGCATCACTCCCGGCACACCAATCGAGCGACCACTACGGCGGGCACTTGGTACAGGTGCTGGTGAATTTGGGTCATATAT
>NZ_JZFB01000003.1:32480-44055 GCF_001188385.1 Acinetobacter sp. V2 | reverse complement strand
GCGGTTTCACGGCCGTCGTAAGCCGTGACTTTTTTGGTTTTGGCGTCGTAATACATCATAAAACCACTACCAGCAATGGTGCTCGATTGAGGTTCTACTAGACCTAGCACCGCTTGTACCGCAACGGCTGCATCGACTGCACTACCACCTGCTCTTAAAACATCACAACCCGCTTTTACCGCAAGTGGCGTGTTTGCCACCACCATATATTTATCTGCGTATTTAACCGTGTTACCGAGTCTATAACCCGACGCACCCTCAGGCGCTGCTGGGTCACCATTTTGGTTTGAACCGACCACCACGCTTGAACCGTCTTGTGCCAGTTTGCTACAACTGGTCGGGTCATTATCAACAATTAAATTGGGTGGGGTTGTATTTGAATCATCCTTGGGCTGATCTGAAGAATCATCTCCACATCCTTGTAATAAACCGACTGCTAATAAACTACTGAACAAAAATGAATATCTTTTATTCACGTGATAACTCCAATATATACGCCTGCCTATCCATGCAATTGCCATGCAAGCTTCTTTGTTTTCAGGTATTAAGTTTTTTTAATCTTTGATAAAAATAAGGTTTTATAATATTGAATGTTTAAGGGCGTTTTATCCTGTGCCCTGTATTAAGCCTCCTTGCTTGATATTACACGCTTTTATATTTGATCTGCCCGATTCTGGCATGCTTTATTTAGTGAAATACAGGCAAAATCTACCATTTATAGACTCGCTCTATTTTTTAATAGATCTAAAAAAAGCACCTCCGAAGAGATGCTTTTTTGTGTTTAGTGAGATGGCATTCCGCTGACATCTCCTTTGGGTTTCGGACACAGCCAAATGACCAGCCCCGCAAAGACAAACACCATCGCAAATAGCAAAAATACATGGTTTGCCGACATGGTAATCGCTTCTTTATCAACGAGGTTTGAAATAATCCCTAAGGTCGAGTCAGCCGAAAAACCATTTTGCGCAAGGTTATTTTGAACTTCGGCAGTATTTAGGTTTGACACCATTTCACTACGTGCAACTTTGGCGTGGTCGTCCCACACGGTCACCGCAATTGAAGCACCAATCGCCCCTGCCATGGTTCTTAAGAAGTTCATAAGACCCGCAGCAGATGCAATCTCTTGCTGGAGTACCGAACCAAGTGCAATATTCGACAGTGGAATAAAGAAGAACGGTACAGCAAAACCTTGCAGGATCTGCGGCCAAGCCAGTGCCATAAAGTCGGCGTCTGTGGTCCAGAATGCCCGCATTAAGGTCACGCCCCCTAGCAAAATCAGACCAAAACTGGCTAGTGCGCGTGGGTCATGTTTGGTCGAAAGCTTTGCCACAATCGGTGACATGGTCAAACTACCAAAGCCCATGGTTGCGGTTAAATATCCGGCCCATGTAGCGGTGTAAGAAAGGTTCATTTGCAGCCACTGTGGAATCAATACAATGCTGCCAAAGAACGCGCCAAAGCCGAGCGACAAGGCCAGTACCGAAATTGCAAAGCCCCTATGCCTAAAGACTTTGACGTCCACGACGGGGTGTTTGTCGGTCAACTCCCATATGAGGAACACCACAAAGCCTATGGCGGCAGTTAAGCCTAATACCACAATGCTGGTACTATTAAACCAGTCTCGTTCGTGCCCTAAATCGAGCATGAGCTGTAGTGCACCAATCCACAAAATTAACAGACCTAAACCGACGGTATCGATTCTTAAAGAAATCGTTTCTGTTTCGGCTGGTTTAAGCAAACGGATTGCCGCTAAAACACAAACAATGCCGACCGGAATGTTAATAAAGAAAATCCAGTGCCAAGACAGGTTATCACTAATCAGACCACCCAAAATTGGTCCTAAAATTGGCCCAACGACGGTCGTCATTGCCCATAGGCCCATCGCCTGCGCATGCTTTTCTTGAGGGAAAATACGCATCAGCAAAGTTTGGCTGAGTGGCATGAGTGGGCCACCGCATAGACCTTGTCCAATACGGAAAAACACCAGCATGCCTAACGAGTTTGCTAGGCCGCACAAAAAAGAAAAGATGGTAAAACCAATCAGGCCAAAAATAAAAACCCTAACAGTACCAAAGCGCCCTGCAAGCCAACCCGTTAAAGGTACACAAATCGCTTCTGCAACTGCATACGACGTAACAACCCATGTACCTTGTGTACTTGAAACAGCAAGGTTACCGGTAATATGCGGTACAGATACGTTGGCAATGGTCGTATCGAGCACGACCATAAAGTTCGACAAGGCAATAACAAACGCTGCCAGTAATAAACGGCCACCGCTTAGTTCGGCAAAAGGTGTTTGCGTTTTCATAAGCGTTTACTTCGCAGATAAGTCGACTTTTGCTTCCATCGACAAGCCAACACGCAGTGGGTGTTCAGCAAGTTCTTTCGGGTCAAGTGCAATACGAACTGGTAAGCGTTGAACCACTTTAATCCAGTTACCTGTTGCGTTTTGAGCCGGAATTAAGGCAAAGGCAGAGCCTGTACCACCGGAGAAGCCCATCACTTTGCCGTGATATTCAACATCGTCGCCATATAAATCTGAAGTAAGCGTAACGATTTGACCCGGACGGACTTTTTTCAACTGACTTTCTTTAAAGTTTGCATCTACATATAAATCATTCAGCGGCACAATCATCATCATGCTGGTGCCCGGTGCAACACGTTGACCAACTTGAATGTTACGACGTGTGATCACACCATCAACTGGTGCACGAATCACGGTACGTTCTAAATCAAGCTGAGCTTGTTCAACATGTGCCTGTGCAACTTGTACATCAGGTGTTGAAACTTCGCTTACACCCTGAATTAAGGCTTCGTTTGCAGCTAAGGTGCTTTCGGCAGCTTTACGACTTGAAGACGCTTGAGCCAAACCTGCTTTAGCAAGCTCTAGCCCGGCTTTCGCTGTTTCAACTGCACTTTGTGCCTTAGTGAGTTCTTCTTTAGACACTGCACCAGACGCAGCAAGTTGTGCACGGCGGTTGAGCTCTAACCCGGCTTTGTCGTAGTCAGCTTGCGCTTGAGCAACCTGTGCTTTAGCGCTATTAATTTCGTCAGCACGAACCACAACTTGAGAGTTTAAAGAGCTACTGTTTGCCGCGGTTTGTTTGTATTGGCGTTTTGCTTTTGCGAGTTCTGCCTCAGCTTGCGCTAATGCAATTTTGGCATCACGGTCATCAATACGAACCAGCACGTCACCACGATGTACCGTTTGGGTATCTTTTACGACAACCTGAGCGACCTGTCCGCTCACCATTGAAGTAATTTGCGCGGTTTCTGCACCGACATAGGCATTATCCGTACTCACGGAATTATTTAAAAATAATGCCCAGATTGCATACAAAATAGCGGCGATCAATAAAATCAGCGCAAAAAAACCAAGAAATTTTTTGCGCTTGTTTTGATTGTTTTCATCCGAGGCAGATGTTGTTGGCACTGTTTCTTGTACATTGCTTTGTGCATCAGTCATGGTATGTTCCTAAAGATGAGTTGGCTTTGCCATCAATCTCGCACTACACCTTGTTATAGAGTTTTTATTTTTCTATAAACAAGACATATCGCATTGTCAAAGGAGGTAATTTTAACGCTAAAACCTCATAATATGAGAATAAAAATTTATAACTCATGCGTTCGTTCTAATTAAATTAATGTTTATCTCAAAGTTTTTATGAAAATTTTAGCTTTTCAAACACTAAAAAAAGCGCACTCGGCGCTTTTAAATGGTTCAATTCATTGCTTAATAGGCATATGAAGCAATACCCGCAGCAATGGCTTTCTCTTCATCATTGACCATGGTCATGCGCATGGTGCAGCCCTTACGACCTAAACGTAACACTTCAGCACGGGCAATAAAATACTTACCACGCCCCGGTGCTAAATAATCTACACGCATATCGACTGTTGCCAAACGCGACACTTGTTTAATCGTTTCAGTTAAAGTTTCTGGGGTTGAACGGCGATAGAGATGTTCCATGGCCACAATTCCGCCAATACTATCGAGCAAGGTTGCAGCAACGCCGCCATGCAAAATCTGAAATGCCAGATTGCCAATCAGGTTGGGTTGCATCTCGATATAGCCTTCAATGTGCCCGTCCACCACACGCATAATCATTCCACTATGCTTAAAAAAAGGAGAGCTATTAAACGCCTTACATAATTGGTTGAGAACCACAGTTAGGTCAGTTTTTGCGCCTAAATGGATATTCCCAGTCCAATTTTTCTTTTCATCACTCATACATTGCCTAAATTTAAAAGCATGATAAACACCCATAATTTTGTACAAATCCAGCATTATGGGGCTACAATACAGCAGTCGGTTGACAGTAATGGAATATCCGCCAACCTATCCTAGTGTAATACCGAACATCGAGATTGTTATGACTTATACGTTCAATCGTCCTGCATTTCCAGCCACTCGCATGCGCCGTATCCGTAAAAATGACCAGTTGCGTGCGATGGTCAGCGAAACACAGCTCACTACCAATCACTTGATTTATCCAGTATTTGTATTACCGGGACAAAATCAGACCCAAGATATTCCAAGTATGCCAAACATTCAGCGTTTGTCGGCAGATTTGTTACTGAAAAAAGCTGAAAGACTTCTGGAATTGGGTGTATCAAAACTGGCTCTTTTTCCAGTTACCCCTCAAGAAGATAAAAGCCTTACTGCAGAAGCTGCATGGCATGAAGATGGTTTAGTACAAACCACTTGCCGTTTGCTTAAAAAAGAATTACCAGAAATGGTGTTAATTACTGATGGTGCCCTCGACCCATACACCACTCATGGTCAAGACGGCATTATTGATGAAACTGGCTATGTGCTCAATGACGAGACTGTAGAATGCTTGATTAAACAAGCCTTAAGTCATGCAGAAGCAGGTGCCGAAGTGATTGCACCAAGTGACATGATGGATGGCCGCATTGGCGCGATTCGTCAGGCTTTAGAAGCCAATGGTCACATCTATACCAACATCATGGCCTACTCTGCGAAATATGCATCTAGCTTCTATGGGCCATTCCGTGATGCTGTTGGCTCTGCATCCAACCTCAAAGGTGGTAATAAATATAACTACCAGATGGACTTTGCCAACCGTGCCGAAGCGTTACATGAAATCGCGCTTGATATTCAAGAAGGCGCCGACATGGTGATTGTAAAACCGGGCATGCCTTATCTGGATGTGGTACGTGAAGTGAAAGATACCTTTGGTATTCCGACATTCATTTACCAAGTGAGTGGCGAATATGCGATGTTAGCTGGTGCAATTCAAAATGGCTGGTTATCAGACTCAGTAATTTTAGAATCGCTCATGTGCTGCCGCCGTGCTGGTGCAGACGGGATCTGGACTTACTTTGCAGAAACCGCTGCTGAAAAACTCAAGGAAATGAACTAAGTTCGCAGAGAAAGGATAACACTGCATGCATATTGCAATCATTGGCGCGGGCATAAGTGGATTAATGTCTGCGCTGGAGTTGGTTGATCAAGGCTGTACGTTAAGCATTTTTGATCAACAACAAGCGGGACAAGCAGCCTCTTGGGCTGGCGGAGGTATTCTCTCTCCGATGTATCCGTGGCGCTATGTGCATGCAGTAAACCAACTTGCTCAATTTGGTAAAGCCTCTTATCAAGCATGGAACCAAAAGCTCTACCCTATTACAGGGATTGATTTTGAAATTCATGACACAGGCATGCTGATTTTTGATGAAGAAGATTTTGACGTTGGGCTTTCCTACGCCGAACAACATCAAGAACCCATGCAACGTTGTGAATATTTACAGCGAGATGCGCTAGAGCAAGTCAACCCGCATATTTCCGATCAATTTCAAGAAGCGATTTATTTCCCTGAACTGTCTAATATTCGCAATCCACGCGTATTACAGTCCCTGATTAGCTATTTAAAACAACACCCGAATGTTGAGTTTTTTGAACACACTGCTGTTAAAAAACTGATTCAACATGGCGATGCTATACAAGCCCTACAAACTGAAGATGGTCGCAAACATACAGCAGATCATTTTGTAATAACTTCGGGCGCTTGGAGCCATTACTGGAACTCACAATTACAACTCGAAATTCCAGTCGAACCTGTTCAAGGTCAAATGCTGTTATTTAAAACCCCCGCTCACTGGCTACCGACCATGTGCATGAATCGAGTGATGTATCTGATTCCACGTATGGACGGCCATATTGTGTGTGGGTCAAGCATGGCACATCGTGGTTTTGACACGTCTACAGACGAAACCACCCAGCACAATATTTTAGAAGCATGTTTAGAAATGGTACCTGAACTGGCCGATTTCCCGATTGTACATCGCTGGGCAGGACTCAGACCAAGTTCACCAAATGGCGTTCCGTACATTGGCAAAATGCCTGAAATGGATAACCTATGGGCAAACTTTGGTCACTTTAGAAATGGGTTATGTATGGGTGCAGGCTCTGCACAATTGCTCCGTCAGCTTATGCTAGATCAACCGACATTAGTGGATGCCAAAGCATATTCCCCAGAGCGTTTGCAAAATAAAATCTTAGCCTGACACCAATATATTCTCTAAAGCCATTTTTAACTGAGGATAAGCAAACTCAAATCCTTCTGCTTGCAGAGCTGCGGGTTTGACGTATTGCCCATTTAAGATCAATTGAGACTGTTCCCCTAACAAACAGCGAAAAACCGTGCTTGGTGCTGACAACATTGGTTTCTTATTGAGTACCTCAGCTGCTTGTTCAACAAAGGCCTTTTGGGTCACATTTTCTGGCGCTACTACATTATGAATTTGGGCAGATTGAGGATGCTTAAATATAAACTCGACTGCGTTTAACACGTCTTCAATGTGTACCCAAACCACAGGCTGACGACCATGACCAATTTGACCGACTAAATTGAGTCGAATCGGAAGCAACATTTTAGGCAAGATACCACCGCCCTGCCCAAACACTACGCCTAAACGAATAATTTTAGTATTTTGCTGAGGATCTGCTAAAGCTGCTCGTTCCCACTCTTGGCAAAGCTGAGACATAAAAATAGGCTGTGGTGGGCTTTGTTCGGTGCACACCTCTGCCCACTTTTCCTGATCATCTATTCCGTAATAGCCAATGGCCGAACCAGAAACAATCACTTCTGGAAAAATTTCAGATTGCTTGAGCCATGCATATAACTTTCGGGTCGTGTTTACTCGGCTTTCAATGAGTTGTTTTTTACGTGACTCGGTCCAGCGTTTTTCACCAATATTTGCACCTGCCAAATTCACCACATAGTCAATTTGACGTGTCGTAATATCTTCGAATTTTTGCACCCACTGTAAGGCAGGATGGTCAGATTTCTTTCCAGCCTGCCGTGTCACAGCAATCACGTTATAATTTTTTTGCAGCAGGAACTTAATTAAATGCGTTCCGATAAAACCACTGGCACCGGTGATTAATACATTCTTATTCATATTTCCTCCAAAGCCGAGGACACAAGTTTTATTTAATTATATAAGACTCATTTATATTTAATCGTAGCTGTTTATGTAGTGATCTATTGCACATTAAACATTTTGTCTGCCATTCGCTGTGCCTGTTTGCCATAAAACCAGTAGGTAATTAAATAAAGCGGAATAGCTAACATTAAAAGCATAATCACCATAATGCTCAAGAACTGAGGTTGTTTGAGGTAAAGCATAAAGTTCTGCAAAATCTCAGGGTCTTTTCTGGCAAATAAAAACAGACCAAATAAAACACCACACAAGTTATAGCCCCAAAAAATCAGGGTAAAACCTAAAGTAAATTTCTTTTTTTCTTGTACAGTCGGTGCACGGCGTTCTTTCTTTAAAAATTTAAATAAGACAAAAATCATTGCCCCTAAATATGGAACGGCTGTTAAAATACCGCCTACACTCGCTGGTAATAGTGCTGCAACCACACCTACAATTAAGGTCAGTACAATGCATAAACCAAAAAACCAGAGAAAGTAAGAACGTAATTTGGTCATATTTTTGCCTAATTTATGGGTTCAAAAAATAATTATAAATTTTTTTCGATTTTTTTTCATTTTTCTGTCAACCAATTCGAATCTCTTGACGTTATATAGGGTAATAAGGTCGCAGCAACCGAATACTTCCTTTGCACGGCATCCGCAAAATTGTTTCGGTGACCTTTCATTACGACTCTTTCCTTCCTTCGGATTAGGTTTTGTTAGCAGCCGAAACCCTTGATGAAGTTTTTGACCGACGATTCTCTCATCACTCGAATCGTCGGTTTTTATTTTCTAGCACTTTCATTTATTTTACGCTCAACATACACAATAGTCCTTTCGTGGCTATAAAGGCTATGCGTATACTTTTTGCACCATAAAAATATGTTTTAAATAATATGAACAATATTGCCTATTTTGAAATCCAGTCTTCAAACCCTGCCCGCGATGCGCAGTTTTATCAAGCTGTGTTTGGCTGGCAATTTAAACTCGATGAAAATTTACCGATTGAATATTACCGTATCGAAACGCCTTCAATTATGGGTGGACTATTAAAACGCCCAGCCCAAACGCCGCCAATGGAATATGGCACCAATGCATTTACCTGTTCGATTCAAGTCGAAAACTTCGATGAAGTGGCTGCAAAAATTTTAGCGCAAGGTGGCATTGTCGCGATGGATAAATTCGCCATTCCGGGCCGTGCTTGGCATGGTTACTTTGTCGATTTAGACCACAACGTTTTTGGTATTTTTCAAGTCGATGAAAATGCAGCTTAAAGATCTTAATTAACGACTTTATTTATTTTTTAATGTATAGCCACCGCCTTTTTATCGGTGGCTATTTCATATTATTTATTCAGCAAAGCTAAAACTGGCTTCACATGTAATTGGGAAATTCACCGAATTGGCAATCATGCATTCATGATGCGCTTCTTCATGCAGTTTTGCTGCAAGCTCTTGGTCAGCACCTTTTTCCAAAACAATCTCTGGTCTTAAAATAATTTGGGTAAAGTGGCCGCGTTTAACTGGATCTGTATCTTCCATAAAACCAAGTGCTTTGTCGACATAACTCAGTACGTGAATATGATTGACTGCACATAGGTGCAAATACCAAAGCTTATGACAAGCTGAAGCTGATGCAACCAATAAATCTTCTGGGTTCCATCTGGTCACATCACCTAAATAGGCTGGGTCTGATGAACCTTGAATCGTGGCTTTTTGCGGATGTTGAATACTAAAATCTCTTTTATATGAACGATAAGAAGAAGTGCCAGTTCCTGTATTGCCTTCCCACTGTATTTTTACTTCGTATTCATGAATGGTCATTTTTTTCTCAAAGTTCATGGTTTAAGTCGATAGTAACAAACCAAAGTTTAAAGTGAAAAATTTAATTTAAGTTTCAACTTAGGCTTAAATAACGAGCACTTTAAAATGTCTTGATAAAATCTCCTGCCAATTTATGCTAACGTATCTGTGTTTATTTTGGCTTGATGTCTGTTTCTATGTCCGTACATTTTCTACATACTTCTGACTGGCATTTGGGGCAGTTTTTTTATAATCATTCACGCCACTACGAACACCAACAATTTTTAAGCTGGTTACTCACTCAAATTCAAGAAAAACAACCGCATGCCCTACTCATTGCCGGCGATATTTTTGATGTCATTAACCCGGGTTCTCAAGCACAAAAACAACTCTACCAATTTTTAGCAGATGCACACCGTATTGCACCACACATGCAAACACTCATGATTGCGGGTAACCATGACTCAGGCTACCGTATTGAACAGGTCGAGCCACTCTTAGAAAAATACAATGCAAAAACTGTGGGCGTGGTTCGCTGGAATGAAGATAAAACCCTAGATCTCGATCGACTACTTTTACCTATTTATAATCAAAATCAGGATATTGTGGCGTGGTGCCTTGCTCTACCTTTTTTACGCTCGGCCGAAATTACGGGCTTTAATGAACATACCACCAACAGCAAAAATGCGATTGCCTATTTGCACCAGCAACTGATTGCCGAAGCAAAACGTCGTAAAACACCAGACCAAGCCCTAATTTTGATGTCGCATGCGCATATGCAAGGTGGGGAAACATCCGACTCTGAACGTCCAATTATTATTGGTAATGAAGAAGCACTTTCAACGACTTTATTTGAAGATGCCGTCGACTATGTCGCTTTAGGGCACTTGCATAAACCACAAAAAGTAGGTCAGCCGCATATTCGTTATAGTGGCTCGCCGATTCCGCTTTCCTTTAGTGAAATTAACTATAAGCACCAAGTAGTTGAAGTCAAAATTGACCTGACTCAAGAAGCAGACAACCGTTTGCAATTTGAAGCTGTAGAAATTCCGCGTTGCATACAATTGCACCGTATTCGTGGTGAGTTAAACGAAGTGCTGCAACAACTCAAAGCATTGCCAAACGGCATGATTGAGAATATTGACCACCGTGAATATGTCGATATTGAATATTATAGTTTAACGCCGCCCCAGCCTAATTTACGTCAGCAGTTTGAAGCAGCCCTACCGCCTGACCGCTACCGTTTAGTGCGTATTTCACGTCAATATGTGAATAAAGACGCTACTGATTCAAATACCACTCAGCAAATCGCTCTTGAACCGCCAACACCAGAAAAACTCTTTCAAAATATCTGGGAAAAACAAGGTTACAGCGCCGATGATGCTGTCTTAAAAGATTTTCTGAGTCTGGTACAAGAAGCACAAAAAAATCTTGAAAATGATGCAACCCCTTAAGGATATGTCATGAAAATTTTATCCATTCGAATAAAAAATCTGGCATCTCTTTCTGATGAACACTTTATTGATTTTGAAAGCGCACCTCTCGCCCATGCCGGTTTAATTGCGATTGTGGGGAAAACGGGGGCTGGTAAGTCGACCATTTTAGATGCAATGTGTTTGGCTTTGTTTAATCGGGTTCCGCGCCTTAAAGACAGCGATGGTAAATTAAAAGATGTTGATGGTTCAGAGTTACTCACCAACTCACCTTTAACTGTCTTACGCCGTGGTACAGGACATGGTTTTGCTGAACTTTGCTTTATCGCACAAGATCAAAAACGCTATTTGGCACGTTGGGAAATTAAACGTGCGCGTGAAAACCCCAATGGTAAATTACAAAGCGTGCAACGCCATTTAAAATGCCTGACCGATGGCGTTGTACTTGCCGATAAAGCCAAAGCGGTTGATGAAAAAGTTAAACAAATTACACAGCTTTCTTTTGAACAATTTACACGTGCCGTATTACTTGCCCAGTCAGAAGTGACTGCATTTTTAAAAGCAAGAGACAGTGAACGCGGTGAATTACTCGAATACCTAACTAACTCCAGCATTTTCGCTAAAATTGGTGAGCTGGCTTTTCGTAAAACAGCAGATATTGCAAAGCAGCGTAAACAGCTCGAAGAATTCTTAGGCCACATTGAAATTTTGTCTGATGAAGAGATTGCTGCATTTACCGAGCAATATCAGCAAGTCGAGCAAAATCATCAAAAATTAGAACAACACAAAAATATCTTAGACAAACAGCAACAATGGTTTGAGCGTAAAGTAAAACTTGAGCAAGAAGTTCAAGCTAAACAACAACAGTTTCAAACCCAGCAAAACCATCATCAGC
>NZ_JZFB01000003.1:31230-32419 GCF_001188385.1 Acinetobacter sp. V2 | reverse complement strand
TTTTCAGCAAGCTCAAAATTTACAAACGCTACAACAACTTGAGCCGCAAATTCAGCAAGCTCAAACCAAGTTTAATGAGTTGGTGCAAGTTTTTGAAACAGGACAAAAACAGTATCAACTTGCAGAACAAGAACTCAAACAGACACTCGATTTTGAGCAAAAGCATCAACAAGCTTTAAATCAAGTTCGACAGTCCATTCAGGAACGTGCTTTTATTGCCGATGAATATAAAAAGTGCAAAGAAAAAAGACATGTACTTGAGCAAAAACTCAGTCCAGTGCAACAACAGCAAAACAGTGTGCAACAGCAGATTGTACAACTTGAGCAGAACCAAATTCATTTACAACAACAGCTTACTCAGACTCAGCAATATGCTGTATTGGACAAAGGCCTCTCAGCGCATCTGCATCAGCTCGGACAATTTATTCAAAATTATGAAGCGATTGAACAACAGCTCGGCAACCCTACCCTTGCTCGCCAGAAGCTAGCGGAAGCTAAAAGTGAACTCGAACAGATCACTGTTTCTGTAGGCACAGTTGAACAGATTGAGTTAAAGCTTGAACAACAGCGTAAAGATAAAGATCAAAAACTTGCTCAAGTCACGCAGTTAGATCTGATTCAGCAAAAAATAAAAATTTATCATGAGCTCTATGCTGAGCTTCAGCAATTCTCTGAAAAACAGACACAGGCCTCAGCCCAAGAGCAGCAGCTTAAAACCGTTTGTCAGTTAGCTGAGCAAGAGTACCAAACAGCAAAAACTGAACGTGAAAAGTTACAGCACATCCTGCAACAGCAGCGTTTATTACACACCGAAAATATTGAGCAGCTACGGGCCAATCTTAAAGACGGCGAAGCTTGCTTAGTGTGTGGAAGCACACATCACCCTTACCGTGTTGATGACAGTGCAGTCTCTAAAGCTTTATTCGACTTGCAGCAACAACAAGAGCAACAGGCAGTAGCGCTAGAACAAACTAAATTTAATGCATGGCAAAACCAACAACATGCGCTTACCCAGTGTCTTGCTGAGCTTGAGCAAGTTCAGAAATACTTAACTCAACTTAAAGCCAAACAATCAAGCTTGCAGCAAGAGCTTAAGCAGCAGTTTAGCCTCAATCAGTTACACATTGAGCTTAATCAAACTCCTGAACAAATCTTGCTAACACTGAACGAACTCAGACAAGCGGCACAA
>NZ_JZFB01000003.1:14297-31188 GCF_001188385.1 Acinetobacter sp. V2 | reverse complement strand
CCCAAGCCATTAAACAACACAATCAGCTCGTTCAAACGATTCAACGTAATGAAAGTTTGCTTAATACAGCACAGCAATGGCAACAACAGGTTCAACATATTGTTGAGTGTTTATCGGAAACCGAAAAACACGCATGGCAGCAGTCAAGTAGCCAAACGGCTAAGCAGACTTGGACTATTCTTGATGCACGCGCCAAGCAACTTGAGCAACAAGAACAGCTTGCACAGCGTTTTGAACAGCAGCAACAAGAACTTAAAATGCTGGCTACCAACCTTGAGCAAATGACCAAGCAAATTGATGAGGTCGATCAAAATCTCAAAGAAATTACGCTTAAAGGCCAACAAAATAATGAAAAAGCGGTGTCGCTCATTCAACAAATGACTGGCCGCGCTGATATTAAACCGCACGAATGGTTAATTGAGCACGACGCTAAACGTCAGCAGCAACAAACGGCGTACCACGAAGCTAAACAACGTTTCGAACAAACCAGACAGCACTTTGAACAACAAAAACAGGCACTTGATCAGCTCAAGCATCAACATCAACACACCTCGCAACATCAGCAGCAGGTTGATGAACAAATTCAAAACTGGTTAAAGGCTCACGCTGATTTTCAAGCATCTGCTCTTACGACGCTCATGCAAATCAATTCCGCCCAAGAGCAAGACATTCGTAACCGACTTAATCATGCCGAGCGTTTATTAAGTGAAGCTTCTTCTGCCCTTAAAACCATGCAAGAGCAATTGAGTGAGCACTTACAAACTCAGCCAGATATTGAACATGAAAAGCTTGTTAGCTTTATTCAAAACAATATTGCAGAGCTTAAAGCACAACTTGAAGTACGTGATCGACTTAAGCTTAAACTCGAAGTGCATCAGCAAAATCTTGCGAAGCAGCAACAATACGCTGAGCAAATTCAAAACATTCAGCAAGAAGAACATCGCTGGAGCAAAATTTCAGGTCTGATTGGCGATGCTAAAGGTAAAGAGTTCCGTGACTATGCTCAGCAATATCACCTAGATATTTTAGTGGAACATGCCAATCAGCAACTGGCGATGCTTTCTCAACGTTACACGTTAAAACGTCTAGATCAGTCTTTAAGCCTTGCGATTATTGACCATGATATGGATGGAGAAACTCGCTCTGTTGCCTCTTTATCTGGCGGTGAATCATTCTTAACTGCCCTTGCCTTGTCTTTAGCCATTGCCAATATGGCCTCAGGTTCAATGAAAATTGAATCTCTATTTATTGATGAAGGCTTTGGTACTTTAGATGCTTCGTCTTTGCATATGGTTATGAATGCTTTAGACCAATTGCAAAATCAGGGCCGTCAGGTCATTCTCATTTCACATATTCAAGAAATGCATGAACGTATTCCTGTACAAATTCAGGTGAAACCACTCGGCGCGGGCGCAAGTACAATTGAAGTCGTAGGTTAATTTATTAGGATTTCATATCTTAGACTTGATTAAATCTTATAGAATAAAGGGGCGTATTATTTACGCCCCTTTGTTTTTGTATGGTCTTGTACTAATTTTTTATTTTTAAAACATCAAAAATTAATTAACGCAGAGCACTACAACTGCAAAACCAATACAGTACAAGCCGAACAAATGCCAACGCCCATGTTCTAACCATGATGACAACCATTTTAATGCCAAAAGGCCAGCACCAAAGCTAAAGCACATACCCAACAAGCTTGGAACCATCGAATGGAACACTTGTCCATGAGCAACCGTTTGTAAGCCTTGAGCATGAACTAAACGATATAATTCTTTTAAAATCACTGCGGGTGTTAATACCACAGCCAACGCAAAACTGAACTCTTCAGCCTTTTGACGTGATACCCCTAAAAATAGCCCTGTGGAGATGGTTGCACCAGAACGTGAAAAACCACGGAAAGGTAAACATAAAGCCTGCACCGCCCCAATAATAGAAGCACTACGCAAACTAATTTCACCCTGCTGACCACGATCTAAACGCGAAGATAAAATAATCAGGACACCTGCTGAAATTAGCGCTGCTGCCATGAGTTTTGAGTTACTAAACAAATGCTCAATTTCGAAACTGCTCGCGCCGCCGAAGAACACATGTTTAATCAGAGATTGAAGCGCTAAACCGAGCACGCCTGTAATAAGCGTTGCCAAAATAATATAGAAGGCTTGTTTTTTAAAACTTTCCCATGAGGAAAAATAGGTTTTTTTCCAAGATTTCCAAAAGTAAACGATCACTGCAAACATCGTACCTGTATGTAACATCACAAGTAAGAAGGTCATATCAGGTGCAGATGGATCATACCCCATTAACTTTTCAGCTAAAATAACGTGTGCGGAACTAGAAACTGGCAATAACTCAGCGAATCCCTGAATGATTGCCAGAATAAAAACATGCAATAAATCCATACATTACATACTCAAATATTAAAATATCTGGGTTATAAGCTAGGAAAATTAAATTTAAATTAACAAATTACAGTTACCCGACAAAACGTTTATCTAAATTGTAAAAGTCATTTTTTCTCAACTTTATCGCGCTTTCCAAATAAAGCTGTTCCTACACGTACCATGGTTGAACCTGCTGCAATCGCAGCGTCTAAATCACCTGACATTCCCATGCTTAATGTGTCCCATTGTTCTGGGTGGGCATGTTTTTCTTTCACAGCATCAAACAAGGCTTTAGCATCCGCAAAAGCAGCAGTATTGTCTGGTGCTGGAATTACCATTAAGCCACGTAGTTTAATTTTTTCTAATTGGCTAATTTGAGCGACTAACTCGGCAACCTCATCTGGTGCACAACCATCTTTACTGTCTTGCCCGTCAATATTCACTTGCAAGCAAATATTCAAGTCAGATTGATCTTGAAGTCTTTGATTAGATAATCGCTCAGCAATAATTAAACGATCTACACCATGCACCCAATCAAACTTTTCAGCCAAATGTTTAGTCTTGTTGCGTTGAACATGACCAATAAAATGCCATTCAATTTCTAAATCGTGTAAAGCTTCGATTTTTTCTAAAGCTTCCTGTAAATAGTTTTCACCAAATGCTCTTTGCCCTGCTGCATACATTTCACGCAAACTTTCACTCGGATGTGTTTTTGATACGGCCAAAAGTTGCACAGTTTCAGGCGAACGCTGAGCATGTTCACAAGCAACTCTGATTTGCTGTAATACGTGCTGCCGCGCATCTTGCAGGTAATTCATTGACAAGGTTCTCATTTTCAAAAAACTTTTTTGCTTTTCACCTAAAGCGAGGTGTTGGTAAGCCTCGGTGAAAGCCGTATATTATTCTACAAAATAATGACATATTTTGATTTACTTGGGGAAATTATGGATATTACAGAGCTACTCGCCTTCTCTGTGAAAAATGGCGCGTCCGATTTACACTTGTCTGCTGGCATGCCACCGATGATTCGCGTTGATGGTGAAGTCCGTCGCATTAACTTACCGGCTCTAGATCATAAAGATGTTCACCGTCTAGTCTATGACATCATGAATGATAAACAACGCCGAGACTACGAAGAAAAGCTTGAAACCGACTTTTCTTTTGAAGTGCCAAATGTTGCTCGTTTCCGTGTTAACGCGTTTAACCAAAACCGCGGTGCTGGTGCAGTATTTCGTACCATTCCATCTAAAGTGCTTACTATGGAAGATTTAGGCTTAGGTCAAATCTTTAAAGATATTTGCGACTATCCACGTGGAATCGTACTCGTTACAGGTCCAACAGGTTCGGGAAAATCTACGACGCTTGCAGCGATGATGGACTATATCAACGAAAATCGTTATGACCATATTTTAACGGTTGAAGACCCTATCGAGTTTGTACACCAATCGAAGAAATGTTTGATTAACCAGCGTGAAGTACATCGTGATACACATGGCTTTAACGAAGCACTTCGTTCGGCACTGCGTGAAGACCCCGATATTATTTTGGTCGGTGAGATGCGTGACCTTGAAACCATCCGTTTAGCACTTACTGCTGCCGAAACGGGTCACTTGGTATTTGGTACGCTCCATACGACTTCTGCTGCAAAAACCATTGACCGTGTGATTGACGTATTCCCTGCCGAAGAAAAAGACATGGTTCGTGCCATGTTGTCAGAATCTTTACAGGCCGTTATTTCGCAGACCCTGCTTAAAAAGAACGGCGGTGGGCGTGTAGCAGCACATGAAATCATGATTGGTATTCCTGCCATTCGTAACCTAATTCGTGAAAACAAAGTCGCCCAAATGTATTCATCAATTCAGACTGGTGCAAATCATGGCATGACGACACTCGACCAAAGCTTAAAAGGTCTAGTTTCTCGTGGTGTGATTAGTCCACAAACGGCTCGTACTGCTGCAAAACAGCCTGAATCATTCCTATAAAAATAATTAGAGAATAAATATGGATTTTAATGACTTACTCAACCTCATGGTTGAAAAAAAATCATCCGATCTTTTTATTACAGATGGTGTTGCACCATCTATGAAGATTAACGGACAAATTGTTCCAATTTCAAAGAATAGTCTTTCAGGTGAGGTTATTGGTCAACTATTACATTCCATCATGAGCGAAAAACAGCGCAAAGAATTTGCGGACACTCGTGAATGTAACTTTGCCATTATGAACCGTGATAAAACTGCCCGCTTTCGTGTGAGTGCTTTTCAGCAGCGTGACATGCCCGGCATGGTACTACGTCGAATTGAAACTAAAATTCCTTCAATTGATGACTTACAGTTACCGCCTGTTCTTAAAGATTTATCAATGACCAAACGCGGTATCATTATTTTTGTTGGTGCGACAGGTACGGGTAAATCGACGTCTTTAGCTTCAATGATTAGCTATCGTAACCACAACACTAAAGGTCATATCATTACCATTGAAGACCCAATCGAATTTATTCACGAACATGCAGGCTGCATCATTACCCAACGTGAAGTCGGAATCGATACGGACTCATTTGAAATTGCCTTAAAAAATACTTTGCGACAAGCACCAGATGTCATCTTGATTGGTGAGATTCGATCTCGTGAAGTTATGGACTACGCGATTGGCTTTGCTGAAACAGGTCACCTTGTATTAGCCACAATGCACGCCAACAATGCTAACCAAGCACTCGACCGTATCATTCACTTCTTTGAAAGTGACCGCCACAGTCAGCTCTACATGGACTTATCTCTTAACTTAAAGGCCATGATTGCTCAGCAACTTATTCCAACGCCTGATGGCAATTCTCGCCGCGCCGCAATTGAAATTTTAATTAACTCACCATTAATTTCAGATTACATTCGTAAAGGTGAAATTCATGAAATTAAAGATTTAATGAAACGCTCACGTGAACTCGGTATGCAAACCTTTGACCAAGCATTGTTTGATCTCTATAAAGCAGGCCAAATTACCTACAAAGATGCATTAAAACATGCCGACTCACCAAATGATTTACGTTTGACGATTAAGCTTGCTGAAGAAGGACCTGATCAAATTGTAGGCACAAATCAGCATTTAACTTTCGACCGACAGTAATTTCCTCATAAAAAAAGGAAGGTTAAACGTAACCTTCCTTTTTTATTTGTTTTCTTTGTGTGAAAACGATTATTTCTTGCGCAGAACTTCCTGACATTCAGGTTCGTTACAGTAACCGTAGAGGTTTAATGAGTGACCCGTTAAGGTAAACCCATGTTGGTCTGCTACAGCATGCTGTTCCTTCTCGATAACATCATTAGTAAATTCAATAACTTTGTTGCAATTATGGCAAACCAAATGATCGTGATGATCTTCTTGCATAATTTCGAAAACAGAATGATTATTTTCGAAATGATGACGCTGAATGATACCTGCAGCTTCAAATTGTGTTAACACACGGTAAACTGTCGCAAGACCGACATCTTCCCCTTGTTCTAACAAAGTCTTGTAAATATCTTCAGCACTAAGATGATGTTGCTTTGAATTTTCTAATAATTCCAAAATCTTAATTCGTGGAAGGGTAACTTTAAGTCCAGCTTTGCGCAAATCTTGATTGGAAATAGGCATGAAAAAAGGTCTCTCAACAAATCTCAAGTTGGAATAGGCAATAGAATTTAGATGAAGTATGATCTATCCTTTGATCAAATGCATCATAATTTATTGGGATAGTGTAGCAAAATGCAAAAACTCGTGCTGACGTTATTAGTCACTTCACTCCTTGCTGGTTGTTCAATCTTTGGTGTATATAAGGTTGATATTCCTCAAGGGACTCCTTTGACCAAAGCTCAGGCCTCTCAAGTACAAGTCGGCATGAATTTCCAGCAAGTTCGTTTTTTGCTTGGTAGTCCAACTGTGACTGATCCCCTCAATCCTCAGCGTTGGGACTACATTTACAACTATATCCCGGGAACTTATGCTAAAAAGGCAAAAATCCCCGCAGCACATGGTCAGCATTTAAAAATTTACTTTGATGGCACTGGCACAGTAACTAAAATTGAAGGTTTAGAAACTATTCCAGAATCGCAACCAGGTTTACCTGCTTCTAAAGAAGCGATTTTAACTGCCCCACCACTATAATCGTTTTTTCTAATAAAAATAAACCCCTCAAGTGAAATACTTCGAGGGGTTTTATTTATGGGGCTTATTGCTTTAAGCGATTACTTTTAATATATCGCCCCACAGGATTTTTCTCGGCGCGGTTACGGCGTATATCCTTAGGATTAATCGTTAAAGGCCGATAGACCTCTACCCGATCACCTGCTTGTAGTACTGCATCAGCTTCTACTTTTGCACCAAATATGCCAAGTTGTAATGGCTCCGGCAAACTTACCTGTGTCTGCAATCCACTCGCTTCAACGGCTTGTAATGCTGTCATTCCAGCTTCAAATGGAACAGCAACTAAAAACTGTTGCTCTGGGGCTGCAAAAGCAACCCACACTTGCTGAGCTTTTTCCATCAGATAATTTGTCCAACTACCGCAATCATGGCAATTACAATTGAAAGCGGTAAAACAATACGTACCGCAATACGCCACAAGTTATAGAACAACTCATTGCTAAAATTCATTGATTTACGCAAGTGGCTAATTTTCATAATCCAACCAGCAAAAATTGCATAGATCAGGCAAATGAGTAATCCCCAAAGCATCAAAATCAGCGTAAAGAGGCCGTGAAGTTCAGGCACAGCCCAAACAGCAATTGCTACAACAATAATTACCCACTGTAAAACGTACATCAGTTGACGTTGAGCAAGCTGTTCTTTAGCAAGTTGAATAAACAGAGCTGTTGTCATTACCGCAGTAAAAATCCAAGTAAAAACAGGAAGCTGTGCTTGAAGAGAAAAGAAACCAAACGAAACGACAGCAATTAACTGAGCTAACCAGATTGGAAGTACAGTTCTTGTAGCGCCTTCTTGAGAGTGAATTACAGACAAGCTATTTTGCCAGTAAAGTCCTAAACCTAAACCACTGGCAACAAGAGCAAGTACCGTTGCATTACCCCACTCTTTAAACTCAACGTTTGTCCAATGCCAAGGCTGTAAAGTCGTTCCCATTGTATTAGCTAAAACAATAGAAGCGATTACACCGACTGTCATTAACACAATTAAAATCTGACGTGGAATAAAAGATAAAATTAAAGCCGCAACTGCAAGACCAGCAAAAACAATTTGCCCAGAAACGCTGTTATTGAGCTGTACTGTCAGTAAATTGCCAGCAGTACTCAGTACATTCCCGGCTAAAAATGGAATAAAAATAACTGCAAGCCAACCAGCCAAACGCCATTTTGGTGAACTATCTGCTTCACGAGTTAAACTTGATAAAGCATTTAAAGCAGTAGTCTTCGACCGTTTTGCTAAGGCAATTTCTAAATAACAAACTGGCAGAGCCAATAACAGCATTGTGCCCAACCACAATAACCAGAAATCGATTTGACGATCAATCTGGATCCCCATAGCGGGTGCCAATGTCGCCATAATGATGAAAGACAAGCAAAACGCCATCAGGGGCGATAACCATCGTGACATAGGTATGTCCTGCATTATGCATTCCTTGAAAAAGACTATAGATATTTTGCCCGTCTCATGCCTGAAAATCAAAGCTTGCTCAATAAAAAAAGCAAACTACCGAAACGATAGTTTGCTGCGCTAACTAAAATTATAAGTTTTGTTATTTAAGTTATGCGAAAAACCGAGCAAACCAGTTTTTCCCTTTCTTCTTTTCTTTTTCTCTAATAATTCCCATCATATTTTCTTTTACTGCCCCCACATAATCGGCATCATCATGTTGAATATGGTTAATTAACCATTTTGCTAAAATTTCTTGTAGCTCTTTTTCAACAGTATGTCCCATTTCAAAGCGCTCACGATATAACTCTATTTTTTTAATAAATAAGTCATGTACACGTTTATGTGGTACACGATATTTATAATCAGCTTCCTCTTGTAAACTTTCTTCGAAAGTAAAATGAGATTGCGTGTAATCAATAATATTATCTAAAACATTTTTAATTCGACGTCTATCTTCATCATCTTTTACATCATCAATTTCATTAATATAATCAAGTATTCGTTTATGTTGCTCATCAATAACATCAATACCCGTATTATATTCTGAAGCCCATTTCATTTTCATACATCTCCCCAATGATGTTCAATGACTATTGCATAAACCTCATGATATATTTAAAGAATATAAATAAAAACAAAGCTATTTTGTCGGGTTTATCATATAAAAATTATATCAAACATAAATTATTGTTTTTATTTATTTTTTAAAAATTTAACCAACCAAAATAATAAAGTATTTTTTAAACAAAATACTTTATTATTAAACGTTTAATATATATAGATATTCCTATTTATATATTTCAAATATACTTTATATTAATATTGATCTGCACGAGTAATACGCTTAAGTTCAGGATTTTCCTGCTCACGCTTTAATCTCTCTACATGAGTAATTGCTTTTTTAATTGGTTCGCCATGTTGAAATAAAATCATTTCACCGGGTTGATAAGGTGTCCAATTTTCATTATGTGTTAAAGGTTCAGTTGTTATTACTGCTACACGATCTTCAGGCGTTGTTACCTGACTAAAATCAACTTCAACATCCAAATCAATTAAATGAGCCTGATTAAATGGATATTCTCGAACCAACCAATGTAATTTAGTAATCGCATAACTAAATAATGCCTTGCCATTCGATAAGCAATAATTAAATGTGCCGTACTCAGCAATTTGTGGCGAAATTTTTTCTAATACTTCAAATATCTGCTCAAGGCTTGGCTCTTCATAGCCAAAAGCTTCAACGAGTTGATCGAGCAAGTAACAAAATGCGCGTTCACTGTCTGTATTGCCCACCGGCGTAAAACGTCCACTTAGTGGTGGATCAAAGTCATGTAAATCACCATTATGGGCAAAAATCCAATGACGCCCCCACAATTCTCGGATAAACGGATGAGAATTTTCTAAAGTGATTTTACCTTGAGTCGCTTTACGAATATGTGCGATCACATTACGTGATTTAATAGGATAATTACGGATAAGATCGGCAATTGGAGATTCAACTGCCGACTGGTTATCGACAAATAAACGGCAAGCTTTATCTTCGAAAAATGCAATACCAAATCCATCACTATGATCTGAGGTAATTCCTGCACGCTGTGAAAAACCACGGAAAGAAAAAGTAATATCCGTTGGTGTTGCACAATTCATTCCTAATAGCTGGCACATATCGCTTTTAAACTACTTCTAATTACCCCATCTGCTCTATTGTGCATGAGAGTAAAATTGCTTGCAAATCTCAATATGTGCTGGCTATTAGAAAATAGAACATATGATTAACGCTGACCCATTTTATTCATGACAAATGAAGTTGCCACTTTATTCACTTCCAGAAATACAAAATAATCTAGACAGTTAAACTCTTCATCAAAAAAAGCCTGTTTCGATAGTCTTGATTGCATGCTCAAATACATTTGGAACAACTTTGGCATACGTTCATCTTGTGGAAAGCTAAACTCAGGATATTCAGGTTCGTAGATTTTTTTCGAACGAATATCAATAGTTTTACTTTCAGATAATTGCTGAATCTGGCGATGCGTGTAGTACGCTCTAGCCAAATTATCTTGCAAATGAATACTGACACACCCCATCAAATATTTAGCGCGCATTGACCATAGCACTTTCGGTGCAAGGTTCAACCATAGTGTCGATAATGCTTTACCATTACGAAAACGAGGATGAACACAGGTACGCCCTATTTCTAATACATTAGGAAGATGTGATAACTGAGGAACAATATCAAACTCATGTGCACTGTAGCTTTGTGCAATCTCATGACCTTGAAATAATTTTAGACGGGTATACGCGACAATTTCTCCAGTCCACTTTTCACGTAAGACTGCATGCTCACAACCAAAATCATAAATGTCTTGGTCTAAGTTATCTTCAAAATGAATTCCAAATTGTTGGCTAAATTGTTGTGCACGAAACCGCTGTACATCTTGTAATTCTTTTAAATTATCAACCCATTCAAAACGAAATTGTGTCTGATTTATTGCTTTATGACGATTTAAAGGTAAAGTCCAGGTTTGGCGATATTGATTAAATTTTTCCAGCATAATGAACGCTCCTAGTGACACCCCTTACACTAGTCAAAGCTCATGACAAAAAAATGACCAAATTAAAATGGTATAAAAAAAGACCACCTAGGGTGATCTTTTTATTGAGAATAACGGATTTCTTAAGCTGTTTTAGTGCGATTAGAAATGAGTGTTCCAACCCCATGATCAGTGAAAATTTCTAGCAATGTTGCATGTGGTACGCGACCATCAACAATATGTGCGCTCACAACACCACCTTTAACAGCATCAAGTGCACAGCCTACTTTAGGAATCATACCGCCATAGATCACGCCTGTTTCAATGAGGCGATCAACTTCTTGCGTAGTAAGGCCAGTTAACAGATTTTTATTTTCATCAAGCACACCAGTAATATTGGTAAGCAAAATTAACTTTTCAGCGCCTAGTGCTTCTGCAACCTTACCTGCAACTAAATCAGCATTAATATTATAAGTATTGCCTTCTTCATCTACGCCTAATGGCGCAATCACTGGAATAAAGTCACTTTGAGTGAACATTTCCAATACATCTGTTTTAACGCCAGTCACTTCACCAACCATACCCAAGTCGATATGTTTGATAGAACCGTCTTCTTCTTGCTTTTCCATAAGTAATTTACGGGCACGAAGTAAATTACCATCTTTACCTGTTAAACCAATTGCACGGCCACCATGTTTATTAATCAGGTTAACAATTGATTTATTTACGCTACCACCTAATACCATTTCAACCACTTCCATGGTTGCAGCATCAGTTACACGCATACCGTCAATACGGTCAGACTCGCGGCCTAACTGCTTTAAAAATGAGTCTACTTGTGGTCCACCACCGTGAACAACAATCGGATTTAACCCGACAGTTTTAAGTAAAACGATATCGCGAGCAAATGAACTTTCGAGCTCCGGATCAGTCATCGCGTTGCCACCGTATTTCACCACCAGCGTTTTACCAGTAAAACGTTGAATATACGGCAAAGCTTCAATCAAGATTTTTGCTTTGTCGACACCGATATGCTGATGTTGGGGCATTACGCCTCTCCTTACTTAGGCCTCTGAAAGTTCTTGTGCAATTTGCGGATAGTGCTCTTGCAACATATCTACAAATTTTTGCTGGATTTCCTTTAATCGTAAAGGATTATCTGCATCAAATCTTACTGTGAAATATTCACCAGTATTTGATGCTCGAATAATGCCAAAACCATCATCAAAATCAAGACGTACGCCATCAATTTTACTGATGCGGGCACCTAAACGATGACTTAAAATTTCAATATCTTGTAATACATACTTTGGATCAGACTGATACGTGCCAATATAGGTATCTTCTGTACAACATCTTTCTGGATAAGGAGCAAATAATTCAGAAATTGTTGCCGCACTCGATTGAGTAAAATATTCCATTACACGTAATGCAGCATATAGACCGTCGTCGTATCCGAAACCACGCCCATCATTAAAAACGTAGTGGCCTGCATATTCTCCACCAAAAATGGCACGTCCATTCGATTGAGATAAATAAGCCCTTAGGAAACTACTTCCCGTGCGAATCATTTTTGCTTTTCCGCCGAGTTGTTCGACCGTTTTTTGAACCATGCGTGAACATTTCACGTCAAAAACAATTTCTTGCTCGGGGTGTTGTTCTAAGCACATTTGCGCAAAAAGTGATAATAAACGGTCTGCTGTCAATATCTGGGCTTTTTCATCGACTAAAACGACACGGTCTCCATCACCATCCAGAGCAATGCCGATATCTGCTTGCTGCTCAACCACTGCTTTACGCAAATTCGTTAAATGAGCTGCATGCGAAGGGTCTGGTGCATGATCTGGAAACTCCCCATTCGGATGAGTTCGTAAAGCAATGACTTCACAGCCCATTTTTTCCAAGATTAATTTTGAGCAGTGTCCAGCAGAGCCATGTAAACCATCTAAAATAACTTTTAAAGGACGTTTTAATTGAATATCTTTAAAAATGGCTTGCTGGTATTTCTGGCAAAATTCAGCTTTAAATTGAGGTAGGGTTAACTCAAGTACAGAAATGGAATGAGCTGGTACATAATTTTGAGCTTCGTCACCCACCTGCTGAATCATTTCCGGAGACGGCGGTTCACCTTTTAAAATCCACTTAATACCATTATCAGATTTTGGATTATGGCTTGCAGTCACCATAATGCCATTGCCACCAAAATCTCTCGCAATGTAATACATCATTGGTGATGAACAACAGCCAATGTTGGTAACTTTTAAACCTTGTTCTATTAAAATTTCTTCAATTAATTGTGCATAGGCTGGACTTGTGAGACGGGCATCATAGCCAATCACTAATTGGGTTTGTTCTGCTTGTTTGTATTGTTGTGCCAATCCGTAGGCAATCGAACGAACAACGTCCGCGGTTAAGTAAGAAAGTTTGCCTCTAATATCGTAAGCACGAAAAATACTTTTTGGAAATGAGTGTCTTACATTCATAGCGTATCTTCTATTTAAAGATCAATCCGATCTATCGCAAAAACATAGATTATTCAAAATTTTTGAAAGGTTTGTTTGCTAAAAAAGTTAAAAGAATATGAGTAAAGCGTGTTGTAATATAATCCATTGTAACATTCAAGATATAAAAAGAAACGCCTGTTCAACAGGCGTTTGATTTTCGTTAATATTTTAAAAAACTTATTGTTTACCCGTGTGACCAAAGCCACCAGCACCACGTAAAGTTTCTTCAAATTCTTCTACTTGCTCAAATTCAGCTTGTACGACTGGCACTAAAACATATTGTGCCAAGCGCTCACCTGGTTCTAAACGGAAGGTTGTTTGACCACGGTTCCAAACTGAAACCATCAACTCACCTTGGTAATCTGAATCGATCAAACCAACTAGGTTACCAAGCACGATACCGTGTTTATGACCTAAACCTGAACGCGGTAAAATTAAACCAGCAAAATTTACATCATGAATATAAATTGCCATACCTGTTTTAACTAAAACAGTTTGTCCTGGTTCAATATCAATTGCTTCATCGACGCAGGCACGTAAATCTAAACCCGCTGAACCTGCTGTTGCATATGAAGGTAAAGGCCATTCTTTACCTAAACGCGGATCGAGCAATTTCACTTGAACTTTCATGGGATTTCCTAAAAATTAAAAAATTAACGCTTTAATAAAGCTTTTAAATTTGCCAGATATTGTTGAGCCTGTTCTTTAGGGTCAACATTAGCCGCAATTTTCTTTTTACGCCCTAACCACTCAAGCTCATCTTGCGGAAGCTCATCAAGGAAACGGCTAGGCGTCATTTGTTTCATCTGTCCACCATTTTTACGCTGTTCCGCTAGAGTTAACGTTAAACCTTGGCGTGCACGTGTAATTCCCACGTACATGAGACGGCGCTCTTCCTCAATGGTTTCTGCTGCAATCGAGTTCTTGTGAGGCAATAGTTCTTCTTCAAGTCCCATAATGTATACATATGGGAATTCCAGACCTTTTGCTGCATGCAAAGTAAGAAGGTTAACTTTATCTGTATCTTCTTCTTCCTGCTGCTGTTCTAACAGGTCAAGCAGAACCAGTTTTCGAATGACACTTTCAATATTTTTTTCATCAACGTCTTCTGCACGGTTAATGAGGTTTTGAATACTGGTAAATAAATTCTCAATATTATCGAGCTTACTTTTCTCTTGTGCAGGTGTTGCAGACTGTTCACGAACGTAATCCATATAACCAGCTTCGTTCATCATTTGACGAACTTTAGGCACAGGTTCATCGTCTTCCAACAATTCACGCGTAAATGTCGCGATAAAGTCAGCAAACTCATGAAGCTGAGTTTCTGCCTTTTTAGGAAGCACCATGCTTAAACGTTGATCAGCAGAAGCACCAAGTAAAGACAAATTATTTTCTTGTGAGAATAAACCTAACTTCTCAAGAGTAACTGGGCCAATCGCGCGTTTAGGCGTATTAATAATACGCAAGAAAGCACTGTCATCTTCTGGGTTAATAATGAGACGTAAATAACTCATCACGTCTTTAATTTCTGCACGAGCGAAGAACGAAGTACCACCAGATAATTTATACGGGATTTGCATTTGGCGAAGCTGTGTTTCTAATACACGCGCCTGAAAGTTTCCGCGATATAAAACCGCATAATCTTTCCAGTTTTTACCGTTCATCAGCTTATGAGTAAGTAAGTCTTTGACCACGCGCTCTGCTTCATCGTCATCATTACGGCAGGTAATAATTCTGATGACTTCACCATGGCCTTTATCACTCCACAATTTCTTATCAAAAATATGCGGGTTATTTTGAATCACACAGTTCGCTGCTTTTAAAATACGGCTCGTTGAACGATAGTTCTGCTCAAGTTTAATAATTTGTAAGTTGGGGAAATCCTGCTTAAGCAAAGCCATATTTTCAGGCTTAGCTCCACGCCATGCGTAAATCGACTGGTCATCGTCACCTACCGCGGTGAACTGGCCCATTACCCCAACTAAAAGTTTCACCAAAATATACTGAGCGGTGTTGGTATCTTGATATTCATCGACCAATAAATAGCGAACACGGTTTTGCCATTTATCACGTACTTCTGCATTTTCTTGCAACAAACGTGTTGGCATAACAATCAAGTCATCAAAATCAACAGCGTTGTAAGCACGTAAATTACGTTCATAAAGCTGGTAAAGATGGGCAAACTGTACATCTTCAGGTGTTTCACAAGTTGAATGTGCTTGCTCTGGCACGATCAGATCATTTTTCCAATCTGAAATTTTCTTCATTGCCTTAGCAATTAATTCTTTGCTTTCTGCACCTGACAAATTGTCGCGATGCATCAAATCCATCAAAATACGTTTACAGTCATCTGCATCTAAAATCGAAAAATTAGCTTTTAAAGGTAAATTTTTAAGTTCTAAACGTAAAAGGTTTAAACCAAAAGTATGGAAAGTCGAAACAGATAAACCTTTTGATTCTTCACGTGACAAAAGCTTGGTCACACGCTCTTTCATTTCACGGGCAGCTTTGTTTGTGAAGGTCATCGCGGTTATACGATGCGCTGGAATACGGCAATGCTGCACCAAATAGGCAATTTTACGCGTAATTACCGATGTTTTACCTGAACCAGCACCAGCAAGCACCAATAAAGGGCCCTGAGTATATTTCATGGCTTCTTCTTGCTTGTTGTTCAATTGACTGGCAGATGACATCGTGTATTACCTCTTAATTTTTCGAGCATGATTATAGTCATCTCTGTTTTAGAATCCCAATAGTAAATCTATGGATATGTATAAATGATGTCTAATAATGCAATTTATGCGCCGCAGAATGTCGTGATTATTTCTTGTACTGCACCCATAAAAAAACCACCCGAAGGTGGTTTTTGAAACAATAAACTAAATCTTATTGTTTAGCATAAATGCTGATTTCTACACGACGGTTTTGTTCACGGCCAGATGCAGTTGAGTTATCTGCGATCGGGTTAGATGAACCATAACCTTGCGCGTCGATACGGCTAGCAGATACGCCTTGGCTAGCTAAATAACTACGTACTGATTGAGCGCGTGCTTGTGATAATGGAATGTTAATTGAATCATTACCAGTGTTATCAGTATAACCTGTTACAAGAATTGCACTCTTGTTATCTTCAGCCAAAGTTTGAGCAACTTTGTTTAAAGTTGAATAGAAGTTTGGCTTGATGTTTGATTTGTTTGTATCAAAAGTAATGCTACCAGGCATAATTAATTGAACAGAACCATCTGGGTTACGGCCAACGTCTACACCAGTACCCGCCATTTGTTGACGTAATTTTTTCTCTTTCTGGTCAAGGTATACACCACCAGCGGCACCAAGAACTGCACCAATAGCCGCAGCACGGTTGTTTTGACGACTAGAGTTTGCATTTGATTTAGAAATACCATAACCAGCTGCTGCGCCAATTAAAGTACCTAATGCAGTTTTATCGTATTCAACACCACCAAGGTTGTTTCCTGTTGTTTGACAACCAGAAAGTACTACTGCTGCCCCTACCACTGTTGAAATAACTAATGCACGCATTGCATGCCTCCTCACTTTGAGTGTTTTGTTGTTGAGTGAATAATGAAACAAAAAGGAAGTATAAAACATTGATATTTTGTTAATAATAAACAGTTTAGTTACTTTTTTGTAATATTTTGATGCACTTTAAGATGCTACCTCATCACAATTTCTTCATTGTTGTCTAAGATATCGTTGTATTTCATATTATGACAGTTATAGTTGAACAACTTTTCTATGGATTTTAGACATTCGGGGTCATTCATATGTCAACTGCACCCAATAAGCAATCTGCGCTAAAAAAAATTACACGTGGACTCACTGT
>NZ_JZFB01000003.1:11046-14241 GCF_001188385.1 Acinetobacter sp. V2 | reverse complement strand
CCTGTTCTTGCACTAGGTCTGACTAAGCTTTTAAAAAAATCATCTAAAATAGATGAAACCAATATTCAAATTACAAATAGCTGGTTAGGGGTAAATAATTGGTTAATTGACCATGTTTTACCAAATCTGAAATGGGATATCACGATTGATGAGGGACTTGACCTAAATATGCAAGGTCGTTATCTCATGACGTGTAACCACCAAAGTTGGGTTGATACAACGGTGAATCAATATTTTGGTTTAACCCGTATGCCACTCACCCGCTTTTTTACTAAATGGGAACTCATCTTTATTCCTTTCGTTGGGCAAGCTTTTAAAATTCTAGGCTTCCCAATGATGAAACGTCATACTAAAGAACAGGTTGCAAAAAATCCTGAGCTCAAAGACCGTGACATGATGGAAGCACGTAAAGCCTGCGAACAGCTTTTAAGTCAGCCCTTCACATTATTGAATTATTTAGAAGGTACTCGTTTTACTCAAGAAAAACATGACCAGCAAAAATCGCCATATAAGCATTTGCTTAAACCCAAAGCAGGTGGCTTGGCACTTGCCTTGAATATTTTGGGTGACAAAATTGATGCCTTAGTTGATATGACAATTGTCTATCCGAATGGCGTTCCAGGATATAGCGATTTCTGGCTCGGTGATGTTTCAAGAATTGCAGTAAATTTGCGTAAAATTGAAATTCCAGACTGGGTTCTTGGTGGAAACTATGAAGACGATGCGGTTTACCGTGAACGTTTCCAACAATGGGTGCATGAAATCTGGACCGAAAAAGATCAACTTATTGAGCAAATGAAATCTCAATATACCTCTACGAATATTTAAGAAAGCATCCGTTATTATGCAAAACAGCGCTGGGAAAAAAACGAAATATCATCATGTAGATCCAAACAGCCTTTCGTTTAAGCTGTTTTTGATCTATGACATCTTTATGGTGTTTATTATTATTTTTAACCTGTTCTGTCTTGCGACTAATTTCTTTTTAATGAGCAGTATTGGGGCATGGTTCTTTGAACACATTCATTTGCCCCAGATATTGAGCTTTTACCGTAATTCACTGCATCCGTGGGTGATCACATCAGAAGCTTGGTTTATTGGTTTTTTAATTGTTGAGCTGCTCGTGCGCTGGAGCATTGCGATCATCAATAAACACCATAAACGTTGGTTCTTTTTCCCTTTTATTCACTGGTATGAAATTTTAGCCATTATTCCTCAGCTTCGTTTTCTACGTTTGTTTCGAGCTGGGATTATTGCTTATCGTTTACACGAAATGGGCTATCGAGTTATTCCGGAAAGCTGGAGAAAGACTGGATTATTTTACTATCGCGTCGTCATGGAAGAACTTTCCGATCGTGTTGTTATTACCGTGATTGATGGCATTAGATATGAACTTCAAACAAGTTCTAGTCATAAGCAGATTATTCACGACTTAGTTAATCATCATCGTGAGCAATTTACTGCTACCCTAACAGCATTATTACAAGAGTCTTTAGCGACTGCTTTAAAAGAACAAAAACCGGCAATAACAAAAGGTGTTGGGAAAATTGTAGATCAGGCCATAGTAGATACACCTGAGCTAACCCAATTATTACGCTTAATTCCTTTAGTCGGTAATCGTATTGAACAGCAAATTCAGAGTATTGGCCAAAGATTAGGTGAAAATATTAGTGCAGGTTTAATTGAACCTTTAATTGAGGGATCACCAAACAGTCCGAATTCTACTTATCAATTAATTTCTCAAAAAGTGAGTGAAATAAATATTAATAATCGTCAGCTTGAGCAATTGGTTGAATCTGTCGTGTTCGAGACACTGGAATCTGTACGAAAACAGGTCAAGGTCAAACAATGGCAACAAACGCTTGCGGAGTATGATCGAATCAAAGAATAAGCATTTACTTAATTTTTTATTAAACACGCTAGAGAATTGGCACGATTTGTTCTAGCATTTGCTCTATTTACAATAAACTTAACGATATTACAGCTCGTTTTAACGCCTTGAAGGAAGACTTATGGCTGATATCCGGATTACCGGCAGAATGGTTAACTTTAGCAGGATAACCTTCGATACCAATGATCATGATGTGATCCGCCAGCAATTATCAAATATATTAAATGAAGGTTCCTATCAAGGAACTTTAGTGATTATTGATAGTACGGTTGAGCAAGAGTTAATTGCATTAATTCAACTTCTGGTGAGCTTGGGTCTACAGCCTATGGCGGTAATCGACGGTATTTTAGGAGATGAAGCTCGCGCTATTCAATTCCCTGTTTTACCGGCAGATCAACCATTACAGCGTATTAAAGCCACAACAGAACAAGTCGCAATTGTAGAAAAACCTGCTACCGCTCCTGTATCATCTTCAGCAGAAACAAAAAAACCACTAAACAAGATAGCGGTTGCTCATATTACCTCTTATCATGATGAAATTTTACGTACAGGCCAATCCCTCGTACAAGATAACGGCGATATTATTTTAAAAGCTGGCATGAATAGTGGTTCTGAAGTGATTGCATCAGGAAATATACATATTTATGGCACAGTTCGTGGTAGAGTCATTGCTGGTGCGGGCGGGCACGCAGCTGCACGTATTTTTTGCCAATCTTTAGAGGCTGAGCTCGTTTCCATTGCCGGAACGTATTGTGTCGCAGATGATATCCCTAAACATGTGGTAAAAAAACCAGTACATATTTATTTAAATGAAAAGCAAGAGCTTGAATTTGAAGCGATTGAACTTTAGTTTATTAAGCAAATCACCAAAAAACAGCCCTTTTAAGGGTGAATGACCATAATAGGAGTGGATTCGGTGGCCAAAATTGTTGTCGTAACATCAGGCAAAGGTGGTGTAGGTAAAACTACAACGAGCGCATCTTTTGCAACAGGTTTAGCCCTTCGTGGTCATAAAACTGTTGTGATTGATTTTGATGTAGGCTTACGTAACCTTGATTTAATTATGGGTTGTGAGCGTCGTGTTGTTTATGATTTTTTCAATGTTATTAACAACGAAGCACGTCTGCAGCAAGCCCTTATTCGCGATAAAGATATCGAAAACCTTTATATTTTACCGGCTTCACAAACACGTGATAAAGATGCGTTGAGCGACGATGGTGTTGCTCGTGTTATTGATGAGTTATCTCAAGAATTTGATTACATCATTTGTGACTCACCTGCTGGTATTGAACGTGGCGCGATTT
>NZ_JZFB01000003.1:10638-11003 GCF_001188385.1 Acinetobacter sp. V2 | reverse complement strand
CCCTGAAATCTCTTCAGTACGAGACTCTGACCGTATTATTGGTATGTTAGATAGCAAAACCAAAAAGGTTGAACAAAACGAAGGACGTATACGTAAACATTTATGTATTACACGCTTCAACCCTGAACGCGCAGACCGTCAGGAAATGCTGACCATTGATGATATTTCTAAAGATATTTTACGCGTACCGACATTAGGTGTTATTCCAGAATGTCCAAGTGTATTACAAGCATCAAACGAAGGTAAGCCAGTAATTCTGTATTCAGAAACTAAAGCTGGTCAGGGTTATGATGATTTGGTTGCTCGCTTTCTTGGTGAAGACCGTCCTTATAGACACATCACAGCTCAACCTAAAGGCTGGTTAG
>NZ_JZFB01000003.1:9474-10595 GCF_001188385.1 Acinetobacter sp. V2 | reverse complement strand
AAATTATTTAGCAGTGACGAAAAGCCATCAAGTGCTCAAACTGCAAAAGATCGTTTAAAAGTTATTGTTGCTTCTGAACAAGGTTTAGGCCGCCGTTTAAGCCAAGACAAGATTGATCAGATGAAGAAAGAAATCATGCAAGTGGTTAGTCGTTATGTCAGCGGTGTAGGCGAACAGCATATCCAAATGCAGGTTCGCTCTGAAGCTAATATCGAAATGTTAGAAATGAATATCAATTTACCTGAAGAACGATAATTCTATTTCTGACTATTCAATAAAACAGAATCAAGGCAAAATAACGCAAGTTATTTTGCCTTTTTTAAAACTGAGGAGATTGTCATGGCATTATCACAGCCAGCAACTTTCAATGAAGAATGGTCCGATGAGCGTGTTTTTGCCTACCTCAACCAACTTCCGCCAGCGGGTGTGAACGCAGATTTTCATGTGCTCTACCATGCATTCAAACATATGCGTCCAACAGACTATGAACGTCTTTTGACTCAATTTATTGCAGACGGACGCGATATTAATGCCAGAGACCCTGAAGGCCAACGCATCCATGATGTGATTGCCAAATTTCCGCGTCAATCGGCACCATTTTTAGAAGTTCTAGCAAAGTTTGCTTAAAAATAAAAAGCCTCTTCAAGAGGCTTTTTTCTTATCTCAATTTATCGATTACCAATGAGGAAAATACCAAATACGGTAAAAATACCACCTGAAATACCATCAATCCATTTTGAAAAATTACGATAAGCTGATCTAAAACTTGGTAATGAAAAAATAAAAGTCACAAAGCAGAACCATAAAATTGTTTCGACTGTGACAATAATAAAGAGCAGCCAGTGAACCTGATCAAGTTGAGGGTTGGCTAAAAATAAAGAGAAAACACTACCAAAATAAATAACAGCTTTAGGATTTGATAGATTGGTTATCAGGCCTTTAATAAAAAATAGGTAAGGTGCTTTTGGTAGCTCTACAGCAACACTATCTTCTTGCTGATTTTTTGAAAATGCTGAGCGCAACATCTGATAGCCCAACCAACATAAATATAAACCACCGGCGATGAGTAAACCTTGCTTTAACCAAGCCATTTTTTCAAAAATAAGATTTAATCCCATCAG
>NZ_JZFB01000003.1:0-9432 GCF_001188385.1 Acinetobacter sp. V2 | reverse complement strand
CCCACCACTAACATAGCGTCTTTACGTGATCGACTAATCGCTGTTTGAGAGACAAGAAAAAAATCAGGTCCTGGAGTAATAAGTGCACAAAAATGGATAAAAGCTAACGTAATTAACGCGACTAACATATTTTCCTCCAGATTTAATTCGTTGTTATTTATTTAGGAAAAATACATTAGCATTTTTTACTATACGTTAAAATCTTTAAGTCATTTTATAAATAGATTCAGTTTATTTAAATTAAAAAAAAAGCCTCCAGAGAGGCTTTTTTTATAAAGATAAGTTCTTAAACTAAAATATCTCGCTTACCATTAGGCCCCATGGCGCTCACAATGCCGTTCTCTTCCATTTGATCAATGATACGGGCAGCACGGTTATAACCAAGGCTAAATTTACGCTGTAGTGACGATGTAGAAGCTTTGCGAGTTTCTAAAACAAATGACACACATTGATCATAAAGTGCATCACGGTCAGAGCCTCCCTCACCCTCTTCAAAACCACGTGAAGTTGGTTCTTCATCAAATGGAGTCAAGATTTCGTCGACATAATCCGGCTCACCACGTTCACGCCAAGCATCACAAATGCGGTTGACTTCATCATCACTAATGAATGCACCATGTACACGCTCAGGCTCGATTTTACCAGGCCCTAAGAACAGCATATCACCATGACCGAGCAAATCTTCTGCACCGCCTGCATCCAAAATAGTACGCGAGTCGATTTTACTGTTTACACGTAATGCGACACGCGTTGGAATATTGGCTTTAATCAAACCGGTAATGACATCAACAGAGGGACGTTGAGTTGCAAGCAATAGGTGAATACCAGCAGCACGAGATTTTTGCGCTAAACGCGTAATCATTTCTTCTGCTTTTTTACCCACCTGCATAATCATATCGGCAAACTCATCCGCAACAATCACAATAGATGGCAATGGTGTTAAACGAGGTGCACGTTCTTGTGTCGCCGAATCACTTGGCTTCCAAGTTGGGTCAATGAGATCTTCCCCATTCGCAATTGCTTCTTCAACTTTACGGTTGTAGTCACTTAATTTACGAATTTTAAGAAACGACATCAGCTTATAACGACGTTCCATTTCATTCACACACCAGTTTAACGCGCTTACTGCATCTTTCATGTCAGTAACAACTGGAGTTAATAAATGCGGAATATCATTATAGTTTGCAAGTTCAAGCTGTTTTGGATCGATTAAAATCAAACGCAACTGGTCAGGTGTATATTTAAGCAACATCGATAAAATCATCGAGTTTACCGCAACCGATTTACCAGAACCCGTTGTACCAGCAACTAGCATGTGTGGGGCTTTCGCTAAATCAGTTAATACTGGATTACCTGAAATATCTTTACCCATCGCCATACTAATGAGTGCACTTGGATCGCGATATGTTGGTGTTTCCAATAGTTCAATCAAACGCACCATTTCACGGGCACTGTTTGGCACTTCAATCCCAATATATGGTTTACCAGGAATGACTTCCACAACACGAACAGAGGCCATCGACATTGAACGGGCTAAGTCACGTGAAATATTGGTTACCTTAGATGCTTTAACACCCGGTGCTAAATCTAATTCAAAACGGGTAACTACTGGCCCTGGTTGAGCCTCAACCACTTGAGCCTTAACATTAAATTCTTGTAACTTAATTTCAAGTAATTCAGATAAACGTGAAAGCTGCTCTTCAGTGAAGTTAACTTTCTTATTCGGATCAACCTTATCAAGTAGATCAAGACCTGGCAAAGTTGGTAAATCCAAACGCTTCTTGGCAACCTGCATTGCACGAGACATTGGTCGACCAGCTGCATCTGTTAATGGCGCATCTAAATCGAAATCATCTTCATCAATATCAAGATTTTCTTGAGGTTTCCCAGCAGTTTCCTGCCATGCCTCAATAAACTCTTCTTTTGAAAGTTTATCGGCCTGAATAGTCGTTTGAATAGGAGCTTTTACAAATGCTGAAGATTGCGCATAACTACTTGCTCTGACAGGTTCAGCAGGTGCAATATCTTCATCTATTAATAAATCATCAAAGTCTTCAAAAACTTGTTCATTTGCTAAATTTTTAGGTGACTGATTTACATTTGATAAAGGTGAAGATGTTTCATTCGCAATATTCACAGATTGCGAAGTTGGTTCTACTTCTACATGTTGATCTTGAACAAATGGTGTATGCACATCTGTTGCAGTTTTACTGTTTGGAACCGCAGCAAGCAACTCATCAAAAATTTCATCATCATTCCAGTCAAGACCATGTAAGTCTTGTTTAGCTGTAGATTGAGTTTGATGAACTTGTGAAATAGTTTGCTGGAATTGATCATGAGCAGGAGCTTGTTCTGTTGAATCATCAGCGGCTCTTAAAAGTGCATCAATTTCTTGCTTATGACTTGCATCATCACGTTGTAAAGCACGCCATACTTCACCCGTAGCTACTAAACGTTGGCTATCTTTTTCAAGCTTATGGGCTTGCTCAAGCGTATTTTCAAAGTTTTGAGTATTTGCAACTGGCTCAACTACTACAGGTTCAGGTCGGCTCTGCTCTTTCGCTAATACATCTGCAAATAACCTTTCAGCAACCGCATCATGTCGTGTTGCTGTAGGTTGTGATTGAGTAGTTTCAGATTGAACTGGCACTTCTTTTTCATCTGAAGCATTGGCCTCAGCGTTTTGTGCAACTTTCACTGCCGCTGCTTTGTTAGCAGGCTGAGTTGTTAAGTCATAATCCGATTCGTTTGGTGATACGTTTTTATAAAATAAATCTTGTAAATAGCTTGGTGTCGCTTTGAGCGTAACCCATGTTTTGCTCCATTGCACCCCAAATGCAAGAGTAAACAAAACCACTCCGAAAACGAGTAAGAATAAGGTCGCACCGTAAATTGTTAGCAATTGAGATAGGCTTTGACCTAACTCGTAACCAATAATTCCCCCAGCCGCATTATCTAAAGTATCTGCCGGCACATTCCAATGTAAATAAAGCAGGCTAGACACAACCAAAATTAAAAAGAATTGTGCAGCATAACGAAATGGGCGGTTTAAAAAACTACGTGGCCACCACACCTGTATTGCTTCAATAAAAAGGAAAATTGGAATAAGCAAACTTGCCCATCCTAAAAAACCAAACAGCAAATCTGCAATCCATGCGCCAGCAATACCACTTGCATTGGATACTTGCTGAGTATCACTGGAAATATGCATCCAGCCCGGATCAAATGGTGTATATGTTACTGTTGCCAGAAACATATAAATCCCAAAAGAAACCAAGAATAATGTCATCAATAAGCGCTGTGCATAAACACTCGACACCGCAGTCATATACTGTCCTGTAACCCATTTAATTATTGGTTTAGAGATGTGAAGAACTACATTCTAGATCTTCAACGAATGAACTTTATATTATGCACCTGTTCTTACAAAAAAGGTGCATGATTCTTTACAGTTGTTGTTAACATGAGGCACTTCTATATTGTTATATAACTTAATTCGATTGATCTGATCAATATTATCCACATTGATTTAACGCTATTGATCGGCAAATTCACGTATAATTTTCAAAATTCTCGAAATAAATAAGGATACCCTCAATGAGTGCTCGTCATTCTCGGTTAATTATTCTCGGTTCTGGCCCTGCGGGCTATAGTGCAGCTGTCTATGCAGCACGTGCAAACCTTAAACCTACTTTGATTGCAGGTTTACAACTAGGTGGGCAACTTACAACAACAACCGAAGTTGACAACTGGCCGGGCGATCCTGAAGGTTTAACAGGTCCTGCATTAATGGATCGTATGCAAGCACATGCTGAACGCTTTGGTACAGAACTCGTCTATGACCATATTAACGAAGTGGACTTAAACGTACGTCCTTTTGTTCTAAAAGGTGATATGGAAGAGTACACATGTGATGCTTTGATTATTGCAACTGGTGCTACAGCTCAATATCTTGGCCTAGAGTCTGAACAAAACTTTATGGGACAAGGCGTAAGCGCATGTGCAACATGTGATGGTTTCTTCTACAAAAACCAAAAAGTAATGGTTGTAGGTGGTGGTAACACTGCTGTTGAAGAAGCGCTTTATTTATCAAATATTGCTTCACATGTAACGCTAGTACACCGCCGTGATAGCTTACGTTCTGAAAAGATTTTGCAAGATCATTTATTTGCCAAAGAAAAAGAAGGCAAAATCAGCATTATCTGGAATCACGAAGTTGAAGAAGTATTGGGTGACAATACTGGTGTAACAAGTGTTCGCCTTAAATCAACTCAAGATGAATCTAAGCAAGACGTAGAGGTTCATGGTCTATTCGTTGCAATTGGCCACAAACCAAATACTGGAATGTTTGATGGTCAATTAAACTTACGTGATGGCTATATCCAAGTACAAAGCGGTACTTCTGGTAATGCAACAGCAACTTCTGTAGCTGGTGTTTTTGCTGCTGGTGACGTCGCTGACAGCATTTATCGTCAAGCGATTACTTCTGCTGGGTCAGGCTGTATGGCTGCTCTAGATGCTGAAAAATATCTAGATAATCTGGGTTAATTTAATCGATGCAACAAAAGACATCCAATAAACGATTGGGTGTCTTTTTTTATGTTTTATGAAGTTTATCTCTTCATATTTTCAAAATGGTCTAAATGTGTAAAACGTCCTGACCTCGTTTGATATTGGTCAATTTGAGGAACTAACCGTTGAAAGTGCTCAGACTGAACATGTCGATCTAATGCTGCCCGATCTGCCCATTCCTCAATAAAAACAAAATGTCCTAAATTTTTTATATCATGATATAAATCATACGCGACACATCCTTCTTCACATCGCGTTTTATCAACAAGCTCTTGATAAAGTGGTAAAACCAAATCAATTTTTTTTAATATCAATAAAATCTTCTGCAATAAGTTTTAACATCACGCAAACCTTTTCTATTCGTTCATGCATGCTAAAGTTGAACAATAAAAATTGTCAATGAAGCTTAGTTACGTTAATTTTGAACCATTCCATTTCATTTTATTTTCTATGCAGAAACTTCCACTCTCTCAATTCATTTTCCCTGACTCTATTGAAGCCGATCCAGATGGTCATGGTTTAATTTGTATTGGAGCCGATCTCTCCCCTTCTACCCTATATGAAGCATATACCCACGGTTTATTTCCGTGGTTCAATGAAGATGAACCCATTTGTTGGTGGAGCCCTGAGCCTCGGTGTGTGATCTATCCTCAAAATTACAAGCCAAGTAAGTCACTCCTTAGAAACATGAAAAAACATGATTATACAATTACGGTTAATCATGCCTTCGAAGAAGTTATTCGCTCATGTTCTCTACCCAGAAGTTATGCAGATGAAACTTGGATTAGCGAAGATATTATTCAGGGCTATTGTGAGATGTTTAATGCTGGCTATGGATATAGTGTGGAAGTCTGGGATCAAAACGAACTTGTCGGAGGGCTATACGGCATTACGATTGGCAAAGGATGCTTCGGTGAGTCAATGTTTAGTAATGAAACTGATGTTTCAAAAATGGCTTTTTATACATTAATGCTGATTGGACAAGAAAATCAGCTCCCTTGGGTCGACTGCCAGCTTGTAAATAGTCACTTAATTAGCTTGGGAGCCTGTACACTTTCTCGTCAAGACTACTTAAAATCGTTACAAGATGTAATTATTCACCCCTCTATCAATTGGAAAAAGTATCAAGAACGTGTATTTTCAAGTAAAACAATAGCGTTAGATGCAAAATTAATGGAATGATAACAGGAGGGACCAATCATGAAATCATATCACCCGAAGTCCCTTTTAAATGATCTGCAGTATTATATTACTCCACCTCATGATTGCAGCTACCTAGAAAATAAATCGGCGCGCATGGTGTTTTTAGACCCTATTCATCGGATTGATGTGGTCACTCTTTCAGAACTTTCTCGTTTAGGATTTCGCCGTAGCGGTGACTTCGTTTATCGTCCTGAATGCCATTTATGCAGACAATGTTTGTCTTGTCGTGTTCCAGTTGTCGATTTCCAAATGAACAGCATGCAAAAAAAAGCGTGGAAAAGAAATCAAGATCTGACCATGACTGTTTTGCCAACTCAGCAAGCTGCTCAAATTCATTATGATTTATATGAACGCTATATTAATGAACGTCATGCTGATGGTGACATGTTTCCACCAAGCTTAGATCAGTTTGAAAAATTTTTAGTACATAGTTGTACAGATAGTTTCTTTTTAGAGCTTTGGAAAGATAACCGTTTAATCAGTGTATCTACCTGCGATCTAATGGATGATGGACTGTCGGCTGTTTATACTTTCTTTGATCCAGATGAACATCGTAGATCACTTGGTGTGTACTCTATTTTGAACCAAATCGAATATGTGAAATCGCTTGGTTTAGAATATCTTTATTTAGGTTACTGGGTGCCACACTCAGCCAAAATGAATTATAAGTCGCAATATACCCCTTTAGAACTTTTACTCGATGGGCAATGGCGCCGCTTAAACAGATCCCTATCGCCCGACGAAATTCAACAGTTAGGTACGTCGCTTATGACAACATTACCTTCTGAATGGAATAATTTAATTATTAAATAATTTTGATCTGACTTTCTTATGAAAAGCACTCAGATCAAAATTTAGAATAAAGAAGCAAAATCATCTGTACAGGTTTTTACCATGATGACTGCATGTTCCCGCCCCCCCTCTGGGGTAGGATAATAATTGCGACGCAGGTCGATTTGGTGAAAACCTGTTTTTTCATATAAACCGATAGCAGCTTTATTACTTTCACGAACTTCTAGAAATATTTGTACTGGCTGATTTTTTAATTGATCAATTGATGCATTTAATAATTCATATCCTAAGCCCTGACCTTGCATTTTAGGATCAACGGCCATGAGCAATAAATTTGCTTCATCTAGAACTGGTTGTAATATACAAAACCCAACGACTTTATCTTGTGACTCAATGACAGTGCATTGATAAGAATTCAAAGATTCTACAAATTGCTGTCTTGACCATGGGTGTGTTTGCACTGATTTTTCGATTTGTACAACAATATCAACATCAGTGTTTTGCATAATACGAATCATGGGGTTCAGCACAATCAAAGTTCTAAAGTAGTGCGTATTATAAAAACTTCACAAGAAAAAACGAGTAAAAAAAAGGACAAATAAATTGCCCTTTTTACCATCCTTTTTAGAGACCTAATTTTTCACGCCAAGTTGCTAACAGCGCTGTAGTATCAGAATCATTTGGATGAAATTTTGGTCTTAAGAAATCAAGTAACTCTGGAATTTGACGTGTCATAAAACCTTTACGACCATACATAAACTTAAGCATATACTTCGTATCTTTCCAAGTTAATTTATCATCAGTCTTGAGTAACTTAGCAGTAAAATAAGATTGTGTTGCAAAGATTAATGCCATTGCAATAATCAAAGCTGCTGAGCGCATAAAATAAGCTTTCGGACCTTGCCCATACATGCTTGTGTACACATCAAATGCCACAGCTTTATGTTCATTTTCTTCAACTGCATGCCACATCCATAAATGATACATCGTGTCATCTTGGAACATCGCCTGAATTTCAGGGTTTTGTAAAAGTTCAGCTGCAATGGTAGACGTAAAATGTTCTAGCGCACATGTTCCCGTCAAATCAATCATTTCTTTAGTGTAGCCAAAAGGTTTCATTAATTTGGTTACAACAGCTGTACCCATCTTAATGACTTTTCCTGTTTGCTTTTCCATATGGCGAACATCATAACCATAAGCTTGCGCTGAAGCATTAAATGCTAAATGCTCTTTCGAATGCATCGCTTCTTGACCAATAAAAGCACTAATTTCTTTTTGAAGATCTGGATCAGCAAGCTTTGGATCATTTCGAACAGCACGAGTACTATTTACAAAGAACTGCTCACCTTCTGGGAAAAGGGCTGATAATGCTGTCATAAAATGTGTTAATGCCGCGTCATAATTCGCCCAATAGCGTGGGACCTGAGTAAATTCAAAGTCCATACGACGCACAGGGAAACTAGCACCAGCACGATTGGAAATATTTACCTTAGCATTCATCTCAGACTCCTTTTAAGTGAATAGCTAATTCACATATAACTTTATTTATTTTCTTAATATTTATAATCATACGTCTTTCGATGTACCAATTAAGTGCAGATGAGGACAGAGAATTATCAGATGAGGTCATTAATAACCCCATAAAGGTGCATAGACTTACTTATACTTATGGTTAGCAAATAATACTTAAAAAGAAAAAAGGGCTACTCATGAGCCCTTTCAAATCAACATAGATTTAAATTACAAACCTAATTTTGCTTTCCATGTTTTCAATAGACCCACTGTATCTAGGTCATTTGGGTGAAAACCAGGTTTAAAATAAGCTAGCATTTCTTTAGCCATACCACTAATAATGCCTTTAGATGGGCTATATCCATATTTATAAATTACTGATAGTTCATTTAAATTCAACTTATTGTCTTGTTTTAATAAACGAAGTACAAAAGATGATTGAATCAAAAAGATTAAAGTCATAGCAAACACTAAAGAACTGGTTCGTAAGGCATAAGCTTTTATACCTTTACCAAATACACCTTCGTACACGTCAAAAGCTACAGCTTTATGCTCATTTTCTTCAATAGCATGCCAATACCACATGGTTGACATCGTCTCATCTGTCATCAACTCTTGAATGTGCTTATTAACTAATAACTGTGAAGCTATAGTAGCGGTAAAATGTTCAAGTGCTGTTGTAGCTGTCAGGTCAACCATTTCTTTAGTCATACCGAAAGGTTTAACAATTTTTACAAAAGCTTTAATTGCTGTTTGAATCGCCGTGTCAGTAAACTTCTCTAATGTTTCTACATCGTGACCAAACTTTTGAGCAGAAGCATTAAAATTTACATGCTCTTGAGTATGCATTGCTTCTTGCCCAATGAAGGCACTAATCTCTTTTTGTAATGCTTCATCATCTTTAATAGATGGGTGATAACGTACAGCACGTACACTATCTATGAAGAATTTTTCACCTGCCGGAAACAAGGCCGACAATGCTGTCATAAAATGTGTGAGTCCAGCAGAACCATTCATCCAATATTCTGGTACATCATTAAATTCAAAGTTCATACGACGTACAGGAAAGCTCGCTCCTGCGCGATTCGTAATATTCACTTTAGCATTCATACCCAAAGCTCCTTATTAAGTAATCCAAATTACTCAAACTTTATTGTTCGTTTTCTTGATTCTTATCATACAAATTTCATAAAAAGGATTAAGGGTAAATAAGGACATTGGAATATCAGTTAAGGCCAGCTTTTATAGTGATTGTTAGACAATTAAATATAAAAAAAGCGCTCTAAAAAGAGCGCTTTTTTTCACTGAAAGTGATTATGCAGTTACTTTCGCAACAACACCAGCACCTACAGT
>NZ_JZFB01000002.1:462628-466223 GCF_001188385.1 Acinetobacter sp. V2 | reverse complement strand
AAATCAATCTATTAATTTTTGAATGAGTTATGATATAAATAATAAGAAAATTACATACTTAAATATGAATAATAAGGGAAAAGCATCTATGATAATTTATGGTGATGTAGGTTCGGGTAATTGTTATAAGATTAAACTATTACTTTCCTTATTAAATATTAAACATAGATGGGTCCACATTGATATTTTAAAAAAAGACACTCAAACAGCAGATTTTTTATTATTAAATCCTAATGGAAAAATACCTGTATTGGTTCTAGATGATGGCCGTGTTTTAAGTGAATCTAACGCTATTTTAGGCTATCTGGCGGAGGGAACAGAGTTTATTGCTACAGATTCCTATACGAAAGCAAAAATGTATCAGTGGATGTTCTTTGAACAGTATAGTCATGAACCATTTATTGCAGTTGCTCGTTTTATTAATAAATATTTAGGGTTACCATCAGAAAGAATAGAGGAATATCATAATTTACAATCGAAAGGCCATAAAGCACTATCTATTATGGATAAAGCTTTAGTAGAGCATGACTATTTTATTGGAAATCAATTAACTATTGCTGATATTGCCTTATATGCATACACGCATGTCGCGGAGGAAGGTGGTTTTGATTTGGAGCTATATCCAAATATTCAAGCGTGGTGCCAAAGAATTCGAAAATATTCAGGTTATGTAGGTATGGGTTAATTAAAAAAGGACTCTATAAGAGTCCTTTTTTATATATGAAGGAAACTTCAAGCCCGTTCTGGTTTAGAAATGGGCTTCTAAGCCTACATATGGGCCCTTAAATTCAAACTTAAGATCATTATTATCATAGTCATCTAAATCAATATTGAGTACGCGATACCCTGCTGTTAAACCAAGATCAATGAGTAAATTATCTGCAAATTTATATTTTACTTCTGCTAATGCGTCTGTGATTCGTGCATCATCAAAGTTTGTATAAGTTGCTTCACCTTTAGCACTTAAGCCTGTAAATGGAAGTTTGACTTCACCAGATAAATAAGCAATAGGATACGTTTTATCAATATCTACGCGTTTACCTGTATACGAAGTAATATCACCATTTAGTACAGTTGCACCAAGTCCAGCATCTATACTCACAATATTGTCTAGTAACTCATAATAGAGAATAAAATCGCTATGGTCTAAATCAACTTTATAGTTAGCTTGACCTAGAGTTTCTGATTTAGTTTGAGTATCTAAATTTACATAACGAATTTTTGCATTTGGAATAAATGGGATTGGGTGTTCTATTGCCAATGAGAGTTGAGCACTACCTTTTTGATCTAGATCTTGATCATCAGGAAATTGAGAAGACATATTCGCTTTACCATCGTAAAACCAGTAGCCGACATCTCCCTTTACTCCAACAAAATCTGCTTGAGCCAGGCCACTTAAGCCCATCCCGAGCGTTAATAAAGATATTTTTAATATTTTCACTTTGAACATCCGCATAAAAGAAATCTTTGAGCGCATCATATAGACATCTTGCTACAGATGCATTGATAAAAAATATGAGTCTGAAGCCTATATTATTAATAATTTTTCTAAGCTAGATAAAATATTAATCATTTCAAATAATTAATATTTACTTTTTTATTTGGATAACATTAGCCCTCTACAGATTTTAGTATAAATTTTGTCATCTAAAAAATGGGTATTATCAAATTTTAATTGGAAATTAAGGAAGAAATTAATGGATAAGTTGAGTAATTAAATAGATCTTTTTAGTGTTTGGAAGAAAATGTCATTGAACAATATTGTCTGACTATTTGATTTAAACGTAAAGATTAGCTGAAAAATAACCAATTGTGAAAAAAACTTAAAAAATTCGTAAAATTTCTGATGGAAATTACAGTAAAAAGAAATAAAAACAGGTATTGTTCAGCTATATAGGGGCAAAAAATGGACAAAAATCTTTAAGGAAGAATTTTCTATTTTTGCTTGTTTGAAATGAAAATAAAAATACTCACAAGGTGCCTTTTATTCTCAATCAAACACAAAAGTATTCTTTGGTTCTTTTTTTGCATGCGGAATAACAATCAACAATAGCAGTAAAAATAAGCAATCTTTTAACATTAGGTGTTTTATGACAGATTCTCGTGAAAACTGGACGTCACGATCTGGTTTTATTATTGCAGCCGTTGGTTCGGCTGTAGGCTTAGGTAATATTTGGCGCTTTCCATACGTTGCTTATGAAAATGGTGGTGGTGCGTTTCTTATTCCTTATCTATTGGCACTCATTACTGCTGGTTTACCGTTACTATTTTTAGATTATGCGGTCGGTCATCGTAGTACTGGTTCACCTCCAAAAGCATATCGGGCCTTATTTAAAGGTGGAGAAACATTAGGTTGGTGGCAAGTTTGTGTCTGTATCATTATTGGTTTGTATTATGCGAGCGTTTTGACATGGGCAGGTAGTTACGTTTACTTCTCTATTGGTCAAATGTGGGGAAGTGATCCGGAAGGTTTCTTCTTTAATACCTACCTACAAACCTCAAAAGCGACTGGTTTTGATTTACAGTTTGTAAGTCATTTATTCTGGCCGATTGTTGGAATTTGGGCACTTACTTTAATCATTCTTTATGGTGGAGTGAAAAAAGGTGTGGAATTATCCAATAAAATTTTCATGCCATTATTATTCATTCTATTTACTATTTTGGTGATTCAGTCATTGCGTTTACCTGGTGCAGTTCAAGGTTTGAATGCATTCTTTACGCCAAACTGGTCAGCAATGATGGACTATAAAGTATGGTTAGCCGCTTATGGTCATACTTTCTTTTCATTATCTGTTGGTTTCGGGATCATGGTTACCTATGCATCTTATTTAAAACCAAAAACGAATTTAACTGGTTCTGGCTTAATCGTTGGTTTTGCAAATGCATCAACTGAGATTTTGGCAGGGATTGGTATTTTTGCTGCTCTTGGTTTTATGGCACATGCAGCAGGTACTGATGTTAAAGATGTCGTGAGTGGCGGAATTGGATTAGCATTTATTGCATTCCCTAAAATTATTTCAAGCTTAGGCGCTGGGGCTGATTTATTTGGTCTTTTATTCTTCTCTTCACTTTTCGTCGCAGGTATTTCTTCGATGGTCAGTATTTTGGAAGTGCCTATTGCAGCAATGCAAGATAAGTTGAAATGGGGCCGTAAAAAAGCTGTAACGATTATTGGTGGTGGTAGTGCACTTGTATCAATTATTTTATTCTCAAGTGTAAATGCAATTAAGCTGGTTGATATTGTTGATCACTTTATTAATAACATCGGTATTATCGGTGGCGCATTAATTTCAATTATTAGCGTAGCTTGGTTTAAACGTTCAGCTCTTAAAGAACTTAGTGACCATATAAATCGTATCTCAACCATTCAAGTTGGTAAGGGATGGGATTTCACTTTAACGGTTATTACATCTTTAATCTTGTTAACTACACTCTGTATGACTGTTTTTAATTTGATCAAAAATGGCTATGATACTTATAGTATGAGCTTACAAGGTGTATTCGGCTGGGGCAGTGTGATTTTCTGTGCGGTCGTTGCAATCGTGTTAAGCAAAATGAAAGATCGCTAGGAGGATAGAATAATGAATACTTCGGC
>NZ_JZFB01000002.1:448313-462585 GCF_001188385.1 Acinetobacter sp. V2 | reverse complement strand
GGGTTGGCTTTATCCATTCTACATTTATCGAAACATCCTGAAGAGTTAGATGACGTTTTAGAAGATGTAAAAGATCAGCATACGCTTTGAAGCTGATCTAATAAAAAGCAGGCTTTAAGCCTGCTTTTTTTATGCAATTTTTTGAATTTTACAATAATAAAATCCATCGCCAGACTGTGCTTTCGGTAATAATTGTCGGCCATGAATTTGTTCAAGTCCCCAATTCGCCTCAATCTTAATTTCTTTTGCATCAGCATGTTCTGCAAAGAAATTTATCATCTGCTGTTCATTTTCAGCTTTTAAAACTGAACAGGTAATATAGAGCAATGTGCCTCCAACGTTGAGTTGTTGCCACATGTGTTCCAAAATTTGCTTTTGCAGTTCAATCGTTTGAGCTATGTCGCTAGATTGGCGCAATAAACGGATATCAGGATGACGACGAATAACGCCTGTAGCGGAGCAAGGTGCATCAAGCACGATACAATCTACAGGTTGTGCAGGTACCCATTGGGTTGCATCGGCTGCCAAAATTTCTGTTTGACTTTGATCAAGTGCTAAGCGGTTTAAATTTTCAGTTACACGGATTAAACGATTAGAATCTTGGTCAATAGCAATAAGCTGAGCCGGTTTAAACTTTTCGAGTAAATGAGCTGTTTTTCCACCGGGAGCTGCACAGGCATCAATTACTGTTTTATTATTTAGATCTGGCAATAATGTTGCACATAGCTGAGCATGTTCATCTTGTACAGAAAACCATCCCTCTTCAAAGCCGGGTAGCTGGGTAATTTGTACAGATTGTTCAAGAACAATACCTGCTTCAGACAGAGTACAAGCACGGGCCTGAATATCTAGACTTTGTAATTTTGCTAAATAAGCATCACGGCCAATATGACGCTGGTTAACTCGCAAAGTTAACGGTGCGACTTGTTTTAATGATTGGCAAAGAGATTCAGTTTGTTCACCCCAATCCTTTTTTAACCTTTTGAAAAGCCAACTTGGTAAGCCATGCGCTTGCTGTAAACCTTGCTGAAAGTCATCAGTTTCACGAGTAGCTCGGCGCAAAATAGCATTCACAATACCGCCGAGTGCAGGAAATCCAAGTTGTTTGGTGGCATCTACTGTTTCTGATATGGCAGCGTGCGCTGCAATACGCGTGCATAAAACTTGATAAAGCCCAACATACAGACAGGTTTCAACAGTTTCATTATTTAACGGTTTGCTGAGCAAAGGTAGGCTAATTGATTTAAGTGCAAACCATTGGCGGAGCGTACCTAGAACAAGTTCATGAAATAGTGCGCGATCACGTTCTGCAACTTGATTCAGCTGTGTATTTAAAATACTAGCAAGTGATTGCCCTTGCTGGACTTTTAATAACGTCTGAACGACTTGAGCACGTAAGTTAAATCGTGACGAATTTGATGAAACCTGACTCATGGTAGAATTTGTCCTACGTGAAGTTTTTGAGTTTGTGCAATTTGTTGTGCATTCATTGCTTTACCACCCGGCCATTGCACGCTGGTCAGACAAATAAAAGAGTTTTGACCACAAGCAACATGGACGCCTTGTTTATCAATCGCGATAATTTCACCAGCTTGGGCATTTGCCTGGCTTTGAGTAGAAGTGGTTGAGTTCCAAACACGCAAAGCACTATTTTCATCTAGTTGAATGAATGCAACTGGCCAAGGGTTGAACGCACGAATATTTCGGTCAAGTTGAACAGCATCATTTGACCAATCAATACGAGCTTCTGATTTCACTAACTTATGTGCATAGACAGTTAGACTTTCATCTTGAACTTCACGCTCTGCCAAATATTTTTGTAGCGTTTCTTCTGACTCGAGTACGTCACAAATTGCTGTTGCACCTTGAGCTGCGAGTTTGTCATGTAAAGTCGCTGATGTATCTTCGGCTGTGATTGGACAGTAGGTTTTATACATCATATCGCCTGTATCTAAACCAGCAGCCATTTGCATGATTGTGATTCCGGTTTCTTCATCACCTGTTGCAATCGCACGCTGAATGGGTGCTGCACCGCGCCAACGTGGTAATAGTGAACCGTGAATATTTAAACAGCCATATTTAGGTGTATCGAGCACAGCTTGTGGAAGAATCAAGCCATAGGCTGCAACGACCATCACATCGGCACCTAAAGCTGCAAGTTCTTGTTGGGCTGCGAGCCCTTCTTCTGTAGATGCTTTAAAGTGAAGTGGTTGATAAACAGGGATACCATGTTCAAGCGCAAGCTGTTTTACAGGAGATGGCGTTAGTTTTTGTCCACGGCCTGCTTTACGATCTGGCTGGGTGTAAACGGCGATAATTTCATGGGAAGTTTTTAATAATGCCGCCAATGCTGTTGCAGCAAATTCGGGGGTGCCAGCAAAAATAATTTTCACAAATGCAATCCAAAAAGAGTTTATGGGTAGTATACGTGAAAAACGTTTGAAGCCCTAAACTCATGGCTATTGAGAGATTTGATTTTTAAATAGTGAACAAAAAATTATTCAAAAATTTTTATTGATAAAAAAAGGTTATGAAAAAATAAAAAATTATTCATGTAAGTTTTGCTAAATATTGACTGACTATTACTGTTCTTGGCTTTCCGAATATTATTTGCTTCTATAGAATGGAGAATGATCAAATTATGATGATGAGTCAATATTCCGACTGATCTAACGCTATATCAGTATCATTCAGCCAGAGTGGAAGAAATTCCGCTCAAGCACAACTTGTTGGAAACACTAATGCCTGACTATCGTTCAAAAACATCGACACACGGAAGAAATATGGCTGGCGCACGTGGCTTATGGCGTGCAACAGGAATGAAAGATGAGGATTTCGGCAAACCGATTATTGCAGTGGTCAACTCATTTACTCAATTTGTTCCGGGCCATGTACATCTTAAAGATTTAGGGCAACTAGTCGCAGCAGAAATTCAGGCGGCAGGTGGTGTTGCTAAAGAGTTTAATACGATTGCAGTAGATGACGGGATCGCAATGGGGCATGACGGCATGCTTTATTCATTACCTTCACGTGATTTGATTGCTGACTCAGTTGAGTACATGGTGAATGCACATTGCGCCGATGCAATGGTATGTATTTCTAACTGTGACAAAATTACTCCGGGAATGCTCATGGCTGCGATGCGCCTGAATATTCCTGTTGTTTTTGTGTCAGGCGGACCAATGGAAGCGGGCAAGGTCAAGTTCCGTGGTAATGAAAAAGCGATTGACCTTGTTGATGCAATGGTTGTTGCGGCTGATGAAAGTTATACAGACGAAGAAGTTGAAGAATTCGAACGTTCGGCATGTCCAACATGTGGTTCATGTTCAGGTATGTTCACTGCAAACTCAATGAACTGTTTAACCGAAGCTTTAGGTTTATCTTTACCGGGTAATGGTTCGATTGTTGCGACACATGCAAACCGCAAGAAACTATTCTTAAAAGCAGGCCAACTTATTGTTGAATTGGCTAAGCGCTATTACGAACAAGAAGATGCAAGCATTCTACCTCGTTCAATTGCAACCAAGGCTGCTTTTAAAAATGCGATGACCCTTGATATTGCAATGGGTGGTTCAACCAATACAGTTCTGCATTTATTGGCTGCGGCAAGTGAAGCAGAAGTTGATTTTACAATGGACGACATTGACGAGTTGTCACGTCGAGTTCCTGTACTATCAAAAGTAGCGCCTGCGAAACAAGATGTTCACATGGAAGATGTTCACCGTGCGGGTGGCATTATGGCCATTTTGGGGGAGCTTGATCGTGCGAAGTTACTTGATGTATCAGTGCCAACTGTACACGAGAAAACTTTAAAAGATGCGTTGGACAAGTGGGATATTATTCGTACTGAAGATGCCGATGTATATGAGTTCTATCGCTCATCTCCGGGTGGTGTTCCAACTCAAGTTGCTTTCTCTCAAAATCGCTACTATGCAACTTTAGATGGCGATCGTGAAAAAGGCGTTATCCGTAATGCAGAACATGCATTCTCTAAAGATGGTGGTTTAGCAGTTCTATACGGCAACATCGCGCTTGATGGTTGTATTGTAAAAACTGCAGGTGTTGATGAATCGATCTTGAAATTTACGGGCACAGCGCGTGTATTTGAGAGCCAAGATGCTGCTGTAGATGCAATCTTGGGTCATGATATTAAAGCTGGTGATGTTGTTGTTATTCGTTACGAAGGCCCACGTGGTGGTCCGGGTATGCAAGAAATGCTTTACCCAACCAGCTACCTTAAATCGAAAGGTTTAGGAAAAGACTGTGCATTGGTGACAGATGGTCGTTTCTCTGGTGGTTCATCAGGTCTTTCAATTGGACATGTTTCGCCAGAAGCTGCTGAAGGTGGTGCAATTGGTTTGGTAGAAGATGGCGACACCATTGAAATCGATATTCCAAATCGTACCATTCACTTAGACGTTGATGATGCGACTATGGCGCACCGTCGTACAGTTCAAGAAGCGAAAGGCTGGCATCCGAAAGAAGAACGTAAACGTAAGGTATCAAAAGCGTTAAAAGTTTATGCAATGCATACAACAAGTGCAGCGAAAGGGGCTGTACGCGTTCTATAAAATATTCAATTTTATTAATTGAATAGAAACTATGCATCCATTTGCACGATGAATTATTATCATGCTGATGGGTGCATTTTTTATATCTGTTGGAAAAAATAGGCTTGTAGATGAGGGTGTTGAAAGTCATTCTATGGGTTTGCTATAAAATGATGATAAAATCTTCACCGATGCAGGAATATGTGCAATAACATGAACTTTGTTCTGCGTAAGCAGAGCTCTTCAGCATTTTGTATATGAAGTTTCTGCGGCACTTTGTACTGCGATCAAAGCAGTTTTTTGGTCTTGCTTAGGATTTATTTTTTAGAGGCTCTACTCTCATGTCACTGCTACGCCGTTGGTTTGACCCTATCCGATCGAGTTGGTTTTACCAAAAACCTTCACGTCAAGCGGTGTTACCCACGGAAAATGGTTTAAGTATTTATTTACGACTTGATGATGTGTATAGCTATTTAGCTGTTCAGCAACTATCTCAGCTTGATGAGATTTTAAGTGATGAACTTAAGCCCTTAAAAATTATTATTTCTCATACGGCTTCTGAACCTCCGAATGGTATGTCGCATGAAGAATGGCAAAATTATTGTTTGAATGATGCCAAAATATTAGCCAAACAACACCGTTTTGCTTTTGATGAATTTCCAGAAATACCAAGCCAAGAATCTTTAAAACAAGCCGCCGTCATATTAAAAAGAACCCCATTACAAGGCCAGAATTTCTTACATTTACTTGAAGATATTTTTCATATGCTTTGGCAGCAGCAATACGGAAAGCTACGTACTTTACATGCCATGGCAGTTAAACATCAGCTTCCTCAACATTTTTCAGAACGTATTTTTACGGATGAGCCTGTACCGGCAGCTTACTTTGAGTTTGGTGGACGTAAATATCATGCAGTAGATGATTTATTGCGTTTAACCCGTCGTCTAAAACAGCAAAAGTTACTGACTGGCAATCCGATCTTTTTAATTAATCATATCGAATGGCGTGAGCATTTAATTAATGATGCTGAGGCACTTACCGAAATTCAGACACTTCATCCTGAACTTGATTTATATATTGCCTTAGAAGATCCAATGAGTTGGCTATTGCTTGCTTATATTAAGGAAGAACTGGCTGATTATTATGATATTCAATTAAAAGTTTACCCTTTAAGCTACCAAGGCCGAGATTGGTTTGATTGGAGTTTGGCAACACGAGTTTCTAAACGAACAGATGTCGCTTTTACTCCTTTTTGCCGCCCTACAGAAGAAAGTGTGCTTGAAATGGCAAAGCTTTTCTATAGTGTGCAGGAAAATCAGCAAATCGATACGATTTTTACGATCTTGCAGGCCGTTTGGACAAAAGGCAAAGATTTATCTTTCCAAAAGCATTTCCAAGAATTACAGCATCAGCTGGGAATTGAGCAGTTAACCGAGCAGGATGTGCCAGCTGTTTTGGCACAAAATGATGCTTTTTGCAAAGATAAGCATCAGCCTGATTTACCAGTTCTAGAGTTGCGTATTGATGGGCAAAGTTATGTATTTAATAGCTTGTACCGCGTTTGGATGATTGAAAGTATTTTTAGTAATGTTTTAGAAGAAAAATACAAAACGGCCTCAACTTCTAATTGAGGCCTACTCCTAAAAACAAGAATAGGGCAAAACCTGTTTTTTTCCGTAGCATAACCATGTAGGGAATCGGAGATAAACAGTGACTTTTTTAGTAATTATTATGATGGTGTTTGCCTTTGCTGGCATGATTAAAGGCATGATCGGTCTAGGGTTGCCCGCAGTATCGATGGGCTTACTCACCATCGCTATGAGTCCTTTTCAAGCAGCCTCTTTACTCATTGTTCCTTCAATGGTCACCAATGTTTGGCAGCTTTTTGCTGAAGGACATGTCTGGGCTTTTATTCGCCGTTTTTGGACCTTACTTATAGGCATTGTGGTCGGTTCAATATGGAGTTTTCTACCGACTTTAAGTCAAAGCCATGGGCAGAGTAGTGAAATTTTATTAGGCTGTATGTTGGCCTTATATGGGCTTTATGGACTATGCGTGAAGAAGCTTCCGCACTTAGGGAAGCATGAGCGTTGGCTATCTCCGATCATTGGTTATATTGGTGGGGCAGTGACCGTAGCAACAGGCGTTATTATTATTCCGATTGTTCCTTATTTGCAGTCTTTACATTTAAAACGTGACGAGCTGGTACAGGCTTTGGGACTAACATTTACCGTGTCTACCATTTGTCTTGCGGTGTTTTTACACCACAACCCAATTTCAGGAATAACACTGGACTATCGGTTATCTTTTGCGGCTTTATTTGCTGCACTCGTTGGAATGTGGTTAGGTAAAAAAATTCGCTATCGACTCAACGAGCAGTTATTCCGTCGTATCTTTTTTATAGGTTTGGTGTCATTAGGGCTTTATATGATTTTGCATTAAGCCGTTTTTTCAGGACGATGCTGCAATAAAAAATCTGCAAAGTGTTGGTAACTGCTAGGCAGCTGGTTGAAGTTTTGTGTGGCTAAAAGTAGTTTTCGGTTTGCCCATGCACCGAGTAATTGGATCGAATGAAAATCATAATCTGATTGCAAACGCTGTGCAGCACGAGCTGGCATAATCGCAATTCCCACGCCTTTGGCGACTACCTCAGCAATTGCGCCAAAGTTAGGTAAACGCAAACGGTACTGTATGTTAAAGCCTAGTAATTTAGCTTGGGTTTCGATGGACTGTTGCAAAGAGTGATGGGGTTTAAGGCCAATAAAACCATAGCTTAGAGCATCTACCAAATTCAGCTCTTGGTATTGAGCTAACTCATGTGTAGCGGGGCAAATCAGCACTAAAGGATCACTCGCAAATTCCTTAGTTTGCAAATGTCGGGTATCAAAAAAACTTGAGACTAGACCGAGACTCGCAATTCCTTGGGTTAATGCATCTACAATTTCTGAGCTTTCTGCCTCATGTAAATCAATATTCATTTCGGGATGAAGCACTAAGTATTGCGGTAATAACGGAGGCAAATATTCGCTTTGAGCAGAAGAGTTGCACCAAAGCGTTAAGGCTTGTGTTGTAGAAGACTTAAAGCGCTGCATTTCTTGTTCGAGTTGATCTTTTTGTGCTAAAAGCTGACGAGCATGTTCTACAAAAGCATGACCCGCTGTGGTGAGTTCTACGCCTGTGGTTTGGCGAATAAATAAAGGTGTTTCAAAATACTGTTCGAGTTTTTTTATACGCTCGCTCGCTGCTTGAAGTGAAATAGCAGAGCGATCAGCACCTTTAGTTAGGCTACCAGTTGAGACGATATGAAGAACCAACTGTAAATCAAAAAAATCAAAACGCATGATAGGAACGTATTGAAGGCTAAGAGGTCATCATACTAAAAAGTGATCAAAAAATGTGATGAATGGCAATAATAAAAAAGGCAGCTTACGCTGCCTTTTTGAATTTAGGTTTTATCTTTTAAACTAAACAACCAATTTAGAATAATGGCCGCAAATGTTGCTGTACCAATGCCACCTAAATTGAAATTACCAAACATTAATTCAAAATTTCCGGCACCTAAGATAATTGTTACAGAAGCAACAATCAGATTTTTATTGTTGGAAAAATCAACTTTGTTTTCAATCCAGATTTTTGCACCTGCAATGGTAATTAAACCAAACACAACAATAGATGCACCTGTTAAGACAGCACTTGGAATCGTACTAATTACCGCGCCAAATTTTGGAGATAAACCCAAGAAAATAGCAAAGACACCTGCAATCACAAAAACAATTGTTGAGTACACACGAGTGACTGCCATGACCCCAATGTTTTCGCCGTAAGTGGTCATCCCCGGCGCGCCAACACTACCAGAAAGCGTTGTTGCTAAACCATCTGCAACAAATGCTTTACCTAATTGTGGAGTCAGATTCTCACCAGTCATTGCACCTACTGCTTTAATATGGCCTAAGTTTTCTGCTACTAAAATAAGTGCAACTGGCGCAATAATCAGCATTGCTTTGGTATCAAAAGTAGGATGCGAAAAGCTTGGGATACCGAACCATGCAGCCTGTGAGATCTGGCTAAAATCGATTGGTTTACCAAAACCTAGCCCATTGGTGGTGATGGCATAAATTGCATACGCCAAAATTAAACCGACCAATAGAAGCAGACGTTGCAATAAGCCACGAGTAAAGACTGCAATACTACCCATACAAAGTACGGTAATTAAAGCCATCCACATTTCAAATGGTTGGCCTGCAACACCTTTAATGGTAACGGGTGCGAGGTTTAGACCAATAATCATCACAATGGCGCCAGTCACCACAGGCGGCATGAGTTTTTCGATCCAGCGTGTACCCGTAAGCATCACAATAAAACCGATAATGGCGTAAAACACACCACATGCTACGATTCCGCCTAAAGCCATAGAAAGGTTTGGATTGGCACCTGAACCTGTAATATGTCCAGTTGCTGCTGCAACCACACCAATAAATGCAAAACTTGACCCTAAGTAACTCGGAACACGACCACCCGTAATTAAAAAGAATAGGATGGTACAGATACCAGACATTAAAATGGCAAGGTTAGGATTAAACCCCATGAGTAATGGCGCTAAAACAGTTGCTCCAAACATGGCAAACGCATGTTGAATACCTAAAATAGCACTCTGAACTGGAGGGAGATATTCGTTGGTAGAGACCGGTCGGTGGTCAATATCACCTTGGTAAGGCTGCCATTTGGGAAACCAATTGGACATAAAATAAGCTCATTATTCTTTAATTGGTGCCATGATACTCTTTCTTGAGAGTGCATTTAATCTCTAGAGAGAAGTATGTTAGTGAAAAGTAATTATTTTTTAACGATTGGTATAATTTTATGAATTCTAAATATAAGGAATTAGTTATTTTTTTCTCATAAAGACTAATTTTTTGATTTTAAAAAAATATTCTAAAAAATAGAAAATCGAGGAAAATTTAAGAAAAATAGAGAATTTTGCAAGTAAAAAGCAGTACATCTCGATGTACTGCTTTGTTAAACAATTGGTAAAATTAACTTAGCCCGTATTACGTAAACCAGCAGCAATACCCGCAATACTCACCATAAGTGCATGGTCAACAGGTGTGTTCTCTGCCTGACGCTCAGCAAGATAATCACGGCGGCGTTTCATGAGTTCAGCCTGTAAAAGATGCAAAGGAAGTAAGTACGGTTTACGAACTTGCATTGATTGATCAAGAACCTCATTGTTACTAAGAAGTTTTGATTCATCTTTCAATTTAAGGAGCGTTTCAACAGCATCTTTTAAGCGCTGACGTAATTGATTACCGAGCACTTTTAAATCTTCATCTTCAGTCAAATGAGACTCGTAATAGAGTGCAATGTTGGCATCGGATTTAGACAATACCATTTCCAGCATATCAATAAGCGTCTGGAAATAAGGCCATTGCTGGAGCATTTCATCAAGCGTTGCTTTTTGCTGATCGGCAATCACTTCATTAATGGCAGCACCAGTACCTAGCCATGCTGGTAGCATCAAACGGATTTGAGTCCATGCAAATACCCATGGAATTGCACGTAAAGACTCGATACCACCACTCACTTTACGTTTTGCTGGACGTGAGCCTAATGGCAACATTTGCAATTCAAGTTCAGGCGTAACGGTCCGTAAATACTTCACAAAATGTGGATTTTCACGTACTGTCTGGCGATAAACCTTCACAGAATGATCTGTCATACGGTTCATGATTTCACGCCACTCGGCTTTAGGCTCTGGTGGCGGTAATAAGGTCGCTTCGAGTGTTGCTGCGGTATAGATTTCAAGGTTTTGCATGGCAATTCCTTCTAAACCGAACTTGAAGCGAATCATTTCACCTTGTTCTGTAACACGGATTGCACCAGAGATCGAACCTGGGGGTTGTGAAAATAGTGCCTGTTGTGTTGGAGCACCACCACGACTGATTGAGCCACCACGGCCGTGGAACAGCGTCAACTGTACGCCGTGTTTTTGAGCAATTGCAGTTAGCTCTTCTTGAGCACGATATTGCGCCCAGTTAGCTGACATGAAACCGGCATCTTTTGCAGAGTCGGAGTAACCGATCATCACTTCGTGTTTACCCTGAATGTGCTGTTTATACCAATGCATATTGAACAGCGTATTCATGGTTGTTGCAGCGCCATCTAAATCTTTTAAAGTTTCAAATAGAGGAACTACACGTAAAGGGTGCTGAATACCTGCTTCTTTTTGCAATAACAACACCGCTAAAACATCACTTGGATATTCAGCCATCGAAATAATATAAGCCCCTAAAGACTCAGGTGGTTGGTCTGCCAAAGTACGCATGGTTGCAAATACTTCTTGGACATCTGGGTGCCCAATCAAACTGCCTTCAGGTTCATTAATATATTTCGGTAAAAGTGGGCGCTTGCTTTGTAATTCCTGAATCAGGAAGTTTTGGCGCGCTTGTTCAGTCCAAGATTCAAAATTACCTAAACCTAAATATTCGGTAATTGCTGAAATCGCTTGGCGATGGCGTCCTGATTCTTGGCGAATGTCGAGTTTAAGTAGTTCAATACCAAAACAGTTCACACGGTAAATAAAGTCGAGAAGTTGACCATTCGCAATTTCAGGCAAGTTGCTGTCGATTAAAGAGCGATAGCACAGCAATAAAGGCTGTAAGAGTTCGTCTTTGCTTTTAATGACATTGCTGTCGTCTGCTTCTAAGCCTTGTAGGCGCTGCGCTAACCAGTGGCGAGTCGCTTTTAAGCGTTCGCGTGTAGCACGTAAATATTCACGATAAGGCTCTGCATGTTGGTTACCAATAGCCTGAATCATTTCTTCAGAACAGGTTTGGATCGAAAGTTCCCAACGTAAGTTTTCGATATCTCTTAGGTAAAGGTCAGCAGCTTGCCAGCGAGATAACCACAGTACTTCTTGGGTAATTTGATGAGTAACATTTGGGTTGCCATCACGGTCTCCGCCCATCCAAGAAGCAAAGCGTACCGGCGCAATATTGAGTGGTAAGTTTTGTTGGCAATTATCTTGAACCAACTCATTTAACTCACGAATAAATTTAGGCACAGCATTCCAAAGTGTTTGTTCAATGGTTGCAAAGCCCCATTTTGCTTCATCAACAGGGGTTGGGCGGTGCTGGCGAATTTCATCTGTTTGCCATGCCGAACTGATTTGTTGCTTTAAGTTGGCAAGTGCATTTTGTCGTTCACGTGGAGTAAGTTTTTGCTGATCAAGCTGAGAAAGACAAGCATTGATATCATCATATTTTTGAATGAGGGTACGACGGCTGACTTCGGTTGGGTGCGCCGTAAGTACCAATTCAATATTAAGATCACAAATTTGCTGGAACAGTTTTTCTGTCGAAATACTTTTATCTTTAAATTTTTGAAATAGGTGAACAAGTGGATTTGGAGAATTAGCCTCCGAATCAAATTCTGCCTGTCTGCGACTACGAACCACATGGTATTGCTCGGCAATATTGGCAAAATTTAAAAAATGAGAAAAAGCGCGGGTAAGAGGTAATAGCTCTTCATCGGGCAATTCTAAAAATAATTGTTCTAATTGCTTTTCGGCTTCAGCTTGACCATCACGTGCACCTTTGGCAAGAGCACGGATTTGCTCGATCTGATTAAACAGTTCTTGTCCTGCATGTTGTTTTAGGGTTTCACCTAACAAATTGCCAAGTAAACGGACATCCTCACGCAGTGGCGCATCGATTTGCTGAACCATGCTATTTTCTCCTGTTCTTATTCTTATCGAATATAGCGCGATTAACAAACATTCCAAGCTTTGAGCGTAAGAAAATGTGAATTTTTGCTTAAAAAATAACATTTAATTCGCTTATGGCGTCTTAAAAGTAGACATGCACTCAGTGCAACTTTTGGCAATCGGACTTTGGTTTAATTCCGATATTTGAGCAAAAATAAATGAATTGCATCTTTAATAATGTGTTCTAGCTCTTCTACATTTGGTACAGCAATAATTCTAAGTAGAACCTTATGGTGACGTACCCCAAGCAACAAAGTTAAAAGAAGCTCTGTTTGATAAATTGGATCATCGGCTTGGATAAAACCTAATTCAGCTGCTTTTTGGAAGAATGCGGCTAATTGATTTTGAAGTCGCGTATGCGATGCATCAAAAAACTGTTCAGCTAAAGGGCTTTGTTCTGCTGCGAGTTCAAATAATACATGTTCCAGCTTTAATGCTTCAGGTGAATAAATAATCTGTAAAGCGCGTGAACACACAATAAAGAGTGCTTGATAAAAGTCTACCGACGCATCTAATTCAAATTGTTTAGGATTCAGTGTCTCTTCACAAGTTTGTGTAATTGCGCAGATAAACAAGTTTGCTTTGTCTTGAAAGTGATTATACACCGTGAGTTTAGTGACACCTGCCTCCTGTGCAATCTGATTCATGCTGGTACCGTGATAGCCAGATTTTAAAAAAATAGCTTTCGCGGCTTGTAAGATACGAGCACGTTTTTCCAGATCTTTGGGGCGACCACTTTGATTAACTGTTTGCACAAAATCCTCTGATAAAAATTTAAAAAGATAGCAATTTATAAGTTTTTCTTTAATTAATGTACCCATGGGTATATTAATTAAAAAATAAACAATTTATGATGCAAGCATATTGTGCCTTAAAAAATCAGTTTGAATAAGAGCGATAAGATATGAATCTGTTAAAACCTCTCATCATGAGTATGGTGATTGTTTGTACGGTCACATTAATGGGGTGTAGTAAAGAAGCTCCCAAAACAGAAGAAATACCCTATGTGATGGTGGCCCAACCCTTAACTACTCTCAATGAACAAAAAAGCTATGCAGGGGATGTGCAGGCTAGACAGCAAACAGCTTTAGCATTTCGGGTCGGTGGACAGGTTACGGCACGTTACGTGGATGTAGGTGATCGAGTTAAAGTCGGACAAGTTTTAGCAAAGCTTGACGTAGCAGATGCTCAGCTACAATTAAATGCCGCTAAAGCCCAACTGGACAATGCACAGGCTTCAGCAAAAACAGCAGCAGACGAACTTAAACGTTTTCAGCAATTATTGCCGATTAATGCGGTGAGCCGTTCGCAATTCGATACGGTAAAAAATCAATATGACGCTGCGCAAGCGGCTCTACAGCAAGCTCGTTCTAATTATGAAGTTTCTGCAAACCAAACTGGTTATAACCAACTCGTTTCTAATAAAAACGGGGTAATTACTGCACGAAACATTGAGATTGGACAAGTGGTTGCTGCGGGCCAAGCAGCTTATCAACTGGCGATTGATGGAGAGCGTGAAGTTGTCATTGGTGTGCCAGAACAAGCGGTTTCCGAGATCAAGGTTGGCCAAGCAGCTTGGGTGACGTTATGGTCTAAACCGAATGACCGATTTGCTGGTTATGTGCGTGAAGTTTCCCCCGCAGCGGATCAGTCTCGTACATTTACAGTGAAAGTTGCACTCAAAGAAGGTCAATCTGCTATTCAGCTTGGACAAAGTGCACGCGTATTTTTTAGTTCGACTCAAACCAATGTGATGAGTGTGCCACTTTCAAGTGTTTCAGCAACAGATAATCAACCTTATGTCTGGGTGGTTAATGCGAACCAGACTTTACGTAAAGTACCTGTAACGATTGGTGCATATGGCAAAGATAGTGTACCTGTGTTATCTGGCTTGGCTCCAAATGATTGGGTTGTGATTGGCGGCGTACACTTGCTACGTGATAAACAGAAGATTCATCCG
>NZ_JZFB01000002.1:446930-448271 GCF_001188385.1 Acinetobacter sp. V2 | reverse complement strand
CCCAGCCATGAAATTCAATCTCTCGGAATGGGCATTAAATAATAAAGGCATTGTCCTTTATTTTATGCTGTTGCTTGGCATTATCGGTGCAATCTCTTATTCAAAATTATCACAAAGTGAAGATCCACCCTTTACCTTTAAGGTGATGGTGGTGCAGACCTACTGGCCTGGGGCGACTGCCAAAGAAGTTTCTACTTTAGTTACGGACCGTATCGAAAAGGAACTCATGACAACAGGACAGTATGACAAGATCATGGCTTACTCCCGTCCGGGTGAGTCGTTGGTCACTTTTGTAGCGAAGGATTCACTGACTTCTGACAAGATTCCTGATGTTTGGTACAACGTTCGTAAGAAGGTAAATGATATACGCCATGAACTGCCAAACGGTGTACAAGGTCCATTTTTCAATGACGAATTTGGAGACACTTACGGCAATATTTATGTACTGACAGGCAAAGACTTTGACTATGCACTTCTTAAGGAATATGCCGATCGTTTGCAATTACAGCTTCAACGTGTCAAAGATGTCAGTAAGGTCGAACTCATTGGTCTGCAAGATCAAAAAATCTGGATTGAGATTTCTAACACCAAAGCGGTACAGCTTGGTATTCCAGTTACAGCGATTCAAGATGCCTTACAAAAGCAAAATAGTATGGCAAGTGCAGGTTTTTTTGAAACAGGCACAGACCGCATTCAGATTCGGGTAAGTGGTCATTTACAAAACATTGATGAAATTAAGAAAATGCCTTTACTGGTAGGTGATAAAACCATTCAGCTCGGAGATGTCGCTGACGTCTACCGTGGTTTTAGTCAACCTGCTCAGCCACGTATGCGCTTCATGGGTGAAAATGGTATTGGTATTGCTTTATCGATGCGTAAGGGCGGTGACATTATTGCCTTAGGTAAAAATCTCGACACAGAATTTGCCCAGCTGCAAAAAACTTTACCTTTAGGTATGAAGCTCCAAAAAGTTTCTGACCAACCTGTAGCGGTACAACGCAGTATTCATGAGTTTATAAAGGTACTCGCTGAAGCAGTTATTATTGTCTTGTTAGTGAGTTTTTTCTCTTTAGGTTTCCGCACAGGATTGGTTGTCGCTTTTTCTATTCCTTTAGTTTTAGCAATGACTTTTGCGGGGATGAATCTATTCGATGTCGGACTGCATAAGATTTCACTGGGTGCCTTGATTCTGGCGCTAGGTCTGTTAGTCGATGACGCCATTATTGCCGTCGAGATGATGGCAATTAAGATGGAGCAGGGTTATAGCCGAATTAAAGCTGCTGGATTTGCGTGGAAAACAACAGCATTTCCGATGCTCACCGGAACACTGATTACGGCGGC
>NZ_JZFB01000002.1:444316-446894 GCF_001188385.1 Acinetobacter sp. V2 | reverse complement strand
GAATACACTCGCTCTATCTTTCAGGTGGTGACGATTGCCTTATTGGTCTCTTGGGTTGCAGCAGTTTTATTCGTACCTTATTTAGGCGAAAAGCTATTACCCGATTTTACTAAAACAGGGCATCAGGCACCTTGGTATGTCCGTTTATGGGCGAGGTTAACCAAAAAACCGCAACCACAAACTGTGTCCATTTCACAGGATCATCACTACGATCCTTATCAATCCAATTTCTATTTACGTTTTAGAAAGATGGTTGAGTTTTGTGTGACTTACCGTAAAACCGTAATTGCCACTACAGTGGGTGTTTTTGTGCTATCTGTGCTGATGTTTAAGATAGTGCCTCAGCAGTTTTTCCCACCTTCGAACCGTGCCGAGATTTTAGTCGATTTAAAACTTGAAGAAGGTGCCTCTTTAACAGCGACAGAACAAGCTGTGAAAAAGGTTGAAAAATTCCTGTCTAAACAAAAAGGTATTGATAACTATGTGGCATATGTCGGTACAGGGTCACCACGTTTTTATTTACCGTTAGACCAGCAATTACCGCAAGCCAGCTTTGCACAGTTTGTTGTACTCGCATCATCACTCGATGATCGTGATGAAATTCGACGCTCGTTAGACAAACAAATTAGACAATTGCTGCCGCAAGTTCGTACTCGCGTGTCATTACTGGAGAATGGCCCTCCTGTTGGTTATCCATTGCAATATCGTGTGTCGGGTGAAGATCAAAATTTGGTCCGTCAAGAAGCACAGAAAGTCGCTAAACTGATTAGCGAAAACCCGAATACTACCAATGTACATTTAGATTGGGGTGAGCCGAGTAAGATTATTTCAATTCAAATTGACCAAGATCGTGCTCGACAAATGGGTGTCTCTAGTGTCGATTTAGCGAATTTCATTAATGCATCAATTACAGGTAGTGCGATTGAGCAATATCGTGAAAAGCGTGAACTCATCGAAATCCGTTTACGCGGCGATCAGAGCGAACGAGTTGAAGTGGCTTCTCTAGCAAGTTTAGCTGTACCAACGAACAACGGAACGACTGTGCCTTTAGCTCAAATCGCTAAAATTGAGTATAAGTTTGAAGATGGTTTAATTTGGCATCGTAACCGCTTACCGACCATTACTGTTCGCGCAGATATCCGCACTCAATTACAACCAGCGACTGTTGTTGGCGAGTTAGCTGAATCAATGGATAAATTGCGTGCTGAATTACCAAGTGGTTATCTTGTTGAAGTCGGTGGAACTGTAGAAGAGTCTGCACGTGGGCAAAACTCCGTTAATGCGGGTATGCCACTGTTCTTGGCTGTGGTCATGACATTACTGATGATTCAGCTCAAAAGCTTATCTCGCGCGACCATTGTGTTGTTAACAGCTCCGCTTGGTTTAATTGGTGTGGTTTTATTCTTGCTCCTATTTAACAAACCATTTGGTTTTGTGGCCATGTTGGGCACAATTGCACTCTCTGGCATGATCATGCGTAACTCGCTTATTTTAATTGATCAAATTGAACAAGACAGGCAAGCAGGGCATCCAACATGGGAAGCGATTATTGAGGCGACAGTGCGTCGATTCCGCCCGATTATTTTGACTGCATTAGCCGCAGTTTTGGCCATGATTCCACTTTCACGAAGTATTTTCTTTGGTCCAATGGCAGTTGCGATCATGGGCGGCTTGATTGTTGCCACCTTACTGACATTATTTTTCTTACCTGCGCTCTACGCAGCGTGGTTTAAGGTGAAAAAAACCGCATAAAATACATAAATTTTTTGTGAATAAAGGTGCGAAATATTGAAAACTCCAATATAGTAGCACCTGTCTTTACACAAAAAATACAGGATTATTTCACTGCATAAAAAATAGGCTAAGTGCAGTGAATTGAGGTGAAATACAGATGGGGCAAGACCATATCGAACAGCATCGCCGTTATATAGTAATTTCTTATGCGTTCATGTTTCTTGCATTGTTTACGGTTATTTTTGCGGCCTTTGCTTATTTGGTCGCTCGTAAAGTGGCGGTTGTAGATAATGCAGAAGTTTGGATTCATGCGCATGCACTATGGATTATGCGAAACGGGATTCTATTTCTTTGTATGGCAATTTTTGCTGTGGTCTGGTTTATTCCGCTCTTCTTTTTTGCATGGGACAGTAACCTCTGGGTAACCGCCTCTACGGTTGCGGGTGTGGTATTTAGCGCTATTGCGTGGTTATTTCTATTAAATGCATGGTTAAAAGGCTTGTCTAAATATTTAAAAAATAAGGCAGTTTTTTAATATATCTATTTTTTAAACATTTTACCCTTGTAAATTCGGCTAAAGCCCCCCATTTAGTCGGCAATAGAGTATTGATAAAATTCCGTGAGGAGCACCGCCAAAAATGGCTAAACGTGATTATTATGAGGTTTTAGGCGTTTCAAAAACCGCAAGTGATGATGAGATCAAAAAAGCCTACCGTAAATTGGCGATGAAATATCATCCTGATAGAAACCCTGACAATGCCGAAGCTGAAGAGAAATTTAAAGAAGCTGCTGAAGCTTATGAAGTTTTATCGGACAGTGAAAAGCGTAGCATGTACGATCGCAT
>NZ_JZFB01000002.1:440522-444274 GCF_001188385.1 Acinetobacter sp. V2 | reverse complement strand
GGTGGCTTTGGTGGATTTAGTGCCGAAGACATTTTCAGCCAGTTCGGTGATATCTTCGGGGGTGCATTCGGTGGTGGTGGACGTCAACAGCGTCAACGTCGCGGATCAGATCTACGCTATGTAATGGAACTTACCCTTGAAGAAGCTGTAAAAGGGGTGAAAAAAACCATTACTTTTACTGCTCCAGCACCTTGTGATGTGTGTGATGGTAAAGGTTCAAAAAATCCAAAAGATGTTGAAACCTGTAAAACTTGTCATGGTTCGGGACAAGTACGTATGCAGCAAGGTTTCTTCTCTGTACAACAAACATGTGGTACTTGTCGTGGCCAAGGTAAAATTATTAAAAACCCTTGTCAGGCATGTCATGGTTCAGGTGTAGCTGATCGCCAGCAAACGTTGGAAGTTACAATTCCAGCGGGTGTAGATAATGGTGACCGCGTTCGTTTGAGTGGTAAAGGCGAAGCAATTCGTGATGGCCAATCAGGTGATTTATACGTTGAAGTCGTTGTTCGTGAACACGAAATTTTCCAACGTGATGGTGCCGATCTTTATATGGACGTACCAGTGAGCATTGCTGATGCTGCACTTGGTAAAGAAATTGAAATTCCAACTTTGGAAGGTCGCGTTAGCTTGAAGATTCCTGAGGGAACTCAAACAGGTAAATTATTCCGTTTACGTGGCAAGGGCGTTCGTCCAGTACGTAGCAGCATGGTGGGTGATTTACTTTGCCGTATTGTGGTAGAAACACCAGTCAACTTAAATTCTCGTCAACGTGAATTACTTAAAGAGTTGCAAGCTTCTTTTGATGGCGAAGACAGTGCTTCTTCACCGAAGAAAAAATCATTCTTTGATCGTTTGTTCGATTAATACTTGATTAGATAAGAAATTAAAAAGAAGGCGGATATTGATAAAATATCCGCCTTTTTATTGCGCTGATTCATCTTATTATTTTTATTCTGCTTAAAAGAAAATTACGTCTGCTTACTCTGTAGGATGAGCAACATCAATATCATTAATGCTTACAGTCGGTTCGCTAGAAGCAAGAGTCGGAGCATTTTCGATTACTGGTACGGCTACAGCTTCTGCCTGTACAGCTACTTTTGGTGCCTCTGCTATTGTTTCTCCAATAATCGGGTCAATATCTTCAACTTTAACGTCAGTGTTGGCATCAGTTGCTACAGTTTGAGCTGTAGGTGTTGCTGTTTGAGTACTTACGTTAGTTGTAATACGTGCTTTAGATAAGCTTTCTAATGTGTCTCCTGGCTGGATTGCAGGCTCTGCAAATGCCATTGAACTCATAATCCCCATCATCACTGTAAAGCCAATAATTCTCGAATGCATGTTGAACTCCTTATAGTCATCTTTTTTTCATTCGTGGCCCGTAGTGTGCAGATCAATTCTTTAACTTTTGTGAAAACAGCTTAAATTTCAGTTCATCTCAAAAAATAATTTTTACTTTTTATCGTGAGCAAAGAGTTTTGATATAGTAGACAAATTACGTAAAACAGAAGATTGGGAAGGATTATGTCAGCAGCTCCACGCATTGGTATTTTAGGTGCAGGCGGTCGTATGGGCCGTACGCTTATTCAAGCAGTTCAACAAGCAGGCTATCAATTAGCTGCTGCGGTAGAGCGTCCGGAAAGTAGTTTGGTGGGCACTGACGCTGGTGAGCTTGCTGGTATTGGTTCAGTGGGTGTGAAGGTTTCAGGAAGCTTGGCCGATGTTCTGAAAGATTGCGATGTAATCATTGATTTTACTGCACCAGTTGCAACTGCTCAGCATTTGAAGCTTTGCCGTGAAGCTGGGGTTGCCATGGTTATTGGTACAACAGGTATGTCAGATGAGCAAAAAGCTGAATTAGACGAAGTTGCCACTCATACACCTGTAGTTTACGCAGCGAACTATTCAGTAGGCGTAAATGTATCAATCAAGTTACTTGAGCTTGCAGCAAAAGTATTTGGCGATACAGTAGATATTGAAGTGATTGAAGCTCACCACCGTCATAAAGTAGATGCGCCGTCAGGTACAGCGTTAATGATGGGTGAAGCGATTGCAGATACTTTAGGCCGTAACCTAAAAGAAGTTGCTGTTTATGGCCGTGAAGGGCACACAGGTCCACGTGACCGTCAAACGATTGGTTTTGAAACTATTCGTGGTGGCGATATCGTTGGTGAGCACACTGTGATGTTCATTGGTGAAGGTGAGCGCGTTGAAGTGACTCATAAAGCAACGAATCGTATGAACTTTGCTTCTGGTGCAGTGCGAGCTGCTGCGTGGGTTGTGGGCCGTGAAGCGCGTAAATATGACATGAAAGATGTTTTAGGATTGAACGACGTACAGGTTTAAAACCCTGTACGTATTCCATGTGTAGCGAGAAAAACAAGATAGAGCAGAACATGAATAAAAAACAAATTGCCTTGACCACTCTTCTTTGCTTAAGCAGCCTCTGGACGGGGGCTGCTTCTACGGAAAAAGCTAAACTCAGCTTAGACCGTAATAATATTAAAGTCTGGACCTATCAAAAGACTGATAATCCAGTCTTTCAATATAAAGCTGAAACGACTTTTGATGTACCACTTGAACGCGCTGTCGCTGTGATTTTAGATGTAAATCGTGCTGATCAGTGGGTGCCTTATATGGGCAAGGTTCAGATGTTGTCTCAAGATGAAAAAAAGGGTGAATTCACACTCTATATGCTATTAGATTTTCCATTTCCTCTAAAAGATCGCGATGTGGTTGTGAAAGGAAAAATGAGTAAAGCGGCCAATGGCCTAATTACCATTAAGAACACAGCAATTAATAGTAATTATCCAATACAACCTGATGTCGTGCGCTTAACACGCTATGAAGGTGATTGGACCTTCCAGAAACTTGCAAATAACAAAGTTAAAGTAACCACAAGTGGTTATGCTGACCCAGCCGGTGCGATTCCGCTGAGCTTCGTAAATATGTTTGTTCAACAGCAACCTTACCAGATGTTGCTGAAAATGAAGCGGGAAGTGACGAGTCCGATTTACGAGCAACCCAAGTTACCAGAAATTTTAAAATAAATAGCTTAAAAAAAAGCGCCTGAGATCAGGCGCTTTTTTTTATTCTGAACATTGCTGTAATGCTTGGGCGGGGCTACTTTCACGTTTGATTTGGAATAAAACCAATAACAAACCTAACCCTGCTAGCAATGCACCAGCAAATGATACTGCGCTATAACCCCAACCTAAATCGAGTACTAATGCACCTGCTGCTGCTCCAACTGCGTTACCTAAGTTAAAGGCACCGATATTTACTGAAGAGGCAAGGCCTGGTGCTTCGTGAGCGACAGACATTACACGCATTTGTAATGGTGGAACTAAAGCAAAAGTTGCAGCACCCCAGATCACTAATGCAATGGCTGCTCCAATCTGGCTTTGTGCAAGGATTGGGAAAGTCACCATCATCACAATTAACAGAACCAAGAAACCAATCAGAGTTTTGTTAATAGACAAATCTGCAAAGCGACCGCCTAAATGGTTACCAACCGAGAAACCGACACCAATCAACATCAGCATAAACGTAATGAAGGTCGGTGAAGCATGTGTAAACTCAGTCAAACTTGGCGCGATGTAGGTATAGAGCGTAAACATTGCACCCGCACCAAGCACGGTGGTAAGTAGAGCAAGTATTACAGGAGTGCGCGTTAACACTTTCAACTCAGCTTTCACATTCGGCTTTTGGGCAACCATACCTTGTGGTAATGCTTTCCATAAAGCGAGCAT
>NZ_JZFB01000002.1:432503-440482 GCF_001188385.1 Acinetobacter sp. V2 | reverse complement strand
CCAGCCAATGTTTTGCCCAACCCATGTTGCCAACGGTACACCACCAATATTGGCAATTGTTAATCCCATAAACATGGTTGCTACAGCACTGGCCTGTTTGTGTGCGGGCACAATGCTTGCTGCTACAACTGAACCGATCCCGAAGAAAGCACCATGGTTAAGGCTTGTGATGAGACGCGCACCTAATAAGCTCATATAGCTTGGTGAAAACGCTGCTATCAGGTTACCTACCGTAAAGATCGCCATCAGGAAGATAAGCGCATTACGTCGTGCAAAACCACCAAACCACAAGGTCATGAACGGGGCACCTAGCATGACGCCAAGTGCATAGCCCGTAATTAACATTCCGGCCGTTGGAATTGAAATCCCTAAATCATTAGCGATATTCGGCAACAGCCCCATTGGTGAGAATTCCGTGGTGCCAATGGCAAAGGCACCAATTGCCAATGCCAATAACGAGAACGCCGTATTTGATTGAGTGTTCATGAGTTTAGTCCCAAACTGGTGCCCATGGCTCTGGGCTAACTTCACGACTGTTACGATCAAGTTCGGCAATCATTTGCATTTCAGCTGAAGTTAACTCGATATCCTGTGCTTTTAAGTTGCTAATCAGGTTTTCACGTTTAGTCGAAGATGGAATGACTGCAAAACCACGTTGCAATGCCCACGCAAGTGCAATTTGCGCTGTTGTTGCTTTATGAGCTGCTGCAATTTCAGTTAAAACTGGATCTTGAAGCACTTTACCGTACGCAAGCGTCATATATGAAGTGACATCAATATTCTTCTCTTGTAAGAAATTTACAAGTTTATGGTTTTGAAGATAAGGGCTTAACTCAATCTGGTTGGTTGCAATATTTTCAGCACCAATTGTATCAATCGCTTGTTGAGTAAGGTCAATATTGAAGTTTGAAATACCAATTTGTTTAGTAAGACCTTGTTCTTTCGCTTCAAGTAAAAGCTTCATGATTTCAGGAATCGAAACGCCTAAATCTGGTGCTGGCCAATGAATCAAAGTTAAATCGACATGGTCAGTACGAAGCTTTTCTAAGCTTTCTTTTAAGCTTGGAATAAACTTATCTTGAGCAAAATTATCTACCCAGATTTTTGTGGTTAGAAATAAGTCCTGACGTGATACACCGCTTTCAGCAATGGCTTGACCAATCGCTGCTTCATTGTCATAAATTTGAGCAGTATCAATTACACGGTAACCTACGTCTAAAGCAGTTTTCACAGAATCAATGACTGCTTGTTCTTTAAGACGGAAAGTACCTAGACCAAAACGTGGAATATTCATGTGTTTACCTAAATTTGAATAATCATTTACTTGATGTGCATTTTGCTTTTTTTATTGTTGCGAAAAAATACATGAATAAGCAAAATATCTTTGATCATTAGTCAATAATAGAATAAGACATGAAATCAACCATTGAAGAACTCGTCGCGTTTATCGCAATCGTTGATACGGGTTCTTTTGTTGCGGCAGCAGAGCATTTAAAACAAACACCTTCGGGAGTTAGTCGATCTTTAACACGCTTGGAAACTAAGTTAGATGTGACTTTGTTAGAGCGAACGACACGTAAATTGAAACTCACTCAAGAAGGGCAGCAGTTTCTTATAAAGGCTCGTAAAATCTTAAATGAACTAAATGCGGCTGAAGAAGAACTACAAAAATCTGATCAGGGTACTGCGGGACTCATTCGTATTGATTCAGCAACGCCGTTTGTTTTACACGTGATTGCCCCATTAATGCATAAGTTTCGTGAGTGCTATCCAAATATTGAAATTGAGTTAAATAGTAATGATCAGGTGATTGATCTATTGCAGCATAAAACCGATGTGGCATTTCGGTTTGGGGAGCTCAATGATTCGAGTCTGCATGCCAAACTGGTGTGTAAAAGTCGCTTATTTATTGTTGCGAGCCCAGAATATCTAGCGATTAAGGGCACACCAACACAGCCTGAACAACTCGAACATCATGACCTGATTGGTTTTACCAGACCTGCCTATATTAATAGCTGGCCGATTAAAATCGGCGATGAATATTTTTTTGCACAAGCAAATATTAAAGCTTCTAGTGGTGAGACGGTACGCCAACTCACGATTAGAGGCCATGGTATTGCACGACTATCTGAATTTGAAATTTGGAAAGATATTCAAGAAGGACGCTTGATTGCATTATTCGAAGATCAAATTGAGCATCAATATCAAAGCATCCATGCTGTGTATTATCAACAAGAGCATCTACCAAAACGAATCCGTTTGTTCATTGAGTTTTTGGCAGAACAGTTAAAAGATGGTTTTAAAAGCGCTCTCTAAAAGTAGCATAGCCATCAGTTGGAAAATGAACTTCTAAAATTGGAGTGATTTGTCCCTCTGATGAATGCTGTGCCAGAAAATAGCTTTTTTGCTGTTGTCGACAACTAAAATATAATTTGGAATAAGTTGAATTCACCATGACAACTTCATTTGGGCTATTACGCTTATATTGATAATGAGAAATCGTACTGGTCTCATCATCAGTGCGTTGCTCCATTTTATAGTCTTGTTGATTGGTCATTTTTAAATAACCTTCAATGAGACTTTGGCAAACCGTATGTCTGTACTGCTCGTTTTTTGGTTGTGGCTGGCAACCTGCTAAAACAATAGTAAATAACAATATAGCTTTTAATTTCATGATCTTGCTACTCTTTGAGTTGATTTCTATAGCGTAAAGGTGTTCTATAAACCAGTACAGATACAGAAATTTTAAAAAAAGCAGCACAGAATGACTTTCCAATATCAGGTTCTTGCCAATCAATTAGCACATCGAATTTATCAAGATGAGCTCAAGCCTCATCAAAAGCTGATTTCATTACGAGATTTCGCTCGTCAGCACAGTATTAGCTTAAGCACAGCAAAAAGTTGCTATGAATTGCTTGAGGCGAGGGGACTGATTTATGTAAAGCCGAAATCAGGTTACTTTGTGGTTGCTCGTACTCAATCTAGCCCTATTCCTGATAGCCCAGATTTTTTGTCTTTACCTCGGCAAGTCTCAAATCTAGAGTTGCATAACCAAATTCAAGAAGCTGCATTACAGAGCCATCTCGTACCGTTGGGTTCAATTCAGTTGACGCCGCATTTTATTCCAGTAGAAGGTTTACGTCGTTCTATTCAACGGGCTTTAAAAAATTGCCAGCCACAAGACTTTCTCTATTGTAATAAACAAGGACATGAGCAATTAAGAAAAGCGCTTTCTGATCATTGGCGCGAAGACGGAATCTTCATTGCAACGGAAGATATTTTTATTACCAATGGTTGCATCCCTGCTTTGTCGTTAGTCATTCAGCATCTAACAGAAGTAGGCGATAGTATTTTAATTCCGACACCTACTTTCAATGGGCAACTACAGCTTTTAGCAAGTTTAAAACGGCAGATTATTGAAATTCCAGCACATCATCGAGGCATTGATCTTGAACGTTTAGAATCATTGATGGAGCAGGGTTTGGCGAAGGTTTGCCTGATGACAGCCAACTATCAAAATCCTTTAGGATATTGTTTAAGTAATGCAGAAAAACAAAAGATTGCTGAATTAGCTGCAAAGTATCAGTGCTTTATTATTGAAGACGATATTTTTGGTGAATGTGGTTACAGCAATGAACGCCCGCTACCGATTCGCTATTGGGACCGCGAAGGCTATGTCATTTGGTGTGGATCAGTTTCTAAGTCATTATCGAGCGCATATCGGGTAGGGTGGTTCTGTTTAAGCTCAAAGCTACAGCATTTAAAACTAGAGCTACTGGCAAGTAATATTGGTGTAAATACACCACTACAATTAGGCTTAGCTGATTTTATTTATAGCCGTGGTTATCGAGAGCATTTAGAGCAGCTACGACCAAATCTAATGCGACAGGTCGAGCAATATCGCAGTTGTATTTTAAGAGCCTTTGACGGCCTTCCAATTGCGTTAAGCCAGCCCGAAGGCGGCTATGCACTCTGGATACAGTTACCAAAAGAAGTAGATACCTTAGCGCTGTATTACACTGCGAAAGCTCAAGGAATTACCGTGGTACCAGGCCATGTTTTTGGTGAGGACGAACGATATCGACATTTCATTCGTTTAAACGCAGGCCATGAGTTAACAGCAGATGTCCGCCAAGCAATTAGTGACTTGGCGGAATGGTCACGACAACAGATAAAAATTGTGAGTTAGTTTTATTCTACGAAGTCTGCTTTCAACACAATGCGGTAGCGTGCCTGACCTGAGTGTAAACGTTCAATTGCCTCATTAAGCTGTGACATTGGAAATAGCTCAATTTGAGGCGCAATTTTTTTGCGTGCAGCAAACTTCAAAAGTTGACGCAGTGCAGCTGGTGAACCCGTAGGTGAGCCTGTCACTGACTTAGCACCACTAATAAGTGAACCTACAGAAACAGGAACAGGTTCCAGAGTCAGCCCCAAGAAGTGCAATGAACCATTGGGTGCTAGTGTAGAAATGAAAGCACGCCAGTTTAAGGTCACGTTTACTGTGCTGAGCAATAAATCAAATTTCCCTTTTTGTGCTGTTACCGCGTCTGTATCGCGGCTATTCACGACATGATCTGCCCCCATTGCTTTAAGTTCCTCTGTTTTATCAGGATTGGAACTAAATGCAGTGATCTCACAGCCCCAAGCTTTGAGTAGCTTAATGGCAATATGACCTAAGCCACCAATACCGATCACACCGACATGATGTGTTGCTTGAATTTTATGTTTAAGCAGCGGGTCAAAAACGGTAATTCCGCCACAAAGTAAAGGACCGGCACTTTCAGCGTCTAAATCGTCAGGGAGGGGAATAGCCCACTGCCAGCCTGCACGGACCTTATCGGCAAAACCACCAGCATGCCCCACGATTGTTGCAACACTTCCGCCTGTACAAAGTACTTGCTGACCACCAATACATTCATCACAGGCTTGGCAACTTTCAGCAGTCCAGCCAATGCCGACACGCTGCCCGATTTGTAGACCTTTGGCTTCTGAACCCAAAGCAACAATTCGTCCAATAATTTCATGACCCGCAACCACAGGGTAGACAGTCGAGCGCCATTCATTGTTCAGAACTGAAATATCAGAATGACATAAACCACAGTATTCAACTTTTACCTCAACCTGATGTGGTTGTAATTCACCTGCATCAAATTGGTAGGGAACCAGTTTCTCACCTGCTTGCATTGCGGCATAAGCCTGAATCGTATTATTGCTCATCGGAAACTCCTTAAGCGGATTTGAACCGTTCGAGTGGGTTATGAAGCTTTAAATTGACAATCGTTTTCATGATCATCGACCATGCCTACTGCTTGCATAAAAGCATAACAGGTGGTTGGGCCGACAAATTTGAAGCCATTCTTTTTAAGAGTCTTGGAAAGTTTTACGCTGAGTTCAGTTTGTGCAGGAGCCTTACGATAATCTACAACATCATTGTGTTGTGGAGCTGCATCTACAAACTGCCAAAGCCATTTAGGAACATCACCGACTTGTGCTTTGAGCGCTTGCCAAGCAATTGCATTATCACGAATAGCTTTGAGTTTGCCTAAGTGGCGAATTAAGCCTGCATCGGATAATTTTAGTTCTAAAAAATCATCTGTGAATGAAGCAATTTCTGCAATCGGATGATTAAAAAAATGCTGACGGTAGCTTTCTCTTTTTTTTAGTACGGTAATCCAAGATAAACCAGCTTGCTGGCCTTCAAGGCAAAGCATTTCAAATAAACGTGCTTCGTCATGTTCCGGTTTGCCCCATTCTTCATCATGGTAGGCAATATAGAGTGGATCGTCGGAACACCATCCGCAACGTTGAGTTTTCATGATAATGCTCCTTATATTTATCTTAGAATTTTAAAGTTTAAACAGCACCCATTCATTTGGGCGAGTATCCCAATAATACAGTTCAGCTTGAGTTAAGTCTTCAAACTTTAGCCAAAAGTCTTTACCAACTTTATCTGAAAAACCGGTACTGATTAGCAGGGCATCATCGCTGATTTCCATGATCCAGCCTTGATAACTATTGCCATTTAAAATGATCTTTTGCTGGTTGCCAGACTCGGCAAACTCTACTAAGCGATTGATCAGCGCTTCCGACATAAAATGTTCCTAGCGTAAATATGAATAAGGATTAACAGCACCACGTCCTTTACCATCTAGGTAAAGACCATAATGAAGATGAGGTGAAGTATAACGTGCATTGCCCGTATTGCCGACATAGCCAATTAGATCGCCTTTTTTGACATAGTCACCCACATTTAAGCCACGTTTGTGGTCATCAAGGTGGGCATAATAATGCCATGTTCCAGCTGGACCTAAAATCCAGATGACTTTGCCACCTAAGTTGTTATTGCGAAGATCGGCAACGAGCCCTTCAGTTGCACTGTATACTTTGGTTCCACGTGGAGCCAAAATATCAATTCCTTCGTGACTACGACCTTGACTGCGAGCAGCTCCCCATGTGTCTTTTAACTCATCTCGATCGACACCTTTCACGGGTACAGGCAGTCGATTTGGAAGCTGCATACTTTTAAGTTTATTAACTTGAGCAGGTGGAAGTGGGGCAGGTTTCTTAGGTGCACTGGCACAGGCCGCCAATAGAATAATCAGAAAACCAAGTGAGAAATGAGAAACAAAACGTCGCACAAAATACTCCCTGTCACAGTCATATCAAAATTATTTTGCTCACTATGTCACGAACGGCTTGTCGAGATCAATTTTTTCATAGCTGTTGGTACACCTTTGGCAATAGCCTGTTCCGGACTTAACCATTGGCCTTCAAGTTCAATCCCCAGATGTTCTTTTTGATCAGGTTCCACGTGGAACGTGTGGGCATTAAGTAACCATGTGAAGTGAGTGAAGCTATGACTGATCTGAAAAGTTTGCGGTTGAGCCTGTAATTTAAATTGCTGACTTAAACTCAGTCGTTCATGTTCATTTTCTAAAATAGGTAAACAGAATAAACCACCCCATAGACCATGAGCTTGACGTTGTTGCCAGAACCATTCATCTTCGCACTGGATAATAAGAACATCTGCTGTTCTAACAGGTGGTGTTTTTTTTGGTTTTTTAAAAGGTAATTCTTGTTCTAAACCTTGCTGATAAGCCTGACAATGAGCCTGCATTGGACAATATAAACAAAGAGGTTTTTTGGGCGTACAGATGGTTGCGCCCAAGTCCATAATTGCTTGCGTGTAGTCATGGTTGCGATGTGTCGGGCAAAGCTCTTCAGCCAGTTTCCACATTTCACGTTCGTGCTGTGGTTTGCTTAAGTCATCTTCAATGGCAAAGAAACGAGCTAAAACGCGTTTCACGTTGCCATCCATAATCACGCCGTACTGACGTAAACCCAAAGACATGAGTGCGCCTGCGGTAGAGGGACCAATGCCGGGTAGTGCAATCCATTCTTCAAGTGTTTTAGGAAACCTACCTTGCTGAGTGACAAGGCCAGCAGCTTTATGCAAATTGCGTGCACGAGCGTAATAGCCCAGACCCGCCCAATAAGGTGCTACTTCATCCCAAGTTGCATGACCTAACGTCTCTACAGTTGGGAAGCGCTCCATGAAGCGGTCAAAATATTGCAGAACCGTTTTCACCTGAGTCTGCTGCAACATAATTTCAGAAACCCAAACTTTGTACGGATCATCTGCAACTTGCCAAGGCAAATCGTGACGACCATGTTGATCGAACCAGTTTAAAAGAGCATCAGAAAAAGAAAATTCAGGCATGAACAGCTATAGAAGAGAAGTAAGGGCTAAATTATAGCTGAAATTTAGATGAAATTTTGTTTAAAGCAGGCGAACAGCGAGAGTATGTTAAAACAGAGATTACCTGATAATGAGTAACCTCTGCTTCATGTATAAAAAGGATTAATCCTTTTGTACACCCCAACGTTGGTCAAGTTTCAACGGTTGGTTTTTGTAGTACGGAATGACATGAATGTGGAAATGATCAGAATTTTGTCCGAACACTTCACCATCATTG
>NZ_JZFB01000002.1:428528-432461 GCF_001188385.1 Acinetobacter sp. V2 | reverse complement strand
TTTCGTGGCGAGCAATTTCAAGAAGTGTAAGCAAGCCTTGATGTTCTTTAGATGTGATATCAAAAAAAGAACGAACATGGCGTAGTGGCGTTACCACACAGTGGCCTTTAGATAGCGGATTAGAATCAGGCAAAATTACAGCAAATTCATTCTTATCAATGATGTCATATTCATCAAATTCGCAATACGGACATTTCTTGTCAGTCATTGTTGTATCCTCTCATGTTATTCCATTAAACCCCGAGTGCGGGAAATAAGACTAGGCTTTGCTCTAGCTCAACGGGAGTATAGTTATTGAAGTATGGTTTAAAAAATACAGTAAAAATATTGCAAAGTCATAAACATTTAAGGGAGCAAATGCGAAAAAACATTTGCTCCAAATTGGCTTCTTTTATTTTAAAGTACGATCTAACAACGCGTACATTTTAGCAAGGCCTTGTTTTTCCGCTTCGCTATTATAGCCAAGGTCTACACCGTTCGCTTTAGCTTTTTCATCTGCAAGCGGGTTACTAAAGCCATGTTTAGCACCTTCTAAAACCACTACTTCGTGTTTAACCTCAGCAGCTTGCATCTCTTTTTCAAAATTAGCAACATCTTCTAAGGTGACCATGCTGTCTAGTTCACCATGTAGTACTAAAACTTCACCCTGAATGCTGCCTTTTTGAGCAGGTGCTTTCGGAGCTAATGTAGCATGGAACGTTATAATTGATTTAAGTGGTGCACCTGAGCGAGCAAGGTCTAATACAACTTTACCACCATAGCAGAAGCCAATTGCAGCAAGTTTTTCACTGTTTACTTCTGGTTGGGCTGCTAGAGTTTGTAGCGCTGCATTGGCACGGTCAGTAACCGTATCTAAATTTTCAAATGTCTGCATCATCCATTCATAGGCTTGAGCGGCAGTCGAGGTTACTTTTTTATCGCCATACATATCAATTGCAAGCGCAGCATAGCCATGTTCAGCAAGCTCACGTGCACGTTGTTCAGTATATTCGTTACGACCCCACCACTCAGGACCAACAATTACACCCGCAACAGGTGTTTCACTATCTGGAGCCGCAAAGTAACCAATTAAATGGCTGCCATCTGGTGCAGTATATTGAATTTCACGGGTTTTAATTGCTGTACTCATAACCTTAATCCTGAAATTTAAAGAGATTTAAACACGCTTGATTAAAGCATAAAAAGATAAAACTAATATAAATAACTGTGTAAGAATCTACATCAAAACAAAAGAGAGAAATCTTCACGCAATAAAAAAGAAGGAAACCAGTTCCTTCTTTTTAGGTGATCATGATTAAGTTACGTTCTGCCTCGGGAAATGAACCCAATTACAGCGAGAATTACAGCCACAACTAATAAAATCACGGCAAAGTCTTTAGATAGTCCTGCAACACCACCAAACCCTAATAGACTGGCAATGAGTGCAATCACTGCAAAAATTATAGCCCAACGGAACATATGCTGTTCTCCTTATTTTTTCATTGTTGTTTAACTATATAGCTTGTTTTTTGCACCGAATGTGTCGTTTATGTGGTTGAAATGTATATTAAACAATCATTTTGTGATGCTAGGAATACAGCTTCTTTTTTCGTACAGACGACTTCAATGTTATACTTAGCCACCGTTTCATCTCATCAGCTGCTAAAACATTATGTCTACCGAGACCTCACTTCGACCACTCTTCTGGAAAAACTATCCATTAGAGCAACTTACTCAAATTGAGTGGGAAGCTTTATGCGATGGGTGTGGTTTGTGCTGTTTGGTCAAGCTTGAAGATGAAGATACTCATGAGGTGGCTTATACCAAAGTGGCCTGTAAGTTACTCGATTGTGATACAGGACGTTGTACCGATTATCCAAATCGTCAGCAGCAAGTGCCTGACTGTTTGCAATTAACCCCAGAGTCTTTAAAAACAATTCATTGGTTACCATCGAGCTGTGCCTATAAGCGTTTGAATGAAGGTAAAAATCTACCTTCTTGGCATTATTTAAATACAGGTTCGAGACAAAGCGTCGTTAAGGCGAAAAAGTCAGTTGCTGGACGTTGTCTTTCAGAAGTTGATGTCCATGAAGATGATCTTGAAGATTATGTCGTACGATGGGTGCGTTAATATGCTCGTGATGGGCATTTTTAATTACAACGTATTATAAAGTAACATTTAATCGTAAATTTTTTGCTCATCTCCGTTATATAACAATAAAAACAAAAGGAGATAAAAATGATGAGACGATTAGCAACCCCCTTATTATGTAGTAGCTTTTTTTTGTTGATGGCTTGTGGGTCTAATAATACAAATTCAAAAAATCTTGAACAAAACACGTCTGCAAAAACAGAGCAGACCGCCTTAATCAAACAATCTTATCAAACTGAAATATTTGCTCAATTCAATGAACCTTGGGCTTTGACCAGCTTGCCTGATCAGCGTTTATTAGTCACTGAACGGCAAGGTAAATTAAAAATTTTTAACCCTAAAAATAAACAAATCTTGGATGTTCAAGGCGTTCCAGCAGTGAACTATGGGGGGCAGGGTGGTTTAGGAGATGTTATTTTGCATCCTGACTTTGCCAAGAATCATTGGGTTTATCTCAGCTACGCTACAAAAGGACAAGGCGGATCTGGAGCAGTGATTTCACGTGCGAAATTAGATTTATCTAATACCAATCAGCCAAAACTTAACGATATAAAGCAGATTTGGCAGCAAGTACCTAAAGTTTCAGGACAAGGCCATTATGGACATCGTATGCTTTTTGGCGCAGACGGTAAGCTGTGGGTCAGTTCAGGTGAGCGACAAAAGTTTGACCCTGCTCAAAACATGAAAAGTAACTTGGGTAAAATCTTGCGTTTAAATGAGGATGGTTCAGCGGTTGTAGATAACCCTTTTTATAAGCAAGGCGGGGTCACTGCTGAAATATGGTCGCTTGGACACCGTAATCCATTAGGTATGGCTTTTGATCGCCAAGGACAGCTCTGGGTAGTTGAAATGGGGCCTAAAGGTGGTGATGAGCTTAACGTCATTGTAAAAGGTGAAAATTATGGTTATCCAATCGTTTCAAATGGAGACCATTATTCAGGTCAACCTATTCCAGACCATCACACTCGTCCAGAATTTAAAGCACCAGAAATTGACTGGACTCCCGTAATCTCTCCGTCGAGCCTAATCATTTATCAGGGACAACAATTTCCTGCATGGAAAAATAAGGCGTTAATTGGCGGGCTATCTTCAGAAGCAATTATTGTGGTGGATTTAGAGCATAAACCCGTGAAAGAAGTGCAAAGATTAGATATGAAAAAACGTATTCGTGGATTACATGAAGCCCAAGATGGCTCGATTTGGGTCATTGAAGACGGCTCAAATGCGCGTTTACTGAAGCTAAGTAAGAAACCCTCTTAATGTGAACCAGCCTGTAAATAACGGACGTGTCTCATAGATTCAAATTGTAGATTTCTGTGAGACACAATAGACTATAGTGAAAAGACGATAAAGCAATTTGAGATGTCAGACACCCATATTCCACTTCCTGAACGCCTGCGCCCGAGAGACTTGTCTGAAATTATTGGGCAAGATCATTTATTAGGTGAACATGCGCCACTGCGTCAAATGATTGATCAGGGGCATTTGCCTTCTATTATTTTTTGGGGGCCACCAGGCGTTGGTAAAACAACAATTGCTTTGCTTTTGGCTCAAGCGATAGATCGCCCATTTGTGAGCTTATCTGCGCTGAATACGGGCGTAAAAGAATTACGTGAAGTGATTGCAGAAAGTGGTGATTTACTGACACCTGTAGTTTTCATTGACGAAATTCATCGTTTTAATAAATCACAGCAAGATGCATTATTGGGTGCAGTTGAAAAAGGCAAAATTACCTTAATTGGCGCGACGACTGAAAACCCATCTTTTGAGGTGAATAGTGCGCTTTTATCTCGCTGTCAGGT
>NZ_JZFB01000002.1:413991-428488 GCF_001188385.1 Acinetobacter sp. V2 | reverse complement strand
CTTCAAGCCGATAAATTCTTAAAAGAGCGTTATATTCATGTTGAAGAATACGATGCTCTCATTCAATTCGCAGCAGGCGATGCTCGTAAAGCGCTTAATTTACTGGATTTAATTGCAAGTACATTTGAACCAGAAATTGAAAACACGATTACCAATGCGGTGGTGGTGAAAGTCGCTCAGCAAAATATTGCGCGTTATGACAAATCGGGTGAGCAGCATTACGATCTCGTTTCTGCTTTTATTAAATCAATTCGTGGTAGTGATCCAGATGCAACCCTGTATTGGATGGCACGTATGCTCAAAGGCGGAGAAGATCCGGTTTTTATTGCAAGACGTATGCTGATTGCAGCTTCAGAAGACATTGGAAACTCTAACCCTAATGCGCTATTACTTGCAGGTGAGTGTTTCCGCTCTGTACAAGCGGTGGGGATGCCTGAGGCTCGAATTATTTTGGGCCAAACCGCGGTTTATTTAGCAACGAGTGCAAAGAGTAATAGTACTTATTTAGCGATTAATAAGGCCTTAGAACTTGCTGAAAAAACGGCAAATTTACCTGTGCCTTTGCATTTGAGAAATGCGCCGACCAAGCTGATGAAGCAACAAGGTTATGGGATTAATTATCTCTATCCTCACGATTATCCTGAGCACTTTGTGTTGCAAGACTATTTGCCGCCAGAGTTAAAGGGAACCAAACTCTATGAGTCTGCGAGAAATAAGCGTGAGGTTGAAGGTGAGCGCTTACAGCAACGCAGATGGCAGCAGGAACAATAGTTTATTTATGCTTCTGCTCTAGTTCTTCAGTCACTTGACCATAAATCAGTAGTGTAAACACGCCTGTACCACCAATAATATTGCCAATAGTGGTGGGGACGAGGAAAGTAAACAGATAGTCATTAATGGAAGCCTCTCCTTGCCAGACGAGATAGGACATTTCTGTAGAGCCTACCACTACATGGGTAAAGTCACCCAGTCCTATCAAGTAAGTCATGAAAAAGATGAGCAGGAACTTATTAGTAACTGAGGGTAACATCCAAACCAACGCTGCAATTAACAGCCCTGACATAATACCTTTGAGCATATTCTGGGTCGCAGAAAAGGAACCGACATGATGGGCGAGTTCATCCAGTGCTTTGTCAATATCTGGAGTAAACAGGTGAGTAGTTAAGAAAAATAAACTCGCCAAAGCTGTCCCAATGATATTGCAGAGAATCACAATGCCCCATAAGCGGCCCACTGCTCGTAATTTATCGAAGGTAAAGGGTTTGAATAAAGGTACAACAGTGGTGATGGTATTCTCTGTAAAGAGTTGCATGTGACCCAAAATAGCGATCAGAAACCCAATGGTATAACCGATATTGGTGATTAAATCGGTCCAAACAGCATCAGTTGGGAGATAAGAAGCAATAATGGCTTTAAATACAAATGAAAAACTGATGACTAAACCCGCAGCAATCCCTGAAAAGATCAGTGCAGCCGTTGGACGATCCAGCTCTTCGGCACCATCACGGCGGATAATTTCATAGACCAAACGGGGTGACAGTTTTTCATGTTCTTCAACTGCCATTTTTTCACGCCAGCTTAAGGTTTTCTCGACCTTTTTTTCCTCTATTTCATGATCCATCAGGTTTACTCCTCACTGAATAAATAATTTATATTTCTTATTTTTATTTATTGATAAGGCAGTACTTGAGATAAATCCAGTCGATTCCTAACAGCTTTATGTGTCTTTTTATAAATTGAATGTGAAGTGGCAGCAGATTATCAGCAATAAGATTAAAGAAATGTATAAGCCCTTAACGTGCGGATCAGTGCCATATAGTCACCTTGGGAGGCTTTAGAAATAACAGATTCGACTTCTGCCTGACTCCAGCCTTGTTTTAAGGCGGAATTGCTAAAGTTAGTTAATAAGACCAAAGGATTTTCACCAAAAAGGATTGGATGATTCGTTAATCTCTTTTCAAGCTTAGATATTTCCATAGCTTTTCCCTAGTTTTGAAATTTAATTATTGTGAAGTGCTTAATGTTTTTTTAGATTTTAGTGCTTTGTTTTTAGATTGTGCAAGTCATAATTTAATTAAATATACAAATCTGTCTACTTTTTAATATCTCAAATAATTAAATATAAAAAAACCGGGCTAAAGCCCGGTTTTTCATGAAGTTTGAACGATTAGAGAGCAGATAAATCTACGCCTAAACGAGCAGCAACTTCTTCATAAGCTTCAACAACACCGCCTAAACCTTGACGGAAACGGTCTTTGTCGAGTTTCTTCTTAGAATCTTTATCCCATAGACGGCAGCCGTCTGGAGAGAATTCATCACCAAGCACGATACGGTCATGGAAAACACCGAATTCAAGCTTGAAGTCCACCAAGATCATGTTGCCTTCAGCAAATAATGCTTTTAATACATCGTTTACTTGGTAAGTTAACACTTTCATTTGTTCTAATTGTTCAGCAGTCGCCCAACCTAAAGCAATCGCTTGAGATTCGTTAACCATTGGGTCGCCTAGACCATCATCTTTATAGAACAATTCAAATGTAGGAGGAGTTAACTCTTTACCTTCTTCTACACCTAAACGGCGACATAGAGAACCAGCTGCGTAGTTACGAATTACACATTCAACAGGAATCATTTGAAGTTTTTTAACAAGCACTTCGGTTGGAGAAAGCAATTTTTCAAAATGCGTTTCAATACCCGCAGCAGCAAGTTTTTCCATGATGAAGGCGTTAAAAAGGTTGTTCACCTTGCCTTTACGATCTAGTTGTTCGATTTTTTCGCCGTTGAACGCAGAGGCATCATCACGAAAGACTAAAATCAGATGGTCGGCATTGTCTGTTTCATATACAGATTTTGCTTTACCAGTATAGAGCAAGGTTTGTTTTAACATGAGGGAACCTTTTAAAAAAAATGCCTAGTAAACGACTAGGCTGGCCAATTTTGGTAAATCTGGTTTAACACTTCAGCAGCCACATCTGGGCTTGCAAAAGTGTTGTCTACATTAAATAGAGCAAGAGTATGACTTGAACCTACACCAGTAAGTTTAAGTACATAAGTATTGTCATTTACTTTAATCGTCGCCTGATTACTGCCTTGAGCGATGATGTTGTAATTTAAAGTACTTAATGTCGCTTTGGTGTATTGCCAGATCTCGGTCGTATTCCCATCAACTTTTAATAATGGGTTTTTATTACCGTCGGTCACAAGCTGAGGACGTCCAAGCACAGTAGTCGTTTGAGCAGATGCATCTGCTGTTGCATTGTTACCTTGAGTTTGTTCAGGGCGTGGCAATGCAAAACGGTTACCACGCTGGTTTTCAAACTTCGGCGCGTGCTCAATAGCGAGCTGGTCAACAGTTGGTGCAGGATACAAAGGTGTCGCTGGTCGTACAGTTGCATCGGCAGGATACTCAAGCGGGGCAAGTTGCTTGGCATTTTTATAATCTAAAGAGTGATTATTAATTGCGAAGCGACCACAACCAGCTAAACTTAAGGCTGAAACTGCAAGGACTAAACCAAGACGTAATTGCATCATAAATTGCTCTTATTAAATAATTCCCGCATCTTTTAGGGCATTGCGGAGAGGTTCGCGATATTGCTCAGCGAGAGGAGTGAGTGGTAAACGAATACCAGTATCAATCAGTCCCATCTCATGTAGTGCCCATTTCACAGGAATTGGGTTTGATTCGCAAAATAGAATATTGTGTAAATTTGCAATCTTATTGTTAATCGTCTTCGCTTGTTGTTCATCTTTAGCAATCGCAACAGCGCATACTTCACTCATTGCTTTAGGTGCAACATTTGCAGTAACCGAAATATTACCGTCAGCGCCAAGAAGCATGAGTTCCCAAGCAGTTTCGTCGTCACCTGAGTAGACAGCCATCTTGCCATTTAAAGCTTCGATTAATGCTTTACCGCGAGGTACATCACCTGTCGCATCTTTAATACCAACAATATTAGGGATCTCTGCTAAACGTACAGCTGTATCGTTTGCAAGATCTACACCAGTACGACCTGGTACGTTATAAAGAATAAGAGGTAGTTCTACGGCTTCAGCAATCGCTTTATAGTGTTGGAATAGGCCTTCTTGAGTTGGCTTGTTATAGTACGGCGTCACAAGTAAAGCTGCATCCGCGCCAAGATCTTTCGCAGCTTTAGTTAATTCGATTGCTTCACGGGTTGAGTTTGCACCAGTACCGGCAATAATTGGAATACGTTTATTGGCTACACGAATAATTTCTTTAATAACCTGTGTGTGCTCTTCCATGCTCAATGTTGAGGCTTCGCCGGTTGTACCGACGGCTACAATACTGTTTGTACCTTGTTCTATGTGCCACTCAACCAGCTTCTCAAGACCCTTCCAATCTACACCGCCGTCTTTCAACATTGGTGTGACGATTGCGACGATTGAGCCTTGAATGGTCTGTGCTTGCTGAGTCATTTTTAAAAATATCCTATTTATCCATCCGAATCTGAGGTAAGAAAAACAAAATGTGGGATGGTTGCAGTATTTTGATTGTCCAGTTCTAACAATAACAGATTGTTGAATGACAATTATGCAAATTATGACTGATCAGACGCATAAGAACAATACGCCTAACGGATAATCGCGAGGTAAACTTGAGGAAAAGATAGGATGTTTTCATTATTGTCAGCTGAGAGAGGCCAGTAAATATAACAATAGAGCCTGATTCGACTGGACCTTACTTAATATGTACTTTTTTTATGGCAAGATAGAATGCAATTTTCCCGGTTGGGATTGAAGGTGACATGAATATGAATAAACAACCACAAAATGCGGTTTTAATCGTAGTTGATGTGCAAAATGGTTTTACACCGGGTGGAAATTTAGCAGTTGCCGATGCCGATACAATTATTCCAACGATTAACCAACTTGCTGATTGTTTTGAAAATGTTGTTTTGACACAAGATTGGCATCCCGATAATCATATATCTTTTGCACAGAACCATTCGGGTAAGCAGCCATTTGAAACTATTGAGCTTGACTATGGGCCACAAGTGCTTTGGCCTAAGCATTGTGTGCAGGGTACTCACGATGCCGAATTTCATCCGAATTTAAATATCCCGACTGCTCAACTGATTATTCGAAAAGGTTTTCATGCTCATATTGATAGCTACTCGGCTTTTATGGAAGCAGACCACGCCACAATGACGGGTTTAACGAGTTACTTAAAAGAACGCGGTATTGATACGGTTTATGTGGTTGGAATTGCCACGGACTTTTGCGTGGCATGGACTGCCTTAGATGCAGTTAAACAAGGTTTTAAAACTTTAGTGATTGAAGATGCTTGTAAAGCTATTGATCTGGATGGCTCGTTAGAACACGCTTGGCAAACCATGCAGCAACAAGAAGTAGTCCGTATTCAATCGACTGATCTGTTGAGTGGGCGCTAAGTCTATTGGTCTAGTATTTTAATTTTTAGGGATAGAAAGTATGTCTGCATTACTGCGCTTTACCCAATTTATTCAGAAAACTTTTGCCCTATGGGTTATTGTTTTTGCAGCACTAGCGCTATGGCAGCCTGAATTTTTTGTTTGGCTTAAAGCTTACATTCCATGGATTTTGGGCATTATTATGCTCGGCATGGGAATGACCATGACTGTAGATGACTTTAAAGGGGTATTACAAAGCCCTAAAGCTGTTTTGATTGGGGTGGTTGCCCAGTTTGTAGTGATGCCCGGTTTAGCATATGTTCTATGTAAATTATTTAACTTACCACCTGAAATTGCCGTTGGGGTTATTTTAGTGGGGTGTTGTCCCGGTGGAACTGCTTCAAACGTGATTACCTACATGGCCAAAGGTAATGTGGCTTTATCGGTGGCTTGTACATCGGTATCAACGCTTTTAGCACCAGTATTAACACCAGCGATTTTTTATTTGCTCGCGAGTCAATGGTTAAAGATTGATGCAGCTTCGATGTTTATTTCGATTTTGCAGGTGGTATTGCTTCCTATTGTGGTTGGTCTGATTTTAAGAACATGGCTTAAACGTCAAGTCGAATCGTATATTCAAGTTATGCCGTTAGTTTCAGTGATTGCAATTGTTGCGATCGTGGCAGCCATTATTGGTGGGAGCAAAGCAGCAATTTTACAGTCTGGTTTGCTCATTTTAGCTGTGGTGATCTTACATAATGGATTTGGATATTTATTAGGTTTTGCAGCAGCACGATTCTTTAAATTGCCTTATGCAGACTGTAAGGCAATTGCCGTAGAAGTAGGGATGCAAAACTCAGGTTTGGGTGTAGCGCTTGCAGCAGTACATTTTGCTGCTTCTCCAATTACAGCTGTACCAAGTGCGATTTTCAGCCTTTGGCACAATATTTCCGGTCCTGCACTTGCGACTTATTGGGCAAGTAAACACAAACAAGAATAACTGCATAAACAACATATAATATAAAAGAAGGCCAAACGAATAGTTTGGCCTTTTTATTTAAAGCATATTTTGCGGGAGCTGAATTTAGAACTGGTATGTCTTTTGCTTTGGATTGATGCACTAAAAATAACGTGAATATGAGTATAAATCGCAAAGAAAAATAAGGTATTTCCTAGATGAATCAGATTTTTAAATTATTTATTCCCATGCTCTCAAGCAATTTAATTCTAGTTTTAAGTGGTTTGATTGATCTTGCTTATGTAGGGCATTTTAGCAATGACCATGTAGCCGCATTATCGGTGACCTTATCTTTATATACAGTGATTTATGTCATTGGGATGGGTATTCTGCAAGGTGTGATCCTCAAGCTCTCGGAAGCTTATGGTTGCTATGACATACCCCATATTCGTCAAATTTTTATTCAAGGCATTTGGCTGATGTTATGTTCGGCATTGGTGAGTATTGGCTTGCTTTACTTGTTCCGCGATTTACCAAAATTGTTCGGCGCATCTGAACATGTTGTTTCAATTACTAAAAACTGTATGTGGGCTTTGATATTTATTTTACCTGCGCATTTACTAATGCGTTTATTTACAGCTTTGTCTCAGGTCACTGAAAATGCGCATAAGGTTTTACTATCAGATAGCATTTTCTTCATTCTTAAAATTATTTTGTCCTATCTTTTAATTTATGGTGTCGCTTTATTTTCAATTCCCCCACTTGGTGCGATAGGGGCTTTGTTAGCCACTCTCATTGTACGGTGGTTTATGTTGGCTGTTTATTACCTGTTTTTCTTGGAGAAAGGATACATCTTCATTGAACATCCAGAACGTTCGGTTAAAGATAGCCGACAGAGTCTGCGGATGATTTTAAAAATAGGTATCCCTACAGCAATCATGGCATTGATGGACGTCGTTGCATTTTGTTCGGTTGCTATTCTGATTTTGCCTTTTGGGAGTGTGGTGTCTGCAGCCCATCAAATTGTCGCGAGTACTGGCGGCTTCATGTTTATTTTCCCTTCATCAATTGCCTCGGCTTATAGCATTTTGGTGTCACGATCTATGGGGAGCGGCAACATGGAAGAAGCAGACAAAATTGCCAAACAAAGTATATGGGTAATTATGGCAGTGAGTGGCAGCCTGTCCCTGTGTTTATGGTTGGAACGGGATTTAATTGTCACGTTCTATTCAGATGATTTGGCCGTGCAGATTTTGGCTGCATCCTTGTTGTTGATTGTGTGTCTGTTTCATTTCCTTGATGGCTTAATGGCGTTATTGACCTCTTTGTTGCGCTGTTGGGATGTGTCGATTTTACCGATGCTAATTTTCTTGGTCGTAGTAATGGGCTGCGGATTGGGTGGTGGTTGGTGGATGGCCTATAAAGGGTTGCATTGGCAGGATATCTCGATTTCTGCGATGGGAATTTATGGTTTTTGGTGGATGGCCGCCCTGAGTTATTTAGTAGCTTGTCTATTGAGTGCCTTCTGTTTCCATTTTAGAAAGCAATTAAGAGGGTTTTGATTGAGCAGACAACCATTAAAGAGGATGGGCTACTAACCAATCTTCAATTTCATTTTCAGAAATTACCTTAAAACCATGGCGCTGCAATAGTGCCGTGGTAATTCCAGTTCCAACAATTTTTTCCCCTTGAAAAGTCCCGTTATAAATTTTTTGGCTACCACAAGAAGGGCTATTTTCTTTTAAAACCACACAGCTTGCTTTTATTTGCTGTGCAATTTCTAAAGTGCGGTAAGCGCCTTTTAAATATAAGTCTGTTACATCTAAACCAGATGAGTCGGTAATTTTTGCCTTGCCATCAAGTACATCTTGACCTGTTCCGCCCACAATTTCTGCGGGTAAGCGAGGAGTAGTAAAACCACCTAATAACTCTGGGCATAATGATTGGGCTTTTTTATTGAGTAATAGTTGCTTCAGTAAAGTATTTGAACAAGATTTACCATCATATCGAACAGGTTCACCAGTTAAACAGGCACTGACTAAGATCATAAGTTTTCCTAAATCAAATGGATGGCGGGGCTTATTGTAGAAATCATAAACAAAATTTGAAAACTGACCATTAATTTTAAAATTACTTCATTTAATATTACTAAAATTATGCAATTCATAATTAAGTTATGTATTGCATAATTTGATTGTTTTTAGTAGCATCTAATTCAAGGTAAATGGCCAATGGAGATCCAACAAGGATGTTGGTCTCCATAAATCTATAAATGATTTTTAGGAAAAGACGATTTTTAAGGGTTTATTGAAAAATCTCAATCGTACTTTTAGATAACAAAGGACAGTGTGTATGGAAAACAAACACCACATGGAACGGAAATTAATCATCAAAGGCTCCACGCTCATCATATCTTCATTTTAATGATTCGTTTTTTTCTCATAGGATGCGTTGGGTTAAGGCATTTTGACGGTTCAAATACTCACCCAATGATTACGTATTCTATAGAGAAAGGAGCTGAGTTCATCAGCAATAGAGATAAACGGAACAGGTAATCACCAGAGGGAAACTAGATGGATATTTTAGAGAACCCATTAGAATTATGCGGTTTTGCATTTATTGAGTTTGTTTCAAAAGAAAATGAATTAGATCCAATTTTTGAAACAATCGGCTTTTCAAAAGTAGCCAAGCATAAATCGAAAGAAGCGTACTTATGGCGTCAAGGAAATATCAATATTATCCTGAATTATCAGCCAGAATCTTATGCTTCATTCTTCTTTAATGAACATGGTCCATCTGCTTGTGCGATGGGTTTCAAAACACGTGATGCAGCAAAAGCTTTCCAAAAAGCAGTAGAGCTTGGTGCTGAACCAATGTATTCAAAAGTTGGGCCAATGGAGCTCAACATTCCGGCAATTAAAGGTATTGGTGGCATGCCGATCTTTTTAGTTGACCGCGATATTTATGAAAATGACTTTACTTTCTTTGATGATGCTCAAAGACATCCAGTAGGTGCAGGCTTAAATGAAATTGACCATTTAACTCATAATGTCTACAAAGGCCGTATGGAGTATTGGGCAAACTTCTATGAAAAAATCTTTAACTTCCAAGAAATTCGCTACTTTGATATTAAGGGCGAATATACGGGCTTAACGTCTAAAGCATTAACAGCACCAGACGGCAAGATCCGTATTCCATTAAACGAAGATTCGGACAAAGGAAACGGCCAAATTGCAGAATTTCTATCTGACTTTAATGGCGAAGGTATTCAACATATCGCGTTTATTTGTGATGACTTAATTTCGACTTGGGATAAGTTAAAGGGTCTCGGTCTGAAATTTATGACACCACCGCCAAATACCTATTATGAAATGCTACCAGAACGTTTACCTGAGCATGGTGAGCCAACTGAAGAGTTAAAACAGCGTGGTATTTTGCTAGACGGCAACACTAAAGATGGTCAGAAGAAATTGTTATTGCAAATTTTCTCTGAAAACATGATTGGTCCAGTCTTCTTTGAATTTATTCAACGTAAAGATGATGACGGCTTTGGTGAAGGTAACTTCAAGGCATTATTTGAGTCGATTGAACGTGATCAGATTCGCCGTGGTGTTTTAGAAACTAAATAAGCTGAGCTTTATTCCTGATCTAAAAAACCAAGAGTTTGATCTCTTGGTTTTTTTATTGCTGTTGATTAGCGGCTTTTAATATATTGATTGATGAGCTTCACTTCATTTTTTAAGATTTCAATCGTTTTACTGTGTGGGTCGACTGGTAAAAACATTTCGCTGTCCAGTGCGACAATACAAAACTCAATGCTTTGATTTGAGTTAAACACAGGTAAACCCACCGCATTAATTCCTGTCAGTAAGTCACCTTTTGCTGCCGACATTTCTTGCTGGCGAATGGTTTCTTTAAGCTCTGTAAACGCTTCCCAGTTTTGTGGTGCGATGTTTAGACCAAGCTCTTGATGTTTTTGCCATTCTGTTTCCATTAAGGGGCGAACAAAATGCTCTGGAAGATAAGAAGCAAATAAACGTCCTGCAGCAGAATTGACTAAAGGCATAATTGAGCCGACTTTAGTGACAATTGAAATAGGGTGGTTTGATTCAATCGATTGAACAACTACAGGGCCTTTAGGCGACCATTTGCTAATTTGTATACCGCAACCAATTTTGTTTTGTAGGTCGTAAATTAAATGCTGTACCAGCTGTAGTGTGTCACTATGTTGAACACAGTTTAGACCTAAGCGCCATGCCTGATCACCTAAAGCATATTGCCCATCATCAAGTTGTTTTGCATATTCCATGCGAATAAGGCTGACCAGATAGCGATGCACTTTGGCAGGATGCATTTCTAGCTTGCTCGATAGGTCTTTGAGAATAATAGGTTGATTGTGCTCTAAAAGGGCGTTTAGTACAGATAAACCGACTTCAAGTGATTGAACCCCCCCAGATACTTTTTCTTCAATCATTTAAATACCCTTAATAAAGTTACTTCAGCTGTTAAACAGTGACGATCAAAATATAAATTGAAATTGCTGCGATTTACATCATGCCTGAGCCCAGTGCGAAATAGAAATCACCTTTTTCTATTAGCGAAATTGGCATGTTTAATAATCAACAATTTTCTAAAATCCCGACACTCTTATTTATAGCGCGATTTTCTAGAAATTTAGCAGTTTTAAATAATATAAATCGGCATTGATACAGAACCGTTCATTCAAACAATTCTAACCAATGCCGACTTTTTAGTTTGCTTTTTTTAAATTAGGTTCCTAACTCTGCTTCATGTAAGAAATGAGTGTGGTGTGGAGCACGTTTGGTTTTGCTCCATTCCTCTAGCATTTCAGCTTTCATTTCTTCAGTAATTTTTGCAATTTTTTCTTCAGCATGTACATCGTTATAAGTCAGTTCTAAACGATGGCCATTTGGATCGAAGAAATAAATTGAGTGGAAAATGCCATGGTTGGTTACGCCCAAAACTTTCACGCCATTTTCTTCTAAATGTTGCTTCGCAGCCATTAGAGCATTTAAGTCTTCAACTTCAAAAGCAATATGTTGTACCCATTGTGGGGTATTTTCGTCTCGGCCCATGTCTGGTTGAGTTGGCAATTCAAAGAAAGCCAAAACATTGCCTTGTCCTGCATCTAAGAATAAATGCATATATGGGTCAAAGGCTTTAGTTGAAGGCACATGGTCTTCAGCAAAAGCTAAAATGAAGTCCATGTTGAGCATTTTTTTATACCACTCAACAGTTTCTTTCGCATCCTTACAACGATATGCAACGTGATGTATTTTTTTAATGGCAAATGTCATATTAAAACTCCTTTTTACTATTCCCAATCTGGTTGTTGTTCTGGCGCCGCGTTATAGAAGGCTGGGATAGACAAACAATGGTGATAAATTGATTCAATTTTTGGAAACGCAGATAAATCAATCTTGAAGCGTTTCGCGTTGTAAACCTGTGGAATCAGGCAGCAATCGGCAATTGTTGCTTCGTTTCCAAAGCAAAATTGTCCGTTTGAATCTTGAAGTAGCTGTTCGAGATTTTGAAAGCCTTCAATAATCCAGTGCTGATACCAATAATTTTTTTGTTCGTCCGAAACATTTAAGTCATTTTTTAAATATTTCAGTACGCGTAAGTTGTTTAAGGGGTGAATATCGCAAGCGATTGCTTGGGAAAAAGCACGGATTTTGGCTCTCTCTTGCACATCACTTGGAAGTAATTTGGTTTCTGGATATTGCTCATCCAGATATTCCAAAATACTTAACGATTGAGACAAGGTTAAATCGCCGTCAATTAAAGTCGGGACTAGAGCACTGCGGTTTAACTTTAAATACTCTTCGCTTTGCTGTTCGTTTTTTACCAGATGAACTGGAACAGTCTCATAAGCTAAACCTTTAATGTTTAGACCAATCCGTACTCTGTAGGCTGCAGAGCTACGAAAGTAACTATACAGCTTCATAATCTGGCTCCGAAGTTTCTGCAAAGTCGAACGTTAATGCAGGAAGAACCGTATTTCGAACTTCACCGAAGCCAATGCGAATACCATTTTTCTCACAGTGGCCTTTCATAATGAGCGTATCACCATCTTGTAAGAAACCACGAGTTTCGCCGTTAGCAAGTGTCAGAGGTTTAGTGGTGTTCCATGTAAGCTCAAGCAAACTGCCATACGAATCTGGTGTAGAACCTGAAATCGTACCTGAACCCATTAAATCACCAACCTGAACGTTACAGCCGCCAATGGTGTGGTGAGTAAGCTGCTGAGACATAGACCAATACATATATTTGAAATTGGTTTTGCAGATTACGTCGCTTTGCGCCGATTTCGGGCTTTGAATTTCAACACTCAAATTAATGTCGTAACTGTTGGCGATATTTTCTTGTAAATAAGCTAAAGGTTTAGGCTCTTGTTTTGGACCTTCAACTTTAAATGGCTCAAGTGCTTCAAGTGTTACCACCCAAGGTGAGATGGCGCTGGCAAATGATTTTGAATTGAATGGACCTAGAGGCACATATTCCCATTGCTGGATATCGCGTGCTGACCAGTCATTGAGTAATACCATTCCAAAAATATGGTCCCACGCATTTTCAATCGAGATCGGCTGGCCAAGTGCCGTTGGTTTACCAATAACAAATGCTGTTTCAAGTTCAAAATCGAGTTTACGCGATGCAGAAAAAACTGGGCGCTCTTCATTTGGAAGTTTAATTTGTCCAGATGGACGCACGACTTGAGTGCCACTGACTACAACAGAGCTAGCACGACCGTTATAACCAACAGGCAATTCAGTCCAGTTTGGCAGTAAAGCATTTTTAGGGTCGCGGAACATACAACCCACATTGGTCGCATGTTCTTTAGAAGAGTAGAAATCGGTATAACCAGGCACCTGAAGAGGTAAATGCAAAGTAACGCTATCTTGCTTAACTAAGACTTCTTGGCGTAATGCTTCATTTTCTTGAAGTGTTAAATTTTCAACTGAAAGAAGAGACTGTAATGTCTTACGAACTTTTGACCAGTTGGCTTTGCCAGACTCGATAAATTTATTCAGTGTCGGTTGATTAAAGTATGTGTCTTGTTCTGAGAGTTTTAAAAGACCGTGCTTTTCAAGAGCAGCGAGATCAATCACCCAATCACCAATAGCTACACCGACCTGACGCTCGCCATCAGCTGTTTTGCTAAAAATACCATAAGGCAAATTATGAATAGTGAAATCTGATTGAGGTGAAACTTCAATAAAAGAGTTTAGTTTTTGTTCCATTTTCGCGTCCTTGTCTTTATCTCGGGTCTTATACAAATAAAAGTTCGGTCTAGGACTGAGCTACTCAATAAGTTTTTAACCTTTGCTTAGATCATTTGTCTTATGAGTTTGATATAGACCGAGCACAACCAATTGCTTCATGTCTCTATAATACTGAATTCATCAAATTACGCAATACATAATTTAATTACACATTTCATAATAATTGTCATTTCTTGTATTTTCTGTTTTCATTCGCGGTCATGAGAAAAGTCACGCAATTATTTTTTCATGAATATCTATGAAAGTTTGATCAATTTATGATATACGTAATTTATTGGAAAAAAATTACGTGACACGGATGAGAATAATCATATGTCAGCACAAGAGCAAGGAAACCTGAAACATGGTTTGAGTAATCGGCACATCCAGCTTATTGCATTGGGTGGGGCGATTGGCACAGGGCTTTTTCTTGGTATATCACAATCGATTAAATTAGCAGGTCCATCGGTCATCCTCGGTTATGCCATTGCAGGATTTATTGCTTTTTTAATGATGCGTCAGCTTGGTGAAATGGTGGTTGAAGAGCCAGTTAGTGGTTCTTTTAGTCATTTTGCCTATAAATATTGGGGACCATTTGCAGGGTTCATGTCAGGATGGAACTATTGGGTACTCAATGTTCTCGTCTGTATGGCAGAACTAAGTGCAATTGGTCTTTATATTCAATATTGGTGGCCGCAAATCCCAACGTGGGCATCTGCTTTAACCTTCTTTGTCTTAATTAATGGCATTAATTTGCTACATGTTAAGTTTTTTGGCGAAATGGAATTCTGGTTTTCTATTGTCAAAATCTTAGCAATTCTTGCAATGATTGGTTTTGGTTCATATTTACTTGCAACAGGCACGGC
>NZ_JZFB01000002.1:406613-413940 GCF_001188385.1 Acinetobacter sp. V2 | reverse complement strand
GGTTTCTTCCCATTTGGTGTTGAAGGCTTAGTCATGGCAATGGCTGTCATTATTTTTGCTTTCGGTGGTATCGAACTTTTTGGTATTACTGCGGCTGAAGCACGTGACCCTGATAAAACTTTACCTAAAGCTGTGAATCAAATTATTTACCGTATTTTGATTTTCTATATTGCGACACTTTTTGTTTTATTCTCGCTATTCCCATGGAACCAGATGGCACAAGGCGGCAGCCCGTTTGTGATGGTATTTGCTTCTTTAGATAGCCAAGGAATTGCAACGTTGTTGAACTTTGTGATTTTGACTGCTGCTGTTTCAGTTTATAACGGTACAAGTTATTGCAGTAGCCGTATGCTATTGGGCCTTGCACAACAAGGAAATGCGCCAAAAGTATTTGCACACATTAATAAACGCGGCATTCCAACCAATGCAGTGATCCTTTCTGCTGCTGTGACTATTTTATGTGTATTGTTAAATTATATTTTCCCTGAAAAAGCATTTGGTTTACTCATGATGCTCGTGGTTGCAGCCATTGTGATTAACTGGGTTGTAATTTCATGGACGCATTTAAAATTCCGCAAATATATGCAACGCCAAGGGCAAACAACGAAGTTCCCAAGCTTCATGTATCCATTTAGCAACTATTTATGCATCGTGTTTATGTTGGGCATTTTAATTGTGATGTCTTTAACACCAGATATGCGTGTTGCGGTCATGATGATTCCTGGCTGGATCTTGTGTTTGATGGTGGCTTATCAATTTAAACGCCGAAAACTAAAAGCTGAGCAGTCTTTAACTGCTGTAGAAGCCGATATTTAATAACAGCGTAAGTTGTAGTTATCAAAAGGACGTATCTCATACGTCCTTTTTTATTTTTAAAATTTAACAACAGAAATTAAAGGACTTTATTATTGTTATAATATAACATTTGTTCAATTTAATGATGAGCAGTCTTCCCATTTTTGGCGAAGATAGAGCATATTTATGAAACGTTATTTAGGTTTAATTTTATTATCTCTTACAGCGTGTAGTACTCAAACGCCCAAGCCAACAACTCCTCTACACACCCACACTTTGCCTCAGCCATCTAAAACAGTGGTCAGGATAAAACAACAACCCGAAGATTATGTGGCTTGGATCGCAACTGCAGATCACGGACAGTCTGTACAAGCTTATAAGCAATTTCTTAAGCAAAAAGGGCTTGCCAATTTGGTTCCAGACCATGAGTTATTACGCTCCGCTCGCGATTGGCAAAAATGTGGAGTTGAACCGTATGCGGTGCCACCAAGAGAGATTTGGTCCAACATCGTTCCGACGCTTAGCATTTTAAAAGCATTAGTTGACGATGGGGTAATTAACGATTTTGAAGTGACATCGGCCTATCGAGCTTTATCTTTAAACCGTTGTGCGGGTGGCGCAGATGCTTCTCGACATGTTTTTAATGCGGCGCTTGATTTTCGAATTGGACCAGAACAGCCTACCGATTTAGACCAGTTTAATATTCAACAAACCAAAACTAAACTTTGTCAGTTCTGGGAAACCAAGGGCCAAGCACTTAATATGGGGCTAGGTGTTTATGCTTCGGGACAAATCCATATTGATAGCCAAGGATTCCGTTCATGGGGACCTGACCATCACTATAGAACCTCAATTTGTCAGTAACTATAAAAGCAAATTTTTCAAAGACTAAGTGAATTGGTTTAAATAAAACTGGAATAAAAACTTGATCAATAGTTATGTTATAACATAACATTATTGTGGTTTAGAAATAGATTACGCCTGTGATCTGGCCATATTTAAATGGCCAGCCATGATCAGTTTAAATATTATTCAAAGAGATCAAGCCATGCGCACTGCAATCGCCAACTCATTTGCCAAGCTTCCCGTCACTGTTTTATCTGGCTTTTTGGGTGCAGGAAAGACCACATTACTCAACCATATTTTAAATAATCGCGAAGGCCGCCGTATTGCCGTAATTGTTAATGATATGTCTGAGGTGAATATTGATGCGGCATTAGTACGCGAAGGTGGGGCGGAGCTTTCAAGAACAGATGAAAAGCTGGTTGAAATGAGTAATGGCTGTATCTGTTGTACGTTACGAGAAGACTTATTGGTTGAGGTTAAACGGTTAGCTGATGAAGGACGTTTTGATCAATTGGTGATTGAGTCAACTGGCATTTCTGAACCGCTGCCTGTTGCAGAAACCTTTACCTTTGAAGATGAAGATGGAAACTCACTCAATGAATTCGCTCGACTCGACACCATGGTTACGGTAGTCGATGCTTTTAATTTTCTTAAAGATTACGGTTCAATCGACTCCCTGCAACAACGTGGTGAGTCCTTAGGCGAACAAGATGAGCGAACTGTGGTTGACCTTCTTATTGATCAGATCGAGTTTTGTGATGTGATTATGCTGAATAAAATTGACCTGATTGATCAGGCTCAGCAAGACCAACTCATCGCGATTTTAAAAACTCTAAACCCGCGTGCTCGAATTGAAATTGCTCAATTTGGAAAGATCGCTTTAGACAAAATTTTAAATACACAGCTATTCGATTTTGATGAAGCCGCACAAGCACCGGGCTGGTTAAAAGAGTTACGTGGCGAGCATACGCCAGAGACTGAAGAGTATGGAATTAGTAGCTTTGTTTACCGCGCCCGCCGACCTTTCCATCCAGAGCGTTTTTATGATTTGGTACAGGCTGAATGGCCGGGAGTCGTCCGTTCTAAAGGCTTTTTCTGGTTGGCTGCCGAACCTACCTTGGCTTATTCATGGTCACAAGCAGGTGCGATGGCGCGGCACGGATTAGCAGGTTATTGGTGGGCGGCCGTTGCAGAAGAAGACTGGCCAAGTGACTTAGACAGCATCGAACAAATTAAAAAGGTTTGGGATGCTCAAACAGGTGATGCACGTCAGGAGCTGGTTTTAATTGGTATGCAAATGGATGAGCAAGCTTTAATAGAACGCTTAGACCGTTGTTTATTAAGTGATGAAGAAATGGCTTTAGGACCACAAGCTTGGCAGAACTGGCCTAATCCTTTTAAACAAGAAAATGAAACCATGTTGATTGCTTAATTAAAAAAGCCCCTATTTTAAAGGGGCTTTTTTTTATGATTTATCTTTAATGAAAATCTTTCGAACGTAGCTGTTAAGCGGTGTGGAATAATATTTTTCAATTGCTGCGCTGATAATAAAGGTCAGAACCAGATAGCCAATTAAAAGCATAATTTTGATGCTAGAGTCGGTTTGAGCCGGAACAAAAGCAACTTTCATAAGACCCAGCACAACCAGATGAAACAAATAAGTTTCATAACTTCTTTGCCCCAACCAAACCATTACTTTTGTAAATAAGTTATGCGCTTGCGTTCCTGACGGATGTTGAAAACACAAAATCAATAAGCCTGTGGCAAGAGCAAATAAGCTGATACCCCAAGTACTCACTTCTTTAATTGGCGCATATAAATATAGAGCAGTCATACCCAAAATAATCAACCAAGAAAGAGGTTTTTTATAAGCCCAATTTGGCTGATATTTATAAGAAAAAATGGCAGTTAAACAGCCAATGGCTATACCATCAAAACTTGAAAAATAATGATATAAATAAGCGCCGCTTTCTTCTCCAAAATGTAGAGACCTAAAATAAGGCCCGTATAAAATTACTCCAATCAGTACAGCAATAAAGACCTTATTACTACGGGTGAGCAGGCACAATAATGGAAAAACAAAGTAAAAAACTTCTTCTACAGAGAGTGACCACAACACGCCCAAAGCGTAGTTTACCCAACCAAATTTAATAATCAGGATATTCATCCAGAAGGTTAAAGCTGCAAATATGGTTAAAGGATAGGAAACCTCAATACCATTGGGTGCTTGGTTCATAAAGGGTTTTAAGTCAAATGAACCAAGTATGCTTACCCCTAAAATGAGTAATATCAGACACGGTAAAATACGGGCTGCCCGTCGGATATAAAAATGTTTGAGGTTAATTGCGGAAAATTGTTTGTCTCTTTTTAAGGTGTGATGGGTAATTAAAAAACCCGAAATCACAAAAAACATGGTGACGCCATAATTTCCGTTTCTTGCGATGACTGTGCTAAATGCTTCACCTAAGAAATCAAAACCTAACCATGTATCTTTAAGTTTATAGGGAATATTAAAATGGTGTAAAAGAACCAAAAGGATAGAAATTCCTCGAAGAATATCTATTTTATAATTACGCATTCGATGTGCTTCCAGCTTTATTAATATACTGTGTGGCAGAAGAATACTATCGATCAGTTATTTTAAATAAAAATTTTAAGCAGCATTTCGTAAACCAGAAAAGACGATACTTTTTACATCCTTGAATGGAGCACAGGCATTGCAGAAATAACTATTAAATAAATATTGATAAAGCCTTTATATATTTGAATTTCTCTACATAAAACTTTAAATTAGCTCTTATCGAGCGATGTTTATTTTTTAAACTTTTTAAAATCTATTTAATTCATAAATTAACATGTTGTATGTGGTTGTATATACATAGCATGTCAACTAAAATACCTTTTTGCCTGCCGCCTTTTTGAGTATTTGTTATGCCCAGAACATCAAAACAAGAACATGCTGAGCTTTCGATTGAAGCTGATAGTCCAGTTCCTTTATATCAACGCGTAAAACAGCTGATTTCACAAAAAATTTATGAAGGTTCATGGGCTGTAAATAAAAAAATTCCTTCGGAAAGTGAACTGGTGAATCAACTCGGTTGTAGCCGTATGACTGTAAACCGCGCGCTTCGTGAGTTAACGACGGAAGGTTTACTTGTTCGAATTCAAGGTGTTGGTTCTTTCGTTGCTGAAGGGCAAGGCCGAACTGCACTTTTTCAGATTAATAATATTGCCGATGAGATTATTGCACGAAACCATAAGCACCACGCTGAAGTTTTAGTCTTAGAACAAATTTATGCAAATGTAGAGCAAAGCGTGTTAATGCAGACTCGCGAAGGGCAAAGATTATTTCACTCGATTATTGTGCATTATGAAAATGATGTACCTGTTCAGGTCGAAGATCGTTTAGTTGATGCAGCACTGATTCCGGATTATCTACAACAAGATTTTAAAACCATTACCCCAAATGCTTACCTCATGGCAAAAGCACCTGTGTCAGAAGGTGAGCATATTGTCGAGGCAGTTTTAGCATCGCCGCAAGAGTGTAAATGGTTGAAGATTACCAAAGCTGAACCATGCTTACTGATCCGTCGTCGTACATGGTCAAACAAACAACTCATTTCAAGTGCGCGTTTGATTTACCCGGGTAGTCGCTATTATCTCGAAGGGAAATTTAATCCATGATTGAATTGATCAGGGCCGATCAATATACAAAAATGCTTTGGAAAAACGGTGCGGGCTTTACTTTAGAAATTGATCGAAGCCAAGGTGAAGGCGCCTTTGAGTGGCGTATCTCGATGGCTGATGTGACTACTTCTGGGCCATTTTCTTTATTTCCCAATAAGCAACGCATTATTAGCGTTCTTGATGGAAAAGGCATGGTGCTGCATGTCGATGATCTTCCTGCCAAAACGCTGAACCAAGGCGATATTTTTGCTTTTCATGGTGAGAGTCAGGTTCAAAGTGAACTGGTAGACGGTGCAATTCGAGATTTAAATTTAATTTATGATCCTGCAAAGTTTCATGCGCGTTTTCAGTGGTTGAATGATGCAGCTGAGCAGGCATTTATTAGCTCGGCAGACCTGATTTTTATTTTTAATCAGGGTGGTGAAACACAAATAAATGTGGATGATCATTCCGTTCAGCTTGTTGCTCACGAGACGCTAAAAATTGGGAAAAATGCTGGCGTGACATCGATCAGTTTTCCCAAAAAACAACTTAAAAGCTGCTATGTCATTGAGTTAATTCAGCGATAAAAAGACATCATTTACGACTTTAAAAGTACATGTCGATTTAAACGATATGTGCTTTTTTTTATGCCTAATATAAAAATAAATTAATTTAATTCATAAGCTTATCCAATTTTTTTAAAAAAATATGAGTAACCCTCTTCACGCCGTAAAATATTTGTGTAGTATATGGATGTATATACAAGTTAATACATTACTATACAAATGCAGAAACAAGTGATGTTCTGCTGATGTAAGCTCAAAGGAAGGAGTCCGCCTGTGACAACAATGACAACAAAATTTCGTGATGTAGAAATTCGTGCGCCACGCGGCACTGAATTGACGGCTAAAAGTTGGTTAACTGAAGCTCCATTACGTATGTTGATGAATAACCTTGATCCGGACGTTGCAGAAAACCCGAAAGAGTTGGTTGTATACGGTGGTATTGGCCGTGCAGCACGAAACTGGGAATGTTTCGACAAAATTGTAGATACTTTAAAAAATCTTGAAACTGACGAAACTTTATTAGTTCAATCAGGCAAACCAGTTGGTGTATTTAAAACTCATAAAGATGCACCACGCGTTTTAATTGCAAACTCAAACCTTGTACCGCACTGGGCAAACTGGGAACACTTTAACGAGTTAGACGCTAAAGCTTTGGCAATGTACGGTCAAATGACAGCAGGTTCTTGGATCTACATCGGTAGCCAAGGCATTGTGCAAGGTACTTACGAAACTTTCGTTGAAGCAGGCCGCCAACACTACAATGGTGATTTAAACGGTCGTTGGGTTCTTACTGCTGGTTTAGGCGGTATGGGTGGTGCTCAGCCTTTAGCTGCAACCCTTGCAGGTGCGTGTTCTTTAAACATTGAATGCCAACAAGCAAGTATCGATTTCCGTTTACGTACTCGTTATGTAGATGAACAAGCAACTGATTTAGATGATGCTTTAGCGCGTATTGATCGTTACACGAAAGAAGGTAAGGTCATTTCAATTGCACTTCATGGCAATGCTGCAGAGATTTTACCTGAGCTTGTTCGCCGTGGTGTACGTCCTGACATGGTCACCGACCAAACAAGTGCACACGATCCACTCAATGGCTACCTACCAGTAGGCTGGACTTGGGATGAATATCGTGAACGTGCGAAAACTGAACCAGAAGCTGTTGTAAAAGCTGCAAAACAGTCGATGGCGAAACACGTACAAGCGATGCTCGATTTCCAAAAAATGGGTGTTCCAACATTTGACTATGGTAATAACATCCGTCAAATGGCGAAAGAAGAAGGCGTAGAAAACGCTTTTGATTTCCCTGGCTTTGTACCTGCATATATCCGTCCATTGTTCTGCCGTGGTATTGGTCCATTCCGTTGGGCAGCGCTTTCTGGTGACCCAGAAGACATTTATAAAACAGATGCCAAAGTTAAAGAGTTAATTCCTGATGATGAACATTTACATCA
>NZ_JZFB01000002.1:397452-406552 GCF_001188385.1 Acinetobacter sp. V2 | reverse complement strand
TGGTCTAGGCTTACGTGCAAAACTTGGTTTGGCATTTAACGAAATGGTTCGTAGCGGTGAATTATCAGCTCCAGTTGTGATTGGTCGTGACCACTTAGACTCAGGTTCAGTTGCGAGTCCAAACCGTGAAACTGAAGCAATGCAAGATGGATCAGATGCAGTATCAGACTGGCCTTTATTAAACGCTTTGCTTAATACAGCAGGCGGCGCAACTTGGGTTTCTCTACACCATGGTGGCGGTGTAGGTATGGGCTTCTCTCAACACTCAGGCGTTGTGATTGTGTGTGACGGTACAGATGAAGCTGCTGCACGTATTGCTCGTGTACTGACCAATGACCCTGCAACAGGTGTTATGCGTCATGCCGATGCCGGTTATGAAATTGCGATTAACTGTGCGAAAGAGCAAGGCTTAAACTTGCCAATGATCACGCAATAAAAATACATGGAAGAACTGGCGGTGCTTTTTGCAATTGTGAAAAGCACTGTCTCAGCAGAATATAGTGCAAAAAATTAGGAAGCCAACATGGAATTACTGATCCAACCGGGAAAATTAACCTTAGCTGATTTACGTCAAGCTTACCTCAACCCGATTAAAGTTAAGTTAGATGAAAGTGCGTCAGCTGCAATCAACGCAAGTGTGGCTTGTGTAGAACAGATTGTAAATGAAGGACGTACAGCTTACGGCATTAACACAGGTTTTGGTTTACTTGCTTCAACCAAGATTGCTCCTGAAGATTTAGAACAATTACAGCGTTCGTTAGTTCTTTCGCATGCAGCAGGTGTAGGTGAAGCACTTGATGATGCAATGGTTCGTTTAATTATTCTATTGAAAGCAAATAGCTTGGCACGTGGCTTCTCAGGTATTCGCCGTAAAGTGATTGATGCTTTGTTGGCTTTAATTAATGCTGAGGTTTATCCGCACATTCCTCTTAAAGGTTCAGTCGGCGCTTCAGGTGACTTGGCACCACTTGCACACATGTCATTGATTTTACTTGGTGAAAGTAAGGCTCGTTATAAAGGTGAATGGTTACCAGCAGTTGAAGCTTTAAAAATTGCAGGTTTAGAGCCAATTTCTTTAGCAGCGAAAGAAGGCTTGGCACTTTTAAATGGTACACAAGTTTCGACTGCTTATGCTTTACGTGGCTTGTTTGAAGCTGAAGATTTATTTGCTGCTGCGACAGTTTGTGGTGGCTTAAGTGTTGAAGCAATGCTGGGTTCACGCTCACCGTTTGATGCTCGTATTCATGAAGTACGTGGTCAACGTGGTCAAATTGATGTAGCGGCGGCTTATCGTGATTTATTGACGGATTCGAGTGAAATTGCACATTCACACGAAGACTGTAGCAAAGTTCAAGATCCGTATTCTTTACGTTGCCAACCACAGGTGATGGGTGCATGTCTAACTCAAATCCGTCAGGCTGCTGAAGTTTTAGAAATTGAAGCAAATGCTGTATCTGATAACCCACTTGTTTTTGCAGAACAAGGTGATGTGATTTCTGGTGGTAACTTCCATGCAGAACCTGTAGCAATGGCGGCAGATAATTTAGCATTGGCAATCGCAGAAATTGGTTCACTTTCAGAACGTCGTATTTCGATGATGATGGACCGCCACATGTCACAGCTTCCACCGTTCTTGGTTGCAAATGGCGGTGTGAACTCAGGTTTCATGATTGCACAAGTTACAGCAGCAGCTCTTGCGAGTGATAACAAAGCACTTGCGCATCCAGCGAGTGTTGATAGTTTGCCAACTTCAGCGAATCAGGAAGACCATGTATCAATGGCTCCGAATGCAGGTAAACGTCTTTGGTATATGGCTGACAACGTCCGTGGCATTTTAGCTGTCGAATGGTTAGGCGCTTGTCAGGGTCTAGACTTCCGTGAAGGCTTAAAAAGCTCGCCTAAACTTGAACAAGCTCGTAAAATCTTGCGCGATCAAGTTCCTTACTACAGTGAAGACCGTTTCTTTGCTCCTGATATTGAACAAGCAAGTGAATTACTTTCGAGTGGCTGTTTAAACGAGTTACTTATTCCAAAACTACTCCCTAGTTTATCTGAAGTGTGATTGATAAAACGGTCACATGGAGTGGCCGAATCTAACTAAATTTCCTCAAGGATTGGAGATTATAATGTCACAAAACTCCACACTACAGCGGGGATTGAACACCCGCCATATTCGTTTCTTGGCATTGGGCTCAGCAATTGGAACTGGGCTTTTCTATGGTTCGGCTACCGCCATTAAAATGGCGGGGCCTTCAGTATTACTCGCGTATATCGTTGCAGGGATTGCAATTTATATCGTTATGCGCGCACTGGGTGAAATGGCTGTCCATAACCCAGTATCCGGTTCATTTAGCCACTATGCATCACAATACATTAGTCCTCTGGCAGGTTTTACTACAGGCTGGACTTATGTATTTGAAATGGTGATTGTCGCTATTGCCGATGTCACCGCTTTTGGTATTTATATGGGGTTCTGGTATCCCGATGTGCCACGGTGGATCTGGATTTTATCTCTGATTATGTTCTTGGGTGCCATTAATCTGATTCACGTTAAAGTCTTTGGTGAACTCGAATTCTGGCTTTCCATCATTAAGGTGAGTGCCATTGTTGCCATGATTTTAGGCGGAATAGGCTTAATGTTCTATGGCTTCCACGCTGACCATAGCAGTGTGGTACCGGGTATTCAAAACTTATGGATTTATGACGGCTTTATGCCGCATGGCATTGCAGGCTTAGTTGCATGTTTATCTGTGGTTGTATTTGCTTTCGGTGGTATCGAAATTATCGGTTTAACTGCTGGTGAATCACAAGACCCTAAAACGACTTTGCCAAAAGCAATTAATGCTGTTCCAGTACGTATTTTACTTTTCTATGTACTGACCATTTTTGTTTTGATGTCGATTTTCCCATGGAATCAAATTGGTAGCCAAGGTAGCCCATTTGTACAAATTTTTGAAAATTTAGGCATTAAATCTGCCGCGAATATTCTAAATATTGTGGTGGTGACTGCTGCGATTTCAGCAATTAATAGTGATGTATTTGGCGCTGGCCGTATGCTTTATGGTATGGCAAACCGTGGTCAAGCACCTCGCATTTTCCAAAAATTATCGCGTAATGGTGTGCCATGGATGACTGTTGTGGTTATGGCTGGTGTGCTGTTAATTGGTGTGGTGTTGAACTACCTAATTCCTGAAAATGTATTCATGATCATTGCATCAATTGCTACGTTTGCAACGGTTTGGGTATGGCTCATGATTTTGCTTTCGCAAGTTGCGATGCGCCGTAAATTATCTACTGCTGAAATTAAAGCACTTGATTTCCCTGTATGGGGTTGGCCAGTTGCACCTGCGTTCGCGATTGGTTTCATGGTGTTTATTTTAGTCATGATGGGTTATTTCCCTGATTCACGTCCTGCAATTTATGTCGGAATAACATGGCTTGCACTCTTAACTATTGCTTATCGCATATGGGTAAAACCACAGCAAAACTTGGGAAAGGAAAGTAATCCTATCCAGCAAAATGTTGAGATAGAAAGCTAACAAATGAACTGCCCAATGGTTTAACTATTGGGCAGTTTTGAGGAAAGGCTCATGAAAAAACTTTGGCAGAATTGCCACATTGCGACCATGCAAAATGGGCAATACTCCTACATTGAAGATGCTGCAATTGTCACAGAAGGGCATCTCATTCAGTGGATTGGAAAACAACAACAACTTCCTACCGACACATATTCCGAAACAGTTGATTTAAACGGTGCTTGGGTGACCCCAGGGTTCATCGACTGCCATACGCATAGTGTTTTTGGTGGCAACCGTAGTGTTGAGTTTGAAAAACGCTTGCAAGGTGTAAGTTATGCTGAAATTGCAGCAAGCGGTGGTGGTATTGCCAGTACAGTACGTGCAACGCGTGAAGCAAGCGAAGAACAACTATTAAATTCAGCACTTAAACGTATTCGCTGTATGCAACAAGACGGTGTAACGACCATCGAGATTAAGTCTGGTTACGGACTGAATTACGAAAACGAGCGCAAAATGTTGCGTGTGATCCGTCAAATTGGTGAAGCTTTACCAATGACGGTCAAAAGTACCTGTTTAGCTGCCCATGCTTTACCGCCAGAATACAAAGATCAAAGCGATGCTTATATCGAGCATATTTGTACAGAAATGTTGCCAAAACTGCATGCTGAAGGCTTAGTCGATGCTGTAGATGCGTTCTGTGAGCATTTAGCATTTTCACCTGCTCAGGTCGAACGTGTTTTTAAAACAGCACAATCATTGGGTCTACCCGTTAAGTTGCATGCTGAACAGCTCTCATCATTAGGCGGTTCAAGCTTGGCAGCCCGTTATCATGCTTTGTCAGCTGACCATTTAGAGTACATGACCGAAGATGACGTCAAAGCCATGGCAGAGTCGGGTACGGTTGCTGTGTTACTACCGGGCGCCTTTTATCTATTACGTGAAACACAATATCCACCAATTGAAAGTCTGATTAAACATGGTGTGCGTATTGCGTTGTCGAGTGATTTAAATCCGGGCACATCTCCAGCACTTTCTGTACGTTTAATGCTGAATATGGGCAGTACGTTATTCCGTTTAACGCCTGAGCAAGCATTAGCAGGTGTCACCATTCATGCTGCACAAGCACTTGGTTTAGAGCAAACACACGGCAGTTTAGAGCAGGGTAAAGTCGCTGACTTTGTGGCTTGGGATATTGAGCATCCATCTGAAATTGTTTACTGGCTGGGCGGAGATTTGCCGAAGCGAGTCGTTCAGCATGGACAAGAAGTTATTTTTTAAACGGTGTCACATGAATCACACATTTAAATGGCAAGGTCGCCATGATGGCGAGGGTGAAGCACACCAACGTATTCACCATATTATGAATAAAACCCAACATGCTGAATTTGCGCTGATTGGTTTTAGCTCTGATGAAGGCGTGAAGCGTAATAAAGGTCGAGTCGGTGCTGCCGATGCGCCAGATGCAATCCGTAATCAGCTTGCCAATTTACCTATTCATCGTCCAGTCAGTATTGTCGATTTGGGTACAGTGACCTGCGAATATGACAATTTAGAGCAAGCCCAAACCGAGTTGGCGGAGCAAGTCGCAACTAGCCTACAAAATGGTTTAAAACCGATTGTATTGGGCGGTGGACATGAAGTTGCATTTGGCAGCTTTAGCGGTCTATTCCAATATGTACAAGCCCACGCGCCAGATAAAAAAATAGGCATTATTAATTTCGATGCCCATTTTGATTTGCGTGAAGCAGAGCATGCCACTTCTGGAACACCTTTTTTACAAGCAGCGCGACTTTCAGAACAGCATCAAAAACAATTTAATTATTTATGTATTGGGGTCGCTAATCACGCCAATACTAAAGTTTTGTTTGATACAGCCGATGCTCTAAATTGTTCATATTTACGTGACCATGAGGTTAATATTTTTAACCTACCAAACGTGCTTGCAGCGGTTGATGCTTTTATTGAAAAAGTAGACTGTTTGTACGTTACGATTGATTTAGATGTCTTCACGGCTGCGGTTGCACCGGGGGTCAGTGCGCCAGCTGTCAAAGGAATTGATTTAGCCACTTTTGAAGCAGTTTTTAAGCATATTCAAGAGACTGGAAAAATCAAACTTTTAGATATTGCTGAGTGCAATCCAAAATTTGATTTAGACAATAGAACAGCAAAACTGGCTGCATATATTGTTTATCAATATTTGTTTTCTTGAGAAACAATTTTTAATATAGAAATAAAAAAGTGCACTGAGATCGCTCATGTGCTCTTTTTTTGACTTTCTGGTAAATTAAAGTCAGATTCGGAATAAAGATAGCAACTATAAATAATTTAATTAAAAAGAAAATTAATTTATAAAATCATTGAGTTAAAAAATACTCGATTTTTACACCATTTTATATGCTGCTTGGCACGTAATTTGTTTTGTCTTTATTTTAAACTTCGTTAAATATTTCTGGATAATTAAATGAAAAACAGAACTTTACATTTTGCTTGTATCAGTGTTTTATTTTGGATGTCTCATTCTGCTGATGCTGCAAGCCCCGAAATAAATACAAATACCATCGAAAAATCACAATCTAAACAAAACAGTGATGTCTCTGTTCGGGTGAAAGCTTTAAACCAGCTTTTACAAGAACAGTGGGAATATACTTTAAAAAATAATCCTGAAAGTGCAACTGCTTTAGGAGATTTACGCTACAACGATCGATGGACCGAGGTTTCAAAAAATCAGATTGAGAAAGATAAAAAAACTACTCAAAATTTTTTAAAACGTTTTGAAGCAATTGATAGCACAGGATTTTCAGCAACTGATCAATTAAATAAAGAATTAATGATTAATCGGTTGAAAGACTCACTTAAATATTATGATTTAAAATTGTATGAGATGCCTTTCAATCAAATGTGGGGACTACATTTGCAATTTCCGGGATTCATTAGTGCAATTCCATTTAATAATGCGAAGCAATATCAAGACTATATTGCTCGTTTAAAACAAATCCCACTTATTCTTGATCAAGGTATTCAGTTAGCAAAACAAGGACAAAAAGATGGCTTGATGCCACCCAAATATTTACTTGAAAAAGTGGTGAAGCAGGTTGATAGCATTGCAACTCCAGCAGGGAAAGACAGCGTGTTTGCTTCTCCATTAAAGCAATTTCCAAAAAACATTTCGAAAGCAGAACAAGAGCGTTTAAGCCGTGAAATACTACAGGCCATAGATCAGAATGTTCGGCCTGCTTATCAAAAACTCGGTACGTTTATTCAGAAAGATTACTTACCCTATGGACGACAGCACGAGGGTATATGGAGCTTGCCAAACGGTGACGAGCTCTATCGTTTTTATGTAGAAGATAATACGACAACCTCGGAAAGCCCTGAAACTATTCATCAGCTTGGGTTAAAAGAAGTTGCTCGTATTGAAGCGGAAATGCTTAAAATTGCCAAAGCACAAGGTTTCAACGACTTAAAAAGTTTCCAACAATCCTTAAAAACAAATCCTGCGGTTTTCCCAAAATCTCGTGAAGAAATTTTAGAAATTTATCGCGGGTATATTGCCCAAATGCAACCAGAGTTGCCAAAACTGTTTGGTTTATTACCCAAAAATAAAGTCGAAGTTTTGCCTGTAGAGCAATATCGAGAAAAAGAAGCGGCAGGTGCGGAGTATCACCAAGGCACACCTGATGGTTCACGCCCCGGACAAGTATATGTAAATACTGGCGACTTCTCTGAACGTTCCAAAATATCAATGGAAGCGACCGCTTACCATGAGGCTATTCCCGGCCACCATATGCAGATTGATATTGCCCAAAACCTGCCAAATTTGCCGATGTTCCGAAAGCAACCCAACGACACCGCCTACATTGAAGGGTGGGCACTTTATGCCGAGCAATTGGGTAAAGATGTTGGTTTCTATAAAGACCCGCTTTCAGACTATGGAAGACTATCGAGTGAGTTGTTCCGTGCTTGTCGTTTAGTGGTGGACACTGGCGTGCATTATAAAAAATGGACCCGTCAGCAAATGATTGATTTTATGAGAGATCACTCTGCTTTAGATGAACCCGATATTCAGGCAGAGGCTGACCGCTATATTGCTATTCCTGCACAAGCATTAGCTTACAAGATGGGCCAACTAAAAATTTTAGAGCTACGGGAGCTCGCGAAACATGAGCTTGGAGATCGTTTTGATATCAAAGCGTTCCACGACATGATCTTAAATGCAGGAACATTGCCTTTAAATATATTGGATTCACGTATTAAAAATTGGATTAAGGAACAAAAAGCGGCAGCTTAAAATAAAATTCGAAATTTAGGTCAGGTCCTCGTTGGGCCTGATTTAAAAACATAATATAATAATGAAAAATATAGTTTCTTTTAGAATTTTAAATTGGAAAAATAATGAACCAGAAGAACAACCCGATTGGAATGATTGACTCTGGTTTAGGCGGGCTGTCTCTCTTTAAGCATATTCGGGAGGCCCTTCCGAATGAAGACATTATTTATTTCGCAGACTCGAAATATGTCCCTTATGGAGACAGAGAAAGCGACTGGATTGTTTCACGAACCACGCATTTAATTTCAAACTTAGTTGCTCATGGCAAATGTAAAGCGATTGTGATTGCTTGTAACACCATGACGGCCGTAGCGGTTGAAACGATTAGAGCGCAAATTAGTGTGCCACTTATTGCCATAGAGCCAGCGGTAAAACCTGCTGTGGCAATCACACAAAGCAAGCATATTGCTGTTTTGGCAACTGCCACCACGGTGAGGGGTAAAAACTTAAAAAGTTTAATTGAAACGTATGCGCAAGATATTAAAGTCTCTTTAGTGCCGTGTATTGGCTTAGCCGAAAAAATTGAAACGGGGAAAGCACATACCGCGGAAGTTAAAGATTATTTAAAAAATATTTTGGCGCCGTTAGTCGAGCAAAAAGTCGATACGATTATTTTAGGATGCACACACTATCCATTTGTCTCAGATACGATTCAGGAAATTGTAGGTCGTGATATCCAAATTATTGAGCCTTCGGAAGCTGTAACAGCGCAATTAATTCGGCAGCTCAATCAATATCATTTAAGTTCTGAAAGTCCAAATGAGGGAAATCATATTATTTGGACCAGTTCAGACCCGTTGGAAGTTGCGGATGTTAGTTTTTCTTTGTTAGGTAAGTATTTACCAGTAAAAGATATCGCAATATAAATTTTATAAGGATGGTAAGAGAGCTTTCTCTTACCATCTTATGTTCTAGCTCAAATTAAGCTTATTTCAATTCCCAGCGCTGTTTTGGGTCATTAGATCGTTGACTAATACCTACAGATGAACCCCAGAGATGCGTTAGTACCGCATCTGGTTGGCCTTCTACAAAGATATAACCATCTTCAAATGCCCAGTTAGTTTGGTACTGGCGGCCTGCGCCTTGCAAGAAAACATTGCCACTATGCCAATTCACTGGTTTTATTTCTTTACCATTGGTACTGTTTAACGCTGTTTGCAATTGTTCAAAAGAGTCATTTGATTTTAAGCTGAATTTTAAAATCTTTTTGACCGTATCCATATTTTTTTCATTCGTATGTAAATTTAGAGTTTTT
>NZ_JZFB01000002.1:396012-397410 GCF_001188385.1 Acinetobacter sp. V2 | reverse complement strand
CTTGAGTATTTGCATATTCTTTATATGCTTTTGCATGAAGCTCCGCCATGCTCTCTTTCTTCATTTTTTTTAGTAGAGCGTCGATATTGTCATGGCGTAAATGCAATCGGAACTCTGACCTTGTAGTCCAATCTTTTTGATCCAAGACATCTAACTGCACAGAGGCAAGAATGATCTTATAGATTTGTTCATTCTGCTGAGCGAAAGGATTTTCAGACAAACCTTTAAGTTCAGGAATATCTAAAAAGAGCCAAGGAGAGGCAGCATATTCATAGAACTTTTGTTCGATGCGACGAATTGACTCATGAGCGAGCACGGCATTTAAATATTCGTTCAGCTTAGTCTCATCGAGTTTACCAACAAGTTCCGATTTAATCGTTTCTTCGCCGTTACTATAAATAAATGTCTGTAATAAATGAACAATATCAAGACAATCACTGGTTTTTAAGTGGGCGAGTGTTTCTTCATCTTGCTTTGGTAAAAGACTAAGGAAATGCTCTAAGTCTTTATCAAATAATTTATATGCAATCGCATCTGTTTCAACATGAGCACCGAGCACCCAACTAGAACGGATATCTTTAACTTTGTTGTATAGCTTATTCTCTCGACCACTGCGATAGTCGTGGCTGTCAAAATACCAAAGTTCTTCTTCTATGTTTTTAACCTTGTCATGTACCGTAAATTCTCGATCGGCGGTATGAGAGTAAGCTATCTTACCCGTTTCTCCAAGTGAACTTACACCATCTTGTAAACCATGGATTTGTCCACCGTATGCGCTTGCGATACACGCACCTGTTTCTTTGTTAACGATTCTAAAGTTTCCACCTGGAAATCCATTAGCCATGATGAGTTGCTCCTTATAATTAGAAAGTTTTTGTAATAGTCGAAATTTATAGTTATTAGGCAAATTTCGAAGCGTGATTTATACCATAATTTTTCACATATAAATCCAAGTGTTTTTGTTGGTTTTTGTATATAACATATTGATTTAGTTGTATTTATTAGAATATCTTAAGAAGGGGTTCCACTATTTTCTAAAGTTTCATGAACGTAATAAAAAAGTCCAGTATGTATTTCAAAGACATATCAGGCTTTTTAATAGATGAATTATCAAAACAAAGGTGACTTTCATAACACGATATTTTTAAATTATTCTACAGTTACTGACTTAGCCAAGTTACATGATCGGGTAACATCTCTCTATATATTTATATAGACTGTTAAATTAGAATTAACGATTAATCTATTTTATTAACTAAATATATAAAACCTGATTTTATATTTTAAATTTTATTAAAAGCTATAAATATAAAATAAGGAAAATATTATATAAACATTAATTAAATTATTATATTTAAACTTTTTCATTAAAATAAATTGACGTTCTTTATTATACCG
>NZ_JZFB01000002.1:395340-395946 GCF_001188385.1 Acinetobacter sp. V2 | reverse complement strand
TAGTTCTACTATAAGTCGTTAGACCCTTGCGTCCCCTTTCTTTGCGGTAGGACGGAAGGGGGACGCCCCGTGCGTGCTGGTCTCTATGGGCACCAGTCTGTCAACCCTCTTTCGTTCTGCCACCCTAATCAATTGACGGTGATTTGGTGGTAGGACTCCATTTTTAAGGAGTTGGCCATGCCACAATTTAAACTCATTTTCTCTCTCATTTAACTATTTTATTTATTTAAAATTTGGGTTTTCTACATCCTGATTTTTTAAATTTATAAATTATTTTTATTTTAAAATCTTAATTATTTTATTTTCCTATTTTTGTGGGAGGATTAACTGTTATTTAAAAAATTATTTTAATATTTAAACGAATAATATTTTTGTTTTATTTAAAGATATAAATAATCATGAGAATAATATGAAACTTCATAAATTTATATTGTTTTTAAACCTTGTGGTCGGTGCTTACGGTATTACAAATGATGACGCCAATGCTCAGCAGGAATTTAAAAGAATTTGCTTGTCAGGTGAACACATGCAAGCCAGTTGCGATTGTATTTGCCAACAGCTAGAACAGGTCTATTCACCTCAAACCGTACAACGTTTAAAACAAAC
>NZ_JZFB01000002.1:391588-395330 GCF_001188385.1 Acinetobacter sp. V2 | reverse complement strand
GTTTGCAAAGTCCTGTTCTCCCACAGGACTTTGCCCCTAACTTTTTCAGTAGCATTCAACGCTGCGAAAAAACTGAAATGGGCTAAGTTCGCTTAGCTCCTTTATCTCTGTGTCGCAATGATCTCTCAAACTTTAAATCAGCGCCAAAGTAAAAGTCCGTTGTGACACAGGGCCCTAGGGGGAGTGTTCTACTATTAAACTCGGTTTTCTTTCACGTAAAAGCGCTTGTGTAGTCGTATGAACGCAATAAAAAAGCCCGATAGGCAATTAATGCATATCGGGCTTTCTAATCAACAGAAGCGATCTATACCCTTTATGGCATAGATAGCATGTCTGATTATTATTCTACAGTTACTGACTTCGCCAAGTTACGTGGCTGGTCAACGTCTGTACCACGTAAAACAGCAACGTGATAAGACAACAACTGAACTGGTACGCTATAAACAATTGGAGCTAGCCATTCGTTTACTGCTGGAATATGCACAACGTGCTGACGGTCTTTTCCATTCACTCCGCTATTTTCATCAGCGAAAACGAATAATTCACCACCACGTGCCTGAACTTCTTCCATATTTGATTTGAGCTTATCAAGCATTTCATCATTTGGAGCAAGAATCACGATCGGCATTTCATTATCAACAAGTGCTAATGGGCCGTGTTTTAACTCACCAGCTGCATAGCCTTCCGCATGAATATATGAAATTTCTTTAAGCTTTAATGCGCCTTCCAATGCGATTGGATAATTCGTACCACGACCTAAGAATAAGCAGTGATTTTTTTCAACGAATAATTCAGACAAACGCAAAATTTCTGGATCATGTTTAAGCGTATCAAGAATAACTTTCGGGCTGTGCCATAGCTCACGTGTAATTTCTTCAAGAAGAGCAGGGCTAATACGTTGTTTCACTTGACCAATTTTCAAGATTAACAACATAAGCGCAGCAAGCTGAGTCGTGAACGCTTTAGTTGAAGCAACACCAATCTCAGGACCAGCAAGAGTCAATAAATGATGATCAGTTTCACGAACCATTGAAGACGTTGCAACGTTACAGATAGTCAAAGTCTGAATATCGATATTGTTTGCTTTCGCACGTTTTTGAGTTTCACGTAATGCCGCTAAAGTATCAGCAGTTTCACCTGACTGTGAAATACAGATATAAAGTGTATTTTCAACAATTACAGGGGTGCGATAGCGGAATTCACTCGCGATTTCAACTTGGCAAGGCACGCCAATCAGTTGTTCAAACCAATATTTCGCAATCATTCCTGAGTGGTAACTTGTACCACAAGCAATGATCTGTACGCTTTGAATTTTGTTGAAATCTGCATCAGCATTTTTCAAGAAATCATCACGTAAGCTATTGCCATCAAGCGCTTGAGAAATTGTTTGCTTGATTGCTTCTGGTTGCTCATAAATTTCTTTGAGCATATAGTGTTTGTATTCACCTTTTGATGCACTGCTTACGGTTGCATCAAGCTCTCTTACCGGACGTTCAACGCGTTCGCCATTTGCAAATACTTCAATTGAAGTACGTGTAAGACGGGCAATATCGCCTTCTTCTAGGTACATAAAGCGGTTTGTTACTGGTAAAAGGGCAAGTTGGTCTGAACTAATAAAGTTTTCACCAATACCTACGCCAATCACTAAAGGTGAACCTTCACGTACAGTAATGAGTTCATCTGGATAATCGCTGTGGATAATACCGAGCGCGTAAGCACCTTTAAGCTGAGGTACAACAGTTTCAACAGCATCTAAAAGGCTATCTGTGCTTTTTAGAGCTTCAGCAACTAAGTGTGCAACAACTTCAGTATCTGTTTGAGAAGTAAAAACATAACCTAATGCTTGAAGGTCATCTTTTAGCTCTTGGTAGTTCTCAATGATGCCGTTATGTACAACAGCAACCTTACCAGACATGTGTGGGTGAGCATTGTTTTCAGTTGGCTTACCATGGGTAGCCCAACGTGTATGCGCAATGCCGATAGCCCCTGTAAGTTGGTGTTCAGCAACTGCATCAGCAAGATTAATGACTTTACCTACACGGCGCTCACGTAAAATTTGTTGATTATTTAGTAAAGCAACACCCGCAGAATCATAACCACGGTATTCAAGACGTTTTAAACCTTCAATTAAAATCTCGGTTACACAACGCTCTGCAACGCCTCCGACGATACCACACATACTTCAATCCTCTTATTTTTTAACCTTTTGGGGACGTTGATAATTTGCTTTAGAAATTTGTTGCGCACGTTCAAAGGAGAGACTTTGTTCAGCTACATCTTTCGTAATCACAGAACCCGCACCGACTGTTGCACCATTCCCAATGGTCACCGGAGCAACCAGCGAGCTATTAGAACCGATAAAAACGGCATCGCCAATAGTGGTTTTGTGTTTATTTGCACCGTCATAATTACAAGTAATTGTACCTGCCCCAATATTTGATTCAGCACCGATTTCCGCATCACCTAAGTATGTGAAGTGGTTGGCTTTACTACCTAGCCCAATCGTTGTGTTTTTAACTTCAACAAAGTTGCCAATATGCACTTCATTTGCCAATTTAGCCCCTGGGCGTAAGCGTGCAAATGGTCCAATTTGAGCATCTTCGCCTACAACTGCGCCATCAAAAACGCTGTAGGCTTGAACTTTAGTGCCTGCTGCAATTTTGGTGTTCTTTAAAATACAGCCAGCGCCGATTTCTACAAAATCACCAAGCTCACATTCACCTTCAATAATAACATTGATGTCAATACGAACGTCTTGTCCAACTTTTACAGAGCCACGTAAATCAAAGCGTGCAGGGTCAAAGAACATTACACCTTGCTGCATTAGCTTTTTGACTTGCTCTTGCTGGAACTGGCGTTCTAAAGCTGCAAGTTGTATGCGGTCATTAACACCTTCAACTTCAAAAGCAAGCTCTGGTTCAACAGAGGCAACTTCTAAGCCATCTGCGATTGCCATTGCAACGATGTCAGTGAGGTAATATTCACCCTGTGCATTTTCATTTGAAAGTTTAGGCAACCACTCATGAAGTTTTGCGTTGCTAACACAGTAAATGCCTGTATTAAATTCTTTAATTTGGCGTTGTGCTTCGTTTGCATCTTTATGTTCAACAATGGCTTGAATTTTGCCATCTTGGCGCACAATACGGCCATAACCTGTTGCATCATCTACAGTGAGCGTAACTAAGCCAATTCCTGTCTGAGTCGATGCATCTAATAATTTTTGTAGCGTATTTGCATTAATACATGGCACATCGCCTGATAAAATCAGTGAAACACCTTCTTTAGGAAGTACAGGTAAGGTCATTTGTACTGCATGACCTGTACCAAGTTGTTCTGCTTGCTCAACCCATTGAATATTTTCTTGGGCAAATGTTTGTTGTACGCGGTCACCACCATGACCATAAATCGTAATAATATTTTTAGCTTGTAATTGTTTTGCTGTTTGAATGACATGCCCTAATAGTGGGCGACCCGCTAAAGGTTGTAATACTTTAGGAAGCTGAGAACGCATACGCGTTCCTTTGCCAGCAGCAAGAATAATGACGGTAGTTGACATGTATAACTCTAATGATTTAACTCAAATGGATAATAATTAGTGTACAAAGAGCAGCCCATACACCGGCAATAATATCGTCAAGCATAATACCAAAACCACCATGCACTTGACGATCAATAACACGTATAGGCCAAGGTTTCCAAACATCGAAAATTCGAAATAATATGAAGCCGACGATCACCCACA
>NZ_JZFB01000002.1:371420-391546 GCF_001188385.1 Acinetobacter sp. V2 | reverse complement strand
AATAGATTGCCCTGCAAATTCATCCCACACAATTCGACCATCATCGTGTACATTTATGACTTTTGCTGTTTGACCACAGATATAGATCCCGACCAAGGACATGATAATTATCGCGATTAAGCTTAAGTTAAATCCAAGCGATAACCAGATCGGAACGAAGAGTAGGGCAAAAGCAGAGCCAAAAGTACCAGGGGCTTTAGGTGCGAGACCAGATCCGAAACCAACTCCACAGAAAACAATGCAGCGGTTGAACCAAGACATGTCTTTAAAATGAATCGGCGGCTTATGCAAAGTGTTGGTATCCATGAATTTGCAATGGGTAATCCGAACCCAAATGCTCAAAAGTTAGTTGTGTTTGCTCAACGATCTGTCCGATCATTGTAATCTTAATGTCTAGTTGTTTTCGCAAAAGTTTTTCATAATTTTGCGGTGTTATTGTAAAACATAATTCGTAGTCATCACCACCAGCTAGCGCATATTGCCAACGCTGTTGTTCTGGTAGTTTCTCTAGCGTTGAATCAATCGGTAACTTTTCTAAAAATAATCGGGCACCGACTTTTGACGCTTTTAAAATATGACCTAAATCTTGTGCTAATCCATCAGAAACATCAATCATGCTAGAAGCAAGGCCCTTTAACTGTTGTCCAAGCTGACAACGTGGTGTCGGGTAGTCTAGTCTTTTCTGTAATGGATGACCTAGGTGTTGTAAACCATATGCTGCATCTCCAACTTGACCGCTCACACACACATAGTCACCGACTTTTGCGCCCGAACGTAACACGGCTTGTCCAGCTTCAATCCAACCCATAGCCGTCACGGTAATGGTCAGATGTGGACCTTGGGTCGTATCTCCACCAATGAGAGCAACACCAAATTGATTACAGCAGTCATAGATGCCCTGACTGAATCCTTCGAGCCATTCATGGTCAATGGTAGGTAGGCTTAACGCAAGTAAAATACTATGAGGTTTAGCACCCATGGCAGCAATATCTGAAAGATTAACAGCCACACTTTTCCAGCCAATTGCATGCGCTGAGGTATTAAGAGGAAAGTGTCGACCAGCAACTAGCGTATCTGCACAGATCACCAATTGTTGATTTTGAGGAGGGGTGACTAAGGCTGAGTCATCTCCAATACCTAAGGTGACATCTGCATAAGATTGTCTGTTAAAGTATTGGTCAATAATAGAAAACTCAGCCATATCAACTTCAAACCTATTAGTTTGCTTGTTGTTTTTCAGCACTACGTAGTGTTGAACTTAAACGATCTAAAACGCCATTAATGTATTTATGGCTATCTGCTCCACCAAAGTGTTTGGCGAGTTCAATGGCTTCATCAAGAACTACACGATAAGGTACTTCTAAATGATCACGTAACTCATAAGCACCTAAACGTAAGGTTGCGAGCTCAACGCCATCAAGTGCATCAAGTTCACGGTCAAGTACCGGAATGAGTAATGCATCAAGATCGTCGCGCAGTGCAATCACTTGCGTTAATAGTTCGTGATAGTAATTTAAGTCTACCTTGTGCATCGCATTTTCAGCACGAGTACGTGCTTCAATTTCATGTACAGGATTGTGACTCATTTGCCACTCATAAATACCTTGTACAGCAAAACGACGTGCTTTGCGTTTTGCTGCATAAGCGGCTTGCAGTGTTTGAGACATGCTTTAAATTGCCTTTAATAAATTAACCATTTCAATTGCAGTTAAAGCAGCTTCGCTACCTTTGTTTCCTGCTTTTGTACCTGAACGTTCGATGGCTTGCTCGATGCTATCAGTAGTTAATACACCATTGATGACAGGCAAGCTGCTTTCTAACGCGACTACACCTAAACCTTTTGCACATTCACCAGCAACGAAGTCAAAGTGTGGTGTGCTACCACGAATAACTGCGCCAAGTGCGATGATTGCATCAAATTGATTTGATGTAGCTAATTTTTTAGCAACAATCGGGAGTTCCCATGCGCCAGGAGCATGAATAACAGTAATGTTGTCTTCATTTACACCATGACGTTTTAATGTGTCGATTGCACCATCCAATAAGTGTTCAACAACAAAACTGTTGAAACGACCCACTAAAATCGCATAACGTCCTTCGCTTGCGAGATGTAATAAACCTTCAATACGGCGAATTGCCATAGCAACCTCGATTATTTCGTTGTGATTTGATCAGCAGTGACATATTCCACTACTTCTAAATTAAAGCCAGATAAAGCATTGAAACGTAATGGTGAGCTAAGAAGCTTCATTTTTTCAACACCTAAGTCACGCAAAATTTGAGCGCCTACACCAATGGTTTGATATTGATGTGAAAGTGCTGCATTGGATTTCACCGGTTTTGGTTTATTTAAATCATCCAACGCTGGTCCCAAGTCTTGCAAATGATCTTGCCCGATCCAGACTAAAACACCGCGATCACTCGCTGCAATTGTCTGTAGTGCACGGTCTAGATTCCACGCAGGTTCACCATCGGCTTTATTTAGCTTAAGTAAATCGCGAATTGGACTAAAACCATGTACACGTACTGTTGTAACACCTTCTTTTGGCTCGCCTTTGACTAAAGCCAAATGGATGTCTGGGTTACCAATCTCACGATAACGATAGAGTTCAAATGAACCATATTCTGTTTGAATCGTTTTTTGATCCAGACGTTCAACCGTTTGCTCATTGGTCATGCGGTAGTGAATCAAGTCCGCAATTGTACCAATTTTTAAGCCATGCTTCTCGGCAAAAATTTCTAAATCTGCACGGCGTGCCATTGTGCCATCTTCATTGATGATTTCACAAATAACAGAAGCTGGTTCAAGACCTGCTAAGCGTGTTAAATCACAGCCCGCTTCAGTATGACCTGCACGATGTAGAACACCGCCTGGCTGCGCCATTAATGGGAAAATATGGCCCGGTTGTACAATATCACTTGGCTTTGCATGCGCTGCGACAGCAGCTTGAATTGTATGTGCACGCTCTGCTGCTGAAATACCAGTTGTAATACCTTCAGCGGCTTCGATTGATAAGGTAAAGTTTGTACTATGCTGAGCACCGTTTTGGTCAACCATCAACGGAAGGTTTAACTGCTTACAGCGCTCACGGCTTAACGTTAAGCAAACTAGACCACGTGCATGGGTAATCATGAAGTTAATATCTTCAGGACGAACATGCGTTGCTGCAATGACAAGATCACCTTCATTTTCGCGATCTTCGTCATCCATCAAGATAACCATTTTGCCTGCACGAATATCGGCGACAAGATCTTCAACACGACTCAGCGGCATTCGCTCTCACCTTTTTTTGTCGTTAGACAATTTCTATTTAATAAATTTTGCATAGTTTACGCTGTTTAGAGAATTTTGCCTATGATTCTGATTTATCCAACTTTGCAACGAGATAGAATAGATCCAGCTTTATTTATACAAATAAATCATAAGAAAATGGAATAATTTAAAATAAAAACAATGAATTTAAATAAAAAAAACCTAGCCAAAAGGCTAGGTTCTGATATGCGCAGTTATTTTTTATGAAGCTGCACTGCTTGGACTATCATTTTGTGGGATTGATTTTTTTCCCATCAAAATCTCAGTGCGAATATTTTGAGCAAGTTCAGCACACTCTGCATTCATGCCATTGATCATAAAGGCATGACGAGTCATCACATTGCTTGGGTTTGGCATTGCAACAAGTTGATAGCTATCTTGAATTGCCTTGAGTTGATCATTCTCAAGATATAAAGCAGATTCTTTCGCATGAAGATGCTGTGCTAAACGTTGAGCAGCTTCTTTCGCATCAATTTGCATCGCTTCAACAGCATTACACGTTGCACTACGAGTTTGCAGCGCAAAGCGTTTATCTTCGCGATAACGTTTATATAAAACGTCAGAGAGCAACTGGAATACGGTTCCAACCATAAGCAGACACTCTACAGCGTGAGTATGCGAGGTTGAAATCGCAAGTGTAGCGCCGTCAGCATTAAACTCATTTACGACTTCAATGTCCGCTAACTTTAATTGGTAATGTTTTACGCATAACTCAATACTCTTGTTTAAAAAGAGCTGACAGAGTTTAAAGTACGGAACAGATACCGATTGGTTAACACTGCTTAATAACTGTTTAGGGTCATAAAACTGAATATTGAGTGCCAACATATGTTGGTCAGCTGAATCTGCTGTTTTCTCTGGTTGTGGTCGAGCCGCTGGTTTACCTTTCGCTTGTTGTTGAGCTTGAGCAACCAACGTTACTGTATTTTGTTTTTCTAGAGCCAATGCCTGAGTTAACTGCTGAATTTCATGTTTTAAGCGGTTTTCTTCGTTAATACGTGCCAAATATTCGCTACGGGTCGGGCGAGCAATCGCGCGATAGGCAAGCCATAATAAAACATGCAAAAACAGAGAAGCTAAAATTGCTAGCCATTGAGTGCGTAGAATTTCACCAATACTTGGTTGAATCAGCGTAATTTCGATAGAGCCCACTTTCTTTTCATTTTGCAGAGCATCGCGAGCAAAAATCTCACCTTGGCGAGTTTTTGAAATTCCACTCGTTGCCAACACTTGTTTGTTGGCATCAAGAATGCGAATAGACGCAACGCTTGGATTGGTCGCATAGCGATTAGCAATCAGAGCTAAAGATACCGTATTGGCAGGTTCTAGCTCAGATAAGCTGTCTGCAACGAGTTGACTGGTCATGAGCTGACCTTGACTCGCACGGTTTTCATTGAGCTGGTGTGTCGTTGCAATCACCATTAAAAAGGTATGCAATGCAAAACTAACGATCAGTAGGCTAGCAAATAGCCCTTGTCTAGGCGCAATCAAGTTAAACTTCCAAGGCAATTATATTGAAATTCGATTATGATTCTTACAATAGTTGTCACTCAGACTAGAGTCAATTCATGCGAGAAATCATTCTTATATCCTTTTTAGGACCAGACCAACCAAACCAGTTTACCCGATTAATGCAAGTACTATCCGTACATTCATTGCAAATACTGGATGTAGGTCAGGCTGTTATTCATAATCAACTCACATTGGGCATTGTAGTCGCTTCTGATAATGAAACTGCGACCGCATTGGCAATGAAAGAAATTCTGATTTTAGCACATGATATTGGCTTAACAGTGCGCTTTAAACCAATCACAGGCGCAGAATACGATCAATGGGTAACTGAAGGTGGCCGTACTCGTTATATCGTCACGGCTTTAGCCCCTGAACTCACTGCTGCACACTTACAAGCCGTTACACAAATTGTGTCTAGCCAAGGCTTTAACATTGAAACTGTTACCCGTTTATCAGGCCGTGTCGACTTTGAAAAGGATAGCGCATTCCCGCGTCGTGCATGTGTACAGTTTGGTTTAAGCAGTGGCCCAACTCTAGATGCTCAAGCCATGCGTGCAGCATGTTTACTTCTTTCAAGTGAATTAAATATTGATGTCGCTGTTCAAGAAGACAACGCTTATCGACGTAACCGTCGTTTAGTTTGTTTTGATATGGACTCAACACTCATTGAACAAGAAGTGATTGATGAGTTAGCGATTGAAGCAGGGGTAGGCGCACAAGTTGCTGAAATCACTGAAAGAGCGATGCAAGGTGAACTTGATTTCCAGCAAAGCTTCCGTGCTCGTGTTGCATTATTAAAAGGGCTAGATGCTGCTGTTTTACCTAAAATTGCAGAGCGTTTAACTATTACTGAAGGTGCAGAGCGTCTCATCTCGACCTTAAAAGCGCTTGGTTATAAAACGGCAATTTTATCTGGTGGATTCCAATATTTTGCTGAATACCTACAAGGTAAACTTGGTATTGATGAAGTTCATGCCAACATCTTAGATGTGCAAGACGGTTTCGTAACAGGTGAAGTGAAAGGCGCAATTGTTGATGGCGCTCGTAAAGCTGAGTTATTACGCGAACTTGCAAATAAAATGGGTATTTCTCTAGAGCAAGCGATGGCAGTAGGCGATGGCGCAAACGATTTGCCAATGCTTGCGATTGCAGGGCTTGGTGTAGCTTATCGCGCTAAACCTTTGGTTCGTCAAAATGCAAATCAGGCTATTTCAAGCGTTGGCTTAGATGGGGTTCTGTATTTACTTGGTATGCATGACAAAGATTTAAACCGTGCTTAATCTATAAGGCTAAGCTTTAAGCGCTACTTCAGAGTAGCGCTTTTTTTATGCAGAATAGTCATAAAAACAAGCATGTTATGCTCAAATCATGCACAGAAAAAAGGCAATAAAAAAATCTGAAAAAAACTTATTTTGGTCCTTAAAAACAGCATATTTTTTTGTAATGACACGCCAGAATTGATGCCATATAGGGAATCGAACTTTTTGAATTTTACAAAAATGTAATGACAAAAGAATGTTGCGACAAAGTATGTCGCATTAAGAAAAAACGGGTCTTTTTTTCTAAAAAAAAACATCCATAATGCATCCTAAGCTTCAACACAAATTATGAATTAAAGTTGTTTTTGGAATGAGGTCGGGTTTTTAAGACCGAATCTTTTTAGACGTTTTCATTAAGACGGAGGTTTCTATGGTAACAGCGAATTTTGCCGCTATCGCCGGATTCAGCTTGATCGCTGTCGCGCTTGTTGCTGTTTTCTTTTCTCCTTACCGTCGTTGGCTTGGTTTTATGCTTGCAGGGATGTTCTTTTGGGGGCTATTAGAAGTGGTCCGTTTTGGAGTTCAAGTCACTTTTGAAATGCCAGTCACATATAGTTATTTAACTGCACTAAGTCTAGCGATGGTAATGGTTACATTTGTTTTGTTACGTGAGGATAAACAGGCACAAAAGGCTTTGGCAAATCGCCAATATATAGAACACACGCCAGTATATGAAGATGATCAGCAGCAATGTTCTAGCCGATAATTAAATTGTTATCTAACGGTAAAGAGGTATGCACAGCATGCCTTTTTTATTTACGAAACGTGATTTTTATTATACAAAGCATTTATTAAAAAATAGCCAGTTATGCTACGATAGACACGTCTGTTGACGTTTCATCTAGATTGCGTTGCCAGCTAAAAATTATCAGTTGATGCACAAAACACAAGCAATGGTATGTCCTTGCTGAGTTTTGCTCTAAAGTTTTCATAAAAATACAATAGGCGTGAATGTTCATGAAACTTTCTTCTATACCTGTAGTCAAGTTACCTCTCGTTGATGTCAGTACAGACCCGTTAGATTTATTGGTAGCAGGTTTAGTGCTGCGTATGAAGCAATTGGCACGTACTAGCCCTAAGTTTATTGAATTGATTCATGACCGCGCTTTCCGTATTCAGATTGGTACGGACTTAGGTGTTGCACGTCAGATCATCATTAATAATGGACAGATCGATAGTGTTGCAGGTGCACCTGAAAAAGCTGACTTTATCTTGCAGTTTGCAGATAGCGAACAGGGTGTAAAAACTTTGATTAAAGGTGACCCAACTGCATTTATGACAGGCATGCAAAACGGCAGTATTAAGATGGAAGGAGACTTCAGTCTACTCGTTTGGTTTAACCAAGTGGCTAGACTCATTCCACCTAAGTTGCCAAAACCAGTTAAAGAGAAAGTACGTCAAGCACGTGCTTTTATTAAAGAGAAAACTGGTCGTTAATCACCAGATATAAAAAAACTCCCATTTGGGAGTTTTTTTATATCTACGCTTCGACTTCTAAGTTAAACGTCACCGGACCATTATTAATGAGATGAACCTTCATATCAGCTGCAAAAATGCCGGTTTGTACTTTTTCAAATTGTGAATTGGCATATTCAACCAACTGTTCATATAACGCTTTGGCATCTGCTGGTGGCATGGCTGGACCAAAATCTGGACGTAAACCTTTTTGCGTTTGAGCCATCAGAGTAAATTGTGAAACAAGCAGGATTCCACCATTTGCTTGAGACACATTCCAACCCATTTTGCCTTGTTCATCATCAAAGATGCGATATTTCAAAATCTTATCAATAAGCTTCTGGCCAATTGCTAAAGTGTCATCACGGCCAATCCCTAAAAAAACCAGTAGTCCGTGTTGGATTTCACCAGTAGTTTCACCGTCAACCACCACTTTGGCTTCAAGAACTCGTTGTATTAAAGCGCGCATAGTTAAAGCAAATTTCTGCAATTAATTGAATTGGTTTAGTTTAGCAGAATTTAAATTAAATGATTTTTAAAAGGAAATTTCATGGAATTGCAACAATGGTCTAAAAGCTCGCAATTGATTTATAAAAATATGCTTTAATGCTAAGAAGCAAGCGAATAATCATTGACTATGTCTCCAATTATCCATTCTTTACTAGATACAGACTTGTACAAATTTACGATGTTACAAGTGGTTTTGCATAAATTCCCGCAAACCCATAGTGTCTACCATTTCCGCTGTAGAAATTTAGAAGATACTGTCTATCCACTAGTAGATATTTTGGATGATTTAAACGAACAACTCGACTATTTGTGTAGTCTTAAATATAAAGAAGACGAGCTTCAATATTTACGTAAATTACGTTTTATAAAAAGTGACTTTGTCGATTATTTAGAACTATTTCAACTGAAGCGACGCTTTATTCGAGCTAGCATCGATGCTGAAGGTCGTTTGGATATTCATATTGAAGGTCCGATGGTCCAAGCCATGATGTTTGAAATTTTTGTATTGGCAATTGTAAATGAACTTTATTTTAGCCGTATCAAAACTGATGAAGTATGGGCTGAAGGCGAGCGCCGTTTAAAAGCCAAGCTTGAATTGATTCAGGAATATGAAAAAACACAAAAACCGAATGACCCACCATTCTTAGTTTCTGATTTTGGTACACGTCGCCGTTATAGCTTCGTATGGCAAAAACATGTGGTGGCAGCCTTTCATAAAACAGTACCAAATGTGTTCCGTGGTACAAGTAATGTCCTGCTTGCAAAAGAGTTAAATATTACCCCAATTGGAACCATGGCTCATGAATTCCTACAAGCTTTTCAGGCACTTGATGTACGACTACGTGACTTTCAAAAAGCTGCTTTAGAGACATGGGTTCAAGAATATCGCGGAGACTTAGGAATTGCTTTGACTGACGTTGTTGGTATGGATGCGTTCCTTCGAGATTTTGATTTGTATTTTGCGAAACTCTTTGATGGTTTACGTCATGACAGTGGTGACCCTTACGAATGGGGCGATAAGGCTTATGCGCATTATCGTAAATTAAAAATTGATACCAAAACCAAGATGCTGACTTTTAGCGATGGTCTTAACTTGCCAAAAGCATGGGAATTGCATCAATACTTTAAAGATCGTTTTCAGGTGAGTTTTGGTATTGGAACCAATTTAACTAATGATATGGGACAAAAGCCGCTCAATATTGTGTTGAAACTAGTCGAATGTAATGGTCAGTCAGTTGCGAAAATTTCTGATAGTCCCGGTAAAACCATGACTGATAACGATACTTTCTTGGCTTATTTACGTCAGGTTTTCGAAATTGAAGAACTTGAAGAAGTGGTTTAAGTAATAAATAGTCTCGCTATTTTGTATTTTTAAAAGTAAGAATGCTGATATCTGATTTTCTGCTAAAGAGTTGCAGAAAATCAGAGTTTGTTAGATATAAGCTTATGCTAATATGAAATTAAGCTGGTATAAAAAGAAACCATGACGATGACACTCCCGAATTTTAAACTCGATTTATTAATAGAAGCAGAAGAATTAGTGCCTTATTTAGGCAATGAATATATTCGCATTGTAGATTTGAGCCGCGCGTCTGTTTATGAGCAACTTCATATTCCGCATGCTATTCATTTACAACCAAAATGGTTAGTGTCTCAACACGAAGAAGCCACTGGTATTTTGCCAGATGAAGCAGGTTTACAAGCACTGATTGAGAAATTGAATATTTCGCCGAATCATCATGTTGTGGTCTATGACGATGAAGGTGGAGCATGGGCTGGACGTTTAATCTGGAATTTGCATTGCTTAGGATTCACACGTACCAGTTTAATTAATGGCGGTATCCATGCATGGTTAGGAGCAGGGTTACCAACGACAGCAGAAGTCGAAGAAGTTTCTCCTGTTACTGACTTAATTCAGATTGATTTATCGCATGCCGCTCAGTTCCGTGTGAATTATGAAGAGCTACGCAAACAAGTAGAACAAGAAAATGTTCAATTGTGGGATTGCCGGACAAGTGATGAATATAGTGGGATCCGTTTAGCAGCGCGACGCGGCGGTCACATTCCAAATGCACTCCATTTTGAATGGAGTACTGCACTTAATCGTCAAAATCATCTAAAATTGCATCCGCTTGAACGCACGCGGCAGCGCCTTGAACAACTTGGGTTCGATTTACAGCAACCTGTAGTTGTGTACTGCCAGTCACATCACCGTTCCGGTTTGGCCTATATTTTGGCTAGGCTCTTGGGCTGGGAAGCAAAAGCCTATGATGGTGCGTGGAGTGAATGGGGCAATCGCCTCGATAGTCCTATTATTACTGGAGAATCACCGTCGTGAGTTTCACATCTCGATTAAAAAAAGAATTATTTATTAAGGCACAAAACCTTGTACCACAGCACCAATTGAGTCGTGTGGTAGGTAAAGTTGCTGCGAGTGAAAATCCAGTTGTGAAAACTGCTGTTATTCATGCATTTAAAACCAAATATGGGATTGATTTATCGATTGCTGAACAAGGCAATGCACTGAAATATAAATCTTTTAATGACTTTTTTACCCGTGCTTTAAAAGATGGCGTGCGTCTCGTTGACGAAAATGCAGATAGCATTGTTTCACCTGCTGATGGTGCTATTTCTCAGATTGGTAAAATTACTGCGGGTGAAGTATTTCAAGCAAAAGGCCAAAGCTTCTCTGTAGAGAAACTCATTGGAGACCCACAACTTGCTCAGCCATTCCAAGAAGGTGAGTTCGCGACAGTCTATCTATCTCCACGCGATTACCACCGTGTACATATGCCGTTTGCAGGTACATTAACTGAAACCTTGTATGTACCAGGTGAGCTATTTTCGGTAAATCAGGTGACTGCTGAAAATGTACCGGGACTATTTGCCCGTAATGAACGCATGGTGTGTTTGTTTGATACTGAACTTGGCCGTATGGCTGTTGTGTTAGTGGGTGCAATGATTGTTGCTGGTATTGAAACTGTGGCGACAGGTAAAGTGAAACCTTCAGGTCGTATTGAATTACAGCATCATCAGTTAAAGCTAGAGAAAGGTGCTGAGCTTGGACGTTTTTATTTAGGTTCTACCGCGGTTATTTTATTTGAAAAAGATAAGATCGAATGGGAACAACGTTTTAAAGCTGAGTCTGTAGTTGTAATGGGCGAGCGTATGGGACATACAGTTTAGTAAACGATATAATCCCTATAAGATAAATAAACCCTGACTTTAATTATTCAGGGTTTTTTTTGATTTAAATTATATAAACGTAAAATATATAACTGTGTTTATATTTATATTATATAGAAATATAATTATTATTAAGTGATCTGAAATAGGACATTATAGAAGCTAGTCCAAAAATATGTGTCTGGAGAGAGCAAAAATATTAAGATGATTGAAAATTAATAAATAAAAATAGAAAGAAATATTTAAGTTAGACTTAAGTCGTAATTTTAATTCTATGTGAAGATAAGTTATTAAAACTAAAAAAATTATTTAATTTTATAAATATGAAGCGCTTTTTAGATATTGCACAAACTTTAGCCTTGGCACAATGCTTGCTAACTATTCAGGACCTTACGGTAATTTTCATATTTTTTAGGTTCTGAAATCATGTTAAAAGTTAAACGCCTGACAGCTTCGGTTTTATCTGTACTTTGTATTTCACTCAGCCATGCCAATGATTTTAAAATTTTAAATCAAATTTCAAAACAGCCTACTCAACTTCAAAGTGGCGAATATAAAGGTAATTATTACGTTCCATCTACTTTAAAAACCATTACATGGGGTTATTTACCGAATCGGGATGCCAAACCCGTCCTTAACGTTCCGTCGGGTAGTGTTGTGACATTTGATACGGTTTCTCATGAAGGTTTGCTTGAAGACCAAGGGCGTAACGCTGAAAAGTTCTTTCAATCGAAAGGTGTAAAATCTAATGAAATCTTGGAAGATGCAAAAACAATTACGCAGTCAAATTTAAAGCATGATTTTCATAAAGATGGGCCACATATTGTGACAGGTCCTGTTGCAATTGAAGGCGCACAGCCCGGTGATATTTTAAAAGTTGAGGTACTTAAAGTTGAGCCGCGTGTACCTTACGGTGTTATTTCAAATCGACATGGTAAAGGTGCTTTAGTGGGGGAATTTCCTAAAAAAGCAAAGCAAGAAAATGCATCGGCTGAGCATCCTGAACGCTATGGAAATGTCTCAATTTTCACACCAATTGAAAAAAATGCTAAAGGTGAGTACGAAGGTGTATTAAAAACAGAATCGGGTAAATCAATACGTTTCCCGCTTTATCCTTTTATGGGAATTATGGGGGTAGCAGCAAATACTTCTGAGCCTGTTCACTCTGTACCCCCTGCAATGTATGGTGGAAATATTGATATTAATGAACTAGGTGCAGGTTCAACAGCCTATTATCCTGTTCAGGTCAAAGGCGCATTATTCTATACGGGTGATAGCCATTTCGCGCAAGGGGATGGTGAAGTAGCATTAACTGCACTCGAAGCTTCAGCACGTGCAACACTAAAATTTACCTTGCTCAAAGCAGGTAAAGATAAAATACCGGGCAAAGAGCTAAAACAACCTTTAGCTGAAAATGCTGAGTTTTGGATTACACCGGGACTTGATGAAGATCTTGATGAAGCGATGAAAAAGTCTACACGTGAAGCCATTCGTTTCTTAAACCAAGAATACGGTATTGATGAAGCAACGGCTTATGCGTATTTAAGTGCCGCAACTGATTTTGAAGTTTCACAAGTTGTAGATAAAACCAAAGGGATCCATGCAAAAATCAGAAAAGCTGATTTTAAAGAGTTTGAGAGTAAATAATTAAGTGCACTAAGCTTGGTATTTAAAATATTAAATACCAAGTTAAATTCATTTTAACTATTAATAAGTTTTATATATTTTATAATTGAGTATAATAAATATCACATATATTTATTAGTATAAAATCTAATGCACTCACTTCCGAACGCTCTACTTTATATTGCTGCATTATTAACATTCTGTGCCGCATTACTTCATTTTGTTTGTGTGTTCTGGGGGGCAAATGGTTTTCGGTTTTTAGGGGCCGGGAAAAGTATTGTCCAGATGGTCGAAAGAGGGCATTGGTATCCTAATTTTACAGCTATAGCTGTGGGGTTAATTCTAACGGTATGTGCTACTTATGCTTTTTTTGCAGCAAAGGGAATACAGGTATTACCATTTACTAAACTTATTTTGTCGCTTGTTGCAGCGGTTTTTCTTATCCGTGGTCTGGCTTTTCCGTGGTTAAAGTCAAAATTTGTCGGTAATAGTGATTTATTTTGGTATATCAGTTCAGCCTTTTGTTTAATACTAGGAAGTTTATATGCCGTTGGAGTATATTTAATTTGAAATGAATATATTCTAGATGAACTAGAGTAAATAATTTTAAAAAAGAAAAGGGAGCTATGCTCCCTGTTTTACTTATTTAGTCCAACCATATTTTTTGAAAATAGTATTACCTTGCTGAGACGATAAGAACTCTACAAAACGTTTAGCTTCAGTGTCTTTTAAACTATGTTTGGTTAAGGCAACACCTGTATCACGATAGACAACCAACTCTGGTTCAATAGGTATAATTTGCCCAACATCTGGGTTACTAATTCCCCAAATATTAAAAACTAACCAAGCATCATAGCTGCTATTTTCTTCCCAGTTTTTCTTGGCAATACCTGTATTGGCTGCATAGGTGGCAATATTTTTTCGAACAGATTTGGTTAATTGAATCTTGCCAGTTCTACCAGCGATATCCTCCCACATACCGACCTGACCTGCACCATGAGTAACTAAAACTTTAACGCCAGATTTAGCTAGGTCTTTAAATCCTTTAATATTTTTAGGATTTCCTTTGCGTACTAAAATGGCCGCGGGGCGTAAATATAAAGGTTCCACCGAGTCTTTTATAATTTGCTCAGAAAAAGCATTTTCAAAATCAGACATCATAGCTTCAGAACCACTATATATAACATCTGCATCTAGTTTCGCTTTGTCAGACCATTGAGAAGTAGGCCCAGACGTTACATGGACTGCTATGCCCGTTTTATTGGTGAATTGTTTGGCTGCTTCTTTCATGGCGGGTGCTGGTCCACCAGGACCATACACTTGTACATCTGCAAAGCTATGGATAGGTAGAGAGCCGAGAATAAGAAAAATCAGGTACGGTATAAATTTATATTGTTTTGACATTTTAATCGCTATAGTAATTAAGAAAATATCAGCATATATTTTTTATTATTTAAACGGGATTAATTTTTGCAACGATATTTATAATACATTTCTTTAAAATATATTTTAATTAGATTTTAAGTGACTGTATAAATGTAAATTATTTGGAAGTAAATATAAATATAGAAGTTTTTATGGTAATTTATACTTTATAAATTGATTATTTAAATAGATGTAATGTAAATAATAGAGGAGTAATCCCTTGATTAAAAAAAGTAATTCTTTTTTAAAAATTTTATTTAGCAGCGCTTGTTTGGTGTCTGGTTCTGCTATGGCTGCTCCAATTATAGATTTGGGTAAGCAAATTGTGAGCGAAAAACCGGGTTCAATACTGTCTCTAGAACAGCAAGATGTGACGGATTTATTTCCTCATGCTGATCAGCGTTTGTTAGTTAATTATCGTAGTCGAGGGATTCAGGGCGAGCCCATTGTGGCATCGGCTTTTATTTTATTACCGAAAGGCACTCCGCCAAAAAATGGCTGGCCGATACTCGCTTGGGCGCATGGTACGACTGGCGTTGCTGATACTTGTGCACCTTCGGGTGACTATGTAGGTGGGCCAGTTCATTCATACCAAGAAGTTGCTTCTAAAGCTTTAGATGGTTGGCTTGCACGAGGCTATGCGGTCGTCGCGCCGGATTATCAGGGCTTAGGGACACCAGGTGGGCATCCCTATATGAATGCAATGAGCCAACTGCATACAGTGGTCGATGCAGTGCGTGCATTATATGTGCTTAAGCCCAAGAGTTTTAATAAACAGTGGTTGGTGATGGGGCACAGTCAAGGTGGGGCTGCGGCAATTGCAGTGTCTGCCTATGGTCAAAAAGATGCGCCTGAACTGGATTTAAAAGGGGCAATCGCTCTTGCACCAGGCGGCTATCAATATGAAGGCATTGCAGAATATGTGAAAACTAATCCAAACCCAGAACCAAGTGTGGCAGCATTTTTCCCGATTGTTTTATTAGGAGCACAAGCAGCAGATCCAAGCATCGTTCCTGAAAAGCTGGTAAGCCCAGAAATGAACACAGTATTGACTCAAGGACGCAGTCGTTGTTTATCTGAACTTCAATCTGACTTAAAGAAATCTCCTTCTAGCATATTTCGATCTGATGCCGATTTAAAACCTCTTTTGGCTTATCTAAAACAACAGTCCATTGAAAATATGGTGCCTACCGTGCCATTAATGATTGTTCAAGGTTCTAAAGATCATTTAGTCGACCCTAGAGGCACATCTGCTTATTATCAGCAGCTATGTAAATTAAAAAAACCAACCATATATCAAACGATTGATGGTGGAGATCACCGCGATGCATTACGCCAGAGCAATACGTTTGCCACTAGTTTTCTAAACGTAATAGAGAAAAATCAGACGAAATCGTATTGCTCTAATTTTAAGTAAATGGGTTTAAATTATACAAAAAAGCCGACTTTTCATAAGTCGGCTTTTTATATGTACGGGAGATAATTTTAGGTCATGTTATATAGTCTTTCTTTTGGAAAAACTGCGGTAAACGTTGATCCTTCGTTTTCTTTAGACTGCACATCTAAATACGCGCCGTGTTGCATCAGCACGTGTTTTACAATTGCCAGACCTAAACCTGTACCACCTGTTTGGCGACTACGGTCACTGTCAACACGATAGAAGCGTTCAGTTAGTCGTGGCAAATGTTTTGGGTTAATTCCAATGCCTGTGTCTTGTACACTAAAGTACGCATGTTCACCGTCATCATGCCAGCCAATGGTAATTGTTCCACCTTTTGGTGTGTACTTAATGGCATTGGTAATTAAGTTACTAAATGCACTAGCAATTTCCATGTCAGAACCAATCAGGTCACAGTGGCTATCAATGTGTAAATTGAGCGTGTGTCCATAATCGGCATTGTAGGCCTGAGCGTCATCAAAGAGTTGACTCATTAAACTCGGCATTTCAATAATCTGATTTTTTGCAATTTTTTTATTATTTTCTAAATTCGATAACAGCAGTAAGTCATTCACCAAAGCATTCATACGCTTGGTTTGTGACTGCATCTGATCAAACGCACGTTTCCAGCGCGGACTAATATCTTCTTGATCGGTAAAGGTCTCGATATAACCACTCAGTACAGTTAATGGTGTACGAAGTTCATGAGAAATATTATCGACGAAATCTTTACGCATTTGCTCAAGGTTATGCATACGAGTCACGTCGTAAGCCACCAATAAACGACTTTCTCCACCAAATCTTGTGAGTTTAACCTGTACATAGCGGTCATCATCAAAATTTGAGTGAAGCTTAATCCCGTCGGGTGCCTGATCAATATTGTTAAAATATTCAATAAAGGTCGGCTGACGTAAAATCGTTAATAAGTTACGCCCACGATCGAGAGGGCTGATTCCTAACAAACGTTCCGCAGCAGGGTTCCACCATTCGATTTGATGTTGGTCATCAATTAAAACAACGGCTTCAGCAAGTGCAACCAAAGATGACTGTGCACGGTCAATTAAACCGACCATTTCCGCCTGAACAATTCGTTCTTGGCGCTGAGCACGGTAGACATTAAATAATAATGCCCCCCAAATCCCATTAAGATTTGGAGGAACGTCATAAGGTTTATTCGCAATCCAGTCATTGACCAGATATAAAGAACGCAACTGGAGTGTAAAAAACACCACGAAGGCGATAAAAATACAGCTCCAGAAATACCCAAGGCCTAAACCGACTAAACCGGCAATAATTAGAAAAAATAATAAGAGCCGTAAATCTTGTTTGGCAAACGTCCATAAACTGCTGTAGCGGGAAAGTTTTTGTTCACGTACCTGTTCGGGGACGGGGTAGGGTTCATACATAAATCTTGGTTAACCTGCGGCTAAATCTGCACGTGTTGAGAAACGGTAGCCAGTTCCACGCACAGTTTGAACAAATCGGTCTACACCAAAAGGTTCTAAAACTTTACGCAAACGGCGAATGTGCACATCGATAGTGCGGTCTTCGATATATACATTACCGCCCCACACCTGATCGAGCAACTGGGCACGTGTATATGCACGCTCTGGATGGGTCATAAAAAATGCAAGTAAGCGATATTCAGTTGGACCCATATCTAAAATGCTGTTGCCAAAGCTAACACGCTGGCTTACAGGATCAAGAATTAAGCCATTGGCATCAATGGTTTTTTCGCCACTTAATGCATTAGCACGACGCAGAACTGCCTTAATACGTGAAACCAGTTCACGTGTAGAGAAAGGCTTAGTCATGTAGTCATCTGCACCTGCGTCAAGACCTTGTACTTTGTGGTCTTCTTCTCCGCGAGCAGTCAACATAATGACTGGAATTTCTGCTAGGTTTTCATCTCGTTTTAAGCGGCGACATAAATCGACACCACTTACGCCTCCAGGTAACATCCAATCAAGCAAGATAAGCGCCGGACGTTGGTCGACGATAATTTGATGAGCCTGTTTGGCATCTTCTGCCTGTAAACACTGAAAGCCTGCCATGTCCAAAGAAGTATGGATCATTTCGCGAATAGGAAGCTCATCATCGACAATTAAAATATAGTCATCTTTCACAGCGCAATATCCTATAGATTTAACGGTGAACCGTTTTGTAGTTATGACAGGCTTATTACAAAGATTAATTATGACAATTTCATTGCAGAAAAGTCTATAAAATTAAATTTAGCAATAATTTGTGACAAAACTAAGGCAAAGCTATGAACAAATTGTGACATGAAGACTTTAATTTTCTTAAAATCATTCAATAGCTTATCACTTGAATGGCTTAGCTGGTTTTGCATATTTATGGCTGTCAAAAAACTTTAATATTATTTTGAAACTTGCGCTAATAAAGATAAGAAAACGATGCGGCATGCGGTTAAAACCTGCTCAAGCGATTGTTCAAACCCTCCCATGACCCATCGAATCGCAATTTGAGTGACATATCCATTTAAGCCAGTTGCAATTAAAGAAAGCTCATTTTCATGGTGTTGAATTTGCGGCATGGTCAGCATAACAAAGGCTTGAATCATGCGATCAAATTGCGCAAGAGTTTCTTGAATGGTGGCCTGATTATGTAACTCTTGTACCAAAACTGCGTCGACATAGACAATACGAGCTAATCTTGGGTCGTCTTTTAATGTCGTCAGCAGTGCTCTTAAACCAGCATCGACCATTTTTTCTGGATCGGGTGCAGCTTTAATCACGGCCTGCATTAAGTTCTGCTGTAATTCTTCAATCATTTTCAAAAAGATGGTTTGGAATAAATCTTCACTCTTCTTAAATGATTCATAAAAATAACGTTCTGTGAGTTTTGCCTCTTGGCATACATCTTTTACCGTCACGGAAAAAAAACCAAGCGTTCCGTAGGTCGCAATGCCTGCTTCAATCAGTTTTTCGCGGCGCGCCTCTTTACGTTCAGATAGAGACAACCCTTTGAACTGACGTTCTTTACTCACACTTTTTGTTTTCTTTTTACTGGTTGAGTCGTTAGTCGCCATAAATAAGTCGTTTCCTAAAGATTGGTTTCCTAATTTATAGGTTTTGGCCAAATATGCTCACTATGATAAAGCTCTCAGAAGAATTGTGCCATTCTATCTGAATTTACAGTCTACTATATTGACAATGGATATTGTCAAAATTATATTGAAGATGTCTGAACTGCACATGCAATGAACCGGTTGTGCAAATATCGAAAAACAAAGGATGGACAATGAAAAATTTTAAAAACAAAGTCGCTGCAATTACGGGCGCAGGTTCTGGCATTGGGCAACAGTTAGCAATTCTTTTGGCAAAACAGGGCTGCCATCTTTCGTTGAGTGATATTAATGAAAAAGGATTACAACAAACTGTCGAGCTTTTAAAACCGTACAGCAATATTACGGTTACTACCAAAAAGCTTGATGTGTCGGATCGTGAAGCGGTAAAGCAGTGGGCACAAGAAACTGTACAAGATCACGGTTCTGTTAATCTGATTTTTAACAATGCTGGTGTTGCGTTAGGCTCAACTGTTGAAGGTGCGACCTACGAAGATTTAGAGTGGATTGTTGGAATTAACTTCTGGGGTGTCGTGTACGGAACTAAAGAGTTTTTACCGTTCATTAAGCAAACTCAAGATGGCCATATTATTAACATCTCGAGCTTATTTGGTCTGACAGCTCAACCGACTCAATCTGGCTATAACGCGACTAAATTTGCTGTACGTGGTTTTACCGAATCATTACGCCAAGAGTTGGATATTGAAAAAAGTGGCGTAAGCTCGTTGTGTGTACATCCTGGCGGAATCCGCACCAACATTGCTAAATCTGCAAAAATGAGTGATAGCTTGAATAGTTTAGGTATGGACCCGACTAAATCGATCCAAAACTTTGACAAGCTATTACGTACTCCACCTGAAGAAGCAGCTCGTCAAATTTTACAAGCTGTCTTAAAAAATAAACGCCGTTTATTGATTGGTAGTGATGCAAAAATTCTTGATGCATTCCAGCGTTTATTCCCAACGGGATATCAACGTGCTTCAACTATTGTGACCAAATTAATGAAATAATTTTTTAACAGAAAAAGCCATCAAATGATGGCTTTTTTTATGTGGTTTAGTTAGTTCTAAATAAGAACTTTGATCTTCTTTTTCTTCCAGATAAATTGGTAATACAGGCCTTGAATAATACATAAACTGACAAATGCCAAGGCATAAGCAACCCAGATTCCTTTAAGGCCCCATATTGAGCTAAACCAGTAAGCACATGGAATTTCAATAAATAAAATAGCAGAAATATTAAGTAGCATTGGGA
>NZ_JZFB01000002.1:365179-371378 GCF_001188385.1 Acinetobacter sp. V2 | reverse complement strand
GGCACCTGCCCCAAAGAATAAAATTGCCCAAAGTACAATAAATAAAAGTTGCTGCCCTAACACCACCACAGTTGGGTCGGTAATAAACAAAGCCATTAAATATTTAGAAAATAGATAGCCGAGTGCAATTAAGGTACCTGTAAATAAGAAGTTCATCCCCAAAGCTGTGCGGGTTACTCGTGCTAACAGATCTGATTTGCCAGCACCAATTGCTTGTGCTGCAAAAATTGAAGCCGCAATTGAGATTGATAAGGCAGGGAACTGAATGTAGTTGAGCACCTGATTCACGGCACCATACGCTGCTGTAGCATGCGATCCGTAATGGTTAACCAACCCAACAATAACCAAGCCAGCCATTGAGGTGGTAATCATTTGAATGCCGGTCGGGACGCCTAAGCGCAAAATGATTTTGCTCAGTTCTGGATTGTGACGGATATGTTGCAGAAGCTGACGATTCGGCCGAAGTGGATGATTTTTCTTGTTCAGATAAATCGCTAGAAAAATTAAGATAGCAACATAACCCGTGATCGTTGCAATTGCTGGAGCAATAATTCCTAGGGCGGGTAAGCCAAAATAACCTTTAAGCAATATCGGGGTAATCACCAAGCCAATTACACTGGTTAAAGCCAATGCAAGTAACGGTGTAGTACTGTCGCCTACACCACGTAAAATTGAGGTATAAATAATATAAACAAACAGAAGCGGGCTACCCGCCAGCATCCATTGCACATAAGGCAAAGCAAGATGCATTACCTTTGGATCTGTGCCCAATAACTCTAAAATATCATGGGCAAAAAACACGCCGATAATCGCGGTAATTACCCCACCAATCAGTGTCATAAACAGGGTCGAACCCACCACACTTTGGACTTTTTCAATATTCTGTGCGCCCCACGCTTGCCCTACTAAAACAGTAGTACCCGTTGAAATCCCGATAATAAAAGCGAGAAGCAAGAATAAAATAGGGAAAAAAACCGAGACGGCAGCAATCGCATCAACTCCCATCATTTGACCAACAAAGATGGTGTTAATCGTCCCCGACAAGTTCTGCAAAATATTAGTTGCAATGAGAGGCAGTAAGAAAACGAAAAACGTTTTCCATAGATTTTGCTGGTGAATTAAAGACTGTCTTGGTGGCATGTGTTCTCCATCGCCCATCTCTTTGATGAGCGGGGCAGACATTCAACTTAGCATATTTAGGTGAAATTTCTTGTAGTGTTTTACTATGCTAAGTTTCTAAATTTATTAACATTCATTCAAGATTTCTCCTGCTTTTTGCAATGTCTCATCATTTTTAGCAAAGCAGAAGCGAATCAGACGTAAAGACTCTGGCGCTTGCTGGTAGAAAACTGAAACAGGAATAGCCACAATTTTATGTTGCTCGGCAAGAAACTGGCACATTTCTACATCGTTTAAGTCAGGTCTAATCTGACTGTAATCAAGGTTTTGGAAATATGTCCCTTGAGATGGTTTTAGTAAAAAACGGCTATTGTGAATTGCCTGATTAAAACGATCTCGCTTAGTTTGGTAAAACTGCGAAAGCTCTTGAATATGTTCCGGATGTTGCTGCATATATTGCGCTAGGGCAATCTGACAAGGTGTCGTGCCACAGAAATTCGCATATTGGTAAATCTGGCGAAATAAACGCATTAACTCAGGTGAAGCGACACAATAACCTGTTTTCCAGCCAGTCACATGAAAGGTTTTCCCAAAAGACCCAATCACAAAACTACGCTCTCTGAGCTCTGGAAAATGCAAAGCACTAAAGTGTTGTTGACCATCAAAGACTAAGTGTTCATAGACTTCATCGGATAAAACCACAATGTTTTTATCTTGAATCAGTGCAATAAGCTCTAACCAATCCTGTTTTGCCCAGATGGTACCTGTTGGATTATGGGGAGTATTCACCACAATCATACGGGTTTTCTCATTAATTAAATCTTTAACTTGCTGCCAGTTCACCTTAAAGTCAGGTGCCTCAAGTGCAATATGAACTGCTTTACCACCTGCTAACTGCACAGAAGGGCCATAACTGTCATAACTTGGGTCAAAAATAATGACTTCATCACCTGCGTTGATGCATGCCTGTATGGCACAAAAAATTGCAATGGTTGCACCGGGAGTAATCGTGATTTGCGTTACAGGGTCAAGTTGAAGTTGGTCACGCTGCTGAAATTGTAAAGCGAGCTGTTCACGTAAACCGAGAATACCATCGCCAGGTGGATATTGATTATGCCCAGCTAAAGTCGCCTGAGATAAAGCTTCCAGTAAGGCTTGTGGTGCCGGAAAATCTGGAAAGCCTTGTGACAGGTTGAGAGCACCTAGTCGATGTGCCATTGCCGTCATGGTACTAAAAATAGTCACGCCTTGAGTGGCCAGTTTTGACTGTAGCTGTAGCATATTGTTCTCTTATTAAAGATATTTAAAGTTATAAAATTGATTCAATCACTGCCCGAATTACACCGAGGGTTAAACCAATAAATGCACCGACTACAACGCCATTTACTCGGATCATATGTAGGTCGCCACCGACTTCATTTTCAATTTTCCCGATCATTTCGCGTGAATCCCATTCATGAATACGTTCACTGACATAGCGTATGATTTTATGGCTATATTGATCTGTAAAAGTCAGCGCAAGTCCTGTCATTTCTTTGTTGAGAACTTCACGTACCTTAGCATTTTGAACAAGGTTTTCACCTAGTTGTTGAATAGCCGCTCTTAGGTTCATTGCAATGCCAGAATCTTCTTTCATTAAATCTTCTTTAATGGCATTACACAAAATCGTAACAGCGCCACTGATGAAATTGAGGACTTGTGGACTATCGAGAAGGGCATCTTTACCGCTGTTGAGACGTTGACTAGCAACGCTGTCTGGTTTTGCCAGCTCAAGCATGAGAGAGTGGGCAATGGTTTCAATTTCTTGTCGCCATGGGTGTTCAGGGTCTGCCAACATCGATTCTACTTTTTCAACGAGTGAATCGATGGTGCGTTGTTGAACATCAATACCAATCCAGCTTGCGCCTTTTGCAAGTGACCAGACACCAAGTGCTTTAAACATTTTTCGGGTTAATTCACGGGTTTTATCTGGGTTTTGTACCACCCATTCATGAGCGATATCGAGTCCACGCTGTAAAACGTCTTGATGGAAATCATTTTCCAATACTGCACGTAGCATTTCACTTGCGAGTTTATTGACCTCGGTATTACGCACCCATTGCACACTATTGTTTTGCACAAAATTGGCAATTTGATCTTGGCTAACAAACTCAAAAATTTTCGGTACGGTTTGCTGAATGAGCTGTACCACTTGGGTATTGTTTTGTGGGCTTGCCAACCATTGACCAATTGCGAGGCTTAAGTCAGTTTTTTCTAAGCTTCGTTCAACCACTTGAGGCGAAAGAAAATTTTCTTGTACAAAACGACCCATTGACTCTGCAATGCGAGCTTTGTTGCGTGGAATAATCTCGGTATGGTCGCGTAAAAACTTAGGAATGGGTAACTTACCAAATGGGTTCCGAAACAGAACCGTAATCGCGTACCAGTCGGCTAAACCACCGACTACACCAGCTTCTGCCCCTAACATTAAAATATGAATAAAACCTGTGTACTCTGGCAGAAAACGATCAGCCACCATCAGTGCAATCCACAGCACAACGACAATAATAAGCGCCAGAGTAGCAAAATATTTGCTACGTTTAAGACTGGGCACGTGGTGAACTTCTTCTGCCATGTTCATAAATTTATCCTATTCATTTTTGTTTTACTGGAGGCTCAGGCGGTGGCAACAGCTCTCCTGTCGGACTCAATCCATATTTTTGTCCGATTGATCTCAAGATCAAGGTTGCATCAAAAGCATCCTGTGGAGCCTGCTTTTGATCCCGATAACATTCAATAGTATACGACACTTGAACAGGATCGATATTGACCACTTGTGGGTAATCATAGAACGGATCATGCCAGAAACCTGGGTAGCGACGACCATAACCATATGGGTAAAAGCTTGGAGCTGATGGATAAACCACAGCCTGACGTTGTGGTTTCTGGCTCTGATTACTTGGATCATTTTGCACTTTAAAAAAGCGGAAACCTTTTTGTATCGTCGTTTGTGCTGCTTTCACCAAGGTAATTTCTTCAGCTCTGCCATAACTCATATTTGGGTCGGCTTGAAAACTAATACGGAACGTTTGGGCATTTAGAGGATATGCTGAAAACTGGCCAAGCTGATCAAAGGTTCTTGGTTTACTTGGAGTCGTTGCACACGCAGTTAAAGTTAAGGCAGTGCCTAAGGCTAAACAAAGAGAGAGATATTTCATGATGAACTCCCAGCTGAGCATTAAAAAATAGATGACTCAGCATTAAAAATTAAGAAGTTTTAAAAACTACTGTTCGGTTCTAATAAAAATTCGGTTTCCTCTGGAGTGGAAACACGCCCGAGAATGGTATTTCGATGAGGATAGCGTCCAAAGCGATCAATAATGACTTTATGCTTTTTCTCAAAACTTAAATTAATTTCATTGCCGAGGCGTTGAAAGAGTTTCAAGGCAAATTCATGAATCAATTTTGATTCACTATGCATAAATGGCATATATAAAAAAGAACGTTGCTCTGGATTAAGCTGTGCATCGAGTTGCAAGCTAATCGTTTCTTGTGCCAAAGCTAATGCCAAACTGTCATAGGCAAAAGATTTGGGTTGATCACGATAAATGTTGCGAGAAAACTGGTCTAGTACAATAATCTCTGCCAAACGGCCTTCCGCTGTTTTTCGCCAAGACCACAGTTCTGCTTGAGTTGCCTGTCGATGAACATCAGAAAAATTTTCACGAATTTTTTTGTCAAAATCATCACTTTTTGCAAACCAAAGTGAACGGTGTTCAGGAGAAAACCAGAAGTTTAAAATGTCTTGTTCGTTCATGATATTGACAACTCTTTAGCAATTATTCTTCAATAAAATCACAATTCTTTCGTGTCTTAAATAACAAGATTGTGATAAAAATTGCCAAACTGGAATGATGTGAGTATATAAATAGCCGTATCATCTCACGATTTTGTATATAGTGATCTTTAATAAGCGAGCAAATGCATGAGTCAACCCACTACACCCTCTCAATCAGTTATTCCTGCTTGGGTGGATTCGTCGCTACTACAAGGCATGTTACGTGGAATAGAGCGTGAAAGCCTACGTATGCAAAGTAATGGGTTCTTATCACAAGAGTTACATCCAAAGGCATTGGGTTCGGCTTTAACACATCCACAGATTACAACTGATTATTCAGAAGCATTAATGGAGTTTATTACCTCACCTAAGCCAACCATTGGTGAAGCTTTGAATGAGCTCACCGATATCCATGCGGTTGTGCATCGTCATTTAGAAAATGGTGAGAAACTCTGGCCGCTGTCTATGCCATGTATGTTAGATGACAATGAAGAACGGATTCGTCTAGCACAATACGGCACCTCTAATATTGGTCGTTTTAAAACACTATACCGCCGTGGGCTGGGAATTCGATATGGTCGCCGTATGCAAACCATTTCAGGCGTGCACTACAATTTATCTTTTCCAGATACACTTTTTGCCGAGCTACAAGCTCATGAAACTGACGAACAATTAAAATCATTAAGTTTGCAGGATTATCGTAGCCATCGTTATTTTGGCCTTATTCGTAATTTTATCCGTTTAACACCGTTAGTTATGTTTTTAGTGGGCGCTAGCCCAACAGTATGTCGTTGTTTCTTAACTGGACATAAACATCAGTTGTTACCTTTAATCAAAGGTTCATACTATTTACCGTATGCTACAGCTTTGCGCATGGGACGATTGGGCTATCAAAACTCAGCTCAAAAAAGCTTAGGTATTCATTACAACAATTTGACTGGCTATCTGGATGGTTTACAAAAAGCCGTTCATTCTCCTTACCCACCATTTAGCCGTTTAGGGTTAAATGATGCCTCTGGTGAGCCGTTGCAAATTAATGATCATGTTTTGCAGATCGAGAATGAATATTACAGTCTTGTACGCCCAAAACAGGTGCCTCAAAAAGGTGAGACGCCGTCTCAAGCCTTGAAAAATCGAGGGGTGGGCTATGTTGAGCTACGTGCTGTTGATGTAAACCCATACTCGGCAATTGGCGTTGATGAAACAACGGCAGGCTTCCTTGAAGTGCTAGCACTTTATTGTTTGCTAAGTGACAGCCCAGAT
>NZ_JZFB01000002.1:357216-365133 GCF_001188385.1 Acinetobacter sp. V2 | reverse complement strand
CCGAGGTGGTAAACCGAGGTCGAGCACCGAACGCAACCATTACAGATTTAACAGGGTCATATCACATCGAAGATTGGGCACGTTTATATATTGCAAAAATGCAAGATTGTGCACAGCTACTCGATCAGACCTACGCAACGGACTTGTATGGTTCAGCATTAGCGATCATGCAAGCACGAATTGATGAAGTTGATGAGACTTTATCTGCCCATGTTATTGACGATACGTTAAAACATGGTGGAACTTGGAGTTTTGGTAGCCACATGGCGCAATTACATGCTGAAAGTTATGAAGAGCATGAGCTTAGTGTGGAAACCTTGAAACATTTTGAACAATTGGCTGCACAGTCGTTACAGCAGCAAGAACAACTTGAGCAAGATACTCAGGTCAGTTTTGATCAATATCTTGAACAATATCGATAATAAAACGAGGTTTTACATGCGATTAAGTTACCGTTTGGTGAGTGGGCTACTTGTTTTAGCAAGTATTGTCGGCATGTCTTTTGCGTTGTATCTGGAACATGTAAAAGGTTTAGAGCCATGTCCGCTCTGTATTTTTCAACGTGTTGGCTTAATGGCAATGGGTTTTGTGGCGCTCGTCGCTTTTTTGCATAACCCAGTTTCCAACGCGATTAAACGCTTTTATGCATTTTTGGCTGGCATTGCAATTTTATGGTCAGTCGGTGTGGCAGGGCGTCATGTGTGGATACAGCATTTACCAGCAGATCAAGTACCGAGTTGTGGACCGGGTTTAAATTATTTAATTGATGCTTTACCTATGAAAGCAGTTTTGCAGGAAGTGCTTTCTGGTTCAGGTGAATGTGCTGCAATTGACTGGACCTTTTTAGGTCAGTCTTTACCAGTTTGGTCGTTGGTCTATTTCGTTTTGCTCTTACTGGTCTGCTTATGGCAGTTATTCCGTTTTTATCCAGTGTTTAAGACTGCTAAAAAGTAAGTTTAAACAGATTAAAAAAAGCTCAATATTATGTTGGGCTTTTTTTATTGTTTTAGAATTAATCAAACTATAAAAAAACAAATTGAAAAAAAGAATAATGATATAGACAGATAGGTCTGTTTTTTATAAAGTGCAGCCGTTTTATATCCTTATGATTATAAAAAATGTTTTTTAATATATTTAATGTTTTGGAAAAAATAGGGTTAAGTGCACAGAAACGCGCGATTCACGTGCAATTTTCTAATGAACTACTCAATAACCAAGTTTTTTTACAGCGTATCGAAGGCCAACATCAGCTAAATGGGGGAATTGAAGCTGAGTTAATTTGTCTTTCGACGAGTGCCCAAATTGCATTGAAGCAGTTTATAGGGGTACAGGTTGCTGTTGATCAGGTCACTGATGCAGGTCAATTATTCCGAACAACAGGAATTGTGACTGAAGCCAGTTATGGACAAAGTGACGGTGCTTTAACGCTTTATAAACTGACCTTAAAAGACGCGACAAATTTATGGCACAAGCGCCGTAATAGTCGTGTTTTTATGAATAAAAGTATTATTGAAGTCACGGAAGTTTTATTTAAAGAGTGGCAAGAAAAAAGTCAGCTTTTTGCGACAAGTTTAAGTCTCGATTTTAGTGGGTTAAGTCAGAGTTATGATATTCGCCCATTTATCATGCAGCACAATGAGTCTGATTATGACTTTCTGACACGCTTATGGCGAAGTGAAGGTGTTAGCTGGCTAATTGATGAAGCCGAACTTTTTGTTCCTCATTTTACTGCGCCAATACAGGCTCAAAAACTAAGACTCATTGATGACAATAGCCAGTACCAAGCTTTAGAACGTCGCAGCATCCGTTATCACCGCAGTAGTGCGACAGAATATCAAGATAGCATTACAGGTTTTGTAGCAGTGCGGACTTTGCAGCCGACAGCGGTACATGTGCAGCGCTGGCAACCTGATGCTCTGGCACACGAAGAAGGTGTAGGTTCAGTTATTACTACACATATACATTCAGAGCAGTTTGATTCAGCGAGTTTGAGCCTTGAACAAGCATGGCACGTAAGCCCTGCTTGGATGCAAGATTTAAAAGGGGAAGATCAGGCTACCGCTTCAAGTAGTAATCAGCTAGAGAAATTAAATCAGCACTTCACGAATATGTACGCAAGTCAGGCCAAATACTTTAAGGCCTATAGTAGTGTCCGTGATAGCCAAGTTGGATATTGGTTTAATCTACAGGAGCATCCTGAAATTGATCAGCATGAAAGGGTTGATCAAGAGTTCCTCATCATTGCTAAAAATTTCTATAACCAAAATAACCTACCGAAAGATTTGCATCAGCAAGTTAGCCAGTTATTAACCCAAAGTCGTTGGGATAAATATGGTTATGATGATATTGAGCGCCAAGGTAATGAGCTGACCTTAATACGCCGTCAAATTAAAACTGCACCTGAATATCATCCAGAACAACATCGCCCAATTGCCTACCCACAAAGGGCGAAAGTTGTAGGGCCAGAGGGAGAGACTATTCATGTTGATGAATGGGGGCGTATCAAAGTACGTTTTCTATTTACCCGTAGTGATGATCATGGACATGACGGTGGTGCAGGGAGCAATGACAACGATACCGACTCGGCTTGGGTTGATGTACTGACTCCTTGGGCTGGCGAAGGTTATGGAGCACGGTTTTTACCACGTATTGGTGAAGTGGTTGTCATAGACTTCTTTGATGGCAATATTGATCGTCCATTTGTGACGGGGCGTATCCATGAAGCGCAGCGTTCGCCAACCAAGTTCGATGTAAAAGGCCAGCTTCCTGCGACTAAAAAACTAAGCGGGATTCGCAGTCAGGAAATCAGTGGTAGTGGTTTTAACCAATTACGTTTTGATGATACAACAGGGCAAATCAGTACCCAACTACAAAGTAGTCATGCCGCGACACAGTTGAACTTAGGTAACTTAAGCCATCCGAAAGAACAAGCAACGAGCCAAGGTCGTGGTGAGGGTTTTGAGCTTAGAACAGATGCATGGGGAGCTGTGCGGGCTGGAAACGGTTTATACATTAGTACTCACAAACAAGATCAAGCTCAAGGACTTCACCTTGATGCGAATGAAACCAAACAGCAGCTTGAAGGCGGGTTAAACAATAGTAAAGCTCTAAGTGAAGTTGCTAAAAATCAGCAGACAGATCCGTTGGAAGTTCTTGATCATTTAAAAAACTTTTTAGATCAGATTGAACAGCAAGACAAAGATAAAGCTACTGCATTTAAACAAGCGATTATGGTGTTAAGTGCGCCAAATAGTATAGCGGTTGCAAGTAATGAAGATATTCATCTGAGTGCAGATGGACAGATTAGCCAAACTGCTGGTGATAGTATTAATCTGAGTACTCAAAAGAATTTGATTGCTCATGCCCAAAATAAGATAAGTTTTTTTGCAGCTCAAGATGGAGCAAGAATGTATGCGGGTAAGGGCAAAATTGAGTTACAAGCACAAAGTGATGGTACAGATATCATTGCACGAAAAGGGATAAAGATTATTTCAACAGAAGATAGAATCGAAATAATTAGCCCAAAAGAAATTATACTCACTGCGGACGGTTCGCAACTCAAGATTAATAGTTCAGGTATTTTCCCTATAACTGGGGGTAAGCTTGAGGTTAAGGCAGGTCAGCATTTATTTATGAGCGGCGCGAATATTGTTGTTCCAAAGATAAGCTTACCTACTATAAAAACACCTTTTAGTAATAAAATTAACTATAACTGGAATATAAATTCGGAAGATAAAAAAGAACTATTTATTATAAATAAAAAGAATAATAGCCTTATAAAAACCCATAAAAATGAGCTTGATAATAAAAATAATTTAAGTTCATTACGATTTTATACACCAGAAGAAGCAGACTTTACTGCAATGATTTTTAATTCGGATTATATTCAGTTAAAGCAAAATATGCCTGATAGTGAAAATATTGATGAGCTTTTAGAAGAAACACTTCTGTATGACGAAGAAAATGATGATGTCTATACAGAAGAGGAGTTTTGATTAATGAGTAAATTAGTCACTATTACTACTAAGTTTTATGATAAATCTGGAAAGCAGATTATTAACTTAAATGTACAATCTAGATATAAAGATTCATTAAATGCTAATACCCAAAAAACTGATAAGCTCGGTCTGTTTATATTTCAAGCTTCGCCAAATAGAACTGTTGAGATATTAGCAAAGCCTCCTTATCAAAAAGATTATACAGTATTTAAAACGATCAACTCTTCTATTCATTCCTCAGAAAAAACTCCTATTAAAGTCCAGTTGCCAAAAACAATTGATGAATATCAACAAGTAAAGAAAACCAGTTCAATCAAAGGAATTGTAAGCACTTTTTTTAAAATTGTTGATATGAATGGAAAAGTTATGAAAAACTTTCCTGTTCAATCACGACCAAAAGGTAAAGGAAATTCACCCGATAAATATACAAATGATGAAGGCATAGTAGAAGTATGCTCATCACCTAATAGAGATATAGAGATCTTAGTATTAACATCAAAGGATACATTTGTTTTAAAAAGCTCAATAAATTCTGCTAACGGTAGTTCCCAACCAAATTTTATTAAATTAGATGAGCCTTATGAAAAATTTAAAAGTGCATCTACGATTAAAATTTTAGATCGAGATGGAAGTGACTACATTGTAGAAAAAACTAATGTGGAAATGTTAGTTGTAGAGAATGGTAAAAAACAGCTTTTTAGTATATCGAATGGAAAATTACCATTACAAAGCATGGTAGGGCAGAAACTAGAATTTACCGTGTATAAGCCTGATGGTAAGCCTTTAAAGACACAAACCTATATGGCAACACGAGTTAAAAATAACTCTGTTGAATTCCATTTGGATGTAGATATAACAAAAGGCAGTACGGCACAGAATGATCCAGAGATTAATAAGAAAGTTAAAGTTGATATATTAATTACAATGGACCAAATGAGAAAAATGTGGCCCAAAGCTTCAGCTACAAAAATTCAACCAATTTTAGATGAATTAAATAGCGATTTAATGGGCTACAAATTGGATACTAGATTGAGACAAGCTCATTTCATGGCTCAAGTTAGGCAAGAAGTTGGTAGCTCTTTTTCATTGAGAGAACAAGTGGAATATATGGGGCCAACAGCATTGAAACAAATTGGGTATTATAGAACTCATCATAAACAAGCAGATATTGATGGATATAAAAGAGGACAAGGACCAGCAAATGGAGAAGTAATTGCTAATCGCATGTACGACGACAATTATCGTAGTGCTAAATATAAATTAGGTAATACTTCTCCTGGTGATGGTTGGAAATATTTAGGCCGAGGACTAAAACAATTAACAGGGAAGAATAATTATCAAGATTTAACTAATATGTACTCAACTATATGGCCTGGAGAGAAAGTCGATTTTGTGAAGAATCCTGAATTAATTGAACAACCCAAATATGCAGTTAGATCTGCTATTAGATTTTGGTTGAAATTTAAGCTTTATGATGTTGCTGATAAGGGTGCTAATGGAGAACAGGTAGATGCCATCACAAAAGTAATTAATGAAGCTACAAATTCATATGCTGATCGACGAGCACATTTTGTTCAGGCAAGAAAGATTTTTATTTAAAATAGTGTTTATGAAATGAAAAAATATTTTACTATTATTCTGTTTGTCATATCATCTCTAATATATTCTCAGAATTTATTTGCAAAGGATCAATGTAATATTGACCAACAAGTAAAATTAAATATATTTAAGAAAAATGATTATAAATTTTATAATTATATATGTGAGTCTTCAGAAGGTTCATATCTTAAAGGTTATTTTGGAGATCAAGAGAAGAAAATATTCGTTGGTGATTACTCTGATTTTGCAGCTAAAGAAAGTCCTAAGCTTTTAGCTGTCAGTATCTATAAATCAACTAAAAGAAAACCTCCAATATTGATTACTATTAATTCAGCATATTACTGTTGTACTCCACAAATAGAAGGGGAAATGTATCAAGTTAAACTATATCAAATTAGTGAAAATAAGATTTTAAATCTGAAAAATATAACAAATATATTAGGTAGTAATGCAGAGGGTTTTGAAGGGATTGCGGAAGGGAAAGTCTCTTATAAATATAAAACCATTTCTGAAATTAAAAAATGGTTAGATAAAAATTATTGATGGATCTATGATCTTGAAAATAATTTAAATTAAAAAAGCCCAACTTAAGTTGGGCTTTTTTTTTACGTCTCTACAATTCCTTCTAAATCTTCGAGCGTATAGTTCGGCATATCAATAATATGAGTTTGAATACCTTCTTGCACATAATCATTAACATTAGGATATAGCCAGCGAGTAATCTGCTCCGCAACACTCGAGTGATACTGAATTTCAAAGTGATTTAAGCCATAAAACACGGCTTTATGAGAGTCAGGAACTTTGAGTTGAAAACGTGGATTTGGATGCTCACCTAGCGCGCTTTTCACACTCACCAAATAATCACCTATTACGGTGAGTGCTTTGTTGCGTACTTTTTCAAATTCTAAGGTCCCTGCTACTAAAAAGGTATTGATATGGGAAGGCAATGGAGCAGGAGCGCGGTTATCATCCATCATGCCAATTCGGGCATCCATATATTCCCAGTCATCATCACGAACGCTACCGTGGCGTAAGTCTAAAATGCCATTACTACGAATATTAACTAGTTGACCGAGTAAACCCACAAAAGGGAAGGCCCCAAGCTTGTCTTGTATGGTAAAGCCAAAGCGTTCCAACACTGCACCATGATGTGGAGAGCCAATGCAGACTAGATTCTCGACCATATGAATCCATTGATACATATTTTGTTTGCCATAAAACAAGGCACTGCGAGAAACCAGTCCACCCATACTATGGCCAATGATATCAATGCTGGTAATTCTTGGGTTACGTTGTACCAAGTCTTCTAATAAATTTGAAAAACTGCGCCCATTGGCTGAAATACGTCGACCTGTATTGTAGTTTAAATACAGCATCGTGTTATGGTCGCGCTGTGCTAACAGACGCTCCCCAATACCACCATAATGTGCATTTGACCAACTCAGATGATTCATACACAAACCATGAACCAAAATTACAATACGTCCTGCAAGTTCCCCTTGTTGTATTGCACCGTAGTGATCGTATAGCACCATTGGTAAAGCGAGTGGACTATGTTGTTTAAGTAGGTAATCCCCAAAAATTCCATTCAAAATTCCGACTAAAAAATGTAAGCTCGGGGTGAGTGGTTTTTCGTGAAGTGTGGGATATTTTTCAATAATGTGGCGTAAACTTGGCGCTAAAAAGTGGCTACCATATTTTTGTAAAGCGCCATAAGAAAATTGATATGCCTTTTGCACAAATGGTCGTTTTTGAAAGTTTTTAGCATTTTGTGTGCTCACACCAAAAGCATTTTTTAATACTTCAATATTAATAACTTGTATTAATTCATGTACACCATTTAAGCTGGTACTGAACAGTTGAGCTAAACCTTCTAGTACGTCTGCCTGACTCGGTGGCGTACGATCCCATTTACAATAAGTTTCATGTAGTGGTGTTAAGCTCGGCATATCTTTTCCCCATATACGTTATAACCGACGTTTTAAGCTGTACTTTTTATCAACGGCAGTAAACGTTTCCATCTTAGTAGTTTAAATAACACATGTTTTTAAAATACTGATGAATGGTTAGTTGAGTGGTTTTTCTTGTCTGACAATAGTGTTTTTATATACAAACTGAGAACAAAAATGTGAGTTTATTCTCAATTTAGAGGGAAATATATGAATATTATCTACCTCCATGGCTTTAATAGTAGCTCTCTTTCAATTAAAGGGTTAAGCCTTAAGCAGTATTGTAGCGAATTAGGCATAAATGTGCATTTGCCAGACCTAAACAGATCTCCTAATCTAGTGGTAGAGCAAGTTTCAGCGCTGATTGAATC
>NZ_JZFB01000002.1:350624-357162 GCF_001188385.1 Acinetobacter sp. V2 | reverse complement strand
TTTTTTGCGACATATTTTGTCGCGAAATATAATATTCCGGCTGTACTGATTAACCCTGCTATGCAACCATGGAAGTTGTTTGATGAGTTATTCCAAGTTGAAAGCATGCCCTATGTGGTGAATGATCAATGGTCAATTGATCATATTCAGTTGCGACAATTACAACAACTGGAACTGAAACAACCTGAAAATGCTGACAAAATACTCGTCTTGTTGCAACAAGGCGACGAAATTTTGGATTATCGTCAAGCACAACGCTATTATAGTGCTGCAACGCCATCCTCATTGATTTTGACGGATGCTCATGGCAATCATGCTATGGAAGATTTTGAAGAAAAATTACCGTTAGTGATCGAATTCTTTGCGCACACCATCAAATAAGGAAAACGTACAACGTGACACAATATACGGCTCAATCGCTTGAAGTCCTTTCTGGTTTAGACCCTGTTCGTCGTCGTCCAGGAATGTATACCGATACGACTCGACCTAACCATTTAGCCCAAGAAGTTATTGATAATGCTGTTGATGAAGCATTAGCTGGTCATGCCGACAAAATATGTGTCACAGTTTATAAAGATGGTTCATTGTCTGTTGAAGATAACGGCCGTGGTATGCCAGTGGATATTCATCCTGAATATGGCCAAAGTGGTATCGAAATCATTCTGACCAAGCTCCATGCGGGTGGTAAATTCAGTACCGATAACTACCAGTTTTCAGGTGGTTTGCATGGTGTGGGAATTTCAGTTGTAAACGCTTTATCAACACGTGTTGAGGTCGAAGTTCAACGTCAGGGTAACCTATATCAAATGGCCTTTGAGCAAGGTGAACCCGTAGCACCTTTAGCCGTTCTCGAAGGTAAAGCTCCAAAACGCGCGACAGGTACAACGGTACATTTTTGGCCGGAAGCGAAATATTTTGATAGTCCAAAATTTGCTTTAAAAGCACTTAAACACAATTTAAAAGCCAAAGCTGTTTTAGCGGCTGGTTTAAAAATTATCTATATCGATCAAATTAACGATGAAAAAATCGAATGGCAATTTGAAAATGGCCTCGTCGATTATTTGATGGATGAATTACAAGACCGTGAAATTTTGCCAAATCCCGCTTTTGTGAGTAATGGTCAGGCAGACCGTGCGGCATGTGAATTTGCGATTTGCTGGAATGTGGAAGGCGGTGAGCAGGTTCAAGAAAGTTACGTCAACCTGATTCCAACCGCGCAAGGCGGTACTCATGTGAATGGTTTACGTTCAGGTGTAACTGAGGCGTTACGTGAGTTCTGTGAGCTGCGTAACTTATTGCCACGTAACCTCAAACTTTCGGCAGAAGATGTTTGGGATGGAGTGAACTATATTTTGTCACTCAAGTTCCAAGAACCACAGTTTTCAGGTCAAACCAAAGAGCGTCTTTCTAGTCGGGAAGCATCCAATATTGTTTTAAATATTGCTAAAGATGCCTTCGCACTCTGGCTAAACCAACATGCTGAAATTGCCATGCAACTGGCAGAAATGGCGATTTCTAAAGCTGGCCGTCGTTTAAAAGCAGCAAAGAAAGTCGAACGTAAAAAGATTGTTTCCGGCCCTGCTTTACCGGGTAAATTGGCAGACTGTGTGGGACAAACGCGTGAAGACAGTGAGTTATTCATTGTCGAGGGTGACTCTGCGGGCGGTAGTGCCAAGCAAGCGCGTGATAAAAACTTTCAGGCTATCATGCCAATTCGTGGAAAAATCTTAAACACATGGGAAGTTTCTTCTGATGAGGTTTTGGCTTCTCAAGAGGTTCACGATATTGCGATTGCCATTGGTGTAGACCCTGGTAGTGATGATTTATCAGAACTACGCTATGGCAAAATCTGTATTTTGGCCGATGCTGACTCGGATGGTTTACACATTGCGACTTTGCTTTGCGCTTTATTCGTTAAACACTTTCCAACATTGGTTGAAGAAGGGCATTTGTATGTGGCAATGCCACCATTGTTCCGTATCGATATTGGTAAAGATGTCTATTACGCGCTTGATGATGATGAACTTGAAGCCATTTTGAAAAATGTTAAAGGCAATCGTAATCCGCAAATTACCCGATTCAAAGGATTGGGTGAGATGAACGCGATTCAGCTACGTGAAACGACCATGGACCCAAACACGCGTCGTTTAGTTCAGCTCGATCTAGATGATGCCCATCTAACAGCTGGTTTACTCGATAAATTGCTTGCCAAAAAACGTTCAGCAGATCGTAAGCAGTGGCTTGAGCAGAAGGGTAACCTAGCTGATATTACTGTTTAAAATAGAATTAAAAAAAATCCCCGCTCAATAGGCGGGGATTTTTTATATAAACCTAAGTTGTTGGAAATCACCACAAAGGTTTCTGCCATTAAACTAAAATAGACAGATCTGTATATTTTAGTTTAGGCGGTAATTTTTATAACCTGTGGAAATTGAAAAACATCACAATTCGCTCCACCTCCAATTCGATCTACCACTGCAAAATCACTTGGTGCCTCAAAGGTAAGCAAAGGATGATGCCATGTGCCTGCCCGATAATTGATACTTTGCTTCCCATTTGAAACAAATGCACATAGCTTTGAAATGTCGGGAGTATTCTCGTCTAAAGCGGGCGCGACAATAATTAAAAACTTTTGTAGCTGTAATGGAATAAATGCCTGAGACCCCTTTGGATGACGCTCTAGCATTGAAATTTCCAGAGGTAGCACACTGGCCTTAATATTGCGAAAAATACTAATCCCTGCCTTTGCTTCCCCTTCAATTTCAGTTTCAACGAGCGCATGGTAGCGCTCGGTGTGGGCATCGTTAATATGAAAAAAATCATGCCCGTCGCAACAGATGACCTCTCCGAAGGACTGAAAGTTTTCAATTGTTAAAGGCTGAATTTGAACATTCTTCATGATCATGACTTGGCAATTTTTCCCCATAAACGAACACGACTAATACCACCATCTGGAATCATGTTAATACGAATATGAGAGATTTTTTCATGCTGTAAAATCTCATTCACATATTCATGAATATGATCCATTTGCATCGGTTGAGCTTCAAGTAAATAAGACCAGAACATACTTTGTGGAATTAACTGTGCATCGGTTGCATTTTCAAGGTAAACCGCTTGAATAGATACTTGGGCAGGGAAGTTCCCTTTAAAGTGAGCCGTATCAATTTCAAGCTTCTCAATTTTCCCGCTTTTACCCAACGCAAGAATACACCAGTCATAACCTGGAGCTCGGCGGCGTTTAGTTTCCCATCCATCGCCCATGTTGATGCCACGACCAGGGTTAATCAAATTACGCGGATGTCCAAAGTGCGCATCACTATAGGCAACTACACGGCCACCATTTTCTAGGGCTAATAAATCGAGAGTTTGCTCGCTATCAGTCACCTGAATCTGAACGTCTCCATAGACACGTAAACGAGCAATACCACCATCTGGGAAAATATTGAGGCGTATATGAGTGAAAAGTGCATCATTATTGACCATAAAAATATGATGCTGGCTTGGGCCGAGTTCCGTATTTTCTAAAAGACTCTCCCATTTTGCCCCTGTAAGGTCACTATTTGGTGCATAACATGCTTCTAATGATGCAGATGCAGGATAATTTCCTGTGAAAAAGCTGGTATCAATATCAAGTGCACTGATTTTTCCACTTACACCAAGCTTCACAATGCACCAGTCATAACCTGCATGACGCTTTCGGCGGGTCTCCCAACCGTCCATCCATTTGCCGTTGTCATCAAATTTATCTTCAACAAAAATAGGTGCATCAAATTGCAGCATACGCTTTGCTTCTGCAAAGAAATCATCTGAACACTCAATGACTTGTGCACCAATTCGGGCATCTGCCAAATTGGTTTTTGTATTCAAAATTTCAGGAAGTTCAAATGCTGGAGCGTGCAATGTTGCCATAGTGGATTATCCGTATTTCTTGTTAAAAACATGATTTTTCATTTAAAACTGCGCCAACACGGAGCGTGCTGAGACGAGTTTTACACGTAAATATATAAGCATGGTGCATGCCAGTTTTGTGGAAAAGCTAAATAAATTTTGAAGGATGGCATGTTTTTAGCATAAGCACTCTATAGGTGAATATCTATAGGAGCGTGTTATGAATGTGGTGATTATTGGTGCGGGAATGGGAGGTCTAACCACAGGCATTGCATTAAAAAAATTTGGTCACCAAGTTCGTATTTTTGAGCAAACTGAAAAGATTCTTCCAGTCGGTGCTGCAATTTCGCTGTGGTCGAATGGTGTCAAATGTCTAAACTATCTGGGATTAACTGACAAAATCGCCAAACTTGGTGGACAAATGGATGATTTGGCCTATGTGGATGGTCTAACTGGAGATGTGATGACACAATTCAGTTTACTACCATTAATTGAAGAAGTAGGCCAAAGACCTTATCCAGTTGCACGTGCCGATTTACAAAATATGCTGATGGATGAATTTGGTAGAGATCAGATTTATTTAGGCAAAAAAATGGTCAACCTTGAAGACAAAGCGGATTATGTTGAGGTCCATTTTGCAGATGGCAGCTCAACGCAGGCTGATCTATTAATTGGGGCTGACGGTACTCACTCACTTACACGGACCTATGTTTTGGGCCAACAAGTACAGCGCCGTTATGCGGGTTATGTGAACTGGAATGGCTTGGTTGAAATATCTGAAGATTTAGCCCCAGCTCAGCAATGGACGACTTATGTGGGGGAAGGCAAGCGAGCTTCTTTAATGCCAGTTGCAGATGGCAAGTTCTATTTCTTTTTAGATGTGCCTTTGCCAGCAGGTTTAGACAATAATCGAGATGATTATAAAAAACTTTTAAAACAATATTTTGCTGATTGGTGTTTGCCCGTACAGCAACTCATTGAGCGCTTAGACCCGCAAAAGACCAATCGGGTAGAAATCCATGACATTGAACCGTTTACTCAGTTTTATAAAGGTCGTGTGGTGATTTTGGGTGATGCAGCACACAGCACCACACCTGATATTGGTCAAGGCGGTTGCCAAGCGATGGAAGATGCGATTTATTTAGCGCGTTCTCTGCAAATTAACACTTTAGGTGTCGAAGATGCTTTACGTCGCTATCAAAACAAGCGCAATGAACGTGCCAATGAATTGGTACTTCGTGCGCGTAAACGCTGTGATGTGACTCATATGAAAGATGAAAGCGTTACACAAGCGTGGTATGCAGAATTACGCCGTGAACAAGGCGGACATATTATGCAGGGGATTATTAGCAATATTGTAGGTAATCCACTCGATTAAAACAAAAACAGCAAGGAATTTTCCTTGCTGTTTAATCTTCTAAATCATAATTTTAGAAGTGGTATTTAACCAAAGCACTGACGTTATTTTCATCTCGGCCTTGTAAACCAAATTTATTATTCCATACAGAGTGCTCAATACCGAGGTATAGACGTGTATCAGGAGAAATGTGTTTACCTACATTCCATTTCCACTGAGTTGTCCAGTTCAACTCGCTGGCATGGTCGCCTTCAGCAGTTGACCAGTCAAGGAAACCATCTACCAAGAAATCTTCAGATCCTAATTTTAATGGAACGCCGTAAACGAATGTCATTTGATAATCGTCGTCAGTTTTCTCATTATTCGCGCGGTAGAAGTTTAAATTCGCATATTGGAAATATGGGATATCTAAGTCAACTGCAAAACCATAAAGGAAGTTGTCGAAGTTATTGCCGTTTTCACTGTTACTTTCCCAAGTGGTACTAATTAAAACATCTTTAATTGGACCATACGCCAGTTTTTTACCAGACACTTCGCCTAAGCTTAAACGTGGTGATAACTCAAAGTAAGTACTCTTGTGGTCATCTTCACCGCGCATGCGGTCCATAAAGAAAAACACATCAGCGTATTTAACTTTCGCTGCATATTCCAAAGTAATTGTGGTTTCTTTGTCATCTACAACTTCATAGTTTTCACCATAAAGTCCAGTCACACTAAAATCTTGCCAGATTGGTTTTGCCTGAACCATGGCAGTTGCAGATAACAAGGCACAAGTCGCCGCAAGTTGCTTTAATTGCATTTAAATGATCTCCCCCCAAATAAAGCACGCTAAGGATACAGGGTCTTAAGCAAAAATGAAGCCAAATTTGATCAACGGTTAAAAAAAAGCCCACCGAAGTGGGGCGCTAAAAACTAAATCTTTAATGAGTATTTCTTGTGTTTATTGTTTGGCTTAAATGTGGGGTACGCGAGCTGCGAAATGAGGGTAAATGATTAAATAATAAATTCAACAAGATAGCAAAGATACATGTTGAACTAATGCCCGAATGGAACAAAGTTTGTACCCAAACTGGAAAATGAGCATAAAATTCATGGTTAATAATTGGGATCATTCCTGCTGACAAAGCGGTCGCGACAATAATCAAATTTTTCTGATCGTTATAATCTATTTTTGCCAAAGTGCGAATTCCACTCGCTGCGACCGACCCAAACAAGACCAAACCTGCACCACCAAGTACGGGCATTGGAATCGCGGCAATCAAACGACCCATAATGGGGAGTAGGCCCAAA
>NZ_JZFB01000002.1:348098-350581 GCF_001188385.1 Acinetobacter sp. V2 | reverse complement strand
TTTTGATACCTGTAATGGCAACTAACCCAACATTTTGGGCAAAAGCGCTTTGCATGAACGAACCGAAAATAGGCGCAAAAGCACTCGAAAACATATCGGCACGTACGCCATTGGCGATCCGTTTCGAATCGACTTCAGTTCCTACAATGTCTCCGACAGCAATAATGTCTGCTGTGGTTTCAGTCATAATCACCAAGGTCACAATCAACATCGATAAGATTGCACTAAGCTCGAAAGTCGGCAAACCAAATGCAAATAGGTGTGGAAATTGGAGCCATGCGCCTGAGCTCACCTGAGTAAAATCACCAAAACCCATAAAGTAGGCGAGAGTGGTACCAGCAACAATAGCCAACAGAATTGATAAGCGTCGGATGCTTGCTTGCGGCAGCATATTTAGAACAATCACAATACCTAAGGTCAGTAAGGCTAAAGAGATATTTTCTACGCTACCCCAGTCAGGTGCTTTGTTGTTGCCACCCATCATCCAGCGAATCGCAACGGGTAACAGCGATAGCCCAATAATCGTGATGACGCATCCAGTCACAACGGGTGGGAAAAACCGAATAATTTTTGAAAAGTAAGGTGCAAGGCACAGTCCAATCAGAGATGCGACAATCACCGCACCGTAGACAGCAGGTAATCCGCCACCTGTAGTAATAATGGCTACCATGGTAGCCACGCCAGCAAAAGATACACCCTGAACCAAAGGTAATTTTGCACCTAGATATTTCGTTCCAATGGTCTGAATCAGTGTCGCCAATCCACCTACAAATAGGGCAGCTGCAATGAGCATTCCGACTTGTGCTGAGCTTAAGCCAGCGGCTGTTCCAATAATGAGTGGCGGGGCTACAATGCCACCATACATGGTCAGCACATGCTGTAAGCCGTAAGCAAAACTTTTGGAAATTCCTAAATATTCATGCTCTGGAGAAATCGCATTTTTTTGCTGATGATTCATATTTTTCTCCTATTTATATTTGAATTAACTACCGCGATAAGTGGAGTAAGCAAACGGGCTGATCAGTAATGGAATGTGATAATGCTGATTGACGTCTTCTACAAAAAACTGAATACAAACACGTGGGAAAAAAGTTTTGATTTGCTGAGATGAAAAATAAGGTGCAATTTCAAATTCAAGTTGATAAGCACCTTTGGCAAAGTCTGTTATTTCAAAATCACCCACTCGACCGTCTGGATTAGTGGTTGCGGTTGCAATCAGTTCATGGGTTTCTGCATGAAACAACTTCACTTCTACATGTGCAGCTGGTTTGCCTAAATTCGTATCTAAAATATGAGTGCTGATCATGCTTGTATTTCCTGAGATAGACGTAATAGAGCAATCGCTGAGAGTTGCTCATGTACAATTACTTTTTCGATGGCTAAGTCATGTTGTAAACGTTCGCGTAGCTTTTTTAAAATCTCATCGCTACAGAGGCCCGCTGCTTTAATTAAAAAAATAAAGCCAAACTTTTGTTCATAATCAAGGTTGCCTTGTAGCAGCGCTTGTTGCGTTTGTTCATCTAAAGAAATGCCAGCTTGTTCCTGATTTGAAAAATGTTGCTCTTTTGTATTGAGTTGTTTTTTTGCTTGTCGTTCACCAATTTTTGGGTGGGTTGCTAAAGCAGTTTCAATGTCTTGCCATGACCACATTTGACTTAAATTTTCTGCATGCTCTAAAAGAGATACTTTTGATGAGTAGGGGCGTTCTGAGATGATTTTCTCGGCCCATGCTGGAATGTGGACACAGTTTTTTAACAAAGTCTTGAGTTGTTCGGGTGGGGCTTGATTAAACTCGGCTAAAAACACTGTTATTCCTAAACTCGTTGTCGTGATATAGAGTTTTAGCAATAACAGTGCCAAGAGGGGTTCATGATTCGTTTATGAATTTGGAAAATTAAAAATCAATTATTTAGTTATGTGATTTTTATACCAATGTTCAGCAATGTCTTGACGACTACATATCCAGACTCGATCGTGCATTTGAATGTAGTCGAGAAACTTTTGTAGTGCTTTAAAACGACCTGGGCGCCCTAAAATACGGCAATGCATTCCAATCGACATCATTTTTGGTGCATTTTCTCCCTCTGCATACAGCACATCAAAACTATCTTTTAAATATTGAAAAAATTGTTCTGAACTATTAAATCCACCCGGTGAGCAGAATTTCATATCGTTACATTCCAAAGTATACGGAATAATTAGATGAGGACGTGCCGCACCCGCAGCATTGGTGAGAGTCGTCCAAAAAGGCAGATCATCGCCATAATAATCAGAGTCGTATTGAATTTGCGGGAATTCTGCAAGTAATTGGCGTGTATTAGGGCTATCACGTCCGGTGTACCAACCTATCACTTTATTTCCAAACAAGTTTTCTAAAACAGATAACGCTTGTTCTATATGCTGTTTTTCTAACTCAATATCAGTATCTTGATAGTGAAGCCAACGGTAACCATGAGAAACCACATCATAATCAGCTTGCTTAA
>NZ_JZFB01000002.1:344806-348054 GCF_001188385.1 Acinetobacter sp. V2 | reverse complement strand
AACTCCAAAAATAGTCATTGGAAGTTTGCGCTTTTGGAACTCATTATGAATGCGCCAAAAACCAGCACGTGAACCATATTCGTACATCGAGTCCATCGACATATGTTTCGCTGGGTAACTTGCAGCGCCAATAATCTCCGATAAAAACTGTTCTGAGCCTTCATCGCCGTGCTCAATATGTTTTTCGCCACCTTCTTCATAATTAAGAACAAATTGCACTGCAATCTTGGCGTTGTTAGGCCATTTAACTTGTGGAGGCTGACCGTGATAACCGATCAAATCACGTGAATAAGGAGACTTTTGAATTTGCTCAATGAGCTCGGCTCCAGATAGATAAGATTTGGACACGATTGCTCTCCTTTTGTTCAATTTTTCATAAATATTTAAAAAATCAGCTTGCATATTTTTATAGATGGACTGATATTGAAGATATGAAGATCTTCAAAATAAATTAAAACCAGTACGTTTAAGTCAGGAGATAACAAACCATTACACCATCAAAATGTACAATTGAAGTCAGTTCATGCATGCTTAAAACATGCCAACATAAAAAAGTTTTGCATAGAAAAGATCCACAGTAAGAAAGAGAGGATGGTATTTATGAATATTGAAATCCGCACAGATAAAAACATCCATAACAGCGAACGTTTAATTACTTATGTACGTGCAGAACTTACTCAAGAATTCCAACGTCATAGCGAACGTATTACGCATTTTTCGGTTCATTTTAGTGATGAAAATGGGGACAAAGGTGGTGACAAAGATATCCACTGTATGATTGAAGCGCGTCCTTCAGGTTTGAAACCGGTTGCAGTGCACCATAAAGCAGGAAATATTGACGCTTCAATTCATGGCGCGATTGAAAAATTAAAACGTAGCCTCGAACATACTTTTGAGAAAAAAGAACACCCGCGAGGTGGGCAACCAGAATTCATTGATGATGAAGTTTAATTGAAAATGCTAAAAAGCCCTTCGGGGCTTTTTTTATATTTGATGAAAATAAAACTATTCACAACATTAGGTTTGCAATGCGATGCAATCAACCTCTAAAATCTGGAGAAGAGATTAGGCATAATAGCCCTAATATATTTTTGAGAGATGGTCATGTTAACCACCCAGCAGCAAGCTTTAATTAAAGCCATAGAAGAATTAGAACTCGCGCAAGTGCAGAAATTACTTGCTGACGGACTTGATCCGAACTTTATTGATCCAGAGCAAGGGCCACCTGTATCAATTATCTGTGACGGAATTTTTAAATGGTGGGAAAATGTATCGGAAGCTTATGAAGCGGGTACACCATTATCAAAAGAAGAGAAGCAACAAGCGTTACAAGTTTATCTCGATATTCTTGAAGCCCTAATTCAAGCTAAAGCCAATGTACACCTTTGGGATGCAGAAGAGTTTTATGGCCCGTTATGGGATGCTGCAAGCTCGGCATGTGCTCCAGCTGTTCAACGTTTACTCGATGAAAAAGTTGATCCAAACTCACGTGATGAAGAAGGACTCACCGTTTTATCTTCAATCAGTCAGTTGTTCTTTGATTGTGATTTTGATGAAATAGATTGGTCAGAATCACTTGAAGAAGAGCGTGAAACATTAGAGTTATTGCGCCGTCATGGGGCTAAAATGACAAAAGAATTAACTACTTGATTGGACATTAAAATGAAAATAGTACAAATTTTAACTTTTGCCCTTACAACTGTTGCTGCCGGAAGTACTTTCGCAGCAGAGTTTTCCTTTGACCGTCCTGGAGCAGGCTTCGGAACAGGTATTACACCAGTGGGTAAGTTAGCTTGGGAACAAGGTTTACCTAGTGCGACTTATACAGAGTCGACTGTCGATGGCGTTAAAGAAAAGACCGTAACTGTAAGTGAAGATATGCTATTCCGTACAGGTTTGGCTGATGGCTTAGAATTACAATTAGGTTGGCAAGGTCCAGCATGGACTCAAACCAAACGTGCTGCTAAAAAAACTGACAATTCAGGCTTTGGTGATGTAAGCATCGGTTTGAAAAAAGCAATTGATCTAGATGATGAAAACTTATCAATGGCTGTGTTAGCTCAGGCTGTCATTGCAACTGGTAATGATGAATTTACTGCGCATGATGATATTTATAGCCTAAGCTCAGCAGTGGCTTATAAATATGATGACTTGATTGATACCTCAATTACCATGCGTTACGAAGTGCAAAACAGTAATTGGGCTGTGACTGCAATTCCAGCAATCAACTATAAGATAGCTGGTAAACTTTCTGGATATTCTGAATTCATTTACCGTAAAGCTGAAAGCCAAGACTATGAATACGGTTTAGGTACAGGTTTAGTCTACGCTGTAAATAATCGTACTCAGCTTGACGCAAGTATCGGGGTCGATTTAGAGGGTCAAGACAAGAGCTACAATGGTGGCTTAGGCGTGGCGTTCTTGTTCTAATCGAAGCAATTTAAATTTATGTTAATGAAAAAGCTTATTCATCAGGGAATTCTTTATTTTCTAGCAGTCGCCGTTTGTGTGTTTAGCCAGTTGGTTTCCGCACAAGATAAGCTGCTCTCGCCCGAACAAGCTTTTTCATTTTCGGTTGAATCTTCTGAGCCGCATACTGCGAGTTTATCTTGGCAGATTCAGCCAAATTACTATCTATATCAGCATAAATTTACCGTACAACAAGGTACTCAACCTTTAGCTTTAAAATTACCTAAAGCGATTGCCCAATATGATGAAAATTATGGGCAAAGTCAGGTTTACTACCATCAAGTTAATTTCCAAATTAAAACCAAGCCTTCAGAGCACTATAGTGTCACTTGGCAGGGCTGTGCCAAAGATCGTATTTGTTATCCGCCACAAACCATTGAGTTTCAAACTGATACAGATGGCTTGGTTGGTGTGCAAAACCAAGCAGGAACAGCGCCAAAACGGCTGCTCGATTTGGCAAATACTCAATCCGACACTTCTTCAGATTCAAAATTTTTAGAAAAAGAGCAGAGTACAGAGCCTGTAGTAGATCCATCTACGCCACAAATTGCACAAGATCAGATCTGGTCAGCTAAGTTAATTGAGCACTCGCTTTGGTATGGGATTTTATTATTTCTCGGTTTAGGCATGTTGCTCGCATTTACACCATGTTCTTTACCGATGTTGCCTATTCTAACTTCGCTGATTATTCGAGAACATAAAGGTCTAAAGGCTTGGACTATTGCGCTTACTTTTGTGTGTAGTATGGCATTGGTCTATGCAGGTTTAGGTTTAATTGC
>NZ_JZFB01000002.1:340943-344764 GCF_001188385.1 Acinetobacter sp. V2 | reverse complement strand
CCTGCGACTTTAATTGCTTTTAGTTTGTTGTTTATTGTATTTGCTCTGAACCTATTTGGCTTATTTGAAATTCGTTTACCGCAAACATGGTTAAACCGACTTGACCGTATTCAGTCAATGCAACAAGGTGGCACTTTAGTGGGTGCGGGCGTCATGGGTGTAGTTTCTGCACTTTTGGTCGGCCCTTGTATGACTGCACCTCTCGCTGGAACTTTATTATTTATTTCTCAAACACAAAACCAATGGCAAGGTGCTTTGCTTTTATTCTGCCTAGGTTTTGGAATGGGAATTCCGCTACTGTTGGCAAGTATTTTAGGGGCAAAATTCTTGCCTAAAGCGGGCGACTGGATGCATCAGATTAAAGTGATTTTTGCTTTTCTGATGTTGGGTTTAAGCCTCTACTTTATTCGTCCTTTATTGCCAGATTGGGTCATGCAAGTACTTAGTTTAGTACTAGGCCTCGCTTTTATAGCCTATGCGGTTTATCAGTTTTTCTGGAAAAAAGGGCAGCTACAGTGGCTCTATGCGATCTTATTATTAATCGTTACCCCTTTTGTAGCCTATAACCAATATCAACATATTCAAAATCGAACTTTGCAAAGTTCTGACCATATGGCCGAGTGGCATGTTGCGACTAGCGCGGCAGACTTCCAAAAGATTTTAGCAGCAGCCCCTTCTGATCGGGCTATTGTGATTGATGTATATGCAGATTGGTGCGTTGCTTGCCAACCGATTGAGCATCGTATTTTAAAAGCACCCGAGGTTCAGTCTGCTCTTGCACCTTACTATTTAATTAAGCTTGATTTGAGTCATTATGATCAGTCACATGAAGCGCTACTCAAGCAATGGAATATTTTGGGACCACCGACCTATCTATTTTTAAGCCCAGAGCAAAAAGAAATTCGTGCTTTACGCTTAACGGGTGCTTTTAGTCAGCAAGAACTTTTGCAACAACTCGCGAGTTTGGCAAAACTAAAAGAATCATAAAGTATCAATAGCTTCGGTCTGATGAAATGTACGTACCTGATTACGACCTGAAGCTTTCACCGCGTAGAGAGCTTGATCAGCCTGCCGAATAACGAGATAAGGGTCCTGTGCAAAAGCCGAACTGCTTATTCCAAAGCTTGCACTAATATGAATAGGAATATTTTGAGCACTACAAACAGGCAATTCTTGCAAAGCATGGCGACAGCGCTCAGCAATTTTTTCTGCTTGAATAATATCGGTGTGGGGAAGTAATAAAATAAATTCCTCTCCACCAAATCGACCAATAATATCCTCACTACGCAAGTTCTCAGAAAGACATTGAGCGATTTCTATTAAGACCTGATCACCTTGGTGATGGCCATATATATCATTAATTTTTTTAAAATGATCGATATCAAGAAGTACCACCGCATAATCAAATTGCTGTTGGTGTAGCGACTCTAAATGCGTATTTAAGCTACGTCTATTTAATACGTTAGTTAATGGATCAAGTTGGCTTAAACGTTGAATATAAGTTTCACGCTGACGCCATTGGGTGAGTAATATTTCAAATAAAATAAAACATGCCAATAAAATGGGCATAATAAAAAAAGCCATGCTTCCTAACCAAAAAGGATTGGTTTGAGCACGTTGCATGGCAATCAGATTAAATAAGGGCGCGTAAGGCACAACACCTTTCATACTCAAATAAGTACATGCGATTAAAATAATTGTTGCAGGTATAAGGGCGCTATAAACAATTTTTCGATCAAATAATACCAGACCTACCCCAATCGTGCCGACATAACCGACCATAGTGGCGGGGCTAATGCTGCCAATTAAATATCCATCATGGCATAGCATGAGCGTAAAAAATTGCACGCTCACTAAAGGAATAATTCGTTGAGCCCATTCATCATTTTTGTAGCGATAGCAGGGGATAATCAAAAGAGCCAATAAAAATAAGGTTAATAAATTGAGCCAGATTTGCGACTCAACTAAAGGTAAATGTGTCCATTGCCAGACACTCGGGGTAATTAAAATATAGCCTTTCCATAAAATCCAACTGAAATTCATTGCACAGGCAAGTGTAAGCATCAGTGCACTTTTTTGTAGTGGCGTCCAGTTGATGATGTGATTATTGTAGATGAAATCGATTATCACCTGTTTTATTCTATGTATTGGATGAGTGATGAAACGATTTTTCATAATAAGTAAGGCCTCCTAAATATAGATGCCTCTTTGTTGGACCATCCTAAAATTGGATTGTTTAAATAATTTATGTTTTAAACATAACATGATTTTCAATTTATACATGATGACTTTTTATAAAGTAAATGATGTGAAAAGTTTTGAGGCCTATTCACATCATTTATAGATAAATTAAGTTTTATCGAGTTCGTGAGCAAATTCAGCAATATCTGCCAATGCTTGTTTGGCTTCATCAAACCATGCATTAAACATCTGGAAGTTATGCCACATGCCTGTATAAAGTTTGAATTGAACTTTAACGCCAGCATCTTCAGCTTTTTCTCTAAAACGTTTGGCATCGTCTAATAAGATTTCTTTAGACCCCACTTGGACCAAAGTAGGCGGTAGACCATGTAAGTCATCGAAAATAGGCGAAACACGTGGGTCATCAGCTGCAATATGATTGCCTATATAGTACTGAGTTCCTGTTTGCAGCGCTTCAATAGAGAGTAAGGCATCATGTTTTTTATTAAATCGAAGAGACTCGCTCGTGAGTGTTAAATCTAAAAATGGAGATAGCAAAATCAGGCCACTTGGCATGAGCTCAGGTTGTTCTTTTAAACGTAAGCAAAGTGCTAGCGCTAAATTTGCTCCGCATGAATCACCTGACAAAATAATATCTTTAGGCTGAACACCTTGTACTACTAAAGATTGATAGATGTCATATAGAGCTTCAGTTGCCTCAGGATAAGGATGCTCTGGTGCAAGTGGATAGTCCACATGAATAATCTGCATTTGAGTACGGGCAGCTAAATCCGTCATGAAAGCATGGTGTGTTTTAACACTGCCAAGAAAAAAAGCGCCGCCGTGAATATGAAAAATCAGCTGAGTGGCAGAATCTTGTGGTTTGATTTCTTCACCTTTAATGCCTGCTAACCGAATTGGGCGTACAGAAACATTTTTTTGTCGTGGGAAAGCACGACACATCTGATCTAGAACGGGACGTAAGGCCGTAGCCGGCAAATTTAGCTGACTTGGCTTGCGAATTGTTGTTTTAAGAAAAGTTTCTGTAAAATAATATTTCCAAACATTTGATATATTCATAGAGCATCCATTTTTATGCTAGTTTCTTGTTTTCTTGTAAATTTTATTTTGCAAGATTACAAGGTTACACGAAACAGTCACATTCAAAAATTGCAATATCTTTGCGACTTCTGAATACTAAAAATCTTGAAAGACCCAAGGATATTACAAAAATGAAAAAGATTGCTTTAGCTTTAGGACTCATTGGTATGGCTGCATTTGCCAATGCGGCTGATTCACTCAATGGAACGGTATGGAAAACGATTGATGATCAGACCAACAAGCCAAAAGCCGTAGTGAAATTTACGGAACAGAAGGACGGAACCTTAACTGCAACCATTCAAAACATTTTGACACCGGGCGAAGAAAACGCTTGTACAAAATGTGAAGGTCCGTATAAAAACAAACCACTTAAAGGTGTCACCATTGTACATAATTTAAAAAATGTAGGTGGTAACAGTTATGAAAACGGTACGATTTTAGACCCTAAATCTGGTAAAACTTACAAACTGAAAGGTGAGTTAACCGATGGCGGTAAAAAGCTTAAACTGCGTGGTTATATTGGCGTTTCTGCACTTGGT
>NZ_JZFB01000002.1:333843-340874 GCF_001188385.1 Acinetobacter sp. V2 | reverse complement strand
TGCTTGGATGTTTTGATAGGTAGATTCATCAAAACCTACAATGAAACCTTGTGAGGTTTGTAAAACCGGTCTTTTAATTAAACTTGGTTGAGCAATGAGTGCTTCAATAAGGTTATCTTCACTGCTTAAAGCACGATTTTGTTCTTCTTCTGAAAGCTTACGCCAAGTCGTTCCTTTTTTATTGAGGACTGTATCTTGCCCAATTTCTTTTAACCAGATCTTTAGAGTATCTGCATCAATGCCTTGTTTTTTATAATCGTGAAAATCATAGTTAAGCGCTTTGGCTTGCAAAGCATCAAATGCCTTTTTCATTGAATTACAGTTTTTAATTCCATAAATTTTTAACATTTTATCGGACCATGTCAAAAAGAGAGAGCACACAGCCTAACCCAAAAAGCTTTTAAGCACTACTTTATACCGATACTTTTAAAACAAATGAAAATTAATGATTAATCGAAAGAGAAATGTCATGTTATTGTCATAAGACAAAGCGATAATGAGCTTAATAAGAAGAAATTAAAACTAAAAGAACTTAGCGCAAAAAATAAGAGACTTAAAAAGAGAAAACCCGCATTTAATCATCCTGATCATGCGGGTCTCATTTCAACGTCCAATGTCACATCCTTGCAAATAAACTTATCATAAGTTTATTTTATCTTCCTACGGCGTCCTATCCTTTTGCGTCATCCTGACTGCTTCCCTGTGCCGTGCAGCTATAATGCCGTTAAAGCTGTGTAAGAAAAATACTCAAAAACGACATATGCTGTAAGCGAAAACGACAATGCAAGTGAACAGGTGTTCACTTACTCTTGAATTTTATAGTCAATAATAACAGGCGCGTGGTCGCTAAACCATTGATCTTTAAAGACCCATGCATTGGCTACACGTGTTTTCCAGTCTGGTGAACATGCTTGATAGTCAATACGCCACCCTACGTTTTTTGCACGAGCTTGACCGCGATTTGACCACCATGAATAAAGTTCTGCTTCTGCGCGAACTACACGGAAGGTATCGACATAGCCAAGTTCATCGTAAATATGGTCAAGCCATGCACGTTCATGAGGTAAACAACCAGATGATTTCTGGTTACCTGACCAGTTTTTGATATCAATACGTTTATGAACAATATTGTAGTCACCACAAATGATGACTGACTTATTCTCGTCACGCCATTGTTTCAAGATTTTTGCGTATTCACCTAAAAATAAATCTTTACGTGCTTGCGCTTCTTCACCACTTGAGCCTGAAGGTAAGTATAATGATGCAATATGTACCGGATGTGACAAACCTAAATCGAATTCCGCAGAAATAAAGCGGCCTTGACTGTCAGCCAGCTCAAACCCTAAACCATCTTTAACAGAGACGAAGGGTAGACGGCTATATATCGCAGTTCCCGCATAACCTGCACGCTCTGCTGGAAAGAGATGGGTATGCCATCCTTCGGGTCTAAATTTTTCAGTCCATTGTTCATGGGTAATGCGGCTTTCCTGCATGCATACGACATCGGCATCTGATTGTTCTAACCATTCAAGTAAGCCTTTCGTTACTGAAGAACGTAAGCCATTTACGTTAATGGAAACGACTCGAAGAATTTTTACATCACTTGGATACTGATCCTTTGGTATCATGCGAAAATTTAACCTCAATTGTGAATTTGGAGCACCTCATGACAACGCCTGTGTCATTTCACCCGCAAGCATTTATCGAACTCGCATTATCACGCGGTGTGCTTAAATTTGGTGAGTTTACTTTAAAATCTGGACGCGTGAGTCCTTATTTTTTTAATGCAGGCCTACTCAACGATGGTGAAGCTTTATCTCTTTTAGCGCAAGGCTATGCTGATAAATTAACACAATGTCAAAATGTTGATGTGATTTTTGGACCAGCTTACAAAGGTATTCCTTTTGTAGCAGCGACTGCTGTTGCTTTGTCGCAAGTCCATAACAAAAGTGTGCCATGGGGCTTTAACCGTAAAGAAGCGAAAGATCATGGTGAAGGCGGTGTTCTAGTTGGTGCTGCGGTTGAAGGTAAAAAAGTCTGGATTATTGACGACGTAATTACCGCAGGTACAGCGATTCGTGAAGTTGTAACGATCTTGAAAAATGCTGGTGCAACTATTGCGGGTGTTTTGGTGGCATTAGATCGTCAAGAACGCGGTCAAGGTGAGCTTTCTGCAATTCAAGAAGTTCAAAAAGAATTAGAAATTCCTGTGCACGCACTGATTACCATGAAAGATTTAATGGATTATTTAGAGGCGAAAGGCGAAACAGAAGCGCTAGCAAATATGCAAGCTTATCGCGAGAAATACGGTATCTAAAAAGAAAAAGGCATACCTCTAAATAGGGGTATGCCTTTTTAATATTTTTATTTAGAACTGATAATTCAAACGTAATAACACATTACGTGGTGTGCCTGGCATGCTGTCTGAACGCCAATATTCTTTATTGGTTAGATTATTCACCGCAAGTGTGACATTCCAGGGGTCTGCACTATAACCAATCGCCGCATCCACACGATTGAAGCCTTCCATTTTTACTTGATTATTAATATTTGGATAATAAGACCCGACATAAGTCACGCCCACCTCGGTATACCACTGCTCGGTTGGTAAATAGCGAATAAATAAATTACCCGTGTTTTTAGATGTGTTGGCTAAATAGTTGCCTTCTTGTTCAGGCTTTTGTTTGTCTTCTTTTACTTTTGCATCTGTGTAGCCATAACCACCGCGAACAAAGACATTATCAAGTACGCGACCAATAAAACTAAATTCAAGACCACGAGATTGATGCTGACCTGCAGTTGCCCATACATCTGGTTGGTCATTAGGATTTGGTTTATAGCGGATATTATTTTTACGAATATCAAAGACAGAAAATTGAGTATTTAAACGACTATCTAACCATTCGCTTTTTACCCCAACTTCGTATTGCTCGTTATATTGAGGCTCTTTATCCATTTTTGTGACATCGGTGTTTCCAGTAACTTGGTTAACACCCATTTGCCCGCCAAATGGTGCAAAGCTCTTAGAGTAAGAGGTATAAAAGCTATGTTCAGGAAGCGGTTGCCATACCAAACCAACGTTTGGGCTAAAGCTGCCATCTTTTACATTACGATGTTCATTAGTTAGCTTGTTGGTAGTTGAAAAGTCAAAGTAATCGTAGCGGACGCCCATCATCAGTTTAAGTTGGTCATTTAGACCAATTAAATCTTGAATAAATACGCCGTAAGTTGTGCCTTCATTATAGTTATGCTGTCTCATCTTTAATGGGCCATTGCCACGGCTATATTCACGTTCGCCTGTGAATGGATTAACGTAGCCGTAAATAGAACCATTCTGAGCTTCATTTGCTAAGCGTGGCTCTCGTTGTTCATAAGTCCAGTCTGTACCCATCATGATTTGATGTTCAAACGAACCTGTTTTGAACATACCCTTAATATCAAAGGTATTGGTGGTGGTTTTATTGCTGGTTTGTTGCCAGTAGTAAATTTGATTGATATAACCTTTTTTAGTGGTGCATTCTTTGCCTTTCAAGTCATTTCCATCGAGGCCACAATATGTTCCAAAATAAAAATGATCAAAGTTCTGCTCTGCTTGTCGGTAACTTGCTGCCCAGTGAAAGTTCCAATCAGGCGCATATTGATAATTCACATCGGTGCGAATCACTTGCAAAATATCATCAACATAATCGCCGTCTTGGGCAAATCCCATTTTAATTGAGGTTCCCGCAGGCAAGTTTTCATATGCTGGACCACGATCAGGCACACGACCTAATTTGTCATAGGTATATTGTGTGGTCCAAGTGAGTGTTCCATCATCATTTTTATAAGTGAAACTTGGTGAAAACATTTCAATTTTATTTTCAATGCCAGAGCGGAAGCTTCCTGACTCGCCATATTCTCCGGTCAAACGTATTGCTAAATTGTCATTAATGACTTGATTGATGTCAGCCGTTGTTCCGTAGTTGTCGTAAGAACCTGCGTACGCACCAACTGAACTTTTAGAGTCAAAATTGGCAAATTTACTCACCATATTCACAACGCCGCCACCTGCGCTACGACCATATAAAACCGAAGCGGGGCCTTTTAAAATTTCAATACGTTCAATATTGGCAGTACTACGACGTACTTGTCCGCTTTCACGTATACCATCACGGTAAATATCACCTGTATCGGCACCAAAGCCACGAATCGTGATGCCATCACCGCGCATATCGTAACTGGTTGATACGCCAGGGGTGCCTTGCAACATAACGCTTAAATCATTTGATCCATAAATTTTATATTTCTGAACATCAATCGTATCAATGGTTTGAGGAATATCTTTTTTGTCTAAACCGTTACGTGTGACATTGGCCTTGTCATAGTCGATATAACTTTTAATTGGATCGAGTTCACTCATAGCCTCAATTTTTATGGTGGGCATGGTGGCTGCTACTTTCGATGATGAGTCAATCAAGTCTTCTGCGTAGGCACCTTGAATATTCAAGATCATTAAACTGAGTAAGCTCAGCGGGAAAAGACGCTTAATTTGGGGAGATGATATAGAAATTCTTAACATAAAAATAAAATCAATTAACAAAAATAAAAGTATAAATGATAATTATAATCATTTAATTGTTTAGAATAAAAGAACTATTGCCTCAAAAAATGACATATTTATTTTTTAATAACTATTTTTTAGGAATGTAATGAGTGAATTAAGCAAACTATATGAATTAACTCATTAGTTTTTCTTGTTAATTGAGTTTTAGAGAGGGGCTTTTGCCAATAAAGACTCCCTCTTGAGATTAAGCATTATTTTTCAGAACATCTAAAATATCCATTTCTGGATCATAATTCTCGTCAATTGTTTTGCAAATTGCTTGTCCCACAATGACATGCGTGCCATTAAAGGTCATGGTTGGCGCTTCATATAATTCCCAGCCATGATTCAGTGCTTTAGTCACTCTTGCACAAAAAGCAGAGTCATCAGGACCAGTTAAATAGCGATAAAGTTTCATGTTTAGCCTTTAAAAATAATATTTTATGCTCATAGTCTAACTGAATTTACTTAAATTCCAGATCAAGAAATAACAGATAATGTTTTACTGAAATTAAGAAAAACCAAGGAAAAATCTCAGCTATACTCATGTTAATTTAAATTTTAAGAAGAGCTTGAGTATGCGTGTACTTGTCGTCATGGATCCGATTGAAACCGTAAACCTTAAAAAGGATTCAACCATGGCAATGTTGTGGGCGGCGAGCCGTCGTGGACATGAATTAGGTTATGCATTACAGCAAGATTTATATATCGATCAAGGTAAGGCTTACGGTCTAATTTCACCCTTAAAAGTTTTTGAAGATTACAATCATTACTATGAACTTGGCGAAAAGAAAAAAGAATCTATTGCGGCTTACGATGTAGTACTCATGCGTAAAGATCCGCCATTTGACATGAATTTTGTCTACACGACTTACGTGCTTGAGCAAGCTGAGCGTGAAGGTTCATGGATTATTAATAAGCCTCAATCATTGCGTGATTGCAACGAAAAACTTTTTGCAACGCAATTTCCAGAGCTACAAGTACCTACACTTGTGACATCGCAGCAAAGTTTAATTCGTGAATTTATTAAAGAACATGGTGATGTGATTGTTAAGCCGCTTGATGGTATGGGTGGCATGGGGATTTTCCGTTTATACCAAGACGGTGTAAATATTGGTTCTACCTTAGAAATGCTTACAGAGCTAGGCAACCGTCCAATTATGGCTCAGCGCTATATTCCTGAAATTGTAGAAGGGGATAAGCGTATTTTAATGGTGAATGGCGAACCTATTCCTTACTGTCTAGCCCGTATTCCACAAAATGGTGAAGTGCGCGGTAACTTGGCGGCAGGCGGTTTAGGGCAAGCGCGTCCGCTTACTGAAAACGATAAGCTGATTGCAGCTAAAATTGGCCCTTTCCTACGCGAAAAAGGTTTAGTTTTTGTGGGCTTAGATGTAATTGGTAATTATGTTACTGAAATTAATGTCACTAGCCCAACCTGTATTCGTGAAATTGATGCTCAATTTGGTACATCAATTGCAGATGATCTATTTGATGTATTAGAAGCTGGACGTTCAGCTTAATTATTTATTTCAGGTGGTTTTCCGCGGTATTTATGGGAAATCACCTGAAAATATATGAATTAATAAAATAACAATACTAAATACACCACAGCTTTGTAGGCATATTTTCAAAAAAGCACATCTTTCTGTTATAAACGAGTGAAATTAGCTTTTCGTTAATGAAGCTTTAGGATTAAAATAAACGGCTACAAAAATAGATGACAATTTCCATTGTTTTTTGAGTTGAAGAATTAGACCGTGACCGATTCACAGCAAAGCAAACCTAAACATGTCATGATGATGGCTGCCGGTACAGGTGGACATGTTTTTCCAGCCCTCGCCGTAGCCAAAAAACTTCAACAACAAGGTTGTCAGGTTTCATGGTTAGCCACGCCAACAGGTATGGAAAACCGATTATTAAAAGATCAAAATATTCCAATATATCAAATTGATATTCAAGGTGTTCGTGGCAATGGATTAGTCCGTAAAATTGCTGCACCTTTTAAAATTTTAAAAGCCACTTTAAGCGCAATGCGTTATATGAAACAGCTTAAAGTTGATGCAGTTGCAGGCTTTGGCGGTTATGTTGCGGGACCGGGTGGTTTAGCCGCACGTTTGTTAGGTATTCCTGTTCTCATTCATGAACAAAATGCGGTTGCTGGTTTTACCAATGCGCAGTTGTCTCGTGTTGCTAAAGTCGTGTGTGAAGCATTTCCAAATACATTTCCTGCTGGTGGAAAAGTCGTTACAACAGGAAATCCTGTACGTCATGAAATCACAGATATTTTAAGCCCAAAGTGGCGTTATGATGAGCGTGCGCAAGCAGGGCAGCCTCTAAATATTCTAATTGTTGGTGGTTCTTTAGGTGCCAAAGCACTCAATGAGCGCTTACCTCCAGCATTAAAACAATTACAAGTTCCACTTAATATTTTTCACCAGTGCGGTCA
>NZ_JZFB01000002.1:331150-333801 GCF_001188385.1 Acinetobacter sp. V2 | reverse complement strand
CCAGCCAATTTAACTGTACACGTTTTGCCGTTTATTGAAGATATGGCAAAGGCTTATAGTGAGGCAGATTTAATTATTTGCCGAGCTGGAGCACTCACGGTAACAGAAGTTGCAACAGCAGGTGTGGCCGCAGTTTTTGTACCACTTCCTATAGCAGTTGATGACCATCAAACTGCAAATGCCAAATTTCTGGCAGATTTCGGTGCTGCAAAAATTTGTCAGCAATCGACTATGACACCAGATGTTCTAAATGAATTGTTCACTTCGCTGATGAACCGCCAGTTACTTACAGAAATGGCAGTGAAAGCGCGTCAACATGCCCAACCAAATGCGACTCAGCATGTGGTTGATCTTATCCAAAAAATGTAATCGGATTTACTATGTCTCCATCAACAGCTGCGAACCAAGCAAAAAAACTGATTAAAGTGCCTGAAATGCGCCGTATCAAACACATTCATTTTGTGGGGATCGGCGGTGCTGGGATGTGTGGCATTGCAGAGGTATTGGGTAACCAAGGTTATAAAATTTCTGGTTCAGACATTAAAGCATCTAAAACTACAGAACAATTAGAGCAAAATGGCATCAAGGTTTATATTGGCCATCAAGCGGAAAATATTAAAAATGCCAATGTGCTTGTAGTTTCTACAGCGATTGATCCAGAAAATCCGGAAATTAAAGCAGCGATTGAGCAACGTACTCCAATCGTACGCCGCGCAGAGATGTTAGGTGAGCTTATGCGTTACCGCCATGGTATTGCTGTAGCTGGTACACATGGTAAAACGACAACGACAAGTCTTTTAACGACTATGTTGGCTGAAGAAAACCTTGATCCAACTTATGTCATTGGTGGTTTACTTAACAGTACAGGCGTAAATGCTGCATTAGGTGAAAGCCGTTTCATCGTAGCTGAAGCTGATGAATCAGATGCATCTTTCCTTTATTTGCAACCAATGGCAGCGATTGTAACGAACATTGATGCTGACCATATGGATACCTATGAAGGTAGCTTTGATAAATTAAAAGATACGTTCGTACAGTTCCTTCATAACTTACCATTTTATGGTTTGGCTGTCGTTTGTGGTGATGACGCCAACATTCGTGAAATTATGCCGCGTGTAGGCCGTCCAGTCATTACTTATGGTTTTAATGAAGACAACGACATTCGCGCAATTGATGTTGAACAAGATGGCATGCGTTCACACTTCACCGTGTTACGTAAAGGTCGTGAGCCGCTACGTTTAACGATTAATCAACCGGGCATGCATAATATTTTGAATGCTTTGGCTGCGATTGGTGTTGCGACTGATGAAGGTGTTTCTGATGACGCAATTAGCCGTGCTTTAGCGGGTTTCAGTGGTGTTGGTCGTCGCTTCCAAGTGCAAGGCGAATTCGAACTTGCCGATGGTAACGTTAAGTTAGTTGATGACTATGGGCATCATCCGAAAGAAGTAGAAGCAACTATTAAAGCTGCTCGTCAGAGCCATCCAGATCGTCGTTTGGTGATGTTATTCCAGCCACACCGTTACTCTCGTACCCGCGATTGTTTTGATGACTTTATTGAAGTGCTTTCTCAGGTCGATCAATTATTATTATTGGAAGTTTATCCTGCCGGTGAAAAGCCTATTGTAGGTGCAGACAGCCGTACTCTAGCGCGTAGTATTCGTTTACGTGGACAGGTGGAACCGATTTTGGTTGATCCGGTTGAAGGTAATTTACAAAACATCATGCAAAATGTGTTACAACCAAATGACTTGTTATTAACGCAAGGTGCGGGTAACGTGGGAGCAATTTCTGTAGAACTTGCACAACACCATTTGTATGTGAAATAAACAAAAATATTGAATTATCGGGTTAAGGATTTAAACGTGTCAAATGCTACAAAATTCGGCAAAGTTGCCGTGCTATTTGGTGGGAAATCGGCTGAGCGTGCTGTGTCTTTAGATAGTGGTCAGGCAGTTCTGGACGCTTTATTGCGTTCAGGTGTTCAGGCTGAAGCATTTGATCCGCAAGACCGCAGTGTGACTGAACTTGTAAATTATGATCGTGCATTTATTGTATTGCATGGTCGTGGTGGTGAAGATGGCCAGATTCAAGGCGTGCTTGAATGGTTAAATCTGCCTTATACAGGAACTGGTGTGCAAGGTTCTGCGATTGGCATGGATAAAGTCAAAACCAAGCAAATCTGGCAAGGTAGTGATTTACCTACAGCGCCATATCGCATTATTACTAAAGAAACAGATTTAGATGCGGTGATTGCTGAGTTAGGCTTACCTGTAATTATCAAACCTGTACATGAAGGCTCAAGTGTCGGCATGAGTAAGGTTGAGAAAGCAGAAGATTTTGCAGCTGCAATTGAGAAGGCGACTCAGCACGATGCTGTTGTGATGGCGGAAAAGTGGATCACAGGTCGTGAATTCACAATCTCATTCCTAAATGGTCAGCCTTTACCGGTTATTCGTTTACAACCACCAGCAGATGTTGCTTTCTACGACTACGAAGCAAAATATCAACGTAATGATGTAGAGTATGGTATTCCTTGTGGTCTAAGTGATACAGAAGAGAAGAATCTTCAAGCATTGTGCTTACGTGCTTTTCAGGCAGTTGGTGCAGAAAGCTGGGGCCGTATTGATGCGATGCAGGATGAGCAGGGT
>NZ_JZFB01000002.1:313745-331105 GCF_001188385.1 Acinetobacter sp. V2 | reverse complement strand
CCAGCCACTCTTTAGTTCCAAAAGCTGCGAAAGCTGTTGGCTATAGTTTTGATGAGTTGTGTGTTGCCATTCTTGAGCAAACATTGGAAGGTACGGCTTAAATATGGCACAACTTCCGGCTTCCATGCGCCGTAAACGTGCGGCTATCACCTCTATTCATGATAAACCACCTACACGTAAGCAGAAGCTTGCAAATGCTGGTGGATGGGTGCTGTTGGTTATTGCTTTTGTAGTGCTGGCAGTCGGAATTTATGGGCTATATAAAGTTATTACGGATGCAACAGTTGCAAAGCTAGAAGTTGTGGGATCGACGTCTTCAGTTGAAACCCAACAAGTGATGCAGCATGTTGCTCCAATTATAAAAGCGAATTATTTCACATCTGATTTAGAACAGATTCGAGATAAAACATTAGAAATTTCGTGGGTAGACCGAGTAGTCGTTTCTCGTGCTTGGCCCAATGGTATTCGTGTTCGTGTCATGCCTCGACATGCCATCGCCCGTTGGGGAACAGGTCGCTTGTTAAGCGATGGAGGCGATGTATTCAGTGAGGCAGAGTCGACGATTCATCCTGAGCTTCCGTTACTCCATGGTCCGGTAAGCCAGTCGAAAATGATGATGCGACGCTATAATGAAATCAATCAATTATTCCACCCTGCCAATTTGCGTCTAAAAGAGTTATATCTGACGGAGCGAATGACTTGGTTTATGCAGTTTGACTCAGGTTTACGAATTATTGTTGACCAAGATCAAACAATGAATAAGTTGCAACGTTTAAGCCATCTGGCACAATCTGACTTAAAACCGGTGTGGTCGAAAATCTCAGCCATTGATTTGCGATATCGTAATGGATTATCTATTCAATGGAAGAACGCAACACCACCTAAAATTGTGAATGGTCAGTTTGTTGTAACGATTGATGACACAAGCATTGCAGGTGGAACAAAAGCAAAGCCATAATACGTGGCTTTAAAATAGGCAATTTGCCTGGTATTAAACAACAAAGAAATGGTATGAGTGATGAATGAAGCTGTTCCCTCAGTTGTTGCGATTGACATTGGGACGCATAAAGTTTCAGTTTTGATTGGAAAAATTCATGCGCCGGATAACATTCAAGTTATCGGTATGGCAACTGCTCGCAATCGTGGCATGAATAAAGGAAAAATCGTAAGCCTCGATAAAGTTATCGCTGCGATTAAAAATGCTGTCGCTGAAGCGGAAAATATGGCCGAATGTCGCATTCATAGCGCATGGGTATCGATTCCGAGTACCGAGTTGCAAAGTTTTTATGCCTCTGGCCGCACACCAGTTGCTAATCCAGCACATGTTATTACAACAAATGAAGTCGTGCGCGCGTTAGAATTGGCAAAAGCAAGTCATGTGACTTCTGATTACTATTTAGCAAGTGCAGTGCCGTTAGGCTTTGAATTAGGTGATTCTGCTGAATGGGTGCAGAATCCAATTAACATGACTGCTCATAGTATGACCGGACATTATCAGTTAATGATGATGCCGATTGCGACTATGCAAAACCTTGATCGCGCTATGAAAGGTGCAAATATCGGGGTTGAAAAAATGGTGGTATCTTGTCTGGCAACCGCTGAGGCAAGCTTGCTTAAAGATGAAAAAGAGTATGGTGTTTGTCTAGTCGATATTGGCGCAGGCATTACCAATCTTGCAGTTTATCTAGATGGACGTTTGGCTCTGGCACGTACATTGCAACGCGGTGGTGAGCACGTTACGCGTGATATTGCTGCTGTATTGCAAACTACAACAGAAGAAGCTGAACGTATTAAAATTCTGTATGGTTGTGTCGATTTAAGTGCTGTTAAGCCAGATCACATGATTCAGGTAGAAGGAATTGATGGCCCTCAAACTATTAGTCGAATTGAGTTGTCAGAAATTATTATTGCCCGCTATGAAGAGATCTTTAGCCAGATTCGTGATGAGCTCGAGAACAGCGGTGCAATTCATGGTTTATACCATGGTGTAGTCTTGACAGGGGATGCTTGTCAAATCGAAGGTATGGTGAGTTTGGCTCGCCGTATGTTGGGGGTATCTGCCCATTTGGGTAATCCGCCGTTACAGGTTTATGCTGATGATCAACATCAGGCAGCATTACGTCGTTCGATGTATGCAACAGCAGCTGGTTTGCTCATGTTTAGCCAAAGTGAGTTGCAAGAAGCTGTTGAAGAGCCTGAAGAGGCAAATGACCGTTCGGTATGGGAGCGAATGGTAAATGGCTGGAATGCATTTAATAGCAAGCTAAAAGCCATTTTTTAGGATGTATGGATTTATTGGTAGAATTGTTAGGAAGTTGTAAGAGAAAACCACTGTACTTGACAAGGTTTGTATTGCACAGCATTCTTAAAATTAGTTATTTTTGAAAATCAAGGCAGTATACGGGCTGAAGTGACTGCCATAATGTATTAGGAACCCTAAAGGTCATGGCCTCATTTGAATTTATAGAAGATGAACTAAACGATGGCAACGGTCAAGCCCGTTTCACTGTATTTGGTGTAGGTGGTGGTGGCGGTAATGCCGTTCAACATATGGTGCAGTCTGATATTCAAGGTGTTAAATTCGTTTGTGCCAATACAGACAAACAAGCACTAGATTGTATGAATGCACCTTTCAAAATTCAGTTAGGCGAGCAAAGTACGCGTGGTTTAGGTGCTGGTGCTAACCCTGAAGTTGGTCAAGTTGCAGCAGAAGAAAGCCGTGAAATTATTCGTCATCATCTTGAAGGTACGGATATGGTGTTCGTTACCGCTGGTATGGGTGGTGGTACGGGTACGGGCGCGGCTCCTGTCGTGGCTGAAGTTGCCAAAGAAATGGGTATTTTGACTGTTGGTGTTGTAACAACTCCATTTAACTTTGAAGGCCGTCGCCGTTTAAAATCTGCTGAACGCGGTATTGAAGCGCTTGAAGCACATGTTGATTCATTGATTATTATCCCTAACCAACGCTTACTTAGCGTATATGGCGATATTTCAATGAAAGATGCTTATAAAAAAGCTGATGATGTATTGTTAAACGCTGTACGTAGTATCTTTGACCTTGTTGTAAACCGTGGTCACATTAACCTTGACTTCGCCGATTTGAAAACTGCAATGAGTACTCGTGGTTACGCAATGATGGGTGCTGGTTTAGGTCGTGGTGAAGATCGTGCACGTCAAGCAGCTGAACAGGCTATTCGTAGTCCATTGCTTGATAACGTAAATATTATTAATGCTAAAGGTGTGTTGATTAACATTACTGGCGGTGATGATATTACGTTGCGCGAAACTGAAATTATTACTGATGTTGTGAACCAGATTGTTGACCTTGATGAAGGTGAAATTTTCTACGGTACAGTATTTGATCCAGATGCGCGTGATGAATTACGTGTAACAGTGATTGCGACTGGTTTAACTCGTAATGCTGCAGATGCAGAACCGAGAAAACGTAATACAGTAAATCATGCATCATCTCAATCAGCTCAATCTGTTGATGAAGATGACGTTCCTGCGATTAATAAGCGTCAAAATGCAGACAATGAAGTGAGTAGCAATGCAAGTTCTTCTCCACGTTCTTCTCCGATGAGCATTCAAGATTACTTGAAAAATCAGCAACGTAAGTAAAAAATTATTAAATTTAAAAAAAGGCAGTGTTTAAACACTGCCTTTTTTTGTTTTTGATCAATGACTAAATATGCTAACGTATAGCGGTTTTAAAAAAGAAGTTACAAAGCATGGTGAAACAACGTACTCTCAATCGTGTGGTAAAAGCGAGTGGAATAGGTCTTCATAGCGGTCAAAAAGTGATGATCAATTTCATTCCACATACCGCGGATGGAGGTATTGTATTTCGTCGTATCGATTTAGACCCGCCCGTTGAAATCCATGCGAATGCTTTACTCATTCAAGAAGCTTTCATGTGCTCCAATTTGGTAATTGGAGATATAAAAGTTGGAACGATTGAGCATGTAATGAGCGCAATTGCAGGTTTAGGAATTGATAACCTTATTGTTGAGGTATCTGCGTCCGAAGTTCCGATTATGGATGGAAGCGCCGGCCCATTTATTTACCTGTTAATGCAGGTTGGATTACGTGAGCTGGATGCGCCGAAAAAATTTATAAGAATATTAAAACCAGTTGAAGCACTAATAGATGATAAAAAAGCGATTTTTAGCCCGCATAATGGTTTTCAATTAAATTTTACGATTGATTTTGATCATCCGGCATTTGCTAAAGAATATCAATCTGCCACTATCGACTTTTCTACTGAAACTTTTGTATATGAGGTTAGTGAAGCTCGTACTTTTGGTTTTATGAAAGATCTAGATTACCTCAAAGCAAATAACTTAGCTTTGGGTGCAAGTTTAGATAATGCCATTGGTGTAGATGACACAGGTGTTGTGAACGAAGAAGGCTTACGTTTCGCTGACGAATTTGTGAGACATAAGATTTTGGATGCAGTAGGTGATTTGTATTTACTTGGTCATCAAATTATTGCCAAGTTTGATGGCTATAAATCGGGACATGCTTTAAATAATCAGTTGTTACGCAATGTTCAAAGTGATCCGAGTAATTATGAAATTGTAACATTTAATGACGAGAATGAATGTCCAATTCCATATGTCAGTGTGACATAAGTCATTGTCTTTACTTAGCTACGTTATATTGTAACGTTTCAAAGTGTGATTATTATCACATAATAAGAACGATTCTAATTAAGAAATAGAAAGCTCATCATTTTTTATTGCTTGCCAAACGTAGTAAAGCTTGGCTAAGCTTAGGGTCGCTCACAAAGTCGGCTGCACTACGTAACATTTCTTGTGTTTCCGGGGGGATGGGTTTAGATGGCTCAGATGAGGGTGCATTTGGAATATTTTTATTTCTCAAGCGAATCTGAATTCTTTGTAAGTCTTTTAACCCTTCAAGTTGAGATAATTTAGATACATATTGGTTCTGTAAATAACTGAGTTGACTAATCATCGCCTGATTTTCACCAGTAATGATTAAAGAACCATTTTGATAACACACGACCTGCCATTGTTCCGGTTGGGGCAATAAGGGTTGGATTATTTTCGTAAGTCTTTGCCATTGCGCGACTTGCGTTGTTAGAAACGTAAGGTTTCCTGTTTTTATGTGTTTTCCGGTTTGTTGAAAAACGTTATCGGGTTTAGACATGGGTCATTCTCGGATAGATTCTTGTCTTCATCTTAAGCGTTCATTTCGATTGATATCAAGGAAGAGATCATAAGGAACTTGAGTAAGAACAGTTTCAAGAGGTTTTTATGCACACGCGTCGTATTTTATTAGCGTTTTCACTTGCCGCTTCGGCAGCATCAGTTGCTTTTGCAGATTATCAAACTATTAACCAATCTACTGATTCAGATCGATTGGAACAACTATCAAAAACATTATCTCAAGGTTCATACACCCATCCTGATGATTTAGATCTTCCGGCGAGTGCGAAAGTTTCAGTGACCTTACGCCAAAAAACGGTTGAGCTCAACAATGAATCGCTCGCAAAAAAATATGGCAATACGAGTGCAAAGAATTCTTTTAATGCCTCTTCTTCAAATGCTTACTCTTGGTTAGTTTCGCATCCTCTTCCTGATACTGTACGAGTTTCTTCGAACTTCGGTGGTCGTACAATGAGCGGTCGTGCCGAACATCATGGTGGTTTAGATATGGCTGCTCCGAGTGGCACGCCAATCTATGCGACAGGCCCAGGTATTGTAACGAAATCTGGCTGGGGCACTGGCTATGGTCAATATGTTGAAATTAACCATGGGAATGGTTACTTAACACGTTATGCTCATGCTTCACGCTTAATGGTACGTGTAGGCGACCAAGTATCTGCTGGTGAACATATTGCCAATGTAGGTTGTACTGGTCGCTGTACTGGCCCACATTTGCACTACGAAGTAGTAAAAGATGGTCAACGTAAGAATCCAACGACTTACTTGGCGATGCTTCCTTAAAAGCATAGTTAAAAAGTTAAGGTTATTAAATTTATGAATCTGAAATTAGCCTAAACCTTTTTTAACGTAAAGATTGTATAAAAAAACGCCATTATTGGCGTTTTTTTGTTATTTTGTTTAATGCTCGGTCAATGACTATTCATTCAGAAAATAATAGGCCCCCCTCACATTCACCCGTGGCAATAACTAGAGAGGGGTAAAACGTGGTAAAAATACAAAGTAGATTAAAGAACAAGGAACAGGTGAATTATGGCGTTTTACGGTGACTCCGATGCACAAGAAACCCAAGAGTGGCAAGATGCATTCGATTCAGTTTTACAACATATGGGAACTGAGCGCGCAGCATTCTTATTGGAAAAACTTTACCAACAAGCAATTGCTAAGCATGTTCCAATTCAACGTCTCAATACACCTTACTTAAATACAATTTCTGTTGAAGAACAACCTGCAATGCCAGGCGACCAAGATATGGAACGCCGTATTCGTGCATTGATTCGTTGGAATGCCTTAGCAATGGTACTTCGTGCGAATAAAACAGGTGATGATTTAGGTGGACACTTGGCGAGCTTCGCATCAAGTGCAACATTATATGACGTAGGTTTTAACCATTTCTTCCGCGCAAACAGCGATAACTTTGGCGGAGATATGATTTATTACCAAGGACACTGTGCTCCTGGTATTTATGCACGTTCATTCCTTGAAGGACGTTTAACTGAAGAACAGTTAAGTAATTTCCGCCGTGAAGTTGGCGGTAACGGTTTACCAAGCTATCCACATCCATATTTAATGCCGGACTATTGGCAATTCCCAACTGTATCAATGGGTCTTGGTCCAATCATGTCGATTTATCAAGCGCACATTCAAAAATATTTGATGAACCGTGGCTTGATCAAAGAAGAAAATCGTAAAGTCTGGGCTTATCTTGGCGATGGTGAGATGGATGAGCCAGAAAGTACTGGTGCAATTTCACTTGCTGGTCGTGAAAAGCTAGATAACCTCATTTGGGTAGTTAACTGTAACTTACAGCGTCTAGATGGTCCTGTACGTGGTAACGGTAAAATCATTCAAGAATTAGAATCTTTATTCCGTGGTGCGGGCTGGCGTGTCATTAAAGTGGTATGGGGCCGTCATTGGGATCCGCTACTTGCAAAAGACAACACAGGCGCTTTAAAAGCGGTAATGGAAGAAACTGTTGATGGTGAATACCAACGCTATCAAGTGAAAGGTGGTGCATATACACGTGAGAAATTCTTTGGCAAGTACCCAGAAGCTGCGGAACTTGTAAAAGATTTAAGCGATGAAGACATCGATAATCTCAACCGTGGTGGCCATGACCCTTACAAAGTTTTTGCAGCTTATGCAGAAGCAATGAAAGCCAAAGGTCAACCAACAGTTATTCTTGCGAAAACTGTTAAAGGTTACGGTTTGTCTGAAGAAATTGAAGCGGTGAACAAAACTCACCAAATCAAAAAAATGCAGATCGACTCTTTAAAATATGTACGTGACCGTTTTAACCTGCCATTTACAGATGATAAGTTAGAAGAGCTTCCATTCTATCGCCCAAGTGAAAACTCTCCAGAAATGAAGTACATGAAAGCGCGTCGTGAAGCGTTAGGTGGTTACCTGCCAGCACGTCGTCGTGAGAGTGAAATTTTAGCGATTCCTGAATTATCTGTATTTGATGCAGTATTAAACGGTTCAGGTGGTAAAGAGCAATCTACTACGATGGTGATGGTTCGTTTAATTGCTGCTTTACTTAAAGAAAAAGCAATTAAAGACCGCGTAGTGCCAATCGTTCCAGATGAAGCACGTACATTTGGTTTAGAAGGTATGTTCCGTCAGCTTGGTATTTATGCTGCTCACGGTCAAAAATATACCCCAGAAGACCAAGAACAGTTAATGCATTACCGTGAAGCAAGTGATGGTCACATGCTTCAAGAAGGGATTAACGAAGCTGGTGCGATGAGCGCATGGGCTGCGTTGGCAACAAGTTATTCAACTAATAACTTGCCAATGATTCCAATGTACATGTACTACTCAATGTTTGGTTTCCAACGTATTGGTGACATTGCGTGGGCTGCGGGCGATGCACAAGCTCAAGGTTTCTTGTTAGGTGCAACTGCTGGTCGTACCACATTGAACGGTGAAGGTTTACAGCACCAAGATGGTCATTCACATATCTTGGCAAATACGATTCCAAACTGCGTATCTTATGATCCATGTTTTGGTTACGAATTAGCTGTAATCGTACATGACGGTTTACAACGTATGTATGTGAACCAAGAGCGTGTGTTCTATTACTTAACTGTAATGAACGAAAACTACGAGCATCCTGCAATGCCTGAAGGCGCTGAGGAAGGCATTAAACGTGGTATGTACTTGTTCGAAAAAGATGAAAAAGCAACTGTTCAGTTACTTGGTTCAGGTGTAATTCTTCGCGAAGTGATCAAAGCTGCGAAAATCTTACGTGATGAATACCAAATCCATTCAAACGTTTGGAGTGTAACAAGCTTCAATGAGTTGTCGCGTGATGGTATGGCATGTGAAGAATACAACCGTTTACACCCACTTACTGAAGAAGTAAAAGAGTCTTGGGTATCTAAACAATTACGCGGTACAGAAGGTATTGTTGTTTCAGCAACAGACCATATGCGTGCGTATAGCGAACAAATCCGTGCTTATCTTCCAGATGGCCGCCCATTTGTTGCATTAGGTACAGATGGTTATGGTCGCTCAGATACACGTGCTAACTTACGTAGTTTCTTTGGTGTTGATGCTGCACATATCGTTGTTGCTACTTTGAAAAAATTAGCTGACGAAGGTGAAGTAGATGCACGTTTAGTTAAAGATGCAATTTCTAACTTTGAGTTAGACACTGATCGTCCAGTGGCATGGGCTCCACAGGCACATCCAGAAGTTCAGGCAGTTGCTGAATACAATGAAGCGCAAACTGGTGAGGGGAACTAAGCATGCAAATTAAGACCCCTGATATTGGTGTAGATAAAGCAGTTGTTGCTGAAATTTTGGTAAAAGTTGGTGACAGCATTGCTGAAAATGACAGCCTTGTTTTACTTGAGTCAGATAAAGCATCTGTTGAAGTGCCTAGCACTTCAGCAGGTGTCGTAAAAAGTATCTTAATCAAAGAAGGCGATAGCGTAACTGAAGGTACGGTATTGTTTGAACTTGAAGCTGAAGGTGCTGCACCTGTAGCTCAAGCAGAAGAAGTTGCAAAACCTGCTCCAGCAGCTGAACAAACAGCAGCGCCGGCTGCTGTACAACAGGCTTCAACTGCTGCACAACCAGCAGCGGCAACTACTAGCCAAGTGGTTGAAGTTCAAGTTCCTGATATTGGTGTTGAAAAAGCACTCGTTGGTGAAATTTTAGTAAAAGTTGGTGAGCAAATCGATGTTGAGCAAAGCATCGTTGTAGTTGAATCTGACAAAGCAACTGTAGAAGTACCAAGCAGTGTTGCTGGTACTGTAGAAAGCATTCAAGTTAAAGAAGGCGATACAGTTAAAGAAGGTGTTGTGCTCATTAAAGTGAAAACAACTTCTGCATCAAGTGCGCCAGTTGAAGCTCCTGCTTCTACAGCAGCTCCAGCGGCGGCGCCTGCACCAGTTCAACAAGAAACTGTAGCTGCGGCTGCTACGCAATCTGGACCAGTTGATATTAACGTTCCTGATTTGGGCGTAGATAAAGCAGTTGTTGCTGAAATTTTGGTACAAGTTGGCGATAAAGTTGATGTAGACCAAAGCCTTGTTGTGGTTGAGTCAGATAAAGCGACTGTTGAAGTTCCAAGTACTGTTGCGGGCGTTGTGAAAGCGATTCACTTGCAAGCAGGCCAACAGGTTTCACAAGGTATATTGCTTGCAACAATTGAAGCTGAAGGCCAAGCACCTGCTGCGGCACCAGCGGCAAAAGCAGAAGTAGCTCCAGCTCCACAGGCAGCAGCACCTAAAGCGGCAGCTCCTGCTCCGACTCAGGCTGCATCTGCTCCAGCGTCTGGCAGTGACAAGTTAACCAAAGAGCAAGAAGCTGAAAACGCTAAAGTATATGCAGGTCCTGCTGTACGTAAGCTTGCTCGTGAACTTGGTGTGATTTTGTCACAAGTTAAAACTTCTGGTGAGCATGGCCGTGTTGTTAAAGAAGATATCTTTGCTTATGTGAAGACTCGTTTAACTGCGCCACAAGCTGCACCAGTTGCTGCGGCTGCACCAGCGGTTTCGGGTTTGCCAAAGCTTCCTGACTTCACTGCGTTTGGTGGCGTGGAAGAAAAAGTACTAACGCGTTTGCAGCAAGTATCAATTCCGCAATTGTCATTGAACAACTTTATTCCGCAAGTCACCCAGTTTGATTTGGCTGATATTACTGAGTTAGAAGATTGGCGTAATGAGCTAAAAGGCAACTTCAAAAAAGAAGGTATCAGCCTGACGATTATGGCATTCATTATCAAAGCAGTTGCGTATTTGTTGAAAGAAGAGCGTGAGTTCGCAGGTCATCTATCTGATGACGGTAAATCCGTGCTCTTGCGCAATGAAATCCATATGGGAATTGCGGTAGCAACACCTGATGGTTTAACTGTGCCAGTACTTCGTAACCCAGACCAAAAATCAATTAAGCAAATTGCAGTTGAATTGGGTGTGTTAGGTCAAAAAGCACGTGATAAGAAATTAACACCGAAAGACTTGCAAGGTGCGAATTTCACCATTTCAAGCTTAGGCGCAATTGGTGGTACAGCGTTTACACCACTTGTAAACTGGCCACAAGTTGCGATTTTGGGTATTTCACCTGCAACGATGCAACCGGTTTGGAATGGTAAAGACTTTGATCCACGCTTAATGTTGCCGTTGTCGTTGTCTTATGACCACCGTGTAATTAATGGTGCGGATGCCGCTCGATTTACAAATAAACTTACGAAACTTCTTAAAGATATTCGTACTTTATTAATCTAATATTCTGAAATGAATCACTAAAACCTCGCTTCGGCGGGGTTTTATTTTGGTATTTAATTTAATTGATTTTAGGTTAATCTAAAGATTAAGAGGGAGTGATCGAGAGAGGAAAAATTTCTCGTTTTAGGTAAAGGAGAAATAATAGATGGTGGGTTTTTTAAAAATCATGTTGCCGATTCTGTTGGTTGTATTTTTATTGATGGGATTATGGGTTAGTTTTTTGCACTTTCCTTGGGAGTGGATGACCTACGTTGCAATCGGTTTGGAAGTATTTGTGGCAACGCTTATTTTGCCATTTGAATTTCAATCACAACATATAGCTGGCATTAACAATTTTGGTTTTATTAACTTAAGTATCTGTTTAGCTTTACTATTAGGCTTGGGGCGGCTATTAGTATGGGCATGGATAAAATTTTTTGTTTGAAAAATAGAACTGCTCGAATATAATGAGCACATACTTCATTGGGGAGTAGCCGCTATTCATTTCTGAATGAATAGGTGATGATCAACATAATTGTTCAACAGAACATGGTCATCATAGCTTAAACGTCTCATCGTTTCCGAGTTGGCAAGACCTTTGATTTACTACTCTGCAGATATTTGGCTAGCAGGAGCGGTAGGTCATGGGCATTTATGCTAGCCAGAGAAACGACATGCAAGAATTTCTGATTTCTACCTCGATTGTTGCCCTTGCTGAAATGGGTGATAAAACTCAATTGTTGGCCCTTTTACTGTCTGCACGTTTCCGTAAGCCAATCCCTATTCTGATTGCTATTCTTTTAGCCACTTTAATTAACCATGGTATCTCTGCTGTGCTTGGACAGTGGATTACGACCGTGTTGAGTCCCGAAATCTTAGTTTGGGTACTTGCGGGTGGTTTCATTGGTATGGCCTTCTGGATGCTTATTCCAGATAAGCTAGATGATGAAACAGATAGCATTAACAGATGGCAAAAATTTGGTGTTTTTGGTGCAACCTTTATCCTGTTTTTCTTAGCAGAAATTGGTGACAAAACCCAGATTGCGACAGTTGCTTTAGCTGCACGTTATGACAGCATTTTCTGGGTAATGCTAGGTACAACCTTAGGTATGATGATTGCCAATGCCCCAGCTGTATTTATTGGTAATAAATTAGCTGAACGTTTATCTATATCTCTCATTCATAAAATTGGTGCTGCTATTTTCTTAATTGTAGGTATCTCTACTTTAGTGCAGCATTATTTCTTCTAAAGCATTTAACGTTGCCATAAAAAACGCACTCAATTCGAGTGCGTTTTTTGTAGGTCATTATTTAGTAGTTAAATTTCACTGTAAAATTAATTTGGCGTGGGTTACCGAGTGTCACTAAATTTTCATTTAGTGCACCTGCATAGTAATCTTTATCAAATAAGTTGCGAATCGCAAGTTGAGCACCCCAATGTCCTGCATCGTAGCCAGCTTCAGTGTCAAAGACTGTATAGCCTGGAATGTGAACATCTAAACCATCGACAGTTTTATAGGTTTCACCACGGAATCCACCACCAACATACCAACCAAGTTTTGAAGCTGGGTCAAATTTATAGCGCGCTGACAAGCTATAAGCATGCTCAGGAATATTATCGAGTGCTTTTCCTACATTGCTTGAGTTTGCATCTTTACTAATTTCAGCATCAATGGTGTAGGTGTATGCAGCCGTTAATTTTAAACCTTCTAAAATTTCTGCGCTAAGTTCAGTTTCAATACCACGTGTTAACTGTTCGCCACGCTGAGCTTTATAGCCACTATTCGCAGTATCAGTGACTAAAACATTTTGACGTTTTAAATCATACCAAGCGATCGCACCTTGAACTCGTTGATCAGGGCTTTGTAATTTCATTCCGACTTCAACCTGTTTTCCTTCTTCAGGTTTGAACGGATTATTATTTACATCAGTACCACTGTTAGGTGTAAATGAAGTGGCATAGCTGACATAAGGGGCAACAATGTCATTAAGGGTATACATGACAGAGGCGCTACCCGTAAAAGCATTGTCTGATTGTTTACTTGCACTACTTGTAACTAAGCTTGTGCTTTGGGTTTGTGCCCAGTCTTGGCGTCCAGACAAGCTTAAAAGCCATTGATCATTGAGTTGAATGCGATCACGTAAATAGAGGCCCAAATATTTGAGACGATTAATATCCCGAACATTTTGCTTCAATGTCACGTTTTGACCATAAACGGGGTCATAGATATTTAAATTGCCAATATCGTATTTATCATTGGTGTAATCACTTTTTTCTTGGAAGGCATCTACACCTATATTGAAATCATGTTGCATGCCATATAAATCAAACTGTTTGTTTAAACGGTTATCGATGGCGAAACTTAAGTTATCAATCACTTGATGCCGACTATTATTAGCTCGGTTAATGGTTGTGTAAGATGAGTCTGTCCAAAAATTTTTAGTTTGAGCAAAAACTGCAGTACCATTCATTTCGGTTTTTTGGACGGCAAAATTCTGGTTAAAGTTCCAGCCATTATCAAAGGCATGTTTAAACGTATAACCCGTACGATAAACATCTGCCTCATATTTACCGAAGTTAGGGTCGCCAATATATAAACTTCGGTCTATAGCACCGTTAGGATTGTCTTTTAATGTGCCAATGACAGGCAAGCCTTGCTGACGAATATATTCGCGGTGCTGATAACTTGCGATTACAGAGAGGTCAGTTTTATCACCTAAGTCGAAATTGTAAGAAGGGGAGATATAGTAATTTTTAAAATACACATAATCTGTCGGGTCATCTTGGTCAGAGATACGACCATTTAAACGAAAAGCACCTTTCTCACTATTATTAGGGCTATAGTTTAAATCGAATGTACCTTCTTTTAAGTTATAGCTGCCATAAGTCATGCTAGCACGTGCAAAGTTTTCTGCTTCTGGGCGTTTAGTAACTAAATTGACCATACCTCCTGGTGCAACTAAACCGAAATTAATAGAGGCAGGGCCTTTTAAGACTTGGACCTGATCCATGCCTGATAGTTCAGTGGCAACATAAGTATTTTGTCCAACTCTTAAACCATCTACATAAACCGAATCGGAAGAGGTCTGCCCTCGAATAACAAAATCATCCCAACCACGACGACCAAGTTTTCCAGCTTCAACACCTGCAACACCTTCAAGTGCATCTGCTAGAGTTCTAGCTTGTTTCTGGTCGAGCTGTTCACGAGTCACCACAGAAACCGATTGAGCCGTCTTAAATAAGGGTGCATCTGATTTTAGGGCAGAGGTTGCTTTTGTTGCGACATAGGGAGAGCTGGGTTCTTTTTGCGCCTGAATAGAAATTGTGGGTAGCACACTGGTCGAATTCTGTTGTTCTGCTGTTTCATCAGCATGACTTGCTGTCATTAAGCTAAAAATAGCAACTGCTAATAATGTTTTGGAGCTTGAAAAATAAGGTGCTTGGTTCATGGGAGGCCTAGACAGCGCAAAAGACAAAACTGATAATGAGAATTATTTTAATTTATTGCGTGTGAATTTTAAATAACATTATGATTCATTTATAAAATAAGAAAAGCAAAAGCTATTTTAAAATATTATGAGAAAAATAAAGCAATTCATTGCAAGAGTTATCGAATCCCTTTATTTTATTATGGATATAAAAATATCTAATATTTAAAGTTTTTTTTGGGGAATTGTATGGGGTTTGAAAAAACAACATCGCAGATATTATTTGATAATGGCGTACATAAATGTATTAGTTTTACCAGTTTGGTCAAAGGGGAAGGTATCCAAGCCAATCAATTTTTAATTATTGATCATGAGCGCGCTGCTGTAATCGATCCAGGTGGTGATTTGACCTATGTTCCATTAACGATGGAATTAAATAAATATACACGTTTGAAAAATCTGGACTATGTGATGGCTTCGCATCAGGATCCAGATATTATTACCTCAATGCCACGCTGGTTAGTCTATACAGACGCTAAAGTGGTGGCGTCAAAATTATGGGCACGTTTTCTACCGCATCTAAATTCCTCATTTATGAGTGAGCGTATGAAAGGGAATTGGGAAGACCATCTTATTGAATTACCTGATCGTGGCCAAGTGATTCAATTGGGGGAATCAAAGCTAGTTGTAGTTCCTGCTCACTTTCTACATTCGGTCGGTAATTTTCAGTTTTATGATCCAGTTGCCAAAATCTTATTTTCTGGTGATATGGGCGCTTCGATTGTTGAGGATGCTAATCAACCTTTAACAGATTTCGATACGCATGTTCTGAAAATGAAAGCTTTTCATCAACGCTATATGTGTTCCAATAAAGTTATCCGTTTATGGGTAAACATGGTCCGCCAGATGGACATCGAAATGATTGTTCCACAGCATGGCAGTCCATTTATTGGCAAAGAAATGATTAATCAGTTTTTGGACTGGATTGAGGTTTTACCTTGTGGTGTCGACTTGATGACAGAACAAGTTTTTAGTTGTCCTGCCTAAATATGATGTCTAATGATCAACCCAGATAAAATTCTGGGTTGCAAAAACAAGGGTTAAAAAATAACGTTAAAACTATAATAAGTGGGAATTATTTAGAGCAGCTCTACATCTATTGCTGAAAAAGGCAAAGATAATATGAAAATTGCATTGAAATTTGTTTATAATAGCTCACGGAATTTACCAGTGAGATTGTTATGCTGACCATCGTTCAAGAAGCGCTAACCTTCGATGATGTCTTATTACTTCCTGCCTACTCTACTGTTCTCCCAAAAGATGTCTCTTTAAAGACACGATTAACTCGCGGCATTCATTTAAATATCCCATTAGTTTCAGCTGCAATGGATACAGTGACTGAGTCACGTATGGCGATTGCGATGTCACAAAATGGTGGTATCGGGATTTTGCACAAAAACATGGATATTGCTGCTCAAGCTGCAGAAGTACGCCGTGTAAAGAAATTCGAAGCGGGTATGGTGAAAGACCCTATCACTGTAACGCCTGAAACTACAGTACGTGAACTGATTGCAATTACCACTGCTAATAACATTAGTGGTGTACCTGTTGTTAAAGACGGCAAGGTTGTTGGTATTGTGACAGGCCGTGATACGCGTTTTGAAACTAATTTAGAACAACCTGTTAGCAACATCATGACAGGTCAAGATCGTTTAGTCACTGTACGTGAAGGCGAGTCTAAAGAAAATATTCAAGCATTATTGCAAAAACACCGTATTGAAAAAGTCTTGGTCGTTGGCGAAAGCAACGAACTTAAAGGCTTAATTACAGTGACTGACTTCCGCAAAGCTGAAAGCTATCCAAACAGTTGTAAAGATGACCTTGGTCGTTTACGTGTTGGTGCTGCGGTAGGTACAGGTGCTGATACACCAAGTCGTGTGGAAGCATTGGTTGAAGCTGGTGTTGACGTCATTGTTGTTGATACAGCACACGGTCACTCAGCTGGTGTAATTGAACGTGTACGTTGGGTGAAACAGAACTTCCCTCAAGTTCAAGTGATTGGTGGAAACATTGCAACTGGTGATGCTGCATTAGCATTATTAGATGCAGGTGCAGATGCTGTAAAAGTAGGTATTGGTCCTGGTTCTATCTGTACAACACGTATTGTGGCAGGTATTGGTATGCCACAAATTTCTGCGATTGACAGTGTTGCTAGCGCACTAAAAGATCAAATTCCTTTAATTGCAGATGGCGGTATCCGTTTCTCTGGCGATATGGCAAAAGCGATCGGTGCGGGTGCAAGCACGATCATGGTTGGTTCACTTCTAGCTGGTACTGAAGAAGCGCCGGGCGAAGTTGAGTTTTTCCAAGGTCGTTACTACAAAGCATACCGTGGTATGGGTTCATTAGGTGCAATGGCGGGAGCAACTGGTTCTGCTGACCGTTATTTCCAAGATTCAAAAGCGGGTGCTGAGAAATTAGTACCAGAAGGAATCGAAGGCCGTGTTCCATATAAAGGCCCAATGGGTAACATCGTTCATCAAATGATGGGTGGTTTACGTTCATCAATGGGTTATACCGGTTCAGCTGTGATTGAAGATCTTCGCCAAAATGCGAAATTTGTGAAAATTACTTCAGCAGGTATGTCTGAGTCACATGTTCACGATGTAACGATTACTAAAGAAGCTCCAAACTATCGTGTTGGTTAGATTTTGGTAACCAAAACAATGAAGAAAGCCGTCATTACACTGACGGCTTTTTGTTTTTGGTGTAAAGTAAATCCGAGAAAAGAAATATGGCGGAATTGCCATATATGAAGTGAGCCACCGCTGAAGTGGCGTAAGAATGAGATAAGCTATGAGTTATTTTGGAACGGATGGTATTCGTGGAAAATTTGGGCAAATGCCTATTACTCCAGAGTTTGCTTTAAAACTCGGTTTTGCTGCAGGGAAGGTATTAAAACGAACGAGTCAAAAAAATAAACCACTCGTTGTATTAGGAAAAGACACTCGTTTATCTGGCTACATTT
>NZ_JZFB01000002.1:312266-313701 GCF_001188385.1 Acinetobacter sp. V2 | reverse complement strand
ATATGTTCATTTACTTGGTCCATTACCAACACCAGCCATTGCACACCTTACTCGTGCTTTACATGCACATGCAGGTATTGTTATTTCTGCATCGCATAATCCATATTATGATAATGGGATTAAATTCTTCTCAAGTGAAGGTAAAAAATTACCAGATTCGTTACAAGAAGAAATTAACCGCGAATTAGAAAAAGATTTATTCATTGAGGACACTGCAAACTTAGGTAAAAGTGTTCGTGTAAATGATGCAAATGGTCGCTATATTGAATTCTGTAAATCTACATTCCCTTACCACTTTGATTTAAATAATTTAAAGATTGTGTTGGACTGTGCTCATGGCGCTGCATATAGCGTTGGGCCTTCAGTTTTCCGTGAGTTAGGGGCAAAAGTTGTTGCTTTATATAATGAACCAGATGGCTTAAATATTAATGAGAGCTGTGGTTCAACACATCCTGAACACTTACAAAAAGCAGTAGTTGAACACGAAGCAGATTTAGGTATTGCCTTTGATGGTGATGCTGACCGTGTTGTGATGGTTGATAAGTTTGGTAACTTAATCGATGGCGACCATATTTTATATATTTTGGCGACTCAAGCTCAAAATAAGCCAGCGGGTATTGTTGGTACTGTCATGAGTAATATGGCACTTGAAGTTGCACTAGAAAAAGCAAACGTTAACTTTGTTCGTGCAAAAGTTGGTGACCGCTATGTATTACAAGCTTTAGAAGAAAATGGTTGGGTGATAGGCGGCGAACCTTCTGGTCATATTCTAACTTTAGACAAGAGTACCACTGGTGATGCCATTATCGCTGCACTTCAAGTTTTAACTGTGATGGTCGAGCAAAACAAGGCTCTTCATGAATTGGTTCAAGACTTTAAATTATTCCCACAAGTTCTTTTGAACGTACGTTTAGAACAAATGCTTGATCCGTATTCTATTCCAGCATTGGTTACTGAATTTGATAAGGCAGAAGCACAGCTCAAAGGCCGTGGCCGTATCCTGATTCGTAAGTCTGGAACAGAGCCTGTGATTCGTGTCATGGTTGAAGGTGATGATGAGCAAGAAGTGAATGCTTTAGCTCAACATTTAGCAGATTCAGTTCGTTCACAAGCACAAGTCGCATAAGGTGCATGACATGAGTGATGTCATCAAAGATTTAAGTGAATTACGCTTAAGTTATGAGCAAGGTGAGTTGCATGAGGGGCAGGTTGAATCTAACCCTCATCAGCAGTTTCTGGGTTGGTTTAACCATGCTCTAGCAGCGAATTTGCATGAACCCTATGCAATGTCATTAGCAACTGCAAGTGCAAATGGCAGACCTCATGTTAGAACAGTTTTGTTACGTGGGGCCACAGAAGCTGGTTATGATTTTTATACGAATTATGACAGTCAAAAAGGTATTGATTTGGCAGAAAACCCATATGCCGAATTATT
>NZ_JZFB01000002.1:308968-312223 GCF_001188385.1 Acinetobacter sp. V2 | reverse complement strand
GGTCGTGTAGTTAAAATTGCTGAGCAAGAATCTACAGATTACTACCTTAAACGACCACGTGATAGCCAGATTGCAGCGCATATCAGTACTCCACAAAGCGGTAAAATTGAAAGCCGAGAGCTGTTACAGCAACGTTTTCAAGACTTACAACAGCAAGTTGAAAGCCGTGAAGTGCTTGATAAGCCGGAGTTTTGGGGCGGTTATCGTCTGCAACCAGATTATTATGAATTCTGGCAAGGGCGACCAAATCGTTTACATGACCGCTTGAGTTATGAAAAAATCGACGGTCAATGGACGCTGCACCGACTGATGCCTTAAATGACAAAAATACAAATCAAACAAAGACCTTTATTGACACGCCCTGAACAGTTTCAGGGCGTGCCTCCGTTTATTGCCGAGATTTTGGCAAGGCGTGGAGTAGAATCTGAACAGGAATTAGAGCTAAAGCTTAAGAATTTATTAGCCCCACAGCTCAAGGGGCTAGAAACAGCTGTGGCATTAATAGATCAAGCTATTGATGCACAGAAGAAGATTATTATTGTTGGCGACTATGATGCTGACGGTGCAACCAGCACAGCGTTAATGGTATTGGTGCTTCGTGATATGGGAGCACAAGTCGACTATTTAGTTCCAGACCGATTTAAATACGGTTATGGGCTTACTCCCGCAATTGCAGAGCTTGCGCATCAAACTTATCAACCCGATTTATTAATTACAGTTGATAATGGAATTTCCAGCCATGCTGGAGTCGATACAGCCCATGCGCTGGGCATGCAAGTTATTATTACCGATCACCACTTAACAACAAAAGAAACGCCTCTAGCAGAAGCGGTGGTTAACCCAAATCAATTAGGCTGTGATTTTCCAAGTAAGGCGCTTGCTGGTGTTGGTGTTGCATTTTATGTGCTGGCCAATTTGGCAAGTTTACGTAGCAGACAAGGTAAAAGCACAAGTAAAGTCACTCAATATCTAGATTTAGTCGCTTTGGGAACTTATGCGGATGTTGCTGTATTAGATTATAACAACCGCATTTTAGTGGATGCAGGGGTGAAGCGCATTCAACAACATCAATGTCGTGTTGGAATATTGGCACTGTTGGATATTGCTGGCCGAGAGGCGTCGTCTTTGCGTGCACAAGATCTAGGTTTTGTTTTAGGTCCGCGTATTAATGCTGCGGGGCGTATGGAGAGCATGCGAATCGGTATAGAGTGTTTATTAGCAGACTCTATGGAAACAGCTTACCCGATTGCTCAACAATTAAATCAGTTGAATATAGAGCGGCGACAAATTGAAGGAGAGATGAAGCAACAAGCTTTATCTGCTTTAGATAGCTTGCAACTTTCAAAAGAAGATATTCCCCCAGCTCTGGTGCTCTTTGAAGAAAACTGGCATCAAGGCGTGATTGGGATTGTCGCAGGGCGTTTAAAAGAACAGTTTCATCGCCCAGCTATTGTCTTTGCACCAGATGAAGATGGTGTCCATATTAAAGGATCTGCACGTTCAATTGATGGTGTGCACATTCGAGATATGATTGAACAAGTTGCTGAACAACATCCGGAATTGGTGAGCCATTTTGGTGGACATGCGGCGGCGGCAGGTTTAACGATACGTAAAGAAAATTTTGATGCTTTTAAAACAGTGTTTACTGCCTGTGTTGCAGCTATGGAAGAATCTTTATTTCAAGCAACGCTATGGACGGATGGGGAATTACCAGCTTCGGCTTTGCAACTAGACACATTGGATTGGATCGAGCAGCTTGGACCATGGGGGCAAAAATTCCCCTTTCCTCAGTTTGAAGGACATTTTAAAGTTGTCGATTATCGCTGGCTTAAAGAAACACATCTAAAACTTAGATTGGCTCTTGATCAATATACTTTTGATGCGATTGCTTTTAATGCCGCTGGACGATTTGAATTTAATCCTATGCGAGATGAAGTTCATTTGGTCTATGAGATTGATCGTAATATATTTAAGGGTAATGTAAATTTACAATTGCGTATTGTGCATTTAAACCAATAAAAAAAATCCGCTCATTTGAGCGGATTTTTTTATAAACTCTTAGGTAAGATTAGAAGCGGTAGCCTGCACGAACACCATAAGTGTTATCGTTGTCACCGAAACCAATACGACCTTCAAGACTTACTTGTTGATTTAAGAATTTTTTAGCATTAATACCAAATTCATCTTTATCAGTTAAGTCGTTATTGTAGTAATCCACACCAAGACTTAAAGTTTTATCGATGTAGTAGTCACCACGAACTTTATATTCGTCTAGGTCACCAAACGCACCAAACGCTTCAAGGTTTACGTCATGTTGACCTACTTGAGTTACGTATTTAGCACGAACTGTTGGATCAGCGCCGTCTTTACCATCTTTTTCGTCGTAACCTTTAACACCTAGTGCAAGTAATAAACCTGGAGCTGGTAAATAACCTACTTCAGCTGCATAAGTAGTTACTTTGCTATCAATATTGGTATTATCAATTTCACGCTCATTACGGCCTACATCACCGCTAAGGTAGAAATCTGAGTTAGGAACATAGTATTCAACACCTACGCCATACTGAGTATCTTTAGTACCGCTGTTATCGCCATAGTTGATAAGTGCGTTAACATTACTTGCACGGCTTAAAAATGCTGCTTCTGCAAGTGGAGCGTTACGAGTTTGAACAGGATTAAAGTAATAAGTCCCGTCAACACCGAATTTACTTACGCTGCTACCGTTGTCTGGATCAAGATAATTGTAAGAACCACCAACTTCAGCTTGGTAAGCGTTTGCTGCGCCACTTACTGCGAGTGCAGATAAAAGAGCTGATGCAATTGCTAGTTTTTTCATGGAATCTCTCCCCTCTAAAAAGCGATTTTATAAATGTTTTGTTACAACTTTTAGTCTAGAGGAAAATCGGGTAGCGTCAATCTTGCACAAGTAACCGCACTGTAACTATGTGCTTTTTTTGTAAATATGTTTAACTTAATTATTTGATTTTAAAGTATAAAAATAGAATGTTTAATTTTATTAAAATTGAGGAGATTTTGTGTAGATCATAAAAAATGCTGTAAAAGTACCCAATTTTGTATGAGGATGTTACTGGTTAAGCTTAAAATGAACTGAAGAAAATTTAGAAATTAGATGAGTGAAATATAATGAGAAATACAAAGCAGGTTCGAAGATAACCGCAGCTATGCTAAAATAATTGCCTGTTTATCTGCTCTTATGGGAACACTCGCGTGGAAATTAATCCTTATCTAAACCAA
>NZ_JZFB01000002.1:307509-308926 GCF_001188385.1 Acinetobacter sp. V2 | reverse complement strand
ATCTTTGACTACGATCTGAAAAAAGAGCGTTTAGAAGAAGTTTTACGTGAGTTAGAAGACCCTGCGATTTGGAATGATCAAAGCCGTGCTCAGGCGATGGCAAAAGAAAAGGGCGAACTAGAAAACGTTATTAATGTATTGGATGGGTTGTCAACACAACTTGAAGATGCAAAAGCGATGTTAGATTTGGCTGTAGAAGCTGATGATGAAAGCTTGCTTGAAGATGTTCAGTCAGAGCTTAGTGCTGCTGAAGATGAACTGGCTAAACTTGAATTCCGTCGCATGTTTAGCAATCCAATGGACCCGAATCCTTGCTATGTCGAGATTCAATCAGGTTCAGGCGGTACCGAAGCACAAGACTGGGCATCTATGCTTTTACGTATGTATATGCGCTGGATTGAACGTCATGGCTTTAAAGCAGAACTCATGGAAGTATCTGATGGTGACGTAGCTGGTATTAAATCTGCAACAATTCGTGTTGAAGGTGAATATGCCTACGGTTGGTTACGTACAGAATCTGGTGTACACCGTTTAGTGCGTAAGTCACCATTCGACAGTGGTAACCGCCGTCATACTTCATTCTCTGCGGTGTTTATTTCACCAGAAGTTGATGACAACATTGAAATTGATATTAATCCTTCTGATGTTCGTACAGATACTTACCGTGCATCTGGGGCAGGTGGTCAGCATATTAACAAAACCGATTCGGCAGTACGTTTGACTCACACTCCAACAGGTATTGTGGTGGCGTGTCAGAACCAGCGTTCGCAACATGCTAACCGTGACCATGCATGGAAACAGTTACGTGCGCGTTTGTATGAATTGGAAATGCAAAAACGTAATGAAGCGGCTCAAGCTCTAGAAGACTCGAAGTCTGATATTGGTTGGGGAAGCCAAATTCGTTCATATGTATTAGATGATTCACGTATTAAAGATTTACGTACAGGCGTTGAAAATTCTAATACAGGTGCTGTTCTTGATGGTGACCTTGATCGCTTTATTGAGGCGAGCTTAAAACAAGGTTTATAAGAGTCTGCTGAACTTTTAGTTTAAATACAGTTCATCTATGAATATGTAGAACTCTTGGATTTTTAGCGATTAAAACGGCAAAGCAATTCAGCCTTCGAGTCTTAATCGAAAAAATGCGATATGAATATCGAAAAAAATAGATATGAATATCGCAAAAGTGCGATATGATGTTTTCGAAATGCTGAATAAAGCTTTGTTCGTTTAAAAGACGTGTTGAGCCTATGGATATTGATGCAATTAGCAAAGCCCTTTCCAATCCGCTACGTCGGCAGATTTTGCAATGGTTGAAAGAACCTGCGCATTATTTACCAGTGGAAGAGTGTGGTGGTAGTTTTGAGAAAGGTGTTTGTGCAGGTCATATTGAACGATTGGGCAAAGTAGCACAGTC
>NZ_JZFB01000002.1:302841-307467 GCF_001188385.1 Acinetobacter sp. V2 | reverse complement strand
CTGATTCAGGTCCAAAAATATGGTCAATGGTCTTATTTTTCACGTAACGAAGCTTTGATTCAGCAATATATCGAACATTTAAAACAAACACTTTAACAATATTAAAGTGTAAGTCGAGGCGACTATGGCTGAACTCAATACTCCTTTAACGATTGGTGATTTTGAAATCAAAAATCGATTGGTAATGGCTCCATTAACGCGTGCGCGTAGTGGTGAAAGCCGAGTACCTAATGATTTGATGGTTGAATATTATCAACAGCGTGCAAATGCTGGTCTTATTTTGACTGAAGCAACAGTGATTGGTTCAAAAACTGTAGGTTATGCAGAAACCCCAGGATTATGGTTACAAGAGCAGGCACAGGCTTGGAATAAAATTATTGAGGCAGTTCATGCTCAAGGTTCAAAAATTGTAGCTCAACTTTGGCATGTTGGCCGTATTTCGCATCCTGAACTTTTAGATGGTGATATTCCTGTTGCACCAAGTGCAATTCAACCTGCGGGTGAAGTGAGTTTATTACGTCCTAAACGTCCGTATGTAACGCCACGTGCACTTTCAACTGAAGAGATTCAAGAAGTTATTGCTCAATATAAACATTCAGCAGAATTAGCTAAAGCAGCTGGTTTTGATGGTGTTGAATTACACGCAGCGAATGGTTACTTAATTGACCAGTTCCTTCAAAGTGATACGAATCAACGTGATGACGAATACGGTGGTCCTGTTGAAAACCGTGCACGTTTATTATTAGAAGTCGTTGATGCATTTATTGAAGTGTGGGGCGCTGGCCGAGTTGGTGTACATATTGCACCACGTGGTGATTCACACGATATGGGTGATGAAAATCCATTAGCAACGTTTGGTTATGTGGTTGAACAATTGAGCCAACGTAATGTTGCCTTCATCTTCTCTCGTGAATATGAAGCTGCTGATAGTATTAGCCCTAAACTTCGCGAAAAATTTAATGGTGTATGGATTGCAAATGAGAATCTAACACCAGAGTCAGCAAAACGTATTTTGCGTGATGGTGAAGCTGACGCAGTATCTTTTGGTAAAGCATATATTGCCAACCCAGATCTTTTACAGCGTTTAGAGCAAGACTTACCTTTAAATGAACTTCAACCAACAACTTTATATGCGAAAGGTGCAGAAGGTTATACAGACTATCCAACGCTAGAAGCTTCGTAATTTTTTGAACAGATGATTTACTGACCTCTTTAATCTATGGGTTCAGTAAATCGCTTTTCTTGTAATGGTAGAGTTTAGGTATCGAAACTCTGCCATTTTTTCTATCTATGTTATATTTTCCCCAGTTTTAAACTTTGACTATTTGAGGCAAACCGCTTGGCGACCCCATTTTGGTACAACACCGCACTCCATTTATTAAAACCTTTTTACCACTGGCGGATAAAAAAACGTGCAGAAAGCCAGGAATTATATAATCAGGAATGTCTGGAAAGATTTGGGCCGTTTGAATCTCCAAAAAATGTGAGAGCAATTTGGTTCCATGCTGTTTCGGTTGGAGAAACCAATGCTGCGCAGCCTTTAATCGAGCATTATCTTAAACTCGGTCAACCTGTGCTAGTTACTAATACGACTAAAACTGGGCAGGCACGTGCCAAATCATTATTTTTAAAAGCGCCGTATTTAGATTTATTTCAAGCAGTTTATTTGCCTGTTGATCAAAAGCATCTTTTAAAACAATTTTTTGAGTTGTATCAGCCAAAACTTTTAGCATTAGTCGAAACTGAACTTTGGCCAAATTTAATTGATCAAGCCAAGCTACAACATGTTCCTTGTTTATTGTTAAATGCGCGGTTATCAGAAAAATCAGCTAAAGGTTATAGTCGAGTCTCAGGTCTAACAGCAGGAATGCTCAAACAAATTGACTGGGTATTAGCACAAGATAATGCTACTCGCCAACGCTATGTCGAGCTTGGTTTAGATCAACAAAAAAGTCAGGTAGTTGGGAATATTAAATTTGATATTCACGCACCAGAAGCATTTATAAATCAGGCAGCAAAGTTACACCAGCTATGGTATTTGGGCCAACGTAAAGTACTGACAATTGCCAGTACACATGCACCCGAAGAACAACAAATTTTGCAAGCACTTCAGCCTTATTTAAAGTCAGATCCAGAGTTAGTTTGTATTGTCGTACCTCGACATCCTGAACGTTTCGACGAAGTCTTTGAAATTTGCCAAAACCTAGATTTAATTACTCACCGTAGAAGCTTGAACCAAAGTATTCATACGAGTACACAGGTTTATCTAGCCGATAGTATGGGGGAACTTTGGTTATGGTACGCCTTAAGTCAGGTGTGTTTTGTGGGTGGTTCTTTAAATGAGCCGGGTGGTGGACATAATATTTTAGAGCCTATGGTTTTGAATGTACCGACTGTCATTGGACCACGGTACTTTAATTTCCAAACTATTGTCGATGAATTCATTGACGAAAATGGTGTGCTCATTGCCCAAGACGCTGAGCAGGTTGTGGCAATCTGGATGGCATGTTTAGCTGAACCTGATCAGGCCCAACAAGTAGTAGAACAAGCACATAAAGTCTTACAACGTAACCAAGGTTCATTGCAAAAACACATTGGCGTAATTAATCGGTATTTGGCCGACAAACCATGAATATCGTTTTACTTGAGCCCGAAGATATTCAGTCAGACACGTGGTCAATTCACTCAAAGCGCCAATTACAACATTTACGTGAACATCTTGATATTACGGTTGGCCAAAATCTAAAAGTTGGTGTTCGTAATGGTGCACGTTATACCACTGAAATTATTTCGATTAACGAGCAAGAAGTTTGTATACGACCTATTAGTGAAGAAGCTGTCCCTGCAAAAATTCCGGTTCATTTAATTGTGGCTTTACCAAGGCCCAAAGTTTTACGCCGTTTAATCATGGACAGTGTGACTTTAGGGGTTGAAAAGATTAGTCTGATTCATAGTTATCGCGTAGATAAAAGCTATTGGCAAACTCCATTTTTGCAACAACTCGATAACTATGTGACTTTAGGGCTTGAGCAAGCAGGTGACACGATTGTTCCTGAAATTCATATATATAAACGCTTTAAACCTTTTGTTGAAGACGTTTTGCCAAGCTTGATCTCCAAAGAAACACCAGCCTATGTGGCTCACCCTTATGCCGAGCAGAGCATGCCAGTTAATATTCCACATGCTTGTAGTGTAGTCATTGGGCCTGAAGGTGGCTTTATTCCATATGAAGTTGATTTGCTCACAAAAAACGGCTGCCAAGCTGTGAGCTTAGGCAACCGTATTTTAAGAACCGAAACGTCTATTTCTTATATTTTAGGTCGTCTCTTTAGTTGATGCTTCAGGGTTTAAAAGTGGCTGATTTGCGGCCATTTTTAATTCCTGAATTGGGTAAGGAATATTAATTCCGTTCGCATTAAAAGCTTGTTTGACCTGAGCTTGAATGGTGCTCGTAGATGACGAAATATCAGTTTCAGTCGTATCAACCCACCAGCGTACAGTCAGGTTAACCGAGAAGTCTGCTAACGCTGTAACGTTAACCGAGAAGGCTGGCTGACTAAGTACATTTCGGTCATTATTAAGAATATCTAAAATAATCTGCTTGGCTTTTTGTTCATCGTCATCATATCCAATTCCGACTACAAACTCACAACGTCGTTGTTGATAAGCAGTATTTACCGTTAAAGCACTTGTATAAACAGTTGCATTTGGAATAACGATACGACGACCATCTGGCGAGCGTAAGAATGTTGCACGAATTTGAATATCTTCAACAGTTCCTTCAAGCGAATTGACAACAATCGAATCGCCAATGCGGAATGGTTCGCTTAATAAGATTAAGATGCCTGATAATAAGTTTTGAAAGATATCTTTAAATGCAAAACCAATAGCGACAGAACCAATTCCAAGTGCACTCATGAGTTGCCCTGGTGTAAACCCTGGAATCATAATGACGAGAGCAATTAAGAAACCAAAGAATAAAATTGTTGTACTGCCTACACGGTTTAAGACCAAAACTAGGTTTTGGCGCGTGTAAGAACGGTTTTCTAAGGTTTTACGAACAAAGAACTTAAATAATTTGGTCAGTAGCCAAAAAATAATAAAAACGATAATCGCAATACATATATAAGGCACACGTTCCCAGAAGCTATCCACGATTTTGTCGATAGTAGTATAGGCATCATGATACTTTTCAGTATGGGCTAAAACCGTTTGAGTGGTTTTAGTGCCCGCTTCTTGCAAAAGTTCGCCTGTATTTTTTGCGACATCCGTTAAGGATTTTTGTTCATCAGCCACGGCAAGTCTCAATTAAAAAATTTATGAAAGCGATTTTCAGCTTTCATCATAGTAGGAGATAAAATGTGCGCCTACTATAATGAGTTCATCTAAATAATAAAGTGTTTTTTAATTAAAAGTATTCCGTTCCTTTTTGTAAGATTTGTGTCGGTGTTTCTAAGGTATCAGTTCCTGAGAAATAATAAAAAATTCCTGCTGTTGAAATAAGGCTAACTAAAATAGCGACTAAAATAAGCCAAGCCATCAGTTTTTCTATAAATGTTGCTGGTCGAACAGGACCGTACTCGTTTGGACCTGCTGTACCTGAGGCAAGCAGTAAATAAATCATAA
>NZ_JZFB01000002.1:297245-302799 GCF_001188385.1 Acinetobacter sp. V2 | reverse complement strand
CCAGCCACTCTTATTTAGATCATGCAAACGTCGAACAACGAGAACAATATTTAAATAAATTAAAAATAGCGAAAAAGCCCAGACTATCAAGGCACTGGCTCCAGAAAGAGAGCTATAAAATTCAAAATTAAATAAATTGCTTGAAAGCTGAAAACTTCCAAGAAATGAAGCCAAAATGAAATAGCCCAAGAGGGTGACTAAATAAATCAGTCCATAACCACCTAAATAGCTCATGCGATTAAAGCGTCCATGAATTGAAAACGGACTATCTTTAAAAGGGAGTTGTGGTGGGCGTGAGGAGCTTGTTTGGGCAAACATATTATTTTATTCCTGTGTTGCGTATGAGAGACAAAATAATCTTTGTTGATGATCAAAACCATCAAATCTTGAAAAAATTATAAAAGTAAAAGCTATAGACAAATGTTTTAAATCAACTTAATTTTATAAAAATGTTCACAATTTCGTGTGCTTGAGTAAGTGGTTAATATATGACCAAAGTCGCATTGTTTAGACTTTGAAAGAGTCATCATACTGCAAAGGCATGCAAATAAGATCCAGTAAAATAATAGCCACAGTCTCGAGATGGGATGCACAAGATCAAGGAAGTTGCGTATGAATGAGATCTATCCAGTACCAGAGGAATTTAAAAAAACAGCTCGTACTGTTGAAGCAGACTACTTTAAACGTTATCAACACTCTATCGAGAACCCAGATGAATTCTGGGCAGAGCAAGCTAAAATTGTCGATTGGATAAAACCATTTACCCAAGTTAAAAATACGAGTTTTGACAAAGACAATTTCAAAATTGAATGGTTTGCTGATGGTGAGTTGAATGTGTCAGCAAACTGCCTAGACAGGCATCTTAAAGAACACCCTCATAAACCTGCAATTATTTGGGAAGGGGACCATCCTTCTCGTCATAAGATCGTTTCTTATAAAGAATTACACGACGAAGTCTGCCGTTTTGCCAACGTTTTAAAGAAATATGGCATTGGTAAAGGTGACCGTGTTGTACTGTATATGCCGATGGTCACTGAGGCTGCAATTGCCATGTTAGCCTGTGCTCGTATTGGTGCTGTTCACTGCGTGGTGTTTGGTGGGTTCTCGCCCGATTCTTTAGCAAGTCGTATTGAAGATAGCCAAGCTAAACTGGTGATTACCGCAGACTCAAGTCTACGTGCCGGAAAACTATTACCACTCAAAGAAAATGTCGATTTGGCTCTAGAGTTGCCAGGTACAGAGTGTGTTGAAAATGTAGTGGTGGTTTACCGTAATGCGAACCCGATTGAAATGAAGCCGGGGCGTGATTTGTGGTATCACCTCATTATTATGGAAGTGGATGCCAACTGTCCTCCAGAACCGATGAAGGCAGAAGACCCATTATTTATTCTCTATACCTCGGGCTCGACAGGTAAACCAAAAGGTGTTCTGCATACCACAGGTGGTTATTTAGTTTATGTAACAAGTACCTTTAAAGAAGTTTTTGATTTAAAACAAGATGATGTTTACTGGTGTACGGCCGATGTAGGCTGGATTACAGGTCATAGCTATTTGATCTATGGCCCGCTTGCAAATGGTACGACGACTTTAATGTTTGAGGGTGTCCCTCAGTATCCAACATGGGCACGTCTTGGTCATGTAGTCGATAAGCATAAAGTCTCTATTTTATATACAGCGCCAACCGCGATTCGCGCCATGATGCGAGAAGGTGATTCGTTTGTACGTGAAAGTAACCGTAGCAGCCTGCGGCTACTTGGTTCGGTCGGTGAGCCTATTAACCCTGAAGCTTGGAATTGGTACTACAACGTTGTTGGCGAAGGCCGCTGCCCGATTGTGGATACATGGTGGCAAACCGAAACAGGCGGTATTTTGATTGCTCCATTGCCGGGTGCAACTGCTTTAAAACCGGGTTCCGCAACACGTCCGTTATTTGGTATTCAACCTGCCATTGTAGATGGTGAAGGCAATGAGCTAGAAGGTGCGGCTGAAGGTAATCTTGTGATTAAAGATTCATGGCCGGGCCAGATGCGTACCATTTGGGGCGATCCTGATCGCTTTATTGAAGCGTATTTCTCAACCTTTAAAAATACCTATTTTACAGGTGATGGTGCTCGTCGTGATGAAGATGGCTATTACTGGATCACAGGTCGAGTTGACGATGTCTTGAACGTTTCAGGCCACCGTTTAGGTACTGCTGAAATTGAAAGTGCTCTGGTGTCACATGAAGCCGTGGCAGAAGCTGCGGTGGTGGGTATGCCGCATGATATTAAAGGACAAGGTATTTGTACTTTTGTGACTCTACAAGCGGGTGTTCCAGAGTCGGAAGAACTGCGTAAAGAGTTAATTAATTGGGTACGTAAAGTGCTTGGGCCAGTAGCTTCACCTGATGCACTACATTGGGCACCAGCATTACCTAAAACGCGTTCGGGTAAAATCATGCGCCGTATTTTAAGAAAAATTGCGGCAAATGAGCTGGATAGTTTAGGTGATACCTCAACCTTGGCTGAACCTGCTGTAGTAGATCAGTTAATTGCAACGGTTTATCCTGATAAGCAAAACTAATTTTAAAAAAGCCCCAAATGGGGCTTTTTTATTAAGCTTTATTAAGAGTTTGCTAAAAAGTCAGCAGTATTTTGTACATTTGCAAATGTACTAAGCGCAGTTAAAAAAGCTGTTTGTACATCTTCAGCTTTTGTAGTCTTTCCAGCATAGCTTAAATCGCGAGTTGCCGTTGCATCTGCAATCAATATTGGTTGATAGCCTAGTTCTTTAGCTGCGCGTGTGCCTGAATCAATACACATGTGAGTCATCATGCCTGTAATCACGAGTTGCTCAATTTGATGTGTTTTTAAAAGTTCATCTAAATTGGTTTCTAAAAAACTGTTTGGATAATGCTTTGTCACGATTAATGAATCACTGCTAGCACTGAGTTCAGGGTGAAGTAAAACTCCATCTGTATTTTCTTGGAAGAAACTCGCTTGTGGCGGGTTAATATGTTGCACATAAATGATTGGCAAGTTTTTCTCGCTAAAATATTGTTCGAGTTGTTTTATTTTTTCTAGCGCTTGCTCTGGCTCAACCAATTCCATTTTGCCATTTTTAAAATAATCATTTTGTACATCGATAATTAATAGTGCTTGTTTCATGAGATCACTCTTGTTGATATGAGATAAAACAAGATTATTCTCTGACCGTAAAATCGGCTATAGTCAGATGAAAGCATTACCGCCAGTTTTCTTTCGCCATGAAAAATGAATATTGAATTAGACCCGATTGATCTAAAAATTATTGCATTGCTTAAACAGGATTCTCGACTAACCAATAAAGAAATTGGACAGCGAGTTCACCGGACAGGGCAGGCAGTGGGCGCTCGAATTGCTCAGTTAATGGATGCTGGTGTCATCAAAAATTATACGATTGCTGTGCAATATTCGCATAAACAATTTATTCATTTGCATTTAAATGAACAACGCGCATTTGAAGAAATTGAAAATTTGGTTAAGCAATATGAACAAATAGATGAATGCTTTAAAGTTATGGGCAATGCTTGCTATATGATTGTGAGTCATTTTGAACCCGCAGCATTAAATGAATTTATCGAGAAACTTTCAAAATGGTGCCGTTATTCGGTTGAAACAGTGATTCGAGAAGTCGAGAAATCTTAAAAAAATAAAGGCCCCAAGCCGAGTCTTGGAGCCAATAAGTCTTTATTTTTAATTTATTGTTTTTATTGTCTTGCGCTGCTTTAAATGAAGTTTTTTAGGCTGATTTCGCTTGAATTTCTATCTCCTTTTCTTGTTGAAGTTCTAATTGGCGAACGAGTGGTAGAACTTTTTCCCCAAAATATTCTACTTCTTCAATGAAATGTAAGAATCCAGAAAGAATCAAATCAACACCTACATTTTTAAGTGCCACAATACGCTCTGCAATTTGCTGCGGTGTACCAATTAAATTGGTTTTAAAGCCATCGTTATATTGCACTAAATCTTCAAAACTTGATTTTGCCCAGTTACCTTGTTGCTCTGGAGAAGCTGCACCTGCTTCACGTGTTGCATCGCCAAACGCATTTACGGCTTCAGTGTTGGCTTTATCAATAATTTCTTGAAGTACCGCTTTTGCTTCTTCTTCGGTATCTCTAGCAATAATGAAAGCGTTCACACCAATTTTAACCTGATGATTATTGGCTTTCGCTTTAGTGCGAATATCTTCGACTTGTTTTTGAATTTCCTCTACGGTATTACCGTTGGTGAAATACCAGTCCGATACGCGTGAAGCCATGTCACGTGCAGCACGTGAGCTCCCGCCTTGAAACACTTCAATATGAGGCTTTTGCAGAGGTTTTGGTTTAAGTGTGTAGTTTTGGAATTGATAGTATTTACCATCGAAACTATAGTTATCGGTGGTCCAGATTCCTTTTAACGTACGAATAAATTCTTCAGAGCGGACGTAGCGTTGATCATGCTCTGGCCACTCTTCACCAATCGCATCAAACTCTCCTCTAAACCAACCACTCACCACATTAATCGCAATACGGCCTTCGGTTAGATAATCAATTGTTGCAAGTTGCTTAGCTGCGAGTGCCGGTTTCCAGGGGCCGGGCAGAATAGCTGCAATCACCTTAAGTTTTTCAGTTTTTGCCAATAATGCATGACTGAAACTCACTGATTCATGCTGGTTTTCTGCTCCGTACCCCGCCGTAAAACGAATTTGAGTGAGCGCATATTCAAAACCATTTTTTTCGGCAGCCTGTGCCAGTCGAACATTGTAGTCATAACTCCAGTCTGTACGCTGTTCGATGTTACTTACTACAAGGCCACCGCTTACATTTGGTACCCAATAAGCAAATTTAATAGGTTGTTGTAATTGCGTCATGGTTTGCTCTCCCAATTCGTTATTTTTATTTAGGCATACTGCTGTTAGGCAACATGCGTTAATGATTTACCAGACTTGTGATGCAAGCGAGACTCTGCCGCATCAAGATCAGGCACAGCCGCTGAAGGTAATACTTCTTCTTGCTCAATTTGCTTGTTAATACCAAGCTCTTGATTTGCTTGCTGAGTCTTAGATTTGACTACTTCAGCACGTTCACCTTTCGCTGGTGCCCATTCTAAAATTGGCAATGCACGCGCTACTGCTAACGTAATACGATCTGATAATTGCTCGCTTTTCACCGTATATTCAGGGGTAAAGTCACGATCAGTTGCATATACGCCAATTGGTAAAGTTTGTGCTTGGAAGAAGCTGAACAATGGACGAAGTTGATGTTCAAGTACTAGTGCATGACGATCACTACCGCCTGATGCTGCTAATAGTACAGGCACATCGACCAATGCAGTTTGTTCAACAAAATCAAAGAAATGTTTGAAAAGACCCGTAAAAGATGCGCGGTAAACTGGTGTACCTACAATTAAAGCATCAGCTGCTTCAACCGCTGCAAGATCATCTTGTACGCGCTGTGGAAGTTGGTTGCGATAAAATGCACCGCCTAATAAAGGCCCAATTTCGCTTAATTTAATAAAGTGAACTTTAATGTCGGTTGCTTCGGATAACTCAT
>NZ_JZFB01000002.1:292209-297200 GCF_001188385.1 Acinetobacter sp. V2 | reverse complement strand
ATTTAAGCCACCAGAAACAGCAACAATATTCAAAGGTTTTGGTGATGTGATACCAGTCATAATTTGGTTCCTAAGCCTAAAACAAGAGATTGGACTTATTAATCAACAACGACGGCAAACTGTAAAATAACGAAATTGGTCAACCTTATCAGTTTTAAATATAAAAGATAAATAGTGGATTTTTATACTTTATTTGGGATTTAAGTTCCTGTTTTTATTTTATATAATTATTGGTGATATATTTTTTATAATAAAAAGTAAGCTTATATAAAAAACAGATTAATTTTGATTAAATGTTAAAAAACATCTGAAAATTTTAGCTAAGTTCTGCATTTATCATCATTTTGCATAAAAATGGATAAGATGAACGTATCTTTCATCTAAATAGTAGGGTTACAATAGGCTATACTTATGCTCAAGATTACTTTAATCGCTTATGAATATTTTAATCGTTGATGATCATCCTTTGTTTCGTCATGCTTTAATTCAAGCAGTACGTTATAGCCTGCCACAGGCACAAATTCATGAAACAGCTTCGGTTGATGAGTTTTATGAGCGTTTGGAAAATGGGGCAGAACCTGATCTAGTATTACTCGATTTAAATTTACCAGGTGCTTCAGGCTTTTCTGCTCTAGTCTATGTACGAGCACAGTATCCAGCTATTCCAATTATTGTGGTTTCTGCACATGAAGAAACTTCAATTATTCAGCGTGCGATTGCACATGGCGCGATGGGTTATATTCCTAAATCTGCTCATCCAAGTCATATTGGTGAAGCGATTCGTCAAGTATTAGAAGGTGAAATCTGGTTACCACCTAATTTGCCACCTAACCTTAATCTTGATCCGAGAGCGGCAGATGAAACTGCTTTAGCTGAACGTATTCAATCTTTAACACCACAGCAATTCCGTGTTTTGATGATGGTTGCTGAAGGTTTGCTAAATAAACAGATTGCTTACGAACTCGATGTTTCGGAAGCAACGATTAAAGCGCATGTGACAGCAATCTTTAGAAAATTAGGTGTGCAAAACCGTACACAAGCCGTATTGGCCATTAGCGCATTAAATATTGAAGATAAGAAAATCTAAAAATAAAAAAGACCTCAGTTGAGGTCTTTTTTATGTGTGCCACTTAAGCAAGGCAATCTTGCTTTGGTGTTAGGCTGTCGCAGTACAAAGGATTGAGCGCACATTGCAAATCATCAATTTGATCTTGAGTCACATAACCTTTCATTTTTAAATATTCAGCAACACGGTCATCACGCAAGCTTAAAAACGCTGCATCATAAACGCCTAGATCTACAAAAAGTGCCGCTGTTTCTAGACTATTGAAGCGATCAAGGAAAATATCATTGCCATACATTAAGAAGATATGGTCGAGTTTTGCTTTTTCATCGACATGTAGTCGTTCAGCAAGTTGATCTGGATGAGTTTTAATAAAGAGTAAGTCAGAAAGCTCATCAAACTGAGTCATATCTAACTGATTTTCTCCGAGTTTGACATGGCCAAGCCAAGCTTTGAAAACCAGTACAGCTCCACCGCGAAGCAACATGCTCCAAATTTGATGACGTGTATCGTGATCAAGGTTTTCACTTTCAGCGCTAAGCACTTTTAAGAAGTTTTCTTCTTGTTGTGCCAATTTATCAAATAAGCCTAATCCTTGAGGATGATAAGCCGCAGGTGCAAATACATCAAAATTTAGATCATGAAATACATTGAGTGCGAGTGGGACTGCACTTTGATAAATCGTATTTAACGCTTTGATATGGGCTTCATTCAGTTTGCTGTTGGGAAAAATACTTTGCCAATCTAGTTCAGGAAGTAAAGCATTGGCACTGTATTGACGATAAAACTGTTGAGATGAGAGTTGGTTTTGTGGGCTGTTATCAGAAATATTCATGGCAATTGTCCTTTGCATTAATTCGTGAGCAGGGGTACTTAATATAGAAATCGGTTAAAAAAAGGTTAAACATTTATCAAATGCGTTTGGAGTAGTTATGTGTCATCAAGAATGCAAGTAGAATACGACTAAAGTCGTATATGGTGGTTTTGGTTAGATAATATTTTTTAAAAACAAATGGTTATTAAATTGTAACTAAGTATACAAGTGTTCACTTACAAAAAAGATGGGCTTTGCCATAGAAAAAGGGCTGTTGGAAAGTTTAGCCAATTATTTAATCAACAAAAGTAGACTTTTTGAGCAGTTCTGCCTATTGGCTTAAATTAAACCTATAACTTTTGCCAAAAAATCTCTCCCAAACTTATAAAAAGCTTGGGAGAGGAAAATGTTTAATCTGCCGCGCTGGCAATTTTAAGTCCCGATAGCCATGCTCTTAGAGAGGCTGGTTTAAGCGGTTTTTTGAGTAAAACGATATTCAGTTCTTTCAATTGTTGAGGTAATTCTGGATGCGAGTCCGCTGTAATTAAAGCAACCGGAACATCATGCTGACGATTTTGCAAAATAAAATCTACACCGAGTTGGTTGTTATTTAAATGCTGATCGATAAGCCAGACCTGAATATTCTCTTTTTGAATAATCTCAAGTGCTTGTTCTGGTTCAGTGGCTTTAAAAACCTCATAACCCCATCGACCTAATAAGCTACTCATTCCTTCTAAAATAGTTTCATCATTGTCTAAACATAAAATCCGGTAGGCTTTAGTTTTTAAAGGTACTGCCTGTACGGTTGGGGTTATCACTTTTGGCGCTTCTACGACTGGAACCTCAATCATAAAGCAGGAGCCTTTATTGAGTTGAGAGTAGACATGAACAGGATAATTCAACAAACCTGTCATACGCTGCACAATTGCGAGACCTAAGCCTAAACCTTGCTCACCCCAAGGTGATAAATGCCCACAGCGTTCGAACTCTTGAAACAGTTTAATACGTTGTTCTTCGGCAATTCCGGGACCTGTATCCCAAACACCAATACGAATATGGTCAGGTTTTTGAGCTGAACGTAATACACCGACAATCACTCGGCCTTTGGCTGTATAGCGTAAGGCATTACTCACAAAGTTTTGAATAATACGTCGTATCCACTGTGGATCTGTGTCAATCCAGAACGATACATCGTGAACTTTGAGTGAAATATTTCGCTGAGCAGCAATCGATTTAAACTGTAGCTCAAGATCACTGAGTAAATCATGTAACGGGTAAGGTTGTCTTTTTGGCTGTATGCTACCGCCTTCTAAACGGGCAATATCGAGTAGGGCAGAGAGCATACTTTCTGCACCATATAGAGCACGGTCAAGCTGTTGCAAAGTTTGACGGTCTTCTTCTGTTGCAATGCTTTGTTCAAGAACAGTACTAAAGAGACGAGCCGCATGCATGGGTTGTAATAAGTCATGACTTGCCGCTGCAATAAATCGGCTTTTTGACATATTCGCCATATCGGCTTGTTCGCGTGCAAGCTGTTGCTCAGTTAAAGCATCTGCAAGTTGTTGGGTTCGGTCTTTTACGCGAGCTTCGAGTATTGCCTCATTTGCACGGAAAGCAGTAATGTCGGCGAACGTTGTAACAAAGCCCCCACCTGAAATAGGATTACCGCGCATTTGAATAACGCGTCCATCTTTACGGATTCGTTCAAATTCATGCGCGCTTCCGACTTTCATCCAGTGTAAGCGTTTACGAACATGTTCTTCGACTGAACCAGGGCCACATTCGCCGCGTTCAGCGTTATAACGAATTAAATCGGCAATTGGACAACCCACATAAACTAAGTCTTTCGGATAGCCAAATAGTTTTAAATATTGGTTGTTCCAAGCCACCAAACACATATTTTTATCAACCACACTCACCCCTTGGGTCATGTGGTCAATCATGGTCATGAGCAAGTTTTGATTGAAACGTTGCCACTGTGAGGCTTGGTCTAAAATATTAGCGACTTGACCTAATGCGAGGCCATTATTGATCATTGCTGTAGTGAGCAAAGTACGGGCAGAGGCTGCACCGATAATGCCAGCTAGATATTGTTCGGTAAAACGCCACCACATGCCATTGGCGATGCTATTGGGGTTGAGCGTGAGATGATTTTGCTCACAAAAGTTCTCGAATGCTTGTGTTGTTGGCTGTTCACCAGTAATTCTTTTAGCAAGCGCAAATAAATCGCCTACTTTTAAACGTGCTGCATCGTGAGGTAAATAAGTTAAATCGGTAGATGTATGCGGTGATGGCAGGGGTTTGGTTTCGTAGTAGAAAAAGCTTTCTGCCTGAATTTGTTCTGCCACACTTGGACGGTAAAGTTTAGAAATCCAAATATATAAAACAATATTTAAACCGAGTGACCAGATTACACCGTGTGTAAGTGGCGCAAATGATTCAAAACCAAAAAGTGACTCTGGTCTTAAGGCGTTAATTCCAAAAGGGCCAAAAAGCAAAATACTTTGGGCAGTTTCCTGGTAGGCCTCTGGCAAGCTACGTAAAATCGTTGGAAATAGTAATGTGTAACTCCACATCAAAAATCCGATAATGAGGCCAGCATAGACACCTTGGCGGCTTCCACCTCGCCAATACAAGCCTCCAATAAGCGCGGGTGCAAACTGGGCAACGGCACTAAATGCCAATAAACCAAATACTGAAAGCTGGTTAATATCATTAAAGAAATGGAAGAATAAAAAGCCAAGTAGCATCACCGCGACAATACTAATGCGACGGCTGAATTTAAGAACTTTAGGTAAATGTTTATCGTGACGTGATAGCAACTTAAAACGCCAGAGAGCGGGCATAATCAAGTCGTTACTGAGCATAATAGACAAGGCAACAGATGAAACCAGTAACATGCCTGTTGATGCAGAGAACCCACCTAAAAAGGCCAGTAAAGCCAACCACTCTTGGTTATAACTCAGGGGCAATGAAAGTACTGCAACATCAGGTACAGTTAAGAACTTCGGTGCTGCATGTAATGCCCAGCTTGCGATCGGAATAATGGCTAAAATTGTTAAAATCAGATAAACCGCAAACCATTTGCGTGCACCGCGAATATGTTTTTCATCT
>NZ_JZFB01000002.1:281519-292177 GCF_001188385.1 Acinetobacter sp. V2 | reverse complement strand
CCTGCCAATAAGGTCTGAATCCAGAAAGTTTCAGGCACACCAAACAATTGAACTTCTTGAAAGGTTTGGTTCACATCTGATGTGACTTGGACAAGGTTCGCTGGTGTTTCAAAAATAAAAAATAAAGCAACGCAAATCAGCGCGAATAATTTTACAAAAGATTCAAATGCCACAGCTAACATGAGGCCGCCATGTTGCTCGGTATTGGCAATTTGCCTTGTACCAAAAATCATAGCCAAAATAGCCAGTACACTGGTTAGAAGCAAAACACTATTGGTGGTTGTATGAATATGAGCATTCTGTTCCATAATGACAGAAGTACTTAAAGCAATTGCACGTAACTGTAAGGCTAGATAGGGAATAATTGCGATTACAGCCAAAATGGTGACTAGTGATGCCAACACCCCACTTTTCCCATAACGCGCCGCAACAAAGTCAGCAATTGAGGAAATTGCGTGGTGCTGGCGTACCCGACCTAAACGTCGCCAAATGTCATAACCAAACCAGACAAATAAGAGAGGGCCTAAGTAAATAGGCAAGAAAATGACGCCTTCTCGAACAGCTGCTCCAGTCGCACCATAAAATGTCCATGATGAACAGTAAACGCCTAGTGTTAAGCTGAACAAGAACATGCGGCCACGTGTACTCAGACGGCTGGCATGCTTTTCACCAAAAAAAGCACAAATAAATAAGAGTGCTATATAAAGGGTGAGTACCCCAATAATCAGCCAGCTGTTCATATGACTCACATGATTAAAACCTTGTGCCTATCATACCCCAAGCAGAAACAAAGCTATAAATTGATTAAATTTTAACGACCAAAGTCTAAGTTACGAATTACACGTAATTTTGCTAACTTTAATCCTGAGAAACTACTATTAAAAAGTGGCCAAGGCTGGGCACAGGGCAAGGAGTTTGGTTATGGATCAGAACCAAGTAGAACAGATTCTACGCAATCCAAAGTTTCAAAAGATGGTCAAGAAAAAAAGTACATTAAGTTGGACGCTCACAATCATCATGTTAGTTCTTTATGTGGGTTTTATGCTGCTTGTTGGCTACAACAAAGAATTTTTGATGAGTTCATTTAGTGGCGGTGTAACGACATGGGGAATCCCACTAGGTTTAGGAATTATCGTTTTATCTTTCCTATTGTGTGGTGTGTATTCTTTTATCGCGAATAGTACCCTTGACCAGTTGAGTGAAGAAGCGTTGAAGGAAGTTGAAGCCATCACGCATGAGAAAGGACTACACTAATATGAAATGGAATTCATTAAAAGCGAAAGCTTTATTGGCAGCAGCATCGCTATATTCAACAGTGGCTATGGCGAGTCCAGATCTGGGTGAAGCTGAACAACAAGCAACCAACTGGCATGCCATTATTATGTTTGTCATTTTTGTTGGTTTCACTTTGTTCATTACGAAGTGGGCTGCGAAGCAAACCCAATCAACACAAGATTTCTATACAGCAGGTGGCGGAATCAGCGGTTTCCAGAATGGTCTGGCAATTGCGGGTGACTATATGTCTGCTGCATCTTTCCTTGGTATTTCTGCACTAGTGTTTAGTTCAGGCTTTGATGGCTTACTTTACTCGCTTGGATTCATGGTAGGTTGGCCAATCGTTTTATTCTTGGTTGCAGAACGCTTGCGTAACCTAGGTAAATATAACCTTTCAGATGTGGTTTCATTCCGTCTTGAAGAGAAACCAGTACGTACTTTAGCTGCAGTCAGTTCACTTGTTGTGGTGGCATTCTATTTGATTGCTCAAATGGTAGGTGCGGGTCAGCTCATCAAATTACTCTTTGGTTTGAACTACAATATTGCTGTTGTCATCGTTGGTCTATTGATGATGGCATACGTAATCTTTGGTGGCATGTTGGCAACAACATGGGTACAAATTATTAAAGCGGTTATGTTACTCAGTGGCGCAACCTTCATGGCATTCATGGTGATGAAAGCAGTTGGTTTCAGCTTCAGCAACATGTTTAGCCAATCAATTGAAGTTTTCAGTAAAGTACATGACATCAGTTTGGCCGATGCTTCAAAAATTATGGGGCCGGGTAAACTTGCGGCAAATCCAATTGATGCCTTGTCTCTAGGTTTGGCGTTGATGTTTGGTACAGCAGGTCTTCCACACATCCTGATGCGTTTCTTCACTGTAAAAGATGCAAAAGAAGCACGTAAATCAGTTGTGGTTGCAACAGGTTTCATTGGTTACTTCTACCTTTTAACTTTCATTATTGGTTTCGGTGCGATCCTTTTCGTATCAAACAACCCGCAATTCCTTGATGTTGCAAAAATGGCAGTAACAGGCAAACTTGAGCTTGTTGGTGGTAACAATATGGCAGCCGTGCATTTAAGTGACGCTTTAGGCGGTGACTTATTCATGGGCTTCATTTCAGCAGTAGCGTTTGCAACGATTCTTGCTGTTGTTGCTGGTTTAACACTTTCAGGCGCATCGGCAATCTCTCATGACTTATACGCTAACGTATTCAAAAAAGGTCAAACGACGCCTGCTTCTGAACTTCGTATGTCAAAAATTGCGACATTGGGCTTAGCAATTTTCGCAATGGTTTTGGGTATCTTGTTTGAGAAGCAAAACGTAGCATTCATGGTTGGTTTAGCGTTCTCTGTCGCTTGTTGTGCAAACTTCCCGATTCTTGTTCTTTCAATGTTCTGGAAAGGCTTAACGACTCGTGGAGCGGTTATTGGTGGTGTTGTTGGTCTTGTAACAGCAGTAGTACTTATTGTACTTTCTAAAGCAGTTTGGGTAGATACTTTAAAAATCTCTGATTCACCAATCAATCCGTTCAATGGTCCAGCGTTATTTGCTATGCCATTGTCATTCCTTTGCTGTTGGTTCTTCTCGGTGACTGACAACTCTGCACGTGCTAAAAAAGAGCGTGCTGCTTTCGATGCTCAATATGTTCGTTCAATGACTGGTATTGGTGCATCTGGTGCATCGGATCACTAAGACTAATATTGTTAGCTCATTGTTCAAAAAGCCCTACGGGGCTTTTTTTATACTTATTTTATTTCCAATCTAGAGTTTAGATATTAATAAAGAACAACTTGTTTGCCTGATTTTGTGTACAGTATTATTTGTTAAATCTCAAAAAAGCATAATGAAACAAGGAAAATAATAATGCGATCTATTATTGAGTTTTGGGCAAGTTTTCGCTTACTGCCTTCCGCATGGCTGTTGCTCGTTCAATTTATTCTGTTGATTTTAGCCATGCTGACATTTGATAGTTTGCCTTACCGGACTTTAACCTGGTCATTAGGGGTCCTTGCTTTATTATTGATTGCCAAAGTTATTCGCCAGACCCCGATGTTTACTTTTTTAGGCTTAACATTTGTGAGCGGTGCAATTCTGTCATCAGTACTGATTGTGTTGGGATATAGCAATTTATATATTCAACTATTTGCCCATAGCTGTGAAGCTCTGGCCTATTTTTCGGCAGCTTATAGTTTATTTCGTTATATGTTCGCTGACCGATATTTAACAAGAGATGAACTATTTGCGGCGGCAGCAGTCTTTACACTGATTGCATGGGGTTTTGCATTTTTATATAACATTTGCCAGCTCGTTTTCCCTTATAGCTTTCAAAATCCAAATAACCCCCATGCTTTCCAAACTTGGCTAGATTTACTCTTTTTAAGCTTTAGTTTGCAGTCGGCTACAGGCTTATCCGACCTCATGCCAATCACTCCACCAGCGCGCGTTTTAGCCATGCTGCAAATGTTCTGTGGAGTCATGTATTTAGCTTTAATCGTCACCCGTCTAATTGCTTTACAATATATTACCCACCTCCCTAAAAAAAATTCAGATAAATAATGGAGGAGGTGTTTTAATTTATTTACACCTTTGTAACTGCAATATTCTTTAAGTTTATTTAGAGTGTTATCGGCTTTCTCTATTGAAAGCCCTAGCTTTGTTCATTCTATGAATATCTTATTGGCATTTAAGCCTGTCACTCGTCATTAAAATAACATGGAGGATTTATGCCTTCCAAACAGTCCGGTTGGTTCGCAAACGTTAATCCTAACGTATTTTTGGGCACGGTCATTATCATTGCTTTGTTTTTAGCAGTGGTTGTGATCGCCCCGAGTTCTTTTGAGCTTCTAACACAGCAATTAAAACAGTGGATCACTGATTCATTTAGTTGGTTCTATGTTTTATCTGTTGCTTTCTTTCTCATCTTATTGATTTACATTGCCTGCTCCTCGATTGGACGCATTAAATTAGGACCAGATCATAGTCAGCCTGATTATAACAATGGGTCTTGGTTCGCTATGCTGTTTACAGCAGGGATGGGGATTGGGTTGATGTTCTTCGGCGTTGCCGAACCTGTCATGCACTATGTTAATCCACCAAGTGGTGAGGCTCAAACGATTGATGCAGCACAGCAAGCATTAAGAGTTACCTTTTTCCATTGGGGACTACATGCTTGGGCAATCTATGCTGTAGTTGGGTTAGCTTTGGCTTACTTTGCCTATCGGCATAATTTACCTTTAAAGACCCGTTCAGCACTCTATCCACTCATTGGTAAGAGAATTTATGGGCCATGGGGCGATAGCATTGATATATTCGCGACCATTGGTACTGTATTTGGTGTAGCGACCTCTCTTGGCTTTGGGGTAACCCAGATCAATTCTGGTTTGCATTATTTATTTGGAGTAGAGCAAAGCACCAATATTCAAGTCTTACTCATTATTTTCGTGAGTATGTTAGCTTCCTTATCTGTGTTTCTAGGTCTTGATAAGGGTGTAAAACGTTTATCGGAGTTAAACTTAGTTTTAGCTTTAATATTATTGGTATTCGTTTTTGTTGCCGGTCCGAGTATTTATTTACTTCAAACGACGATTCAAAATACTGGGCAATATATCTCTAACCTATTTACCATGACATTCAACTTATATGCCTATCAGCCGAATGGGTGGATTGGTGGTTGGACAATTTTGTACTGGGCTTGGTGGATTTCTTGGTCGCCGTTTGTGGGAATGTTTATTGCCAGAGTTTCTCGTGGTCGTACCATTCGAGAATTTATTGTTGGGGTTTTACTCATTCCAACAGGCTTTACCATTATCTGGATGGGTTTCTTAGGAAATGCCGCCTTATTTAGCATTATCCATGAACACCAAACAACATTAATTCAGGCTGTTCAGCAAGATTCGTCAGTTGCATTATTTGAATTCTTAGGTCACTTACCGTGGTCTGGTGTGATGAATGTCTTGGCAACTATTTTGGTGGTTTTATTTTTTGTGACATCTGCTGACTCGGGGGCATTAGTCACTGACTATTTAACTGCTAAATCTGAAAATTCACCAACTTGGCAGCGTCTATTCTGGACTGTACTCATGGCTGTGCTCGCAATTATTTTATTGCTAGTCGGTGGCTTGGCTGCACTTCAGGCTTCCATCATTATGAGTGCGTTACCTTTTACTGTCGTCATGCTCTTAATGAGTTGGGGATTGATAAAGGCCTTGCATCTTGATGTCACAAAAATGACAGCCATTCAAGAAGCACGTATTACACCACGCGCGATTCATAATCCAAGAAGCTGGCAACAGCGTCTAGGGTTAATCATGCACTATCCTCATAATGAAGAAGAAGTGCGTGAATATATTGAGAAGCAAGTGGCTGGTGCATTTGAAAATATTCAACATGAATTTAGACGCCGTCATCTTGAGGTTTCAATTAGCCAACTTGAAGATGGTATGCAACTTCGGGTGGACCATCACAATGAAATTAATTTTATTTATAAAGTTGTTCCACGTGAAACAGTACCGCCAAGTTTTTTAATTGGGCGTACTGAAGCCGAAGACGGGCAATATTTCCAAGCAGAAGTTTTCTTAAGAGAGGGTGGTCAGAACTATGATGTAATGGATTGGACGCAAGAAGATTTAATTCAAGATATTATTGATCAATATGAACGTCATCTGTATTTCTTAAATATTGTGCGAAGCTAATATTTAAGTATAAAAAAAGGACTCAATTGAGTCCTTTTTTAATTCGATTTCTAAATTAAATTAGAAACGGAATTTAGTATTTAAGCCGATAGTTTGAGTATCGTAGCTAGTAGACGCATTTTTAACGTCAGCTTTCATGTACGATGCACCAACTGCTAAAGCTGGAGTAATGAAGTAGTTTACGTTACCACCCCAAGCTTGACGGAATTCACCAAGGTCATTACCTTTGATGTCAGCTACGCCATCGTTACCAATGAAAGATGCGCCAACACTTAACTTAGGAGTTAAGTAAAGGTCAGTTTTCAAACCGTATTGGTTTTCTTGACCGAAAGCACCAGCAGCTTCAAAACCAATTGCCATGTTAGTTCCATCGATTGGACCTACATATTTAGCACGTGCTGTAACAGCATCTTGGTCGTCTTGAATCGCAGCAGTTTGGTTTACAGCAGAGTAGATACCGTTGCTGATGATGCCAAAGTTGTCTAAAGCAAATTGGTTAGCAACACTTGTATAACCAACAGTTATCAAGAAGTTAGGTAACAACATAGCACCAACTTCTAATGCATAACGGTCACCGTTGTCATCTTTAGAGAAGTTGTTTTTACCATCAACATCAGTGTGGTTGTAAGTTGCGCTAGCATATACAGGAAGGTAAGGAGTAGGAACATAAGCCTCACCTTTAACACCGTAAGTACCAACGTGGTAGTTTACGTTGCCTTGGTCATACTGTTGGTAGCTGTAACCTACAGATACGTTAGAAGCTTGGTTCAAGAAAGCTGCTTCAGCTAAAGGACCTTTAGTGGTATCAACATTTTTTAAATAGTATGTACCAGCAACGTCACCAGTGAAGTTTTTATCGTTTGCAGTTGTGTCAACATATTCAGATTGACCTTGAACTTCAAATTGATAAGCATGAGCACCGGTCATGGCTAATAATACAGCAGTGGCTAAACCAAGTTTTTTCATAATCATTTCCAGCAATAACAAGAGATAAAGCTGGGGTCATTGTATTGTAACAATTTATGAAGTCAATAATGAAAAAAAGGAATGTTAAAGATATTTGACACTTATGTTAAAATTGGTGAAAAACTAATCAAATGAAAAGTAAATTGTCAACCTGATAAAAAAATGAACATTTACAAGAGGCTAATAATTATATTTCATAACGAATTTAGAAATAAATGTTTAAAAGTTATTACAATTATGATTGGAAAAAATGATTAATATGATCGGTTTTAACATTAAGTAAATTGTAGAGTTGCTTACATGTTGAGTAAAAAATCACCAATTTATTATCGTATTCATACTATTTTGAGGAGTGGTTAACAATATTTAGATTAGTTTAACTAAAAAATTTAACTATTTTTAATTATTATATAAGTGAATAAAATAAAAGAAATCTCTATTTTAAGTTGAAAAATCGATTAAATTTTTAATTCTGATTAATTTAATCGACTTTACAAAAGTAGAGATAAGTCACATAATTCAATCGCAAAGTTCACTGCCTAACGTTTTTAGGATTTAAAGTGCTTTCCCAGATACGATGTGTGTATCACATCAGATTTTACGAGCTCAGCTTTCCCCAAGGTTGAGCTTTTTTTTATCTATAAGAAAATCTTAAAATTATAAGAAAATTTATATGAACTTTATTGGAAAATAATAGAACAAAAAGAACCCAGCTTAAAGCTGGGCAGTGGATGCTGGGAGAAGCGCATCCAAGAGGATAACTAGATATGTTTATTATCATTGCTAAAAATTTTTAATCTGTAAAATAGAGTTTTTTTATAAAAATCATTTAATTTTTCGATACTATTTATTTAAGCTTACTAAAATCTAGAAGCCGTATAATTATTAAAAGAGAAATGAAGGTTTTATTGATGAAATTCTAGTTATTAAAATGCTAGGATGGATTTAAGCCTAATTTATATCGTATTAAAAATGGCAGGACATTTACGGAGTACCAGCTAGAAATGTCAGGATTACGTTCAGAGCATATTAGTAATCGACTGTTCTTTTTTATGCTGGTTATTATTTTGTCCTTATTATTCATGGCTGTACCGCTTATTGTGGGAAGCTATCAGGATTATATAAAAACTAGACAAGCCTTAGCCGAAATAAAAAGTTTAAGAGCAGTAGCAGATATTGCCTATAAAATTTCTAAGGAGCGTGCTCCTGCAAATAAGATGATGTCGAGCAGTCCTAGTGATTTATTAAAGAATCAGCAAGAATTAAAAAAGTTTCGTTTAATTGTTGATGCGCAGATTGATACAAGCATTCTTATCTTAAAACAAGCAGGCTATGTTTCATTAGCAAATGAGCTGCAAACCAATTTCAAAGAAAATCTTAGACAAGCCCGACGTGTGGTTGATTATTACGGTGAAACTCCTTATGGAGCCAGAACTTCCGTTCAAATGGATAACGCTATTCTGGGAATGTTTGGAGTCTGGGACCATTGCAGGGAAATACTGCAAAAACTGATGTTGCAGCTAAAAAGTAAAGATAGCCGTATTTCTAATTACTTTACGCTCATTATAGTTCTAACCGATATGCGCGATCAGGCGGGACGGATGGCGTCTAATATTATTGCTCCTGTGAGCTTTAATGAAGAAATTCCAAGTAATAATCGTGCGCGCTCTCTACAAACTCAGCATCAATCTAGATATTTATGGATTTTGGTTGATACTTTACAACCTGAACAGGCAAAGACTCCTGAATACCGTCGGTTATATGCCCGAGTGAAATCAGAATTTATAGATAAGGGTATTCCGATTGTACAAAACCTATTAGAAGAAAGCCAAAAAGGGGAGCCATATGATTTAAATGGTACCCAATTGACAGAGGCAATCGTGGGTAAATTTACCACTGTGGTTGATTTACAAAGTTATATTCTTGATGAAAGTGTCGTGATTGCAACTCAAGAAAATGTAATTGCTCGAAATGGTTTTCTTTTAACTTTATTAATATCTCTAATTTCTTTAGCCACAGCGTTACTTACGCTTAATTATGCACAAAGAAGGGTATTTTCTCCTTTAATAAAAGCAAGGACTTTAATTTTAGATTTATCGCGTAGTTCTAATCATTGGACAGATGAGATGAATATGACAACAAAAGGTGAATTTCTTTCCCTCTTTGAAGCGATTGATCGATTACAGCGTATGTTGCAACAGCGTGATGCTTTTGAATTTCAATTAAAGAATATTGCCAATACAGATCCATTAACTGGAGTGTCTAACCGTTTAGCTTTATCTGAATATTTAAAAATTGTTGAAAGTTACCCTCAAAAATTTACGCAAACCTGTTTAATGATTATAGATATTGATCGTTTTAAACAGGTGAATGACCAATATGGGCATATTGTGGGTGACCATGTCATTGTCAGTATTGCCGAGCAATTAAAGCAAAATATCCGAAGTTCGGATTTAATTGTTCGTTATGGCGGAGATGAGTTTTTAATATTATTAGAACAGGTGCAATTTGTAGATGCTCGTCTTTTAGCAGAGAAAATTCGGATTGCGATTTCTTTAGAAGAGATTTGTTTATCTGGTTCAGATGAAAAATTGCATGTGTCTGTGAGTATTGGTTTTGCCATAGGCGCAGCGAGTTGGATAGAGCTTTTAGAGAAAGCTGATCGTTCACTATTAAGAGCTAAGGCCCGAGGTCGGAATGCAGTTGAGGGATAAAAAAGCCGGAAATGAGTTCCGGCTTTTTTATTCAATAAATTACTTCAACATTGGTTTTAAGAAGCGGCCAGTATGGGAAATTTCAACCTCAGCCACTTGTTCAGGTGTACCTTCGGCAATGATCATCCCACCGCCTGAGCCACCTTCTGGACCTAAGTCCACAACCCAGTCTGCTGTTTTAATCACATCAAGGTTATGTTCAATCACCACAATGGTATTACCCTTGTTACGTAGCTCATGCAAAATGTCGAGTAACTTGGCAATATCGTGGAAATGTAGACCTGTTGTTGGTTCATCCAAGATATATAAAGTTTTACCCGTATCTCGTTTTGCTAACTCACGTGCAAGTTTTACACGTTGTGCTTCACCACCAGATAAGGTCGTAGCAGCTTGACCTAAACGAATATAGCCTAAGCCCACCTGAGTTAAGGTTTCTAAGCGGCGGTGAATGACTGGAATTGCACTAAAGAATTCAGCAGCATCTTCAACCGTCATTTCTAAAACATCAGAAATGTTTTTGCCTTTATAGCCCACTTCAAGCGTTTCACGGTTATAACGTTTGCCATGACATGCATCGCAAGGCACATACATGTCTGGTAAGAAGTGCATTGCGACTTTAATCATGCCGTCACCTTCACAGGCTTCACAGCGTCCACCTTTCACGTTAAACGAGAAACGGCCTGCACTATAACCACGGGCTTTTGCCTCTGGCGTTTGAGCAAATAATTCACGGATTGGCGTAAATAGCCCTGTGTAAGTTGCAGGGTTAGAGCGTGGTGTACGTCCAATCGGGCTTTGGTCAATATCAACAACTTTATCAAGGTGTTGTAGACCATCAATTGAATCAAACTTTTCAGCTGTTAATGTGGTTGCGCCATTGAGTTGTGTAGCTGCCAATGGAAGCAAAGTACGGTTGATTAGTGTCGATTTACCAGAACCTGAAACGCCAGTCACACAAGTCATAATGCCGAGCGGAATTTTCAAATCGACATTTTTAAGGTTATGACC
>NZ_JZFB01000002.1:280628-281477 GCF_001188385.1 Acinetobacter sp. V2 | reverse complement strand
GATTGAGTCCGTTGTTTTGGTATTTCAATTTTGAGTTTGCCAGAAAGGTATTGACCTGTGAGTGAGTCAGCGTGGTTAGCCAATTCATCATAAGTTCCTTCGGCAATAATCACACCACCATGTATCCCGGCTCCCGGACCGATATCAATAATATGGTCGGCCGCACGAATTGCATCTTCATCGTGTTCAACGACTAATACCGTATTACCTAAATCACGTAAGCGAATCAGTGTTTGTAATAGACGATCATTATCGCGTTGATGCAAGCCAATAGAAGGTTCATCAAGGACATACATGACGCCCATCAAGCCTGCACCAATTTGTGAGGCTAAACGGATACGCTGTGCTTCACCACCCGATAACGTTTCTGCAGAACGAGCTAAACTTAAATAGTTAAGTCCAACACTCACCAAGAAATGTAAACGCTCTCGAATCTCTTTAAAGATTTTATCGGCGATTTCACCTTTAGCACCTTCAAGATTTAAATCTTGATAATAACTTTCAGCATCACCAATCGACATGCGGGTAATGTCGGCAATCGTTTTATCTTTAACGCGAACATGACGTGAAATTTCATTTAGACGTGAGCCATCACAGGCATCACAGGCTGCATTAGAAAGGTATTGAGCTAAGTCGTCTCGTACATAGTTACTTTCAGTTTCACGGTAACGACGTTCAAGGTGCGGTAAAATCCCTTCAAAGGGCTGTACGCGAGTATGTTTACGGCCACGTTCGTCGATATAGCTTAAATCGACTTTTTCTTTGCCAGTGCCTTGTAAGAATTTCTTTTGAGTGTCTTTATCTAGCTTGTTCCAAGGCGTATCAAGTTGAAAACCAAAATGATCGGCA
>NZ_JZFB01000002.1:268045-280586 GCF_001188385.1 Acinetobacter sp. V2 | reverse complement strand
CCCAGCCACGAATAGCTCCTTCACTAATTGCAAGATCAGGATTTGGAATGAGCTTTTCAGAACTAAAATGACTACGTGTACCTAAGCCATCACAAACAGGGCAGGCACCGAATGGGTTGTTAAATGAAAATAAACGTGGCTCAAGCTCTGCGACTGCACGATCACACTCAGGGCATGAATGCTTCGCAGAAAAAACGCGATCAGGATGTTCGCCATTCATCCATGACAAAACGGCAATATCACCACCTAAACGTAGTGCAGTTTCAAATGATTCTGCAATACGGTTACCTAAGTCTTCACGCACTTTAAAGCGGTCAACCACAACTTCGATGGTATGCTTTTTCTTTTTGTCGAGTTCGGGTGGCGTATCAATATCAATGATTTCACCATCAACACGGGCACGAACAAAACCTTGGCCTTGTAGTTGCTCGAACAGGTTACTGTATTCACCTTTACGCTCACGAACGACAGGGGCAAGCAACATGAGTGCTGTGCCTTCTTCAAGTGTTTTTACCGCATCGACCATTTCAGAAATAGTTTGCGCAACCATCGGCAAGTCGTGTTCAGGGCAGTAAGGCGTACCGACACGTGCATAAAGCAAACGCAAATAGTCATAAATTTCGGTAATCGTACCTACCGTTGAACGTGGGTTATGACTCGTAGATTTTTGCTCAATGGCAATCGCTGGAGATAGACCTTCAATCGAATCGACTTCAGGCTTTTCCATTTGCGATAAAAATTGGCGAGCATAGGCCGAAAGCGATTCGACGTAACGGCGTTGTCCTTCGGCGTACAGGGTATCGAAGGCAAGAGAAGATTTTCCTGAACCTGATAACCCCGTAATTACCACAAACTTATCGCGTGGAATATCGAGAGACACATTTTTTAAATTATGGGTACGTGCGCCTCGAATACGGATATGACTTTGGCTCATAAAACATCTCAATTATGTATTAATGAAAATTTAGGTGTTGTTTTGATTAGCACAGGGAGATGTGGCTATTTATAAACAACAGACCCTATATATGATAACGATTTAAAATTGTTCAAGTGGTACAAAATGATTTAAAGCGACAAATTGTGACGGTTAAACGACAATCGACAAAATTTGTTTAAATAAGCAGGTTGTATTTTTAACATTCCTTTCTTTTGATTTCTACTTCTTAGCAAATTTTATTGAGCAACATAATTTTACTAGACGACTGGTCTAATAGTGGAGTATGGTGTCTGCATGAAACGATTAAATAAAAGCGAAACCACGCGACAACATATTTTGGATACGAGCTTTGAGCTGGTATTACACAAAGGATTTGTCGGTGTTGGTTTGCAAGAAATTTTAAAGACTTGTGACGTACCCAAAGGTTCGTTCTATCACTACTTTGCTTCGAAAGAGGCATTTGGTTGTGCCTTGCTAGAGCAATACATGGCCAAGTATAAAGTTCGTATGGAACAACTTTGGCAGCACAGTGAACAAAGTGCTCATGCCCGTTTAATGGCGTTGTGGCAGGCGTGGATTGATGATCCCGTATATGGCAGCTGGGCTGAAAACTGCTTGATTGTGAAATTGGCGGCAGAGGTTTCTGATTTGTCGGAAGATATGCGCCAAATTCTCAATGACGGTGTGTACAAATTAACGCAGCGTCTGGCTTTGCTACTCAAAGAAGGACAACAAGAAGGGTCAATTCCAAAACATATTGATCCTTTGAAAACTGCGCAAGTCATGTATCAGTTATGGTTGGGTGCCGCTTTACTCACAAAATTGTCGCAAGACAAAGCACATCTACATCTAGCTTTAGAAACGACCCAACAACTCTTAAAACCGATAGAGGAATAAAGAATGCGAAGTATTATCCATGGTAATTTTGGCGAACCTGTAGACGTTTTAGAGCAGGCGGATATGCCAAAGCCAGAACCAAAAGCAGGCGAAGTGCGTATTAAAACTATCATGTCTCCAATTCATAATCATGATGTATGGACAGTACGTGGAAGCTATGGCTACAAGCCGACCTTACCTGCGATTGGTGGTAGTGAGGCCGTTGGTATTATTGATGCGTTGGGCGAAGGCGTTACTCATGTACAGGTAGGGCAACGTATCGCAGTTGCATCTGTGCATGGCAGTTGGGCTGAATATTTTATTGCGCCAGCGCAAGGGCTTATTCCACTCAATAATGAAATTGATGATGAAACAGCAGCACAACTGATTGGTATGCCAATTAGTGCTCTCATGCTATTGGACTTTGTAAATGTTCAACCGGGTCAATGGCTCATTCAAAACACGGCGAATGGTGCAGTAGGTAAAACAGTTGCGATGATTGCGCAGGCACGTGGCTTACCTGTAATTAATTTAGTTCGTCGTACTGATGCGATTGCAGAGATGCAAGCATTAGGTATTCAACATGTTATTGCGACTGATCAACTAAACTGGAAAGAGCAAGTTAAACAGATTCACGGTGATCAACCGCTGATTGCTGGTGTGGACTCAATTGGTGGCAGCGCAAGTGGGGAAATGCTGAATTTACTCAGTGAAAATAGTCTATTGGTTTCGTTTGGCAGTATGACTGGTGAAACCATGCAGATTTCATCGGGCGATTTGATTTTCAAACAAGCGACAGTAAAAGGTTTTTGGGCGAGTGTAGTCAACAAAGAAATGCCAGCAGCTCGTAAAAAGGAACTGATTGTTGAGTTATTAACGTTAGCAACTCAGAAAAAATTAATCCTACCTGTAGAAGGTGTATTTAGTTTTGATGAGATTAAAACAGCTGCCCAAAGAGCAACACAAGGTGCTCGCCAAGGCAAAGTATTGTTAAAGCCGTAACACACTAAAAGATCAGTCGAGAGACTGATCTTTTTTCATATCTTTAAAATAAAAAGGAAAACTATATGATCGGACAAATATTCATTGCGCTTATTGCCATATTACATGTCTATATTTTAGTGCTAGAGATGTTTTTGTGGGACAAGCCTTATGGCATGAAAGCATTTGGAAATAATGCCGAAAAAGCAAAACTCACTAAAGTGATGGCACAAAACCAAGGTCTTTATAATGGTTTTTTAGCGGCGGGGTTATTCTGGTCTTTATTGGCTGATGCACCGTTTGCGACATCAATCGCTAATTTCTTTTTAGGCTGTGTACTCATTGCAGGTATCTATGGTGGTCTGACTGCCAGTAAAAAGATTATTTATATTCAGGCAGTTCCAGCATTGATTGCTTTAGTCGCTGTTAATTTTCTTTAAAAAGCGCAAAATACAGCGTTTTGAAATGGAAATGATCAGGTAGGATCAGTGTATGTGGGCGTTATTTTTAAAATGTATGTTGGGGGCTGGGGTTGTCCTCATTATTTCGATTTTATCGAAAAGTAAGGCATTTTATATTGCTGGTTTAGTCCCGCTTTTTCCTACCTTTGCTTTGATTGCTCATGTGATTGTCTATCAGCAAAAAGGAGCCGAAGCATTACAAAAAACGGCTCTGTTTGGTCTATGGTCACTTATTCCTTATGCCATTTATTTAGTTGCTGTTTATGTGCTGGCAACACGGGTGTCGATGTGGTCTTGTCTAGGATTAGCAACTCTATGTTGGGTCGTGGCTGCGGCAGGTTTAATTTATGGCTGGCAGCTATTTCAACATTAAAAGATTAAGAGAAATCCCTTAATCTTTTAAATTGAACTATTTTTATGAATGCTCAACAACACGGGTTTTGAGCATACCTTCAACTAAATTAATCATCTTTTGGCGAGAAAGAATTCGGGGCAATTGAGACGTCAAATAGTTGCTACATCCCACCACAACTGTTGCTTTATTCTTATCTAATGCTTTAACCGTTGCAGACACAACGTCTTCAACTGTAGAGCTTTTCATACCACTCGTATCGGCATTTGCGACCTGAGTAAAATTGGTTTCAGTATTGCCTGGGCAAACTGCCAGAAATTTAACTCCTGAAGAGCTGTATTCTCCTGCAAGCGCTTCAGTAAACTGCAATACGTACGATTTACTAGCACCATAAACAGCAATATAGGGTAACGGCTGGAACGCACCTGTCGATGAAATATTAATCATGATGCCTTTTTTATTAGCAAGCATATGGGGCAAAAATAAATAACATAAAGACGTTACGCTGCTGATATTAAGCGTGATCATTTCTTGATAGGTAGATACAGATTGATCTAGAAATTTAGTCCATTTTCCAAATCCTGCGTTGTTAATTAAAATCTCTACCGTTAATTTTCTAGCTTGCACTTCATCAAATAAGCTTTGAGCTGAATTGGGTTGAGCTAAATCTAAAACGATCACCTCAACATTCACGTTATATTTTTTTCTGAGTTCATCGGCTAAATCATTTAATTTCTGTTCAGAACGTGCTGTTAAAATTAAATGAATTCCTAAAGATGCAAATTCTTGAGCATAGGCTTTGCCTATTCCTGAAGATGCGCCTGTAATTAATGCTGTTGAATTTTTAAATAAAGAAAGATGAGCACTCATTTTATTGGTCCGTAATAAAAGAAGTCATTACGATAAACCTTGTCCCTAAGGGCAGAGTCAAGCACTCATTTTGAAAGCTATTTGCAGATTTGAGCCAGCTGTTTTAGGCAGAAATCTTATTGGTAATATAAGTCTGAATAATCTCATCTTCCAGTTCTTTTAAATCTTCTTGTAAACGGTTTAACGCTTTTTTTTGCTCAATAATTTGTTGATTCTTTTTTTGAATAAGTTGCTGTGCAATTTCTACAGGAAAGCGATTATTTTTATATTTTAAAGCTGAGAGGTCATAAAGCTCAGAAAGGCTAAACCCAACAGCTTGTGCAAGGCGGATCATCTTAACGGATTTGACATCAATCTCTTCATAAATACGATAATTGCCTTTTCTTTTTGCGACTGGTAGCAAGCCTAATTTCTCGTAATGCCGAATGGCTTTAGGAGTTGCTCCAGTTAAAGATGCTAATTCGCCGATATACATATTTATCTCGCATTTTATTAAAAACGGTCAGCTTATTGAACCATCTGACCGATTCTTTTGAAGTTTTAAATATGGTCTAAACCTAGCCATTGTCTTTGATGGTAGGCACTATCCCAAAATAACCACTCAAGTTTTGCACCCATGGTGTACGCGGCATGCATTTTTTCTAATGTGTCTGCATCACAACGTGCGGCAACTTTGTCTACTGTGGCAATCACATTACGAACAGCGGTATGGAACTCTTCGCCAGCATAGGTATCAATCCATGCTTGGTAAGGGTTATTAGGAATTGATTTACTTACAATATCTTTACCGACTTCGGCATAAATCCAGAAGCAAGGTAAAAGGGCAGCGAGTACAACAGGGTAGCTCTCTGACCAAGCCGTTGCTGTTAAAAATGAAGTGTAATGATGGCCTGCCAAGGTCAAAGGCGTATTTTTAAATTCTTCTTTGGTTACCCCAAAGTTTTTCATGAAGTCATCATGTAAGCTGCGTTCAACCACAATTGCAATTTTAGCGGCATCTGAAAATTGCATAATATCGTCAGCCTCGAATGCCTTTGCTGCCGCAACAGCAAGCACACGACCATAGGCCACTAAATATTGGGCGTCTTGAATCACATAATGACAAAAAGCTTCTTTATCTAAAGTACCGTTAGCAAGTTCCTGATTAAAAGGCAGGTCGAGAATTTTTTGATATAAATTTAAATTACGTTGCCAGAGTTCTTGAGAAAAAAGCATAAAATCATTCCATTTAAAATAAGACAGCTGAACCGGATTTTAAATCAATTTTAAAATACAAAAATAATAATGATAGATATATCGCAAGAAAATATTTAATACGATTAATAAGTTAATTAAATATTATAAATTTCTTTATTAAACAGAGAGATAAAGTAACGGGAATAACGGCACAAAACAACATCGTTTTGTGGTTAATTATCGATATAATAGCCGCGGTTTTAAGAAAGATTAAATTTAGTTCTTGGTATAGGTCTGATCCATGAAGCATTTCCGATTTTCGATATTTTTTACGGTGGTGTGTTTAGCACTATCCGCGTATTGGGGTTTTACCCATGGACCTGAAGCTGGCGTGTCTACCATGCTTAAAGCTTTAACAATTACAGCGATTTTAGCGGTAATGGAGGTCTCTTTATCTTTTGACAATGCTGTCGTAAATGCATCGGTTCTACGTAATTGGGATCCGTTCTGGAAAATGATCTTTTTAACGGTAGGTATTTTAATCGCCGTTTTTGGTATGCGTTTGATTTTCCCTGTCGTGATTGTTGCTGTAACCGCTGATATGGGTGTTATTGAAGTGGCAAAATTGGCACTCAATGATCCGAAAACTTATTCTGAGCGCTTAATGGCGCACCACGCTGAAATTTCAGCTTTTGGTGGAACATTCTTATTATTGGTTTTCTTAAACTTCTTCTTTGATGATGAAAAAGAAACCCATTGGTTTAGATGGCTTGAATCTAAACTTTCAAGTTTAGCTAGCGTACCTGCAATGTCTGTTTTTATTGCTTTGATCGCTTTAATTGTGATGGCAGGTTATGTAGATGACCATCAACGTTTAGCAGTGACCATGGCTGGTATTTGGGGCATTGTGGTTTACATTGGCGTTGAAGTATTAAGTCATTTGTTAGGTGGTGAGCCTGAAATTGATGAAAATGGTAATGCTGTATTACAAGATGGCTCGGGTGCTGCGTCTGGTGTGGTTAAAGCTGGTTTAGGTGGTTTCTTATATCTTGAAGTATTAGATGCATCATTCAGTTTTGACGGTGTGATCGGTGCTTTTGCAATTACCAGCGACGTTGTTGTGATTATGTTAGGTCTTGCAATCGGTGCTATTTTTGTCCGTTCAATGACTGTTTATCTTGTTGAAAAAGGCACGCTAGATGCTTACGTGTTCTTAGAACATGGTGCGCATTACGCAATTGGTGCTTTAGCATTCATTATGATTGCAAGTGGCACAGGCGTACATGTACCTGAAGTTGTGACAGGTTTAATTGGTGTAGCGTTTATTGTGTGGGCTGTTATTGCTTCAATTCAATATTCGAAGCGCGAGCAACAGTCGCCTTAAGCTAATTTTCAGTAAAGTTCGATAGAATAAAGAGGCTGAATGCCTCTTTATTTTTTTAAGCTGAAATCGTTAATTTAAATAAGGTGTCCCGTATTTTTAGAAACGAATCGGCTTATAATTTGCCTAGTTTGATAAACGTGTATTGATATGATGAATGCTTTGGAACGTCGCTCAACTTTTGCCTTAAGTAGTATTTTTGCGCTACGCATGTTGGGTTTGTTCATGATTATTCCTGTCTTTTCTGTAGTCGGGCAGTCATATCAATATGCAACTCCAGCACTCATTGGTTTGGCTGTAGGTGTCTATGGGTTAAGTCAGGCTATTTTACAAATTCCTTTTAGCTTACTGGCTGACCGTTTTAGTCGTAAACCTCTCGTGGTGCTTGGCTTATTGCTGTTTGCAATTGGGGGTGCAATTGCCGGTTTATCTGACACGATTTATGGTGTGATTATTGGCCGCGCCATAGCAGGTGCGGGTGCAGTTTCAGCAGTCGTGATGGCGCTTTTAGCTGATGTGACGCGCGAAGAACAACGTACTAAAGCCATGGCCGCGATGGGCATGAGTATTGGTCTGTCTTTTGTGGTGGCGTTTAGTCTGGGACCTTGGCTCACAAGTCTTGTCGGCATTTCTGGTTTATTCTTTGTCACGACCATTATGGGTTTAATCGCGATTTTGATGTTATTACTGGTACCTAAAGTAACTCGTCATCATCGTAATTATCAGCAAGGCTACATAGCGCAGCTTAAGCAAGTCATTCAAATGGGTGATTTAAACCGTTTACACGTTTCGGTTTTTGCATTGCATTTATTGCTTACAGCCATGTTTATTTATGTGCCTTCACAGCTTATCGAGTTTGCCCATATTCCTTTAGCTAGTCATGGTTTGGTGTATCTACCGTTATTAGTTATTAGTCTGTTTTTTGCATTTCCAAGCATTATCGTGGCTGAAAAATATCGCAAAATGCGAGGCATTTTCTTAACGGCAATTACAGGCATTATTGCAGGTTTGCTGCTGCTTATATTTGGTTATCAATCAAAATATGTATTACTCGCAGGTCTAGGTATTTTCTTCATTGCCTTTAATGTGATGGAAGCATTATTGCCATCTTGGTTATCAAAATGTGCGCCAATTCAATCAAAAGCAACTGCTATGGGTGTAAATGCCAGTAGCCAGTTTTTAGGTGCTTTTTTCGGCGGCACACTAGGTGGTCAATTATTGATGTTACATAATACTGCGATTGGATGGAGTGTCTTAACAGGGATTGCTATAATATGGTTGCTAATTAGTTTTGGTTTAGCTCAGCCGCGGTATTTGTCATCAATTGTGTTGCCATTACCGCAAGTGCAACAGGTGAATGAGTGGACCACACAGCTATTGGCAATTCGTGGTATAGAAGAAGTTGTGGTGATGCCTGACCAGCAAGTTGCTTATATTAAAGTCGATAAACAGACTCTTGATGAGGCTGCGCGACGTGATTTAACGCAGTTGTTCGGTAAAGAGGTAGCCATTTAAGCATAACTCTTATAAAGTAAAACATAGAAATGAATAGGATGAAGACAGCTAATGCGTGGTGTAAATAAGGTTATTTTGGTTGGTACTTTGGGTCGTGATCCTGAAACAAAAACTTTTCCAAATGGGGGCTCGCTGACTCAATTTTCAATCGCAACAAGTGAAGCTTGGACCGATAAAACTTCAGGTGAGCGTAAAGAACAAACTGAATGGCACCGTATTGTTTTGCATAACCGTTTAGGTGAAATTGCTCAGCAGTTCCTACGTAAAGGTTCTAAGGTTTATATTGAAGGTTCATTACGTACGCGTCAGTGGACTGATCAAAATGGCCAAGAGCGCTATACAACAGAAATTCGTGGCGAACAGATGCAAATGTTAGATGGTCGTCAACAAGGTGAACAAGGTTTCGCTGGCGGTAATGATTTCAACCAACCACGTTTTAATGCACCTCAACAAGGTGGTAATGGTTATCAAAATAATAACAACCAAGGTGGCGGCTACGGCCAAAACAATGGCGGTGGTTATGGTGGCCAAGGTGGTTTCGGTAATGGTGGCAACAGCCCACAAGGTGGTGGTTTCGCTCCTAAAGCGCCACAACAACCTGCGTCTGCACCAGCTGATTTAGACGACGATTTACCGTTCTAATCAAAAGTTTAAAAAAAGGCGAGTTTATCTCGCCTTTTTTATTACTCAATTCCGAACAAACGTATCAGAGCCGTGCCAGCCGCTGCTAAGCAAATTACCAATAAAAGCGGTACTTTTTTCCAAACCAAGAGAAGTGCTAGCCCAACGCCGAATATACGCGCGAAACCTGCGAAATCTTGGCCTTCAAAAAATGTCGTCGTGACCGCAATCGCACAGAGCAAAACAGTTGCGCCATTTGACAGTAAAACTTGGTATTTTTCAGAAAAAGTAAACTTGGCGCCTAAGTGAAAACCAGCAAAACGAATCCCATATGTTCCAAGTGCTAGCAAGCCTATTCCTAAAATAATGAGTAATTGTTGATTCATTTTTTTCTATCCCATATCAAGCCAAAAAGTGAAATCAGAATTGGAAGTCCTGAGGCCAAAAATGGTGTGGTAATCAGTGCCAAAGTTGATCCGGCAAATGCCGCTTTTCGAGTAGATTTGTTTTTTAAAGCATTAAAAGTAAGTGCAATTAAAATGGCAGGGAAAATGGCATCTAGACCAAATGTTTTTGGGTCTGGAATAGCGCTTCCAATAAAATAACCAGCCGTGACACCAAGTGGCCAAGTCAGCATGATGCCTATACCACACAACCAGTAAGCGGCTTTTTTTGTTTCGAAATCGGGCTGTGCCATGCCAAACAAAACGCTTTCATCGTTCATGATATGAACCCCGAAATATCGAGAGAATTTACCTCTGATTAATTCATTGACCGCAATCCCAAAAGGCAAATGTCTTAAATTAACGAGTAGACCTGCAATCGCAGCAGCAATTGGGCTACCACCAACTGCCAAGAAGCCAATAAAAATAAATTCGGCAGTTCCTGCGAGTACAAATACAGATAGGCAAAGCGGGATCCAGAGCGCTAAGCCATAACTTGCGGCGAGTGAACCTAAAGACATACCAACAACACTGGTTGCTAGACAGACAAAGAAAATCGAGCGGGTGGTGTCTTTACTAAGTTTCTTAATGAGAGCGTATGTGGACATAGTATGATATAACGAACGATTTTCCATTATAATGAATAAGTCTGATTGTTTTGTCAAAACGAACGATCGTTTTTTTTATAGAACGGATGTGGTGAATGTCTCAGCCAATTGAAATTATTGCCAAAGGTTTAAATCGTGAACGTCAAAGAGCAGGGCTTTCTTTGGCAGAAGTTGCCCGTCGTGCTGGCGTTGCAAAGTCTACACTTTCACAATTAGAAGCAGGGCAAGGGAACCCAAGCATTGAAACCTTATGGGCACTTTGTGTGGCATTAAATATTCCATTTGCACGTTTGATGGAAGAACCGAGCAATCAGGTACAAGTCATTCGCTGTGGCGATGGTCCAACAGTGAGCTCAGAGATTGCTAATTACAAAGCAATTTTGCTAGCGACTTGTCCACCGCATGCACGCCGTGATGTGTATTTATTGATTGTTGAGCCGGGAGAAGACCGTCTTTCAGAACCACATCCAGTTGGTTCTGTGGAACACATTATTGTGGTCGACGGTAAAGCTTTAGTGGGCTTAATTGATGAAGCTGTTGAGCTCGGTGTCGGAGATTATATTTGTTACCCTGCCGACCAGAAACATATCTTTAGAGCCTTAGAAACAGGTACAAAAGCATTATTAATCTCTGAACAAAACTAAAGAATTCCAATCTTATTAAAGTAAAAATTAATTATTTTTATAATAAAAACTTAAAAGCATTTACCAGCATTTCAGACAAAAAGAGCCAATTTTGCGTATAAATTTTGCAATTGGCTCTCTCTTTTATTCCAAAAATGGCTCTCGTTTCTTGACTGCCGAAACGACAAATTAAAGCCATTGGAAGTATGCATACGGAAGCGCCGGATAAGCTCAGTGATTTTTCTGTTTTAGGAATTGGGCAGAACGGCTAAATTTTTAGGGGATATTTTTTGGCTTCGGAGGATTTCCGAGACTAGCCGATATCCTCCATATATTAAGGAAAATGATATGGCAGCTCATCAAAATGGTTCTGAAGCCAATCACTCCCAAAGTTTAAAACATGGACTCAAATCACGCCACTTAACGATGATCTCTATTGCAGGAGTAATTGGTGGCTCTTTATTCGTAGGCTCGGGCAGTATTATTTACAATACGGGACCTGTAGTTTTTCTAACTTACGCGTTAGGTGGTTTACTCGTTTGGTTCATCATGCGTATGTTAGGCGAGATGGCCGTTTTAAACCCTGATAGTGGCTCTTTTTCAACTTATGCTGACCGTGCGATTGGCCGTTGGGCAGGTTTCTCAATTGGCTGGTTGTATTGGTGTACGCTCGCAATGCTCATGGGGTGGGAAGCCTATGTGGCAGGTAAAATTTTAAATAATTGGTTCCCATTTATACCGATCTGGGCCTATATGGTTGTCGTGATTGGTGCCTTAGTCGTAGTCAATTTACAAAACGTGAAAAACTATGGCGAGTTTGAGTTCTGGTTTGCACTCATCAAAGTCATTGCGATTGTTATCTTCTTGGTGATTGGTAGTTTAGCCATCATGCATTTGTGGCCTTGGGGCAATCCGGCTGCTTCTGGTATTAGTAATTTAACCTCTCAAGGCTTTATGCCTAATGGAGGGTCATCCGTTATCACAGCCTTACTTGGGGTTATGTTTGCTTATATTGGCGCTGAAATTGTCACTGTAGCGGCAGCAGAATCGGCAAATCCATCTAAAGAAATTCGTAAAGCATCGAACTCGGTGGTTTGGCGAATTATTTTATTCTATGTAGGTTCAATGTTTGTTGCGGTATGTTTGATTCCTCACAACAATGAACTTTTGAAAGATTCAACTTGGGGAACTTATAGCGTGACTTTGTCAGCCCTCGGGATTCCAGGTGCACGTCATATCGTAAATTTTGTAGTTCTCACGTCGGTATGTAGTTGCTTTAACTCAGCACTTTATACGTGTTCACGTATGCTGTTTTCTTTAGCTAAACGTGGCGATGCACCGAAAAGTTTTGGGTCTGTAAACAGTAAAAGCAGTCCGTGGGTCGGTGTGATTGTGTCATGTTTCTTCTCTGTGATTGCCGTCGTTTTAACTGCAACTAAGAGTATGGATGTTTACGACTTTTTCATGCTAACAACAGGTGCTGCAACACTGTATGTGTACCTGACAATTGCTTATTCTCAGCTTCGTATGCGTAAAAAGTTGGAAGCTGAAGGCGTGAAAATTGACTTTAAAATGTGGATGTTCCCTTATTTAACCTATGTGGTGATCTTTGCAATTATTGGTGCAATTCTGACTATGTTAATTGAAGGTACATATTTTAAAGAAGTGATTTACACCACCGCATTGTTCGGCATTAT
>NZ_JZFB01000002.1:264689-268003 GCF_001188385.1 Acinetobacter sp. V2 | reverse complement strand
AAAGAGCGTAGAGCGACCCATTTAACCCATACGCATGAAGAAAAGTTAGTTTAAATTTTTAAATAAAAAAGAGCCTCACAATGAGGCTCTTTTTTATTTGGCTTAGTACGAGAAAACAGTTAATTCAGCGTAGGTACACCTGCTTCACGTAAGCACTGGAGCAAGACGCCGAAAGCCATCACCATGTCTTTTTCATTTACACAGGCAAAGCCCATGAGCAGTCCACGTTCGGCATGTGCATGCGACTGCATGTAGTACTGTGAAAGTGGGCGAACTTTAACACCACGTTCAAGTGCGGTTGTTGCAATCGCGACATCATCGCAAGAGTTTGGCAGTTTTAAAACTAAGTGTAATCCTGCTGCTTCGTCATATTCATGAATAAATTCGGGGCCAAGATAGCGTTTAATCAGACTGACTAAATAATCGCGTCTCTTTCCATAAAGTAAACGCATACGACGAATATGTGCTTCGTAATGACCTTCACGAATAAATTCTGCTAGGGCCTTTTGCTCAAGCAAATGTCCACCACGATACAGTTCAGCTGCCACAATACGTAGGGGTGAAAAGAGTGGTTTAGGCACCACCAAATACCCAATTCTTAAAGATGGATAAATGGTTTTACTAAACGTGCCCATGTACAGCACAGGTGCATCATTTTCTAAGCCTTGTAAAGACGGATACGGTTGGCCTGAGAAACGGAACTCACTGTCGTAATCATCTTCTACAATCCAGCTATTGTGCTGGCGTGCAATCTCAATCAGTTTGCGTCGACGATCTAGGCTTAAATGTGAACCCAGTGGATATTGGTGCGATGGTGTGACAAAAATTAATTTAGGCGGTTTAACCGGATTTTCTTCAGGAATAATGCCTTCGGCATCGACTGGCATGGGTTGAATATCTACGCCATTAATACGTAAAGTGTTGCGCATTCCCCAATAGCCCGGATCTTCAATCCAGACGCGATCACCAATATCACTAAGCGCACGCGAAACTAAGTCAATCGCTTGGTGAATACCTTCGGTAATAATAATTTGGTCAGCATCACACTGAACAGAGCGTGCAACGCGTAAGTAATCTGCCAACGCACTTCGAAGCTCAATACAGCCACCAGCATTACTGTAAATTAAACGGTTAATGTCGGGCTCTCGGCTTAAACGGGCCTGAATGCGACTAAAAATATGATGGGGAAACTCGGTAACATCGGGCGCTCCCGGCACGAAAGCTCCCCATTGGTGTGGCGAGGCTGCGGCATAGCCTAATAAGTTTGAGCCACGATTTGAGAGCGCATAAGAGTTTTGAATTTTCGGACTTGAAACTGCTTTTTTCTTATTTTGTGTATTTAAAAAACTCTCTGGTAGTTTTTCGGCAACCCATGTGCCATGACCTGTACGAGCCTCTAAATAGCCTTCAGCCTGTAGCTGTTCATAGGCAGTAAGAACAGTATTTCTCGAAACATGAATTTCACTGGCTAAGTCACGTGAAGCGGGCAAGCGTGTTTTTGGCTGAATGACGCCATCAATAATGGCACCACGCAGACAACGGAAAAGGCGCTGATGTAGTTTACCTTCGGTGTCCTGTTGGAGCCGTTGTAATAAATGATCTCCAAGTAAACTACGCAATTGGCTCTCTCCTACAGTTAAAAAATGGCTCTCGTCAGTTGCCGCCAGACGAGCGAAATTACATGCATAGGCAGTCGTTGTAAAGCACCCTGAAAATTAAGCACAGGATGCAAAAACCAAAGCTGCAACTGATGATGAAAATATGAGGGAATCAAATGGATAATCAACATTCTGCACTTAACGCACGTAAACAGCAAGCAACTCCACGTGGTGTAGGCGTGATGTGCCAGTGGTACGCAGAAAAAGCTGAAAATGCCACGCTTTGGGACAAGGAAGGCAACCAATTTATCGACTTTGCTGGTGGTATTGCGGTTTTAAATACAGGCCATCGCCACCCTAAAGTCATTGCAGCGGTGACAGAACAGCTCACTAAATTTACTCACACTGCCTATCAAGTAACACCATATGAAAGCTATGTAGCTTTAGCTGAGCGTATTAATGAGCGCGCGCCAATTGCTGGTCCTGCTAAGTCAGCTTTTTTCACAACAGGTGCAGAAGCAGTTGAAAATGCGGTGAAGATTGCTCGTTGTTACACAGGTCGTCACGGCATTATCACTTTTGGTAATGGTTTCCACGGTCGTTCATTTATGACCATGGCAATGACAGGTAAAACTGCACCTTACAAACGTGATTTCGGTGTGATGCCAGCGGGTGTGTTCCACGCACGTTACCCTGTGCCTGCTAAAGGTATTTCAGTAGACGCAGCAATTGAAAGCGTTGAAGATATTTTTAGTGAAGATATTGCACCACATGATGTTGCAGCAATTGTGCTTGAGCCAGTACAAGGTGAGGGCGGTTTCAATGTTGTGCCAGCTGAGTTCTTAAAACGTTTACGTTCAATTTGTGACAAGCACGGCATTTTATTGGTTGCTGACGAAGTGCAATCAGGTTTTGCCCGTACTGGTAAATTGTTCGCAATGAACTATTACGAGACTAAAGCAGATCTCATCACCATGGCGAAAAGCTTGGGTGGCGGCTTCCCAATTTCAGGTGTTGTTGGCCGTGCAGAAGTGATGGATGCACCAAATCCAGGTGGACTAGGCGGTACTTACGCAGGTAGCCCAATTGCAGTTGCTGCTGCGCACGCGGTTATTGATGCGATTGAAGAAGAAAACTTATGCGATCGTGCAAATGAATTAGGTGCAGAATTGGTTGTTGCACTTAAAGATATTCAACAAGTAACAGGCGACGTCGTAACTGATATTCGTGCTTTAGGTTCAATGGTTGCAGTAGAACTTGAAACGGCTGAACAAGCAAAAGTTGTACAAAACTATGCAATGGAAAACGGGTTGTTACTTCTTACTTGTGGTAAATACGGTAATGTAATTCGTTTCTTATATCCATTAACCATTCCTGCTGAGCAATTCCGTCAAGGTCTTGATATCTTGAAACAAGGTTTTGCAACTCTAAAAGCAGGTAGTGCAAAAGCAATGGAGCAATCTGCATGATTCAAAATAATTTGCAGTATTTATTAAAACATCCTGATATTTCATTAGAAGCACCTGCATCAAATGACTATATCGAGGTAAATGATGCTGCTACGGGTGAAACTTTGGCATGGGTAAAAACCTATGACCGTGCAGAGGTTGAAGCCGCAATTAATCGTTCAGCAAAAGCGCAAGCTGCTTGGAAAAAGCAAACTGCCTTGGCGCGTGCTGATGTGTTATTAGCATGGTACAACCTCATGCTTGAGCA
>NZ_JZFB01000002.1:263212-264647 GCF_001188385.1 Acinetobacter sp. V2 | reverse complement strand
AAGCCATTGGCAGAAGCACGTGGTGAAATTGGTTATGCAGCATCATTCATCCGTTGGTTTGCTGAGCAAGCTCGCCGTGTGGATGGTGAAGTTTTAACACCTACGTTGCCAAACCAACGCTTGCTCGTGATTAAACAAGCGATTGGTGTTACAGCTGCAATTACGCCGTGGAACTTCCCAGCTGCCATGATTACGCGTAAAGCAGGTCCAGCCATTGCTGCGGGTTGTTCAATGTTGGTTAAACCAGCAGAGCAAACACCGTTAACAGCGTATGCACTTGAAGTATTGGCGTTACAGGCAGGCTTACCAGCAGATGTTTTAATTAACATTAGTGGTGATGCGGTTGAAGTGGGTAAAACACTATGCGAAAGCGATATTGTTCGTAAGTTAAGCTTCACAGGTTCAACGCAAGTTGGCCGTATCTTGATGCAACAATGTGCGCCAACTATTAAAAAGCTTTCACTTGAACTCGGTGGTAATGCACCAGTTGTGGTATTTGACGATGCCAATCTTGAACAAGCTGTTCAGGGCATTATGGCAAGTAAATATCGTAACAGCGGTCAGACTTGTGTTTGTGCGAACCGTATTTATGTTCAAGATGGTATTTACGATGCTTTGGCAGACCGTTTGGTTGAAGCTGTATCTAAATTGAAAGTTGGTGACGGACGTCAAGAAGGTTCAACTCAAGGACCTTTAATTGATGAAGATGCGATTGCAAAAGTTCAGTCTCATATTGCAGATGCAACCGAGAAAGGCGCGACAGTTCGTATTGGTGGTAAGCGTTCGGCACTAGGTGGCACATTCTTTGAACCGACTGTGTTAACTGGCGTAACGCAAGACATGAAAGTGTCTAAAGAAGAAACTTTTGGTCCGCTTGCACCACTATTCCGCTTTAAAACTGAAGACGAAGCAGTGGCAATGGCGAACGATACCGAGTTTGGTTTAGCTGCTTATTTGTTTACACAAAGTACAGCTCGTCAATGGCGAGTGGGTGAAGCACTTGAGTACGGTATGGTCGGCATTAACACGGGCGCGATTTCAAATGAAGTTGCTCCGTTTGGTGGCGTAAAACAGTCAGGTCTAGGCCGTGAAGGTTCAAAATTCGGCATCGAAGAATATGTTGAAATGAAATACCTCTGCGTAGACTTATCTGAGTAAGGAGCAAAGCGAGTTCGTTTTGTTCTGAACGAAAACATGCAGTTATGCTGTATGTGCTGTTTCACAAAAACCGGTCATGCCCATTCATGACCGGTTTTTTTATTTAAGTCGGCAGATATCCTTCATGGCTTTCGGGTAAACGTCTGAGTTCTTCAATCAGTGTTTCAATGAGTTTTTCGACCACCAGACGTTGGCCTTTTCTAGACACATAGACCAGTTGAAGCATGCCAATATTTGACTTCCAGTCAGGAAGAATATGAATAAGTGTGCCTTTACG
>NZ_JZFB01000002.1:257772-263176 GCF_001188385.1 Acinetobacter sp. V2 | reverse complement strand
CCTAACCCATCCATTACGGCATAGTAAACGCCAGCCAAGTCATTACTTTTAATTCGTGGTTGATAAGGCACATCAACTGATTCACCGTTACGAATATTGCATAAATGCCAAATAGGGTTTTGCTTTTGAGTGCCTAAGCTAATACTTGGAAAGTCTTGTAATTCGGAATAATGCTCAATAGTACGGCCTTGAAGTAATTCAGGCGAAGCCACGAGACAATGGTCAGTTTTAATCACATCGCGAACAATTAAATTCGAATCTTCATTGGGTTCGAAATTGGTCCGAATCGCGAGGTCGATATCATCATGCAAAATATCAACTCGACGGCTTGTCAGCTCGAGTGCAATCTCAACTTTTGGATAGGTTTTTAAAAATTGATTTAAAATTTTTCTAATTTGAAAATGCATCATAAGCGGTGGACAGCTTACTTTCACTAACCCTTGAGGTTCACTTTTTTGCTTTAACAAAACATTTTCTGCACATTCAACTTGAGCAATGACTTTGCAGCATTCTTCATAGAACTCTTGGCCTAAATCGGTCACTTTAAAATGGCGGGTTGTTCTTTGAATGAGGCTAACGTTAAATTTATTTTCAAGGTCAATAATGCGTCGGCTGAGCTTAGATTTACTAATATTTTCAGCTTCACTGGCTGCACTAAAGCCGCCGTGTTTTACGACTAAATAGAAATAATAAAAATCATCAAAAGAACTTATCAATGTCAGATCAATCCAATTAAATTCAAGATTAGAGCGCTTAAGCACTCTAATCTTGGCAATAGAATTTATTTTTGCGATGTATTAAAGCTATAGCTGGTCATCAGGTTGCGGTAATCAGGAATATGATTTGAGAAGAGTGCACCAAGACCTTCTACATCATTACGCCAGTCGCGGTGTAACTCACATGCCATACCGAACCAAGTCATCAGCTGAGCGCCTGCTTTTGACATACGGTCCCAAGCAGCATCACGTGTTAATTCATTGAAAGTACCAGAAGCATCGGTAATCACAAACACTTCAAAACCTTCTGCAAGTGCAGATAAAGCAGGGAATGCCACACAAACCTCAGTTACCACACCAGCAATAATGAGTTGTTTTTTACCTGTCGCTTTAACCGCTTTTACGAAGTCTTCATTATCCCATGCATTGATTTGACCAGGACGTGGAATAAATGGCGCATCTGGAAAAAGCTCTTTTAATTCTGGAACTAAAGGACCGTTTGGACCATTTTCAAAACTCGTGGTAAGAATAGTCGGTAAATTAAAATATTTCGCAGCATCTGCAAGTGCTAATACATTATTTTTAAATTTATCTGGATCGATATCTCGAACTAAAGAAAGTAAACCTGCTTGATGGTCAACTAAAAGAACCGCAGCATTATCCTTGTCTAAACGTACGTAATCTTGAGCCATTTTTTATGTCCTCGTGTTATCAAAATAAATAATCAAAAATTATTAAGTAGGTCATCAGTGCCTAAAATTATGCTAGATGAGTTTGTTGTCGTGATTAAGTCTAAAAAATAGGATTAAGAATTTTAAAAATAGGACGATCTTAAAAAGAGCACCTCAAACTTTATGATTGTCTCATAGATGAAATAATGTGTTGCTAATCCTGATCTATAAACTGCAATTATTGAGGCGTAAAATCAATCTCAGTTCAAGAAAATCCTACATATATAGGAGAGATCAGATGAAGAAATTTCTTGGTGCATATCAAAATAACCACATGCATTGGGTGGGTGATGGTTTCCCTGTATATAACCTATTCTCTTATGACCGTTTAGGCCAAACCCTAAGCCCATTTTTGCTACTCGATTATGCAGCCCCTTATACCTTCTCGCCAACGACTGAACAACAAGGTGTAGGCTCGCATCCACACCGTGGCTTTGAAACAGTGACCATCGCCTATCAAGGTGAAGTGACTCATAAAGACTCAAGTGGTGGCGGCGGAACCATTAAAACTGGTGATGTGCAATGGATGACTGCGGGTGCAGGCGTGTTGCATGAAGAGTTCCATTCTCCTGAATTTGCAGAGCATGGTGGTCTTTTTGAAATGGTGCAATTATGGGTAAATTTACCTGCTCATTCAAAAATGACGCCTGGAAAATATCAAGCAATTGAAGCGAAAGAGATTCCAGACATTGCGTTAGACGAGCATGGCAGTCATTTACGTGTGATTGCTGGTGAATATGCAGATGCAAAAGGTGCAGCAACGACATTTAGTCCATTAAATGTATGGGATGGTAAATTGGCTAAAGGTCAAAAACATACCCTCTATGTACCTGAAGGTCACACCACGCTTGTTGTGGTATTAGATGGCGCAGTTGTGGTCAATGATGCTAATCGCCTTGAAGGTAAAACCGTTGCGATTTTGTCTCGTGAAGGTGTTGAGTTTAGCTTAAATGCAGAAGAAGATACTAAATTCTTAGTGTTGACTGGCCAACCACTTAACGAACCAATCGAAGGTTATGGTCCATTCGTAATGAATACCAAAGCCGAGATTATGGAAGCGATTAATGATTTTAATCGTGGAAAATTCGGTTCAATCATGCAAGAAGGATAAATTGTTTAATTGCACTTAATCCGCTATTAAAACAAAGTAATAAAAAGCCCGCTATCAAGTGTGAATAGCGGGCTTTTTCGCTGTAAAGATTCTGTTTTTATGATGGTTTTCATTGTTGTTGCGGCATTGTTTTATGTGATTTGGTTCTCATTATTGTGGCTCTATGATATCTCAAAAAAAGATAGTTGTAAAACATATGATATAAATATAGTTAAATTATCTTATTTTATTTAAAAGATTTTTTTTAAATTTATAAAAAATATCAGTTTTTATATGACTGTATATTTTTGTAAAAAAATATACAAAGCCAGCCTGTCTGTTAGGTAAATATTTTCTATATAAATTGATGCAAAAAATAAAAATCTGGTAGTTTTTAATACGGTGTTTTTTTAGGGTATGAGTGATAATCAAAAAAATTCTCGAAAAATGGGACATCATTTTGAATATCGCAATTATTGGCAGTGGAATGGCAGGTCTTGCGGCAGCAAGAATTCTGAAAGATGCAGGGCATACGATCACGATATTTGAAGCACTTCCTGGCCGGGGAATGGATAGCCATAGCATTGAATTCGATGGTGGAATTATTGATGCACCGCTACGTGTGATGAATCCACATCTGTGGAAAAACACACTTAGCCTTGCTGCTCATTTAGGCATTAAAACTTTCCCAGTTCGTACTTATATGTCATGTAGCTGGTTATTCGAAGATCGTACGGAAACATGGTTAACGACATCTCGTAGTCGTATTGGTAATTTCCCAATTATCAATAACCGTAAAGGCATCCAGCAATATGGCTGGCGTCTTGTGAAAGGAATGTTGCAATTAAAAACTGCAATTCATCAGTTTTTTAAATCTAAAAATCAAGATATTACCCTCGCTGAATTTATTAATCAGAACGATATAGAAGAAGTATTCTGGCATGGAGTTGTAATGCCGGTGCTCTATACAATTTGTACGTGTAATCCAAAAACAATTGGCGACTGGCCTGCAAAAAACTTACTTGAGTTTTTACGTCACTTAACTGATGGCGATATGCTATTACGTATGAAAGGTGGTACACCTGCATTTGTAGACAGCTTAATTAAAGATATCGACATTCATAGCGGATCAGCGATTAAAAACGTTGAATTACAAGGCGAAAAAGTACTGGTTGAAAACAGCCAAGGTGAAAAGAACTTATTTGATCGAGTGATTGTTGCAACGCCAACATCTAAAATTGATGAGTTTTTGAACCCTGAACAATTTGCTGAAGATATGAATTTGCTTAAGCAATTCCGTTTTGAGCAAGGTGATCTTGTTATTCATACAGATGCAACAGTAATGCCACCACGTCGTAAAGACTGGTCAGTGCTGAGCTATATGATGGATCGTAAATTTACCCGTCAGCAATTCACTGTTTGGATGAATGCAGTTGAACCTTCACTTGTGGGTAAAAATCCTGTATTCCAAACTTGGCGTCCAGTAACTGATATTGATCCTAAAAAAATCATTTCAAAAGTGACCTTAACGCGTGCAGTCGTTGACTCACAAACAGTTGCTCTAAATAAAGAATTGCAACAACGCCATTTAGACTTAAACCGTAAAGTCTTTTACTGTGGTTCATGGTCATGTGATGGCTTGCCAATTTTAGAGTCGGCAGTTACTTCCGCGATGCATATCGCTGAAATTTTAGGTGCACCTTTACCATTTGTAGGTTTAAAGCCTCAGGTTGAAGTTGCCCCTGAACTCGGTTACTAAAATTGTGAAAATAAAAGTTCGAGCGGCTCTTTCTCGACTTATCCCCCATAAATATGCAATTGATGCATCAAGTTTGGGAGATAACGAAGAGCTTGCTTGGACAAATTTGGGTTTTTGGAAAAATACCCAAAACTATCGTGAAGCTTGTTGCCAATTGGCAGATCATTTGGCACAAGCTGTCAATTTAAATTCAAAAGATCATCTCTTAGATTTAGGCTGCGGACAGGGTGCAAGTTTGTTGCACTGGCTACAGCACTATCAACCCAAAAGTCTCAGTGCAGTTGACTTACAAGTCCAGTGTGTTAATAAAATTCAAAGGCTTATTCCTGAAATAAGGCAGATTTTTTGTGGTTCATTTTTAAATTTAAAACAATTTGAATTTAAACAACACTTCGATGCAGTGTTATGTATAGATGCGGCTTATCACAGCAATTTAAATTCATTTCTAGATTCAGTCACTCCAGTTTTAAATTCAAAAGGCCGATTAGGTTTTCACTACTTAATGCGTGCTGACACATGTCAAAACATGACCGTCCTGCAAGAACAAAAGCATCGTTATTTACTTAAAGCAGCAAATGTCGCTTGGGATGCTATACCAACTGAAAAAATATTAAGAACAACCTTGGAACAACAAGGTTTTGCCGATATTCAAATTGAAGATTTATCCGAGCCTGTATTACTCGGTTTTTCGCGGTATATTCAAAATCAGCAAGGACAAAATCAAAGCCGAGGATTGGCAAATTTTAAAATTCAAATCACTGCAAAGTTATGCCAACAACTCTACCAAAATGGATATGTACGTTATATTCAAATCACAGCAATAAAAAAATAGGATGAGCCATGTCAGCTAAATATCAAGGATCGTGTTTATGTGGAGCTGTGAGCTACCAAAGCGAAGCGGAGCCACGTTATAGCTTTAATTGCCATTGTCGAGATTGTCAGAAGGCAACAGGTTCAGCATATGCACCAATTGCTTTTTTTCACCAATCTGAATTGAAAGTGAATGGTGAACTTAAATATTTTGAGACTTTAGGATCGTCTGGCCGACCTATTAAAAGAGCATTTTGCCCGACTTGTGGTTCTCAGCTTTTTGGCTTACCTGAAATTG
>NZ_JZFB01000002.1:255742-257730 GCF_001188385.1 Acinetobacter sp. V2 | reverse complement strand
CCCGAGTCTCTATCAGCCTAGAGCAGAGGTGTTTGTGAGCCAAGCCTATGCTTGGGATACGTTGAACCCAAACCTTAGACACTTTGAAAAAATGATAGAGAAGAGCAAGAAATGAGGCTTAATTAAAGAAGCCAAATATTCCTAAAACAATGATTAAAGTAAGGCTACCAATAGCTAGAAATAATATAGTTTTTCTAAATTTTAGCTGCGGCATTTTACTTACAATGAAAATAAGGCATGCCAGTATGATCACTAAGGGCTGAAAAATATTTGATGGCAAAGTAAACATCTTGTTCCTTGTTGTTTTTAAATTTATTTTAGAAATAAAGTAATAGGTTCATTATAACGTTTTCTTATTTAATTGATGAACTGAACTTCTTCATAAATTCATATTTTCGTTTTTTATTTTCAAATATAGGCAAATCAAGTTTTAAATTTAAAAGCACTATGTACGCTTTTTCTTACATACGTTCGGGAAATTGGCGTCTTTTTAGAACTCTGTAAATTACCTATGATGAACTCATCAGGAACAGGAAGTTCCGAAACGTAAAACAACAATAATAAGTTTAAGCATCAGGATGTGAGGTATTACAGGAAGTGTACCTAGTAACGAAATACGAAAAAAGCCCAACAGGATGTTGGGCTTTTTTCATTTCTTATTAACGAATTTCTTTACCGCCTAAGGCAGCACAGTTAAAAGGTGTATTCCATTTCACGGCAGTTCCTGTAAGTACTGGACGTACAATACGCCACGGCCAAAAACCAAATCTTTGGCTTTGATGATAATTAATCACCACATCTGCACCGTATTTACGAGCAACGATTGCTAATTTAGGTTTTACTTCTTCAAAACCGCCATAGGTTCCTTTCGCGGCTTTAATACGTTTAATAGATTTATAGTGCTCTGCTGAAGGAGTCCCCTCAATTAAGCAAATGGATGGGTTTGCAGTAGTTTGCATTTGAGCTTGAGATGCAGTGTCTTGAGCATATGTTGTTAAAGGCAACGTTAGAAATAAAGCAGGTAAAATAAAACGAAGTTTCATACTTTTCCGTATTGGTATCTTAATGAATTAAAGTTTATAAAATAGATCTTATTCATATGACCTTATTTGGGAGCGCATTATAATCGTATCTTTTTAATATTTCTTATTTTAATCTTATATTTTTTAATAAATTAGCAGCATTCTATTTCATTTGTTAAATAAATAAATTCGTTTTAGAAAATTATTTTTAAGATGAGGTTTATAATAAGTCTTTATTAAAAACAAAAAACAAAGCCTTTGACAAGAATTGTCTATCCCAACTATTATCCTTAAAAAATATTCTTAATATGTTATTAATTATGATGAAGAAAATATTATCTACTTTAGTTATTGGTTTATGTCTCACTCATCCAACCTTTGCACAGCCTGCTTCTAGTGAGTCTGTAAAAGAATTAATGAAGGTCACAAAATCCCAAGATTTATATAAACAAATGAACTCGTACATTGAGCAGATGATTTCAAAAACAATCTCTGAAGTTGAAATGCAACAAGGTAAACCCCTTAATTCACAACAAAAACTGGTCGTGGCAAATTTTGCTAAAAAGTTCTCTAACATTACTGTAGAAGACATGGGTTGGGAAAAACTTGAGCCTGAATTTACTCGTATTTATGTGACAAATTTCACTCAAGAAGAAATCGATGGATTAATTAATTTTTATAAATCACCAGTTGGTCAAGCAGCTATAAACAAAATGCCTCTAGTGATGGAGCAAAGCATGAAATTGGGCCAAGATCTAACTAAAGAAGCTATGCCTAAAATTATAGCCGCAGCAAAAGAAATGGTTATTGAATTAGAGAAATATGAAAAATAATTTGAAGGGTGTAGATCAATAGGTCTGCACTCAATTTTTTGGTAATAATTATAAATCTTTAAGTATTTCAAAACCTACAGGCAACAAAAAACCCCATAAATCAAATATTCATGAGGTTTAATGATGGTGCCGA
>NZ_JZFB01000002.1:250747-255711 GCF_001188385.1 Acinetobacter sp. V2 | reverse complement strand
TACTGATTACAAGTCAGTTGCTCTACCAACTGAGCTATGTCGGCGACGTGGAATGAATTCTACAGTTTCTTTAAAAAAATACAAGCCAAAAAATGATCACTTAAATTTTTTCTATCAATTTTTAAATGTTTATGTGCTTGGGCTTTAGAAATAGCTTAAGACTTCAACACATAAATAAAAGAATCAACACGTTCGCCACTATTTAAAGTGACTTGAACAGGTACTCTTTCGTATTCTTCGCCCTCAAAATCATCAAGTAATTTCCAGTTTGCATTTAAATGTTCTGAGCTAAAAACAAAACCTTGAACTTGATTGGTACTTTCATCAAGCACAATTCCCGGATAGCCTAAATCTGCTCCCCAACCTTGATTATGTAAGGTTCCGTTGACCCAACCTTCTGCCCATTGTCCGCCAATATTTTCAAGTATATGTGCATTAGGACGACCTGGGCCTAAAGTGCCATAAACAAATAAACTCGACATGTGATTTTCCTTTAATTTAAAAATTAATGAGCTTTTGCGTGTGAGGTATAAACGACTAAAAATATTCCAAGTAACGACAGTACAACGGTTAAGCCTACAATCGCACCCCAGCCGCCGTGTAGCCAGAACCAGCCACCTGCTGAGCCGACAATACTCGAACCCATGTAGTAAAACAGTAAGTACAGTGAACTGGCGTGGGCTTTGGCTTGTCTGCTTTCAGCGCCAACGGAACTACTGGTAAGTGAATGAGTAATAAAGAACCCTGTGGTAATAAATGCAATACCAATAATAATGCCGAAAAGAGAGCTGAGTAATGTCATGAGGCTACCCACAATCATTAAGGCAAAGCCGCTCATCATCATGGTTTTTTTACCGAAGCGGTCTGCTAGCGTACCTGCCAATGATGAAGACACCATACCGAAGCTATACGACAAGAAAATAAGGCTTATTTGAGTCTGACTCAGTGAATAAGGCACGCCACTTAAACGGAAAGTGGCGTAGTTAAACAAGGTCACAAACACACTCGTGAGCAAGAAACCAATGGCAAACAGGCGGAGTAATTTTAAATTACTTAAATGGGTCCGCCACATTTGCAGATGAAAATCTAAATTCAAACCTTTTTTCTGTACGAAATTACGCGAAGCAGGAAGTAAATTCAAAAAGGCAATTGAGCAAATAAAACAGATTGCGCCAAGTAAGCCTAAAGCAGTTCGCCAAGAAAAATATTCAATCAAAATGCCCATGCCGACACGGCCCATCATTCCACCAAAAGCCGTACCTGCAATATACAAACCCATAGTTTTACCTAAGTGTTCAGGTGCGATTTCTTCGGCAATCCAAGCCATCGTTACGGCTGGCACACCACCAAGCAATAGACCTTCTAGCGCTCGTGCTATGAGTAAGCTTTGCCAGTTAGGGGTAAACATAGCCACAATATTAAGAATAGCTGCACACAGCATTGAACTAAAGATGACACCACGACGACCAATTGCCTGTGAAAAAGCACTCGATAGCACAATTGAAATCGCTAAAAAGGCAGTGGTTAAAGACAAAGCAAGAGAGCTGCTCGCAGGGCTAATCTGGAAGCTTTGGCTAAAAGCTGGCAGGAGCGGTTGTACGCAATAAATCAGAGAGAAACTGGCAAAACCTACGAGGAATAAAGCGAAGCCAGCATGCTTATAGGCTTTGGTCCCTTTGTGAATCCATTCGCGGGAAAGAACAGAAGTTGCCTCAGTGCTTAAGGTACTGGGTGTAGATGAAGAGTTCATATCATGACCATGACAGAAAGAAATAGCAGTGCTTGTGAGGCATGCTGCATCGAGAAAATTCGATTAATTAAAATTAGCAATTTAGATGGTATTTTTCTAATATATTTAACAATAGGTCATAATATGTTTTATATATAGCGATGGAACTTAGACATATACGCTACTTTTTAGCAGTAGCAGAAGAAAAAAACTTTACCAGAGCTGCGCATCGTTTAAACATGAGTCAGCCGCCTTTAAGCATGCAAATAAGGGACTTAGAGGAAGAGCTAGGTGCAGATTTATTTATTCGTTCTCCGCATGGGGTGGAGCTGACCGAAGCTGGGCTTGCCTTTTTAAATGCGATTCAGCCTGTACAACAGCGTGTAGAAGATGCAGCGAACTTGGTTAAACAGGTAGCAAATGGTGAAGTTGGTCAATTGCGATTGGGTTTTACGGGTACCTCAATGTTGAACCCCCTAATTCCTAAATGTGTTCGCTATTTCCAGCAGCAATATCCCAAAGTGGATTTAAAACTTGAAGAAGCAAATACCTTGCTGCTCATCGATTTATTACTCGAAGACCGTTTGGATGTTGCGATTATTCGCTCGCCACGCAATATTCCAGACAGTTTAATTATTCAAGAGTTATTGGCTGAACCACTCATTGCAGCTTTGCCTTCGGAGTCTTTTAATTTAGATGATTCAACGCAAGAAATTGATTTAACGGCACTACGAGAACTTGATTTTATTGTCTCGCCACCTTCAATTAGCGCAGGGCTTTTCGATGCGATTAAACAAGCCTGTCATGAGCGCGGTTTTGAACCAAAAATTGGACAAAATGCCCCGCAAATTGTGTCAATTTTATCGTTAGTGTCTGCAAATTTAGGCGTATCTTTGGTGCCGGAGTCGACCAAACAATTGCAAATACAGGGCGTAGCTTATCGTTCTTTGAAAGCACCTGTACCTACGGTGGGTTTAGGGCTTGCTTATAAAAAGCATGCCCCTTCACAAATGGCAATTAATTTTGCCAGTGTGGTGCAAGTCGCTTGTCACCATGCAGACGAATATCAATGAAATTGGTTTATGCTTTAGGTGCTTTGTTAATTAAAACGATGCCTGAAATAATGAAAATTGCACCATATAAAAACGATAAGGTTGGCTGTTCATGAATGAAAACCCAAGCCATTAGTGCCGCAAAAATGGGTTCGGAAAGTTCGGTCACTTGTACTTTTGCTGCGGGTAGATAGGTTAACGCTTTGGTTGTGCAATAAAATCCAAGAATGGTAGGCAGAACTGCCAAGCCTATTAAGCCTAAAATAATATTGGAATTAAAACTAATGCTATGAAAATTAATTAAAAAGGGAACGGCAAGATAAACACTACCAAAAAGTAATAAATACTTCGTTAGGAATAAGCCCCCATTTAATCTAAATTTTTTAATTAATACTGAAAATAGCCCATAGCCAGTGCCTGCAATAGAGGCATTGATCAGCATTAATAAACTATTTTCACCTTTCCATGAAATTAAACTAATACCCGCTACAGCTAATAATGTTCCAGCAATAGAATGAATATAAATACTTTCTTTTAAAACTAATCTACCAAAAAATAAAGCTGAAATAGCGGCTGAAGCCATGAGTACCACAACGACATTGGCCGCAGCACCATGGTTGTAGGCAATGGTTTCAAAAAAGAATAGTGAAAAAATCCCTAAAAAAGCACATATCGCAATTTGGACAAAGACACTCAGTTTACTTGGCGTGTTGCTAATAAATGCAATCTTTTGGCTAACAGGAACTTTAAATAAAAACACACTTAAAAAGAAGAACGCGATAACCGTTTTTAAAAAAGCAATGTCTTGTGGGCTTAAGCCACTGTGCATAAGCAATTTACTGATCACACCAATAGAGGCATTGAGTGCAGCAGCACAGAGCGCAAATAGAGTCCCAATAATCAGATTATTCACTTTTCTAATACTTCCATATATTTAGCCATAAGGAGTCTACATTGTTTTTCGCAATATAGCCCTGTCAAATTCCTTCTTTTCCATGAAGCATAAATTATTTAAATTTTGTTGGTGAAGGATATTAATTTGAATTAATCCATTTATTAAAAATAATTTGTTGTTTGATTGTTAATTAAATTATTTTATTTAATTTTAATTAGAAATTCTTAAAAATAATATTTTGTTGACATTTTTAAAAATATATTTAAACATAATATTTGATTGTTTTAAGTTTAATTAATAACAGTCTTAATTCTAGCTAAATAAGTATTTAATACTTAGATAATAATTTAAATATAATGGAGATAATTCGTGTTTTTCTCACAGGAAAGTTTGAAAAAATTAGAAAGTGCGGTTGATCATGCTATGCATAGCGAGTTTAAAAAAGATGAGATTATGCATAAATTTCATAATGAAGACTGGTTCGATGAAAATTATTATAAACGTCATATTTTAGAGTGTGTTATTCGCATTCATATGAATAACGAGTTAGATGCAAATGCAGTGCGTGTTGCAGCAATCAATAATATCTCTGCCGCAAAACAGCTTTCATATTATTTATATGATGAATTTGGTCACGATGAAATGTTTGGTCAGGATTTGACTAAATATGGCTATTCTTCAGATCAGATCGTTTCAAAAAATGCATTTCCTGAAACATGGAAACTGATGGGGTATTTAAATTTCTGTGTAGAAAAATTTGGGGCATTACCAGCAGTCGTTTGGGACTGGTTCCTTGAATATTATGGCGACAAATTTAATAATTTTATTACGCAAAAAGCGGGTGTTCATATGGGGAATCAGGCTGTATCGGGTGCAGCTTCGCATGTTGCATTTGATGAAGCTGAAGACCATAGCGGCATGATGACAGAGATGCTTTCTTCTGTAATTAAGACACAAGAAGACTTTGATCTAGCAATCAAGCATATCAATAGCTTTGTTCCAATGGTGGGTGAGTATTTTCAGGCTGTACGTGCTGAAACGCTTTCATAGCAATGGAATTAGAATATGCCAATGGTAAATATCCGCACTCAAGAGCATATTTACATTGCTGATTCTGAACAGCCTCTCATCGATGCGGTGCCAGATAGCGCCGTGATGAAAGGCTGTTTAAAAGGTGTGTGCCGGGTTTGTCGATGTAAGCTCAAAGGTGGAGTCGTATACGAATCGGGAAATCAGGTTGCCGTAGGACAAGAGTTCTTACCTTGTATTAGCTATGCTCATAGCGATG
>NZ_JZFB01000002.1:243171-250705 GCF_001188385.1 Acinetobacter sp. V2 | reverse complement strand
ACTTGTTAGTAGAAGTTTTCTTGCTGAAAATATTGTTGAGCTCACATTTAAAATTAAAAGGACGTTCTTTAGCTCTAAAGCAATTGTGAATATCAAACACCCATCAGAGCCTTTAATTCGAAGTTACTCTGTAGTTTCACTGGGTGTAAAAAATTATGATTTTTTTGTTTTGCACATAAAATTAAGACCAAATGGAATATTTTCTAACTTATTTGAAAAGCTAGCGATTGGTGATCAATTAGAATACAACCTAAATAATCATATAGAACCTGAATACGAGAAAGATATTTCTACGCTCAATATTGTAAGCGGTGGAAGCGGCATGGGAGCTGCACTTACTCGTGGATTAGATCTCATCCGAAAAAATCCTATTTCTAAAGTAAATATCTATGCGATTAATCGGTCAGTTTTAAGTGATTATCATCAACATTGCTTCAATGTTTTTCGAGAACAAGTTGATGCTAAGGTCAATATTATAAATATCCCGTTTTGTACGTGGACAAATAATGGATTTGATTTTTCAAATTATTTGGACTCTCACGAGTTAACAGTGGGTGTTGGTTCTACCCCAATAATTAATAAAATTTTAAATCAGCCTCTGTGTGAGTTAGAAAGTTTTGGTCCCTAACGGAGACTGTAACAATGACAGTAGTAGTTATAGAACCTATTTCTTCAGGCGTCACTTATTTAAATGCCGCTCAAGAATTAGGGATAGATTTATATGTTTTTTCTACTGATGAAGGAGAGTGCAGCATTGATGGAACAATGCGCCAAAAAGCAAAAGAAATAATAAAAATAGATACCAGTGATTTTCATAGTCAACTCTCTAAAATTGTTGAGTTAAAGACCATAAAAGCCATTTTACCCGGTGTTGAATATGCAGTACCTATGGCTGCCCAACTCGGTAACTCATTTGCCAAAAACTCTCTTGAATATATGGCAGCTCAAACAGTTCGAAATAAATTTAAATTTCGTGACAAGCTAACCAAGTCGGGTTTAAGCGATATTAAATATGCCTTGATTTCACAGGGCAAAGAAATTGACTTACCTCTAGGTTTTAAGTTTCCTGCTGTAGTAAAGCCAGTTGATATGGCGGGCAGTATGTCTGTTAAAAAAGTTGCAGATTTTGAGGAACTTTTAACAACAGTTGAAGCGATCTGGAAAGCTAAGCCCAACGATATTGGTTTCTATGCAAGTGGTGATTTAATTGTTGAAGAATACATCGTAGGTAAAGAATACAGTGTTGAAGGAATTATCCATACAGATGGAAAAATAACCTTTGCTTCACTGACAGAAAAACTATTAGGGCCAGAACCTTACTTTGTCGAAATTGGACATATTGTAGGTAATCAATATGACCGCCAGTTTTCTGCACATGTTTTTGACTATGCCGAAAAAGTCATTCGAACCTTAGAGCTAAATATAGGGCCTTTTCACTTAGAACTGCGAGTTACACCTCAAGGAAAAGCAGTCGCAATCGAGTTAGCAGCACGTTTACCGGGCGACAATATTGTTGAGTTAATTAAATTGGCGACTAATTTTGACCTTGCTCAAGCGGTACTGAGCGAATACTTAGACCTACCATATTCACCTTCAATAGAAAAAAATCTGGTTTCTGCAATTGCCTTTATGCCCCAAGGTAATCACCGTCTGTTCAAAGGTTTTAGTGGTTTAGATCAACTGTTAGAAGCACCTGAATGTGTACATCATCACTTCTACTATGAAACAAACGATGAACTGGCGTGCAACCATGATTGGACCTCACGATTAGGCTACTTTATTTTCCGTTCCGAAAGCGAAGATAAGATTCGTAGTTTAGTCAAACATATACATGAGCAGGTGAAAGTCATATGAAACATGTATTAATCATCAATAGATATGACGATGAACTGTCTGATTATAATAAATATATAGATCACGATGCCGTGCATGTGTCTTATATTTCATTAACAGAAACGATGCGTTATATCACTTCTTCAAACTGTTACTGCATAGCTGGGTTAGAGCAGTTAAATGAAGAAGAGGTTCTCGATCAGGCTAAAAAAATCTATAAGAAAAAACCTATAGATTACGTTATTGCCATCTCAGAATATGACCTCGACGCTGCGGCTCGCATTCGAACTGAATTGAATATTGTGGGTGCAACTGTCGAAGACAACTTGTTGTGCCGTAACAAGAAAAAAATGAAAGATGCTTTAGCTCATTCGACTGTGCGTTACCCTAAATATTCGGAAGTGTCTTCATACCAAGATATTGAAAAGTTTTTGCTGGAAATTGGCTCAGCGATTATTTTAAAACCTCAGGTAGGCGCGGCTTCTGAAGGGGTAATTAAAATTAGTGAGTTGGCCGATATTCCTCGTTTATCTTCATATGCGGGCTATGAAGTAGAAGAATTTGTTGAAGGGGATATCTATCATGTCGATGCGATTATTTCAGACAATAAAATGCCTTACTTTAAAGTCTCAAAATATATTAATACCTGTTTAGACTTCAGAAATGGTGCGCCATTAGGCTCTGTAACAATTGATAATTCTGAATTTATTAACAAAGTAGAAAAATTTACTTTAGACGTATGTAAATTCTTAAAATTAAAAGATCAGGCGATTCATCTTGAATTCATTGAATCTAAGGGCGAGTTGGTCTTTTTAGAAGTTGGTGGACGAGTAGGCGGTGGAGAAATTCCATTCATCACATTACGCAATGAGTCAGTCGACTTATATGAAATGTGGATTAAGGCAGCCATGAAAATTCCACAAGAGCCAGTGAATACGAAAATTACGGGTTTTCTGATGATGCCTAATCCTTATAGTTCAGGCTTTTTATTTAATGGGATTAAAGCGTTAGAAAATGAAACTATTACCTATCAATTGATTCAGGAAAGTGGCGACCATAACAATTTTAGTTATGAAAATATCCCTGCAAAAATTCACTTTATGGGAGATAGCCAAATACAGGTCGAAAATGCGATTAAAAATAGTATGAAAATTTTGCAAAGCGCAATTTCTCAAAATCATCATTCTAATTTGAGTCTGAGTGAATCTTCTTAGTTAAGATTTGGCTAAATTCTAAAAATCAAAAGGCTTGGACTTAAAATGTTCAGGCCTTTTTAAATAGCATTATAAGGGACTTTTGTTTCAAATAATTGTGATTTATAAAACTTACTCATATTATATAATTAGTTAATTATTAAAGAATTTTAAAAATGATTAAATCTATTATTTCAGGTTGCGCGGTTCTTACACTTTCAGCTTTGGCGATCACGCATGCAGAGCTTTCTTTTGAACAAGAGCTACAGCAAGGCTGTAATAAAGTGAAGCAATACGCGAGCTTAGGTAAGAAAAACTACGACCAAAAACAATATAAAAAGGCGCTCGAAAATTTCCAAAACCAAGCCTCTTGGACTGCTTTTTGTAAAGCCAATGAAGATGAAACCACAGTTAAATTTACCGACCGAGATATTGAGGTTGCCAACAATAATGTGGGCTTAGCCTATGCCAAATTGGGTCAGCCACTTTGGGCCAGAGCATGGTTTATGCTTGATGAAAAATCAAAATCTAGTCAGTTTAATCTTCAGCAGTTACCTGCACCTAAGGTCTCAAATGATTTGTCAGGTGAATATGTGCGTTACTCAGGTTTTGGTGAGTGGGACCACATCACGGTAAGTCGTGAGAAGGGTCAATATGCAATCAGCTATGCTGGTTTATATATGGGCCTTAGAAGCTTAATTTACGGCCCAAACATGGGTGAGTTTGGCACTACAATGCCGAGTGGTAAAAAGCAAATCGTCTATAAAGATCAAGACTGTCGCATTCAACTCGACTTTAAAACCAACGCGAAATTAGGAAATTATATTCAAGCCAAACAAAACGAAGGTAATTCTGGCTGTGGCTTTGGACATAACGTTTATGCAGATGGCACTTATTTAAAAGTTGAGTCTGGGAAATAAAACTAAAAAAAAGGGAATTGAATGATGAATAAATTTGCACGGTTGCTACTCGTTTCTACGATTGCCATTTCATCTCAAATTTACGCCGAGCCAACTAGCACATGCAAAGAGGTGAAATTCCAAAAAGCCGATGAGGCGTGGAGTGGGCACTATTATTTAAATGGCGTGATGGAAGTTGGTTCAGAACTTTTACTTCAGCCAGATGGCAAGTTTAAATGGATGCTTGCTGTAGGTGCTTTAGACCAATATGCCGAAGGTACATGGTGGAAAAACGGTGACTGTATTGGTTTAAAACCAGAGGCTAAATTTAAAAAGGATTTAAGTATTTTTCCTGAAAGCCTAACGATTTCTGACAAATCATTAGATGCGATTTGGGAAGGTGGACGCCAACAGGGCACATATAGTAAAGACTAAATAAAAAAGTCCGACACTGAGTCGGACTTTTTTATGGCTTATATTTTAGTGATTGACCGCAGCAAGTTGCTGAGCGTTATAGCGTGCGCCCATGTTAGGGTATCTCGCAATAATCGCTTCAATTTCTGCTAAATCTGCCGCTGTTAAATGAAGGTCAACAGCACCTGCATTTTCCACAAGACGTTCGATTTTACGCGTACCCGGAATTGGAATAATGTCTTCACCTTGCGCCAAAATCCAAGCCAAAGCCAGTTGAGCTGCTGTTGCATTTTTGCTGTGGGCAAAGTCGCTAAATGCTTGCGCCAAGCTTTGGTTATTCTTCCAATTGTCGCCTTGATAACGTGGTAACTGGCGACGGAAATCACTTTCGTCTAGGCTGCTCACATCAAGCGTATTGGTAATTAAACCACGCGATAGCGGTGAATACGGCACAAGGCTAATACCTAACTCGCGAATAGTTTGAAAGTGAGTATCTTCCAGTTCACGAGTAAGCAATGAATATTCATGTTGAACCGCTGCAATCGGGTGAATCGCATGCGCTTTACGAATGGTTTCAGCCGATGCCTCACTGAGTCCTAAATAACGAACTTTACCTTGTTTGACCAAGTCGGCCATTGCGCCAATCGTGTCTTCAACTGGAATGTTCGGGTCTATACGGTGCGCATAATACAAATCAATTACGTCTGTATTTAAGCGTCTTAAACTGTTTTCGATCGCAATTTTAATCCACTCTGGAGAACCGTCGATATAAGACTCTAAAGAGTTTTGTGGGTTAAGGTTATCTTCTTTATAGCGAAAGCCAAATTTGGTCGCCAAGAACACTTTGTCGCGATGTTTTTCTAAAACTTTTGAGAGCAAAACTTCGTTTGCGCCGTTGCCGTACATGTCGGCGGTGTCCCAAAAGTTAATGCCGAGGTCTAATGCCTTTTCTAGAGTGGCAATGCTTTGTGTGTCGTCTGATGCACCATAGGCAAAGCTCATTCCCATGCAACCTAAACCAAGTGCTGATACTTTTTCGCCTGTTTGTCCTAAAGTTCTATATTTCATTTTTCACACTCTTTTTGCAAAATCACTTGAGTAGAAAAACTATAAAATGCTTTGGCTCAAACTGACGTATAACATTCAAACCAATAATTATAAAATTCAAACAATCTGTTTTTAGGCCACACAGTCTTCGCGGAATTTTTTAGGTGAAAAACCCGTATTTTTCTTAAAGAAGTTGGTGAAATACGCTGAATATTCAAAGCCTAAGCTATAAGCTATTTCAGAAATATTCCAACTGGTATGTTGTAGCAATGCTTTGGCTTCTTGAGTAATGCGCGAACTAATATGCTCGGATGTGGTTTTGCCTGTGGCTTCTTTTACAGCGCGGTTTAAATGGTTTACATGCACCGACAGACCATAGGCATAGTCATTTGCGGTTTTGAGTTTTAGCTGAAAATGGGGTGAGTCGATTGGGAACTGGCGTTCTAATAATTCAAAGAATAAATGGCAAATCCGAACTGCAGCATTACTATGTTTTTCAAACTGTTGGGTTGGTTGCATTTTCATAGCTTCATGCACAATCAGGTGCAAATAGTTTCTTAAAACGTTGTATTTATGAATATAGTCTGAATTTATTTCAGTCATCATCTTTTTGAAAATAAATGAAATTTCTTCAACTTGTTGATCATTTAAAAAATATAACGGATCGCCGTCGACTTTAAACAATGGAGAGTCTTTTAAAAAGCTTTGTCTTGATTCTTGGTTTACAAATTCTTCGGTAAATAGGCAAAACCAGCCTGCTTGTTCGGGCGAATTAATTTCCCATGCATATGGCACCATCGGGTTTGAAAACAGCAAAGCAGGGCGGTCTACCCGAATCCAGCGGTTGGCGTAGTGAAGTTCGCCTGTACCTAAAACCAATGAAATTTTATAATAATCGCGGCGGCTATAAGGTGTGAGAAACGAGCAGGCATCGCGTTGGAACACGTTAAAATGTCCAAACGAAGTCGATGGAACCGAGTAATCGCTATCTCTGGTTAAAGAAAAGCGGCGATAAAAATCATGTATGGTTTCCATGTCTTTGCCTGCATGCGTTATCAATTTATTTAAAGTTATAAAATTCAAACTTTATTTACTGTAGCTTTTATTTATAGCGTGATCAATCGGTTCATTTAAACAGTTTTGGAAATGAATAAATTTTTATAAATACTCTGGGTAAGCAATGTAAGAAGACTCTACACATTCGAAGCCCATTTGGCGATAAAGCGTAACCGCTGGGGTGTTATCAACGTCGACAATTAAGTGGGCAATCCGTCCAGTTGCAACAATCCGATTAATTGCAAATTTTAAGATGCGTTCGGCAAAACCTTTTCGGCGATAAGCAGGGAAGGTATATGTGCCGCCAATAGAAACGAGTCGATCGGTTTCTATGCCTAAACGCACTATCGAAACGATTTGTTGATCTGCTTCAAGTACAATAATTTTTTCTTGTTGAATTAGAGATGCCCAATCAGGTGTTTCATTTACTGAGCGTTCATTATTGTATTGATGCTGATATTCGTTAAGACGGGCAATGTCCGAGAGTTCAGCCAAGCGCCCTTGAGCTTCAGAAAATTGGCGTGAGCAAACCATGATCCATTGATCATACTCTCGTAAAATACGTCCTTTTTGTTTTATCTCGGCATGTAATAAGTCTCGCCCGATTGCGGTCGTTACAATCCGACGCGGTTGAAGCTCTAAAATGGAGGTACAGAGTAATGAACCAGATGATGCCTCTGATGGAACCCAAAAACATGTGCCCCCAACAAGAATGACCGCGACTCCTAAAAGTTGCTCGGCGTTTTGTGGGTTATACAAACGTAAGAGTTGCCACTCAGCATTGGTCGCTTGTGTTTGAGCAAGAAAGACCATCACCCCAATAGAATAATAAAATCGATCATCAAGCCACTGAAAGATAAGTTGGTATTCTTCTGAACTGGTGGGAGATCCCTTTATTATCATTATTAATTACCTATTCAAATGATGAACTCAATCATAATTCACTATCCTACATTTTTATTATTATCATGATATCTTTAAATTTAAGTTGAATGACTGTTTAGCTTAAATATCTAATTGAATAAACAACAATAATTATTTAACCAATTTCTATTCAAGCTTACATTGACACTCAAAAACGTGCGGATTATC
>NZ_JZFB01000002.1:242807-243161 GCF_001188385.1 Acinetobacter sp. V2 | reverse complement strand
GCCTGCTGGCCTACATTGCCAGCCGGTTTTAGCAGACCGCGGTACAGTGCATCAGATTTAATCCTTCTGAGGATAGAGTCTGCTTGTATTCCACTCGTCTCCCTGACGTTACGTTATGGTAGGGCGGAGGGGGGACACCTTCGGGTGTGCTGGTTCTGTACCCAGTCTGCTAACCCCCTTTCGTTCTGCCACCATCTTTTAGCAGAGATTGGCAGAATCCTTATTTGTACAGGAATCCGTCATATGCGTACTATTTCATCTCTCTCATTGGCAACTATTGCCAAAATCTTTACATCTATATCGCACTGGTCTTTAAAACGGTTTAACCGACTCTAGGTTTTAAGCCATAGGTCA
>NZ_JZFB01000002.1:233646-242797 GCF_001188385.1 Acinetobacter sp. V2 | reverse complement strand
ACGACTAAAAAATCATAGCAACAATAAAACCTGAGATAGGCGAGCACACCATTTTTGTGCGGCTTTTGCATGCCTGTTTTTAGCGCTCATTTTAAGAGTGACGGTATTTCTATCTCTTTTACATACAACAAAAAATTATTTTAAACGGTATAAAAATGCCAAATTTAGAAGCATCATTTAGAGCATTACGCGTGCTCCACGCAGCAAAAGATTTATTTAATCAAAACGGGTTTTACATCGGAATAGATCGAATTATTGAGGAAGCCAAAATCCCCAAAGCCACTTTTTATAACTATTTTCACTCCAAAGAAAGGCTCATTCAGATGAGCTTAATTTTTCAAATAGATGCCTTAAAACATGAGGTGTTTTCAATTATTCATTCGTACCGCGAACTCATGGCATTCGATAAACTCAAGAAAATTTACCTCTTACATGCGAACTTAGATGGCTTTTATCGGTTGCCATTTAAAGCTATTTTTGAAATTGAAAAGATCTATCCAGCCGCATATAAACTCGTCATTGACTACCGAAACTGGTTCATTAAAGAAATTCATAAATTCCTTTTAACTGTTAAAGCGACTGCTACAGTTGAAGATGCGCACATGTTTTTGTTTGTGATTGATGGCGCGATGGTTCAGCTTTTAGGGACCAATAACACCGATGAAAGAGATGCATTGCTTGAGTATTTTTTAAGTCGGGTTTAATGGGGGACGGCCTGACGAGAGTTGGGCTTTTTATTTTTATTAATATACTGAGAATATAAGTAATATTTTTATCTATAATTACAATAAATTGGATATTATATTTAAACATGAACTTCATATTTTTATTAAATTTATGATTAGGATAAAAAAACTATTCTTAGTATTTTTAATATATTTACTTCCATATCCTATTTATGCACAGGAAATTAAGATTCTTAATATGAATAATGATTTAATTGAAGAGATTAAAAGTATTGCACTACAAGGAAATGCAGATGCTCAAGTAAAATTGGGTCTTTTGTATATTCAAGGTTTGGGTGTTCCACAAGATTATATCTTAGCAAGACAGTGGTTCGAAAAAGCTGCCAAACAAGGTAATAGAGATGCTGAATATAATCTTGGTGTTATCTATGAAAATGGGAATGGTATACCTCAGAATTATAAATTAGCAGCAGAGTGGTATCAAAAAGCAGCTGAAAAAGGACGATCTAATGCTCAATATAATTTAGGTAATTTATACGCAAATGGGGTAGGAGTTGCACAGGATTATAAAATAGCAAAGGAGTGGTTTGAAAAGGCAGCGGAACAAGGAAACGCCGATGGTGAATATAGTCTGGGCGTTATGTATGAGTATGGAGATGGTACTGCTCAAGATTATAAGATAGCAGTAGAATGGTATCAAAAAGCAGCAACCCAAGGAAATGTGAATGCTCAGTTTAATCTAGGTATTTTATATGCTAAAGGTTTAGGCGTTTCTAAGAACTATGAAATAGCTAAACAATGGATTGAGAAAGCAGCTGAACAGGGCCATGAGAACGCTAAAATAATTATCACCCAATTAGCTTCTCAATAATAATTATTAACCAAATAGAAGATTTTGGCTTAAGTGTACTAGCTCAAACCCGATCTGACAGTTACCCATTTTTTAGAGTATCTGTCAGATTAAATTTAAGCCTCTTAAATAATCCTAATTTTACCGCTCACCCAAAACCAATTCTTTAATCTTAACGGCCTTCTCAAAGTGATCTAACTTATGCAACATAATCCACCAATGGGCTGCTTCCATCAGTAACTCAGGGTTATCATTCTTATTTTTAAAAAAAGCATAAAAAGACAGACCAACATTGTCTCCCTTCTTTTCAATTTTATCGTCGCATCCCTTAATAAAAATTTCTCTTAATTCATTTCTCATATTTAGTATCACTTCAAGTCTATAAAACTAAGACGATTTATTGCGCTCGCCCCAATCGCACATCATATCTAATAAAGGAATCAAAGACTGTCCTCTTTCTGAAAGACGGTACTCAACTTTAGGCGGAATTTGAGGATATTCCGTGCGAATAATAAGCTGGTCTCTTTCTAACTCTTTAAGAGTATTGCTAAGTGTTCTAAATGAAATATTGCCAATGCAGCGTTGCATCTCATTAAAACGCATGACATTTTTTTCATACAGCCAATACATAATAATCATTTTATATTTGCCATTAATCAAAGAAAGAGTGTAGCCGAAACCTGTCTCTTCTAATGGCGTATGTGATGGAACGCATTCAGTCATTTTTAAAATCTACACTATCTTTTAGTATAGTATATAACACAAATTACCGTACTTATATTTAGGAAAGCACACTTCTATAATCGATTTATCAACTTTTCGATAAGAGTGTTTTCATAATGAAAAAGACATTAGTCATCGTTACGCATCCTCACATAGACCAGTCTGTTGTAAATAAAAGATGGGTAGAGGAACTAGAAAAATACCCAGACCAATTTACGGTTCACCAAATTTATCAGGCCTACCCAGATGGAGTGATTGACGTTGTTAAAGAACAAGCATTGGTAGAAGAACACGAAAATTTAGTATTTCAATTTCCAGTGTATTGGTTTAACTGTCCACCGCTTTTGAAACAATGGATTGATGAAGTTGTGACTTATGGTTGGGCTTACGGCTCAACAGGTGACAAGCTTAAAAATAAAAAGTTTATGTTGGCTTTGTCCGCTGGTGTGAAAGAAAAAGTTTATTCAGAGTCTGGTGAATACAAGCTTTCTTTAGAGCAGATTTTTACTCCATTTAAACTAACGGCTTTATATGTTGGTGCGGACTATCAACCACTTCATGCATTTTATGGTTTAGACACAAACCCTTCAGAAGATGATGATGTTCCAACTCAACAAGACATAGAAAATAATGCGGTTGAGTACGTTCAGAAGTTATTAGCGTTGTCTAAGTAAGTTTAAAGATAGGAAGGCCTGAACGTGAGGTTTGGGTCTTTTCAAAGTGGAAAATAGTTTTGTTATCTTTCTGATTTTTTAATAAACAGTTTGCAAAAATCAAATTTGTCTATAAGTTGAAAAATACAATAATACGTCTTTGGAAAAATTATGAATATCGCGCCTTTTCCATTTCAAATTACAAACTGGGAAGAAATTGAAGTTACTGAATATAGCGGTGACACAGGAAAAGCTTATTGGAAAACTCAATTTTTTGGTGAAGAAGGAAACAAAATAAGAGTAAGACTTGTTGAGTACTCAGCAAACTATTTAGCTGACCATTGGTGTGAGAAAGGGCACATATTATTTTGTCTAGAAGGCGAATTAGAAAGTAGATTGAAAGATGGGCGAACATTTACCTTAACGTCAGGCATGAGTTATCAAGTCGGAGATAACTCTGAGCCACATCAGTCTTTTAGCTTAAATGGTGCGAAGTTACTTATCGTTGATTAGATTCAATAAAATAGAGGGATAGCAATCTCTATCCCCCATCAAACACCTTAATTTGCCAAAATTACCATGGCAGTAACTAAACTTGTAATTCCTAAAAAGACATCTTTTAAACCAGCTTGGTCATCCATATAGGCAGGCGTGGTAACAAATAAGTTTTGTTTATCGACCACGCAGCTTGAGGTTTGACAAACATGGTGAATTGAACCCGTTTTTTCAATTTCTTTAGCAGTGTTAACGTCAGAACCCAAAGTGATATTTGGGTGTAAATCTCCAAACGTAAGCGCTAATAATGCAGGGGATATGCATATTGCCCCGATCGGCTTCTTACTTTGATGAAACGCTTTTAAAATTAAGGCAACTGTAGAATGTACTCTTGCTTCTGCTCCTTTAAAGGCAAAAGTTGATAAATTTTTTGCAACTCCGAATCCACCCGGAAGAAGAAGACCATCAAATTCATTTTCATTAAGTTGATCGAGTGAGGAAATTTCACCTCGGGCAATTCTTCCTGCTTCTTGCAAAATATTTCTCCGCTCAGTCATTTTTATTTCGCCACTCACATGGTCGATGACATAAAACAAAGGCTCATCAGGTGCAAAAATTTGATATTCAATATTGGCTGTATCTAAAGCTAATAGGGTTAAAACTGATTCTCTAATTTCAGAACCATCCAAATAACCACAACCCGATAAAATGACTGCTACTTTTTTCATCTGCTTTCTTAAGTACCTTTTTGATGTGCAAAAGATATTAAGTTTTCTTCTGAAAATTCTTTATACGCAGATTTGCCATAGTTTCGCCTTAAGTAAGCATTTTTGTTTTGCGTAGCTCGCGTGGAGTAATACCAAATAAATTTTTAAACTGTTCTGTAAATCTTGATTGAGATTGATAGCCGCATTCAAAAGCAATATTGCCAATACTCGTATTGGTGGTTTGAATTAAGTGCAATCCATGCCCCAGCCTTACTCTATTCCGAATATCTTGAATACTATTTCCCTCACTCTTTAGCTTTCTTCGTAAAGTCGATGAACTCATAAAAAGTTGGGATGCGATAAATTCAGCTGTGAGTTCTGTAGATAAATGATCAGAAATTAATGCCTGAACTTTGTCACTCAAACTTGTAGTCATATTTAGGCTAGAGATGTCGGTGTAACCAGAGTGATAAATAAGTTCTAAAAGTTCTCTTCTTCTAAATTTAAAAACAGAAGGCGGCGCAATGAGAGAAAAATCTATAAATTGAGAAAGTGCATTTTCTAGTAAGGCGTTGAATTGACCTTGTACAAATTTTTTAGAAGTTCCTGACGGATTTGGGAGGTCTTTAAAGTCATCAAAATCGAATTCGATGAGGAGCGCAAAATATTCTTCTTGATTTGGAATGTTGCGCATATCAAAGCTGACACTATTTGATAAAAATATAAAAGAACCAGCTTCACATACAATGTTTTCAGTTCTCCCTAACTCTTTAACACCACTTAAAATAGCGATGAGTAACGGTTTCGTAATTGGAACATTTCTAATTTTTTGTTCTTTATAGGCTGAATAAATTGAAAAAGGTGAGTTTAAATTGTTATCTGAGTTAATTGCTTTTTTAGATAAAGAAGTGAGATTTTTCATTAAGTTAAAATGTTTGATTTAATTTATGGCTTAAATAAGATCAGAAAATTATCGGTCTTTTCGAGGCGGTTTTTTAATATTTGGCTAATAAAAAAGCCTAAACCGATTAGGTTTAAGCCTCTTTAAATTTGAATTCTGGCGGTGAGAGAGGGATTCGAACCCTCGATACGCGCAAACGTATACACACTTTCCAGGCGTGCTCCTTAAGCCACTCGGACACCTCACCAAGGCGTGCGATAGTAACTAAAAAAACGAGTCCTGCCAAGATTTAAGATGAGCATTACAGAAAAAAAATAATAGAGGTGATAAGATTGCGATAAAAATCATATTGGTTTAATTACACAATGCAAAATACGGCCAAAAAAGCAACCTTGCCTGCCACGGCTTTGGCAGCTCTTGGGGTGGTCTTTGGAGATATTGGAACAAGTCCACTCTACGCCTTAAAAGAGTCCTTCCATGCAGCGCATGGGTTGGGAATTCAGCCTGAAAACGTATTAGGAATTTTATCCATTATTTTTTGGTGCTTAATGCTGATCATCAGTATTAAGTATGTCGCTATTGTCATGCGTGCAGACAACAATGGCGAAGGCGGAATCATGGCCTTACTCGCATTGAACTTACGTAAAGCCAAAATTGCCGACAACAAAAAAATCTACATGATTGCGATTGGCTTTATTGGTGCATCGCTATTTTTTGGTGACGGCATTATTACCCCTGCGATTTCGGTACTTTCGGCAGTCGAAGGCTTGTCCATTGCAACCGATGTGTTTGACCCGTTCATCATGCCAATTGCGATCACCATTATCATCGCGTTATTTTTGGTACAAAAACACGGTACGGCCTTTGTCGGTAAGTTTTTTGGCCCGATCACGATGGTGTGGTTCTTATCGTTAGGATTATTAGGTCTTCACAGCGTCATTCAGACTCCTGTGGTGTTGGGCATGTTTAGTCCGCATTGGGCGATTCAATTTATCTATCACCATCCCGTAATGACCTTTTTTGTTATGGGTGCTGTCGTTTTAACCGTCACTGGTGGTGAAGCACTGTATGCCGATATGGGACATTTTGGACCAGTTCCAATTCGTCTAGCATGGTTCTTTGTGGTGTTACCGTGTTTGGTTTTAAACTACGCAGGACAGGGCGCATTACTCTTAAGAGACCCAGCGGCGATTCAAAACCCGTTCTATTTATTGGTACCGCAGTGGGCACTTTACCCAATGATTATTATGGCGACCATGGCAACCGTGATTGCTTCTCAAGCCGTAATTTCTGGGGTGTTTTCACTTGCTCGCCAAGCGATTCAATTGGGTTATTTACCACGTTTAAGTATTAAACATACCTCTGAGTCTGAAGAAGGTCAGATCTATGTTCCTTTCTTAAACTGGTTGCTTTTAATCGCAATTATTATCTTAATTTTGATTTTCAAAACCAGCTCAAACTTGGCAAGTGCGTATGGCCTAGCTGTAACTTTGACCATGCTGTGTGACACGATTTTGGTTGCTGTGTTCATCTATTCGGCTTGGAAGTGGAGCATGCCAAAAGTGCTACTCCTGATTATTCCATTCTTTATTTTAGAGTCGGTTTTAGTCGCAGCAACTTCACTTAAAATCTTGTCGGGCGGTTGGGTGCCATTATTGATTGGTGCTATTGCAGTGACCATCTTAATGACATGGAAACGTGGTCGTGAGCTCACTTTTGCCAAGCTCGAACACGATACGTTATCGCTAGATCTGTTTGTGAAAAGTATTGGTAATAGCGTGCACTGGGTGCCAGGTGATGCTGTCTTTATGACGGGTACGCCGAACGTTGTGCCACATGCCATGTTGCATAACATCAAGCACAATAAAGTGCTGCATCAGCGTAATATCTTGGTAACAGTAGTTATTGAAGATGTACCATTTGTTGCACCAGAAGAACGTATTTCAACAGAAACTTTAGCTGAGCATTTCTTCCGTATTAAAATCTTCTACGGCTTTAAAGATGAAATGAATGTACCAAAAGCGCTTATGCAAGCTTATGAGCAGTTAGGTCTTGAATATGACTTGATGCACATCAGCTTCTTTATTTCTCGCGACCGTATTGTTCATTCGGTGGGCGATGGTATGTCTCCATGGAGAGAAAAACTATTTATCTCTATGCAGCGTAACACCAGTCCAGTGAGTGACTTCTACCAAATTCCAACTAACCGTGTAGTTGAGTTAGGTAGCCAAATCGAAATCTAAAAATTTGATGTAATAAAAAAACCAAGACAGATGTCTTGGTTTTTTTATGGCTCTAATTACTGAGCTTGCATAGGTGCATCTGCTGGCAAACCACCATCTTTTGCCATCGGGTCTGCCGACTGAGTTGGATCTGCCGAAGGCGGTGGAGTGTTCGGATCTTGTGGTGCTGGAGGCGCTTGGTTTGGTGCAGGTGGTACTGCATCAGTTGGTGCTGCTGGTGGAGCCAATTCACCGCCTGCTGGAGGTGCTGGTGGAACATCTGCCGGAATAGGAGCACCTGTAGGCGCTGCATTTGTCGGTGCAGCAGAAACTTGCTGTACTTGTCCGCTATTGACTAAATCGCTAATAGAACCAGGTTGGCCATTTACCGTTGTCGTAACTTTCACTTTAGACAAACTTTCTAAAGTATCTCCTGGCTGGACTGCTGGCTCAGCCAAAGCGGCCATACTACATAATCCCGTGATTACGCCAATACCAATAATCTTTGAATGGATCATTAAGTGGACTCCGATTATATTTTTATCCAAATTTGTGGAGCTAACCATGTCATAAGCAATCAGTGTTTTTCAACGAAAGATACGCAATTGGCGTAATTCAATAGCTAAAGCATCTCATAATTCCAACAGATTGTTACGTAAGGGGAAATGGAGTTACAAAAAAGATGACCATGTTTTAACCATTTGAAAGATAAGAGATATACTTAAAAAAGCAGGATTGTTAAGCTGCGTGTGGACAGTGGTATTGATAGAAACATGGCAAGTAAAAAACGTAGTAAAGGTACAAACTCATTCTCTCTAAGTGAGCATTTTGGCAAGATTATTCTTGCTTGTATTGCTGCGGGAAGTTTTGCGATTGCATTTGGTAGTGAAAAGATTTCGCAGTGGTTTTCACCTTTAAGTACTAACTCGACTTGCCTTAATCAGTTCTATCGAGAAGTTCCCCCTGCTTTAAATAAAGATAGCTTAAAAAAAGACAGTTATCCGCTGTGTTTTAATGGCTTTAATGTCTTGTATTCAGGCATTTCTAAAACGCCTTTATGGTCGGCTGAGCATTTAAATGCAGAACGTTTGAGTGTCAAAATTAAGCGTGAAGACAACTTCCATGAAGAAACCCGTATTGATCAAAAGCATCGAGCACTATTAAGTGATTATCGTGGTTCAGGCTATGACCGTGGTCATATGGCACCGAATGGTGATATGCCAAATAAAAGCTCACAGTCTGATAGCTTCTCGTTAAGTAATATGGTGCCGCAAGCACCTAAAAATAATCAGGAAGTTTGGCGTAAACTTGAAGAAGCTACGCGTGCTATCGCGACTAAGCAAAAACAAGATGTTTATGTAGTTACTGGCCCTGTTTTTGAGGGTAAACGCCTTAAAACGATTGGAAAGGGTGTCATTGTTCCTACCGCAGTTTATAAAGCGGTCTATATGCCAAAAACTGGCGCTATTGGGGCCTACTACGCACCAAACAATAACTCTCTACAAGTGAAAGTGGTGAGTGTTTGCTACCTTGAAGAACGCTTAGGCGTTAACCTGTTCCCGCAGTTAACTGAGCAACAAAAGCGTAATGTCTATCGCCTACCTTTAACGGCGAGCCAAGTTAAGCCAAATCAGAAGCTAGACTATTTACATTGGGATGGCGAGAGTCAATGTGAGCAGGACTTAAACGCCGATCAAATTAAAGCGCTACAAGACCAGTTTAAAAAACAAAAAACTGGTTCATCAGAACCAATGGAAGCAAAAGTTCCAACAATTGACGAAGAAACACGCCAAGCGATTGTGAAGCAACTGGTTGAAGCATTGGTGAACTATTTCTTGCAAATAATGAAATAAGCAGCTTTTTTGATTGTTATTGCAAAACTGTAAATGTTTAAAATAGAATCCATAGACAGAT
>NZ_JZFB01000002.1:227246-233636 GCF_001188385.1 Acinetobacter sp. V2 | reverse complement strand
CTGTCTATGGGTCTTATTTTAATAAGGACAATAACAATGTTTGCTTCGATGTTTCTTTTTTCATTTGCAATGTCTATTACTCCAGGCCCAGTAAATACCGTCATTTTATCGACCAGTTTAAATCATGGTTTAAAAAGATCGCTTCCCTATATTTCAGGCGCAACCATTGGTTTTACCTTGCTTTTAATTTTTATGGCATTTGGTCTTCAGAGTTTATTAACTCAGTTTCCTGTTCTATTAAAGATTCTTGCGATTTGTGGAACGCTATTTGTTTGTTATATCGGCATAAAAATTATTCTTTCTGCTGCCAATATTTCTATTTCAAATGCTCCCGTAGACCAAATTATTATTCCCAATTTTAAAGATGGTTTTTTGCTACAGTGGCTTAACCCTAAAGCGTGGTTGGCTTGTGTGTCGGGCATTACCATGTTTACAAGCATTGAGAATCCGCAGTCATTGCCGATCTTTATCGTTATTTATTTCTTCACTTGCTATGTGTGTTTGTTCTTTTGGGGGTTCTGTGGTGATAAATTTTCAGTGGTGCTGAATCAGGGCAAACGTTTGAAATATTTTAATATCCTAATGGGAGCATTCTTAATTTTATCGGCTCTTTTAATTTTGATTGATTTTTTTTAAATTGGTCGTATTACACTGTGAAGATATAACAACGAGACAAGACCTATGTTTAAGCCATTTGAAAAGGGTACAGAGTCTTCATCAATTGAAGATTTAACATTAGAAAATGATGTCGATTGCGTCAGCATTTATGGCAACTTGCAAATCACCAAAGACAAAATCGGATTAGAACAAGCGAAGGCTTTACAGAGCTTTTTAAACGATGTAGTTGCAGCTTTGGAAAAAGAAGAATTGCCTGAGAAAATTGAACGTCCGGCTGAACAAGAAATTAATAATCCGTTTTTGTAAATGATTCATTCATAGAGTTTGGTCTAATCAAAGTTCTATGGTTATTGAATAATGCGTGAAATCTGATTCGTGATAAAGCCATTCACAACCTGCCCATTTTAAGATCAGGATTGTTACTGTGTGGGATCAGATAAATGATACCAGAGAACAGGTTTTGTGAATGGCAATGGTTTTGGTTACTTTTGTCGAAACAAAAGTAATGAGAATTAGCTGATTACATTCGATTTTATGAAGCAGGACTCCGTCGTGTTAATCTTTGTCCCCAGCAACTACCTTATAAATAATCGCCCCAATCACAGCCCCTAAAATCGGCGCTACCCAGAACAACCACAACTGACTTAAAGCAGCAGTTTCAGCAAAGAATGCAACACCTGTACTACGTGCAGGGTTCACCGAAGTGTTCGTAACTGGAATACTAATTAAGTGAATAAGCGTTAAGCCTAAACCAATCGCAATAGGAGCGAAGCCAGCAGGTGCGCGGCGGTCAGTTGCACCTAAAATAATGATTAAGAAGAAAGCTGTAAGAACGACTTCAATAATGAAAGCTGAACCTAAGCCAAACTTGTTTGGTGATAAATCACCGAAACCATTTGAAGCAAAACCACCAACACCGCTAAAGCCCGCTTGGCCTTGAGCAATAATGTAGAGAACAAATGCAGCAGCAGTCGCACCGACCACTTGAGCAACGATATAGGGAATTAAATCTTTAACATCGAAGCGGCCGCCGACCCAAAGGCCAACACTTACCGCGGGATTAAAATGTCCACCTGAGATATGCCCTAGAGCATAGGCGCCTGTCAGTACGGTTAAACCAAAGGCAAGGGCTACACCTGCAAAGCCAATACCAAGTTCAGGGAAAGCTGCGGCTAATACTGCGCTACCACAACCACCAAAGACTAGCCAAAACGTACCTAGAAATTCAGCAAAATATTTATTCATTCTGATTACTCATTTATTTAATCTATTTTAATTAATGTGAATTACGTCACATAAATTTGAAGCATGTGACTATATGAAATTTTTGTTTTCAGTGTTGTTTTAATCAAGAAAAGATTTGTAAGTTTTGGTTGGTTATTCTTTGTCTAAAAAATGATCCCTCCATTGTTGGGGTGTTTGATTGGTCCAATGCTTAAAAGCTCTTTGAAAAGCACTTTGTTCCGAGTAACAAAGCAGAAGAGCTATCTCTTGTAAACTTAAATGCGGGTCTTTTAAATACTCGGTTGCCAGCATAAAGCGCACTTGCTGAACGCGTTCCTGAAAGGTGGTGTTTTGCTGTTGTAAATGTCTTTGCAGTTGCCGCACGGACAGACCTAATTGAGCAGCAATATATTCAATTTGATATTGATTCTTCTGCAGTCCAGTCAAAATTGAATGCTGTAAACGCTGATCAAGTTGGGTCGAATTTGGTAATTGTTCTAACAGCGCTTGTGCTTGTTGAACCAATAGCTGCTGTAGAGTATGGTCGGCGCTGCTAAGCGGCTTATGAATTTCCGTAATTGGAATGAGCAACTCTGTACGCGGCTGGCTAAAACGAACGGGACATTGGAAGTATTGTTCATAAACCCTGATATTTTTAGGGGCAGCATTTAAGAAATGTACTTCATGTAAATGCACATCTTCATGAGACATAAAAAGACGTAAGAACTGAATGACCAGTGCAATCGCAATTTCATCGGTAAGCTGAGTAGGGTGTAGCTCAGTCGCTTCCCAGCGAATAGAACCATATCTCCCTTGTAGTTCAACCACTAATGGGCTCCCGTCATAAATTAGACGGTGAAAATCATGATAGCGAATTAAGGCTTCACCTAAGTTGTCGCAAGAGAGCGCGAGGTAAGCAATAATTCCTAAGTGTTTGGGTTGTACATATTTGGCAATCTCGAGCCCTAAACCCGGCTTCGGGTCTAGTTTATAAATCACTTCTAATAGATCGCGCCAAATTACATAGTCAAAGCGTTCTAGATTTTGAACTTGTTCTAATTGTTCAGGAATCGCTAACTTATTCGCTTCGCAATAAGCTTTTAATAGATGTCCCAGCCCTCCATATACTGAGCCTGTATAATTTTTTAGTTGTGGCATCCGTAACCACCTCTTTCTTGTCGTGATTTGTCAATGAAACCATAAATTCTGGTCAATACCTAGCATAACGAATTTTATATGCTGAATAAAAAGAAAAAGGAGTTAGGTGATGTTAAAAGGGTTCATTGCAGGAATTGCGGTTGCAAATGCATTTGAATGGGTGGCGCATAAATATATTTTGCATGGTGTACACCGTGCTGGAAAACCGCGCTATAGCCCCGTACCAAAAAGCATGGAATCACATTGGGCGCATCATCGTGAAGTCCGTAAACAACAATTCCATGATGATTGCTATGTTGAGGGCGTTGGCAATTGGCGCACTAAAAATGAGCTAATTTCACTTGCTGTGGTGGCAACCGTTTCAAGCGCAATTTTCTATCCATTTTCAAAAGGTATGGCACTTGCAGCTTGGTACAGTGCTGGTAATTATTATTATATTCATCGCCGTGCGCATTTAGAGCCCGACTGGGCAAAGCGTAAAATTCCGTGGCATTACGATCACCACATGAACTCTAATCAAGACGCGAATTGGTGCGTGACCAAACCTTGGTTTGATTATGTGATGGGAACACGTGTGGTATCTTCGGCAGACCTAAAAGAACAAAACCCTTTGGGTATTCAGTTACCTACTACGCTTGCTAGACCACTGTCTCAAGCAGTAGAGAAAATCTTTCCTGCAAAATGGGTCGAGAAAAAAGAAAAACCTCAACTCGTTAGCGACATAAATTCGGTCGATGGTGCTGCATAAAAATAAAGGGGCATATTGCCCCTTTTATTATCAATGCGCTTACAAGCGCATTTCGATGCCTTGATCAGCTAAATATTGTTTAGCTTCTGGAATCGTATATTGGCCAAAGTGGAAAATACTTGCCGCCAATACTGCATCAGCACCACCTTGTAAAATACCGTCTGCAAGGTGTTGTAAGTTACCTACACCACCTGAAGCAATGGTTGGAATGGTAACGCGGTCATTAATGGCACGCATTAAAGCAATGTCGTAGCCTGCTTTAGTACCATCGGCATCCATACTGGTAATCAGTAACTCACCCGCACCGTAGTCAGCCATTTGTACTGCCCACTCAATCGCATCAATACCCGTTGGTTTACGGCCACCGTGAGTAAAGATTTCCCATTTGTTATCGCCAGTTTTTTTGGCATCAATCGCAACGACAATACATTGTGCGCCAAAGTGCTGTGACGCTTCTTGAACAAATTCTGGGTTAAATACGGCAGCTGAGTTAATACTCACTTTGTCTGCACCTGCATTTAATAACGCACGAATATCTTCAACCTTACGTACACCACCACCGACAGTTAATGGCACAAATACAGTCTCGGCCATACGTTCAACAGTACGGTAAGTGGTATCGCGTCCATGATGTGTAGCGGTAATGTCTAAGAAAGTAATTTCGTCTGCACCTTGTTCGTTATAGCGACGTGCCACTTCAACAGGGTCGCCAGCATCACGAATATCGAGGAATTGAACGCCTTTAACTACGCGTCCGTTATCAACGTCTAGGCAAGGAATAATACGTTTAGCAAGCATAGCTTTTTCCAAAAATAATCGCCGTTGGTGAAAGTTCCTACACAGGCGCTACACCTTCATGGAGGGAAGAGGTATTCTATCAAACTTCACAGATGTTTTTTGCAGGTTTTCTATGTCGGTTTATACCCCGTTGAGTTTAGATGAAGTTCGCACCTTTGCTGCACCTTATGGATTAGAGGTGTTGGAGCTGAACCCAATTCAGGGAGGTATTCAAAACACCAATTATTTTCTGGTTGATGTAAACCGCAAACAATATGTATTGACTGTATTTGAAGAGTTAGATGCACAAGGGGCAGGTGAACTCATTCCTGTACTTGAACAATTAGGAACTCATGATGTACCCGTTGCTGTGCCGTTAAAACATAGCGGACAAGCGGTTCATGTGATTGCAGATAAGCCTGCACAAATTGCACCACGTCTCATGGGTGACCATCCCATGCAAACGACAGTAGCGCAAGTTGCCGCAATTGCAGACGCACAGGCGAAGCTACATGTTGCTTTACAAGATTTTCCGCTTGAGCGTGAATATAGACGTGATCATCAATACTGGACAGGCGTTGCAGAACAGCTTAAACCAAATATGACTCAAGAAGACCAAACGTTACTTGAGCAGGTCTATCAAGCTTTTAATACTAAAACAGCGCAGTATTCAAACCGACCAACAGGTTTTATTCACTCAGATTTGTTCCGTGACAATACGTTGTTTGAAGGTGAGCAATTACAAGGTATTTTAGATTTTTACGAATTAAATCAAGATGAGTTGCTATTTGATATTGCGATTACCATCAATGATTTTTGTACCGAATATCCAGCAGCACATTTAAACTCAGACAAAGTGGCAGCTTACTTAGCGGCATACCAAAAGGTTCGTGTGCTTACTTCAGATGAACTTGAGTGTTTAGATGTATTCTTAGCAATGGCAGCATGCCGCTTTTGGTCAATGCGTTTGCAAGTTGCTCAAAAAAATAAAGAAGAAGGACGTACCGGCGATGACATTTTGCAAAAAGACCCGCAGGAAATGCGAGCAATGATGCAAGACCGTTTAAGTCATGTAAAAGCATAAAAGGGAATAAAGATGCGAGATCAGGGGCGATTAGTCGAATGGTTCGACGAAAAAGGTTATGGCTTTATTCAGCCAGATGATGCTGAAAAAGAGCGAGTCTTTTTGCATATTAAAGATTTTGCACGTCCCGGTCCTCGGCCAATTATTGGCTGTGCACTGGAATATCTGATTATTCTCGATGAGCAAGGTCGCTTTCGTGCTCAGCAGGTCACTTATTTAAAAGCATCTCAAACTCGTAAAACGTCAAAACCAGTAAAAACACAATCTTCTTTTCAAGCTAGTCCATGGCCTGCAATGCAAATGGGGATCGTGTTTTATTTCGTTTTAATGGGAATTATGAGTTTTATCCATATTTTACCCGCCTATACCTTATTGTTTATTTCAATGATGAATGTGCTGAGTTACTGGCTATATTCACAAGACAAAGAAGCCGCACAATTGGGTAATCGCCGTGTCCCTGAGCAAACATTGCACATTGTCAGCTTTTTAGGGGGGTGGCCTGCCGCATGGTGGGCACAACAAAAACTGAGACATAAAACACAAAAACAACCATTCCGTAAGATTTATTTTTGTACCATATTCCTTCATTTACTTTTGATTTTGTGGCTAATTTCTCCCTTAAATGTGTTGCGGGGCGCATAAAAGTAAATCGTTTTATTAAACTTGAGAGGTATAAAAATGAATAGTTCTATCGACCAAGATCCAAATCGTACTTTAACACTTATTTTATATGTACTTTATATTGTCGCTATTTTTACAGGCGGCTTACTTGCGGTTATTG
>NZ_JZFB01000002.1:224847-227196 GCF_001188385.1 Acinetobacter sp. V2 | reverse complement strand
GAGCCACTTTACATGGCAAATCAGAACATTCTGGTGGTATCTCGCTTGGAATATTATTGCCTTTTTGCCGTTTATTTTCTTGTTCTTTACAGGTGAAAATACTGACCTATTTGCAGGCGTTGCAATCTCATCGACCGTATTTTGTGTGGGTGTAATTGGTGCTGCATGGATCTGGATTGTATATCGTGCAATTCGTGGATTGATTGCACTCAATGATAACCGTCCGATGTATCAACCTTAATAAATAAAAAAGAGAGCATTAAGCTCTCTTTTTTATTCTCGAATTCTTTTAGTTTTTTTAATGGGTAACTTAAGTTTTAACTCACTCACTAAAACACCTAATACCACTAAAGCACCACCCAAAAGAGCAATAACTGGTAAACGCTCACCCGCAATTCGACCAATAATTCCTGCCCAAACAGGTTCTCCTGCATAGATAATTGCAGCACGGGAAGGATCAACCATACGTTGAGCCCAGTTCATCACAAATTGAATAAGTGCACTAGCTAAACCTAATGCAACAGCAAGGAGTACAAGTGGCCATGAAAATGCAGGAATTGCATGTTCACCCACCACAGGCATAATGGCAAAAGAAACCAGAGAGGCTACGCCCAGTTGAATGACGGTGACGCGACGTAAATTTACTTTTCCAGCAAAGTAACTAATAAAAATAATTTCTAAAGCAATCGCAAGTGATCCGAGTACTGTTACAAGCTGTCCAAAATTTAAAGAGATTTGTTCGAAACCATTACCTGTCAATAAAATAAGGCCAGCAAAAGCAAGGACTGCTCCCACCCAAGTCATAATGTGTGGAACTTTTCTAAAGATGAGCCACATTAAAATAGGTACAAGCGGAACATAGAGTGCTGTTAAAAAAGCCGACTCACTACTTGGAATGGTTTGAAGACCAATCGTCTGTGTGCCATAACCTGCTGCAATTACAAGACCAATCGTGCTGCCAGCACCTAGATCTTTTAAAGTAACGCCTTTCATACTCTTGAAAGAAATAAGCAGCAAGGTAAGCGCCGCGACAGCAAAGCGGCAGCCCACAAAAAACATAGGCGATGAAAAATTCAGTGCATATTGCACAGTAAGGAATGTTCCACCCCAAATGATCGTAATCAAAACGAGTGCTAACTGTGGGGCTTTGCTTGAACTCAAAGAAATTGGTGACATATTCAAAATAGAAAGAATTGTGCAATATACTGCACATATTGCGCTATTCTTCTATTTTGTGCAATATATTGCTCATATTTTATTTGCTGCATTAATTTATGAGCCAGTCCAGTACCGTTTTACAGCATGTCAGCACAAATATTCGTTCCTTAAGAGATGAACGAGATTTAAGCCAACAGGACTTGGCCGATCAGGCAGGGGTGAGCAGACGGACAATCGCAGCTTTGGAAACAGGGCAAGTCAATATTAGCTTAGCTAAACTCGATGCAATTGCCGCAGTGTTGGGCGTCGATTTTAGAACGATTGTGAGTGCACCTGAGCACAAAGAACAAGCTTTGGTCAATGCACTGGCTTGGCAAGGTGAAAAAGAAGAAAGCAGAGCGACTTTTTTGGCTTCAGTTCCGTCCCGTTCGCAAGTTGAGCTTTGGACATGGTCGTTAGCAGTAGGGGAGTCTTATGTTGCCGAAGCAGACCCAGAAGGATGGCAAGAGCTTATTTATGTATTAGAAGGTGAGTTGACCATACAATTTGCAGATAGCTCAAAAACTATCGTTGCTGGTTCTTCATTTATATATGCTAGTTCAGTGACTTATACCTATATCAATAGTGGCAACCAAGTACTTAAATTTATTCGTAATGTGGTCTATTGATTTTAAAGTCTTTATAAAATCACATGAGTTATTAAATTTTATATAAAGAATTTCTCTTATTTAAAAATTTGTAAGTTTAATTCTAAACAAAAAATAAGAAGAACAATAAATAAGGCAAGTTATAATATTTCTTGTGTAATGAAATTATTTTTAACTCGTTTTAATAGAAAAAAGATATAGAAATGAAATTTTTATTAAGTTCGCAAGATATTCAGAACTATAAATTTATATGGCAGGTTTCTAAAGAAAATTATAAGAAACAGAAGAGTAGTATGTTTCTCATGTTTTTATTAGTGATGTTTTCAGCATTCTTTACAACATTGTTGCCATACCTGCTGAAAATTATTATCGACTATTCTGCACACGAATATAACTTTTTCCTCAATATTCAACTCCCATTTAATTTTTTATATCTACTCGTACTTGCCTACGCGACTGCATGGTTGGTGAATGAGTTATGCCATTGGACGCAAAATATTTTTAGTGCTTATTTGATGGTTGATTTCAAAGGAGCATTAATTTT
>NZ_JZFB01000002.1:220722-224742 GCF_001188385.1 Acinetobacter sp. V2 | reverse complement strand
GAGATTAATTTAACGTTACTTCTTCATTTGGGGCCAATTATTTTTCAATTGGCGATGATTTTTGCAGTTCTATTTACGACCATTAGTCTAGTCTTTAGTATTAGCTTTTTATTAATAGCTATCATTATTTTCCTAGTTTCATTTCATATAAATAAAACAAGTAGTTCACTATTCGATGCGATGTACCAAAAAGATAATCAGGTGAATAGTCATTTGATACATCAGATATCAAACTCTTATGAAATTAAAGTGAAAAATGCAGTACCGTTTCAGTTATCGAAGTTTAACGAAACGCTCAATTTATCCATTACAACAGCTAAAGATAGGAATAAGAAAATAGGACTATTGATGATTTCTCAATTGTTCATGATTTTTTTATTCTTACTTATTTTTATGTTATTTACCGTATTTCTTTCAACTGAAAAGCAATTAACTCCGGGTGCTTTCGTATTGATAAGTACTTATATTATTCAACTCACCAATCCATTTTTGGCTGTTTCCCAAAGCTTGATGCGCTTAAATGGAAACTTTGTGGCCTTAGCAAAATATCGACAGTATTTTAATCTCAAGAAAGAACAATATACTTCTTCTGCTATTCAACATTCTGAAGTCCTCTTCCAATTTATAAACGCTAAATTTTTATTAGGAAAAAGAGCAGTAGATCAATTTAATTTAACAATATTAGCCAATAAAACATATGTCGTGATTGGGCAAACAGGGCTAGGTAAGACCTCTCTGATGAATTATTTAATGGGGGTATACCAGATTCAATCAGGACAGCTTTTGTATAAAAGCATTGATATTAGCCATAACTTTTCCCAGCCTATTTTTGATGAGGTCATTTATGTTGCACAGCAGCCAGTTATTTTTCCTTATTCTTTAAGAGAGAATTTGGTCTATAACTCTCAGCATATATATGAAGATTCTTACTTACTTCAGATGCTTGAGCAGTTTAATTTATTACATATTTTGAAAAAACATCAATTAACGCTCGATGATGACCTAACTGAAATTTATAAGAATTTTTCAGGAGGAGAAAAACAAAGAATTTGTATTCTTCGAGGTCTTTTGGCTCGCCCTCAACTTATAATCTTAGATGAACCGACTGCAGCTTTAGATGTAGGTACTGCAAAAAATATCCTTAAATATATTCAGCAGGTTGTTCCGTCCGTAATTATGATTACGCATTCACCTTATGCAATGGAGCTTGCAGATGAGGTGATTGATTTAGAAAAGTTATTAAATTAAAGATTATCAAGAAATAAAAAAGAGCCTAAACAGGCTCTTTTTTTACATCTTAAAAATTAAAGACGGTTTTCATCTAACAAAAGCTGAGCTTCACGAAGGTTTAAAGTACCTTCATAAATTGCGCGGCCTGTAATCGCACCTAAAATGCCTGGTTTGCCTTTTAAGTTACGAACGTCATCAAGGTTAGTTACGCCACCTGAAGCAATCACTGGTAAGCCTGAGTATTCAGCCAAGTTTACAGTCTGCTCAACATTTACACCTTGCATCATACCGTCACGCGCAATGTCTGTATAAACAATGCTAGACACGCCTGCATCTGCAAAGCGTTTTGCTAAATCAGTTGCTTTAACGTCAGTAACGTTTGCCCAGCCGTCAGTTGCAACCATACCATTCATGGCATCAATACCAACAATGATGTGGCCAGCAAAGCGCTTACAAGCTTCTTCTACAAATTCAGGCTCTTGAACTGCTTTAGTACCAATAATGACAAAAGTCACGCCAGCTTCTAAGTAGTGTTCGATAGTCTCTAGTGAGCGAATACCACCACCAATTTGAATTGGTAATTCTGGCTGAGCTTTAGCAATTGCTTCAACAACAGGCTTATGAATTGGAGTACCTGCGAAAGCGCCATTCAAATCAACCAAATGCAAACGACGTGCGCCTTCATTTACCCAATGCTGGGCAGTTGCAACTGGATCGTCAGAGAAAACGGTATCGTCTTCCATACGCCCTTGTTTTAAACGCACACATTTACCATCTTTCAGGTCAATTGCTGGAATGATTAGCATGCTTCCGCTCCTTGCTTCATCATGATTATGAAATTGTGCACATCTTAGCAAAGTATTGATCAATCGCTAAGCCTTAGAAAAGACTTTTATAACTTTACGTTTGAAGTGCCGTTTGAATCGTTTGTGAAATGTGAGCCGGTAATAGTTCTTGCTTTCTGAGTTCTTCAAATACCAATAATGCAGCATACGCATCGGCGGCAGCGTAGCTTATTTGTTGTGATGTAAGTGGCTTTCGTGCCCAATTGGAAGTTCCAACTTTTTTCGACTTTGCAAGATACTGCCCAAATAGCAGTGCAATCGCTTTTTGAACCCCCATTTGCTGGGTAAAACCAAAGTGACTAAAGCCTTTGGCTAGATCGACACAACTTTCCAGTTCAATGCTTTTTTTATGAAAAATGTGCTTATCATTTTTAAGACCAAAGCCGACTTTAATTTGCTTTTGGTTAGACAAAATGGGCTGTAAAAATTTTAAAGTCGATGAATTTACATGAAATAAATAGGCTTTTTTTGCTGTGGCCAGCTGAATCAAATGTGGACCTGTCGAGACTTCACCCACTTTAAATGTAGGTTTAGATTCAGAATCAAAGCCAAAGACACTAACGACTTTTAATTCCTCTTCGATACTTTTGCATTGCTCAATATTTTCAATGACCACAATATTTTGATAGTTAAGATTTTCAAAAGGAGGAAGTTGCTGAATAGAGGCTTTATCAAGGAGGGGAGAGGCTTCGGACATATTTAACAGCATACAAATGAATTGAGCTATTAGCTTTATATATGAATAAAGCCTAGAGAACTAGGCTTTATGACTGTCTTTAAAAATTATTGAGACTGAGACGGTGTACCAATGACAACGCTTTCGCTTTTTTCAACATAACCTTCATAGGTGGGAGCCATGATTGTGGCAACAATAGCAAAAACAAAAGCAAGCGGAATCAGAATAATATAAATCCAGCCTAAAACGCGTTCCCAACCAGGGGTAGGGCGTTGTGGACCGTAATCATTATTGCCTTCTGTACCTTTTGCCGCAAAGAGATAAATCATGAAAATGAGGTTTACGACAGGGATAAGCATTAGCAATGATAGCCATCCTGTATTATTACGGTCATGTAAGCGACGAATTGTAAATACAAAGCTTACATAGAGACAGACAATATAAAGAATGGCGATAACAATCATGCCTGCTGTAGAAAGGCCTGTTAGTTCCTGACTAGATGTAAATCCAAAAGTGAATGCGATGGCAACAACAATGATGCCGATGACGAGTGAAAATAAGAATGTCCAAGCAGCATAAGAGAGTCGTCCAAAACGACCATTAGCTTTAAAGGGGGAATCTTGTTGAAGTGGCTGATTTTCGAAAGGTGAATTCATTTTGTTTTCCTGATCATTTGGTTTTATTTAATAGTATAAATATTCAATATTTTGTTGAATAAAACATCATTCTATAAATGATTAGTTATTATTGTAAATAAAAAAAGATCAGGCCATCTAGACCTGATCTTTTTCAGTTTTAAATCAGATTAAATATTCCATTCCACAAAGTTTTTAAGTAACTGCAAACCAGCAGTATGACTTTTCTCTGGGTGGAATTGAGTCGCAAATAAATTATCTTTATGAATCGCTGTGCAGAAGTTCACACCATACTCACAAGTCGCAGCCACAACGCTTTCATCTTTTGGTTCGACATAGTAACTATGTACAAAGTAGAAGCGAGCATCTTGTTCGATGTTGTTCCACATTGGATGGCTTGGGTCCATTTGGTGAACTTGGTTCCAGCCCATGTGTGGTACTTTTAAACCTTCCATTTGAGGGAAGTGCTTTACTACACCGTCAAAAATACCGAGTGCGTCTACACCGCCATTTTCTTCAGAACTTTGTAGTAATGCTTGCATGCCTACACAAATCGCAAGAACTGGCTTATTAAAAGCAGCGTTGCGTACGACTTCATCAATACCTGCTTCACGCATGCCTTGCATACAGTCAC
>NZ_JZFB01000002.1:219379-220676 GCF_001188385.1 Acinetobacter sp. V2 | reverse complement strand
TGCAATTAATTTTGGATCATTGGTCACATCGACTGTAGCGCCCACATGCTCAAGTGCTTTAGCTGCTGAGTGTAGATTGCCCATGCCATAATCAAGTAACGCGATACGTGTCATTAGAGGCTACCTTTTGTCGATGCAATCGTGTTTTCTGCACGTGGATCAACTTCACAAGCCATACGTAAAGCACGAGCTAGCGCTTTGAACACACTTTCGATTTGATGATGGCTATTTTTACCTTTCAAATTATCGATGTGTAAGGTCATAAGCGCATGGTTTACGAAACCTTGGAAGAACTCAGAAAATAAATCGACATCAAAGGTACCGATGCGTGCACGGGTAAATGGAATATCCATGAATAAACCCGGACGACCAGATAAATCTACAACAACGCGAGATAAAGCTTCATCTAATGGTGCATAAAAATGACCATAGCGTTTTAAACCTTTTTTATCGCCTAAAGCTTGTGCAAAAGCTTGTCCAAGCGTGATTCCACAGTCTTCTACGGTGTGGTGATCATCAATCTCGAGGTCTCCGTCACAATGAATATCGATATCAAATAAGCCATGTCGCTTGATTTGATCAATCATATGGTCTAAAAATGGAACTCCAGTGTTTAGTGTGCCTTGACCAGTACCGTCGAGATTTAATCGAACTCGAATTTTGGTTTCATTGGTATTTCTAACCACTTCACTGATACGTTGCGTCATGGACACGTTCCTCAAAAAACGTCAAAAATGATTGGATGTTAACGACAATTTCGCTGTGACGAATTCGTGACAGCATCATAGTTTGCTCAGGAGGGTTAATCAATGCCTATTACCGTACATGCTTATAGTTCTCTAGATAATTCAGAGATCCGCGATCAGCTTGAGCGTTTGTATGATACAAGTCCGGAGTTTGGTGACGGGCACGATGCGATTGAACAACTTGAACAAGATTTACAACAGTATACCACGCTATACACTGCTGAATTTAACACCAAAATTATAGGTGCAATCTGGTCTTCAGGACAAGGTGAAAGCAAGGTCCTTGAATATATTGTTGTTCACCCTGCTAACCGTGGTCGTGGGGTAGCTGAGCGCTTGGTTGAAGAAGCTTGTCGTATAGAAGAGTCAAAAGGCGTTAAAATTTTTGAGCCGGGCTGTGGCGCAATTCATCGTTGTTTAGCTCATATTGGTAAATTACATCATTAACAGCCTAGTCCGTATGTGATGGTGATTTAAAAATAATCACTTGTTACAAAAAATACGGAAGTTGCTTGACGTGGTCATATAAACATTGTTTAATACGCCCACTT
>NZ_JZFB01000002.1:201106-219170 GCF_001188385.1 Acinetobacter sp. V2 | reverse complement strand
TCCGTGTGTCCCCAGTTCGATCCTGGGTCTCGCCACCATATTCGAAAAAGCCTCATACATAACGTATGAGGCTTTTTTCATGCTCGTGATTTTATCTAAAGCAATTATTTGTTTAGTTGTGGGTAAAATGAGATTTATCCACAAGCACACTTACTTATCCCCAAACTCAGTTTACTTTCTGTGTTATGCCAAAATAATAATAAATAAGGCTCTAATCATGTGAAGTATCGTTAATTAGACGTTTTCCTAAACATACCGCTTCTACTTCGTCATAGCCGAGTTGTTCATAAAAATTCAGTACATTCAAATTATCTTTACGCACCAATAATTGAAGTTTTGGGCAACCTCGAGCAATCAGTCGTTTTTCAAGCTGCTGAACAAGGGCTGTAGCTATGCCTAAGCGTTGTTGGTGGGGGTGAACAGCCAAATAGTTAATCCAGCCTCTATGGCCGTCATAGCCGCCCATAAGCGTACCAATCAGTTGCTCATCTTTAATCGCAACTAGAAACAAATCATCTTGTTGTGAGACTTTTCTAAAAATATCGGTTTCAGGATTATTCCAAGGTCGAGTCAGGCCGCAGCTTTCCCATAAAATGACGACATCTTCCAGATCCGCATTTGTAAATTGACGAATGATAAACATATGGATTTCTACTTTTTGTTTTGATGTGCTCAAAAGATAAAATAAAAATTCGGACTTGAGCAGTCTTTATTAATAATTTACACAAATAAAAAAGCACCCCCTTAGGAGTGCTTTAATTCAATTAGTCTTTTAAGCTGATTTTGCAACTGGTGCTGCTTGAAGCATTTGACCTGTTTCTTCGAAGTTTGCATGCCAAGACAACGCTTCACGAAGTAAATGAGGAGTGTGTCCACCTTTAGCACATGCACGATCAAAGTAATCATTTAATGCATCACGATAAAGTGGGTGTACACAATTGTCGATAACAGCGCGAGCGCGTTCACGAGGTGCTAAACCACGTAAGTCTGCTAAACCTTGTTCTGTCACTAAAATATCAACATCATGTTCACTGTGGTCAACATGGCTTACCATTGGTACGATAGAAGAGATATCGCCGCCTTTAGCAATTGATTTGGTCACAAAGATTGCCAAGTGAGCATTACGAGCGAAGTCACCAGAACCGCCAATACCGTTCATCATTTTAGTACCGCATACATGAGTCGAGTTCACGTTCCCGTAAATATCAAACTCAAGCGCAGTGTTAATGCCGATAATACCTAAACGGCGAACCAGTTCAGGATGGTTAGAAATTTCTTGTGGACGAAGTACTAATTTGTCTTTGTAAGCTTCGATATTGCCAAAAACTTTCTCGCCACATTTTGCAGAAAGCGTAATTGAGCTACCAGAAGCAAATTTCATTTTGCCTGCATCAATGAGTTCAAAAGTACAGTCTTGTAATACTTCTGAGTACATGATGAGGTCTTCAAAGTCAGAATCTTTTAAGCCAGTTAATACAGCATTCGCAATAGAACCGATACCCGCTTGTAATGGACCAAGGCTCTTTGGTAAGCGACCTTCAGCAACTTCTTTATTAAAGAAAGCAATCAGGTGGTTTGCAATGCCTTGAGTTTCATCATCTGGCGGAGTTACCGTTGATGGTGAGTCGTGAGTATCGTTAAATACAATACCGACAATCTTTGCAGGATCAATTTGGATTGCAGATGTACCAATGCGCTCATCCACTTTTGTTAATGGAATTGGAGTACGTGTTGGACGGTAAGTTGGGATGTAGATATCGTGCAAACCTTCAAAGCTTTCGCTTAAAGATGTGTTGATTTCAACAATAACTTTCTCGGCAAAAATAGCAAAACTTGCAGAGTTACCTACAGAAGTTGTTGGGATAATGCCACCATCTTCAGTAATTGCAATTGCTTCAATTACCGCAACATCAGGGCGTTTAAGTTGTTGGTTACGCATTTGTTCAACAGTTTCAGACAAATGTTGATCAATAAACATAACTTCGCCATTGTTAATGGCACGACGTAAAGTGTTGTCCACTTGGAATGGCATACGACGAGATAAAACACCTGCTTCCGTGAGTTGTTTGTCTAAGTCATTACCTAAGCTGGCACCCGTAATTAACGTGATTTTTAACGGATTTTTCTTTGCAAGTTCTACAAGTGCTTGTGGAACAGCTTTAGCTTCACCAGCACGAGTAAAACCACTCATACCTACAGTCATTCCATCTTCGATGAATTGCGCAGCTTGTTCAGCACTGATGACCTTGTCATGAAGAGAAGCTAGGCGAATACGACTTAAAGACATTGGACATCCTCAGAATTGTCAAAACATACGGGATTTTAGCTATGAAAAATTGAAAAGTGCATAGGTGTTAGGCTAAGGTCTAATTTTGTAAATAAATGGTGGTATAAATTATATTTATGGTTTTTATTTAATTGATTTTTATCGCTTTTATTTGTCTTTAAAATGAGCCTTTTAATAACCAACTGGTTAAATTAAAAGCGCTCACTCAAAGTTTGTTTTATTTTTTCTAATGGATTGATCGAGCTATTTTCTTCAGGGACTGATTTTGGGATAGGTAAAGAAATAATAACTTCTAAACCACCTTGTTCACGGTTGTGAATTTGAATTTCACCATGATGAATATCGACAATACGTTTGACAATAGCCAATCCAAGTCCACTCCCTTGGATCGTTCTTGCGGCGTCTCCGCGGACAAAGGGCTGCATTAATTCTTCAATTTGATCTGGTGGAATACCTTCACCATGATCGGCAACAGTAATTAAAATATTTTCATTTTCAACTTTTGCACTGAGATCTATAGGTTCAGCACCATAGCGTTTTGCATTATTAATCAGGTTCGCAATAAGCCGTTTTAAAGAAAGGCTACGTGCCGGAATAATGGGCACATCCTGCATCTCGAATTGAATATCAAGGGGCTTAAATTGCACAACAAGTTCTTGCAAAAGCATATTGATATTGGTGTCTTTCAACTCTTCATCGGAACCATCACGCATATACGAAATGAACTGATTAAGAATTGCATCCATATCATCTACGTCATAGACCAGACCTTCACGTAAGAACTCGTCCGGTAGCATTTCTGCTGTTAAGCGAATGCGAGTTAAAGGCGTTCGCAAATCATGTGAGATACCGGCCAACATAATACGTCGTTCACGCTCAGTTTGATCAAGCGTATAGACCATACGGTTAAAAGCTTGGTTCACTTGTCGAATTTCTAATGGACCATGATTGGTATCTAAGTAAGGTGCTGTTCCTGATTTACTATATTCATTGGCAGCATTTTGCAAACGACGCAAAGGGCGGTTCATTTGTCTGACTAGAATCAAAATAATGATAGCTGACAGTAGAGGAACACCAACGACCCAACCAATTAAAAGTTCAGGACTGTAGTTTGCATAGGTTTTTAAAGGTTCACGAACCCAGTTCCCGTGCATTTCAGGTGTTTGAATCCAAATACGTGGGCTAGGCTTAAACTGGAAGTAAACCGTAACATCCTTAGCCCCAATCTCATTTGCCAGTTTTTGTTCGATTTGATTAGTAAAAAACTCAGCAATTACTTTATCGCGGACACTTGGATATTCTTTGGGATTGGTAATGTATTCAATTCCAACACGATTACGTAACCACTCATCAACATCGACTTCATTTTCACGATGAAAAATTCGTATATCCGGATTGTTGACGAGCTCGAGTTCAACTGCAAGATAACGCGCGTGTTGTTGAATTTCAGGTAAGTAAAGCGTGCGCCAAAAGAACCATAACGACATAAATAAGCTAAAAAACACCACCAGAAGTACCAGAATAGTGGTACGCATGGCAGCAGAGCGTGGCTTAATTTTGTCGAGAAAACGTTCCCACCGAGTTCGTTTCCGTTCTGAGTAGGTAGCGTAATCAGTAAAGTTTTGTGGCGCGATTGGATCTAAACTCACTCTATTTTATCTCAAACTTATTCCGCACCATCTGGAACAAATACATAACCCACGCCCCATACCGTTTGAATATAACGTGCACGTGCAGGATTATCTTCAATTAAACGACGTAGGCGAGAGACTTGAACGTCAATTGAACGTTCCATTGCACCCCATTCACGGCCACGAGCTAAATTCATGAGTTTGTCGCGCGTTAATGGTTCACGTGGGTGTTGTACCAATGCTTTTAATACTGCAAATTCACCAGTCGTTAAGGTAACGATTTGTCCTTCGCGTGTCAGTGTGCGGGTAGACAAGTCTAGAGACCATGGACCAAAGCTCACAACTTCAACTTGTTGGCTTGGAGCACCAGGAACTTCACGAACTTGGCGGCGCAATACAGCACGGATACGGGCTAAAAGTTCATTTGGATTAAATGGCTTTGGCAAGTAATCGTCTGCACCAGCTTCAAGACCTGCAATACGGTCTGAATCGCTACCGCGCGCTGTGAGCATGATGATTGGTGTATCAATATTTGATTGGCGTAAGCGACGGCAAATACTCAAACCATCTTCAACTGGCAACATAAAGTCGAGTACGATAAGTGAAAATAACTCACGTTGTAATAGACGGTCCATTTGCGAAGCATCGTGGGCAGTTTTTACAACAAAGCCTTTATCTTCCAAAAAACGTTGCAAGAGGGTACGTAAACGCACATCGTCATCGACCACTAAAATACGTTCGACACGATCCGTTTCGTTGTGTACGGTTTCAGGATGTTCAGCAGGTACAACTAAACTCATGATGTACTCCCTTTAAAGTCATAATTTATATATTATTGGGTCGGTGAGGCTTATTGCCAACAAGCCCTCAGTATAATGCTGATGTTCTTGTTAAGACTATGTATCAATTTGCTCAAAATTACAATTTTCAAGGTAGTTTGAAACCAAAAAACAACATCTTAAGCTCATAATTTAGCAAAGACTGATCTAAAAAAACAAATACTTAAATCTTTGATAATTTTTTAATAATTAAATATTAATAACTAATTGTTTCAAATAAGTTATTTCAAATGAGCTGACTTATTTCTTTTGATTTTTTAATTGTTGAAATAAGCAGATAGTTGGGTTCCATAAAAAGTTAGACGAATAAAACCTTGTTGAATCTCTATATTTTTATCTTTTAAAGAGTGTACCAATATGTTCATTTTCTCATAAATTATAATAAAATTTTGTCAGATTTATGACATAAGTCCTACGTTTATATTTTTTAAAGATTAAAAGACAGAGCTCAGTCTCAACTTTTTCATAGTTGAACTCCTGTTTTTATGTGCTCTAGTAGTCGTAAAAAGTATAAATATTCAGAGACAATACAAAAAAACGTTTTGAATACGCAAACAAGTGTGGATTTTATGGGCTTGGTCTTTATAATCAGTGCTTTTAAACTTTATCCTTGTGGGATCAAACACGATGACTGACTTAGTTCAGCAGTTGGCAAGTGAGCTTGCCGTACGTCCAAACCAAGTAGAAGCTGCCATCCGCTTAATTGATGAAGGTGCCAGTGTTCCATTTATTGCCCGTTACCGTAAAGAAGTAACACAAGGTTTAGATGATACGCAGTTACGCCAATTAGATACTCGTTTAGCGTATTTACGTGATTTATATGAGCGCCGTGAAAAGGTTATTCAGTCATTGCAAGAACAGAATAAATTGAGTGATGACTTGTTGGCGCGGGTGAATGCAGCCGAAACAAAAAATGCTTTAGAAGAAATTTATGCACCGTATCGCCCTAAGCGTACAAGTAAATCTTTTAAAGCAAAAGAAGCAGGTTTAGGACCAATTGCTGAAAAAATTATTGCAGAACAAGTTGACCCGACAGAAGCATTGGCTGGTTTTAGTCACGAAGACTATCCAGACGTTGAGAGTCAGTTAGATGCGATTCAGCATATTCTGATTGATGACTGGGCACAAAATATTTCACTTACTACAGAATTAAAAACAACTTTTGCAAAAACTGCGGTTTTAAAAAGTGCGGTTGCATCTGAAGAAAAGAAAGAAGTTGGTAAAAAATTCCGTGATTACTTTGAGTTCTCTGAAGGTCTAAACAAATTACCTTCACATCGTTTATTAGCGATGTTACGTGGTCGTCAAGAAAACGTATTGGGTTTGAAAGTAGATGGTGAAGATGATGCGCCATTGGCACGTATTGAAACTGAATACAACCTAGAGCAAATTCAACCTCAAGCACGTCAGGATTTCTTAAAGCAAACTGCAAAATTATTCTGGTTAGGCAAGATTCGTCCTCAAATCGAACATTCATTGTTAACAGAAAAACGTCTTACTGCTGAAGCAGAAGCAATGCAGGTATTTGCTGAAAACCTTCGTCATTTATTATTGTCAGCGCCAGCAGGCAGCCGTACGACTTTGGGTGTTGACCCTGGTATTCGTACAGGTGTGAAACTAGCAGTGATCAGCGATGCAGGTGATGTACTTGCTCACAGCACGATTTATCCATTTGCACCAAAAGATGATAAAGAAGGTTCAATTGCTGAACTTGCACGTCTATGCCGTGAATATAATGTAGAACTCATTGCAATTGGTAATGGTACAGCTAGCCGTGAAACAGAAGCTGTTGTTGCTGAAATGATGGCTGCGAATACTGATCTGAATTTAACACGAATCACTGTAAGTGAAGCGGGTGCATCTGTTTACTCTGCAAGTGAACTTGCATCGGCGGAACTTCCAGAGCTTGACGTTTCAATTCGTGGTGCAGTTTCTATTGCTCGCCGTTTACAAGATCCACTTGCTGAACTTGTTAAGATTGATCCGAAGTCAATTGGTGTGGGTCAATATCAACACGATGTGAACCAGACTGGTTTGGCAAAAACCCTTGATGCAGTGGTAGAAGACTGTGTGAATGCTGTAGGCGTTGATGTAAATACCGCTTCACCAGCAATCTTGGCTTATATTGCTGGTTTAAACAAAGCAATTGCTCAACAGATTGTTGAATACCGCAAAGAGCATGGCCGTTTTGACAACCGTCAAGCGTTGAAAAGCGTACCGCGTTTAGGTGAACGTACTTTTGAACAGGCAGCTGGTTTCTTACGTATTCAAAATGGTTCTGAACCTTTAGATGCTTCTTCAGTTCACCCTGAAAGTTATGGTCTTGTTGAGAAAATTGTTGCAGCAAAAGCAACAACTGTTAAAGACATCATCGGTAATACTGAAATCATTCGCCAAGTAAAAGCTGATGAATTTGTTGATGACAAATTTGGTTTACCAACAATTCAAGACGTTTTAGCTGAACTCGAAAAACCAGGTCGTGACCCACGTCCAGAGTTCCGTACTGCTAAATTCCGTGAAGATATTACTGAAGTTGGTCAATTGACAGAAGGTATGCAACTTGAAGGTGTGATCACGAATGTCACAAACTTTGGTGCCTTTGTTGATATTGGTGTGCATCAGGATGGTTTAGTTCATATTTCTGAACTTGCAAATGAGTTTGTATCTGATCCACATAAAGTTGTAAAACCGGGCCAGATTGTACAAGTACGTGTTATGCAGGTTGATGTTGAACGTAACCGCGTGAACTTAAGTATGCGTGCTGAAGGTTCTGCACCTGTAAAAGCTCAGCGTCCACCACGCCGTGAACAAAATACAGAACAACGTTTTGAACGTAAACCGCAAGGTAAACGTCCTCAACCACGTAAAGATCAAGCTGAACGTCCTCAGCGCGCCAAGCAAGAGAAACCTCAAGAACAAAAAATTGGTGGTTTAGGGGCGTTGTTGTTACAAGCAGGGATTAAAGGCTCTAAATAAGCGTCTTTAATTAATAAAAAGGCCTCCAATCGGGGGCTTTTTTATTGGCGAAGCATTATTTCTAATCGGTATTAAAGAGCAATTAAGGAAAAAATCGCAGTCGTAAAGATGAGGTGAATCTTAAGATCAACAAATCGTTGTTAAATACACAATTAAATATACAACGTTATAGCATAACTAAACTTTAATGATATTCAGTTGTTCGACATCATCAATCGAGCCTTGAAGCATTTACTCACTTTCAGGCTGTAATAGTACAACTTTGCTTATTTCTTTTTATTATAAATGGTTGTTTTATGTCGGTTTTAAACCTGAAAAATAGATTTCATTTAAAAGACCTCTTATCTGGAGTCGTCGTATTCCTTGTGGCATTACCGCTGTGCTTGGGTATCGCTTTAGCCTCAGGTGCTCCCATCATCTCAGGTATTATTGCAGGTATTGTGGGCGGTATTATCGTAGGTTTGCTAAGTGGTTCCCACATTAGCGTTGCAGGCCCAGCGGCAGGGCTGACTGCCGTCATTCTTGTACAGTTAGAACAACTAGGCGGCAATTATGCCGCCTTTTTATTATGTATTATTTTTGCTGGTGTCCTGCAAATTCTATTTGGATTATTCAAGTTAGGTTTTTTTGCCAACTTTATTCCAAATAATGTCATTTTAGGATTACTCGCTGCTATTGGCGTCATCCTGATTGCGACACAATTGCCTTATCTGTTTGGACTTTCTGATTTTTCATTGAAACAGGTTTGGACATCAACCCCAGATGTATTTCTACAGCGTTTTGATGGCGGAGCTGCACTTATTGGTTTGCTCAGTTTATTCTTAATTTTAGCGTGGGATAGTAGTCCACTCAAAAAACTAGCTTTGCCTTCGGCATTGATTGCGGTTGTGCTTGCAGCAGTTTTAAATTTTGTTTTGGTGAGTATTGGCTCTGCATGGGCAGTGCAAATTGATAATCTCATTCAGTTACCGAATATCTTACAAGCACCTGAAGATGTATTAATCTTTCCTGATTTTAGCTATTTAGCTGAGCCTATGATTTACACAGGGGCCATTACTCTGGCTGTCGTGGCATCTTTAGAAACATTATTGAATCTGGAAGCCGCAGATAAAATCGATCCTCAGAAACGCTCTTCTCCTCCTAACCGTGAACTCTGGGCACAAGGTACAGGTAACATCATTTCTGGCTTAATTGGTGGAATGCCAGTGACTTCAGTAATTGTACGTAGTTCTGTGAATGCAAATACAGGTGCGCGTAGCAAATGCTCTACCATTATTCATGGCGTATTGTTGCTGCTAGCGGTTTTGTTCTTCGTGCCATTAATGAACATGATTCCTCTGTCTGCATTAGCTGCAATCTTAATCGTGACAGGCTTTAAGCTGACCCATCCAAAACTCTTTAAGCAGCTTTATCAAAAAGGTTGGAAACAGTTTTTACCTTTTATTATTACTTTGGTTGCAATTTTACTGACCGATCTTTTAATGGGAATTTTAATTGGTCTGTTCACCAGTAGTGCTTTTATTCTCTATGGTAACTTTAATAAAGGTATTCGTGTTTATAGAGAGAAGCGCTTGCATGGCGTAGTGACTCGTATTGAACTTCCATCACAAGTGACTTTTCTTAATCGTTCTGCACTTATTTCAGCATTGGAACATGTGCATAAACATCAGCAACTCATTATTGATGCGACTCAATGTGATTCGATTGATCCTGATATCTATCAAGTTATTCAAGATTATCAAAGTGAAACGGCCATTAAACGTCAGGTAAATCTTAAACTGGTCGGGTTCAAACAGCACTATCAAGACGTTGATGATGCGGTACTTGATATTGATATTAGTACACATGACTTGCAACAAAAGTTGAGTCCTCAACAGGTTGTAAACTTACTTAAAGAAGGAAACGAACGTTTTGTAAAAAACGAACGTTTACAAAGAGATATTTATCGACAAATTCGTGTTACTGCAGATGAAGGCCAGCATCCGATCGCAGCAGTGCTTGGTTGTATGGATTCACGTGCACCTACCGAAATGATTTTTGATGTAGGTATTGGTGATCTGTTTAGCTTACGAATTGCAGGTAATATTGCTGGGCAAAAAGTATTGGGTTCACTTGAGTTTGCTTGTCAGGCTAAAGGTTCTAAAGTAATTGTTGTTTTGGGACATACTGATTGTGGTGCGGTGACGAGTGCATGCCAATTACGCCTAGAACAAAAGCAAGTGTCCGATGTGAAGGAAATGCCCCACATTCAATATGTGCTTGGGCCATTAATGCATTCGGTTGATAGCGTATATGACATTATGCAGCCCCGTGAATTAGGTAATGCTTTTATTAGCCAAGTAACAGCAATGAATGTTCACTACAACATCCAGTACATTATTAATAACAGCAGTGTGCTCAAAGATATGGTTGAGCGAGGTGACATTGTAGTTGTGGGTGCAATTTACGATGTAAAAACAGGGCATGTTCAATTTCTTGATTGATCATTCATTGTGATAGGTTTTCTCACCTTTAGTTAAAGTAATTAACATTTTGGAAAAAGCCTCCTGACTTAGGGGGCTTTTTATTTGTCACTTTTATAATTTAAATTTTGAGAAGCAATAAGCTGTTGTTCTCTTAATTCTATTTTGGAAATATTTTCTATACTTGAAGTTGATTTCAGGGCTTCAAGATCAGTTAAAACAGTATTGATAAATTCTTGATAGTTTTTCTTACTTAATATTTCTTTAGCTAAGATAGTACCTTCGGTCTTAACAACATAGTTTAAGCTTATTTTACGTAGCAAATTTACAGAGAAAGGAGGACATAAAAAAACATCCATTGCAAGTTGAAGGACTTTTACCCAAGAGAGTTTTAGTTTTTTTCGTTTATATATCACGTAAAAAATATTAATAATATTTAAAAAGTAAATTGTAGTTATGGTGATAGCAAGAATCACATAATTTAACTTTAATAAGATAACTAGCGGTAAGAAAAAGATGATGAGTAAAAATAAAAGAATGTTTAAAAATTGAAGAGGTTTAAGAGTTCTGCTGATAGTAGTGATATGAGTTATATCATCATTAAAAATTATTTGTTTATCTGAATAAATAGACTTCCATGAGCATTTGAAAATAAGTTGATAGGGTAAAAGTAAATTAAAAAACACTAAATATTTACTAAAAAAGTTTAATTTTCTTGAAAGAAGTTGAGGGTGAAAAGACGTCTTAAAACCCTTCTGGATATTAAACTCATTGTAAAAATAAAGATAAGTCGAGTCATATATATAAAACCCGACTATACCTAAAACAAAAAGAGTTTCTAAAGATAGATACATTTATGATTTATTTCTTTTGAAGATAGAGCTAATCCACCCACCTAGCGCAACAACCCCAACAGCAATAAACTTCCAAGCTGCTGCGAAGAAGGCGGCAATGACAGCCCAAAAACCTTTTTTTGTTGCGACTACTGCTGCACCACCTGCAATTAAGGCAGCTAAGCCATATCCTGCAACTTTATCTCCCTCTCGATATTCAGCGTATTTCTCACCAAAATTGTAATCGAATCCTTTTAAGCTTTTTTTGAATTCATCAATGTTATGAGTGAGATGTTCTTCGTCTGATACTAGAGTGACACTAGTTACACCAGTTCGACCTAATATACGTGTCGTGTAGTTAATGGTCTCTGAATTATCTTCAGAACGTACTTTTAGTGCCCACTCCAATCTTTTAGTTTGATTATCATAATGAGGAGGAACGGCCCAACCTACAGTATAAAGTTTTGGTAACCCTAAGCGGGTTCTTTCCTCATTGGATGGAGCGTCTGAGTCTTTAAGTTGTTTTAGTAGAGCATCAGCATCAATTTTCTCATCGTCTTTTACATAGCCAGATGCATCAAAATTAAAGGTTGCCCACCAAGAGTCATCTGGTGCAACTAAAATATTTGTACTGCCATTTGTTAAATTACCGGTAAATTCTAAAAATTTATCAGCATTAGTTGGGTCTAAAAATCCCTCATCTTTAACCGTATTTAATGTTGCTACATTTGCGATATTTTCTTTTTTAGGCCCGATATGCCAATCTAATTTTGATAGCGGATTTTCTTCGGCTTGTTGAGTAGAGTTATTGCTAATCGTATTTTTATCTACATTTTCTGAAGCGTATACAGAATGTGGTAGATAAGAAACGCCAATCATCCCGATACTCAGTGAAATAGCATAAACTAACGGACGTATTTTTCTTGAATGTAAAGAATTTGACATGAATTTCTCACAATAATTTTAAAGTTTAGTTTTGTAGCAATTTATTTTTTGCATAATTTATTTGCTGATATTAATTTATTTTTATCAAAAATTAAAATAATTATTACATCTAATATATTTAAATGAGGCTAAGAATAAAATTTATTATTCAATTTTTTTAATATGGAAAATTATTTTAATAACGCTCTAAATTCTGTCCATAAAAAAGCAGAACCCGAATGGTTCTGCTTTTTTTATTAGAAATTACCAGTGTTCGCCTGGGAAGATTCGTGCATATGCTTTTTGTGCCCAGTTTAATTTCTCAGTTTTTTCACCTTTTGCTGCATCTGAACTTGGGAATAACCGGAAACCAATCGACATAAACATATTGTTAATGCCCGGTGCAACGGAATATGTCATTGAAGCTAAGCGGCCTAAGTTAGTTGCCATACGTTTCGGGCGTTTCACAATTGCATAAGCAATTAAGTCAGCAGCCTGCTCAGGTGAAAGTGTTGGTACATATTTATAAATTTTAGTCGGTGCAATCATTGGGGTACGAACTAATGGCATATAAATTGAAGTAATCGCGATTTTGTGCGCATGAACTTCGGCAGATAGACAGCGGCTAAATGCATCAAGCGCTGCTTTAGATGCAACATAAGCAGAAAAGCGAGTCGCATTTGCTAACACACCAATCGAGCTAATATTAATGATTTGCCCATCTTTACGCTGAATCATATGTGGCAAAATATTAAGAACTAGGCGTACTGCGCCAAAATAATTTAATTGCATGGTGCGTTCAAAGTCATGAAAACGATCATAAGACTCATGTACGGCACGGCGAATAGAGCGGCCTGCGTTATTAATTAAAATATCGATGTGATCAACGGTCGCTAAAATTTCTTTAGACACTTGATCAATCATGTCCATATCGTTGAGATCACACGGGAAAATTGATGCCTTACCGCCACGACTTTCAATATCTGCTTTGACTTCTTCCAAAGTTTCTTGAGTACGGGCAACCAGTAAAACATGGGCACCAGCATCAGCAAGCTTATTTGAAATCGTTAATCCGATTCCACTCGAGGCGCCTGTCACTAAAATGACTTTATCTTGTACCTTTTCCTGGAACAGAGCTTCTAATTTTTTATTCACAGCATTTTACCTAAGTAGGGGCAGGGACTATTTATTCCGGTATGTAATTTTTATTTTTTACAACCGTAGGTTCATCCAAATGAACTCATAAATATTGTCCTTATCTTAATAGATGTTTAAAAATTGTCTAGTCTGTAAATATATGAAATTTAACAATTTATTTAGAGTAAAAACTCTAAAATACGATCTTAATCTATTAATTATTTTAGTTGTATAATAAATAAAAAATAAAAAAGCCTCTATTTCCAGAGGCTTGTTGAATAGTTTAAAAGTTATACAGCTGAAAGTGCTTGTTCTAAATCGGCAATTAAGTCATCAATATGCTCAATTCCAATTGAAAGACGTACCATATCTTCGCTTACACCAGCAGATTTAAGTTCTTGTTCATTAAGCTGGCGATGAGTCGTCGTTGCAGGATGACACGCCAAACTTTTTGCATCGCCAATATTTACGAGACGAGTAAATAATTGAAGAGCATCGATGAATCGAGTGCCGCCTTCGAGACCATCTTGTACGCCGAAAGATAAAATTGCAGAAGGTTTACCTTTTACATATTTTTGAGCAAGCTGATGTTGTGGATGATCTTTTAAACCTGCGTAGTTAACCCATTTTACTTTTGGATGAGTCTGTAAATATTCTGCAATTTTTTGAGCATTTTCAGTATGACGCTCGATGCGGAGGTTTAGAGTTTCAAGACCTTGTAAAATCAAGAAAACACTCAGTGGGCTAATTGCTGCGCCTGTATTACGTAATGGTACAACGCGAGCTCGTGCAATATAGGCTGCTTCACCTAAAGCTTCGACATAATTAACCCCGTGATAACTTGGGTCAGGCGTGTTTAAAACTTTAAAACGTTCTGGATATTTACCCCAAGGGAATTTACCGCTATCTACAATTGCTCCACCAATGCTATTGCCGTGTCCACCGATATATTTAGTAAGTGAATGAATGACGATATCTGCACCATATTCAAAAGGTTTTAATAAAGCAGGGGTGGCAACGGTGTTATCGACAATGACGGGTACACCATATTCATGTGCGATTTTTGAAATTGCTTCTAAATCGATGATATTTCCAAGTGGGTTACCAATCGACTCAACAAAAACAAGTTTAGTTTTATCATCAATTAAGTCACGTAAGCTTTCAGGTTTCTGATAATCAAAAAAGCGAACTTCAATACCTTGTTTTGGTAAGGTATGGGCAAATAGATTATACGTTCCGCCATACAAGGTTGAGACAGAAGCAATATTGTCTCCAGCTTCGGTAATCGTCTGAATTGAGTAAGTAATTGCTGCCATTCCAGAAGCTAGAGCTAAAGCACCAATCCCGCCTTCGAGTGCAGCAAGGCGTTGCTCTAGTACAGCAGTGGTCGGGTTCATAATACGGGTATAAATATTCCCCTGAACTTTTAAATCAAAAAGATCGGCACCGTGTTGTGTGTTATCAAACGCATAAGAAGTGGTTTGATAAATAGGAACCGCGACAGCTTTTGTGGTTGCTTCTGGTGAATAACCAGCATGGATTGCTAAGGTTTCATCTTTATAAGTCATGATTACTTCATCTTCGTGAGTTAAATATTGAGCGAGTCTAGCCTAAAATTCATATTGAAAATTGCAGAAATTCTGGTTTGTTTTCTAATTTTAGGAATAAAGATAGAAAAATATACGCTGAAACACTGTATAAATCTTATACATAAACATTTTGCAACTTATTGAAAAAGAAAATTGTTTGATAAATCCGTACGATGGAAATCATAACTTCAAGTCAATGAGGTTTTCAGCGTATAATACGCGCGATTATTTATCGCTTATGCGATGTATTGGTTTTTCAATTGAGGAGTCCTGCGTGGCCCAATATATTTATACGATGAACCGAGTGTCTAAAATGGTTCCGCCAAAGCGCGAAATCTTAAAAGACATCTCTTTATCATTTTTCCCGGGTGCCAAAATTGGTGTACTCGGTTTGAACGGTGCAGGTAAATCTACCCTGCTTCGTATTATGGCTGGCGTAGATAAAGATTTCTCCGGTGAAGCTCGTGCACAACCTGGAATTAAAATCGGCTATTTAGAGCAAGAACCACCGCTTGATCCGACTAAAGACGTTCGTGGTAACGTTGAAGATGGCGTGCGTGAAGCTTTAGATGCATTAGAGCGTCTTGATCAGGTTTTTGCAGAATATGCAGACCCAGATGCAGATTTTGATGCACTTGCAAAAGAGCAGGAAAAATTAGAATCAATTATCCATGCTTGGGATGCACACAACCTAAACAACCAGCTTGAAATTGCTGCGGATGCTTTGAATCTTCCAGCTTGGGATGCAGACGTAACATTACTTTCTGGTGGTGAGCGTCGTCGTGTTGCACTGTGCCGTTTATTGCTTTCGAAACCAGATATGTTACTTCTGGACGAACCGACGAACCATTTAGATGCAGAATCTGTAACTTGGTTAGAACGTTTCTTGAAAGATTTCCCAGGCACTATCGTTGCGATTACGCATGACCGTTATTTCTTGGATAACGTGGCTGAGTGGATTCTTGAACTTGACCGTGGTATGGGTATTCCTTATCAAGGAAACTATTCTTCTTGGTTAGAACAAAAGAATGCGCGTTTAGAACAAGAGCAGAAACAAGAAGAATCTTTTGCTAAAGCATTGAAAAAAGAACTTGAATGGGTTCGTTCAAATGCGAAAGGTCAGCAAAAGAAAAACAAAGCACGTATGGAACGTTTTGAAGAGCTTAACTCTAAAGAATTCCAACAACGTAATGAAACGTCTGAAATCTATATTCCACCTGGCCCGCGTTTGGGTAATAAAGTTGTGGAAGTTGAAGGTATCAGTAAATCATTCGATGGCCGCTTGTTGTACGAAAACTTAACCTTTACCGTACCTCCAACAGCGATTGTTGGTATCGTTGGTCCAAACGGTGCGGGTAAAACGACTTTATTCCGTATGATGACTGGCGAACAGCAACCTGATACAGGTACTGTGACCTTAGGTGAGTCAGTTAAAGTGGCTTATGTTGGTCAGATTCGTGACACTTTAGATAATAATAAAACTGTTTGGGAAGAAGTCTCTGGCGGTTTAGATATCTTAAAAATCGGTGATTACGAAATCGCGTCACGTGCTTACATCGGCCGTTTTAACTTTAAAGGTCAAGATCAGCAAAAACGTGTAGGTGAATTGTCTGGTGGTGAACGTAACCGTTTACAACTTGCGAAGATCTTGCAGATGGGTGCAAACGTGATCTTACTGGATGAGCCATCGAACGACTTGGATATTGAAACTTTACGTGCGCTTGAGGATGCAATTCTTGTATTCCCAGGTACGGTAATGGTGGTATCGCATGACCGTTGGTTCCTTGACCGTATTGCGACACATATCTTGTCATTTGAAAATGAACAGCCAGAATTCTACGCAGGTAACTATGCAGAATATGAAGCATATCGTCAGTCACGTTTAGGTGATGACGCTGTTCAAAAACGTACGAAATACAAAAAAATTAGCGGTTAATCTCTGCTAATTGAAAAAACCAGCCTAAGGGCTGGTTTTTTGTTTTTTATCAAAAATTTTAAGAAATAAAAAATTAAAATTCCCTAAAGTGATTGAATTTATACTTATATTTTTGATTTATTAAGATTAATATTACGGCTTAATTTATTAAAAGGTAAATAAACCTTTCTGGAAAATCATGAAAAAATTCAAACTTTATACTATTGCTTTAGGGGTAGCTGTTGCTACACAACTTACTGGATGTCTTTCAGTAAAATCTTATGTTGATCCTGCTTATAAGTCTCTTTCCTATTCGGATATTAAAAAACCAGCTCAACCTATTCCAGTGGTTTTAACTACTGAATTTCAGCGAAATGGAGCAGTTGTTCCAAAAGCCGGTAAAGAACTGCAATCAGCAGTTGAGCGTAGTCTAAGAGCAACAGGCGTATTTTCTCCAACAGCCCAAGCGAATGGTGAGAAGCAAGCAAAATTACATTTAACTGCGAATAATGTGGCTGATTTAGGTGAGGCTGCGGGCAAAGGGGTTCTAACGGGTTTGACTTTTGGTGCTGTCGGTAATGCGATTGCTGATAAATATGAGTTTAAATTTAATTATGTTGATGCTCAAGGTAAAGAAGTATCTGAGCGTTACCCGCATATGATTTTAACAACAGTAGGAAACAAAAAAGCGCCTATTGAAAATGTGCAACCAATGTCGATTAATGAAGCATTTAATAAAGTTGTTGATGATGTTGTGATTCGTTTTTCTTCTGACTTACAAAAACAGCAATAAACATCTAGTTTCAAGTACACAAGCTATTTGTGTGACATATTGCCAGTTAATTTTTAAAACCAGCCTAAGGGCTGGTTTTTTGTTTTAGGAGTGAAAGATCTTATTTATTAAAGTCACCATGTAAATCTGACCATATTAATGATGGAGCTACCGTAATCACGTCAAAGGTCATTGCTAAAGGATATAACGCCATGCGTGTTACACGTTTAAACGGATGTTTCTTGGTTATTTCATCTTTTTGCTGTAAAGCGACTGGATAGGGAACTGAGAGTTGCTGTTGAATTTTTTGATTCTCTGCTTTTTGATAAATCTTTCCTTTAAAGCGGATGATGGTGAAGGGATAAAAAACTTGTTGTTGATTTTCCATTGCCATGAATTGATTTTTAAAACCTAAGGTCTTTAAAAGTTCCTTTTGCTTTTCATCCATTTTGGACGTAGGGATATTATAACGAATCGTTATTTCTCCATGGAAATAGGTGGAATCATCCATCTCAAGTACAAGAGGTGATGGCGTCTTTATTGTTCTCTGCTCTGCTGAAATGCTTTTGATAATATTTAAAAGGTTTGAGCTACCGTCAGTCATTAAATAATTATAATCTTGACCGATAAATACAAAGCCTTGTTCTTGATCATTTTTAACTGCTTGACCTAAGGCAATAATTTGATCGGTTTTTAAAG
>NZ_JZFB01000002.1:200293-201064 GCF_001188385.1 Acinetobacter sp. V2 | reverse complement strand
GGACAACATATTGGTCGCGCAGCCCGTTAAGCCCAGACAAATTATTAATATAGATATAGAAAAAAGCTTGTACATAAAGGTTACTCAAAAGAAATTATTTTTGTCTCGTATAACGTGAGATAAGTTCTAAATTAAAAAAACGGAGATTTATGAATCGAGGTTTTGTAATTTTATTACATGCCTAGAGCCTGTTATAGTGCCTTTGTTCAACTTTTTAGTTTAATGGTGCGCTTTTGCCACGTTCCGCAATTTTTATGTCCGTCTTGTTTAGTTTGCTCATATTCCAGAGTTTATGGAATGTGGCAGCTGCATTTTGTGCGCATGAAAATCAGGAAAAAGCATTGCATCATTTCGGGCATCACGCAGCTTTAGATGTATATCAATCTTCACATCAAGCTCATAATGAACAAGAAGATGCCGGAAATATTTCTCATAAAGCACCTTTAAATTTACAAGATCATCATGATCATTTGCCTTCATGTTTTCATGTGGTGATGACTGAAGTTGCAAAGCAAGCTGAAACACCTGTAGTGCATGTGCAGGAACTCTCACAAATTTATCACTGGTCTAATTCTTACCAGTCGCCCCATCTCACTGCTTTAAAACCTCCTCCTGTTTTAACCCCGCTATAGGTGGGGTAGCCAAAACAAGCCCACCGCATCTCTTATTTATTGCGGGGCAAAAACATGTCTTCTATTTTTTCAACTCGAGTGAGTTCTACTCCTCACTTAGAGAGTAACGTTAAGATAACGTTAAAAAAGGTTTTAACAA
>NZ_JZFB01000002.1:196521-200250 GCF_001188385.1 Acinetobacter sp. V2 | reverse complement strand
AGCGAGGGCTCAGTCTGAGATTCAACAAGAACGTTATATTCAAAAAGCAGCCTTTACTTTTGACCAAGCCTTAGAGCAGGTACAAAAATATCAAAGTCAGCAAGGTGTTTGGCAAGCACAGCAGCAAATGGCTGAGGCCAATTTAAAGCAAAGTCGTTTATGGGCCAACCCAAGTCTTTCTATTGAACAAACTGGCTTCCAAAGTGATCAAGAAAAAGAACTCGCGATAGGTATTTCTCAGCCTTTAGATATTTTTGGACAACGTAAGGCTGCACAAAACTTAGCAAAAGTGGAAATATCAAAAATTGATTTGGCCGAGCAGCGTTATCGAGCTGAACTTGGATTAATCGTTAAATATTTCTGGTCACAAGTGGCTTTGCTTGAGCTTGAAAAGTCTCTTATTGCAGAGCAGCTAGAAGTCAGCCAAGAAAATTTGTTGGCATCGGAAAAGCGTTATCAAGCAGGAAGTATTGCGCAAGTTGATGTAGATCGAGTGCGGATGTCTCACTTGGAAAATCAGCGTTTATATCAACAAGTTGATTTAAAACTACAAGTTGCGAAACAGCAATTGGTGAACTTATGGGGAGGGGGTTCAAGTCAGTTTCAGCTATTCCAAAGTCCAAATCAGTTATGGGCATTGGCAGCGAATGTAGAACCAAGCCAAGATGCGCAAAATAATTTATTAGAGCGTTCTTTCCAGTTAGATGCTCTTGCGCAGCAAGCCAATATTCAACAGCTTAAAGCAAAAGCAAGACCGCAGCCTACTGTAACTCTGGGTGTTAATAACACTCGTTCTCCAGAACAGAGTACAGATAACCAAATTCGTTTAGGTGTAGAAATTCCTTTAAATCTTTTTAATCGCCAGCAATACGGAATCAAGATTGCTCAGGCCAAACAAGAGCTATCTCAACGTCAGCAAAGCTTTTATCGACAGCAAAATCAGGTTGATATTGAAACCCTAATGTCAGAGTTAAAAGGTTTACGCATCCAGTTTAAACAACTGAATGATCAGCAAGTTCCTCTTGCTATTCAAGTTCAGCAAAAAACATTGCAAGGTTTTCGTTTGGGTAAGTTCGCCGTTACTGATGTTCAACAAGCCACTCTGCAATTGCAAGACGTGCGCTTACGTAAAGTCGAGCTATTAAAACAAGCTTGGCAAAATTCAATTGAAATTCAAAGTTTGCGTCTTGGGTTAGAACCAGAACAAATCATGGCTAAAGATGCCTTAATGCAACTCAATCAACGTGCTTGGCAACAAAGTCAAACATTCCCAACTCAGGCAGGAGAATAATAATGTCGACAAATTTAAAGAAAAATTCTCAATGGCTTTGGGTCGGGGTGATTGCTGCAATCACTGCACTATTAATTGGTTTACTGGTTTTAAATTCAAAAAATAAATCTAATTCTTCTGAAGCATCGGAAGGTCACGGGCATGCTGAAGAAGAGGGTGAAGAACACCATGAAGAAGGCGAAAAACCACTGCTACTCACTGCTCAGCAAATGCAGGAACAAAATTTAAAAATTGAACAAGCTGAACTAGGTGAAGTTCCTCAACTTCAAACTTATCCAGCAAAACTGGTTGTGAATACAGACCGACAAGCCCATGTCTCGCCAAGCTTTAGTGGTCGTGTCGAAGCGGTATATGTTGAATTGGGGCAACAGGTTAAAAAAGGGCAGGCTCTTGCAAGCTTATTGGTTCCAGATTTGGTCGATCAACAAGCCAATCTGCAAATTGCCCAGTCTAATCTTGATTTAGCACGTCAGGACTATGAACGTGAGCGTAGCTTATGGTCTCAAGGAATTTCTGCCAAGCAAGATTATCAACGAGCTTATAACGCTTACCAGCAGGCCCAAATTCAAGTGAAAGCAGCTCGCTCACGCTTAAGTGCTTTCGGGGCGGGTTCGGGCTCAGGAGGACGCTACACCTTAACGGCGCCAATTACTGGGATGGTGAGTAACAAAGATATTGTGGTGGGTGAAAACGTACAGCTAGCAGACCAGCTTTTTATTATTAATCAGCTTGATCAGTTGTGGCTGGGGTTTATTTTACCAAGCACCACAAATCTGAATTTACAGCCAAATCAGCAGATTGAATTTAAATCTTTACAAACTGGGAATGCATTTAACGCTCAAGTTCAAAGTTTAACAACTGAAGCCGATGCTCAAACGGGGCGTTTACAAGTACGTGCCAAGGTCTTGGCAAATAGTAGTGAATTGCGTCCAAACTTAATGGTTAATGTTGAGCTGAATTCTTCAGGCACAACGCAAAAAGTGACCCGTGTAAAAGCTCAGGCGATTCAACAAGTTGAAGGTAAAGACGTTATCTTTACCCCAAAAATGGTGAAAACAGGCTTTGAGTTTGAACCTGTCACTGTGCAGTTGGGGCAACGTTCTAAAGATGGTCAGTGGGTCGAAATTGTAAAAGGTATTAATCCAAGCCAGCGCTATGTGGCAGAAGGTAGCTTCTTGCTGAAATCCGAACTGGAAAAGGGAGAGGCGGAGCATGGACATTAATAAACCTGAGCTACCCAAACCAGAAGGGTTATTTGATAGAGTTATTCAGTTTGCTATTCAAAATGCTATTTGGGTTATGTTATTTGTACTGACTTGGATTGGAGTTGGGATCTGGAGTTATCAAAAGCTTCCTATTGATGCAGTTCCAGATATTACTAATACGCAGGTCCAGATCAATACTCAAGCCAATGGGTATACCGCTTTAGAGGTTGAACAGCGGATTACCTATCCTATTGAAAATGCGATGGCTGGAATTCCAAATCTGGAACAAACCCGCTCTATTTCACGTTACGGGCTTTCCCAAGTCACCATCATTTTTAAAGATGGAACAGATATTTATTGGGCAAGACAACTGATTAACCAGCGTTTACAAGAGGCGGACGGGCAATTGCCTGAATCAGTTGATCCAGTCATGTCTCCTGTTTCTACAGGTTTAGGTGAAATTTACCAATGGGTGGTAAAAGCAAAATCAGGCGCTAAGAAATCAGATGGTACGGCCTATACAGCCATGGATTTACGTGAAATTCAGGACTGGATTGTGCGCCCTCAGTTGCAGCGTGTGAAAGGCGTAGCCGAAATTAACAGTATCGGTGGCTACAATAAAACTTATATTGTGTCGCCTGATTTAAAACGTTTGCAGCAGCTTCAGATTTCAATCAATGAATTTCAAACTGCTCTGCAAGAAAATAATGAAAATCGCGGTGCCGGCTTTATTGAAGAAAATGGAGAGCAACTCACCGTTCGTGTGCCGGGCATGCTAAGTAGTGTTGAAGATATTCAAAACATTACTGTGAGCACCAAAAATGGGTTACCAATTCGCGTGGCCGATGTGGCAAATGTTTCTATTGGACATGATTTAAGAACAGGAGCTGCAACTTACAACGGTGAGGAAAGCGTTCTTGGCATCGCCATGATGATGATGGGAGAAAATAGCCGTACCGTTGCTCAGGCGGTTGATACCAAAATTAAGGAAATTCAGCCTACCTTACCTAAAGGTGTTGAAATCGAAACGGTTTATGACCGAACAAGTTTAGTAAACAAAGCAATTGCAACCGTACAGAAGAACCTTGTTGAAGGTGCAATTCTGGTTATTGTGATTTTGTTTATTTTCCTAGGAAATTTTCGAGCTGCTTTAATCACAGCCTGCGTTATTCCACTTTCGATGTTATTTACCCTGACAGGTATGGCTGAACAAAACATTAGTGCCAACCTCAT
>NZ_JZFB01000002.1:191834-196479 GCF_001188385.1 Acinetobacter sp. V2 | reverse complement strand
GCAGTTGTTATTGTAGAAAACTGTATTCGACGTCTAGCAGAAGCACAGCATGCTTTACATCGACCCCTTACACGAGCTGAGCGATTCAAAGAAGTTTTCCTTGCAGCAAAACAGGCCCGTCGACCACTTATTTTTGGGCAAATGATTATTTTAGTGGTCTATTTACCTATTTTTGCTTTATCTGGTGTTGAAGCCAAAATGTTCCATCCAATGGCTATGACTGTGGTGATGGCATTATTGGGGGCCATGATTCTTTCTGTGACATTTGTACCTGCGGCAGTTGCTCTTTTTGTTACAGGTGAAGTGAAAGAAAAAGAAACGCGTTGGATGTTGCTTTTAAAGCAGAAATACCGAGATATCCTCGATCAGGCTTATCAGCTTAAGATAGTGGTTGTTAGTTTTGCATTAAGTATTTTAGTGCTTACAGGCGTGTTAGCTACCCAAATGGGCAGTGAATTTGCACCGCAACTCAGCGAAGGTGATTTTGCCTTGCAGCAAATGCGTTCACCGAGTACTGGGCTCGAGCAATCACTGCGAATGCAGGAAAATACTGAAAAACTCATTTTGAAAAACTTTCCAGAGGTAAAAGCTGTTTTTGCTCGAACAGGAACGGCTGAGGTTGCAACTGATGTGATGCCGCCAAATATTTCTGATGCGGTCATTTTACTTAAACCGCATGATCAATGGCCAAACTCTAAAGAGACGCTAGCTGAGCTGCGTTCACGTATGGAAGCTTTTTTAGCGACATTACCCGGTAATAACAGTGAGTTCTCTCAACCGATCGAGCTGCGCTTTAATGAGCTAATTTCAGGGATCCGGAGTGATATTGGTGTCAAGGTTTTTGGTGATGATATGCAAGTACTCAACGAGCAGGCTCAAGCACTCGCTCAGAAAGTACAAAAAATTTCAGGTGCTACCGCGGTTAAGGTAGAACAAACGAGCGGTTTACCGGTACTGAGTGTTGAAATTAACCGACCTCTGGCTGCGCAATACGGATTATCTGCAAAAGCTATTCAAGATATTGTGGCAGCAAGTGTAGGTGGACAAAATGTTGGACAGATTTTACAAGGCGATAGACGATTTGATTTTGAAATTCGCCTAGAAGACCAGCAGCGTACCATCCAAAACTTAGCCCAACTTCCGATCCAGTTACCAAATGGTGGACTGATCCAGCTTCAAGATGTCGCTAAAGTTAAACGTACCTCAGGTTTAAATCAGGTGGGACGTGAAAATGGTAAGCGCCGTGTCATTATTACTGCAAACGTAGAAGGCCGTGACTTAGGATCATTTGTTCAAGAATTAAGAACAACACTCGCAAAAGAACAACTGCCAGCGGGTTATTGGTTGGAATATGGCGGTCAGTTTGAAAATCTAGCTTCAGCTGCTGCCCGAATGAAAATTGTTGTTCCATTAGCGCTTGCTATGATTTTCATTCTACTCATGGCTGTATTCCATAATGTTAAAGAAAGCCTTTTAGTGTTTAGCGGCGTACCGTTTGCTTTGTCAGGTGGTCTTATTGCCCTGTGGCTAAGAGATATTCCGCTGTCCATGTCGGCTGGTGTCGGGTTTATTGCCTTGTCGGGTGTTGCTGTTTTGAATGGTCTGGTGATGCTGAGCTTTATTAAAGAGCTTAGAGAAAAATTTGATATTCAAACTGCAACATGGAATGGAGCAATCTTACGTTTAAGACCTGTACTTATGACGGCTTGTGTCGCGTCTCTTGGCTTTATTCCAATGGCTTTGGCAACTGGAACTGGTGCAGAAGTACAGCGACCTTTGGCAACTGTAGTAATCGGTGGCATTATTTCATCTACGATATTAACGCTGGTTTTATTACCGGTCATTTATCGATGGATGAATGAAGGCAAGACGAAAAGTGTTGAGCATTCATAATGTCATCGATTTGAGATATCTTTTTTGATGATAGAGTCAATTCAAAAAAGTGTTTGAAAGAGTTAAAGGTAATGGTGTCTTTATCGTTACCTTTAACTCACCATAAAGATAAATAAAAAGGAGTCCGCAAAATGGGTGGACATCATGGTCATGATCATAGTCATGCTGTAGTGACTGAAGGTAATGCTAAGAAGTTAACGATTGCTTTAGCGCTTACGACAACGTTTTTAATTGTTGAGGTCATTGCAGGTTTAATCACACAAAGTTTGGCATTGCTTTCTGACGCTGCGCATATGTTTACAGATGCAGCTGCTTTGGCAATTGCTTTGGTCGCCATTCAAATTTCCAAACGTCCTGCCGATAATAAACGTACTTTCGGTTATCAACGCTTTGAAATTCTGGCTGCTTTATTTAATGCACTCATGCTTTTTGTGGTGGCAATTTATATTTTATATGAGGCCTATATCCGCTTCTCTAAGCCACCTGAAATTCAAAGTATGGGAATGCTCATTGTGGCGACCATTGGTTTGGTGATTAATCTCATCTCAATGAAAATTCTCATGTCGAGTGCCAATAGCAGTTTAAATGTGAAAGGTGCTTATCTAGAGGTATTGAGTGATGCGTTAGGCTCAGTCGGCGTTATTATCGGGGCACTCATCATTTACTTCACCAACTGGTATTGGGTCGATACGATTATTGCAGTACTGATTGGCTTTTGGGTATTACCAAGAACATGGGTTTTACTTAAACAAAGTATTAATATTTTGCTCGAAGGCGTGCCAGAAGAAGTGGATATTGAGAAGTTACGTACAGATCTGCTTTCTTTAAATGGTGTAGAGAGTATTCACCAACTTAAAGTATGGGCGATTACTTCTAAAAATATCCATTTAACAGTGCACTTATTTGCACCGCAAGCGGATCGTACCAAGCTCTATCAAGATGCTGTTGAAATGCTTTCCCATGAACATGGTATTGGTGAAGTGACCTTACAAATTGAAGACGATGCCGAGATTAATTGTCAGCATATTGCTCAACATATTTCACACGAGCATGATGACAATGACAAAGAACATTCACATCAGCATTAAGCTGATGTGAACACTTTTTTAAATTTCCCATTCATGATTGCAGTCACGGCATTTCCAATGTTTTTGTGACTGCATAAATGCTTGCATAGACAGTTTAAAGTCCGGCAAATCACGCCAAAACATAAAACCTGCTCCTACAGTCACAACAAAAACAACTACTGTTGCAATTTGAAGATTGCTACCTGCACCATTGCCAAAAATCCACATAAAAATGCTAATCACAACCAAGAGTAAAAGCATAAAAAGTGCAGGAATTAAGATAGCAAGACTTTTTGGAACTGCTGGTTTTACGCTGTTCATGCCTTGGCTTACAGGCATAATTTTAACACTCTGACATTGAGGGCAACGATATTGCATGAGAACTCCACATTTAGTTTGAATCTATTCTAACGGAAATGTCGGAAAAGAAAAAAATTTGTAAGATATCGATGAAGTGCTATGAGTTAGCAAAAAAATTACTTATGAATAAACAAAGAAATATAAAAAACTGATGATTTATCCGTACACATAAAAATTAAAATAATATTGTAGAGCATGCTAATCTACAGAAAAATGAAGTGTGATTAGCACTATAAATGAGCTTAAATACTCGTAAATAGGACGTGGAATAAATATAAAAAGGAGAGAGGGACTTGGGTCAACAAGATGACAATAAGTCGCAGCCTACAACGACAGCATCGGTTTTAGCTACCCCAGATACCGCAAAACCGTCATTATCTCGTCGATTACTGCATAAGACATTGCAACATGCCCAAGATGCAGTTGGGTTTGCTAGCGACACAACACGTAATATTGCAGAGGTTGCAGATGCGGCTTTAGATGCGCTCGATCAAGTAACTACCCACACCAGACGTGGAGTTGTTGGAATGACAAATCTGGCGGCTGGCACTGTAAGAGATATGGTGTCTGAAACTAGTGAAACTGCACGCCAAGTCGCATTGATAATGGCACGTACATTTTTGGGGAAGAGTACCTTAACGTTGTACTTACCTGAAATGTTATTAAATAATCAAATCCGTAAGCGCATAGATCGCTCTGAAATTGATGATATTAAAATCAAGTGTGGCAATGATAGTTTCCAAGTCGAGATCGATGGGCATTATCATCGTTTCATGTACCGTTTAAGTTTAGATTTTAAAGTATTGGAATGTCGTATTGGGCAGGAAAAGTTTTTGCGCTTACGTCAAATGGATGAAAGTCTTGATGTCCAGATTCGTCATGGAGGAACATTGTCAAACTGGGCTGTACGCCGTATTGGTCGAGTTGGTTTTGAAGTCGTAAATATGTTACCCATTCCATCACTTATTAATCATTTGATTGGTGATATTCCGGGTATCCAACGTGATGGTCACCGTATGTGGTTTATTGACCTAGAGCAGGCAGGATTTATTGACTTTATTAATAATCGCTCTTGGATGGTTGAAAAGCTTTTGAGTCTGACAGATTTCAGTATTTTACCTGGTTTGAATATTTTGAGAGAAAGTCGAGAATTGGTCCAGCAATTGGTAGATCAATTTGAAATTAGAGGGCTACGTGTACAGTCGGGTCGCCTTGAAGTACAAGTGGGAATTGCAAGCTCATAGAGCATAGTAAAAGCTGATCATTGATTGGCTTTTTTTAGGCAAGAAAAAAGCCACTGACGTTATGCAGTGGCTTTTTAGAAT
>NZ_JZFB01000002.1:188980-191700 GCF_001188385.1 Acinetobacter sp. V2 | reverse complement strand
AAAGGGCGATGTCCTAGGCCTCTAGACGATAGGGACGTTTCAGAGGTGGGCGTATATTAGGTCGATTTAATAAAAGTGTCAAATAGTTTTCTGAAGAAATATTAAAAAAAACAGTCAACCGATTAAAAATAACTCTAATTGTAGAAAATATATACATTTATCCTTCATTTTTCTGAAAAGGCTCAATAATTGCCTTTATAACAGACGGATGTTGTAGATAACCTAAAATCTCATGCGGCTGGTTGGCAAAGGTATAAATTTTCTGATTAATAATTGGAGGATCAAAATTAAATGGGGCCTCACATAGGGGAAATGCGGTTAGAAAATCGTCTTGAGAGTAAAAATTAAACCAATCACCGTGAATACATGATGGCCTGACAATTGGAATCGGAAGCTTACTTTGAATCACGCGAAAAGATAAAGGAGAGGCTAACGTTATAAATCGTTTAATTGAGAACCGATATGCAGGATTTGAAAGAAGGTTAAAGGCAATAACTGAGCCGAGAGAATGTGCAACGACAATATAATCTTCATCTTCTCGCATTTTCTTTAAAATCCGTTCATTTACTTCCTCCATAAATTCAGGATTAGATAAGTACATATAAGTCTCAATTAGAAACTGTTGTATCAAGCTCTCATGTAATTTAGGGAAGTTATTTAACAGAACAACCAACTCTTTGAGTACGCGGTCTTTTACGAGCTGAGAGGTCAGATAGATTCGTTCTGAAAAGCTTTTTTCAGCGGAGTCAGTTGCTGGTAGCAATAAAGGAACAAATGGAGTGTGCTCTTTAGCAGGAGGATTATGGTGATGTAAATGAATGGGTAAATAATTATTTAAAAATGACTTAGGTAATAACGTATTTAGGTCTAGTTGATTGCTTAATCGATATTTAGTCATTAGGTCGCCATAAAATGGCATATGAATATGAAGATCGCGCACGTTAACTTTGCAAGGCATCTGTTTTAGGCCAAGCTTAAATACTTTTAGCCAATGCTCTTTCAAGCGATGAGCAGTGTAATTCTGTTGATTCATCCCGTGGATAAATATAATTTTCATTCTATACAAGGAATTGTTTTTAATATAAATTTTAATCTACAACGGTACGTTATATAAAACCAGTATGTAGGCAAAAAAAAGTGTAGCTTTTTGCTACACTTTAATTTAATCAAAGCGATTTAGGCTTTATTGCGGTAAAAAATAAAATAGCTGACATAACATAAAGCTGTAAAAATAAGACAGCCCACAAAACCAGCGCGCATTTCAGGGTCTGCAGCCATACTTAAGCAAGTAATAAAACAGAAAATAAAACCTAAAATTGGAACGATAGGGAATAAGGGAGCGGCATATTGTAAGTCTTTAACCGTATGGCCAGATTTGTACCATTGGCGGCGGAAATTGAACTGACTTAAACAAATGCTCATCCAGACAATAACCATGGTAAAAGCAGCTACACCGAGTAGATTCTTAAAAATAGTTTCTGGTGCAAATTGCTCTGATAACAAACCGGGAATTGCTCCAAACATTGTTACAACTAGGGCAACAATAGGTGTCCCACTTCTTGAAAGTTTAGAAAATACGCTAGGTAATAATTTTTGTTCTGACAGTGACCACATCATACGTGAAGCAGCGTAAAGTCCTGAGTTTGCTGCCGAAAGCAGAGCTGTAATAATTACAAATCGAATAATGTCATCCGCATATGGAATGCCAATATAATTAAATACAGTAACAAAAGGACTGCTACTTACGCTTTCACCGCCTAAACCTGCAAGCTGGAAGGGAAGCAAAGCGCTAATAACAATAATGGTACCCACAAAGAAAATAAGAAGACGCCAAATCGCGGCATTAATTGCTTTGGGTACATTCTGAGCTGGATCTTTGGTTTCACCTGCTGCTACGCCAATTAATTCTGTGCCTGAGAAAGCAAAGTTAACAATCAGCATGGTGGTGAAAATAGGAATTAAACCATGTGGGAACCAGCCTTGCGCTGTAAGGTTGCTAAATAGCGGTGCAGTTTGGCTGCCATGAAAAGGAATTAAACCAAAAATTGCTAGTAGGCCGAGCACAATAAAAGCAATCACGGTAATGACTTTAACAAGAGCGAGCCAAAACTCAGACTCAGCAAAAATGCGAGTTGAACTAATATTTAAGCCAAAAATAGTGATTGCAAAAACAATTGTCCAGATCCACATTGAAATATGTGGGAACCATTCCTGCATGAGTAATGCCGCAGCTGTGAACTCAGTTCCAAGCGTTGCAGTCCAGGTCAGCCAGTACATCCAAGAAATCATATAGCCAGTACTAGGACTAATATATTTTTTGGCATAAGCACCAAAAGAGCCTGAAACAGGCATGTGTACAGCAAGCTCTCCTAGGCAAAGCATGACCATATAAGCGATCGCACCACCAAGTATATAGGCAATAATTGCGCCAATAGCTCCAGTTTGTGAAATGACTTCCCCTGAACCTAAAAAGAGACCAGTTCCGATAGCTCCGCCTAGTGATAACATCACAAGATGGCGAGTACTCATGGCTCTTTTTAAAGGTGCAGTACTGTTCTGATGCTGATGAGCATCTAGTTGATTGTCAGATGGCTGCATATTACACATTGAGAGAATTAAGAAAGACGCTATTTTAGATAAAATAGACAAATGTGCAATCTAGAAAGAGATAAAGAATAAACAGTAAGGTGACGATAGAGTCTTTTTATAATTTTTAAAGC
>NZ_JZFB01000002.1:175595-188932 GCF_001188385.1 Acinetobacter sp. V2 | reverse complement strand
GTGAAAGGGCGATGTCCTAGGCCTCTAGACGATAGGGACTTGATGAGGCAAACACAAAGGAGCGTGGTGGAGTCAAGCGGGATCGAACCGCTGACCTCTACAATGCCATTGTAGCGCTCTACCAACTGAGCTATGACCCCAGTTTGTGTGAGCGCAATATTAGGGGGGATGCGCTCACACGTCAACAAAAAAATGAATTAAGCTTCGCTAGTTGCTTCATTTTTAGGCAATTTTAGGCTCTCATTGAGTTTTTCCCAATTTTTAACTTCTTTTTTGCTTGGTCCACCCACAACTTCTAAGGCACGGCGTAAACGAGCAAAAGTTAAATCAGGCCCAAGGGTCACCATCGACTGCATTACAGGTGTTGAACTAGTTGAACCTGCAATTGCGATAAAGAACGCTGGCATGAAATCGCGTAATTTAATCTCCATCTGGTTCGCAAGATCCATTAGGGTTTGGCTAACAGTGTCATTATTCCAAGTAAACTGGCCTTCAAGACGCCAAATTGCAAATTGCAGACTTTGACGAACCTGTTCTTGAGTCAATTTTTTGCTTTCAAACATTTCAGCGGTAATTTGTGGCATATGGTTAAAATAGAAACCAGCCCAATTCACAGCTTCTGAAAGTAAATTAATACGCGGTTGAATGGCAGCTGCAATATCTTCTAAAGTGCTGCGATCACTTTTCCATGTTAATAAACGGTCTAATAATTGGCCAGGTGTTAAACCTTTGATCCATTGACCATTTAACCAATTCAGTTTTTCAACATCAAAAATTGGTCCACCTAATGAAACACGTTGAATATCAAAGCTATCCATCATGTCTTGTAGCGTAAACACTTCACTCTCATCTGGCATTGACCAGCCCATACGGCCTAAATAGTTTAATAAGGCTTCTGGTAAAACGCCGATATCGCGGTAATAGTTAATTGATGTTGGGTTCTTACGTTTAGATAATTTTGATTTATCTGGGTTACGCAATAATGGCATGTGACAAAGTGTCGGCATTTCCCAACCAAAATATTGGTAAAGCAACTGATGCTTCGGTGCAGATGGAAGCCATTCTTCACCACGTAATACATGAGTGATTTCCATTAAATGGTCATCTACAACATTCGCTAAATGATAAGTCGGTAAGCCATCATTTTTAAGAAGAACTTGCATGTCGACTTGCGCCCAAGGAATTTCAACTTCCCCGCGTAATAAGTCATTAAATTTACAAATACCTTCTTCAGGTACTCTCATACGGATGACGTGGGGTTCACCAGCTTCTAAGCGACGAGTTACTTCTTCTTGAGAAAGTTTTAACCCGCGACCGTCATATTTTGGTGTTTCACCGCGTGCTTGTTGTTCAGCACGCATCTGGTCTAGTTCTTCAGCAGTAGCGAAACAATAAAAAGCATGACCTTTTTCAACAAGTTCTAATGCGTATTGCTTATAAATTCCCATACGTTCAGATTGGCGATACGGTGCATGAGGACCACCTACATCTGGACCTTCAGACCAATTTAGGCCTAACCAACGCAATGAATCCAAAATCATTTTTTCAGATTCTGGTGTAGAGCGAAGTTGGTCTGTATCTTCAATTCTTAAAATGAATTCTCCGCCATGTTGTTTCGCAAAACACATGTTAAATAAAGCGATGTAGGCAGTGCCGACATGAGGAAAACCGGTAGGAGAAGGTGCAATACGAGTACGAACTTTCATAGGTAATGGGTCAAAATAAAAATTGAAACTATTATAACGAAAAAGCCCAGTATTCTGACGTTTTATTTAACGTCAGTCTGGGCTAAAACTGAAACGGAGAGGGGGGGGTTCAGATTTTAAGAAGCATGCGGTTGGAAGATTGCCTGAACAAAACGTGAAAAACGTTCGTGTTGTGCGGCAAGAAAATTTTGAGTCGGTGTAACGCGAATAGTATTAAGTACTTTAAGTTCATCATCTGAAGAAGGTAATACAATAGGATTACGTTTCTGTTGATCTAAAGCTTTTTCAATAAGCGAAGTCTGCTTATCTGACCCAGTCTTATTTGGGGTATCTTTAAGTACTGCTGCTGCAGAAAATTGTGATGCTAAACCCAGCACCAAACTTAAGCTTAACGCTTTTCCATAATGAATTTTCATTATTAATCATCCCCTCTGTTCATTACATTTCAACTATTTTTTGAGTTTAACGAAATGTAAAATTACGGTAATGCTACGATTTAAACATAAATCTTAATAAAAAAGTGGAACTGTGTCACACTTTTTACAAAAAATATCTATATTTTAATCTGGTCGACCCCAATGTAGGCCATATGTATCCTTTACGCTTCATTATTTAACAAATTAATGTGTAGATAAAGTGAAGGCCCTCATTAAGTTGTAAGAATAATTACAAAAAATTTCAAAAATGAAATGATTTAGGCATCTTAAGCTATATATTTTAAAGAGATTAATAAAAAATATATTAATATAAGTAATTGATTGTAAATTATAAAATTAAAAATATAGTAAAACTAAAACCAATGATGGATTTTGTAAATGAAAAAAATATCAATAATGGCTGTAGCGGTGTACTTGGGAATGGCAACAGCAGCTCAGGCCGCTACTTCTTTTTTAAATGTTTCTTATGATCCGACCCGAGAATTTTATCAAGAATATAATCAGGCTTTTGGGAAGTTCTGGAAACAGCGTACAGGTCAGGATGTTGAGTTTAAACAGTCGCATGGTGGGTCTGGTAAACAAGCACGGGCAGTAGCTACGGGTCTTGAAGCCGATGTTGTAACGTTAGCGCTAGCGAATGATATTGATGAGATTGTGAAAGCAGGCTTTATCCAACCGAATTGGCAAAAAGAATTTCCGAATAATTCTGCACCTTATACTTCGACTGTTGTATTCCTCGTGCGAAAAGGTAATCCAAAAAATATACGTGACTGGAATGACTTAACAAAACCAGGTGTGGAAATTATCACCCCTAATCCTAAAACAGGGGGCGCACCGCGTTGGATCTATTTGTCGGCATGGGGTTATGCTTTAAAGCAACTAGGTGGAAATGATGCCAAGGCTCGTGAGTTAGTTAAAAAACTTTATCACAATGTAAAAGTACTTGATTCGGGAGCACGTGGTTCGCTAACAACATTTGCTGAGCGTGGAATTGGTGACGTTTTATTATCATGGGAAAACGAAGCTTTATTGGCGACTAAAGGACCTGATAAAGATAAATATGAAATCGTTTACCCATCAATTTCAATTTTGGCAGAGCCTTCTGTCGCAATTGTAGATAAAACCGTAGATAAAGATGGCAATCGAACATTAGCAAAAGGCTATTTGAACTTCTTATATTCACCATTAGGGCAAGAGTTGGCGGCTAAACATTATTTCCGACCACGCAATGCACAAGTGGCTGCTAAATATGCCGCACAATTCCCAAAAATTAAATTATTTACAATTAATGATGTTTTTGGTGGCTGGGCTAAAGCTCAAAAAAATCACTTTGCAAATGGGGCTGTCTTCGATCAAATTTACGATGGGAAGCAATAATTAATTAAGTTTTTTTAGAGCCGCTTATTTAATAACTAAGCGGTTCTTTGTATTTTTTAGATTAATTTAAAAATTACCTAATCTTTTTACTAAGGTGTTGATGAAGATATTAATGTAGTGGTCTATATCATCTTTGAAAATCATATATTGTAAAGCTAGCCCATAACTTAATGATACGAGCTCTATAACAATAGAATCATAGTCATCAGGTTCAGTTATCTCTGTTAAAGAAAAGAATTGCTTCATAATCTTCGTTACTTCTTGCTGATGGGTTTTCCAAACCTTTTGATACTCCTCAGCGAAGGTAATATCACGTGCAGCGAATAGCTGTAATTCTATTGATATTTTAAGCCATTCATCGTTTGTAAAAAAAGCGTTCAGCCATTGACGTAATGAATCAATGAGTTGCTCCGTATTTGAAGGGGCACTGGTAAAGATTTCTTGTAATTGTAAATTTTCTTTAGCGAATTGAAGCTGCATTAGCTCAAGTAAAAACTCTTCTTTATTGTTGAAATTCGAATAAAAGGCACCTTGAGTATAGCCTGCCTGTTTGGAAAGATTCCTGATAGATACCGCGTTATAACCAAATTCAGAAATGAGAGCAAACCCAGCGTCAATGAGATGTTGTCGAGTTTGTATCTGTTTTTCATTGCGAGAAAGAGTCATAAGAGCCAGATAAAATAATAATTGCGATATCACTTGATATCTTAATTTTTATGAGATATTTTTGCTACTTATTTATTTCAGATATCAACTGATATCTGATTGTGCGACAATAAAGGCGCTATATGTCTCAAGTCTCTAAACGTATTGTAGTTATCAATGGTCATCCATCCGATACTAGTTTTAATCATGCATTGGCTCACAACTATGTAGAGCAGGCAAAAACATTAGGTATTCACGTAGATCTAATAGAAATTGCCAAGTTGGGTTTTGAACCTAATTTAAAATATGGTTATGAGAAACGAATGGAATTGGAACCTGATTTAATGAATGCGCTGGAAAAAATTCAGGCTGCCGATCATTTGGTATGGTTCTTTCCGGTGTGGTGGGGAGGGCTTCCAGCCATCGCTAAAGGTTTTATTGATCGACTCTTTTTACCGAATCTTGTCTTTAGTTACCGAGAAAATAGCAATCGTGTTATTGGTCATTTACTGTCAAAAACAGCAAGACTGATTACGACTTTAGATCAGCCGGGTTGGTTTTATCGTTGGTACTATGGTGAGCCAAGTACTCGACAACTTAAAAAAGCGACTTTGCAATTTTGTGGGGTTAGTAAAGTCAAAGTTAATTATGTTGGAACAGTGCGGGGCGCAAGTTCAGACCAACGGCAAAAATGGTTAAATCAAATCGGTAAATATGCCGAAAAAGATTGCCAGTTCATCTCGTCCTAAGGTAAATCGGCAGGAGTTTTTAACAAAATAAGCGTAAAGGAAAAGAGAATTTTTTAAATAAAGAATTTAATAAAAAAGTTTTATTAATTCGTATTTAACTCTAGAAAATTATTCTTACTTTCTTATTTTGCTTAAAAAGTGCTAACAAAACGGTTTTATCTATGAAAAATTAATATTTTCCTACAAAAAGCCGTTTGGCGTTGGTCCTAAACAAGGTGATAATGTGCAGTTACATTTTTACGCAATGATTTAACACCTATGTCGCATATTTCTGTCTTACTTTTTGAGACCGTTGAGAGCTTATTGGCAGATCGCACAACAGGGGTGTATATCGATGCAACCTTCGGAAGAGGTGGGCATACACGTTTATTGCTCTCTAAACTTGATGAAAATGCACGAGTGTATGCATTTGATAAAGACCCTCAAGCACTTGAAGTTGCTGCTGCTTTGGCACAAGAAGATCCAAGATTTACGATCATTCATGCAAGTTTTGCTGATATCAAAGAGAAGATGCAGGAAATTGGCGTGATGAGTGTTGATGGCATTATGGCTGATCTGGGAGTGTCATCTCCTCAACTTGATCAGGCAGAACGTGGTTTTAGTTTCATGCAAGATGGTCCGTTGGATATGCGAATGGATAATTCTAAGGGTTTAACTGCGGCCGAGTGGTTACTTGAAATTGAAGAAGAACAATTAGCAAATATTATTTATCAATATGGTGAAGAGCGTTATAGTCGACGTATTGCTAAAGCCATTAAAAATGCTGGAAAACTAGATACAACTGCTCAATTGGCGGAACTTGTAAAAACAGCTCATCCAAAATGGGAAAAACATAAACATCCAGCGACACGTACATTTCAGGCTATTCGTATTGCTATTAATAAAGAGCTCGAAGATATTGAAGTGTTTTTGCCGCAAGCTGTAGACTTACTCAAACCGGAAGGACGTTTGTCTGTTATTAGTTTCCATTCTCTTGAAGACCGACTGATTAAGCAGTTTATTCAAAAAGAATCTACGTTAGCAGAAGATTTCGGCTGGGGAATGCCAGCACAGCGGGTAGATACAAGAAGATTAAAGAAAATTTCACGGGTTCGTGCGAGTGAAGAAGAAGTAAAAGCGAACCCTCGATCACGTAGTGCATGGCTTCGGGTTGCTGAACGCTTGGAAGAAAAAGGCGCGTAATGAAAAGCAGTGATGAAATCGCAACCACAGAAAACAAAGTGGTGAAAAAAGTTGTGGTGTATACAGTCTTGGTGGCACTTGTTTTTATAAGTGCCATGATGGTGGTATTTCAAGTATTTGAATATCGTCATGATTATAGAGAGCTTAGCTCTTATATGCGTGAACGTGATGATCTCAATGCTGAATGGGGGCGTTTGCTCATTGAGCAACAAACCTTTGGTGCAACGGCACAGATTGGTACACGTGCTGTAACTCAGCTACGGATGTTTTCTCCACCGGCTGCAGAAACGGTGGTAATTTCTTTACCAATGACCTCAGAGCAAAATAAGTAAGGCCTTGCTGTATGGTAGATAAGCGAACAAAACAAACACGGAAAAAACAGCAGTCTATTTCGGAAAAACCAACTCTTGCCTTTGATATGTGGCGGTTTTATCTGCTCTGGGCAGTAGTGTTACTCTGTTTTGTTGTTTTAATTGCACGTGCATTTTATGTACAGGTAATTAATAAGGATTTTTTACAAAACAAGGCCAATGCCAATATTTTGCGTACTGAGCGTGTGGAAGCTATGCGTGGCGTGATTAGTGACCGCCATGGTGTGCCTTTGGCAATTAGTACACCGATCATGAAAATCGTAATGGATCCGCGTGATTATTTCGATACAAAGCATTTATATGACCAAATTACAGCGGAATTAAAGAAAGATCCGAACAATCGTAAATTAAAACGACAATTACCCGATAAAAACTTGAATCTTGATGAGTTGGCGGATGTCGTTGGTTTAGACCGTGCCGATCTTAAAAAGCAGATGAATGCACGACCGCGTTCTCGTTATCTGGTTTTGAAAAAAGAAATACCGCCACAACAGGCAGACCTTATTACGAAAGGTAACTTTCAAGGCGTGTATGCCGAGAAAACCTATAAGCGTTATTATCCTCAACCACAGCCAAATGCCCAGATTATTGGTTTAACCAACAGTGAAGGCCAAGGGATTGAAGGCTTGGAAATGCAGCTCAATAAACAGCTGTCAGGTGTGGATGGTGAGCAAAAAATTATTCGTGATAAGCGCGGAAACCGCTTAAAAGTTTCAGAGGTTATCCGTGAGGGTGAGCCAGGCGAAAATATCACTTTAAGTATCGACTCTCGTTTGCAATACATTATGTATCGAGAGCTGACCGCAGCTGGTGTTGCAAATAATGCCCGTTCGGCAACGGCAATTGCTGTAGATGTTAAGACCGGTGAAATTCTGGCAATGACCAGTTGGCCGTCATATAACCCGAATGATAAAAATGGTTTGTCTAATAAAGATGCCATGCGTAACCGCGGTGCGATTGATATGTTCGAACCGGGTTCAACCATGAAGCCATTTACAATTTCTTCTGCATTAGAAACTGGGCAATATACGCCTAACACGATTGTAAATACCTCTCCGGGTTCAATGCGTTTAGGTTGGCATACGATTCGTGATACCCACAACTATGGTGCTTTAACTGTTAGTGGCGTCATTATCAAATCTTCAAACGTGGGTTCTGCAAAAATTGCATTGTCACTTCCAAAAGAAACACTACCAAGCTTCTTTAATCGTGCCGGTTTTGGTAAACGCTCGGCTGTGAAGTTTCCGGGGGAAAGTTCAGGTTTAGTGCTTCCAGTAAGTAAATTGAACTCTTCTCAAATTGGTACCATGGCTTATGGTTATGGCCTAAACGCAACTATTCTTCAGTTGGCGCAAGGCTATGCAATGCTTGCAAATCATGGCGTAAAAATGCCTCTAAGCTTGCATAAACTCGATCAAGCACCTAAAGGTGAGCAAGTTCTTGCTCCAAAAATTGCTGATCAGGTTTTGCTTATGCTAGAGCAGGTTACGATGCCTGGTGGTACGGCAAAGCAAGCTAATATTCCAGGTTATCGCGTTGGTGGTAAAACAGGTACGGCTCATAAACTTCGTGCAGACCGTAAAGGTTATTCAAATAATGAATACCGTGCTTTATTTGCAGGTGTTGCGCCAATTAGTGACCCACGTTTAGCCGTTATAGTCGTTGTTGAAAACCCACAAGGCCGTTATTACGGTGGTTTGGTTGCGGCCCCTGTTTTTGCACGCATTATGCAAGAATCATTACGTTTAATGAATGTGCCGCTTGATAAGCCCCTTGATACTTCAGTAAATCCTATTCGCAGGTAAGCTATGTCTGTTTCTTTTCAAGAAATTAATCCAGTCGAGATTAATGCACAGTGGTCTCAGCAGCCTTTCCATGGCTTTAGTCTAGACAGCCGTAAGGTTGAATCAGGCCAAATTTTTATTGCTTTGACTAGTTATAGCCAACCTGAAAAAACACGTGCTTTTGCTGAGTCAGCGCTAGCCAATGGCGCACTTGCGATCATTAGCGAGACTGAGCTGGGTGTGGCAAATGAATGGGTATGCCCTGATGTACGTCAGCGCATGGGCGAATGGCAAGAGCGTTATTTGCAACATATTGACCCTGGTACACCAGCACGTATTGTTGCAGTAACAGGCACAAATGGTAAAACGACAATTTCACGTTTAGTTGCTGAATTAATTAGTTCACAACAACAGCGCTGTGCGGTGATGGGCACAACTGGTAATGGTATTTTGCCTGATCTGACACCATCAACTCATACTACACTCGATGCTTTACAACTACAAAATGCATTGCATGATTATGCTAAACAAGGTGCGACTTTCGCTTCTTTGGAAGCAAGCTCACATGGTTTAGAGCAAGGTCGTTTAAATGGTTGTTCGATTGAAATTGCTGTTTATAGTAATTTGAGTCGTGATCATCTGGATTATCATGGCACTTTAGAGGCTTACGCAGAAGCAAAGGCTCTCTTGTTCCGTTTTAACTCTTTAAAAGTAGCTGTTATTAATCTTGATGATGAATATGCTGCTCTTATGATAAATGCGGCAAAACAAAATCCTGCTCAGCCAAAGATTCTGACGTATTCACTTACTCAAAATACAGCTGATTATTATATTACTGACTTAAGTTACAGTTTGGCAGGGGCGACTTTTAATTTAGTCAGCTCGCAAGGTTCTTTTGCTGTTCAAAGTCCATTATTGGGACATTTCAATGTTGAAAATCTGATTGCAGCACTTATTGCTGCTGAGCAAGCAGGTTTTGATTTAGAGGCTTTAGTCGCTTTTATTCCTAAGCTCATTGGTGCACCGGGACGAATGCAGGTCATTCGTGATGGCGAACGTTTATTTGTTGTGGATTATGCACACACACCTGATGCTTTAATTCAGGTGCTTAAAACTTTAAAACGTCATGTATCTAATCAGCTTTGGGCCGTATTTGGGTGTGGCGGAGATCGTGATCGTGGTAAACGCCCACTCATGACTCAAGCAGCTTTGGATGGAGCGAATCCGATTATTCTGACTTCGGATAATCCAAGAACTGAAGACCCTGAACAAATTTTTGCTGATATGAAGCAAGGAATTAATTTCTCTGGGCATCGCATGCAGGAAATTCATGATCGCCGTGAAGCAATTAAATTTGTTGCACAGCAAGCTCAAGCTGGTGATATTGTGGTTATTGCTGGTAAAGGTCATGAAAATTATCAAGAAATTAATGGTGTGCGCCACTGGTTTGATGATGTTGTCGAAGTACAATCAGCAATTGCTGCGCAACACCATACTGTAGACGCTGCTTACCCTGCACAATAGGATTATTTATGCATACTTCAACCACCAGTACCGTGCCTTTGGAACCGTGGACAGCTCAACAATTACAACAGGCAACGCAGGGCTATTGGCATAAAGACCAGATCCCTCAAACTGAAATTAAACGTATTTTGACGGACTCTCGTCATGCGGAAACTGGGGATGCCTTTTTAGCACTAAAAGGTGAGCGTTTTGATGCACACGACTTTGTAACTCAGGTTGCTGCGAATGGTTGTCAAATTGCCATTGTTGAACGTCCTTTAGATGTAGAAATTGCACAGTTAGTTGTTGCCGATACTCGCTTGGCTTTGGGGCAACTCGGCGCTTATCGCCGTGAGCAAAATACACAATTAAAAGTGATTGCTTTAACAGGCAGTAGCGGTAAAACCACAACTAAAGAAATGTTGGGAAGTATATTATCGCGCTTAGCTCCGACATTAATCACCCGTGGTAATTTAAATAATGATCTTGGTGTACCCATGATGCTGCTAGAGCTTCGCAAGGAACATCAATATGCGGTGATGGAGTTGGGTGCAAGCCATCAAGGTGAAATTGACTATACTTCTAAATTAGTTCAGCCCCATGTTGTAGGCATTTTAAATATTGGTACAGCTCATCTGGGCGAATTTGGTGGACGTGAAGGTATTTGCCGAGCTAAATCGGAAATTTATCGTCATATTTTGCCAAATGGCGTTGCAATCGTACCGCAACAAGATGATTTCACTGCTGAGATTCTTGACGCCGCAAAAGCGCATCGTATTTCTACATTTGGTGTAGGTGGCGATGTGTATGCAACAGATATTGAATTATTACCTCAATCAACAAATTTTACGCTACATACGCCGCAAGGCGTCAGTGCCGTTAAACTCCCTTTTGCAGGTGAGCATAATGTTCAGAATGCAACCGCAGCTGTAGCCTTTGCTTTAGCAATTGGTATTGGACTAGAAGATATTGTCCAAGGCTTGGAGCAAGCTCAGGGAGCTAAAGGTCGTCTTAACTTTATTCAAAAGTCACCTTACTTATTTATTGATGATACCTATAATGCCAATCCGACTTCTATGCGCGCTGCTGCACAAGTGTTGTTGCAGCAACAAGGCATAAAAGTGATGGTCATGGGGGATATTGGTGAGTTAGGTGATAGCAGTTGGCAAGAACACCACGATTTAGGTCGTGATCTTGCTGAACTTCCTTTAGATCATATTATTGCAGTTGGGCAGTTTGCTCCAGCCGCTCTCGAGGGTGCAGACTCTCATTCCAATAAAGTGAAAGCATTTCAGACACAAGCTGAGGCGCTTCCATTTCTAATCAATCTAATCCAAACACATCAACCACAGTCCATGAGTTTCCTGTTTAAAGGTTCTCGCTTTACTCATATGGAAACGTTGATGGCTGATTTGATGGAGAAACTTTAAATGCTGTTATGGTTGTTTGAACAACTTGCGGGCTATCACAGTTCGTTTCAGGTCGTTCGTTATTTAACATTACGTTCTTTACTCAGTGTATTAACTTCACTGACCATTGGTTTGGTCCTCGGACCGATCATGATTCGTAAATTACAAGCGTTAAAATACGGTCAGGCAGTAAGTTCATTTGCTCCTGAAAATCATGCTAAAAAGATGGGTACACCAACCATGGGCGGGATTTTAATTCTGCTTTCAATTGGTATTAGTACTTTACTCTGGGCTGATTTATCTAACCCTTATGTTTGGATTGTGCTTGGTGTAATGGTTGTGTTCGGCGCTGTGGGTTGGGCAGATGACTGGATTAAAATCCGCTATAAAGACAATGCTGGTTTACCTGCCCGTAAGAAGTTTTTCTGGACTTCTGTTGCATCGCTTGGGGCTGGTATTGCTTTATATTTAATTGCAACCCAACAGTCGAATGCTGAACATACTGCAAACATGCTGGATTTATTGATTCCATTCTTTAAGAATCTTTCAATTCCACTCTCTATGGTTCCTTTAGGCTTGGCATTTATTGTATTTACCTATCTGGTTATTAATGGTGCCTCTAACGCCGTTAACTTAACTGATGGTTTAGATGGTTTGGCAATCATGCCTGTTGTAATGGTAGCTACGGGCTTAGGCGTATTTGCTTACTTGTCAGGTGATATTCGTTTTGCTAACTATTTGCATATTCCATATGTGAAATATACCTCTGAGCTTGTTGTAATCTGCTCTGCGATGATTGGTGCGGGCTTGGCATTTCTTTGGTATAACGCACACCCTGCTCAAATCTTTATGGGTGATGTTGGCGCTTTAGCTTTAGGTGCGATGCTTGGAACAATTGCTGTTATGGTACGCCAAGAAATCGTATTTGCGATTATGGGTGGTGTGTTTGTAATGGAGGCAGTTTCTGTATTCTTGCAAATTGGGTCGCTGCGGATGCGTAATAAACGCGTGTTCTTAATGGCACCGCTACATCATCATTATGAAAAGCAGGGTTGGAAAGAAACCCAAGTTGTGATTCGTTTTTGGATTATTACAATTATATTAGTAGTTTTAGGTCTAATGACTTTAAAATTGCGATAGATCTTATTTTAGTGTCAATATAAAGCCAGTTCTACTGGCTTTTTTTATTGGAGAGATGAATGACAAAAGTTGCTGGTCTAGACCAATTATCTGTAATTAATCAGAAAGTAGTTGGAGAGGGCGAAGTATTACCTCAAGTTGTGCTTAAAGATGGAAGTCAGGTGCAAACAGGAACTGTCGCTACAATGCTGCATAATATTGAATTATATAATGCAGGCCAAAGAGGCCAGATTGAGGAAGAATTAAAGATTGCTATTCCAACTTTAGTCAAAGTGGGGCTATTTGATTTATTCCAGGTAGATGAATGGATTAAGGGAACAAATGCAGGGCGTACATTTGTGGGAATGCATGCAAAGTCTTATATACAACATAAAGAACAAGAGAATAATTAAAAGTGACTAAGCAAATTTTAATGTGTCCTGTGTGTCGTCAGTCTCTCGATTTAAATGAAAAAACTTGGCGTTGTGGACAAGGGCATAGTTATGATGTCGCTAAACAAGGTTATGTGAACTTACATGTTGTGCAACATAAACATAGTAAGAACCCTGGAGATACACCAGAATCTGTCGATGCACGAAGAGCTTTTTTACAAGGTGGTTATTATCAGCCTTTACAGCATGCTGTAGTCGCTTTATTAAAACAATTAGATGTAAAAACCGTACTTGATATCGGGTGTGGTGAAGGTTACTACACCAGTGCTATGCAGCAAGTCGTAGAGCAATGTGTTGGTGTTGATATTGCAAAAAATGCGGTACAGCGTGCAGCAAAGCTCAATACTGAGGTGACTTGGGTTGTGGGGACTGGTGCGACTTTACCTGTGCTTGATCAAAGCATGGATGCATGTACTAGTTTGTTTAGCCCAATTCCACAAGCAGAAATTGCTCGTGTTTTAAAGGATGATGGATATTTAATTGTTGTCACTCCTGCATCTGAACATTTGTATGCAATGCGTGAAGCTTTATTTGAACAGGTTAACCCTCATACACCAGAGAAGTTTGTGGAGCAGTTGCAAGATTTGTTTGAGCTCAAACAAG
>NZ_JZFB01000002.1:169993-175357 GCF_001188385.1 Acinetobacter sp. V2 | reverse complement strand
CTATTCAATCTGATTAATCAGATTTTCTAGTTCATCTTTCTCACGCTTCGGCGCTGCTCCCTGTGAAGGCTTCATCGCAGGAGGTGCAGCTTTTGATGGAATAACAATTTCCTCACCTGGTAAATCGGAGAAGTCATTGTTATTGCTTAGTTTTGGTTGTGGCGGTGCTGGGCGATATAGCGGGCGTGCTAATGGTGGAGCTGCACGATAAGTTTTCTTATCGCCTACCTCAGTAACAGTTTGTTGTTTGTCACGTGAAATAGGACCTTGGGCATCTTTATCTAAACGAACCCAAGATGTTGGCGTACCTTGCAATGCTTGACCCATAAAGTTAATCCAGATTGGTAGTGCAGCAATACCACCATACTCACGTCGACCTAATGTTGTAGGTTGGTCAAATCCAACCCACGTTACAGTCACTAACTTGCCGTTAAAGCCTGCAAACCATGCATCTTTTGCATCGTTGGTTGTACCTGTTTTACCGCCTAAATCACTACGGCCAATTTTAAGTGCGGCACGGCCTGTACCATGCTCAATTACATCACGTAAAATGTTCGCCATATCGTAAGCAGAGCTTGATTTTAAAATACGTTGAGCTTGGCGATATTCACTATTCGCTTTATCAGTTTGTTTAAGATTAAGTTGCTTAGCTGCCTTTTCTTTCTGCTCTACGTCTTTGTTAGTAACCTCAATCACTTCATCATCTGTTGTCGTAGCTTTTTGCTCGTCATCAGTTGTGTCTGGCGCATTAATACATGGAATACATGCATATTCTGGCTTAGCTTGATAAATCACTTTACCGTATGCATCTTCAATACGCTGAATAAAGTGTGGTTGAACACGATAACCGCCATTTGCAAAAGTTGCGTATCCAGTTGCCATTTGAATTGGTAACACTTGAGGTGTACCTAGAGCAATGGTGTAGTTACGTGGAATTTGATCTTCTTGTAAACCAAAATCCATGAATAACTGGCGAGTACGTTCAATTCCCACCGTTTGCAAAAGGCGTACCGACACGGTATTACGAGACAAATACAAAGCACGACGTAATGGAATCATTCCTAAATAACGACCGTCTGAGTTTCTCGGTGTCCACTTACCAATTGTGATAGGACTATCATTCACCATGCTGTACGGCGTCATACCGCGTTCAAGTGCCAATGCATAGACAAACGGTTTGATCGTTGAACCAGGTTGGCGCCAGCCTTGTAAGGCACGGTTAAATTTCGATTGATAGAAGTTATAACCACCTACAATTGCTTCAATTGAACCATCATTCGGGTTAATCGCAATAAGTTGACCTTGAACTTTTGGAACCTGAACTAAAGACCATGCTGTTTTTGCATCATTGGGACGTAAGCGAACAATATCTTTAACTTGAACAATTTGAGATGCACGTGAAGGAGCACCACCTACACTATTCGCATTGCGATAGGGGCGAGCCCATGACATACCTGACCACTGTACAGTAACGGTTGTGCCATCTTGCATTAATGCGTCAAAAGAGCTGCTATTTACCTTGGTAACTTGTGCAGGGTAGGTATTGGCATATGCTCTAAATTCATTTAATGGTTTATCGTGTGCTTCCGCACCGCGCCAGCCATGACGACGATCGTAAGCTTCAAGACCATCTTGTACAGATTTCTCTGCAATCGCTTGGCGTTTAGCATTGATGGTTGTATAGACTTTATAGCCAGAATCAATGGCTTGTTCGCCAAAATGTTTTACCAGCTCTGAACGAACCATTTCGCCTGCATACGGGTGAATATTATTTAAATCCCGATTGGGCATATTTAGATTAATCGGTTCAGCTACAGCTTTTTGATATTCTCCTTGAGAGATATAACCCAGCTGTAACATACGGCCTAAAATCCAGTTGCGGCGTTCAAGTGCGCGTTCAGGATTAACTACAGGATTGTATTTGGAAGGCGCTTTCGGCAAACCTGCAATCATTGCCATTTGAGCAATGCTGAGCTCATTAATACTTTTGTTGTAATAAATTTTGGCTGCTGCTGCGATACCGTAGGCATTTTTTCCTAAGAAAATTTTATTCACATACAGACTGAGAATTTCTTCTTTAGATAAGTTTTGCTCAATTTTTCGAGCTAAAAAGATCTCGGTTATTTTGCGTTTTAAGGTTCTTTCTGGACTTAAATAATAGTTCTTTGCAACCTGCATGGTAATGGTTGAACCACCAGTTTGCACATCAGAGCCAGTCACACTTTCACTTAAAGCACGTCCTAAACCTTTAAAACTGATCCCGCTATGTTCAAAGAAAGAAGAATCTTCTGCTGCTAAAAATGCATGAATAAAAGCAGGAGGAATTTGTTTGTATTCAACTGGAATAGAAAGCTTACCACCATACTCGGCAATCAGTTGATTATCCGAGGTATAGACCTGTAGCGGTTTTAAAAGCGGAGCTTTTTTTAGTGAACTCATTTCAGGGAGCGATGGGGCGATATAGAGATACATGCCATAAAAGCCCATCGGAAGTGAGACTAAGATAATAATAATGATCAAAAAAATTGGACGCACGAAGCCCAAACTGGATAGCTTTTTCATGATAAGTAAGCTTTAATAAGATCGAATACAAACTAATTGTGGTCAGTATAGCCTTTAGACATGCGGATTGTTAGATGAGATATTGTATCCGTGTAAAAATAAAGACCTAGATTATTGGTTTGTAATTTTTTTTGGGGATAAAAAAATAATAGGACAATAGTGTGCTCAGGTTATATCGTAAACCGAATAAGGGGTTAATGGGTGTCGATATTAGTTCGACTTCTGTTAAGTTGTTAGAGCTCTCTGTTAAGAACGGTAAATATTGGGTGGAAAGCTATGCTTTGATGCCTTTACCCGAGAACAGTGTAGTTGAAAAAAATATCTTGAATCCAGAGGCAGTAGCAGAAGCTTTGGAACGGGCGATGAATTTAGCAAATCCCCAAACCAGTAACGCTGCAATTGCTGTTCCAACATCGACGGTTATTCATAAAACCATCGAAATGGATGCAGATATGAATGATGATGAACGAGAAGTTCAGATTCGTTTAGATGCGGAGCAGTATATACCGTTCCCTTTGGATGAAGTGAGTCTTGATTTTGAGGTTTTACCAGATCGACTGCCTAATCCAAACCGTGTAAATGTACTTCTAGTTGCAACAAGAACAGAAAATGTTGAAACACGAGTAGAAGTGCTGGAACTGGTAGATTTAACGCCTAAGCTTGCTGATGTCGAAAGTTATGCTGTCGAGCGTGCTTTTAGTGTATTTGCTGATAGTTTACCCATGGGTGCAAATACCATTGGTATTTTAGATATCGGCCATACCATGACTACATTATCAGTTATGCAAAGTGGCAAAATCATTTATACCCGTGAACAAGTCTTCGGCGGCAAGCAGCTTACTCTGGAAATTCAAAGCCGTTATGGTTTGTCATTGGAAGAAGCGGGACGAGCTAAAAAAGAACGCTCTTTACCTGATGACTATGACATCGAAGTTTTAGAGCCATTTTTAGATGCGGTCGTGCAGCAAGCAGCCAGATCTCTACAATTCTTCTTTTCTTCGTCACAATTTAATGAAATAGACCATATTTTATTAGCAGGTGGTAATGCCAATATTCCTGGGCTTGCCAAATTGTTACAGCAAAAACTTGGTTACCGTGTGACCATTGCCAATCCATTTTTACAAATGGGTTTTTCTCCTCAAGTCGATATTCAAAAAATTGAAAATGATGCCTCATCATTAATGGTGGCATGTGGCTTGGCTTTAAGGAGTTTTGATTAATGGCAACAATTAATTTACTCCCTTGGCGTGATGGGCTTAGGGAACAGCGCAAAAAACAATTTATTATTTTCTGTTTTGGAGTAGTTGTTCTGGGGATCACCACTGTATTTTCTGGGTGGTTTTATTTGAATCAAAAATTAGATGATCAAGAACAAGCTAATCAACTCATTACCAGTACAAACCAGAGTCTAGATCAACAGCTTAAAACCTTAAATGGCTTGCAAGAGCAACGTGATGCCATTATCGAACGTATGAAACTTATTCAGGGGTTGCAAAGTCAACGTCCTGTTGTTGTGCGTTTGGTGGATGAATTGGTACGGGTGACTCCGGCAGCGATGTATTTGACTAAATTTAGCAGAACTGGAGATAAATTTACCATTGAAGGTAAAGCAGAAAGTCCAAATACGGTCGCGGAATTATTACGTAATCTCGAAGCATCACCATGGTATCGCAATGCTTTTATGAACTCTTTCTTGGCGACCGAAGAGAAAAAAGATAAGACGGCGAGTTCACTGCTTCCTAGAGTAGAAGATAGTTATGGCAGTTTTGTTGTGACTGTTGATTTAGGGGAAATGGGGGTGACTACAACAGATGATACCGCCAATACGTCTGTAAGTGCGGATAAGGGGGCGGTTAAATGAGTCCGGATGAACTTCATGAGTTGTCGTTAGAACAAGCTTCATCTAAGAAAAAACAGATTACTTTGGAAAAATTTCTTCAGCAATTTAATACGCTGGATATGAACAACTATGGTAGTTGGCCAATATCTGTAAAAATTACTTGCTGGATTTTTATTTTCTTTGCTGTATTGGCTTTAGGATACTTTGTTGCTATTCAGCCAAAGCTACAAGCAATTGACAATGCTCAAGCTCAGGAAGGTAATTTATTAAATGAATTTCGAGAAAAAGACTCGAAATTACGTAACCTTCAACAGTATCAAGTGCAGCTTCAAGAGATGCAGGCACATTTCAACCAGCAATTAGAACAGTTGCCGAAAGAAACAGAGATCCCAAGTTTAGTTGAAGATATTAACTTAACTGGTGTGAGCTCTGGTCTGAAGTTTAAAAATATTCGTTTAGAAGATGAAGTGAAGCAGGAAATCTTTATTGAACAGCCTATTACGATGGAAGCAACTGGCGATTATCACGCTTTTGGTGCTTTTGTTAGTAGTATTGCGGCATTACCACGTATTGTGACGATGCATGACTTTGTTGTAGAAGCTGCACCTGTTAAAGATAGTAAGTCAGATATTCCTGTACTTAATTATTCTATTAAAGCAAAAACTTATCGCTATATGGGCGCCGTAGAAAATCCGGAAAACAACGCTTCGGCTTCAGTAGCACCTGTTTCCTCTACTGCTAATACACAGTCGAAATAGGAGCATTACAATGAAACTTAAACAAATTTCTTTTTCTATTTTGGCATGTTTGGTTTTAGTTGGATGTGACTCGAGAATCGATGCTGTAAATCAGCAAATGGCAAATATACGTAATCAGCCACCACAACCGATAGATCCAGCACCTGTTTTCACGCCTGTGCCACAATTTAACTATGCGGCTCATCAGCTAAAGAGTCCATTTTT
>NZ_JZFB01000002.1:164059-169976 GCF_001188385.1 Acinetobacter sp. V2 | reverse complement strand
AAACGGGTATATCCGAATTTCTCACGTGCACCTCAGCCTCTAGAAAGTTATGCATTAGAATCCTTAAACATGAAAGGAAGCATACGTAATAACCGTGGGCAAGTATTGGCTCTTATTCAATCACCCGATCAGCAAATTGAACGGGTACAGGTGGGGAACTATATCGGGATGAACCAAGGGCGTATTACCCATATTGGTCCAACCCAGATTGATCTGGTAGAGATTGTTCCTGATGGGCGCGAAGGCTATGTGGAGAGACCAAGAACCTTAGTGTTAATTGGACCCGCACCCTAAAATTTAGGGAATAACAAAGAAAAAGTATTTTTAAAGATTATTTAATTGGGGATGGTCAGACAATGAATCACGTATTCCGTCAGTTTTCTATGGGGGCTGTAGCCATTGCACTTATGCAGGTTGCCTCTGCACAGGTCAGCATGACCAATATTGTACCAACGCAAATTGCAGGTCAGGGTACAGAAATTCGAGTTATGTTTAATGGTTTACCACCACAACCACAGGCATATCAACTTGAAAATCCTTCACGTTTGATTTTGGATTTTAATAAAGCTCAGCAGACTTTAACCCAGTCAAAAGTGGCAATTGGTACAAATGAAGCAAGCTCAGTTGATGTAAGTTCTGATGATCAGCGCTCACGTTTAACTGTAAATTTAAAAGAAGCAGGTGCGTTTACAACGCGCATTGAAGGCAATACTTTTATTCTAAAGATTAATTCAGCTCAAGCAGCTATTAAGCCTTTACCAACCACGACAGTACAACCGCAAGGTGTCTCAAATATTGGCTTTCAGCGCGGTGGTCAAGGTGAAGGACTAATCGTTATTGATTTATTGGGAAGTAATACCCCTGTTGATGTTCAGCAACAAGGTAGCAAAGTCGTAGTGAGAACTCTGGGCTCTAAAATTCCCACACATTTAGCTAAACGTTTAAATGTGAATGATTTTGCAACTCCTGTTTCTACCATTGAATCTTATAATGAAAAAGGCAATGGCGTTATTACGATTCAATCTACTGGTAGCTATGAATATATGGCTTATCAAGCGGAAAATAAACTCACCATTAGCTTAAAGCGCCCTCAGGATAAAAACGTAACTTCTTTATATAAGACACCTAATTACTCTGGTAATAAGCTTTCTCTTGATTTCCAAGATATTGAAGTCCGTCGCGTTTTACAATTACTTGCCGATTTTACTGGCATTAATATGGTAGCCGCCGATAGTGTTCAGGGTAATATTACTTTGCGCTTGAAAGATGTTCCGTGGGATCAGGCACTTGATATTATTTTAAAGACTAAAAATCTGGATAAACGCAGAAATGGTAATGTTATTTGGATTGCGCCTGTTGCGGAATTGATTAAGGCTGAAGAAGAAGAAGCAAAAGCTGTCGCACAGAGTGTCAAACTCGCTCCTTTGCAAACTGAGTATATTCAACTTAAATATGCGCAAGCACACGATATTATGGGTTTAATTACTCAAGGTTCAAATAATGGCAATGGTTTGCAGCATACTTCAGGTGGGGGTACTTCAACTTCTACTAACTTAAATACGGGTGTTGATAGTTTAGGAAATAATGTAGGAAGTTTATTGAGTCCACGTGGAACAATTACTCAAGATGATCGCACCAATACCTTGATTATTAACGATACAGCTCAGTCGATTGATCAAATTCGTAAAATGATTGATTTACTGGATGTACAAGTTAAGCAGGTCATGGTTGAGGCACGTATTGTTAGAGCATCTACTTCTTTTACCAAAGAACTTGGTGTTAAATGGGGAATATTATCGCAAGGGATTACCAATAATAATAACTTGCTGGTTGGTGGTAGTGAAACAACCTTATGGAATTTAAGAAAGCCAGAAAAAGACAGTACAACGGGTGGTTATACATATACGATTGAACGTCCAGATAACTTAAACGTCGATTTAGGGGTAACCAATCCGGCTGGAAGTATTGCCTTTGGTTTGATTAGCATGTCTGATTTTATGCTTGATCTTGAACTTTCAGCATTACAAGCCGATGGCTATGGTGAGGTTATTTCTACCCCTAAAGTCATGACGGCAGATAAACAACCAGCGAAAGTTGCGACAGGTCAGCAGGTCCCTTATCAATCTACAACGAACTCTGCCGCAGGCTCAACTGCTACAACCTCATTTAAAGATGCACTGTTAAGCTTAAACGTGACACCAAGTATTACACCTGACGGTAAGATCCAAATGAAATTAGATATTTCGAAAGATTCTGTTGCTGGTGCTGCTCCTAATGGTGAGTTAATTTTAAATAAAAATCAGATTAACACCAATGTATTGGTTAATAACGGTGAAACAGTCATTTTAGGAGGGGTGTTTGAGCAGACGACATCTAACTCACAAACCAAGGTTCCTTTCTTCGGTGATATTCCCGTACTTGGGCATTTATTCAGAAAAGATGTGAAATCTGATGATAAACAAGAGTTACTGATTTTCGTTACTCCACGAATTGTTAATGACACTTTGGTGAGAAATCATTAATATATTTTTTAATGAAAGCAATTGAAATAGGTGGCGCCTTGCCAAGCAAAGCGTTTGAAACCCTGCCAAATATTTATTTGGTGGGGCCCATGGGGGCAGGAAAAACAACCGTTGGACGTCATTTAGCCGAAATATTAGGGCGTGAATTTTTAGATAGTGATCATGAAATTGAACGCAAAACAGGGGCTACTATTCCTTGGATTTTTGAAAAAGAAGGGGAATTCGGATTTCGTGCTCGTGAAACCATAGTGTTGAATGAGTTAACTTCCCGTAAGGCTTTGGTTTTAGCAACAGGCGGTGGTGCGATTACTCAAGCACCCAATCGTGAGTTTCTAAAGCAGCGTGGTATAGTTGTTTATCTTTACACTCCTGTGGAATTACAATTACAACGAACTTATCGCGATAAAAACAGACCTCTATTACAAGTTGAAAACCCTGAACAAAAATTGCGAGATTTGTTAAAAATACGTGATCCTTTATATCGTGAAGTTGCTCATTACACGATTGAAACCAATCAGGGTGCTGCACGCGATCTTGCTCAAAAGATTCTGCAACTTATTTTGTCTAACACGCTAAAATAGCCAAACTTACTCGTGGTTTAATAAACTCATGCAAACTTTACATGTTGAATTAGGCGAACGCCGTTATCCTATTTTTATTGGCAGTCAACTTGATCCTAAACAGTTGCTTGAACCTTATATTCATGGTCAACAGGTCATGATTGTGAGTAATGAAACGGTCGCACCTTTATATTTATCTCACTATCAAGAAGCATTAAAAAGTTTGGGTAAAACTGTAGCTACATGTATTTTGCCCGATGGTGAAAAATATAAAGATATTCAGCATTTAAATTTAATTTTTGATGCACTTCTTGAAGCTGGTTTTAACCGAGATTGTACGGTTTTAGCTTTGGGCGGTGGTGTTATTGGTGATATGGCTGGCTTTGCATCGGCGTGTTTTCAGCGTGGTGTTTATTTTATTCAGGTTCCAACTACGCTCCTTTCACAAGTAGATTCAAGTGTAGGTGGTAAAACTGGTATTAATCATCCACTGGGTAAAAACATGCTTGGCGCATTTCAGCAACCTCAAGTTGTTTTGGCTGATATGGCTCAACTCAACACCTTACCGGATCGAGAGTTGTCTGCTGGATTATCAGAAGTCATTAAATATGCCTTGTTAGGCGACGCTAATTTTCTTGTTTGGCTAGAGCAAAATATGGATGGGTTGATTGGGCGAGATGCTGATCTTTTAGCGGAAGCCGTTTACCGTTCATGCGCTCATAAAGCCCGTATTGTTGCAAATGATGAAAAAGAGCAAGGCGAAAGAGCCTTACTCAACTTAGGTCATACGTTTGGTCATGCTATTGAATCTTATCTAGGTTATGGAACTTGGTTGCATGGCGAAGCAGTAGCTACCGGCATGGTTATGGCAGCTGATTTATCACAGCGTTTAGGCTGGATTTCAAGTGATGATGTAGAGCGTACAAAAAAAATTATTCAACGCGCTAATTTGCCGATATCATGTCCAAAAATTCCATTGGATGAATTCCTTGGATATATGGCACATGATAAAAAAGTTCTCAATGGTCAATTACGTTTAGTGTTGTTAAAGCAACTTGGACAAGCGGTAATTACTAAAGACTTTGATGTTGAATTCATGAAACAAGCTATTTTGGCAAATCAACACGGATAATAAATTAAGGTAACACATGACTGTATCACGTACACTTTGGCAGAATGTTCAACAATATATCTGGTTGGTGGGTGGTATCGTCTGCTTGTTTTTGGCTTTTCTTTTCTGGGTAATGACGGATAGTAAGAAGCTTGTAGAAGTTGAAAAAGCTGCCGATTCAGAAGCGCCTGTGCAAATTCAGCCAGAAAAAGTAGCAACAACGGCTAACTTAGGAGCTTTAGCTGATGAAGTTAGGCCTCTTGATTTAACGACTCGTACGGTTGCTTCAGGTCAGCATGAGGCAGAGTTCCGCGGTACAAAATTTATTAACGAAAACAAGAAACAGTGGACGCTTGAGCTATTTCGTGCATCTGATGAAGATATTATTAAAAACTTTTTAAAGAATCGTTCAGACCGAAATAAATTTATCTACTTCCGATTAAGTGGAGAGAAGCAATCTGAACAATATGTTTTGACATATGGTGTATTTAAGCGTTCTGAGGATGCAATTCAGCAGTTAACGCAACTGAATCTTGATTTGCCTGAATCAATTAAGCCACAACCACAACAATTTTCTACTTATGTGCCACTAGTTAATGACTTGGGTGCAGATGAAATGAAAGGTGGAATTAGCCAAACTTATGAAGTGCGTCTACGTCCAGCTGCATTGCCTAAAATTGATGAGTCTTTGCTCATGGGCGCAGGTGTAAACGGTGCGATAAGTACGCAGCCTAAAGTGGCTGCTCCGGCAACGAACTCTACAACTCGAACAACCATTATTCGCCGAGATGCTGAAGGAAATGTTGTGGATGTACACCAGTCGAATTCTGCAGATGCTTCTAAAAAGACTCAGCAAAATCGTGAAATTGAAGCTACTCCTAAAAATGCAACAAATGAGGGCACAAGAGGAAACTAAGGATAAGAATAATGTGCACAAATATAGTGCAATAATAGAAGATATATATAATTTTTGATCAAGTGTGGTGCATATTTGGTCATTTATTAAAATGATAGCCTGAATAAAACTGATCTATTTTTAAGAAATATAAACACTTAAGCTACGAAAATTATATTGGCATAGTTTTTGCTTTATTCTTGTGCTTATTAATGTACTGCTAACTATTTTGGCGCTCTAAAGAGTGAAGTCTATGCAGAGTCGTGGGGTCGAGCTGCTTTAAAAGAGTGCGAAATAAGTCAAAACATTTTTCTAGCAAAAACCAGTGTACGTAAAAATGGAACAGCGTATATTGGCTTATCAGCCCAAAATTTTTTTTTGCGAAACATTGAGCTAACTATCGTCCGTAGGCAATATCGCAGAAATAAGTTGTTTGTTTGACGCTCGAAAGAGCCTTATTGAAAGAAGGGTACGCTATGCACATGCCATCGCCTAATACTGTAGCTCCCGCTCAAGGTTTATATCAACCTGATGAGTTTAAGGATAACTGTGGTTTTGGACTGATTGCCCATATGAAGGGTGAATCAAGTCATCATCTTGTAGAAACCGCGATTCACAGTTTAAGTTGCATGACGCACCGTGGTGGTATTGCCGCAGATGGCAAGACGGGAGATGGTTGCGGCTTATTATTGGCGATGCCAAAGCAATTTTTCCGTGATGAAGCAAAAAAACTAAGTGATATTACACTTAGCGAAGTTTTTGCTGTAGGAACGGTATTTTTAAATGTCGATCCGGCATTAGCGCAGCACTCTAAAAATATTTTAACTAA
>NZ_JZFB01000002.1:162867-164017 GCF_001188385.1 Acinetobacter sp. V2 | reverse complement strand
GTTGTCCCTACAAATAATGATGCACTAGGTGAAATTGCACTTCAATCTTTACCTGCTTTTGAACAGGTCATTGTGAACTGTCCAATGGGTGTAACTGAAGTTGAGTTTAACCGTAAACTATTTTTGGCACGTCGTCGTGCAGAACAACAATTACAAAATGATCCGTCATTCTATGTGACTACGCTTTGTTCGACAGTGATCAGCTATAAAGGCTTGATGATGCCGGCTGCAATTGCTGAGTTCTATACAGATTTGGCAGACGAACGTTTAAAATCACATATCGTGGTGTTCCACCAACGTTTCTCGACCAACACTTTACCGCGTTGGCCTTTGGCACAGCCATTCCGTTACCTTGCGCATAATGGTGAAATCAACACTATTACAGCAAACCGTAACTGGGCATTGGCACGTACGCCTAAATTTGAAAACCCATTGTTACCAGGCCTAACTGAGCTTAACCCAATTGTGAACCGTACTGGTTCAGACTCTTCAAGCTTAGATAACATGCTTGAAATCTTGGTCGGTGGCGGTATGGATTTATTCCGTGCATTGCGTATGCTCGTGCCACCAGCTTGGCAAAACGTTGAAACTTTAGATGCAGACTTACGTGCATTCTATGAGTTTAACTCTAAGCATATGGAAGCTTGGGATGGTCCAGCAGGTTTAGTAATTCAAGATGGTCGTCATGCCATTTGTATGCTTGACCGTAATGGTTTACGCCCTGCACGTTGGGTTATTACCAAAAATGATTACATTACCTTGGCATCTGAAATTGGTGTCTGGGGTTATGAACCTGAAGATGTTATTTCTAAAGGTCGCGTAGGCCCTGGTCAAATTTTAGTAGTTGATACATTAACAGGTAAAGTACTTGATACTAAAGATGTTAGTACTCATTTGAAAAACATGCGTCCGTACCGTGAGTGGCTACGTGATCATGCAATTCGCCTCAATGCTAACCCTGAACTTGAAGAACAATTAGTTGATCAAGGTTTAACTGGTGATGCTTTAAAAGCAGCTCAAAAAATGTTTATGGTAACGTTTGAAGAGCGCGACCAGTTGTTGCGTCCTATTGCTGAAAGTGGTCAGGAAGCTGTAGGTTCTATGGGGGATGATACGCCAATGGCTGTATTGTCTCGTCAAGTACGCCATG
>NZ_JZFB01000002.1:160497-162825 GCF_001188385.1 Acinetobacter sp. V2 | reverse complement strand
CCCGCCAATTGATCCACTACGTGAATCGATTGTAATGTCGCTCGAAACCTGTTTAGGTCGTGAACAAAATGTATTTGAGCAAGGTCCAGAGCACGCAGATCGAATTATTATTTCGAGCCCTGTTCTGTCTAACTCAAAAATGCAGCAAATCCGTAGTATTGATCGTGCCGGCTATGAGTCTGTTGACATCAATTTAAACTATGCTGAAGAAGAAGGATTGCAAGCTGCGATTACACGTATCTGTGAAGAAGCGGCGCAAGCGATTCGTGACGGTAAAACTTTAATTGTTTTAACTGATAAAAATATTCGCCAAGGTTTCTTGCCTGCAAACGCAGCGCTTGCAACAGGTGCAGTACATCATTACCTCATTAAAACTGGTTTACGTACTGATGCAAACATCATGGTTGAAACTGGTTTTGCACGTGATCCGCACCAATTTGCGGTATTACTAGGTTTCGGTGCAACTGCTGTTTACCCATACCTTGCATATGACGTAATTAATGATTTGATTGCGAAAGGTGAGCTTTTAGGTGATCCAATCCATGCTCAAGCGAACTTCCGTAAAGGTATTGAGAAAGGCTTATTAAAAGTTCTTTCAAAAATGGGTATCTCTACAGTTGCTTCATATCGTGGCGGTCAGCTTTTTGAAGCAGTGGGTTTATCATCTGAAGTTGTAGATCAGTGCTTCTTGGGTGTTCCAAGTCGTATCCAGGGTGCAACATTTGCTGATCTAGAAAAAGACCAGAAAAAATTAGCTGCTACAGCATGGTCAAATCGTAAACCAATTGATCAAGGTGGTCTGCTTAAATTCGTATTTGATAAAGAGTATCACGCGTTTAACCCAGATGTGATTAACTCATTACACAAAGCGGTTCGCTCAGGTAAATACGAACACTTTAAAGAATATGCTGAGCTGGTGAATAACCGTCCAGTCGCGACTATTCGTGACTTATTTAAGTTAAAAACAACCAATTCTATTCCAGTTGAGCAAGTTGAATCAGTTGAAGACATTTTGCCTCGTTTTGACTCTGCAGGGATGTCTTTAGGTGCTCTTTCTCCAGAAGCGCATGAAGCGATTGCAATTGCGATGAACACGATTGGTGGTCGTTCAAACTCTGGTGAGGGCGGGGAAGATCCTGTTCGCTACGGCACAATTCGTAACTCGAAAATCAAACAGATCGCATCTGGTCGCTTTGGTGTAACGCCTGCATATCTAACTTCTGCTGAAGTATTGCAAATTAAAGTTGCTCAAGGTGCAAAACCAGGTGAAGGCGGTCAGTTACCGGGTGGTAAAGTAAATGGTTTAATTGCACGTTTACGTTACTCAGTGCCGGGTGTAACACTGATTTCACCTCCACCGCACCACGATATTTACTCAATTGAAGATTTGTCTCAGTTAATTTTTGATTTGAAACAAGTTAACCCGCAAGCAATGGTTTCAGTAAAACTGGTATCTGAGCCGGGTGTAGGTACGATTGCTGCTGGTGTTGCTAAAGCATATGCAGACTTTATTACTATTTCTGGTTATGACGGTGGTACAGCTGCATCTCCACTTTCATCTATTCACCATGCGGGTTCTCCATGGGAGTTGGGTTTAAGTGAGGCGCATCAAGCTCTTCGTGTAAATGACTTACGTGGCAAAGTACGTGTACAAACTGATGGTGGCTTAAAAACTGGTCTTGATGTGATCAAGGCAGCAATTTTAGGTGCTGAGAGCTTTGGTTTCGGTTCAACACCAATGATTGCATTAGGCTGTAAATATCTACGTATTTGTCACCTAAACAACTGTGCGACTGGTGTTGCAACTCAGCAAGATCACTTACGTCAAGAGCACTACATTGGCGAACCAGAAATGCTCATCAATTTCTTCCACTTTATTGCGGAAGAAACACGAGAATGGTTGGCAGCATTAGGTGTGTCTTCATTGAAAGACTTAATCGGTCGTGTTGATTTACTCGAAGTATTACCGGGTGAAACTGAAAAACATGCTCATCTTGATTTAAGTGCATTGTTAACGTCTCATCCATCTGCTGACGGTAAAGCACAGTACTGTGAAGTACAGGGGAATGCACCATTTGATAAAGGTGTGTTAGCTGAGAAAATGGTTGCTGAAATGCTTCCTGCAATTGAATCAAGTGCAGGTGGTCAGTTCAACTTCAATGTTGTGAACTGTGACCGCTCGATCGGTGCTCGTGTGTCGGGTGAAATTGCTCGTCGCTATGGCAACTTAGGTATGGAAGTACATCCAGTAGTGATGAACTTAACTGGTACAGCTGGTCAGTCACTTGGTGTATGGAACGCGGGTGGTTTACACATCCGTCTTGAAGG
>NZ_JZFB01000002.1:155638-160486 GCF_001188385.1 Acinetobacter sp. V2 | reverse complement strand
CGTATCTCAATTTTCCCACCAAAAGGTTCACCTTTCCAAACCCAAAACACAGCAATTATTGGTAATACCTGTTTGTATGGCGCAACTGGCGGTAAGCTTTTTGCAGCGGGTACAGCGGGTGAGCGTTTTGCAGTTCGTAACTCTGGCGCATTTGCTGTAATTGAAGGTGCTGGCGATCACTGCTGTGAATATATGACAGGTGGTGTTGTGACTGTACTTGGTAAAGTAGGCCATAACTTTGGCGCGGGCATGACTGGTGGTTTTGCTTATGTACTTGACCTGGACAATGACTTCGTAGATTACTACAACCACGAATTGATTGATTTAAATCGTATTTCAACAGAATCTATGGAAGATCATAAAGAGTTCTTGTTGCGTATTATCGATGAGCATATTAAAGAAACAGGTAGTGCCTGGGCTTATAAAATCCGCAATGAGTTCGATTTCTACAGCCGTAAATTCTGGCTTGTGAAACCAAAGGCTGCTAATTTACAAACGCTTTTGAAAACAACACAAGCTGATCCACAATAATTCCACGACTGCAACGACATAGGCAGGTGCGGACAACAGTGAAAACCGCGCCTACCCACGGAGAGAGACATGGCAGAACGCCTAAATAATGACTTTCAATTTCTGGATGTAGCACGCCAAGATCCAGAGAAAAAAGATATTACTGTCCGCAAAGCAGAATTTGTGGAAATTTATAAGCCTTTTACATCGGAAACTGTCACTAATCAGACTCACCGTTGTTTAGGTTGTGGTAACCCATATTGTGAATGGAAATGTCCTGTACATAACTACATTCCAAACTGGTTAAAACTCATTGCTGAAGGCCAAATTTTCCAAGCTGCTGAGCTTTGTCATCAAACGAATACACTACCTGAGGTATGTGGTCGCGTATGCCCACAAGACCGTTTATGTGAAGGTGCTTGTACCTTAAACGATGGTTTTGGTGCAGTAACCATTGGTAATGCTGAAAAATATATCAACGATACAGCCTTTGCTTTGGGCTGGCGTCCAGATATGTCAGGTGTAAAATGGACTGACAAAAAAGTTGCCATTATTGGTGCTGGTCCTGCTGGTTTAGGCTGTGCAGATATTCTAGCTCGTGGTGGTGTTAAACCAGTTGTATTCGATAAGCGTCCTGAAATTGGTGGCTTACTTACATTTGGTATTCCAGAATTTAAAATGGAAAAAGATGTGATGAAACGCCGCCGTGAAATTTTCACAGGTATGGGTATCGAATTCCGCTTAAATACTGAAATTGGTACAGATGTAACTATTGATGAATTACTTGCAGAATATGATGCGGTGTTCATGGGTATGGGAACTTATACCTACATGAAGGGTGGTTTCCCAGGTGAAGATCTTAATGGCGTTTATGATGCTCTTGATTTCCTAATCTCTAACGTGAATCGCTGCCAAGGTTGGGAAAAAGATCCAAGTGAGTACATCAGTTTAGATGGTAAAAAGGTGATTGTACTTGGTGGTGGTGATACAGCGATGGACTGTAACCGTACTTCATTACGTCAAGGCGCTCATGATGTAACATGTGCATACCGTCGTGATGAAAGCAACATGCCAGGTTCTGCACGTGAAGTAAAAAATGCCTATGAAGAGGGTGTAAAATTCCTATTCAATCGTCAACCGATCGAAATCGTTGGTGAAAATGGCAACGTGACAGGCGTAAAAGTGGTAACGACCCAAATGGGTGAACCAGATAGTCGTGGCCGTCGTAGTCCTGAACCAGTTCCAGGTTCTGAAGAAGTATTACCAGCCGATGCTGTTTTACTTGCATTCGGTTTCCGCCCAAGCCCAGCGGATTGGTTTGGTAACGCGAATATTAATCTTGATGGTTCAGGTCGTGTTGTCGCAGCTGAAAAACAAGAATTCAAATTCCAGACATCAAACCCGAAAATCTTTGCTGGTGGTGATATGGTGCGTGGCTCAGACCTAGTCGTGACTGCGATTTGGGAAGGCCGTCAAGCTGCTGAAGGCATTTTGGATTACCTTGGTGTTTAATAAATTAATGTGTTAAAACACTCAAAAAAGCCTACTTCAAGTAGGCTTTTTTTATTGTTTACCATTAGTCAGTTTGATGTTTTTGGCAAATATAATAAGCTTTTTTGCCCTTTTTAGCTTTTTAAGCTCGCGACATACTCAAAACTTCCTTCTTCAATACAATAGGTGTTGAGTATGAACATCGCAGATATGACGGCAGAAAAATCATATTTAAATCGTCGAAAAGCGTTGGGTATTACAGTGCGTCGTCTTGAATTTAATCCAAAGGCGATCAAGCGGCACTATTTTGCAAATTCACCCCTCATGTCTCATTTTTTAACTGCACTCTCATCAACGTTTCCAGTAGGTGAGCAATTCTTTGTGAATAGCGTACGTAATGTACGTGATAAAGTTTCAGACCCTCAATTACAAGCGCAAATTGCAGCTTTCATTGGACAAGAGGCTATGCATTCCAAAGCACATGGCGAGTTTAATGAAGCTTGGCGCCGTGATGATTATAATCTGGACAGTTTTCAAAATTGGTTAAATGAGCGCGATAAATACTTAAGAACGATTCCACCTAAGCTGCAATTAGCTCTTACCTGTGCTTTTGAACATTTTACAGCTCTCCTTGGAGCATATGTCTTACAACATCCAGAATTGTTAAAAACGTTAGATCAAGATGCGCTAAAACTTTGGGTATGGCATGCGATTGAAGAAATTGAACATCGTTCAGTCGCATTCGATGTCTATCAACATGTATATGGAGATGACCGTATTCGTCGCTTACTCATGCGTAGCGTCACGACTGGGTTTGCGAGTCTGGCTTTTTATGGGACAACTCGTTTATTTTGGCAAGATAAATGGAACAGCTTACCTAAAATTGGAGGTAATTTATTTGGGTCGTATTTGCTGATAAAGATGCTTGTCCAATTAATGCCTGAATACTTTGCATATTACAAAAAAGATTTTCATCCTAGTCAAAAGGATTACGACAAGATGGTCGATTACTGGAAAAGTTCTTTAGCTGAAGAATATCAAATGGCAAGTTTTCAACAAGAAAAAGATCAAAGATTAAGTTAATAGAAAACCGGATTTAAAAATCCGGTTTTTAAAAATCAATAAAATAAAAGCAACACAATAATGCCAAATTCATCATACAATCGGGTAAAGAGGTCAAAAATATAAAGAAAAACTTGAGGATAATGTGACGATGAAAACATTGAAACAATTAGCGATCGCAACAACACTTGCCAGCACCTTACTGTTTTCGGGATGTGGCTATAACACTCTACAAGTAAAAGATGAGGCTGTAACAGCAGCGTGGTCTGAAGTACAAAACCAATATCAACGTCGATCAGACTTGGTGCCAAACCTTGTCAATGTGGTAAAAGGTTATGCTAAACATGAAGAGCAAGTATTAACCGAAGTAACACAGGCACGCTCGAATGTTGCAGGTTTAAAAGTTGATAAAGAAGTTCTAGAAGATCCAGCTTTACTTGAAAAATATCAACAGGCTCAAAGTCAATTAACAGGGGCATTGTCTCGATTGATTGCTGTGTCTGAAAACTACCCAGATTTGAAAGCCAATACTCAATTCCAAGAATTACAAGTTCAGCTTGAGGGTACAGAAAACCGTATCGCAGTTGCACGTAATCGTTATATTACAACAGTGCAAGATTACAACGGATATGTACGCCAGTTCCCGCAAGCAGTGACCGCAAAAGTAATTGGTATGCATCCTAAAGCCAATTTCTCTGCAGAAGCTTCTGCACAACAGGCTCCAAAAGTTTCTTTTGATTAATTTAATAAATCAAAGGAGTGCTGTATGAGAAATATTATATTGCTTCAGTCTGGGCAAATTAAGGTCTTTATTGCGACCTTAATTTTGCTTTGTTGTGGTGTTCTTTTTCAGAATACAGCATGGAGTGAAAGTAATATTGCAACTGCTACTGACGAGACTGACACAATAGTAGCGGGCAAAATCATTCAAAAACAGCAAAATCAAGCCACTGCGTCTAAGTCAGGTGAACAAGCTACTTCAAGTGTTGCTGCCTCGCCTAAAGTCTCTAACGATATGGCAGACGGTGAATCAATTCGTGGTTTGCCAACTTTAAATCAGCCTGTTATTGATCAAGCTAACATTTTAAGTGAAGCTGAGAAACAGCAGCTCGACCAAAAAATTCTAAATTTATACCAACAAGGTAAAGCGCAAATTGGTGTCGTTATTGTCCCAACTACGGGTCAAGAAGATATTTTTGATTATGCATTACGAGTGGGTGAGCAGTGGCAATTAGGATCATCTAAACGTGACAACGGATTGCTCATTGCAGTTGCGGTGAATGATCGTCGCATACAAATTTTAACTGGATATGGTTTAGAAGGCGTATTGCCTGATATTGTGGCAAGTCGGATTATTCGAAACCAAATTACACCTTATTTTAAACAAGCCCAATATGCACAAGGTTTAAATGCAGGTCTTGATGAAATTGGAAGGATTTTAAATCTTGACCCAGAAGTCGCTCAGCAAGCTGCTCAAGATTTAAAAGAACGCCAACATCAAGCTGAGGAAGAGCAACAAGCTAAACAGACAACCCTGACAATGGCTCTATTTATTCTTGTTGCTGGAATTGTGGGTTCATTTATTGTCGGTCGTCCGCTTAGCGCATCTACTGCTGGTGTTGCTGCTGCGGTAGCAGGTTTTGTAAATGGTGCAGGTCTAGTGACAAGCTTATTACTTGGTTTTGGAATCTTCTTTTTACTCATTACTTCTATTGCCCAACTTATTTTACAGGCCATTCTGAGTGGTTCTGGCGGCGGTGGCCGTGGAGGAGGCTTCGGTGGTGG
>NZ_JZFB01000002.1:140486-155596 GCF_001188385.1 Acinetobacter sp. V2 | reverse complement strand
GGAGGTGCTTCAGGCTCATGGTAACAACATCAGAAACAACACAAATTATTACTCAGCCAAAAATTGAGGAATCTGTAGAGCCAAGTCTAAAACGTTGGTTTAAACATTTATGTTATTTCCCAGCCAGTAGCCGTTATTTTTCAAAACAAGATAAGCAAATTATTGCCGATGCTGTACAGCGAGCAGAACATGGACATGTTGGTGAGATACAGGTGGTAATTGAAGGCCATATTCCATGTTCACAAGCCTATAGACAAAACACGCGTTTAAGAGCACAGCAGCTATTTGCAGAGTTGGGCGTTTGGGATACTGCATTAAATAGCGGTGTATTGTTATACCTAAATTTATGTGAACGTACTGTAGAAGTTATATTTGACCGTGGTATTAGAAATGCGACTAACGATCAGGTCTGGCAGCAGATTTGTGAGTCTATCGTTCAACAGCTTAAACAAAAACAATATCAACAAGCTGTCGTGATGGGTGTGCAGCAAATTGGAGAGGTATTGTCACATTTTTATGATGAAAACATGCCAGATCAATCCAATGAATTGGGAAATGCTCCAATTATTATTAATTAAGTTATTTTCTAAAAGTTCTATATCTCATAAATTTTAAGTTTTTAATTTCTTAAGGTGGCTGACAAAAAATGTCACCTATTTATTTATTTGTAAAGAGAATTTGCTCACAAAAACAAATACAAAGTTTGATAAGTTTTGTTTACTTTTTTTGATGTGTGATCTGTTATAACCAAAAGTTGTGTGACGTTTTTTGTCAATTATTTACAGTGATTTTAGATTAAGTGGATTTTAAAATTAATATAAGCTTTTGTTTTATAAGTAAAATAAAAGTTGGCATGGTTGCTGCTATATAGTTGATAGCTGAAAAGGCTTATATAAAAACATACATACAATCTTTGGGGAAAAGGCTATGAATGCACAAAAAGGTTTTACATTAATTGAACTCATGATCGTGGTTGCGATTATCGGTATTTTGGCGGCAATTGCGATTCCGCAATATCAAACTTATATTGCGAAATCACAAGTAACAAGAGCTGTAGATGAAGCTGCAGGTCTGAAAACTGCTTTAGATACATGTATACTTGATGGAAAAGCAACGGCTGCATGTGACTTTGGCGCTACTGGATCAAATATTTTAACAGGTGCTGCTACAGGTGGCTTAAATGGAACTAATGGAGTATCTTCTGGGGTTACAGGTGTTCCTGTTGCAGTAATTGGTGCTAACGCGACAACTGATTCAACAATTACTGCGACAATAGGTAATAGTGCTGCTCAAGCGATTGCTACCCAAACCATCGTTTGGACAAGAAATGCTGGTACAGGTACATGGACTTGTTCTTCAAACGTGTTGCAAAAATATGCTACTTCAGCTTGCCCGACAACTAGTACTAACTAATAATAAAAAATAAAAAAACGCACCTCATGGTGCGTTTTTTTTATTTTAAAATTTACTTCGATCGGTATTAGCAGTTTATAAATTAGTTAGAACTTCTCTTTTTCTATTTGCATGTATAATTCTTTCAAGTCTTAGTCTCTAACCTTTCACTATGCAAGTATTCTTCTTATTCCTCGCTGCAATCCTGTTAGGTTTTGCATGGTTGTCTCCATTTCACTATAGTCCTTGGGTTATGTTCTCGAGTGAAGTGAGTACTTTTGGGGCTGGATTATGCGTATTAGCCGCTCTAATTCAGCAAAATATTAAAATTCCTAGAGCACAACTATTGTTGCTGCCATTTACTTTAATTCCGGTAGTGCAGTGGGGTTTTGGTTTGGTTTTTGATCTGAGCACAGCCTTATTGAGTTCATTTTACTTGTTAGGTTTTTGGTTTATGGTCTTGGCTGGTTATAACTTGTCTTTAGATCAACAAAAGCGTGATCAAATCTTTTCGGGTTTTAGTTTACTCGTAATTATAGTATCCCTTAGCACTAGCTTTATTGCAATTTGCCAATGGTTGAATATCGAGTCTCATATTCCTTATGTGCTTAAGTTGCTGAGTAATCGTCCTTACGGTAATTTTGGTCAACCTAATAATATGGCAACCTTTTTAATTATTGGATTATTAGGGTGTTTATATTTATATGAAAAGAATAAAGTAACAATATGGTTGTTACTACCTTCAGCCCTCATTATTTTATTTACAGTTGCATTGAGTCAATCAAGAACTTCATGGATAGTTTTTCCATTTTTACTCATCTATTGGGGGATCAAGCTGTTTAGAAAGCAAAAAAGATTTGGATTTGCTCAAGGCTTCTTATGGTGCTTAACATTTTTTTTAATTGCTGGATTAATCTTACCGTATATTACTCAATTCATTGAATTCTCTACAAATACACAGATTACTGAAACAAGAACGTTTGTTGCTCGAGCAGGTTCGGGGCATGAACGTGTAGGTATGTGGATACAAATATTACATGCTATAGCTCAGCAGCCGTGGGCAGGGTATGGATGGAGTCAAACTAGTGTTGCTGTAGTAGATAGTATTCAATATGGAACTGTACATGTATGGTTTAATAGTGCCCATAATGTACTGCTTGATTTAATTGTTTGGAATGGTATTCCATTGGCAGCTGTAATCATTGCTTACTTTGCGTGTTGGTTTCTTTGGTTAAATCAACAGGCTAAAGAAACCATCTCAATTATAGCGATTATGATGGTGTGTGCGGTGTTTATTCATGCCATGTTCGAGTTCCCACAGCGCTATGCTTATTTCTTACTTACCTGTGGTTTCTTGCTCGGTGTCATTCAGGCACAGACTCCAGTACTCAAGGGAGTTGTACTTAATAAGCAACTTTTTGGCTTAATATGGATAGTTAGTTTACTGCTTATTATTGCGATTTTACGTGATTACAATGTGTATGTTCTAAATAGTAATTTACTGTATAAGAATAAAAAGCCAAATGCAGAGTTCATGGGAAGCAGTAAAATTTTTGTTTTAACACAGTTTGAAGAGCGTTTAAAATGGATTGAACTTAATCCAAAAACTAAATTATCTGAAGCTGAGCTAGTCCAGTGGGGAAACTCAGTAAAGAATAAAGCAACTCCATATAATTTACGTAAAAATGCAAAATTGCTGGCTTATAATGGAAAACCAGAGCAAGCAGAGCAGCAATTATTAATTTTAAAGCATCTCTATAAGCAAAAAATAACGCTACCAGAGTTATTAAAAGAAAAGTAAAAAAAATCCCCTTGTATTCAAGGGGATTTTTTTATGAGAAATTACATTTGACTCTGGATATAATTTTCAATACCAACGCTGCCGATAAGGTCAATCTGAGTATCTAACCAGTCCCAATATTCTTCTTCTTTTTCTAAAATTTCTTGAACAAGATCACGAGTCACATAGTCTTGTTCTGTTTCAGCGAGTGCAACTGCTTTTTGAATCGCTTCTATATTTTCTTTCACTTTACGAATGTCACATTGCAGAACTTCTTCTGTATGTTGGCCGATATAAAGTTTGCCTAAGTGCTGAAGATTAGGTAAGCCTTCCAAAAATAAAATACGTTCAATAATTTTGTCTGCATGCTTCATTTGACGAATGGATTCTTTGTATTCAGCAGAGCCAAGCTGCTCAATTCCCCAATCATTAAACATGCGTGAATGTAAAAAGTATTGATTAATTGCAGTTAGATGATGATACAGCACTTGGTTGAGCTGATTAATGACATCACGATTGCCTTTCATTGTAGCTACTCCAAAACAATTTCTGCCTTAATTCAATTAAGGCAATCTATAAAACCATTCTAGTGAACAAACACTGATATGGCGAGTAATTTATAGAACAGCAAATGAAAATCGCAATCAAAAACAACACAATATTAGGAAAGGAGAGTTTTCAACCAAAAAAAACCGCTTGAATGAGGAACTATTAACGTTCCGCAAAAAGCGGTGGAGGAGCTAATAAATACTATTAAATTTTTATAAATCTTTTACGCAGCTACAGAAATACGAGCAGCGATTTCTGCTAATTCTTCATTAATAATAGCACGTGCTTCTGGTGCACAGCGTCCACAGCAAGTACCAAGATCAAGCAAATCACGAATTTCGCGATAGCTTTCAGCGCCATTTTCAACAGCGTCTTTAATATCTTGATCGGTAATGCCACGACACAAGCAAACGTACATGGGAGTGATCCCCAAATATAAATGCGATAATTGATATTATTGATAATTATTATCGTTTGTCAATGAAATTCATTTAAAATCTCATTTATTATTATTGGGAATTTGGATAAAAAAATACCACCTGAGCGGAAATCTGAGTTGTGTTCAAATTTTATACAAAGGTGGTTCATGATTTAGAGTTAAAAATTTAACGGAAAATATTCAATATATTTCTATATCTTATTGATTAATAACTACAATACCATCCATTTCAACTAAAGCACCTTTTGGTAAACTTGCTACACCAAGTGCTGCACGTGCAGGATACGGTTGCGCAAAATATTCACCCATAATTTGGTTTACAAGTTGGAAGTTTGATAAATCAGTGAGAAAAATATTGAGCTTGGCAATGTCTGCTAGAGAACCGCCGGCAGCTTCACAAACTGCTTTTAAATTATCAAATACACGGCGAATTTGAGCTTCAATACCTTCTACAAGTTCCATACTGTATGGGTCTAAACCAATTTGCCCTGAAAGATATAATGTATTATCTACTAAAATGGCTTGAGAGTATGTGCCGATAGCAGCAGGGGCATTTTCAGTATGAATTACTTGGCGGGACATTTGGTTCTCCTTGATTAAATCTCATTTCATCATAATCGATGATCGCTTTGGACAAAAGTATCATCGATTTAATTGATTAAGTGGATTTGGAAAGTTTGATTTTGTTAAAGAAACATAAATCTGACCAATAGCCCTTATAAAGACTTAGCTTACTTTTGAAATTTCCATCTGTGGATTAGGCGCATCCAAACGCTCAATACGTGGAAAACCATAATGCATACGTAAGTCACGGATGACTTTTGCAATATGTTTGCGGTTGTTCACCACAATATTAACAAAAGTTCTTTGCTCATTTGAGTGAACCATTTCTACCCCTGCATTATTTTTACGACATTGATAGATCAGGTCTGATACCTGTTCATCATTCATTGCCATTTCTATAGCGAGGTAGGCTGTAAAACGAACATCATCTACGTCATCTGCTTTCCATTGAAGCGGCATAATATTTTCAGGATGTAGATGTTGTTCATGTAGCAAGTTATGGCAGCGGATACGATGCACAATTAACCCACGACGTGTTAAATGTCCTTGAATTGGGTCGCCCAAAACTGGATTACAGCAATGCGCATATTTAACGTCGATACCTTCAGTACTTTGAATGAGTCGATCTGAATTTTCCACTTGTGGATGCTTGTCATGAGCAAATAAGTGATTAGCCACAAGTTGAGGTAGTAGGTCGCCAACAGCAATTTGTTCAAACAATGTATTTTTATTATCGATGTGACGCCATTGAAGTAAATCTAACCAGTCGGCCTCAGAGAGATCGTTAATCGAACGGTTAAATAGTTTCAGTGCTCGAGAAAGTGCTTGTGCACCGACAAGACGTTGTTCTTCAATATCTTGATCTTTAAGGACATGCTGTAAGGCACGGCGAGCTTTTTGCGTATTAATAAAACTTAACCAGTCTGGATTTGGTGTTGCTAAAACATCCGTAATAACTTCAATAACCTGACCGCTGATTAATGGTGTCGATAGTGGTTTAATCTCGCCATCTACTTTTGCACCAACGGCATGGTTACCTAAAAATAAACTGGCTGAATAAGCAAAATCAACTACGGTAGCACCTTGTGGTAATTCGTGGAGCTGACCATGTGGAGTGTAAACCCAAATTTTTTCTTGGTGTAAGTAATCTAATAAATCATTGAAGGTCGTTTTTGCACATTCTCCATCGATGAGCGTATTCAGATTTTGCATTGAAGCCTGAATAGCCGAACGACAAGTTTGTGGTGCATTTTCACCAAGCACTACCCCAAAACGAGCAGCTTTACGCATAAGCTCGGTTTGAATAGTAAGAGAGAGTGTGGTTTTTTCGCCTTTGAGCTTAATTAATAAAGACTGGTTGCCACCTGGTAGCGGACGACGGATATGGTCTTTATATTGAATGACCTGAAAGTTTTCTCTTAAAGCATCAACTAGGCGGTCACAGTCGGCAATTGATTGTAAAACGATTTCAAAAGCATGGCTGTGGGTAAGCTCTTGTAGATCCATCTCATTTTTAACGAAATGGCGTAATAATTCGATATTGTTGTTTTTCTTTTTAATGCGGCCTTGAATATGATAATTATGAAGAAGTTCAGCGAGGTTTTGTTCCCAGATACTTTGATATTTACATCGCTCTGGTTTGGTTAGACGTAGTGCATTTTGCACGTTATCAAACATATCAAGATCAAGATTTTGATAACAAAGATTTTCTAGATTATCACCCATTTCATTCATGCCGACTAATCTTGCCATTGGCACAAAGATATCAAGAGTTTCTTGAGCAATACGGGCGCGTTTATCTGGACGTAAAGCACCTAGAGTTGTCATATTATGATAGCGGTCGGCTAATTTAATAATAATGACACGTGGGTCCTGTAGGGTCGCTTGCAAGATTTTTCTAAATGAGGCGGCCTTGTTATATTCTTTATCACTGGATTGGCTAAGTTTGGTTACACCGTCAACCAGCTCGGCAACTGTCAGGCCAAATTTTTCAGTAATATCTTCTTTTGTATATTGAGTATCTTCAATAACATCATGCAAAAGAGCTGCCATTAAGGTTTCAGCATCTAAACGCATGTTCGCAAGAATACAGCTGACAGCAATTGGATGCAGAATGTAGGGTTCACCACTTTTACGTGTAATGCCAGTATGCGCTAGATCGGCAAAATCACAGGCAGCAAGCACTTTCTCGACTTCACTTACCGATAAGTAAGGGTCGATAATCAATTTAAGCTGTTGCTTGGCTTGGCTGACCTCTTCGCCTGGCATAAATCACCCTTTTTCCTAATACTGAAAAACTAAATCTATCTACTTCTTAATGAAAAGCATATTGCGGAACTTGTCAATTTTTTCATTTGAAAAAGTGTATTTTTTTTTCAATGAAAATAATTGCTTTTTTCAATATCTTTAAATTCAAGACAAAGCCAAATAAAAAACCACCGCAGAAAAACGATGGTTTTTTTATGAAACAGAATTAATTAGAAAGAAAAACCTTCTAAATTCAAGCTGTTTGTAGAAAGAGCAAGATCAAGACTAGAAGTTTGATAATCTTGTTCACGTTGCTTAAGAATTTCTTTCGTAACGTGCCCTGCCGCGATTTCGCGCAAAGAAACTACAGTCGGTTTGTCGTTATCCCATTCTACAGTTGGCTCCATGCCTTGACGTGCCAATTGACGAGCACGTTTACTTGCAACGAGCACAAGCTCAAAACGGTTGTCTACATGATCTAAACAATCTTCAACGGTGACGCGTGCCATAAAAGTTCTCGTTTTGGAATGGTGAATTTGAACAGACTAAACAGTATAAAAGGCTTTCGATCTAGACTCAAGTTATTCCTGTCTTGGTTGAGGAGTAATCAAGTCTTGAATTAATGTTTGATAACGTTTCGCTTGCTGAGATAGCACTAGACGGTTTGCTGTAATCACAGCTTCAATCTCATGTAGAGCTTTATTAAAGTCATCATTAATAATGATGTAATCAAAGTTCGTGTAGTGCTGCATATCTTCAACTGCACAGCTTAAACGATGTTCAATGACTTCAACTGAGTCTGTGCCGCGATTAGATAAACGCTGACGAAGGTCAAACTGTGTTGGCGGTAAAATAAATATTTGCTTAGATTCAGGAAAAAGTTTGCGTACTTGCTCTGCACCTTGCCAATCAATTTCAAGTAGAACATCGTGTCCTTGAGCTAACTGTTGTTTTACAGTTGCTTGAGAAGTGCCATAGTAATTACCAAATACTTCAGCGTATTCAATAAAACCGTCATGGTTGACTTGGTCTAGAAATTCATCTTTTGTAGTGAAGTGATAGTGAACACCATCTAATTCACCGGGACGTTGACCTCGGGTAGTATGTGAGACTGAAACATGTAAATTGCTCACACGGTCAAGCAGGGCTTTCACCAAAGATGTTTTGCCCGTTCCTGATGCAGCAGAAACGACAAACAATAGACCCGACATGATATTTTTCCTGATATGATAAAATATCTTCGCTATTGTAGTGTACCGTGCGTTTAAACTGAATAGTTTTAATTGCAAATATTCAAGAGAAATTCCCCTGTTTTATTAATTTTGAGGCTGTTATGGAAATTGTGTTAGCTAATCCGCGTGGTTTTTGTGCCGGTGTTGATCGAGCCATAGCAATCGTCAATCGGGCTTTAGAATGTTTTAACCCTCCTATTTATGTACGTCATGAAGTTGTACACAATAAATTTGTTGTTGATGACTTACGTCAAAGAGGGGCAGTTTTTGTTGATGAACTAGATCAGGTTCCGGATGACTCAATTGTAATTTTTAGTGCCCACGGTGTTTCAAAAGCTGTTCAGCAAGAAGCAGAGCGTCGAGGCTTAAAAGTTTTTGATGCAACTTGTCCTTTAGTTACCAAAGTTCATATTGAAGTGACTAAATATGCGCGTGAAGGTACTGAAGCCATTTTAATTGGTCATGAAGGGCACCCAGAAGTTGAAGGAACAATGGGCCAATATGACAAATTGAAAGGTGGTGACATTTATTTAGTTGAAGATGAAGCTGATGTTGCTGCGCTTGCAGTTAGACATCCTGAAAAACTTGCATTTGTAACTCAAACAACTTTATCTATTGATGATACAGCTAAAGTTATTGATGCTTTGCGTGCAAAATTTCCTCAGATCCAAGGTCCGCGTAAAGATGATATTTGCTACGCTACTCAAAACAGACAAGATGCTGTACGTGACTTGGCGGAACAGTGTGATGTGGTATTGGTTGTAGGTTCGCCTAACTCTTCAAATTCAAATCGTTTACGTGAGCTTGCAGAGCGTATGGGTAAAGCTGCTTATCTTGTTGATAATGCTGACCAGTTAGAACAGTCTTGGTTCAATGACACTTGCAAAATTGGTGTGACAGCGGGTGCTTCAGCACCAGAAATTCTAATTAAGCAAGTAATTCAACGCTTACAAGACTGGGGCGCGCAAGCACCTAAAGAATTAGATGGACGTGAAGAGAACATAACCTTTAGTCTTCCTAAAGAATTACGTATTCATGTGACACAAGCATAAAGTGTGACTTATTTAACATACTGATTTTAAAATAGTAAAGCAGATAATTGTTGATATGACAGTTATCTGTTTTTTTATACCCTTCATCTGCTTTGTATTTGTTTTGTAAATCTAAACCGTAAAATTTAAATAATAAATAAAAAATTCTTAAGTTTATTTGGGGTTCTGGGGATGAGGGGAATTATTCCGCAAGAAGGGTTCACCTTGGTTGAGCTTATGGTGACGATTGCAGTAATGGTCATTATTGCGATGATGGCTGCGCCGTCTTTTACTCAACTCATGGCTAAGCAAAAATTAAATGCAAATACGAGAGAGTTAATTTCCACCTTATCTCAAGGGCGTAGCCAAGCTGTTTTATTAAGAACGAATGTTACTGTCCATTTAGGTGATGGAACGAATACAAATACAGATTTTTATTGGGAACCCACTTCAGGAAATCAAGTAACTGCACCTACCTCTATAAGTAGTATTACTTTTGGTAGAGATGGGGCGTTAGTTTTAGGTATTTCAGCTGATACGGATTTTGTGATTTGTAATTCAATCGCTAAAACTCAAAAATCTTTTGCATTAACCCGGATGGGAACTGTTTATTCAAAAAATGATGGAACTTGCTCATGAATAAATATAATCAAAAGGGCATAGGGATGATGGAAGTATTAGTTGCTTTGCTGATTCTTGCGATAGGGGTTCTAGGATTTACTGCATTGCAGTTAAGAGCCGTTGATGCCACCGATGAGGCTATGAGTAAAATTCAAGCCATGAATCTTGCTAGAGATTTAGCTGAACGTATTCGTGTAAATAGGGCTGCATTTAGTACCTATGGCGATAATTTAAATGCAACAACACAAAGTACAACAGCGACTCCAGAATGTATTCAAACAACAAATACAACGCCATGTACTACGTCTGTTCAAATGGCAAATTATGATACGGCACAGGTTGTGAGTCAGGCAAATAATCTAGGAATGACGATTCGGTTACCTGACTGTCAGGTGAGTGGGACTCAAAACCGCAAGTGTGTCTATGTCGCATGGGGAAAAACAAAAGCAATAAATAGTTCTACTGATTCAGATGCTTGTACGAATGGTGGTGCATATTTGCCTCAAGCAAAATGTGTCATCATGGAGTTATATTGAGATGAATAAAATATATATTCAGCAGGGGTTCACACTTGTCGAATTCATGGTAGCAATTGTTTTGGGGCTATTGATTACAGCTGCTGCCACTCAGCTATTTCTTACTGGACAAATTTCTTTAAATACTCAACGCGCGATGGCTGATCTACAGGAAAGTGGAAACTTTGGATTACGCTATATCTCAAACGACATTCGCAAGAGTAACTATGGAAACAATAACATCATAAATGATCGACTGGCTAACGGTGGAATTGTAATAACCACGAGACAAACTTCCCGTTTCCCAGCAGTAGCAAGTCCAACTTATACGGCAGATACGATTCCAACGAATATGCCAGATACAATTCCGTCAACAGTAGCTGTGCCAGTGACAAGTTTCGCTACCAAGGCCAGTAACGTACAAGTTTCGGCGGTACCACCCGCTACTGGAAAGGTAAATCAAGGTAGCGATCAATTAGTTGTCCAGTTCTTTGCAGAGCAGGCCGGCGTTGATTGTGAGGGTAATAATTATGAGGCGAATAGATACATTGTAGAGCGTTTCTTTTTAAGATCAGATTCAAATGCCATATCAAATGAACCTAATACTGCATTAGCACTTGCATGTGAAGCGGGTTCGTATGTAGCGGGTGACACCACGATTTTAAAAAATCCTTCAACATCTACCACTGTATTTGGTGCGACAGAAGGAGAAATCTTGGTAAGACGTGTAGATCATTTGCACTTTCTGTTAGGTATTTCTGATGATACCAATACAACAAATTTTCGGTATATCTCGATTGGGCAATATCTTGCTTTGAATGCAAATCCGCGTCCGCGAGTCAATTCCATTCAAGTTGGTGTACTTGTACGTTCCAATGAAAGCATTCGTGAGAATGGTTTGGTTTCAGATAGCCAAACTTATAAAGTGCTTGATCAAAATGTATCTATTAAGGTGCCGACGGGGAACCCTCCAAAATATTTGCGTACAGTTATTACTCAAACTATCGCCTTGCGTAATGGTTTGTTTTCTCAAGATACGGCGGTAATGTAATGAAAGTACAAAAGGGTTCAACATTAATCGTTGTTTTAATTTTACTGCTAGTGATTACAGTAATTGGGACGTTGGCTGTTCGTCAGAGTCTAACAAGTTTAAATATTGCAACAAACAGTCAAGCGCAACAGTTACTCATGCAGTCATCTGATTCTGTACTTTACCGATTAGGTGCCGAAGGCTTCGCTAGTACGAGTGGTAATCCCACAAGTCTACTTGGCTATGCATTACAAAATCAGGGGAAAGAAGTAGTTTTTTGTTTTAGAAGTCAGACCTCTCCTGCAACGTCTTTCTCTGTCGCAAATACGAGTACTTTACAATGGAACGAAGAAAATACGGACATCACTGTAAATGGTGTATCTGGATTTTGTGATTTAAGTGCAGTTAATGATTATGCTAGCCGTCGCAAAGCGCAAATGACACAAGTTGCTATTGTTGTAAATCCACCGTTAAGTACACCTGCACGCCCATTACAAATTGTCACTTTAGGGAGTGATCTTGAAAGTTTGGGGAAATTGGATAATGAGCAAACAAAAAGAATAAGAGTATATGTGACATCTATTTTACCCAATTTATCCGATGCTTCTCAGACTGCTATTACAAATTGTCTGAAACGTCCGAATAGCCAGCCATTATCAGGTTCAAACTCAACAGTATCGAGTTGTTTACAAGATTTGAATGTTCCATTTAATACGCAGTTTCAGGATTTTGTGTTGAGTACATATCAACGTCAGAACTCGGTTTAATTGGATTATTGGGGAATAGATGAAATGAAGATATTAAATACAAAAAAAGCTAAAGTTTTAAAGTGTAAAGTACTCGTCATGGCGATATCTGCCATTATGACAAGCACGGTAACAACATCAGTTGTTCGAGCGAGTGATGTGCAAATTTATCAAAATCCAACGGCAACTAAATATCCGATTATTATGTTGGCAATTGATAATTCTTTTAGTATGGCAATTAATGATGCCTATTATAACAATACAAGAATGTCACGTTTAGATGCTCTGAAGCGCTCTTTAGTCACTGCTTTACAAGCTTTAAACACAGATGGTACCTATAAAATTCCTAATATCACTTATATGGGATTAACTAAATTTGCTGGTGATGTTAGTAATCCTAGACGTTCTAGAATTTGGGTGCCAGCAAAAAGACTAGATGCTTTAGTATCAGGGACAAAAACACAAAGACAATTTCTAATAGAGCAGATTAACGGGCTAGGTGCAGATTCAAGTACACCTACTTCAACTTTATTTGCAGAAACTTACGCCTATTTATTGGGGAGTCGTACGGATAGTCCTAATGCTGTAAATAACTTTTCAAATGGTTACCAAGCAGATCTTTCTGGTATGGGTAATGCTGCAACAGGTACTGTTTCAAACGGAAAGTACATTGCGCCAATTGAATCTTTACCGAATGAAAATGATAAACAGTGTTCAACACAGGGTGTCTTCTTTTTAACCGATGGTGCACCTTCTGGTATTCCAGCAACAAACACACAATTATTACTTAAGAATGTTGCTGCAAATGCAGGCATCACAGGAGTGGATGCTAATACCATTAGTGGTTCTGTTACAGATGTACCTGCTGTTTATTATAACTATAGTAAAGCTCGTAATTCAGCTACCACAAATGGTGAGTTTTACGAGATGAAACTATCAGCAACGGATAATGAGGTGACGACTAATAATACAGTAACAGGTTATCAAGATCGAAGTGGATGGTCATATATTGCAGATCTAGTTAAAGCGACATCGACAACTGCAACACCTATCTCAAAGAAAAGAATTTATTTAGCTACAGTTGGATTTGGACCTCTTTTTAATACTGCAGTTAATAGTAGTGGTAATCGGGTTGAAACCTGTGACAAAGATTCAACTGGACGCAATATCCATTGTTATATTGGTTCTGGAGGAGCTGTAAATATCAATCTGGGTAATTCTGATACTAGTCCTTACTCTAACACTCTTAATGCTGATGCATTAAAGATGTTGGGAGATAAAGTTGGTGAAGGTGATACTTATGGAACCGATAAACCTATTGGTGGCTATACCTATGCAGATACAGGTGAAAAAGTACAGAATGCTTTATTAAGGTTTGTAGGCGCAATTTCACAAGGGACTTTTGAGGCAGCTAGTTTCGGGACTTATGTGGTACCAGCTGATCCAATGGCAACCAGTGCATCTTATTCTTATGTTTTTGCACCACAGTTTCAGCCTAAAGTAAGTGGGTCGGGTGGGACAATAGTCTCTACGCAACAGTTATGGTTAGGGAACCTTAAAAAATATACCTTAAATTCATCTGGTACTATGGTTGATGTGAATGGTAATACCGTATTAAAAAATACAGGTGGTATTAATACTTTAACTCAGGACTTTTGGAATGCTGAGAATATTAATGATGGAGACGATGCTCTCAAAGGTGGGGCGTGGTCACAACTATCAGTTCCAAATACGTCTTCAGGTACGCTCAGCACGGTAACTAATGCTTCAGATATTCAAACCCGGCCTCTCTACATTAACGCAACTATTCCGACAGCTTTAACTGATACGAATAAAAATAAAGTTGTAGCTGCAAATAGTTTAACTCAACTGAGTACGCAAAATGTTCTGACTGCTAGCTATATTGACAGTACAGCAGGTTCAGGAACGACAGCATGGCGACAAAACGTTTACCAACCTTATCTGTTATCTGCACTAGGTTATAAGCTTACAAAAACTGAATTAGAAGCCAAAACCGCAGGCTATAAGTGGGATACTGTTGATAAAGTAAAAAACTTAAACGTTATGCAGCAAATGGGTGGCGTATTACATTCTGACCCATTACTAGTGACTTTAGAAGCCAAATATGACCCCACTACAGGTGCAATTTTAAGTAATACTCAAAGTACGGTAAACCGTAAAGATTATATTGTGATGGGATCAATACAAGGTTTACTACACATACTGAATCAAGCCACTGGTAAAGAAGAAATGGCTTTTCTTCCCAATGAAATTCTTCAGGATGTTAATCGTCGAGATGCTTTATTAGATGTAAGTAATACAACAACATCTACAACAAATCCATTTTATGGTATCGATGCTCAATGGGGTTCATGGATCGAATATAATGTTGATGCGACGAATAATAAATTTAAAGCCAATATTGCCAATATTTATGGTGGTATGCGTATGGGTGGAAAAAGCTATTATGGCTTAAATATTAAAAATCCAGCAGATCCAAAATTTTTGTTTCAGATTGACCCTGTAAATGGGGTAATTAATAGTGGTACCAGTGGTGTGTCTGCTACAGGGAACCAAGTAACTGCACTTCAGGCAATGGGGCAGAGTTGGTCCAAACCAACACTTGCAAAAATTCGTCTCAATAATCAAGTTAAAAATGTCATGATTGTAGGAGGTGGATATGATCCAGCTTATGAGACGGATGGTTATCAGCCGACTTCAACCACTGTAAATGCTGGCGCTGGTATTTATATTTTTGATGCGACTACAGGTGCTTTATTGTGGGATGCTCGTTACGGTAGTAGTAATAGCACTAGTACGGTTGACGTCAAGGATAGTAATTTAAAATATAGCGTAGTGAGCCAAATCAAAGCTTTCGATCGAGATGCAGATGGTTTGGTTGATAATTTATATTTTGGTGATTTAGGTGGGCAAATCTTTCGCGTTGACTTGAATAATGGTTAT
>NZ_JZFB01000002.1:136521-140431 GCF_001188385.1 Acinetobacter sp. V2 | reverse complement strand
AGCACTTAACCAGCGTTTCTATGAAATGCCGACTTTAAGTATTCATGATCGTAACGGTAGCCGTTTTGGTGTGCTTGGCATTGCTTCTGGTAATCGAAGTTTTCCTTTGAACAAAGCCAATAGCAATGATAATCGAATTTATGCCTTATATGATTATGATATTGCTTCATCTAATTTATACAGTTCAACATTCTCTAAAACCAGTAATTTAACAGAATCAGATTTATATAATTGGAGTGCTATTGCTAGTACCAATGTAGCAAATCTGATGAACAATACGAAAAAGGGTTGGTACTATGTTTTGCGTGAAACTGATGGAACAGCCCAAACTGCAAATACGGGTACAGTAAAAGCACTTAATGGATACCTTGTGGTTGCAAATACCGCTCAATTTTCAGATTTCTACGTATCTTTATATAATCCAAATCATGCTTCAACCAAACAGCCAAATGCGTGTACAGGGGGTATTACAGGTTCAAGTGTAATCCGCCGTTTATGTTTACCTTATGGGGTTTGCGGGGATGCAACCGATGCTACTAATTTTAATGCAAATAAGATTGGGGGCAATGTGGGTAATGCTTCTGATGGCATTAGCAAAATTAATGCGGGAGGATTTTCAAATGGTGTAAATAATTTGATTAAACTCCTACCAGAAGTTGGGCGAAATTACAAAACGACAAAAATATTTCAAAGTACAAATTGGTATGAGCGACAATAGGAGATCTCTATGAAAAAAAATATGGGATTTACCCTGATTGAGCTAATGATTGTCGTCATGATTGTCGCTGTTTTTGCAGCAATTGCGATTCCATCATATCAAGCTCAAATTCGCCGTGCAGATACCGCAGCAGTCCAGCAGGAATTACTAAAGCTTGCTGGACAATTAGAAAGATATAAAAGCCAAAACTTTTCTTATCATGGTTTCGATCCTAAATATTTATATGGACAAACCTCAGCAATGAGTAGTGTGGATTTCCCAAGCAGTACCAATAAAAAGTACACGATTACATTAGCTGATGTTAGTGGAACAGATGCTACTACTTTATTGGCTAGTAGTGCTGGATTGGGCCAAAGATGGGCGATTAGAGCAATACCGGAAACGGCAGGGTATGATGCTCTGTTAGTTACGAGTACAGGGATTAAATGTAAATCTAAGTATTTGGTGGCAAATGATCTAACTAATATCAATAATTATACGGGGTGTGCTGCAAATGCTAAAAAATGGTAGTCACCAAGGATTTACATTAATTGAGCTGATGATTGTGGTGGCGATCATTGCAATTCTGGCAGCAATTGCTTACCCATCTTATACTCAATATAAAATCCGTACTAATCGTACGGATGTACAAGCTGAGATGCTGCGTATTAATCAACGATTACAAAGCTATAAAGTCGTTAATCATAGTTTTAATAATGCTACTTTAGATAATGGTACAGCCTCTCAAAATTATCCTTTAGCAGGAACTGCTTTTTATACTGTAACTTTAGCGATTGATGCTGATAATCAGGGATATTTGCTCAAAGCCACTCCAATTATTACTTCTATACAAAATGGTAATGGTGAAATTTGCGTAAATCAGGATCAACAGCGCTACTGGTCTAAAGGTCTAGCCTGCTCATTAATAAGCTTGTCAAATACATCAAATTGGGATGGACGTTAATTTAAATTCAAAACTGGGGATAACTCAAAAAATAATCTTTCTTTCAGGGCGAAAATCACGTAGAATGTCGCCCTCTATGAAAGGGGTTTGAAGTGTTGCCGATGGTCGGCGCAGGGATAATCCGTAAGAATTATAAGGCTTTTATCATGGTTGTTATCCGTTTAGCACGTGGCGGCGCAAAAAAACGTCCATTCTATCAAATCGTTGTGACTGACAGCCGCAATGCACGTGATGGTCGTTTCATCGAGCGTATCGGTTTCTTTAACCCGACTGCACAAGGTCAAGCAGAAAAACTTCGTTTAGATGCAGACCGTTTTGCTCACTGGGTTTCTCAAGGTGCTCAACCTTCTGAACGTGTTGCTTCTTTAGCTGCTCAAGCTAAAAAAGCTACTGCATAATTTTTTGTAGTAGGTAGCCCATGACATCAACACAGAATGTTCCCGAAGATCGTATTCAGATTGGACAGTTACGTTCAGCTTATGGATTGAATGGGTGGCTCTGGGTGTATTCAAATACAGAACCTATGAGCAACATGTTTGACTACCTGCCTTGGTACATTGAGACCAAGGCAGGTTGGCAAACAATAGATGTAAAACGTTGGAAACCACATGGCAAAGGCCTAGTTGTTGCTTTGAAAGGTGTGAGTGATCGCACAGGGGCAGAAAACTTGGTTGGCGCTAATATCTGGATTGCTAAGTCTCAACTGCCAAAAGCAGATGTAGATGAGTACTACTGGTCAGATTTAAAAGGATTAACAGTGTTTGGTCTTGATGATGAAGAGCAGGAAGTAAACTTAGGTAAAATTCATGAGTTGTTTGAAACTGGAGCTAATGATGTGATGGTGGTACATGCTACCCCAGACAGTGTTGATTCAGAAGAACGCATGATTCCTTGGCATAAAGATGTAGTACAACGTGTTGATCTTGAAGCTGGTCGTATTTACGTCAATTGGGGCGTAGATTATTAATCCTTTTAGGATTAATACAGCAGGAAAATAGAGGAGTCTGTGATGTTTTTTGCAGTCATTACGCTTTTTCCTGAAATGTTTGAAGCGATTACAGCCTACGGCATCAGCGGACGTGCGGCAAAACGAGATATCGTACAAGTTACTTGTATTAACCCTCGTGATTTTGCTGAGGGAAACTACAGAAGAGTGGATGAACGTCCATTTGGTGGTGGCCCTGGGATGGTGATGATGGCTGAGCCTTTGGCGAAAGCAATTGCGCATGCCAAACAGCTTGCCTCACAAGCAGGACATGTTAATGTTCCTGTAGTGTACATGTCTCCACAAGGCAAAACTTTAAATGAACAGGCAGTACAGCAGTTTGTTGATTACGACGGCTTAATTGTACTGTGTGGACGTTATGAGGGAGTGGATGAGCGTTTGATCCAGCATTATGTTGATCAGGAATGGTCAATTGGTGATTACGTTTTATCAGGTGGTGAACTGCCCGCTATGGTGTTACTTGACAGTATTATTCGCCGTTTGCCGAATGTAATGTCAGATGAACAGTCAGCAGTACAAGATTCTTTTGTTGATGGTCTTTTAGATTGTCCACAATATACAAAGCCAGACCATTTTGAAGGGTTGGATGTACCGGAAGTTTTAAAATCTGGACATCACGGCAATATCGAAAAATGGCGCTTTTTGCAGCGTTATCAACGAACTTTAGAACGTCGACCAGAGTTGACCGAGAAAGTAGAGTTGAATAAGCAGCAGAAAAAATGGCTAAAAGATGCGAAAGAGAGCGGTGGTAATTCTTAACCACTATTCTCAGGAACGGAAGTTCTGCAAAAATACGAGAAGCAATGCTTCGAGTTAAAGCATGATTCTATTTAATGAATAGTTTTATGTATATTCTAAGGCTCTTTATAGACATTTTGTCGTAAAGGGAAAGATAAACGGGTTGATATGCGCTTTAGCCTCTATCCCCAGCGGAATTTCAGACCTCTTCTGACTCCGCACATATTGGAGATTCCCACAATGAGTGGTAAACATCCTTTAGTTCAAGCTGTTGAAAATGCACAGTTAAAATCTGATATCCCTGCTTTTGCTCCTGGTGACACTGTTATTGTCCAAGTTAAAGTAAAAGAAGGTGAGCGTGAACGTCTTCAGGCATTTGAAGGTGTTGTAATTGCTAAGAAAAACCGTGGTTTGAACTCTGCGTTCACAGTGCGTAAAATTTCTAGCGGTGTTGGTGTTGAGCGTGTATTCCAAACTCACTCACCAGTTGTTGCTAAAATCGAAG
>NZ_JZFB01000002.1:123864-136476 GCF_001188385.1 Acinetobacter sp. V2 | reverse complement strand
CCTCCGTGACTTGTCTGGTAAAGCTGCACGTATTCGTGAAAAATTACCAGCTCGTAAAGCGTAAGCTTATCGCGAGTAAAAAAATGCGCCTTTTGGCGCATTTTTTGTTTTAAAAAATTACAGTCCTTGAAGTTTCAAACGGTTTGCATGTTGACGGTAAACCGAGACTGGATCTGATGCAAAAATAGAACGTATTCCAAGTACTTGGTTCACTTCATCTAAATGATTCCAGTTGTAATCATCACGAATTGTTTTACCAAATTTGGCACTGCATCGAGAAACAAGTCCATCATTATCACCAAATGGATCGACCACCAAGCTACTACCTGTAAGAGCAATATCAAATGGGTCTAATGGATTGGTTAAGGCTTTATTTCCAGAGAAAGAATACATATAAATGCCTTTCTCTTGATATGCTCCCTCACCACAAGAAGTGGTTGGTACACCCATAGGGAATTGAGTATTAAACTGAGCTGAACCTTTAGTTGATAAGCTATGGGCGCCTGCTAAAGAGTCATGCGGGTAGCTAGTTGGATCTAGACCTCCTGCCCAAGTAATCGCTGCTGAAAACCAATTTACTAACGTTGCCAGTCCAGACAGAGGAGTACCCTCAACGTTCAGAATGACATCTGCCATTGGTGATCCCTTATGAGGCGCACCAATCGTGGTAAGTGAGGCAACTTTTTCTGGCATGATACCGGCCACATAGCGAATTGTTGGACCCCCATGGCTATGACCGATTAAGTTGACTTTAGGTTTACCAGTAATGGCAATAATCTCTTCTACTTGCTGGGCAAGTTGTTCCCCACGCACTTCTGTTGAGTTAAATGGTGAGACCCTTGTTGCCCAGACATTTCCTCCATTGCGGGCAAGATCAGGAAGAATTTGGTACCAGTAATCGAGACCAAGCGTATCTGTTCCAATTCTATTAAAACCCGCCATACCATGATTAAAAACCATTGGATATTTTGTTTGTGCGTAAGATGAATAAACGAACGAGCTTTTAACTTGTTCAGCATTTGTTGCATGGGCCGCTGAAATACTCAGTCCTGAGAGCATTGCAGCGCAGAAAAACATTAACTTCCTTTTCATTTTTTACTCACTATTTTTATTTTGTATGAAAAGCAGCTTCTTACTGCTAGTGAATGTTTAGCCAGTTCCCAAAAAGGAAAGGCTTAATAATTAAATGGCAGCTCACCTCCCTGATCATGGACCGTTTCAAAAGTTCGAAGTCTTAGTTGTTCTTGTGATGAATTGAATTGTTGTTGGCGTAACTGTTGAATAGCTTGATTTTTGGCGCTATCACTCATGTTACTTTTAATAATTTCATCTCGACCATCGAGATAACTTGTGACCCTTTGTTGCCAAGCATTCCGCTCTGTATCTAAAGTTTCTAATCGTTGAGTCGCCTCGGCTCCAACGAGTGCTGTACGCATTTGTCTAAGCTCTTCTGCTGACCCTTTACGAGCTTTAATTTGTTTGGTCAGTGTATGTAAATCATCAAGTTTAGAAAGTTCTTGCAGGTTTTGTTGCCAGTCTTCTGGAAGTTCTTCAAAACGTTCTTTAAGTTTTCGTGCTTTTTCAATTTCGCTTAGAGAAGAGTCTTCAAGTATCTGCATTCGATCTAGCGTATAGTTCTGATAGATATCTTCGCTCGAGAAAAGGCCTTCAATTTCAGAAGTCGAAAAGAAACGTTTTCTTATATCTTGAATTGAATTAAAGATCTTTTGAAAATAATTTTTATCTTGTTGTTTTGCAGAAGGTGTTTGGATTTGAGCAAGCTGTTCACGATATTTTAAATAACGGGTCCATAAATCCATGATTTGTGAGCGGGCTGGCTCTAAATATTGTCCTTGAATGAATTTCCCAAAGTGATTTTTGATTTGTTCTAAATCATTTTCGCCATATTGAGTAATAAAATATTCAAAGCAGTCACGTGTTTGACTATTCACGACCAAATGTTGGGAACTATCAATTTTTAACTGGCAGTTAACTTCAGTGTCTTGCTGACTTTTACTATGGTACGCATCTTCATTTAGCGATGAATGATCTGTGGGTGGAACTGATGCTAGATTTTGAGTTGTATTTTCATTGACTTGGGCTGATGTGTTTTTTGAGTCAGGACTTAACCAATAGACACATGCAATGAGGCTCAAAATAAAAAATCCGAGCACGCACCACAATACCTTCTTCTGCATCCCTTGCATAAAGATATCTTCCTTAAGTTTTAATTTGTTGTTTTTTTACTCGATCATTAATGTGCCATAAAATAAGTGAAAAGGCACCTAAATATTGTGAAAATATCTTGTCGAATTTGCTAACATGTCGGCACTTTTTTCTAGCTTTGTGTTCCAGTAAAAATGACGACAAAAAATCAAAAAATTTCTCGTCGCCATATCAGTGGTGTATTTCTATTAAATAAACCATTAGGGCTCAGCTCAAATGCGGCTTTGCAAAAAGTGCGTTGGTTATATCGCGCCCAAAAAGCAGGTCATACAGGAGCTTTAGACCCATTGGCGACAGGTTTACTCCCGATATGTTTGGGAGAGGCTACCAAGTTCTCACATTATTTGCTGGACTCAACAAAGCGCTACCAAACCACTGTTCGATTGGGGCAAACCACAACGACAGGTGATGTGGAAGGTGAGATTCTACAAGAACGCTCCGTTCCTGTTCTTAACCAAGAGCTTATTGAACAAACCTTAGAAAAATTTAGAGGTGATATTCAACAAGTTCCGCCGATGTATTCGGCTTTGAAAAAAGAAGGCAGACCATTATATGAGCTTGCCCGAAAAGGTATTGAAATTGAGCGTGAAGCACGCCCAGTCACAATTTATGCTTTAGAGCTCATTGAATTTACCGAAAATAGTATCACTCTGGATGTCACTTGTTCTAAAGGAACGTACATTCGTGTACTCGGTGAAGATATTGGTGAAACACTTGGTTGTGGTGGGCATTTAACGATGCTAAACCGGACTCAAACAGGACATTTTGAGCTTATTCCGAGTTATACCATTGAACATTTGGAAAGCTTAACTGAAGAGCAAAGAGAAGCATTGTTACTTCCTGTTTATGCTCCGGTTGACCATTTCCTGAAAATTCAGGTGCCTGAAGGGCGTGAAAAATATTTTTGCAACGGTTTAGAAAGCAATATTGAGCATTCTGCAGAAGCAGAAGTTTTGGTTTTTTCAGGTGAGCGCTGTTTAGGCTTAGCTGAGATTACCGATAAAAAACGGTTGGTACCTAAGCGTATCTTAAATTTGTAGTAGATGTAGAGTATAGAGCATGGGCATGGAATGGGACGTTATCCTAAGTTTGATCTTTTTTGCGTTTACTGCGGGAGCAATTGATGCTGCTGTAGGTGGCGGTGGACTCATCCAGATTCCCGGGATCATGAGCACTTTTCCTAACATGTCGACTGCTACGGTGATTGGTACCAATAAAGTCTCATCCATTTTTGGTACGGCATCGGCAGCTTATACATTTGCTAAAAAAGTAAAATTGCAGTGGAAGCTTTTAGCAGTTATTGCCATTTGTGCTCTGATTAGCTCTTTTGCTGGGGCAGCTTGTCTATCGCTTATTCCTCAATCGGTATTACGTCCTTTCGTGTTCGTGATGTTGATTGTGATTGCCGTTTATACGCTAGTTAAAAAGAACTTCGGACAGGTTCACACTGAGCAAAAAATTACCAATAAAATGCTGATTTTAGCTGCTATAGGTAGTTTGGCGATTGGTTTTTATGACGGTATTTTTGGGCCGGGTACAGGTAGTTTTTTTATTTTCTTCTTTATCCGTTTTTTACAAGTTGATTTCTTGCATGCTTCAGCTTTGTCAAAAATCGGTAACTTTATGACGAACTTAGCTGCTTTGAGTTTCCTCATTCCGACAGGTCACGCTATTTTGCATATTGGTTTAATGATGGCTGTTGCAAACGTGCTTGGTTCTGTTGTTGGGGTACGTACCGCGCTTAAATACGGTAGTGGATTTGTTCGTATTATCTTTTTAATTTTAGTGAGTATTCTGATTTGCCGTTTGGGCTATCAAATGTTTGTTACGGGTTAAATAAGATTAAAAAGTATGAGCTGTTCCTAAAATGCAGTTCATACTTTTATGTATCATTTAAAATTAGAAATATAAAAATCATTACAGAAGTTTACTAGAAAGAAAACTGTGTAAAAAATAGTCTCATTTTAAGCTACTTAAACATTATAAATTTCAACGTATGATAAACCTTGAAATAAAAAAGATTTTTTAGCTAAAAAATGAGGAAGAGAATGAATATTTTCGAAGCATTAAGAGAAAGCCATGAAAATCAACGTAACCTTTCTGAACAACTTATTCAGACACATGGTTTAACTGAAGAAAGAAAAGAACTATTTGATGCATTAAAAAATGAACTTTATGCCCATTCAGTTGCCGAAGATCGTTATTTATATATTCCTTTAATGTTTGATGATGTCGGTTTAGATATTACGAGACATGCTTTATCTGAGCATCACGAAATGGATGAGTTGGTCGAGCAGCTCGAAAAAACCGATATGAGTAGTCCAAGCTGGTTAGCAACTGCCAAACAGTTGAGTGAAAAAGTTCATCATCATTTAAAAGAAGAAGAACATAAATTTTTTCAACAGGCGGGAAAAATTCTTAAAGATAGTGAAAAAGAAACACTCGGTAATAAATATTTAAAGGAATATAAAAAGTATAAAAAGCAGCAATAGTATTTAACTATGCTACTTTTTTAGTACTTCTTAAAGTCACCCCAATTGATGCCAACATTACACAACCTAAAGCCATCCATTGCAGCATGCTGATTTCTTCGTGAAGTAATAAGAAACCCGTTAATGCTGCCAATGCTGGTGCTAAACTCGTTAGGGTGCCGTAAGTCAATTTAGTAAGTTGTTTGAGTGCCATTAAATCAAGTGCATATGGAATAGCGGTCGCTAAAATAGCAATAAGTAATGCTTTACCCCAGTACTGCGTTTCAAGTAATGCAGGAGCATTATGCCAGATGCTAATCGGTAGTAAGGTCAAGGCAGATAATCCAATTCCAATGGTTAAAGCGTGCATCCCTATATTTTGGGTCACAACTTTCTGACCAAAATAAATATAGAAGGCCCAGCAAAATCCAGCACCTAGTGCGCAGGCAGCACCGACATAGGAAAAGTGGTGTTGCGTTGGGTCTTGCCAAGGTACCATCAGTGCAATACCTAACATCGCAAATGCCACCCAAATGTAGTCACTCTTTTGTTTAATAGAAAGTAGAGCTAGACCTAATGGACCAATGAACTCTAAGCCAACTGCAATCCCTTGAGGTAACTTTCCAAGCGACGTATAGAATAAAATATTCATGAGACCCAAAGACGCACAGTACATCAATAAATCACGCCATTTTAAATAGGGTAAACGTGACCAGATTTTCCATGAGCGGAACATGATGGCGACAATAACCGTTGCAAAACTCAGCCTTAAAACTGTAACGGTAAGAGGATCTAATATTGCAATGAGCTGCTTAGCAAATGAAGCGCTGATTTGATATGAGACCATCGACAGAATCATATATAGCACAGCAATAATGGGAAGATTCTGCATGGAAATACCCTAGGGCCTCATCAAATATTATTTAAAACTAACAAGGGTTAATTATAGCGAATGCCATGTTTTAACTCGTGGTTTTAGTTGATTTTACTTAGTGTTTTTTCACGTTCCTGACGTGCTTTTTGGGTAGTTATGGTACAACCGACCGAAGCTGCAATAATTGTTGCTAGTGCCAACCATTGATTCCATAACAAATATTCACCTAAAAAGATAAAACCAGAAAGTGCAGCAACTGCGGGCTCTAGGCTCATCAATGTTCCGAAACTTAAGGGCGTTAAATTACGTAGGGCTAGCATTTCTAAAGAAAAGGGTAATGCGCTGGCTAAAATTGCCAAACCAATAAAATAAACAAGATAGGGGAGCTCTATAACTTGCCCTATTGAGCCTGAGAAAAAAGTAATAGGTAATAAGATGCATGCGCCCACACTCATTCCTAAACACACAGTGTGATTGCCTGATATACCTGACGGTTTCTGTCCAGCAATAATATAAAGTGCCCAACATGCGCCAGCACTAACCGCAAATAATACTCCGATCCAATCTAGGCTATGAGCCTGATTGAAAGGGAAAAGTAAAATGAGGCCAACAATCGCTAAACTGACCCAGACAAAATCATATTTTTGGCGTGCATGGTATAAGGCCACACTTAAGGGGCCAATAAATTCAAAAGCAACTGCAATACCAATGGGTAACCGTTCAATTGACAGATAAAAAAGTGCGTTCATTCCTGCAAGAGCAAAGCCATACGCTAAAATAGCTTTCCAACGAACCTGACTAAAATTAATTCGCCAAATTCTAAAAATAAAGGCCAGAATAATTGCACCTAAGCATAAGCGCATTGCTGAAACGGTAAGGGTAGGAAAGCTCTGGAACAGAAATTTAGCTAAAGATGCGCTGCTTTGAACGCTTAACATGGCAAGAATAAGAAAACCTAACGCATGTAGCTGAGATTTCTGGTTCGAACTGGACATTTTATTATTTGATCGATTGGTATACTTTTCACATGATAATGTAAATGTCCATAAAAAAGCCACAGACAATGCTGTGGCTTTTAAATTTACAGTTCGTATTAGAACAATACGCGCACGCGAATTGTCCCTTCAACTTCATGCAACATATCTAAAGCTTCGTGAGAAGCAGAAGCGTCAACGTCCATTACGAGGTAACCGATGTCACCTTTAGTCATGAGTGATTGACCAGAAATGTTGATGCCTTGCTCAGCAAACAAGTTGTTGATTTTAGACAATACGCCCGGTACATTTTTGTGGATGTGCAATAAACGGTGTTGGCCAGCAGTTAATGGTAACGCGATTTCTGGGAAGTTTACCGCAGAAAGCGTCATACCCTTGTCAGAGTAAGCAACAAATTTCTCTGCAACTTCTAAACCGATGTTTGCTTGCGCTTCCATGGTTGAACCACCAACGTGAGGAGTCAAAATCACATTGTCTAAGCCACGAAGTGGAGAAACAAACTCTTCGCCATTTGCTTTTGGTTCTTTAGGGAATACGTCAACCGCTGCACCAGCAATATGACCAGATTTGATGGCATCTGCTAAATCTTCAATCACTACACATGTACCACGTGCAGCATTTAGGAAGATTGCGCCTTCTTTCATTTTTGCAAACTGTGCTTTAGTGAAGAAGTTACGTGTAGATGGAACATCAGGCACATGTAATGTAACTACATCAGCAGTCGCTAAAAGTTCGTCTAACGAACCAACTTGGCGAGCATTACCCATTGGTAATTTAGTTACTGCATCGTAATAAATCACATGCATACCTAAGCTTTCAGCAAGAACAGAAAGCTGAGAACCGATGGAACCGTAACCTACAATACCTAAAGTTTTGCCACGAGTTTCGAAAGAACCGACAGCAGACTTGTCCCAACCACCACGATGACAAGCCGCCGATTTTTCAGGAACACGGCGAAGGAGAAGAATTGTTTCAGCAAGTACAAGCTCTGCAACCGAACGCGTATTTGAATACGGTGCGTTAAATACAGGAATACCACGTGCCATAGCTGCTTTAAGATCAACTTGGTTTGTTCCGATACAGAAACAGCCCACTGCGATCAATTTATTTGCAGCTTCGAAAACTTCTTCAGTCAATTGGGTACGCGAACGAATACCAATAAAGTGAGCATCTTTAACAGCTTCTTTTAGTGCTTCGCCTTCAAGAGCAGTTTTGCGATAGTCAATATTGGTGTAACCCGCAGCGTTTAGAGTATCGACTGCGTTTTGGTGAACGCCTTCTAACAAAAGGAAACGGATTTTATCTTTAGGTAGTGAAAGATGTTGGCTCATTACGGCTCCGCTACAAAGGCCAAATTTGGTGGCGCTATCATAACATAATGGTCGGTACTATAGATATTTCGTTTGCGCCATCGTCTTATGGCAATTTTATCTATGTCTAATCACTTCTATTTATGGCTTGTGAGTCATTTAGAATAGGTTTGGTATGAGATTTAAATACGATTTTTCTCTAAAAGTCTCATAGAAAAGCATTTATTTACGTTAAACATGTTTTGTAGTGACAGTATCTCTATTCTGAACTTTATCGCTTGGGCTGTTGCATGTAGAATATAGGAGTTCCTTGAACATTATGGCTTTGCTCAGGTGAGAACCCTGAAAATATGAAGTCATAGTCCCACCATAGTTTACTTCTTGCTAGGTCTGCAAACGATGAATGCTCCAGTCGCTTTAACACCTGAGTTACTCACCCAATTAACAGCAATCGTCGGTGAAAACCGTATTAAAACCGATGCTGATAGTCTCGAAAACTGGGGTAAAGATCATACCAAGCATTTTAATCCGAACCCATCGGTCATCGTTTTTCCATCGACCACTGAACAAGTTCAGGCAGTTGTAAAGCTTGCGAACCAGTTTAATATCGCGATTACACCGTCAGGCGGTCGTACTGGTCTCTCTGCTGGCGCTGTAGCAACCAATGGTGAAATTGTCATTAGCATGGACAAAATGAACCAGATTCTTGAGTTCTTCCCAGCAGATCGTATGGTACGAGTGCAAGCTGGTGTAGTGACTGAACAATTGCAAAACTATGCTGAAGAGCAAGGTATGTATTATCCGGTTGATTTCGCGTCAGCGGGTTCTAGCCAGATTGGCGGTAATATCGGTACCAATGCCGGTGGTATTAAAGTTATTAAATACGGCATGACACGTAATTGGGTGCTTGGTTTAACTGTTGTCACTGGTAAAGGCGATATTTTACGTTTAAACAAAGGCATGGTTAAAAATGCAACTGGTTATGCATTACAGCATTTGTTTATTGGTGGTGAAGGTACATTAGGTTTAGTGACTGAAGCAGAAATTAAACTTGAGCGCCAACCACAAAACTTACAAGTTTTAGTTTTAGGTGTTCCAGATTTCGATGCAGTAATGCCTGTATTACATGCGTTCCAAAAAGATATCGATTTAACTGCATTTGAGTTCTTTGGTGAACTTGCAATGCAAAAAGTTTTAGACCACGGGCATGTACAACGTCCATTTGAAACTGAATGTCCATTCTATGTATTGCTTGAGTTTGAAGCGCCATATGAGCCGATTCTCGATAAAGCAATGGAAATCTTCGAGCATTGTATGGAGCAGGGTTGGGTACTTGATGGTGTAATGAGCCAGAGTCTTGACCAAGTAGAAAGTTTATGGCGTTTACGTGAAGATATTTCTGAATCAATCGCGCCGTTTATTCCATACAAAAATGATATTTCAGTATTAATTACTCACGTGCCTGCATTTATTCGTGAGATTGATGCAATTGTTCAAGAAAACTATCCTGATTTTGAAATTTGCTGGTTCGGTCATATCGGTGACGGTAACTTGCACTTAAATATTTTAAAACCTGAAAACTTAACCAAAGATGAGTTCTTTGCGAAGTGTCAGGTTGTGAATAAATATGTGTTTGATACCGTGAAAAAATACGATGGTTCAATCTCTGCCGAGCATGGTGTAGGTATGACGAAAAAGCCATATTTGGAATATTCACGTTCGCCTGAAGAAATTGAATATATGAAAGCTTTGAAGAAAGTATTTGATCCGAATGGTTTGATGAACCCAGGTAAATTATTTGATCTTTAAATTAGATCTATTTTGTAGGACTACATAGTTTCTACAGAGTAACCGACAAAGGCATAGCATCATAAAGCTATGCCTTTTATTTTTGGTGATAAAAATGCAACGTTTATTTTTAATTTCAGCGCTCTGTGCTGGACTTTTCACTGGGTGTGCGACGACCAGTAAATTAATTCCTTTTGTGGGTTCCGAAACCCCAATGCAACAAGTACTTAAAGCTCAACCTGAGATTGTAAAAGAGCACAATAACACCTCAGTTCAGCAAGTGTTTAACCGAGTAGAATCTCCAACAGTTTCCCGTATTGTTGTCATTCAAACAGGTTTAATGGATGACTCTGTCTCTGCCATTCGAACAGAATATGCATTTAAATTAGTAGATGAAAAGTGGCAGTTGCAGAATAAGCAAAAAAGCTATCAGTGTGCGAGAGGGAAAGGCTCTAGAGGTTTTCAAACACAGCTTTGTTCTTAAAATATAAAAAAAGACGATAAATATATCGTCTTTTTTTATGGGCTAAATTATACGCCGCTTTCTAAAATTTTAATTTTGACATCAATGACATCATCTTTAACTGCTTCATGATGTGCTTGCATATGAGGTGTAGCCAAATGTGCTTCAAGATGAGCAACGCTTGCCCATTTTTCTAACATCACAATTGTGTCAGGCTCGTGGGTTTGGAAGCTCGCATTTGATTTGTGATCAATTAAAGGTTCATAACCATGACAACCATCTTCGGCTAAAACAGTTGGAATAATTTTTTGAAAAGCATCCAATACGTTTTGACGATGCTGCCCAGCTGACTTGGTGCGAATTTCTGCAATAATGGTTAGCATGGATTTCTCCTTATTAAGCTGCTGCAAAAACACTATTTAAGTGTGCTTTATATTCTTCAACATAACTATCAACGTTAGGCATTTTAATCACGTCATTTACAATAAAAGTCGGTAATGTGCCCATGCCTAAGAACTGATTAGCTTTATGGAATGGTAAATAAACACCATCTACGCCTACGCCGTGGAAGAACTGATCTGCATCGTCAAATGCTTCCATTGGTGCATTCCAAGTCAATGACAACATATATTTTTTGTCATGAATTAAACCACCTGAACCATATTTTTTTGAAGCATCAGAGCGGCTACGACCATCACTTGCATAAAGTGAACCGTGACCTGTCGTAAATACATCATCAATATATTTTTTCACAGTCCAAGGTGCACCCATCCACCAACCTGGCATTTGATAAATAACAACATCTGCCCATAAGAATTTTTCTACTTCAGCTTCTGCATTGTAGTCGCTATCTGCACGAGTCACTTGAACTTCATGGCCTAGCTCAGTGAGATGGTCGGTTGCCAATGTCGTAAGCGTGTCATTTAATTCGCCATTTGAATGGGCAAATTGTTTGGCGCCATTAATCACTAAAATATTGCTCATGAGAGTTGCTCTAATTAAATTCCTAAATTTGATGTGTACTTTACGGAATTTACTCTTGTTGAAAAATGCATGAATAGGAAAAATATTATTGATTAAAAGTCACTAATATTGATTTGATGCATCATTTTATTTTCCACATTAAAGATGAATACTTTACAAAGTAGAACGGAAAAAATTATTTGTAGTCTTTAGCATTAAATTTGAGTAAATCTAAGAGATCATGTATGAGAAAAATGAGTTTGCTGATTGCTTTTAGCCTTGTAACGCTAACAGCATGTGCCCCAGCGAAAAATTCTTCTGCTCAACTTGCTGATAGCCCGATACAAGCGGTATTACTTGATCAGCCCGATCTTTTAAATGATGCAAACAATTTGGATATTTCACAGCAAATGAATGCTGCCGAGGATCCCTCTAATGCTCAAGTCACTATTTTACAGACAGATCCGAGCGAAGATGCGATAACAAAAGTCCGTACAGAATATTTATTAAAGCGAGACCAGCAAGTCTGGAAAATTGTAAATAAAAAGCAAAGCTATCAATGTACACAAGGACAAGATGCCCCAGACTTTCAAGTTAATCCTTGTCCTTAATGCTTAATTTTTTATCGAATATGTGGATAACTTTGAGTTTGTGCACAACAAGAATTTGTGGGTCTTTTAGTACAAAAAACTGAAATTTAAGCTTCTTGAAATTGCATGATTGCTGATCAATTTAAAAAGTGCTATTGTTGCGCTCGGCAATTGTGCCAATTGGTAAAAATTACCGAATCTCACGTCATACATTTTTTCTCGTTTTAGACACCTTGTGAATACGGTGTTTCACATTCTAAACATGCACTCTCACGGCATATAAAAACTTAACTAAAGATTGATAGACCATACTGTCATCGTCATGACTACATTATTTATTTCAATATGTAGTTGCTGAGACATTTTGGCCGCTATTTTGAAGTGTACAACTCATGAAAAATATTCAAACGACAACGTTGAACCGTACAACGTTGATGTTTCCTTTGGCCTTAGTGCTATTTGAATTTGCGGTTTATATTGGCAATGACCTTATTCAGCCAGCAATGTTAGCAATTACTGAAGATTTTGGTGTAAGTGCAACTTGGGCTCCATCTTCAATGTCATTTTATTTATTAGGTGGCGCTACGGTTGCGTGGTTACTTGGACCATTGTCAGATCGTCTCGGGCGTAAAAAAGTACTGCTAGCAGGGGTTTTGTTTTTTGCTCTATGCTGCTTCTTAATTTTACTAACGCGGCAAATAGAACAATTTCTTGCATTAAGATTTTTGCAGGGAATTGGCTTAACTGTAATCTCCGCAGTCGGTTATGCCGCTATTCAAGAGAGTTTTGCTGAGCGTGATGCAATTAAAGTTATGGCGCTCATGGCAAATATCTCATTGCTTGCACCATTGTTGGGGCCTGTACTTGGAGCCTTTTTAATTGATTATGTGTCTTGGCATTGGGGCTTTGTCGCCATTGCTGTATTGGCATTA
>NZ_JZFB01000002.1:118009-123822 GCF_001188385.1 Acinetobacter sp. V2 | reverse complement strand
AAGCCAGTGTAACTCGACAACCTTTTAGTTATCTTTTTGATGATTTTAAAAAGGTGTTTACTAATCGCCGTTTTTTAGGCTTAAGTCTTGCCTTACCGTTGGTGGGCATGCCTTTAATGCTTTGGATTGCTTTATCTCCAATCATTTTGGTAGATGAGTTAAAGCTCACTAGTGTGCAATATGGCTTGGCTCAATTTCCAGTATTTGTTGGTCTTATTGTAGGTAACATTGTCTTAATTAAAATTATTGACCGTCTAGCTTTAGGTAAAACTATTCTAATTGGCTTGCCGATTATGTTGATTGGGACACTCATTTTAATATTAGGAGTGGTGTGGCAAACCTATTTAATTCCTTGTTTGCTTACAGGCATGACGCTCATCTGTTTTGGTGAGGGAATTAGTTTTTCAGTCTTATATCGCTTTGCACTCATGTCATCTGAAGTATCAAAAGGAACTGTTGCAGCGGCCGTTTCGATGCTATTGATGATGAGCTTCTTTGCAATGATTGAACTGGTGCGTTACCTCTATACGCAATTTCATTTATGGGCCTTTGTATTATCTGCATTTACCTTTATTGCTCTTTGGTTTACTCAACCACGAAGTGCTTTAAAGCAGGAAATGCAAGAGAGGCAACAACAAGGCAACAATTAAAAAATACCGGAATTTATATTCCGGTATTTTTTAATATCAGGTAATTTCTTGCTCTAACAGCTTATCTTTAAGCATCAGTAATTCTGGTAATGTTTCTAACAATAAACTGATTTGTTTCAAGACTAAGGTGTATTTCTCGGATAGCTGTTCTTGAGCTGTTAAGTCCTGGATTTCTTGTAACATTTGAGAAATAAGCGTGTGGTCGGGTAGGGTTCGCCCAATTACGCTCTGGCTCAAAACTTGCTGACAATGTAGTAATAATTGTAAAACCTGCTCTTCATCAATTTTCTGTCGTTGGCTACCTAACGCTGCCACATAGCTCAGTTGGCTATGGCTATAAACCAAATAGCGAAAAGCGTAATGAATGAGCTGAGGATTTGGATTCGGTTCAGCACTTAAACTCGAGATCATGTTCGATAGCTCGATTTGAGCATTATGGGCAGCACGACGAATTCGACGGTACTCTATATCTTGATTTTTGCCATATTGATATTGCTCAACAATCACATTGAAATAATCTAATGTCGCTTTGCTACTTTTCTTAATATTGTTAGGAATATTTCGGAAGTTCCAATCAGGCCAAATAAAGTTTACGGCAAGCCATGCAATAAAACAGCCTAATAGCGTATCTATCAGGCGAGGCAAAATAATGCTGTAGCCTGCACCTTTTAAGTTAAAAATTAATAGCACCATGAGGGTGGCCATAAGTGTAGCCAAAGCATATTTCTTTTGTCGTAAATAGAAAAAGCAGACTCCGCAAATAATGGTAATGATGAGCTGACCTTCAATACTCGGTACAAAATATAGAATAGGTATTCCTAATAAAACACCGAGTAAGGTGCCAATCGTTCTTAGTTTAAGACGGCTTTTAGTCGCAAAATAAGTGATCTGACAGACAAATAAACTAGTCAGTAAAATCCAATAGCCATGCTGAGCAAATGGTAATAATGAAATGGCATAACCTGCGGCGAAAACGACAGCAATTCGTATGGCATGTCTAAATAAGGCCGACTGTGGTGTAAGCTGTTGTTTGAGTTTTAAAATCAGATCTGAAAATCCTTGAATATCATCATCAAGTAAATTTAAGTGTTCTTGTCTTGTTTGAGTATTATTTTCAGGGAAGGGCTGTGCATATTGTAGTTGTTCAAACTGTTCATGCATTCCCTTTAAATTATCAAAAATAAGTCTTAAGTTTTTAACTTCAAAGTTTTGTGGATGCTGCTGTATCCAGTCCTTTAAAGAACTTTCCAAATGGTTCAATACCGTCCGGCTTTCTTGCGAAGGTTGAGATGGCCGATTATGCAAAATACACTGAGCTAGATCTTGGCACGCTTGCGCTTGTAGGCGTAGATTTTTTTGGAAACGGAAAATAAGATCACTACGGCTAAAGTTCTGTTGAATATGCTCGTAATGTAAATAATTAGAGGTTGCTTGCTCGTGAATGTCCCGCGCAAAAAAATACAGGTTTAGCCAATAGATACTTTTATTACTGACGCGCGAAGCTTTGAGTCGAGTGAGCAGGGAGCTGCGTATTTGATTGAGACTTTGAGCAACTTGCGTATTTTGTAGAGATAATTCATATAAAAGTTGTTCTACGTTTTCTTTATTGTCGGGATCAAACAAACGTGCTTTTGCTTGAAGTAGAACAGAAATTTCTTTAAAAATTTGTGAGAGCTTATCTTGTAAGGGAAGTGTCGGCTTAATAATAAAAAACAAAATAGATGTAAAGCCGTACCACAAAGCACCATAAACAAAGTAGGTAGGTTGTTGGTACCAGTGCGCATATTCTCCTAAACCGAACATGCTATAAATGGAAAGCAAAATCGTACCAAAAGAAATGGTGGCATAACGTTGCCCTAAAGCGCCTAATAAAATGAAAAAAGCACTAGAAAGAGAAAGATATAAAATAAAGAAAATTTTGTAGGGAGCTAAAAAGCCAAGAATACTACTGACTGTAAAAAAGAGGAGGCAGACATAAACCAAGTTACGTAGTCGAATACTTAAGCGATCATCAAAGTCGGTTAATGCTGCTGCAATCGCGCCTAAAGTCACAGGAACGATGAGCTCGTTATGGCCTAGCCAAAGTAAACCCAAAGTTGTGCCTGTGAGTACAATCAAAATTTGCAGGCAATAAATTAAAATGGAGTTCGTCTTAAAACTATTAAATATTTGGGTCAGATAGTTCACGGCTTTTGTTCTAAATTAGAGAATACGTGAGAAAGCAGTATGTAACTTTAAATTTTTATTACTTCAAAAATATTATTCTTTTTATCTACAAAAGTCAGTCATTTTTTAAGATTTTATTAGGCTTACATCAGTTGTAACGATCAATAAATTAACAAAATTGTGGATATCTTTTTAGATACCCACAATTTGAAAAAGGCATAAATTATTTAATCACACCACATGCAATTCGTGCTCCGCCACCGCCGAGAGGAAGAGGTGAGTCTGAGTAGTTATCACCACCCGCATGAATCATAATAGCTCGACCTTGAAGATCAGCAAGTTTCAATCGAGGTGCAATCACAGCAGTCGTTGCAACACCAGTATTATCGACTACTAAAGCAGGTAAATCACCTAAGTGGCCAGTTGTTGGAGTACCGTGATGAGGGGCTTGATTCGGGTTGTAGTGACTACCAGCAGCTAAAGCAGCACCTGGTTTCCCATCTTTTACAGCTGGTTCACAAGAGGCATTTTCATGAATATGGAAGCCGCGTGTACCACTTGGTAAGTCAGCTAGAGCAGGCGTAATAATTAAACCTTTGTCGCTATCTTGAAAGCTAATCGTACCTAATTTTTTACCAATACCAGCGGCAGTCACTTCATTTACATCGACTACTTTTTTCGTATGCGTTGTCGTTAATGCTTGAGCTGTATCTGATACAGTTTTTGTGACTGAACTACAGCCAACCGTAAAAAAAGCTGTAAGCGCACAGACTGCGCCAATTTTATTAAACATCTGCATGATCGGATGTCCTTATAAATATATATGATTGTTTGATTCAAACAAACGAAGGTTTAACCTACAAGTTAATTTAAATAGTTAATTTGTATCTAGAAACATTTTTAAATTAAATAAATGCGTCACTCTTTATCGTTAGAAGATTCACTTTCAGAATCATAAATCATAGTCGTTTTAGGCATAGGTTCAGGCTCAATGGTTTCATGTAACCATTCACGCCAAATTGCCAGTAAAATAGCCAGAATTACAGGTCCAATAAATAAACCTACCAATCCAAAACTAGCAATACCACCTAATACACCAAACATAATCAATAAGAATGGAATTTTTGTAGCGCCAGAAATCACAAGTGGTCGAATCACATTATCTGAGCTACTAACAATCACTACACCCCAAACTACAACACCAATTGCTTCCATAGTTTGTCCCTGAGAGAACAACCATAGACCGACACCTAAATAGGAAATTGGTGTACCAAATGGAATTAAAGCCAATAAGAAAGTAGCAATGGTAAGTACCATTGGGTTTGGGACACCTGCTACGAAATAACTTAATCCAGCTAAAACAGCTTGAGCAATTGCAGTTAAACCCACGCCATAGACTACAGCACGAGTCGTCTCCGAAATCGTATCGAGATAATGGTGAATACGAGGGCCTATAACCATTTCTAAGGCTTTGCTCACCTGAGACAAAATCATTTGACCATCACGGTAGAAGAAAAATAGGCTAAATACGGCAAAACCAAGTTTGACAATATTTTTACTAATTTCACCGAGCAGTACACGGCCATAACTTAAATGGCTTTGTACCCAAGCTGCAACATTTTGAATCGTGCTATTAGGATCATTATTTAACTCATTGAGTGTACGAGAAATTTCTTTTCCAACAAAAGGAAGATCACGAATAAAATCAGGAACACTTAAGTGACCTGAAAAAACCTGACGTTGTAAGTCAAAATATAAGTTGCGGCCTTCATGCTGCAAAATAAAAATAGCGCATGTAAAAGGGACGCCAACAACCAAAATGACCAGACTAATCATCAGAGTTGCATTTAAAGTATTACGGGTTTCTCCAAAAAAACGTTGAATTCTTAAATAAATAGGCCAAGTCATATAAGCAATGATGGCAGCCCAAAGTACAGGAACAATAAAGTATTTCAGGATATTAAATCCTAAAAAAATCAAAATAAAAAACAGCCCAAACAATAAAACGCGCTGTAAATTAGGAGCGTATGGATGCACGAACAATATTTCTCTAATTTTCTACATAGAATAAAGTCATATTAACTGAAAAATAACCTGAGGCAAATTTTAAGGCCGCAATGTAAAGAACCTTATACATCTCTTTTTATAGACTAAAAGTCATTTAAAACCACTCAGCTTTATCTTCAACTAACTTGTTTAGAACAGGTTGCCATTGGTTTTGAATCGTAATAAAGTTTTTTTGAGGCTTATCAAAAATGCTTAAGCCTTGCATTGCTAAGCTGCCATATGCAGTGCGTTCAGCAATCCATGCAACAGGTTCCTGTTCAATTTTTTCAAAAAACTGTTGAATATCTTTTGAGCTGGCACTGTTTGGTTTTACGCGATTTGCAAGAAGTAAAATCTGAACTTTGCCTTTACGAATACGCTTAATATCTTGTAAATGCTTTAAAAAGCGACGAGTACTGTCTATATCAAAAAATGAAGGCTGAAGTGGAGTAATAATGGCATGAGCTTCACTAATGAGTTGCTCAGCATGTTCACCTGAAAGTGCACCAGGCGCATCAATAATTAAATAATCCAGATTTTTAGGCGCGTCACCAATTGATTTTTCATGACGCCAGTCGAGGCTTTGAATTTTTGCGACGCCATCGGGGCGCTGTTTTAACCACTGTAAAGCCGATTTTTGATTGTCCGAATCTGCTAATGCTACTTTATATCCTTTTTGTGCCAATGCTGTTGCCAACGTAATGGCCGTCATGGTTTTTCCGCATCCGCCCTTTTGATTTGCAATAAGTATCGTTTTCATAAATCCAATTATTTTCAGCAGCACATTTGTTTATGTTTTATACCTTAGCATCTTTTTATGTGAAGGAGATGACCACATTTGACAAAAGTTTAAGCTGTTTCGTTATTTTAGATATGATTAGATCTGTAATCTTAATCCGCGCTTTTTAAGGAAAATTTATGTCTGTATGGCTTGCCATGCTTATTGGTGCT
>NZ_JZFB01000002.1:109728-117963 GCF_001188385.1 Acinetobacter sp. V2 | reverse complement strand
CTCGGAATGGACGAATTAAGGCTGAATATGAGCAATATATTGCTGAACTTGAATTAGAGCATCAACAAGCTCTTACTCAAGCACAAAAGAGAAGTGTAAATACAAGTCGTGCTGTGTTGAAAGGAAAAATGGCAGAACAATTTGCTCCAGTTTTGCCTGAATTTCAGTATCTACCCAGCGATGCAAAATTCATGGGCGATCCGGTGGACTATATTATCTTTGATGGATATACCGATTTTCGTGATGGTGATGGGACGGCAGAAGACATCAATATTATTCTACTTGATGTAAAAAGTGGTGGTGCAAGGCTCACTAAAGGCCAACAGGCGATTGCCCAAGCGGTCCAACAAGGTAAGGTTCGTTTTGAAACTTTGAGAATAGATTTTGAAGATTAACAAGCTGTTTAATTCAGCACAAAAATAGACGAAATTGATCTGTATTGTTACTAAATTCCGATATTTTTTTCATCGCTTACAGCTACTATAAATTGAAGATCTATTCACTTTGATCTAGCAATATTTGAGGTGTAACGCGATGAAAAAACAATGTTTGATGATGGGCTTGCTGACTGCTATTGGCATGAGTTCAGCATTTGCATCGACCTCAAGTGAATATAATATTGCCAATGGTTTGAACCCGATAGAAAAAGATCAATCTATTTCTGTATTACAACCTTTTCAAGGAAATTTCAGAATCTTGGGTTCAAAAGTTTATCAAAATGATGAACAAGCTAAATTTTCTCCTATCGACTATGCGGTAAGTTGGGGATTGTTTGCGCAGCCTGAAATTGCGCGTCATATTTCAGTGAAACAATATGACCGTTATTTAAACTGGAAAATTCCTAAATTACCTGTTCCCGCAGAGCAAGCAATGCAAATGGTGTCTAACATGCACATCATTCCTGCAAACCCTGAAATTGCTCAACAGATTAAACAAGTTAAACGTGGTGATCTCGTTTATCTAAAAGGGGATCTTGTCGAGATTAAAGACAAAAACTTAGTCTGGAAATCTTCACTTACACCAACCGATACAGGTGATGGTGCATGTGAATTATTCCGTGTTCAGGCAATTCATTGGGTTGAAAAGCAAAATATATAATTGGAAAAAAGCCTTCAGAAATATGAAGGCTTTTTTATAAGTAATGTAATATTTATTTCTGTTGCGATGCTTTCCAATACTTTAATTGATTTTGCGCTTGTAAATAGTCGGCAAGATCATTGATCTGTTCATCTTTAGTCGCGTGCTTATCGCTATAGTGTTTTTCTTGGTTTTCCCAATATTGATAAAGTAATCCCTGAATGTAACGTCCTTGCTCAGTTTTTAAATCTAAATCTTTTAACATGGTCAGAGCAGAGCGCACATTATCGAGTGTACGTTGTTGTTCAAAATCTGTTGTGAGTGTTCCCGCTTCATGCATTTTTGCTAACTCATTTTCCATCTCGTCGCTCATTTCTGTAAAGCGGCGGTCATAGTCCTCTAAAAGTGCAATATCGTGTGCATCATCAGCAGTGTCAGGGAACGTCTTAACCGGTCTTTCATTTAGTTTTTCTAAAACCTGATCTGTAGGTGAAGTGGCAGACGGTTGCTCCGTCTTAGCAGGCTCATCCGCTTTTTTACAAGCAGTAAGTAATAGGCTAGAGCAAAGCAAAGACATTAATATGACTTGAGGTGTTTTCTTCTTCATAACTTTCAACCAAACCTATTCACTAATTATTTAACGGGTAACGTACTTTTCTGAAAGTGATATGCATATGTGACATATGGAAAATCAATCTGATCTTGAGGACCTAATCCCGTAAAATCATAAACAATTTTTTCAAACTGTGCTTTGAGTTGTAACTGATCTTTTTCGGTCATTGCAGCAATAAAACTCGTAGAGAGTAAACGTTTACTCACGACTTGTTCGACAGGACCGCATTGCGACTGTGTAAATGTTTGTAGGCTATCAAATACGAATAAATCTTGTTGTTCAAACACACGTTTCCACTTTTCACTATGGTAACGCGGCGTGTCTCCTTCAAGAGGAAGTAGAAAATCAGCTAAGGCTTTCACCCAATCCGTACGCTCGTCGCGTTGATTCCAAACAAGTCCTAAATGTCCTTGTGGTTTTAATACTCTATACATTTCTGTTAGGGTATCAAGGTTGTCAAACCAATGGAAAGATTGCGCACAAATAATGGCATCAATTTCATGGTCTGCTACAGGAATCGAATGGCTAAAAGCCTGTAATGTTTTGATATCAGGATAAACTTGTTGAAGCTGCTGTAACATCTCGCCAATTGGCTCAACTGCAATAACATCTGCATGTGTTTGTTTTAAGTAGGGTAAGAATTTGCCAGTACCCGATCCAAGATCGATAACAGTAGAGTTTTCCTGTATTTGTAGGCAATTTTGCAGCCAACTTACTATTTCTGCGGGATAATTAGGTCTAACTTGCTGATATAGTTCAGCAGCTGAGCTGAAGCCTTTTTGAGCGGCAGGATGTAAGGATTGTGTCATATTTTGCGCTTTTTAATCTGACTGGCATCTATAAAATAAGATACTCCGCAATCATAAATTGGCAAAACACCTATTTTGTTTCATTTTTGACGTTGTATGTGGGAGTAAATTTTCTTTCGGTGTGAGCATGGATAAGCAAATTATTTTTGAAGACGAACACATTAGAGCCATTTTTTTACCAGGCGATTCTAATACATTGGTTCTCTCTTTTGGCGATTTGATTACCCGAGCGAGTGGCTTATCTATCAATGCTGAAAAGTCCCTAATTAAATACCAATATAATATTATTGGGGTAATGCCAAAACAAAAATCATGGTTTCCTCAAGCGAGCATGATTGAGCTGGCAAAAGCGATTTCGCCTATTCTAGAAGGCTTTAAAAATATTGTGGGTTATGGCGGTTCAATGGGCGGCTATGCAGCCATCAAATATTCTAATTTATTGAATATGAACCGTGTGATTGCATTTGTGCCTCAATATTCAATTGATCCTGAGCAGGTTGAAGATCGACGCTATGCTGAGTTTTTCGATGCTGTGGCAAATAAAGACATGCAAATCCAGTCGCAAGATGTCGATGCAGCACGTGAATATGTCATTGTTTATGACCCTTATTTTTCGACTGACCGTGAACATTATCTAAAAATAAAAGAGCTCTTACCAAGCTTACATACGATTCATTTACCATTTACTGGTCATGAAGCATTGTCTGTATTAGCAAGTTCGAGTTTATTGCATGATTTTATTGAACATGATTTCGATGAAATCTATTTTTATCAGCAGGTTCGCAAGGTAAAAAAACAAAGTAAGTTTTACTTCCGTAATGTACTTGCGCATGTACTTTCACATCATGATGACATGTTGTTAAAAATATTACGCCAAAATGATTTTCAGCTTGATGAGCGTTATTTTGATAACCCCCTTAAACAGGCTATTACTCGTAGTCTGATAAAGACACAGCAAGCAACTGAGCTAGACTTTCAAAAGTTAGGTATCAAAATACAGCGAATTCAGGACACTGCAAATTATAACGAAGGATTGCAGACCAGCTTTGGCTCAATTTTGGTATTCAACCTCATTAATTCAAAGTTTGAAAGTTATGCTCTAGATGTTCTGCTGGCGAATAAGTCTTATTTGATTCCAATTGTGGCTGAACACACTGGTGTAGTGCATATTAAATTAAATAATGAAACTTATTTGTTGGGAATGAATGATCGCAAAGTCATTAAATTGTTCAAGCACGACGAGCCTTTATCATCAGATATGAGTCCGTTTGTAGTCAAAAAATATTCCGACTGTTTTGCAATCAGCTATAAACAATTGAATTTATCTTGTGATGAACAAGGGCTGTGTGAATTTACGGAAGGTTCAATTCAACCTACCGAACAGTTGAGCACCATCAGCTTTTAAAACTTGATAGTGGTTAAATAAAGCTCAGACCTTTAGGTTTGAGCTTTATTTTTTGCTTAAAAAATATTTTTTCATAAACTTATTTGTATATTAATTTGAAATTCATTATTTAAATAAATAGTGTATTTGTTCTGCGAATATTTATTGTATTAAAAGTAGATATAGCCAGTGGTGAATATAAATACTATATTTTAAAATAAATGGGTTTTATTAATGTATAAATTATAGAAATAGTATCGGGTTAATTAAAATACATAAATAACGGTGTTTTTTTATAAGACTATGTTTTTATTATTTATTTTATTTAAAGAGGATGGGGTTGCTTAAAATAAGTTCACTATTCAAAGATAATTGCATATTTATTTTTTTCTCCTAAAATGATTTTTTACTAAATTGTCGTTACAGTTTTTTATATGCAATCATTAAATTATCGGAATAATGATGCATCGCAACATGGAAGTTCTGCACCTTTGAAACGAGCAATGAGTACTCGACATTTGGTGATGATCTCCCTTGGCGGTGCCATAGGTACAGGTCTTTTTTTAGGGTCGGGTGATGTAATTTCCCAAGCTGGCCCAATTGGCGCAATTATTTCTTATTTTTTAGGCGGTTTAATTGCCTATACCGTGATGTTATGTCTTGGTGAGCTTGCGGTACATGTACCAGAATCAGGATCATTCGGTGAGTACGCTCGTCGCTATATTGGTCCGGGTACAGGCTATATGATCACTTGGTTATATTGGTTAACTTGGACCGCGACTTTAGGAACAGAATTTACCGCCGCAGCTTTACTGGTTCGAGAGTGGTTTCCCTCTACTTCTGTTTGGGCTTGGACATTATGTTTTGGTGCCTTAGTTTTTTTCATTAACATTAGTTCAACGCGATTATTTGCCGAGTCAGAGTTTTGGTTGGCACTTGTGAAAGTTGTCACGATTATTTGTTTTATTGGCTTGGGGTTACTGGCGATTTTTGGCTTTATTCCTTATCACGGACACGAAACTGCGCCGTTGTTTAGCAATTTAACGGCCCAAGGCTGGTTCCCACACGGGTTATTTCCAATTTTTACAACCATGCTGATTGTTAATTTTGCTTTTTCGGGTACAGAATTAATTGGTGTGGCAGCTGGGGAAGCAGAGAATCCAGCACAGACAGTTCCTAAAGCAATTAATGCTGCTATTTGGCGACTACTGATTTTCTTTGTCGGCACAATTGTTGTAATTAGTTCATTGTTACCATTCCAGCTTGCTGGTTTAAGTGGTAATGAGGTGAGTAATAGTCCATTTGTGACTGTGTTTAATTATATTGGTATCCCATATGCAGAAGATATTATTCGCTTTGTGATTATCACGGCTTTACTCTCTGCTGCAAATTCTGGTTTGTTTGCTGCTTCACGTATGATGTGGTCGCTTTCTGCAAAAAACCAATTACCGAAAATCTTTTCTAAACTTACACCTTCAGGAACACCTATTGTAGCTATTGTGGTCACAATGCTGGGTGCTATACCAGGTTTACTTTCAGAGCAATTTGCACCTGAAACTATTTTTAAGAATTTATTGGGTGTTGCTGCTTTCACCATGGTTGTAGTATGGATTGCAATTTGTGTATCTCAATTTAACTTCCGTAGACAGTGGTATAAATCAGGTAAAACTGCAAAAGATTTGCGTTTTGCTGCTCCTTTATTTCCTTTGACTCCAATCGTGGGTGGTTTGTTCTGTGCTATTACTTGTATTAGCATGGTATTTGATCCTTCGATGCAGGTTGGCTTCATCTGTTGTATTGTTTTCATTCTTGTGTGTTATGCGAGCTACTTCATTTTTTATCACAAGAAAGATGCGGTGTAGAGCTAAGCAAAGATATGCTTTCTGAAGCATAGTCTAAAGGCCCCATTTGGGGCTTTTTTATTGCCTGTAGGAAATTAGAAAAGGGTGGATTTTATATATTTTTTTTAAAAATGAATTTTTATTTTTGATCATAAAAACAAATATTGTTTTATAAAATTACCACTGATCGGATTTTTATTAATATTTATTTATTATAAATATTTGATTAAGTCTATGTTTAGTCTTGTTATTTAATAAAGAGCTGTTTTTAGTTTTTTGGAATATAAGGGTTGAATGAACGTAATATGGATTTAATGTGAAGAATAGATAATTTTTTGATAGTTTTTTAAAAATTAAAAGTTATTAAGTTGTTGTTATATATTAATAAAAATATTTACATTTTTTGTATTTATGGTTGTGTGTTTTCTATAATATTTTTTTATTAAAGTTAAGGGTTTTTTAATATTTGTTGTTTTTTTATTATAAGTGTCAGTTCGATTTGATTATTTTTTCTCTTCTTATTTATTTTAAAATGTTCTAAATGAGCTTGCTCTATGCTATATTTATTGCAAGATTTTATATCTATGTTGCGGCTTAATTTTAAGCAGTATGTGTGGAAATAATTAATCTGTAGGATTATTGAACAAATTTTATTTTAAAAAGACTAATGGAGGGATCTATCGATTAGTCAAAAAAATTTTATGGACTCATGGTTTTTGTAAATCATAGTTCTTTTTAACTCCCAAACGGTTATGTCACTTCTTTTGTATTTATATTTCAGCCGGCTGGTTTTAGTGGGTTGTGGCTAGTTTTTTGCTTTTATAAAACTCTCTTTATAAACAGCAATTTAGACAAAAGAAAACTTGTAAAAGATATCGGTATATAAAAGTAGATCGTACTTTTAGTACCAACAAATGGAATTTAAAAAATCTGATGCTTTAGAAGAGCAAAAGATTTAGTAAATAAACTAAAGCACTGTTATTTCAGGGTTTTAGTTGCTAAATAATAAAGATTACAGATTTATCAAATCTGAGTCTATGAAGGTATATAGGAAAAAAGATGTCAGATCTTTCATACGTAAACGAACACAGCGATGCATGGCAAACTTACTTGGCACAAATTGACCGTGTTGCTCCGTACTTAGACCACTTGGCTGAGTTTATCGACACTTTAAAACGTCCAAAACGTGCACTTATTGTAGACGTGCCAATTGTAATGGATGACGGTTCTATTCAGCACTTTGAAGGCTACCGTGTACAACACAACTTGTCTCGTGGTCCTGGTAAAGGTGGTGTTCGTTACCATCCGAATGTTGATTTGAACGAAGTTATGGCGTTATCTGCATGGATGACAATTAAAACTGCTGTTTTGAACTTGCCATTTGGCGGTGCAAAAGGTGGTATCCGTGTTGATCCACGTAAATTATCTAATCGTGAATTAGAGCGTTTAACTCGTCGTTATACGACTGAAATCGGTCACATTATCGGGCCTCAAAAAGATATCCCTGCTCCAGACGTTGGTACAAATGCCAATATCATGGGTTGGATGATGGATACTTATTCTACAAGCCAAGGTTACACAGTAACTGGTGTTGTAACTGGTAAGCCAGTTCACTTAGGTGGTTCTTTAGGTCGTGTAAAAGCGACTGGTCGTGGTGTATTCGTTACAGGTCGTGAAGTAGCTGCAAAAATCAACTTACCAATTGAAGGTGCGAAAATCGCTATTCAAGGTTTTGGTAACGTAGGTAGTGAAGCTGCTTTCTTATTTGTTGAATCAAAAGCGAAAGTTACACACGTTCAAGACCATACAGGCACTATTTTCAATGCTGATGGTATTGATCTTGAAGCGTTACGTGATCACGTAAATGCAAATCAAGGCGGTATTGGCGGCTTCGCTGGCGCGCAATCAATTGCTGATGAAGATTTCTGGACAGCAGAAGTTGACATTATTGTTCCTGCTGCATTGGAAGGTCAAATCACTGTTGAGCGTGCTCAAAAACTTAAAGCTAAGTTGATTTTAGAAGGCGCAAACGGCCCGACTTATCCTAAAGCTGAAGACGTATTAGTTGAGCGTGGCATTGTTGTAGTACCTGACGTTGTATGTAACGCCGGCGGTGTAACTGTAAGTTACTTCGAATGGGTTCAAGACATGGCGAGCTACTTCTGGACTGAAGAAGAAATCAATGAGCGTTTAGACAAGTTGATGGTTCAAGCTATGGATGACGTTTGGAACACAGCGAACAGCAACGCTTGTACTTTACGTACAGCAGCTTACATCTTGGCATGTGAGCGTATTTTAAAAGCTCGTAAAGAGCGTGGTATTTTCCCAGGCTAATCTGCGGAAATTACTTTTAGGAAAAGTGGTCTGAGCAAATGTTAAGGATGTTATAGGGTTATTTGCTCAGCCCCTTTTTCTGAATTATTCAAATTTAAGTGTTATCGAATATATTAAATAAATACTGAGGTAAGCATGGAACAGCCAATTTCTGTAACTCGAAGCAACTTTAACGAC
>NZ_JZFB01000002.1:109321-109580 GCF_001188385.1 Acinetobacter sp. V2 | reverse complement strand
TGCTTTAACAGAACAAGCAACAAAACTTTGGCATGTAGGTAACGGTTATACAAATGAACCCGTTCTACGCCTTGCAAAACAACTCACCGATAATACATTTGCAGATAAGGTTTTCTTCTGTAACTCAGGTGCAGAAGCGAACGAAGCAGCACTCAAACTAGCTCGTAAAGTTGGTTTAGATAGCGGTGTTGCTGGCAAAAGTGGCATTGTGGCATTTAATAATGCTTTCCATGGCCGTACTTTATTTACCGTTTCAGCA
>NZ_JZFB01000002.1:108968-109185 GCF_001188385.1 Acinetobacter sp. V2 | reverse complement strand
CGGCGTTATTCCTGCTGACATCGAATTTTTAAAAGGTTTACGTGCACTGTGTGATGAGTTCGGTGCCTTACTTATTTTTGATGAAGTACAAACTGGCGTTGGCCGTACAGGTGCACTGTATGCCTACATGAACTCTGGTGTTATTCCAGATGTGTTAACGACTGCAAAAGCACTAGGCGGTGGTTTCCCGGTGGGTGCAATGTTAACAACTGATAAG
>NZ_JZFB01000002.1:81834-108958 GCF_001188385.1 Acinetobacter sp. V2 | reverse complement strand
TCCACATTTTTCAGTGGGTACACATGGTACGACTTATGGTGGTAACCCGTTAGCAAGTGCAGTTGCTGGTGCAGTATTCGAATTTATTAATACGCCTGAAGTACTCGAAGGTGTGAAGCATCGTCATCAATATTTCCTCGATGCACTAAATGCATTAAACGCTGAACATCAGATTTTTGAAGAAATTCGTGGTCAAGGTTTATTGATTGGTTGTGAATTAAAAGCTGCGTATGCAGGGAAAGCTAAAGATATTACGACTTGGGCGGGTGAAGAAGGTTTACTTGCTTTAATTGCAGGCCCGAATGTGGTTCGTTTTACTCCGTCGCTTATCATTCCTGAACAAGATATTGATGAAGGGATTGCTCGTTTAAAAAGAGCATTGGCAAAATTGGCTAAATAAAAAAAAGGAAAGCTAGCCATGATGATTGTCCGTCATGCCGAGTTTCGAGACCTTGAAGATATTTATAAATTAGCGGGTAAGTCGGGTGTAGGCCTGACTTCCTTGCCACAAAATATGGATACACTTTCGGCTCGAATTTCACGTACTCGCAATACTTTAAATGGCAATGTCCATAAAAGTGAACAAGGCTATCTGTTTGTTCTTGAAGATACAGAAGCTCAACGTGTTATTGGTTTAAGCGCAATTGAAGTTGCCGTAGGACTCATTGAGCCTTGGTACAACTTTCATGTTGGTACTCAAGTACACGCTTCAAAAGCATTAAACGTTTATAAGTCACTACCTACCTTATTTTTGAGTAATGACAGAACGGGTAGTAGCGAACTCTGTACATTATTTTTAGATCCAGAGCGTCGTGAAAACCAAAACGGTAAGTTCTTATCGAAAATCCGTTTTATGTTTATTGCTGCCTTTAAGCAATATTTCGAGAAAAAATTAATTGCTGAAATGCGTGGTTTCTCAGACGAAAATGGATGTTCTCCATTTTGGGATGCGATTGGTCACCATTTCTTTAATATGGATTTTTCAACAGCAGACTATTTAAGTGGAATTGGGCAAAAAGTATTTATTGCAGAGCTTATGCCACGTTTTCCAGTCTATGTAGATCTCTTGCCAAAAGATGCGCAAGAGGTGATTGGAAAAATGCACCCACAAACTTTGCCTGCTTACCATGTGCTTGAGTCAGAAGGCTTACGTTATCAAGGATATGTCGATATTTTTGATGCGGGTCCAACCATTGAAGCCAATATTGATGAATTGCGGGCAGTAAAAGAAAGTCAGTTCTTAAACGTCAAAATTACAAGTGAAGCTGCGGTCGGTAAGACCCAATATCTCGTTGCTAATGATAATTATCATGACTATAAGGCAATGTTGATGAAGCTTGATCTTGTTGATAACACTATAAATTTAACACATGAACAAGCTGAAAAACTCGGTGTACAAGAAGGTCACGTTGTTCGTGTGTTATCACTAAATCCAATGGAAGTATCCTGATGTCAAACTCTTTATTTATAAACGGTGTCTGGTTACAAGGCAGCGGCACAACATTTGAAAAAACAAATCCAGTCGATAACCAAACTGTATGGTCAGGTGCTGAAGCAACTGCTGCTGATGTAGAGCAAGCTTGTCAGGCAGCGCGTACTGCATTTCCAGCATGGGCACGTTTACCACTTGTAGAACGTGTAGCGATTGTTGAAAAATTTGCGGCTTTGCTTGAAGAAAATAAAAAGCATTTAGCAGAAGTAATTAGCCAAGAAACCAGTAAGCCATTTTGGGAAACACTAACTGAAGTTCAATCAATGATTGGCAAAGTTGCAATTTCAATCCGTGCTTATCATCAGCGTACAGGTGAAAGCTCAACTGAAATGGCCGATGGCGTAGCATCTTTACGTCACCGTCCACATGGTGTGCTTGCAGTTTTCGGTCCATATAACTTCCCTGGCCATTTACCAAATGGGCATATTGTTCCTGCATTATTGGCAGGCAATACAGTGGTATTTAAACCAAGTGAATTAACACCTTGGACTGCTGAAGAAACTGTAAAACTTTGGCAGCAAGCTGGTTTGCCAAATGGTGTGATGAACTTAGTGCAAGGTGGTCGTACCACTGGTGAAGCGCTAGCTGCTTCACATGAAATTGATGGTTTATTGTTTACCGGAAGTGCAAACACGGGTTATCACTTGCATAAGCAAATGGCGGGTGCTCCTGAGAAAATCCTTGCGCTTGAAATGGGCGGCAATAATGCATTGATTATTGATGAGATTATTGATGTCGATGCTGTGGTTAATCTCACTATTCAATCTGCATTTGTTTCGGCGGGTCAGCGTTGTACATGTGCACGCCGTATCTTGGTAAAAAATGGCGCAGAAGGTGATGCATTTATTCAACGTTTCGTTGAAGTTGCAAAAAATCTAAAAGTTGGTCGTTGGAACGATGAGCAACAACCATTTATGGGTGGCGTTATCTCGTCAGTTGCCGCATCAAATATGATGCTTGCTCAACAAAAATTGCTTGAGCTTGGCGCAAAAAGCTTGTTGCCAATGACGCGTCCACAAGAAGATAGTTCGTTACTTACTCCAGGAATTGTTGATGTAACAGGCGTCACAGATATTCCTGATGAAGAATATTTTGGTCCGCTTACGACGATTCAACGTTATGACAATTTTGAAGAAGCATTAAAAATTGCGAATGCAACTCGCTTTGGTTTGTCTGTTGGTCTGGTTTCACCAAAACGTGAACTGTTTGATCAAGTACTTATTGAAGCGCGTGCCGGTATTGTGAACTGGAATAAGCCATTAACAGGTGCTTCAAGTGCTGCACCGTTTGGTGGTGTCGGAGCATCTGGTAACCATCGTGCAAGTGCCTTTTATGCAGCTGATTATTGTGCTTGGCCAATGGCTTCACTTGAAAGTGACAGCTTAACCTTACCAGAAAAATTATCTCCAGGGATTGTGTTGCCTTAAACACTAGGGAAAGAAAAATGAAAGGATATGAAGTAAATTTCGATGGTTTGGTGGGACCAACACATCACTATGCAGGCTTGTCGTTTGGTAATGAAGCATCGACAAAAAACCGTAATAACGCCTCGAATCCAAAATTAGCAGCTAAACAGGGTTTGCTAAAGATGAAAGCCTTGGCTGACATGGGAATGAAACAAGGTGTGCTTGTTCCGCATGAGCGCCCACATGTTCCAATGTTACGCCGTTTAGGTTTTACAGGAGATGACATTAGCGTAGTTGCTCAAGCAATGCGTCATTCACCTGAACTATTATCATCGCTAAGTTCAGCTTCGCCAATGTGGACTGCAAATGCGGCAACTGTTTCACCTTCGGCAGATAGCCAAGATGAACGCGTGCATTTTACAGCAGCGAACTTGAATAATAAGTTTCACCGTTCAATTGAAGCTGAAACTACAAGTCAGGTCCTACAAGCGATCTTTAAAAATGAACGTCATTTTGTTCATCATGAAGCTTTACCACAAGTGGCTTTATTCGGTGATGAAGGTGCAGCAAATCACAATCGTTTAGGTGGTGATTATGCTAAGCGCGGTGTTCAAGTATTTGTGTATGGTCAACAACATTTAAATAATGGTTTACCAGGACCAAAACGCTATCCAGCTCGTCAGACGCGTGAAGCAAGTGAAGCAATTGCACGTTTGCACCGTTTAGATGATGCGCATACCGTTTTTGTTCAACAAAATCCGGATGTAATTGATCAAGGCGTTTTCCATAACGATGTGATTGCGGTAAGTAACCAACAGGTTTTATTCCATCATCAACATGCATTCTTAAATCAAGATCAAGCTTTTACTGAAATTCGTCAGAAAATGGCAAGCATCGGTGAAGATTTTATCTCGATTGAAGTTCCTGAAAACCGCGTTACTGTTGATGATGCCGTAGCAACTTATTTATTTAATAGCCAGATTTTGACTCGTCCAGATGGTGGAATGACCATTGTGGTGCCAGAAGAGTCTCGCCAGAATAAGGCAGTTTGGGGTTATCTGAACGATATGGTTCAGATGGGCACACCAATTGATGCTATTCAGGTATATGACTTACGTGAAAGTATGCGTAATGGTGGTGGTCCGGCATGTTTACGTTTACGCGTAGCTTTAAACGAAACTGAGTTAAATGCTGTAAATCCAAAAGTTCTCATGAACGATCAATTGTTTGGCACACTCAATCAATGGGTAGATAAACACTATCGTGATCGCTTAGCACAAGAAGATTTGGCTGATCCGCATTTACTCATGGAAAGCCGTATGGCACTCGATGAACTGACCAAAATTTTAGGTTTAGGTTCGGTTTATCCTTTCCAAAAATAATGAGGAGGTGACATGCAAGATTTTCTAGCATTAACCTTGCAAGGTGAGCAGCCTAAAACCCGCGAAGGAAAACAAGATAATTTTTCTTGGCGTTGGTTGGGTGAGGGGATTCTTGAATGTACGCCAAATGCACAGTACGACAAAGCTGTCGTACTGTCAGCTGGAGTACATGGTAATGAAACAGCACCAATTGAATTGTTATCTCATCTATGCACAGATTTATTTGCAGGACGTTTAAAACTTGCTGTGAGATTGCTGTTTGTATTGGGTAACCCCTATGCAATGCGTCAAGGGAAACGTTATGTGCATGACGATGTAAACCGAATGTTTTGTGGTGGATATAAAACTCTACCTGTGACTGAAGAATCAAAACGTGCTGAAGTTTTAGAGCAAGTGGTCACGACTTTTTTTCAGGAAAGTTCAAGCCAAGCAAAACGTTATCACTATGATTTGCACACCGCAATTCGTGCTTCTTTGTTGCCAACGTTTGCTTTATTTCCCTATCAAACACATGCTTATGATGCAGATTTGACAGCGAGCCTTGAAGCAGCTGACTTGGACGCTTTGGTTTACCACAATGCGGTCGGTAAAACCTTTACGCATTTTACCAGTGAAAATTTTAAAGCTGCGAGCGCAACTTTAGAGTTAGGCAAAGCCTTACCATTTGGACAAAATGACTTGAGCCAGTTTGCTGCAATTGATGAAGTGATTCGTCATGTGGTTTCTGAGCAAGCCTTGCCACCACGTAATAAAACAAAAATTCGGGTCTTTAAAGTATCGGACTCTTTAATTAAAAAAGACGAAGATTTTCAGATGAATTTATCGGCTGAGGCACCAAATTTCTCGACTTTTACCAAAGGTGAAATCATTGCGACTCAACCTTCTGGTAATTATGTTGTTGAGCAAGATCAAGTCTGGATTTTATTTCCAAATCCAAATGTGAAACTTGGTTTACGTGCAGGTTTGGTTTTAACTGAAACCAGCTGAACATTTGATTTTTAAGAAATAAAAAAAGGGCAATTAATTGCCCTTTTTTTATTTATAAGATATTAGTTCGTACCGAAAAGACCTTTAACCCAAGATTTCTTTTCAGCTTTTTGTGTAGACGTTTGAGCACCAGCGTTTATATTTGCGTTTGTGTTAACTCCAATAGGGCCAACGTTAACACCAACATTTACACCAGTTTGAGCATTAATTGCATGTGCTGGTTGAGCTGCATTCAACTGTGCTTGGGCATCAGCTTTAGTATCAGCTACAAATTCTTTTTGCTCAGCTTGATTTTGAGCTACACGAGTTTTTACTGCATCTACATGCGCTTGAGCATTAGCTTGTTTTTCAGCAGTAAATTCTTTTTGGTCTGCTTGTTTTTCTGTAACTTTAGTCTTTACAGCATTAAAACCTGCTTTTGTGTCAGCTTTAGCCTCAACTGCTAGGTTTTTAGTGCCGTTTGCAGCTTTAGTCGCTACATTTTTAGTACCTGTTACTGCTTCGGTAGCAAAATGTTTAGTACCAGTTGCAGCTTTAGTCGCTACATTTTTAGTACCTGTCGCAGCTTCGGTAGCAAAGTGTTTGGTGCCCGTTGCAGCTTCAGTTGCTATGTGTTTTGTACCATTTGCAGCTTTAGAAGAAAGTTCAGTCACTTTTCCTGTTGTTTTTTTAGTTGCTTTAACTGTAGTGTCAGCAGCGACATGACCAGCATGCTTTGCTGTGCTACCTACAGTGTGTGCAGTATTTTTGACTGTATTGGCTACGCCACTAACAAGACCACCCGGTTGTACATTTACTTGAGCAGAAGCATCTGCATTAACGCCCGCACTTTGTGCAAAAATAGAAGCAGAAGCAAGAACACTTGCAGTAACGATAGCTGTTTTCATCATTTTCATTGCGATATCCTTCAAAGAATATACCCTTTTAGTGAGGTATTTCATAAACGCAAACGAATCATAGCCAAGGGAATATGGACTTGGGAACTGACTTCATCAAAACGTTACAACAGTGTTACGTTGAGTAAACAGACTAGGGAGGAATTGTGGAGATTAATAAAAATTAATAATAAAGTGAAAAAGAACATTTATTTATTAGAAAATCTAATTAAGCAAAATGAGTTCCTATTATTTAGTTTTAAAAAAAATATCTTTTAATTTTTTCATTTCGTTTTTTCGAATTTGTTCTCTATATCTTCAAATGTGATGTAAATCTCATTATTTATTGGAGTAAACGGCATAGTTATTGCTTATTATGAGAATAAGGCGCTTTTTAGCACTTTTTTGAACCATCTTCTGCCAGAAATATAAACGTACAGGGCAGAACTGTATTTTTGCTTATTCGGGATAAAGTTATTTTAACTTTTTAGTGGTTATGTGTTTCATTAAATAGATTTTTCACATGAAAAATATATTAAGAAATGCTGCTTTATTTCAAATAATCAAAAATAAAAATAGATATCTATAAACAAAAAAACAGAGATATGACAGATGAAAATTATTGCTTCCCTTCTTGTAATCGTCGGCTTGATCGCCGTTGTTCTCTATTTAAAGCCCACAAGTGGTGCATCTGATGTGTTTAATTCTGCTTTACATGAGTCGAATTCGCCACAACCAGACACATCGTCTTTTCTTTCTAAACTTAAGGAGCCTACTCAACCTAAAAATCTATCTCAACATTCAACTCATCCACAATCGGTATCAGCTGATACTGTTCCTTTTTATGACACAAAAAGTGATCCTTCAATTCAACCGATTGATCCAGAAAAAGATCCAGCAAATGAAATAAAAGCGAAATAAGTAAATTGTTAGTTGAAAAACTACGGAGAAAAATAATGCAAAGTAAAACGTTATTTCTATTAGGTCTATGTACGATTTTAAGTACAACTGCATCAGCTCTTCCTTTAGATTCTAAAGGTGCTAAACAGCGATTAAATCAGGCAGCAAAACAAAAAGTATTTCAGGGCAAAATCGATTTAGATGCCTTGGTGAATAATGATTCGAATGATTTAATTGTTGAATACAATATTGCTTCGGTGAGCGTGCCTTCCGGGTTAGAACGGCGAAGTTATATTGCAACAAATAAGAAAAATTTACAGGCAAGGTTTAACCGTGCTGGTGGTATTCAAGTACTTCGGGACTACAATAATTTGCCTTTAGCTTTTTATCGGATTAGTAACCGCGAAGCTTTGGTCTCTTTACTCAATGATCCGAATGTTAAAGCGGTTTACCCAAATCGTATTAATCAAACCACGACCAATGAAAGTTTACCTTTAATTAATCAACCACAAGCAAATATCAATGGTTTCACTGGGGAAGGCTCTAGTGTGGCAGTGATTGATACAGGGGTGAATTATCTTCATTCTGATTTTGGTTGTACGGCAGTAAATACACCGTCAAATACTTGTCGCGTTGTTTACTCATTTGATAGTGCACCAGATGATGGCGCTTTAGATGATGATGGGCATGGTAGTAATGTTTCTGGCATTGTATCCAAGGTTGCCACCAAGACCAAAATTATAGGCATTGATGTTTTTAGAAAGGTCAGATCCCAAGGTAAATGGGTAAGCACAGCTTATGATAGTGATATCCTCGCAGGGATTAACTGGGCTGTAAATAATGCGCAAACCTATAATATTAAAGCAGTTAACTTAAGCCTTGGCGTACCAGGTGTTAAATATACCTCGGAGTGTAGCGACAGCAGTTATGGAACAGCATTTGCTAATGCACGAGCTGCTGGTGTGGTACCTGTAGTCGCTTCAGGCAATGATGCATTTTCAGATGGAATTTCATCTCCTGCCTGTGTTGCTGGTGCAGTAAGAGTTGGTGCTGTTTATGACAGTAATATTGGGGGTGTGTCATGGGGGAATCCTGTGAAATGTTCTGACCCAACAACAGCAGCAGACAAAGTAGCGTGCTTCAGTAATGGTGGTAGCCTTGTGACTTTATTGGCACCGGGGGCAATGATTACCGCGGGTGGCTACACTATGGGAGGTACATCTCAAGCTACACCACATGTGGCAGGTGCGATTGCTTTATTACGAGCGAATAGCGTAAGTCCAACAGAAAGTATTGATCAAACCATCAGCCGTTTAAAAACGACAGGTAAGCCAATCACTGACTCAAGAACGGGCTTGGTTTTCCCGCGTATTGATTTACTGGCAGCAACAAATGGCTTAACTATTAATTAATAGCTTATTTATAATTTTTTAAATTAGGTCCAAGAAATTTTTAAAATAGCTATAACCCGTTGCAGAAGGTAGCTTTTGCAACGGGCTTTTTATGAAAAAGTATTAATGACACTTTTCTAAATTTGCTGGATTAAAGTTATTTTGGAGTTTTTTGAAATTATTCTGAATTTCTGGATCTTGAATATTAAAAGTTGTTGAGCTTTTAGTCGTAGAGTTTGTTGCCTGATTTAATATGCCTGACTCATCAGGATATTGTTGGGTAAATGATGTAGCTGAAATCAGCCCCTTATCATTAAATACCCAGTGTTCAGTAACGTGTCCGCCCCCTAAATATCCCGTAAATTCAATCATGCAAGCTTGCTTATCTTGTTTAATGAGTTTGGCTACATTACCTGTAGTTGATGGATAAGCTTCGATATTGGTATCTTGCTCTAGAACTTGTGCCTGAGAATAAGATGAAGAAGGCGGTGCAGAGGTTGCACATGCAGTTAATGCTAAGCAGCATAGTGTTGAAAAGAGAAGTTTTTGACTATTCATAAGGCAGATTCCTAGCTCTTTATAGTTGATGATCAATAGTTCTAAATGAATATCTGTATTTATAAAAGCGCGAATTTATCGCGCTGTCCTAGCAAATTAGTTAGTTGTTGTGCTCGATTTACTTAGCTCACCTTGTTCAATTGGGATATTTTCACCGTTTCGACTACTGGTAATATTTTGCTTCGCTTGATCTATTTTATTTTCTGTAAAAGCTTTGGCTGTATCTGCTTTTTGTTGAACGACTTCTGCTTTTTCAGCTGTAAATTCTTTGGTGTTTTTCCACTTTTCACTAATTTTATTTGAGGTTTTTTCAGAAGCTCCTTGAATAGAGTCTCCTAAATTTTGTATGCCTTTTCCAGTTTTATATAACAATACACGACCTAAACTTGGGTTATCACCATAAGGTTGTGCTTTAGAGGTTGTTTCACCCACTTGTTGTGGTTGCGTTGTTTCAGCAAATAAGGTCGATGAAGCCAACATAGAGGTCGCAATACATAAAATGTGTATGGTTTTCATTTTGGATAAATCTCCCCAACCAGAATCAAAAGATGAAGTGGTGATCTTACTGTTAAAAATAAAGCTTGTACTGCAATGAGATAAAACCCATACGATTTGATTACGATAAATCATCACTTGTTCGCAATAAAGTAATTCTCCCAATGACTCATAAACAAAATTCAGATTTAATCAATTCTAAAAACATATCTCTGGCTTTATGGTTGCTCACATTTTTATGCCAAAAAAATTGATTCTGCATAAAGGCAAGATGTTCAAATTTATAGCCTCGAATATTGGTTAAATTTTTATATTGTTCATAAATACTCTTCGGTACCAAAGACACACCAGAGCCTGCACTGACGCAACCGATAATGGTGGCGTAACTGGTAATGCTCGTAATTGGAAGTGAAATATTTTTGAGCTTAAGCCATTCTTCGAGAGCTGCTCGGTAAGGGCAGCCTTCAGTCCACATAAAAATTTCTTTACCAATCAGGTCTTCTTGGTTGTGGATCTCTCCCAAAGAATGGGATGCAATCAAGACCATTTCTTCTTGATAAATACTAAGTTTATTTAGCATAGGAAACTCGATATTGCCCGCGACAATTGCACCATCAAGTTTGTGTTGAGAAATATCGACTAATAGCTGTTTCCATGTGCCTGTAATAATTTGAATGGAAACCTCTGGAAAACGTTGATGATATTTCGCAAGTAAATTGGGTAGGCGAGTTGTAGCAGAAGATTCAATAGCCCCAATTTTTAATGGACCAGAGGGCGGTGCATCAGGGTGAATACTTCGTTTCGCTTCATCACACAGTGCTAAAATTTTATGGCAATAATTAAGAAAAATTTCTCCAGAGGGTGTGAGCTTTAAACTTTTTCCTTCCCGATAAAACAGCGGTGCGCCTAATTCTTCTTCGAGTTGTTTAATGCGCGTTGTGATATTGGATGGTACACAATGTAGTTGCATTGATGCCTTAGCCATCGTGCCACACTCAACCACGGTCTGAAACATTTTTAACTGAGCGATATCCATATTTTATCATTCACTTTTAATGAATATTTTACTCAATATAAGTTAATTTTATTCAACTATCCATGCGCATATGATGAAAGAGTTCCATTTCATTAGTGCAGATTTACCATGGCAATTTCTCTTGCTGCCGAAACCCAGCCTCCCGCATTTAAGCTCTATTTATGTATTGCTGTGACCGTCTTTTGTTGGGGCTATTCACCTATTGGCGTACATAGTGCTTTGCATTCATATACACCGCAGCATATTGCCTTGCTCCGCTTTTTGATTGCATCGTTTTTTTTACTGCTTTTGGTCATGAAAAAAGGCACTCAACCTTTAAAGTGGAAAGATGTCCCTGCACTTGCTGTATTAGGTTTTTTCTCTGTAACTCTGCATCATTTGCTTATAAATACAGGGCAGCAATATGTAAGTGCAGTCGCATCTAGTATTTTGAGTCAATCTATTCCGTTATTTACTTTTATTATTTCAGCTTTGCTTTTTAAGGAAAAAATTAGTTTCAAACAATGGTTATGTATTTTGCTCGGTCTTTGCGGCGCCGTGTTGGTGGTTAGTGGAGATCATGGTTTTGGTATGCCGAGCCCTTATAGTTTATTGATTGTTTTAGCTGCAATTGCATGGGGACTTTATTTTAATTTATATAAAAAATTTGCTTTAAATTATGATGCCTTGAGCATGATGTGCTACATCATCTGGTTCGGGACTATTCCTTTACTTTTTTATAGTGCTCATTTGCCTGATGAAATTTTACATGCCACTTGGCAAGCTAATATGTCAGTTGTCTTGCTAGGTATTTTCCCAAGTGCGATGGCTTATGTACTTTGGGGCTATGTACTTAAAAATATGCCATTAACGATTGCATCGAATTTTTTATATTGTTCGCCTATTGTCGCCATGAGTTTGGCGGTTCTTTTTTTAAATGAAAAACCATCAATGATGGTGTTGCTGGGTGGAGTAATTATTGTGGGGAGTTTGGTGTGGATGAATTGGGGGAATAGGCGTACTATCGAATAATCTATAGATCATTAAACTATCTATAGATTGATATTATGTCATGCACTACTTACTTTAAGAGAATGAGATGATTGTTGTTACTTTGACTTATAAAAAACCATTAGCCGAAGTTGATGCTGTACTCAAAGAGCATATTGCATTTTTAGGTCATTACTATGAGCAAAAGAAATTTCTGGCGTCGGGGCGCCGGGAAAATAGAGTAGGTGGGGTGATTTTAGTTCTAAGCTCTTCGGTTCAAGAAGCTGAAGAGATCATGAAAAATGATCCGTTTTATATTCATGATGTGGCTGATTATGATTTTATGTGGTTTGAGCCATCGAAAAGTTTAGAAGAAATTAAAGAGTTTGTTTAACGTAAAAAATAAAGGGATCTATAAAAGATCCCTTTATTAATAATGAGCTAATTAACCCTGCAACACACTTACATCAGCAGTAGTAAATAAGCCACGTAACTGAGCCAATAAATGTAAAGGGTTTGCTTTTAGGTCAGCATCATCCGCTATCACCATTAAGCCATCAAAGAAGGTATCGTTAGGTACACAAAGCATTATAAGCTCAGAATCTTTACTTAAACCATTTTCTAAAGCTCTGGCAAAAAGAAAAACAGCACAATAGCTCCAAAAATTCCGCTTAAGATCAGCCAATCTTTTTTACGCATATCTGCAAGGCGAATCACCGAAAGATAAATACTGCTGAAAAAAACCAAAACAAAAACCAGCAAAACTAGCGGATTATTGAAGAAGAATTTGCTGATGCCAAATAGCACGAAAATAATGGTACTAGAAACCCAATACAGCAGAGCCAAAATAAATTTGTTCACTGATAAATTACGAACAGAACGATCTAAACGAGGCAAAGTTATAGCTAGCATAATCAGCCCTGCAAAACCGCCTAGAATAGAGATAATCATAAAGAACAGGCCGCTCATATCTGGTTTGGTTTGTATATGAGGATATAGCTTCCATAGACCATAACCGAATGCCAGCAAAAAGGTGTGGCAAAGAACAAGGTAAGCATCTATACGGTAAAACTTTTTAATTGAAGTGGTATTCATTATGATGACTGCTGATTTATTCTTAATATTAAAAAACCCCACTAATTTATAGAGGGGTTCTCATTAAATTACAACAAATAAAGGCTTAGCCTTGCAACACACTCACATCAGCAACAGCAGTAAACAAGTTACGTAACTGAGCTAATAAGCGTAAACGGTTTGCTTTCAGGTCAGCATCATCAGCCATGACCATTACACCATCAAAGAATGCATCAATCGGTGCGCGAAGTGCTGCAAGCTTAGAGAGTGCAGCAGTGTAATCTTTTGCTGCAAGTAATGGTTCAACCACAGGAGTAACTGCTTGAAGTTCAGCGAATAATGCTTTTTCAGCATCCTCAACCAAGTTTGCTTCAACTACAGAACCTTCTGGTGCAGCTTCTTTTGCAAGAATATTAGCGACACGCTTGTTTGCAGCAGCAAGTGCAGCAGCTTCAGGTAATGTGCGGAAGTGATTAACAGCATTTACGCGCTTGTCAAAATCAAGTGGAGACTTCGGTGCAAGTGCTTGAACAGCTTGAAGTACGTCAACAGCAACACCTTGGTCTTCGTACTTAGCACGGTAACGACCTTCCAAGAATGCAACCGCATCAGCAAGAGTCTTGTCATGGTCTTTAACGATGTCGCCATAACCTTGAAGTGCAAGATTAACTAGCTCTTCAATTGTTACGTCTAGCTCATTTTCAATGATTAAACGTAAGATACCAATTGCTGAACGACGAAGAGCAAACGGGTCTTTAGAGCCTGTAGGCGCTTGTCCAATACCGAAAATACCAACAAGGGTATCTAAACGGTCAGCAAGGGCAATCGTTGTACCTGTTTTGGTTTTTGGTAAAACATCACCAGCAAATTTTGGTAAATATTGTTCACCTAAAGCTTCAGAAACTTCAGTGTTTTCACCTTCAATACGCGCGTAGTAAGTACCTGCAATACCTTGAAGTTCTGGGAACTCACCAACAAGCTCAGAGGTTAAGTCGCATTTAGCAAGTAATGCAGCTTTTTCAGCCTCGGCTGGGTTTGCACCAGTGATTGAAGACAATGCAACTGCAAGTTTTGCAATACGTGTTGATTTATCCCAAAGCGTACCGAGTTGTGCTTGGAATACCATGTTTGCTAGTTTTTCTTTACGAGATGCAAGTGGTTGCTTTTGATCTTGTAAGAAGAAGAACTCAGCATCAGACAAACGAGGACGAACAACTTTTTCATTACCTTCAATAATTTGAGTCGGGTCTTTAGACTCAATGTTTGAAACAGTAATGAAGTAAGGCTGTAATTTACCTTCGCTATTGATCAAGCAGAAATATTTCTGGTTGTCTTGCATCGTCGTAATAAGTGCTTCTTGAGGAACAGCAAGGAAGCGCTCTTCAAAGTTTGCACGTAAAGCCACAGGCCATTCAACCAGACTTGTTACTTCATCAAGTAAATCCGCTGGAACAATCGCAGTTGCGTTCACTTCATCAGCTAACTTTTTCACTTGTTCTTGAATGGTTGCTTGACGTTTTTCAAAGTTCGCAACAACGTAAGCTTTCTCTAAAGCAGCTAAATAGTCATTTGCATGCGCTAACGTCACAGCTTCAGGTGCATGGAAACGGTGACCATAAGTCACATTGCCAGCTTTGTGATCTTGAATAGTCGCGTCAACAATTTGGTCATCTTTAAGTAAGAGAACCCATTTCACTGGACGTACAAATTCGGTACGGCTTGCAGCAGAACGCATACGCTTAGCAATTGGTAAATTGTCTAATGCAGTTTGTAAAATCTGTGGAAGTAAAGCATCAAGGCTTTGACCTTTTACATCTTTTAAATAGCAAACTTTTTCAACTTTACCTGCTTGGAAAGTAGAAAGCTGATCAACTGTAATGCCTTGGCCACGCATAAAGCCTTCAAGTGCTTTAGTCGGTTTGCCTTCTGCATCATAAGCCGCTTGAACAGCAGGGCCGTCAAAACGTTTTTGTGTATCAGCTTGAGCAGCATCAATATCAACAATTTTAAGCGCTAAACGACGTGGAGCTGCATAAGCTTCAATTGATGCGAAGTTTAAGCCCGCATCTTTTAAACCTTTTACCGTTTCTGCCTGTAATGCATCACGTAAAGTTTTTAAGCTTTTTGGTGGAAGCTCTTCACAGCCAAGTTCGAATAAAACAGTATGTTTGCTCATTAGTTTTTCTCCGCCTTTGCTGCTTCACTTTCAGCTTGTGCTTTTAGCTGTGCCAATACTTCATCACGCAAGTGTGGTTCTGCCATTGGGAAGCCAAGCTCTGCACGTGCTTGTACATAACTTTGTGCAATAGCACGCGCTAAAGTACGTACACGTAAAATGTAACGTTGACGCTCAGTTACAGAAATTGCGCCACGTGCATCAAGCAAGTTAAAGGTATGAGACGCTTTAACCACTTGCTCATAAGCAGGAAGAGAAAGTTTTGCTTCAATTAAACGGTTTGCTTCTGATTCATAAAAATCAAACAGTTCAAATAGTTTTTCAACTGGAGCGTATTCAAAGTTGTAAGTTGATTGCTCAACTTCATTTTGATGGAATACGTCGCCGTAGGTTACAGTACCAAATTGGCCTTTGGTCCAAACAAGGTCATAAACCGAGTCAACACCTTGAAGGTACATTGCAAGACGTTCTAAACCGTAAGTGATTTCACCTGTTACTGGGTAACATTCAACACCACCGACTTGTTGGAAGTAAGTGAACTGAGTCACTTCCATACCGTTAAGCCAAACTTCCCAACCTAAGCCCCAAGCACCTAGCGTCGGAGATTCCCAGTTGTCTTCTACAAAGCGAATATCGTGAGTAAGCGTATCGATCCCGATTGCTTTTAAAGAATCAAGATAGAGCTGTTGGATGTTGTCTGGATTTGGCTTAAGTACCACTTGGAACTGGTAATAGTGTTGCAAACGGTTCGGGTTTTCACCATAGCGGCCATCTTTTGGACGACGTGAAGGTTGAACGTATGCAGCATTCCAAGTTTCAGGCCCTAAAGCACGTAAGAATGTTGCGGTGTGGAATGTTCCAGCGCCCATTTCCATGTCGTAAGGTTGTAGTACGACGCAGCCTTGTTCGGCCCAATAGTTTTGTAGGGCAAGAATTAAGCCCTGAAATGTATCAATGTGCGAGATGGCGCGACTCATGTAGCATCCACGAATTTATGAGAAAAATTGCCCCTAAGTATAAGGATTTTGTGGGGGAGTGGCAAAGGCTAGTTTGGGAATTTCAGATTTGATGGTTTAGCTGCTTTTTTTATACTTTTGAGTAGTAATATCCAATATGTAATAGCGAAAATTATAGAAAAATAACTAAAGAAAATGATCATTTCTATTGGTGCGAATTCTAAGCACATTAAACTAAGAATTAACGTAGTAAGTATGATCGCACTAGTAATAATTGAGAAAAAATTTATGAAATTATACTTTTGCAAGAAAAGTTGAAATAGATAAGCAGGTATAAACGCGAGTATGTAATAAGTCATTACAACCATAAAGAGTATCAAAGGCATATTCGCAGCAGTTTTTAGAATTTCTAAAGTGAATCCTTCATATAGCATCATGGTAAAGATCCATAGAAGCCAAGCAGGTATAAATAAGTAGAGTGGGACTTTTAAAAGACTATATAAAATTTGGCTTTGATTGGGATCTAAATTTTGAATGAAAATTTTAAAATTAGATTTTTTCATATAAATCAATATGAGTTTGATTCTTATAACTATGTATAGCATGAATAAAAGTTAATGTATTTGAAAATGTGATCAAATCAAAATGTTTAATTAATATAGTTCTGCTTATAAGGATTTTATATTCAATTAGCTGAGCGTTCATTCAATGTTGATGTTCTGTTCTGTGAATTTAGACTGATAGGCAACCGTTACAGAATTTTTGTTATATTGAAGCATATTAAAAATTATAGAATCGAGAATTAGTTATGCTGAAATTTTGCTGCAAACTCATTGTTTTATCCAGCCTTTTTTGTAGTCCATGGCTTTACGCGCAAACCGAAACTGATGAGCAAGATGAATATAATCAATGTGTAGATCAGACCATTAAAGAAATGCAACTTGAAAGCATTAATAATATGGTCGTGTATAGTTGTTCTGATAAAGCTAAAAAGACTTATGAAGAAAAAATTGTTGCTCTCATTGATCAAATTCGTACACAAAGCGAAGAATACAAACAGCCAGAACGTTACCAAGATATTTTAAAATCTCAGCGACTTTGGAAAGCTTATGTAGATCAGGAATGTAGTAATGCAGGCTCATACATTGGCTCACCGATGTATTCGTATTGCCCAATGCAAGAGTATGAAAAGCGTGTAAAGCAGCTTGAAGAATACGTTAATTAAGCTAGTCCATTTTAAACGTCACCTCATGACGCTGAGCGTACTTCACTGGATTAAATTTAAGAATGCAAAATGATATTTTCTAAACGATGCCATAAATGAGTCGTTTGATATGTCTGATCGCATTCGGGAAAAACTACAAATTCTTGCTGATGCCGCTAAATATGATGTGTCTTGTTCATCAAGTGGCAGTGACCGTAAAAACAAAGATAAAGGTCTAGGGGATGCCAGCCATTCGGGTATTTGTCATAGCTATACCGAAGATGGTCGCTGTGTATCACTCTTAAAAATTCTATTTAGTAATGTTTGTATTTTTGACTGCGCCTATTGCGTTTCACGTCGTTCTAATGACGTCCAGCGTGCAGCATTTACAGTGCAAGAAGTCGTAGATTTAACTATTAATTTTTACCGCCGTAATTATATTGAAGGCTTATTTTTAAGCTCGGGCATTTTTAAATCGGCGGACCATACGATGGAGCGTATGCTCCAAGTCGTAAAGAAATTGCGCCTTGAAGAAAACTTTAATGGCTATATTCATTTAAAAACAATTCCGGGAGCATCGCCTGAACTGATCCATGAAGCAGGTTTATATGCTGACCGTATGAGTATTAATTTAGAGATGCCTACCGAGGTTGGCCTAAAAACTTTTGCACCAGAAAAATCACATCAGGAAGTGCAAAAAGATTTAGGTTTGGTCCGTGACAGACTGATTCAGCTTAAAGATGAACGCCAAATCATTAAGCATGTCCCAAAGTATGTGCCAGCAGGGCAGACCACTCAAATGGTAGTGGGTGCACATCAAGAGTCAGATCAAGATGTTTTGTTTATGGCAGACAAGCACTACAAAGAATTTAAACTTAAACGCGTCTATTTTTCTGGTTATATCCCAATTAATACTGAAAATAATTATTTACCAGCAGTGGGTTCTGCACCGCCATTATTGCGGGAAAACCGACTCTATCAAAGCGATTGGCTCATGCGCTTTTATGGTTTTCAGGTTAATGAAATCGTCAATGAAAAACATCCAAACTTAGATCTTGATGTAGACCCGAAATTAAGCTGGGCTTTAAGGCATCCTGAACAGTTTCCGGTAGATTTAAATTGTGCCGACTATCAAATGATTTTGCGTGTACCAGGCATTGGCGTGAAATCGGCTAAGAAAATTGTTCAGGCTCGCCGTTTTGGAAGAATCCATATCGATTTACTTAAAAAACTCGGCGTGGCTTATCAGCGTGCAAAATTCTTTATTCGCTGTGAAGACAGCCCAAAATTCCAAAAAGAACTTTCTTCAAGTTTTATTCGGCAGCAGATTTTAACGCAGGGATCTTCGAAATATGTGCAGCAACTCTCGCCACAATTAAGCCTTGGGTTTTAGCCATGTTTAATGATGAAGTGGCTTACTATTTTGATGGTTCAATGGTTGGGCTACTGAGCTGTGTTTTTCGTGCATTTCAATTTAAAGAATTACAGGTCAGGCTCTGTTTAAATGATGCGGCTCAACATGGCTTATTTGCTGATAAAATTGAGATTTCAAATAACGAGCAACATGCCGAGCGTGTTTGGTCAGCACTACAAAAAAAGCTTTCACCATCTTCGTTAAAACAATTTTATTTTGCCTCTTTATCTGAGTCTTTAGACGCCTATCAGCATTTATTTAATTACTGTATCTATGTGTTTACTAGCCATGTTTCCATTGAAAAAGATTATTCAAATCCTAGTGTTTTAGCGATTGCACAATGGACGAAAAAGGTCGGGCGAGAGAAGCATCGAATGGAGGCTTTTATTCGTTTTAAGAAAACCAAAGATGAGCTTTTTTTGAGTTTAGTTCGTCCCGATTTTAATGTTTTACCGCTTATTCAGCCGCATTTTAAACGGCGTTATCAAGATCAACGTTGGCTTATTTATGACGAGCAACGCAAGTTTGGAATTTACTATGATTTACGTGAAATACATGAAGTTTCACTTGAAGCCTCAAAAGTTGACCGTAATTTAAAAAATGGAATGAGTCAAAGCTTTCAGCTTGAGCTGGATGAGCAGGAAGTTTTATATGACCAGCTTTGGAAAGATTATTTTAATAGCGTTAATATTACTGAGCGCCAAAATATAAAACTTCATGTGCAATATTTACCAAAACGTTACTGGCGTTACTTAAATGAAAAATTGATGGAATATTAAAGTTTTAAAATAATAAAGATAATTTTCAATAAGTTTTCTTGTCGTTTAAAGATATAATTTAAATGCACTTTATGTGGCTTTGCGCGTATACTTTTGCCCGTTATAAATAACGGCATATCCCCAAAGGTGTACTGTGAGTGTTATACAGCCAGAATGGTTACAGATTTTAAAGCCAAATTTTAAGGTTTTACCTTTAAAGGAACGGTTACTTTGCGGTATTGGAGCGTTGTGTGGTTTAGCAATTTCTTCCTTAATTAGCTGGTATGTTCTAGGTGGAATTAATGCTTGGTACATCGCCCCAATGGGCGCCTCATCTGTTCTATTGTTTGCTGTGCCGACTAGTCCCTTGGCTCAACCATGGAATGTGATTGTTGGTAATACCTTAGCTGGAATTATTGGTGTTGCCTGTGCGCAGTGGATTCCTGATTTAACTACAGCTTTTAGTGTCGCAGTAGGTTTTGCCATATTTTTAATGATGACCACCGACTCTTTACACCCACCAAGTGGTGCAGTCGCCATTACGGCTGTGTTGGGCGGTGCTGCAATTCATAAATTAGGCTTTTATTTTATTTTTTATCCAGTTTTACTCAACTCGTTGCTTTTACTCGGTTTCGCCATCTTTTTTAATAGATTAATTGGGCGGCATTATCCGGTTACTGCTCATCTTAATGACCGTAGTAAAGACCCTACACCGACTCAAAAAGTATCTATTCAACCCAAAGACATTGAGTATGCATTAGGGCATCACACAGAATTACTAGATATTAGTCAGTACGATTTAGAAAAAATCATTTTAGAGGCTCAGGAACATGCCAATGAGCGCATGGTAAATCAATATATCTGTCAGGATATTATGAGCCGTGATGTTATCAAACTACATGAAGCTGACGACATTCATCAGGCGCTCGATAAATTTAAACAAGTGAACTTGATGAGCCTACCTGTAGTAAATGCAGAAAACCATTTGGTGGGAACTTTAGCGTTATATGAAGTTGTAGAGTGGTTTAAAGGTGCAGCAGATCCAAGAAACTCTTGGCAGCATTATGTAAAACAAATTATGAGTCGTCGAGTGGTCACGGTACTACCAACTCAACCTATTCAAGATTTGGTGCCATACTTTGTAGAAAAGTCGTTTAACTACATACCTGTGGTTGAAGATCGCAAGCTCGTAGGAATGATCAGCCGCGCAGATATGATTGCTGCGTTACAGCAACAGTTAAATCAAAAGCTATAATTTTTAGAATAAAAAAAGCTACGGTTGATTAGGGGATGCAACCGTAGCGACCAAAATTATTAATTAACGTACTTGTTCTTCATTTACTGTTCGAACGGATTGTCGATAGCCTTCAATATGCTCTGGCTGTTTTTTTGGAATGACTAACCATAAAACCAGATAAACTAAAATTCCTGGAAAGGCCGCACTCATAACTGAGATCAAAACAAAAATGACGCGTAGTAAAGTTACGTTCCAACCAAAACGTTCAGCAATACCACCCATTACACCGGCGATCATGCTGTGTCGGTTCGAGCGATATAAACCAGAACTGGCCATCTAATTCTCCTTAAAGATAAATAATTACAAGAAGCTATTGTGCTCTTGCTTAATAAAAATATGGAGGCGAAATAACGGGTTTAAAGTCCTCTCAAAAGTAAATTGGTTAAAATATGTAAAGGATTGGGATGAAGGAAACCAACATCAACTAAAATGCACCTTTTCAGGGCTTAAGGGTTTATTGCAGCAATTGGTTAATGCCTGAAATGAATATAAACATGGCGGTTGCTGTTATCTGTGAATAATGTATATGTCTTTGAAGCGGTCTAGTTTTTTAGTTAAGTATTTAGTTGTAGGGGCTATGATGTGCCTGACACTGAGTGCTTGCGATATAAACCATGCCAACTCAAAAGATCACTCTAGTGCCAGCTCTAATTCTACGCATGAAGAAAATCTAATAAAAAATAGTACATCTACAAAAACATTAGATTATGTTGCAGGACGTACTTTTTTACCTGAAGAGAACTTAGATCAAACCAAAAAGTTAAGCGGAACCTTATTGCAATATGTAGGGCGATATCACACCCGAATTTCATGTGAGGATGCTTTTGCTGATTGTGAGTCGGGCGAAGCAGAGTACATTTTAAATTTATTACCCAATGGATCGGCTTATTGGAATGTTATTCATTTTGGTCGCGTGGGAAGTAAAGATGGGGCTAAAAGTGCTGCTGTAAATGAATTATGTCCTTCTTTAAATTGGAAGGTGGATGAAAAAGAGCATGAGTTAACGATTCAATGTCCTTTATCTAAAGTTAATTTTTATTTTAATTTTGATTCAAACAAAAGATTGATTATGAATCTAGAGAAGCTGTTTTATAGCGATTATGGTAAAAACCGTGAATTTTTAGAGCAAAACTATTTTGTTCCAAATAAGGCTTATGTATTAACTAAAGAATAAATATTACTTGAATAAAAAAGAGCGCAATATGAATTGCGCTCTTTTCGTTTCTCTATTTAAAAATCATTAGTAGTCGAAGCTAAAGTGTTCAACTGGTAATGATGTTAATGTGCGAGAGCTTGTTACCATCGACTCTGCATGACCTTGGGTACGAGGTAACATACGGTCAAAGTAGAAGTCTGCAACTTTGATTTTAGCTTTATAGAATTCAGGTGTTTCTGCACCATCACCTGCTTCAAGTTTTTCAGAAGCAATGACTGCTTGTTGCGCCCAGAAGTAAGCCATCATCACGTAACCAGAGAACATTAAAAAGTCTACAGAAGCAGAAGATACGATGTCACGGTCTTTACGTGCAGCAAGCATGATACGAACAGTTAATGTATTCCATTGAGCACAAAGCTTAGTTAAGTCCCAAGCAAAACGACGTAAGTATTTATTACGTGCGTGCGCAGCACAGAATTTTAAGATTTCAGCAGTGTAGTCACGAACCACTTTGCCTTTTGAGCTAAGCAATACTTTACGACCAATCAAGTCAAGTGCTTGAATGCCTGTTGTACCTTCGTATAGCGTTGAAATACGAGCATCACGAGCGATTTGTTCCATGCCCCATTCTTTGATGTAGCCGTGGCCGCCGTAAACTTGCATACCGTTATTTGCAGCTTCTAAACCAAGTTCAGTCAAGAAACCTTTCAAAATTGGAGTGTAGAAACCAAGTTTATCATCATAGTCTTCGTAAGCAGCTTGGTCGCCACGTGTTAATGCATCTGTCATTTTGTCTGCAAGTTTTGCAGCATGATAGATCATTGAACGACCACCTTCAGCAATTGCTTTTTGAGTCAACAATAGACGGCGTACGTCAGCATGATGAATGATTGCATCAGCAACCTTATCTGGATCTTTCTTACCAGAAAGCGCACGCATAGACATACGGTCTTTCGCATAAGGTAACGCACCTTGATAAGATAACTCAGCATGTGCAATACCTTGAACAGCAGTACCAATACGTGCTGTGTTCATGAAGGTAAACATTGCATGTAGGCCTTTGTTTACTTCACCGATTAAATAACCAGTTGCATTATCAAAGTTCAGCACGGCAGTAGCAGAGGCACGAATCCCCATTTTGTGTTCGATTGAACCACAAGCGACTGTATTACGTTCACCAACACCGCCATCAGCAGTAGGGATGAATTTAGGTACTATAAATAATGAAATACCACGAGTACCAGCAGGAGCATCTGGAAGACGTGCAAGTACGATGTGAATAATATTTTCAGTTAAGTCATGTTCACCGGCAGAAATGAAGATTTTTGTACCAGAGATTTTATAAGTGCCATCTGCTTGAGGTTCAGCTTTAGTTTTAACTTGCCCTAAGTCTGTACCACATTGAGGTTCGGTTAAGCACATTGTGCCGCTCCATGTACCTTCAACAAGTTTAGGCATATAGGTTTGTTTTTGTTCATCAGTACCGAATTGCAAGATAGTATTCATACAACCCGAACTTAAGCCAGGGTACATCGTAAATGACCAGTTTGCAGTACCCATCATTTCTGATTTAATCAGATTTAATGACATTGGTAGGCCTTGACCACCAAATTCTTCTGGATAAGAAAGACCTTGCCAACCGCCCATTACGAATTGGTCATAAGCTTCTTTAAAGCCTTTAGGCGTTCTCACTTCACCATTGTCAAAATGGCAACCTTCTTCATCACCAGGTTGGTTAAGTGGCGACAATACGTTTTCACAATAATCTGCCGCACCTTCAAGAATCATATCAACTGTATCTGGATCTGCATTTTCACCATTTGATAAAGTTTTATAGTGAGCAGGGTAATCTAATACTTCATTCATTAAGAAACGAATATCATGTAGCGGGGCTTTATATGCTGGCATGGCTTTAATCCTAATTTTGAATCATTGTGGGATTATCTGAATCGATGATTTGATTATTCACTCACCTGATAAAAATACAATGATAATCACATCCGAAAGAAATGTCAGAAAAGCGAATTTTGTCGAAAATAAATACACCCGAAAATACATTTTCTGCTACATTCAGGACTTATACTTTTATGTGAAAAAACAACTATTTTTTATTTTTAGCAAGTTTTGCTAAAAAGATAAAGCTATAAGGTTTTAAAAAAGGTTATGCATTTAAAATATCTCAGTTTATGTTTATTTAGTTTGGGTTTGACCGCATGTGCGCAGCATAACCTACGTCCATCAGTGGCATCTGCCAACTTAGATCAAAAAGTCATTCAGGGTATGAATGCAATGTATGAATACCCAAGCTATGACTACCGCGGGCATTTTAAAGTTAATGTTGATTCAAATCAGCCTAAGAAAATCAGTACTGTAGAGAAAACGGCTCAGCTTGATGCTGAAGTGCAAAAAAAAGTAGATCAATATTTACGTGAACAAAAAACTAATTTGAATAAAAAACAGAAGCAGGCGCTTTATGCTGCAATTGCAAATGAGCAATCTGTTTCGGGTGTATCTGACGAATCACGTTCAGAAAAAGTAAATGCCGTATTAATTAATTTATTAAATGATCTCCAATTTAGTTACGATGGTTCAGTTCATTACCGACAAAAAATGGGGTCGTTAAATCTCACTGCAAGATATGAGAAACCGACCTTACTGGTACAGGCAAAATTGCCAATGGTACTTGATCTGAAAGACTATAAATTTTACGTTAATTATTTCGGATTAATGCCTTATCTCGTAAATAAAGACAATCAAAATAACTTGGCGTATGTCGATTTTTCAAAGTATAAAAATCTGTTTACAAACGTCGATATGAAGAAGTTTGTTGAATATGCGAAAGCTTCTAGCGCGGTATCTTATCGTTTGGCTGAACCTCAAAATTTACAGCGTTTACCAGTTACCGATGCTGACCGTAAAGCAGGAATTGTAGAAAAAATTCGTTTAAAAGATACGGTCGAAGAGTTATTGCTGCAATCGGAACTCTATAGTCAGGTCAATGCAAAATATTTGCAAAAAAATGTTTTAGGATTTGATGATCAAAAGATTGCTGAATCTATAGCAACGGATCTTGCTGCTTCTGAAGCTAAGAAAAAGGCGACTGGTGCTGAGGGGCAGAAGGTTTCTTCTGAAGATGCAGCGGCTGTCAGTCAGCAACTTTATTCGCTTATTAATGCTCATTTTGGCAATACATTGGCTTCTGAGGAAGGTGATGAAGACCAAGCAAGTGCAGCTCAAGAAGTGGCAGCAGCAGAAGCAGCCTCTGATTCAGCTCAAGCCGAAGACGTTGCTGTAGCAGATGCTGAACCAACTGCACAAGATGAAGAAGTGGCTACACTTACAGAAGAGCAGTGTGTTGAATTACAGTCTCTTAAGAAACCAGTTGCCTTAGGTGATATTAATTACTGTCAAATTTACGGTATTAATGTGCTTGATCAGAGCGCTGTAAATACTGAAAAAACTCAGATGAAAGCTCGTCAAGCTGCCCTAAAACAAACTTTTGCTGCTTATGATCAGAACCAGTTTGTGAATGATGATGCATTTAAAGCTTTGTGGTTAAAACATAAAGCAGAGATTGAGCAAGCTTTACCAAAACAAAGAAATCCAATTACGATAGATGTTGGACTTGATGAAAAAGGCCGTTTAGTCAACGCAGATTATGATGTTGCCTATACACCGGCCGAGTTTAATCATCGCTTTAATATTAAAATGGACATGCAAATTTTAAATTATGGTAAAGCCACTTCAATTGACCAGCAGCAGCTTAAACAAGCTAAATCAGTTGCTGAAGCAAGCAAAGGTTCGCTATTTGAAAACTTTGTAAAAGGCTTTAGTGAAAAACTTGGGCAGAGTGATGTTTCTGAACATCCAGTTGGCTTACATAGCGATGTACAAGATTTAGATTCTAGTCTAGCGCTGTTGGCTAACCAAACTTATGATGCAACACGTGCCTATGACAAAACATATAAGGCTGTGTTTATTGCAAAATTGACTGCCGAAAAACCGTCATATATTCATTATTATTCAGTTCAACAGTTGCAAGAAATTGCTGAAGTTTATGCTTACTGGTTCTCTGAAGAAGAAACTTATAATCCTCAAGGTAAGGCTTTAGAGCGTATTGAGGCATTGCAGAAAAAGCATCATCTTGAGCAAGAAGAGCAATTTGATAATGATTTAGGTCGTGCTGTGGACCATATTGTGATTACGACAATACAAGGTGAGGCAGGGCGTGAAGCATGGCAAAAATTACAAAAACAATATAAGCAGCCTGAGCAGCTTTTCTCGAAGCAATATCAATTAAAATTTGAACAACAAAATGGTGCTTCTGCTGAAGAAAAACCATTGTTGTCGCAAACAGCTGATATTTTAGGTAAGGCTTATGCTGCTGCGCGTAAACAGCAACTTACGGAGAAAACAATTCAGAATTTAAAACCTGAACATAATGAATTTATTGATTATGAGATTTTCCGAGATGTTTATAAGCAGATGGTTACAGCTAAAAAATAATAGATGAGATAAAAAAAGAACCTACTTAAAGTAGGTTCTTTTTTGTTTTATAGAAAATCTTTTAATTCAGGTCTCACACCATTCCATATATAAAAGGCTTCAATAGCCTGACCCACTAACATTCCAAAACCTTCCGCATAAGGCACATTGCGTTGTTTAGCTTGCTCAAGGAAGCTAGATGGCTTGCCATAAGCCATTTCATAGGCATATTTGAACTCTAGATTTTCTGGTAATTGTAATGCATCACCTGAAAGGCTTGCAGAAGTTGCATTAATTACAATATCAAAATTCCCAACTAACTCACTTAGAGAAATTGCTTGTAATTGAGCTTGAGGAACTGCTGCTTTTAAGTCATCTACAAGTTGCTCTGCACGAGCGAGAGTACGGTTTGCAATCACAATCTTTTTAGCGCCAGCCTGTACCAGTGGGTAAATAACACCACGAGTTGCCCCCCCAGCTCCTAAAATTAAAATATTTGTATTTTCTAGGTTCCAGTCTAAGGCTTGAATTGCGGCCACTAAGCCTTGGCCATCAGTATTATCGCCGTGCAATTTGCCATTCTGCATCCATAACGTATTCACCGCTTTCGCAATTTGAGCACGTTCGGTTAGCACATCACACAAAGCAAAAGCTTGTTCTTTAAATGGTACGGTAACGTTCATGCCACTTCCGCCATTTGCAAAGAAACTACGCATACTTGGTTCAAAACCATCAAGAGGGGCAAGACGTTTTTGATAGTCGAGATCAACACCTGTTTTTTTAGCGAAAGCATGATGCAATTCAGGAGAGCGTGATTGTTCGATTGGGTTGCCAATTACTGCAAACTGTTTGGTCATTCTTATATCCAAAATTTTAAAATGGCATGAAGCAGTTAAAAACGTGTGCTGAATATTCAGCAGGCCTCACTATAAGCCAAATTGGAATAAGAAAAAATATTTGAATGAGGTTCAGAAAAGTGAAAATAAAAAAGGAGATTCTCTAGGGTGGAAGCCAAAGAATCTCCAAAAAGCAAAAAATTAAGCGACTTTTTCTTTTAAATTTAACCAGTCACGTGGTTTTAGGTAATAGTCAGTTAAACGTTTCTCTGGCGAG
>NZ_JZFB01000002.1:80040-81792 GCF_001188385.1 Acinetobacter sp. V2 | reverse complement strand
TCGGTAGGCTGACTAAAATAGATTCGATACGTCCACCTGTTTGTAAGCCAAACAATGTTCCGCGGTCATATACTAAGTTATATTCGACATATCTACCGCGACGGTAAATTTGGAACTCACGTTGAGCTTCTGTGTAAGGCTGTTCACGATGTTTTTCAAAAATTGGCAGAATGGCATTTAAATAACCATTACCTACAGCTTGAATATATTTAAAGCAAGTTTCGAAATCCCAGCCATTGAGATCATCGAAAAATAAACCACCAACACCACGTTGTTCATCACGATGTTTTAAATAGAAATAATCATCACACCATTTTTTATGTTCAGCGTAGACATGGTCACCAAAAGGCTGGCATAGGTCATGTGCGGCTTGATGCCAATCGATAACATCTTGCTCATCTGGATAAAAAGGAGTTAAGTCAAAACCACCGCCAAACCACCAAATTGGATCTTGACCCTCAGGCTCTGCAACAAATAAACGTACATTGGCATGAGAAGTCGGAATATTCGGGTTTTTAGGGTGAATCACTAACGAAACGCCCAGTGCTTGAGCCTTAGCGCCAGCAATTTGGGGGTGTCTTTCTGTAGCAGAAGCGGGTAGTTTACTAATGTTGATGTGAGAGAACATCACACCACCTTTTTCAATCACTGTACCATTTTGCAGTACGCGTGAACGTCCACCGCCACCTTCAGGACGTTCCCAATCATCAATAATAAATTCACTCGTACCGCCACCAGCTTTTTCTTGTTGTTCTAAACCAGCACATATACGGGCTTGTAAATCGAGGAGAAATTCGCGGACACGTTGAATATCTGTGGAAGTCGGATGTTGCATAATGACCCTCAAAGATGATTGAGATAGGAGATAGATACATCAAAACACAAAACCATAAAAAAAGTAAGGGATTTTTAAGAAATGTCTCAAAAATCCCTTGTGATTGCTTTTTTAATATTTATTTTTTTAAAAAATCATCTTTTTGGTAAAGGTGATCCATACGTTCACGTTTAGTTTTTAAATATTGTTCATTAAAAGGGTTACGTCCAACTGTTAATGGAACACGGTCAACAACATTAATTCCTTGATCCTTGAGTGCCTGAATTTTCAAAGGATTATTGGTAATTAATTTAACTTCTTTAACTTCTAAATGATCTAGCATGATGCTACACATGTCGTAACGACGTGCATCGGCAGGTAAATTTAAAAGTAAATTAGCATCTACGGTGTCATGACCTTGATCTTGTAAAGCATAGGCGCGAATTTTATTTGTAAGCCCAATACCACGACCTTCTTGACGTAAATATAAAATAACGCCTTGGCCTGCCTCGTTGATGAGCTTTTGAGTTGCCTGCAATTGAGGACCACAGTCGCATTTCAATGACGCAAACGCATCACCTGTTAAACATTCTGAATGTACACGGACCAAAACAGGGCCTGTAGGTGGATTTTCTAACCCTTTAGAAAGTGCCACATGTTCTTCACCTGATACTGGATCTTGAAACACAGAAATATTGAATTCACCAAAAGCGGTCGGGAGTTTTGATGTTGCAATGAACTCTATAGGCACAGATTAACTCATCTTTTAACCGAAAACGGTTTAAAGTATAGCGTAATGCTGGGAGATTGGTCGAATTGTCATAATCATTTTGCACACTAAGGTTTTCTTTTTTGTATAAAGATGACGATAATAGTTGATAAATAGTCAGATTATTCAGGATAATCTGCCAACCATACCCATGATGTATGAGAGACTG
>NZ_JZFB01000002.1:75065-79998 GCF_001188385.1 Acinetobacter sp. V2 | reverse complement strand
GACTTCATTCGATTGTATGATCGACCCATTTTGACCCAGCTTAGGATTTGCCAGGCTTATAAAGGCTTTGCCACATATGTTGTATACCGAAATTCCAACTCAACGCCCTGTTACGCCATTGTTAGATGCAATTGATCATCCTCAACAATTACGTCAGCTCGAGCATAGCCAATTGGTTCAAGTGGCTGATGAGTTGCGTCAATATATTTTATATGCAGCAGGCCAGAGTGGTGGCCATTTCGGTGCTAATCTCGGCGTGGTTGAGCTGACGGTTGCGCTGCATTATTGCTTTAATACACCAAATGACCGATTAGTTTGGGATGTGGGACACCAGGCGTATCCGCATAAAGTCCTGACAGGTCGTCGTGAGCAAATGACCACGATTCGTTCTAAAAATGGTTTAGCAGCATTTCCAGCCAGAGAAGAATCAGTTTTTGATACATTCGGCGTAGGACATTCATCAACAGCAATTTCAGCTGGTTTAGGAATGTCGTTAGCACGTCGCTATCAAAATGATCCATGTGAAGTCGTTTGTATTGTTGGTGATGGTGCAATGACAGCAGGTATGGCGTTTGAAGCCATGAATGATGCTGTTGCACATAATGCTGATTTAATTGTTGTGTTGAATGACAATGACATGTCAATTTCTTGTAGCACAGGCGGTTTTGCTAAACATTTAGCTGCAATTTGGGAAAAAGGCCATTTAGTTAATGTAGATGAACATGGTGAGGCTTACATTCAGCCACATCCAAAATGGACCTATAACTCTCGTTTGCATCAATCGGCAACAGATGCGGCAGATAATTTATTTAAAGCAATTGGTTTTGATTATTTTGGCCCATTCGATGGCCATGACGTAAATCAACTGGCCCAAGTATTTAATGCTCTCAAGAAGCGTCAAGGCCCGCGTTTAGTCCACGTCTATACTAAAAAAGGTAAAGGTTTCACTCCGGCAGAAGCGGATCCGATTACCTACCATGCAATTAGCAAAATTAATGCGACTTCAGCAGGTAAAACACCGCCTAAATATTCTGATGTATTTGGTCAGTGGTTATGTGATGAGGCTGCACAAGATGAGCGTCTACTTGCGATTACACCAGCAATGTGTGAAGGCTCAGGTATGGTTCAGTTTGCTAAAGAATTTCCGCAGAGATTTTTTGATGTTGCGATTGCTGAGCAGCATGCAGTAACACTTGCAGCAGGAATGGCTTGTGAAGGCTTAAAACCTGTTGTTGCGATCTACTCAACATTCTTGCAGCGTGGTTACGATCAGCTTATTCACGATGTCGCATTACAAAACCTCGATGTGACTTTCGGAATTGACCGTGCAGGTTTGGTTGGTGAAGATGGTCCAACTCATGCAGGTGCATATGATTATGCATACATGCGTACAGTGCCAAACATGGTCATCATGGCACCAAAAGATGAAAATGAATGCCGTCAGATGCTTCATACAGCCTATATCTATAATGGACCAGCGGCAGTACGTTACCCACGTGGTGCAGGGGTAGGTGTTGAAATTCAGCAAGAGTTGACTGCTATTGAGTTAGGAAAAGCTGAAATCGTTGCTGAAATTAAATCTGCTTGTGATGAACAGATTACAATTTTGGCATTTGGTAGCCGCGTTATGGTTGCCATAGAAGCTGCTGAACAATTTGCACAAAAACATGATGTAGGTGTGCGTGTTGTAAATATGCGTTTTGTGAAACCACTTGATGAAAAAATGATTCGTGATTTGGCTGAGCACACACATTTATTTGTCACTGTTGAAGAGCATGCCGTTATGGGTGGCGCGGGAAGTGCGGTAAATGAGTTCATGGCTCAAGAACAAATTGTGAAACCTATCATTAATTTAGGCCTGCCAGATTTGTTCTTACAACAGGCTTCACATGGACAAATGTTGCAAGACTGTGGTCTAGATGCAAAGGGTATTTTGAGCTCAATTGAGAAAGTTTGGCTCAAGTTAAACCAGGTCGTTTGACCCTCAATAAAATTTTTGAAACATTTTCCCCCTAAAAGCGCATATATTTGCTAAAATATTTGCGCTTTTATGCATTATTCTTTGTCAAAATCTTCAAATTTGTCTAGTGGGTGTTCAATGGAACCTATGGTGGTTATGGCTGCGCGTGCGGCTCAAACAGTTGGTCAAGAGCTTTTAAAAGCGCATCAAAATCGTCATAAACTCGATTTGCAAGTTGAAGAGAAAGGCATTGATGGCCCAGTAACACGTGTAGATCGTTATTTAGAACAGTTAGCGATTGATACGTTACGTAAAAGTTATAAAAACCATAGCTTCTTAGGTGAAGAGTTTGGTTTGCAAGAAGGCAAAGGCCATGATGCAGAGTGGTGCTGGGTAATTGACCCGCTTGATGGCACACAAAACTTTATTAATGGTTTCCCTCATTTCTGTATTTCTATTGCAGTTCAGCATAAAGGTGTTACTCAACACGGCGTAATCTACGATCCAGTACGTGATGAGTTATTTTCTGCAAGCCGTGGTCGCGGTGCAGTTATGAATCAACGCCGTATTCGTGTAAATGTAAAAGATAGTTTAGAAAATACATTCTTAGCAGTAGGCCATCCTTACCGCGCTAAACGTGCTGGCGAAATCGTATCTTATGCAGAGCAGCATTTTGCATCATTATTAGCTGTTACTGAAGCAGGCGCACAAATCCGTCGTGGTGGTTCAGCTGCTCTAGATTTAGCGTATGTAGCTGCAGGTCGTTTCGATGGCTTCTTTGAGCTTGGTTTAAAGCCATGGGATATCGCTGCTGGTGAACTTATTCTTAAAGAAGCGGGCGGTGTAGTTGTTGATGCACGTGGTGGTAATAATTCACTTGAAAATGGTCAAGTACTCGCATGTTCGCTTAAATTGCTAAAACCTTTAATGCAAACAGTTGTTCCAGCTTGGGATAAAGCTGCAAAATAATTTGGTTTATTATTAATAAAACCCTCTGTAATCAGAGGGTTTTATGTTTTAAATAAAGATTAAAATTAAGTTGATTCAAGAAATATGCATAAAGTTGATTAAAAAAGGTGACTTTTAAATTATTTCTGCTATAATCCGCCAACGCACTTAAATTTCCGTTCATTACCTGAACATTCTGTTCTATTCATTGTAAGCGCACGCTGTCCATAGAGAGGACCATTACTTGCGCCCCAATCGCTCAGCGATTCTTCAGGTTCGGCCGTAATCAAGCGTGCGTTTAGTCCACATCGTCGTTACTCGGATTGCTGCTGAAAAAACGTTTCAGCTAATTTTGCTTTGCCGCTTTTTGCCGATGTCTATTTTTTTGTATTTATTAAAAATGGAGCACCCACAAGGGTGAAACTCTCTATGAGCAAAACTTTTGCCGAATTTTCTTTGCATGAAACCTTACAACAAGCGCTTGAAGGTTTAGGTTTTACTGCCCCGACTCCTGTGCAAGAACAAGCAATTCCTGCTGCTTTAGAAGGTAAAGACCTTCTTGTATCAAGCCAAACTGGCTCTGGTAAAACTGCTGCATTCTTACTCCCAACATTAAATGCTTTAGCTGGTCAAGAGACTGTTGTACCGTTCAAAGACCGTATGAAAGCAGTAACTCAACCGAATATCTTGGTAATTTCACCAACTCGTGAATTGGCTCAGCAAGTAAGTCAAGATGCAATTGCATTTGTACGTCACATGAAAGGTGTTCGTATTGCTGCCATTATGGGTGGTATGCCATTTGCAAAACAAATTCAACAATTAAAAGGCGCGCAAGTTGTTGTTGCAACACCTGGTCGTTTACTTGACTTGGTAAATCGTCGTCAAATTAAATTAGATCAAGTAGATGCTTTAATCGTTGATGAAGCGGACCGTATGCTTGACCTAGGTTTCTCTGAAGACTTAGAAGCAATTAGCGAATTAGCGGCTAACCGTAAACAAACATTAATGTTCTCTGCAACATTTGCTGACCGTATTATTCGTCTTGCATCATGCATGATGAAAGATCCTATGCGTATCGCAATTGAAACAGGTCATTCAACCAATACTGATATTACACAAACATTGCATTGGACTGATGGCTTCGAACATAAGAAAAAATTACTTACCCATTGGTTAAGTGATGAAAACTTAGATCAAGCTGTTGTTTTTGCTAGTACGCAAGAAGATACAGATATGTTGGCAGAAGAACTTGCTGAAGCAGGTCATTCTGTAGTTGCACTTCATGGTGCAATGCCACAAACAGTTCGTAACCGTCGTTTACGTAGTATTCGTGAAGGTCGTGCAAAAATCTTAGTTGCAACTGACGTTGCTGCTCGTGGTCTTGACGTTCCGACAATCTCTCACGTAATTAACTTCGGTCTTCCGATGAAGCATGAAGATTATGTACACCGTATTGGTCGTACTGGTCGTGCTGGTCGTACTGGTCAAGCAATTACTTTAGCGACTTATCGTGAACGCGGTAAGATTCGTGCACTTGAAGAATATTTAGAAGCGCGTTTAAGTGTTTCTGAAATTGAAGGCTTAGAGCCATCTCCACCTCCTGCTCGTTCAGGTCGTGATGGCGGTGGTCGTGGTCGTGGCGGTAATGGCGGTAGCCGTGATGGTCGTCGTGGTGGCGGCGGTTTCGGTGGCGGTCGTCGTTTTGAAGGCGAAAGCAACTTTAAACGCCGTGAAGGTGGTCGTGATGACCGTCCACGTCGTAGCTTCGATGATAAACCACGTGGTGAGCGTCCAGCATTTGGTGGTGAAGATCGTCCACGTCGCGAGTTCAATTCAGACCGTCCACGTCGTGAAGGTGGTTTTGAAGATCGTCCACGTCGTGAGTTCGGTTCAGATCGTCCGCGTCGCGAAGGTGGTTTCAATGATAAACCGCGTTTTGACTCGAATGATGACAACCGTGGTAATCGCGTAGATTATAAACCACGTCGTGAAAGTGGTTTTGGTGATCGTCCAAAACGTAGCTTC
>NZ_JZFB01000002.1:69756-75003 GCF_001188385.1 Acinetobacter sp. V2 | reverse complement strand
AGATCGTCCACGTCGTAGTTTTGATGACAAACCACGTGGTGAACGTCCAGCGTTCGGTGGTGAAGATCGTCCGCGTCGCGAGTTCAACTCAGATCGTCCACGTCGTGAAGGTGGTTTCAGCGATAAGCCACGTCGTAGCTTCGATGACAAACCACGTGGTGAACGTCCAGCGTTTGGTGAAGATCGTCCAAAACGTAGCTTTGGTGGTGAAGATCGTCCGCGTCGTAGTTTTGATGACAAACCGCCGCGTCGTAAATTCGACCGCTAATCAATATTTAGTTTGAAAAAAAAGGCCAGTAAAAATACTGGCCTTTTTTATTTTTCAGTTTTGTTATAAACTAACAAAATGTGAATTGGTTCAATTTTTTATTAAATAATGCGTAAAAGTAAGCGAAAAGAGACAATAATGGCACAGTTGAAGAACCTTCTGGTTCAGCATGGGTTGCCTTATCTTTTTATTGCACTCGTTTTGTGTAATGGTGTTTACTTCGCCTACGCTTTTATAAATGGAAGTTCTGTTGAGCAATTCCAAGCTTCTGAATTGACCTCTTTTTACGAACATACTTCTTCGACTTCTCTCAAGTAAGTTAGCTTTGCTTTTGTCAAAATTACAACAAGTTTGCTAATTTTCAGTGTTATAGTATGCGTGCATAAAAGTGCAGGAACGATTGCCATTATGAATAATAAAACTCCTCTCTCGACTCAACCGCTTATTGAAGTGAAGAACTTGAGTTTTAATCGAGGGGAACGCGTCATTTATGACAATATTAGTTTAAATATACGTCGAGGCCAGATTACGGCCATTATGGGACCTTCTGGTACAGGTAAAACAACTTTATTACGTCTGATTGGTGGACAATTAGTTCCAGATCAGGGGGAAGTTTTACTCGACGCTAAAGATATTGCCAAAATGTCTCGTCAGGAACTTTTTTCCGCTCGTGCACGTATGGGAATGTTATTTCAGAGTGGAGCTCTATTTACGGATATGTCCGTTTATGAAAATGTGGCGTTTCCAATCCGAGCGCACACAAAGCTTCCCGAAAATCTCATTGCTGAACTGGTTGCATTAAAACTTGAATCTGTGGGTCTACGTGGTTCTGAACAATTAATGCCGACAGAACTTTCAGGTGGTATGAATCGTCGTGTAGCATTGGCTCGCGCGATTGCACTTGATCCCGATTTAATCATGTACGATGAACCTTTTGCTGGTCAAGACCCAATTGTGAAAGGTGTTTTGACACGTTTAATTCGTTCACTACGTGAAGCGTTAGATTTAACAACAATTATTGTTTCGCATGATGTTGCAGAAACATTATCGATTGCTGACTACATCTATGTGGTAGCTGAAGGAAAAATTCAGGGAGAGGGTACACCTGAAGAGTTGCAAAAACATGCTTCTCCATTTGTACACCAATTCTTAACAGGTTCGGCAGAAGGACCAGTTGAATACCAGTTTAGTCATCTAGCTTATTTAAATAACGAGGTTCGTCCATGAATACGATTGCCTGGTTAGGTAGACTCGTTATTGAGCGGATTCGAGGCATTGGTGCTGCGGCACATATGCTCTTGCAGATTATTTTTTCACTTCCTACCAAGGGTGGTTTTGGTCGTTTTGGTTACCAAATGCACCGCGTAGGTGTGATGTCCTTACTTATTATTACCGTTTCTGGTTTGTTTATTGGTGCGGTTCTTGGCTTGCAGATGTATAGCATTTTGGTCACTTTCGGTGCTGAGTCGATGTTGGGTACAGCGATTTCGTTAACCCTACTCCGTGAGCTTGCTTCTGTGGTTGCTGCATTGCTATTTGCAGGACGAGCAGGTTCTGCATTGACTGCCGAAATTGGTTCAATGAAGCAAAGTGAACAGCTTGCCAGTATGGAAATGATTGGTGTTGACCCATTAAAACAAATCGTATCACCACGTCTTTGGGCAGGTATTGTCAGTTTGCCAATGTTAACTGTGATATTTGCAGCCATTGGTATTATTGGTGGCAAGATGGTCGGTGTTGACTTTTTAGGTGCTGATGAAGGCTCCTTCTGGAGTGGCATGCAAAATACAGTGCGTTTCGGGCATGACATTATCAATGGCACGATTATTAAAAGTATTGTTTTTGCTTTGATTTGTACATGGGTCGCTGTTTATCAAGGCTATGCCTGTGATCCGACACCAGAAGGCATTGCAACGGCAATGACCCGGACGGTTGTGTATTCTTCATTATGTGTTTTAGGTTTTGATTTCGTGTTGACTGCGGTCATGTTCGGAGGGATTTAATGAAATCACGTAGTAGTGAACTGGCCGTTGGTATCTTTGTTATTATCTTCGGTATTGCATTGTTTTTCTTAGCAATGAAAGTTAGTGGGCTTGTTGGTACGAACTTAAGTGATAGTTATACCATGAAGGCTCAATTTGATAACGTCAATGGGCTAAAGCCACGTGCTAAAGTGACAATGAGTGGTGTTACAATTGGTCGTGTTGATTCAATTACGCTTGATCCGGTTACGCGTTTGGCTACCGTAACATTTGGTTTAGATGGAAAGTTGACAAGTTTCAATCCTGAACAATTAAAAGAAGTTCAGAAGAATGCGCTGGAAGAGTTGCGTTATAGCTCAGATTATACTCAAGCTTCTCCAGAGCAACAAAAAGCAATGGAACAGCAACTGACCAGTAACATGACCTCCATCACAAGTATTGATGAAGATGCTTATATAATGGTAGCAACCAATGGTTTGTTGGGTGAAAAATATTTGAAAGTTGTACCTGGTGGTGGTGTGAACTACTTGAAACGAGGTGACACGATTTCAAACACTCAAGGAACTATGGATTTAGAAGATTTAATTAGTAAATTTATTACTGGTGGTGGGGCTGGTAAAGTTGCTGCCGGTTCAGGCTCAACAGAAGCGAGTGCTCCTGCAAGCACTGATAAAGATAGTGCACAAGCCTCATTTGTTGAGTAAAAGATTATTTGAAGGAGTGGTTCCTGGTGAATACGTTGTTTAAACAAACCCTGACAGCAAGTCTTTTGTCTACCATGATTGTGGGTACAGCATTTGCTGCACCTTCAGAAGCACCACCTGATTTTATCAAGCGTGTTGCTGATGGTTTGATTACTCGTTTGAAAGCTGATCATGCAAAATTGCAAAATAATCCAGCATTAGTGAAGAGTATCGTACGTCAGAATTTAGACCCGTATGTTGATTCACAAGCATTTACTCGTATTGTAATGGGTACTTATGCAACAAATCAGTATAGTACAGCGGCACAGCGTGCTCAGTTCGAAACTAACTTCCGTAATACTTTAATTGAAAATTACGGTAGTGCATTTGCTAAATATACGAACCAAAGCTATACCATGCGCCCTTACAAGGCAACAGCGGGTAAAAACCCAGTAGTGACATTGGACTTCAGTCATAACGGCGACAAAATTCCGGTATCTTTCCAGTTAGCTGATAAAGGTACTCAATGGAAAATCCGTAATATCAATGTTTCTGGTATTGATTTGGGATTACAGTTCCGTAATCAGTTTGCTGCAACCGTGAAACGTAATGGCGGCGATTTGAATAAAGCAATTGCAACCTTCCAACCGGATGCAGACGCTGCTGTTAATCAGAACAAACAAAAATAGTAGGTGAAGAGTGATTCAGTATCTCAACCAACAATTGGTTGTTTCGGGAAAAATTGATTTTGAAAATGCGGAACAACAGTATCAAGCAGGTTTAGCTATCATCAAGAAGCAGCAAAGCTTTCCTCTAGTGGTAGATTTAACAGAGCTTGAGCATGGCAGTACCTTGGCCTTGGCTGTTTTAGTTCAGTGGTTGCGAGTGACTCCACAAAAAGCTGGATTGCATTTTAAAAATGTACCCGAAAAAATGCTGAAGATCATTCAAGCCTGCCATTTGCAAGAAGATCTACATTTGATCTGATGTTCAAGATGTAAAAAAGCACCTATATTTAGGTGCTTTTTTATGCTTTGGACTAGCATTTTATTACAAAGCTTAAATCCATTTTTTCCAGCGGAAATAAATAATAGGGCCAATAAAGAAACCGATAATAATCAGTAAAACGATGATGAAACTAGTCGTACCATGTGCAAAAGGAAGTACATCTGTGTTCATTCCATAGATGCTGGCAATAAGCATCGGAGGAGCTAACATACTTGGTAAGATCGAGAATCGACGGATCGTGTCATTCTGTTCGGTATTAATGAACCCAGACGTTGTATCAAGCAAGAATCGTACTTTTTGGAATAAGAAAGCATCATGTTCTACGAGTGAGCGGACATCTTCACTCAGTTCTCGAATATCAGCATCGTAAATATGACTGCCTAATGCCCGAGGGCGTGATAAAAAAGTAAGTACACGTCGTAAATCAATTAAACAGAGCTGAGCTTTTCCTAGCATGTCTTCTTGTTGAGCTAGACGCGTAATCATGTCATCTAGATCTAGAATTTGTTCACGTTGGTGATTGTTAAGAACCTCTGTCGAGTATTTTTCTAAATCTTTGTGGATATCTTCTAAGATATCCGCAAGCTCATCGAGTTTTGCTTCAAGAAGACCTAATAAAATCCATGTTGGATCTTTATAGTCCATGTCATAGTCATTTCGACGAGCACGCGCACGAAAGGCACGAAACGCAACTAATTTTTCTCCCCGCATCGTAAAGAGACGGTCTTTATGTAAAATAAATGCGACCGTTTGTACCATCGCTAAAATGTGTGATGAATCTTCTGCATCACCATCCACTTGATAGTTTTTATTTTTCGTTAAAAAATAAGTACTGATATGCAAAATACCATCATCATCACGGTAGAATCGTGCTGAGGATGAAATATCTTCAAGCGATTTTAGTGTGGGTAAATTTTGGTCATAGGCATCTAGTACCCATTGTTGCTCTTCTTGTGAGGGTGCAATAAGATCAAGCCAGACTAATTCGGGATGTAGATCAAATCCACCATTGATGGTGGCATCTTCCAGACTTCCGCGTTCTGTGGCATAAAAGGCTTCAAGCATGTGTCTTTTTTCCTCACGCAGTCTGATGGAAATGGATGGGTGTATTTTAGACAAGGATTTGCCGAAAAACACTTGCCAATACGCTATTTTGCAAAAAAAAACTCTATCGATAGTTTAGTTTGTCAGCATGACAGTTCAATAAAACGGTTTTTTACACTATGAATTCAATTTGTATTTTCTGTGGTTCATCTCTTGGTTCAAACCCAATTTTCCAACAAATTGCCAAAATTACAGGTGAGGC
>NZ_JZFB01000002.1:61696-69709 GCF_001188385.1 Acinetobacter sp. V2 | reverse complement strand
CGCTCAGGCTTAATGGGCGTTGTCGCTGATAGTGCTTTGCAGGCAGGTGGACAAGTCATTGGCGTGATTCCTCGTGCTTTGGTCGATCGTGAGTTAGCTCATCCGGGCTTAACCAAATTATATGTGGTCGAAAATATGCATGAGCGCAAAACCAAAATGGCGGATCTCTCCGATGGTTTTATTGCTTTACCTGGTGGTGCGGGTACATTGGAAGAAATCTTTGAACAATGGACGTGGGCGCAATTAGGTATTCATCAAAAGCCATGTGCTTTCTTAAATGTAGCTGGCTTTTATGAAGATTTACTTAAAATGATTCAAGGGACGGTAGATAATGGATTTAGCCAAGCACGGTTCGTTGATAAATTGATCGCATCAGACAAAATTGAAGATATTCTTCAACAATTTGAGCAATATCAGGCTCCTGCTCCAAAATGGACAAATGCAGATGTTCAACCATAAACGAGGTTAAATAAGTGAAAACAATTACGGTCGCTGCTGCAGTGATCTTGAATGAGCAAAATCAGTTGTTGCTCGTGAGGAAGCGTAATACTCATGCTTTTATGCAAGTGGGTGGTAAGCTGGAACCCAATGAGGCGCCAGAGATTACAATGCAGCGAGAAATTTTAGAAGAAGTTGGAAGTTCTTGTGTAATTGAACAATTTCTTGGTCGTTTCGAAACGGCAGCGGCGAATGAGCCAGACCATATTCTGGTCAGTCATTTATATCTTGTTCAGCTTGATCAGGCGCCTAAAATCGCAGCCGAAATTGCAGAAATGAAATGGGTTGATTTAAATGATTCAGAAACGCACCTTGCACCATTAACCCGTGAAATTGTTATTCCTTGGTGTGAGCAGCATTTGTCTACAGTTTAATCATTTTAACTGGTCAAAGTTGCCGCTAAACAAGCGGCATGGATAGATGTGCAGCCTAATTGTTTAAGTGCTTGACTGAGCGCATGAATAGAGCTTCCAGTGGTTATTACATCATCAATAATAAGAACACGGCGATAACGCCGTTTTTCTTCAGAAAGCGCAATAAATTGTTGCTCAATGTTCTCAAAGCGTTCAAGTCGAGAAAGCCCTTTTTGCGAATGTTCAGCAAGACGTTGTACTGGCTGCCAAACAGGTATTTTTAATTGTTTGCTTAAGATGTTTGCAAGTAACAATGACTGATTAAAACCACGTTCGATTAAACGTTGATTTGAAATAGGCATAGGTACGATAGCTTGTACCTTGGGAAATTTGAGTTGTTGTAAAATTTCACCTAACAAAATTTCATAATGTAATTTTTGTTCATATTTAAACTGCTGAATGATCCGGCTAACTGGATAAGCATAATCACAGGCCACAAGAACTGATTGATCATTGCGTTGAATTGTTTGTTTAAGCCAAGGTAAATCCTTCCAACAATCCTTACAGAGTGAATGTTTTTCTCGTACACCTGACTCACATAACAAACAAGGTGAGAGCAATTGAATAAGATGCTGTGGGTTTAATAAACTAAACATACGCGTAGCGAGGTGCTTCTGGAAGCCAACGTTTTAATAATGCATCTGCTTGTTCTGGATAATCTTTTAAGACTTGCTGAGCTACATAATGAGCTTGACTGAGTAAGTGGTCATCTCGCTCTAAACGAGCAACTCTAAACCCCATATCGCCAGTTTGTTTAGTACCTAGTAATTCACCCGGTCCGCGTAACTCAAGATCTTTTTCTGCGATCACAAAGCCATCATTGCTTTCTCTTAAAATAGAAAGTCTCTCTTGCCCATTTTGAGAAAGAGGCGTTTTATATAAAAGTACACAAAAGCTGGCCTGAGCACCACGACCTACGCGACCGCGTAACTGATGTAACTGAGAAAGTCCTAAGCGTTCAGCATTTTCAATGACCATAATAGAAGAGTTGGGAACATCTACCCCAACTTCAATGACCGTGGTTGCGATAAGAAGCTGTAACTCATTATTTTTGAACGCTTGCATGACCGACTGTTTTTCGTCAGCTTTCATTTTGCCATGCACTAAGCCAATGTTAAGTTCAGGAAAGCGTTCTTTCATTTCTTGGTAGGTGGCTTCGGCGGCTTGAGCATCTAAAGTCTCAGACTGCTCAACCAGTGTACACACCCAATATGCCTGTTTCCCATCTCTACAATTCGAAGCAATTCGTTGAAGTACTTCTTCACGACGATCAAGGGGAATCGTAACGGTTTGAATTGGAGTACGGCCTGGAGGTAACTCATCAATAATTGATGTATCTAAATCGCCATATGCACTCATTGCTAGTGTTCTTGGAATAGGAGTGGCTGTCATGACGAGTTGGTGCGGGGTGAATTGCTCAGCACCTTTATTACGTAAAGCTAAGCGTTGATCTACACCAAAACGATGTTGTTCATCAATAATCACTAGCCCTAATTTAGCGAAGCCAACAGTATCTTGGAATAAGGCATGTGTACCAACAATAAGTTCCGCGTGGCCTTCTTTAATCTGTTGTTCTGCTTGGGCACGGGCTTTGCCTTTTTGTTTGCCAGATAGCCAAGCAACGGTAATGCCTAATGGTTCAAACCAACGTTTAAAATTCAAATAGTGCTGTTCTGCAAGAATCTCGGTCGGGGCCATTAATGCAACTTGCCAATCGGCTTCTAAAGCATGGCAAGCCGCAACAGCAGCAACCAAAGTCTTTCCAGCCCCAACGTCACCTTGTACTAGGCGCAGCATAGGTTGGTTCTGCTTTAAGTCGTTCAAAATCTCTTTAGATACACGTTTTTGTGCATTGGTCATCTGAAAAGGTAAAGCTTCTAAAAGCTTTTTAGCTAATATTTTACTGCTTGAAAAAGCTGGAGATGCAATTTGACGAATATAAGCACGGCGATTAAGTAAACTAATTTGGTGTGCAACCAGTTCTTCAAAAATAAGTCGCTGTTGGGCTGGGTGTGAACCTTGAGCCAACTGGAGCATATTGGCATCAACAGGAGGCTCATGAATGTAATACAAAGCCTCTTTAAGCGCATAGCCATTAGTATATTTTTTTGGCAGCAGTTCTGGTAAGGCATCACTATGGTGCTTTAAAGCTTGTTTTACATATTCGCGCAGTTTGGGTTGAGTTAGCCCATCCGTACTTGGATAAATTGCTGTAAGCTGAGTTTTTGGTAGAGGTGTATGTTCATGAATGAGCTGAATTTCAGGATGATACATCTCAAGCCCGCGAGCGCCGACACGAACTTCACCAAAAATACGTAAGCGATGACCCGGTTTTATTTTGTCAGTCAGGTTTTTATAAATATGATAAAAGCGTAAGGTAACTTTACCGAATTCATCTTGAACCAAGGCTGCCATAGATTTTCTTTTTCCTGGAGGAAAATCAATTGATCTGACTTCACCTTCAAGTAAATAGCTCCGCCCAACCACAAGTTGATTCATTGCAATAATCGTGCTGCGGTCTTCATAATCACGTGGCAGATGAAACAGTAAATCATCTGTGGTAAAAATATTTAGTTTTTCGAGTAGGGCTGCTGAAGCCGATCCAACGCCTTGTAACTGATGGACTGAAGTCATGTCCCCTCAACGAGTTTTCTATGCATATATTATTTATCGGTTATGGTAAAACATCTCAGCGTGTTGCTAAACAACTATTTGAGAAAGAACATCAAATTACCACAATCAGCCGTAGTGTAAAAACGGATAGTTACGCAACACATCTTGTTCAAGATATCTTTAAACTTGATTTAAGTAAAATTGAACCTGTTGATGTCGTATATATTTTACTTTCTCCAAATGAGAGTACGGTTGAGGGCTACCAACATACTTATGTAGATAGTATTGAACCGATTCGAGATGCATTAAAAATACATCCAGTAAAAAAAATAATCGTAGTGTCGTCTACACGGGTATATGGTGAAAATGCAGGGGAGATCATTGATGATTTTAGTGAAATTAAGCCAAATGATGCACAAGGCCATATATTGCGTAATATGGAACGCCTTTGGCAAAAACACTATCAAGCACAATGTGTAATTGTTCGCCCAACTGGGATTTACGGAACCTCAGTTGCCCGTTTAAAGAAAATGGCTGAAAATAGTCAAAGTTATCCAAATATACATTATAGCAATCGAATACATATTGATGATTTAGCAAAGTTTTTGGCTTTTATGGCGGACTATGAAAATCATCAAGCCAGCTATATTGTGACTAATAACCAACCATTGCCTTTGCATGAAGTTATCGTGTGGTTCCAAAAACAATTGGGGTTACCCGAGTTAACTTTAGAATCAAACCAAACTTCAGGTAAACGAATTTATGCGAAACATTTGCCTGAAACGGGTTTTCAATTAGAGCATCCAATTTGCTTTAATGACTATTTATTATGTTTAAATGTTCATAGCACTAAATAAAATTTTGATTAAACTTTAAATAAGAACAGAAATACCTGATGAGGCAGTCAAATTGCCGATAAAGATAAAAAGTTTGAAAGTGAAAAAAATTTGTTTAGCTCTTATTTTGAGCGTAACAGCTGTTGCGAGTTGGGCCGAGGATCAGGTGTGGTGTGCATATGATCCGATTGGTTCCCAAGGGGATATTACACGTCGTTTAAATGACATTCGGTTATATGCTCAGCAGTATCAAGTCAAATTTAAAGTGGTGACCTATCAAAAAGAACAACAGGCCATACAAGCTTTTGATGATGGTAAATGTTCAGGTTTAGCAGCATCTAATTTTAATACTTATCGCTATAACCAATTTATGGGAAGCACTGCTGGTATCGGGCTTATTCCTAATAATCGTACCGCGAAAAGCTTATTACAGCTTTTGAATCATCCAACAGTCGAAAAAAGATTAATTTCTAAGGACTATGAAGCGGTAGGAATGATTCCTGTTGGTACGGCCTATATGGTCCTAAAAAATAAAAAAATCTCTAGAGTTGCTCAATTAAGAAATCAGCGTATTGGCGTGTTACCCAATAATCCACCACAACAGGCATTGGTACGTAGTGTAGGTGCTCAGCCAGTTTATGTTGATTTATCTAATGCGATTGTGCAATTTAAGCAAGACAAAATCGATATTGTTCCAGCTCCGATATATGGGTTATTACCATATAATTTACAAAAAGAATTTGGACCGGATGTCCAAGTCATTAACTTTCCTTTGGCATATTTTGGCGTTAATTTAATTATTAAGCCACAAGCTTATCCTGCTAATTTTGGTCGAAAAATTCGAGAATGGTTTGTTCAAAATAGTCAATTACTGACTAACCGCGCAACCCAGTGGGAAAATCATTTACCTGCTTATTATTGGGTAGATGTCTCTTTTTATGAAAAGCAAAGTTATGACGTGATGGTTGCCAAAATACGTAATCAGTACGTGCTTTCAGGTTATTACGATGCTTATTTTGTTCAACTTATGAAGCGTCTACGTTGTATGGATGATACACGCTATTTTGAATGTCCAATTCGCTAATAAAATAAAAGGCAACCGAAGTTGCCTTTTATTTTGAATAAAAATCTTAAGATTTTTTACGCTTTAAACGTCGTTTTGCTTGTTGAGAGGCCATAGCTTCAAGCGCATCTTTTAATTCTTCGTCGCTAAAGGTCGTGATGTGCTGCAACATTTGTAAGGTTACTTCATCAAGAACCAACTGTGCGCCAGCAGCCATTTGACGGAAATTATCATCAAACTCGATTTGGCCTTGGTCGTTGGTACGAATGTAATTTTGCTGTGTAAGTACTTTTAGGAAGCTTTGGAATAAAGCTTTGTCGAAGAACTCTGGCGAATTAAATTCATATAGAACTGACAAACGTTGTCCGAGTAAATGACTTAATTCTTCAACCTGTTTAGCAGAAATATTGCCTGAACCACGTTGAGTAATGAGAGCAAGCGTCATGTAGTAACGCTCAAGACTTTGCTTAACAGGCGTAGCTAAAACAACAAGCTGATTATGCTCTTCAGTGTTTGGTGCAGAGCTAATTAAATTACCTTCATCATCTTGCTGAATAAGGTTTGATTGAACCAATGCATTTGCATATTGCTCAATTTGTTCCTTAAGTTCGCTACTCTTCCATTTAAGGAATAACTCTGCTTTCAAGAATGGATACAGGGTGTAGATAACATTGGTTAAATCTGAACGGCTGATTTTTCCATTGTGCTCAACAAGTGATGCAACCAATGAAGGTAAAACAAAGGCATGCAAAATGTTATTACGGAAATAGGTTAGAAGAACAGCTTGGTTATCTTCAATCGCAATAATATCGCCGAGTGCATGCTGAACTCGTTTAATGAGTTTAAGCTTTAAACCATAAGCAATAATTTCTTTACCAGAAAGCGGCGTTACTTCCATACGTTGGTCATATGGGAAGTTAGATGCCAGATTGCGGTAAGCTTCAAGCTGCTTAATACAAATTTCTTCATCCAGCGTATGCTTTGGAGTTGCAAGCAAAATAATAGAAAGTAAAGAGACCGGGTTAATCACCACAGCTCGGTTAATATTTTCTAAAATTGCATGTGCAGAGCTATTTACGGCATCTGAAACCGCTTGAGGAATTGGGTCGTCATTTTTCTCGATAAAAACGTTTTCTGCATTATGTTGTTTAAGCAGATCATCAAGGAAAACAGGTTCACCAAAGTTCACGTGGACTTTACCGAAAATACGTTCAATTTTTCGTAAGGTTTTCACAATACCAAAAATTGATTCAGCTTCTTTCGGTTTACCTTGCATTTCGCCTACGTAGGTCGAGCCTTCCATCAGGCGTTCATAACCAATGTAGGTTGGTACAAATACAATTGGCTTTGTACGGCCACGTAAATGACTATGAACCGTCATAGCAAGCATGCCAGTCTTAGGCGGTAATAGGCGTCCTGTACGCGAACGTCCACCTTCAATAAAGTACTCAAGTGGCGTGTTACGTGACAAAATACTATATAAATATTCTTTAAATACGGTTGTATAAAGGCCATTACCACGGAAAGAGCGGCGAATAAAGAAGGCACCACCACCACGTAAAAGCTGACCAACGAAAGGCAAGTTTAGGTTATCACCCGCAGCAATATACGGAACCATAAGACCACGTCTATAAATCACATAAGACAATAATAAGTAGTCAATATGGCTGCGGTGGCAAGGTGTGTAAACCACTTCATAATCTTTTGCCAGTTCACGAACGGTACTGAAGTTATGTACATCTACGCCGTCATAAAGCTGGGTCCATAAGCGCGTTAAAGCAAGATCGGCAAAGCGGACTGCTGAATGTGAATAATCCGATACGATTTCATTGACATAACCAATCGCACGACGTTCAGCTTCGAGCATACTGACTTTCCCGCGAATACTTTCACGGCGTATTGCTTCTTGAACATCACGAGATTTCACAACCGACTGCATGACATTACGGCGATCCGATAAATCGGGCCCTAAGACTACTTCACGCTGACGATCTAAGTAATCATTTAACGTACTTACAATATAAGTGGCTGGTGAAAGATTCGGATAATGCTGTTGAGCGTATTCAACCAATTCACGTAGCGATTGTGGTTCATGAAACTCTAAGTAAGATTGGCGACCATGTAAGCCAATGTTGACCAATTGCTTAACGGTGCTTGGTGTAGCCCATGTATCTGAAAATAAAAGCTTAAACCAAGAATCTTCTTTATCTGGTGAGCGTCCCCATAGAACGGTAACTGGAACAAGCTCTATATCAAGTTCAGGATTTTCTTGTAAGACTTCAATCAGTTTTAGTAAGCGTGGTGGAAAAGCATGAGGAGGAGGATTCAGTAAATTATTTTCATCATTGTGCTGTAAAAATAAAACTGATGCTTTCTCCTGATGAGTGCCAACAACTAATGGGTCTAACGCAGGTTTTAAATTTAAACGACGCGTTTCCCCATCAACCACCAAAGCATTGCTTCGAGAGTGGTTTTGTAAGACATAGCACACCACTTTTTGGCGGTCAGTCTTTGCTTCTGTTTCTGTTGTTTCTGATACTGGTTCAGTAGGAACTTCCCCAAGAACATGTGGTGTTACCACGAGGTCAAG
>NZ_JZFB01000002.1:55202-61642 GCF_001188385.1 Acinetobacter sp. V2 | reverse complement strand
CTCTTGGACATAAGAACTCCTACTTCTTAAAGACAAATCCCAGCACCAAATGCGGAGGGTAATTATTTTGAGGCATTTATTAAAAAAAACAATATGCTACTTTCTTATAAATTATAATGCTTTTGGCATATTTTATCGTTAAAAATCGTATTTTTAGCTGTTATATGAGCAATGTTCATCAGAAGTTGACTGATTGTTCCATGTTCAAATAGTTTTTTATGGCACAATAGATTCTACACATCTGTCCTTTAATACGATTTTTTACCTGAAATATGAAGGTATCTCTCATGAATGCGTTAACCCAAGAACTAGTCGAGCTGCTCACTTTAGAAAAGCTAGAAGAAAATATTTACCGTGGCATAAGCCGTAATCTTGTCGGTAAACGTGTCTTTGGTGGACAGGTTTTGGGTCAGGCTTTACGTGCAGCATCTTATACAACGGATCGCCCAGCGCATTCTTTACATGCATATTTTTTGTATGGTGGCGATATTAATGCCCCAATTATCTATGAAGTAGACCGTTTACGGGATGGAAAAAGCTTTGTAAGTCGTCAAGTTCGTGCGATTCAGCATGGGCGAGTTATATTTTCAGCAATGGTCTCTTTTGCCAATTCAGAAGAAGGCTTGAACTATCAACATCAAGAACCTGAGTATCCTGTACCGGAAACGCTTAAATCTGAAAATGAGCTAAAACAGGGTATTTTAAACTTTGTACCTGAAAATGTTCGTGCTAGCTTCATGCGTGAGCGTCATGTAGAAATTCGCCCAATTGATCCGGTAAACCCGTTTCAGCCACAACCTGAAGCGCCGTATAATGCGCACTATATTCGTACCCATGATCGTATTCCAAAACAATTAGATGATATTGCCTTGCATCAAGCAATTGTTGCCTTTTATTCAGACTTTACCTTAATGACCACGGCTTTAAGACCGCATGGCTTAAGTTATATTTCTCCAAGTTTGCAATGTGCAAGTATTGATCATGCAATTTATTTCCACCGTCCACTTCGTGCTGATGAGTGGATGCTTTATGACATGGAAGCTACAGTGAGTGCGGCTTCAAGAGGTCTTAATTTTGGTCGTATGTGGCAAAATGGCCAACTTGTATGCAGTACCGTACAAGAGGGTTTAATTCGTTTGCGGGAAATTGAAACCCAATAGTCCTATTGAAGAGCCATCTAACCAGATGGCTTTTTTATTTTTAATGGGAACGATGTGACAAAAAATTGCTCGAATGAAAAGCAACCTCATGTCATATTGTAAATAGGTATGCCAACTGAAAAAAATAATGCTGATATGAACTTAAATACACAAATTCTGATTGCCGCCATTTTAGGTTTAGCCTTTGGTTTCCTACTCACCATGTATCCAGACACAGCTTTTGTAAAACATAGTTTATATGGGCTTGGAATATTAAGTAGTGTTTTTATCGGGCTTCTTAAAATGCTTTTGGTGCCCTTAATTTTCAGTTCGATTGTTGTAGGGGTATCAAACCTACAAGCGGGCGGGCAGCTAGGGCCAGTCTGGAAAATTACATTTTTATGCTGTTTAACTACAACAACTTTAGCCTTAATTTTAGGTATTAGTTGTGCTCATTTATTTGAGGTTGGACGTGGCATAGATATTTCTATTTTTCAGACATCTATGCAAAATTATCAAGCACCAGATAGTTTAAACCCAGCAAGTTTTTTCACAAATTTTATTCAAAATACTTTAATTAACCCATTTAAAGCATTTAGTGATGGTAACGTTTTAGCCGTTGTGGTCTTTGCTTTATTTGTTGGTGTTGCTTTGGTGCAGGGTGGGGAACGTTTTAAAAGTATTCGTGTATTGAGCCACCAGTTCTTTGAAATGATGATGCTGCTCGTTGGCTGGATCATGAAATTAGCGCCTTTGGGTATTTTTGCTTTATTAGCAAAGTTAATGGCAACCGAAGACATTTCAGTATTAAGTCGTTTGGCTGAGTTTGCAGTTGTTGTAACAGGTACAACCATTTTCCATGGTGCTGTTGTTTTACCGCTACTGCTTTGGATTTTTGGTCGCATGAGCCCTTGGACTTTTTTCAAAGGAACACGTACAGCATTAATTACAGCATTTGCAACCAGTTCTAGTTCTGCCACGATGCCACTTAGCATGAAGTGTGCACAAGAAAACTTAGGGGTACGCCCTCAAACAGCGGGATTTGTTATACCACTTGGTACTCAGCTTAATATGGATGGTACTGCTCTATATGAGGCGGCAGCTGCACTGTTTGTCGCAAATTTGGTGGGTCTAGATTTAAACCTGACACAGCAAATTATTGTGTGTTTGACAGCAATGATCGCATCACTTGGTGCTCCTGGAATTCCGAGCGCTGGCATGGTGACTATGATTATGGTTTTACAATCAGTAGGTTTACCAGCTGAAGCAATTGCCATTTTACTGCCAATTGACCGCTTATTAGATACGGTGAGAACGGTGGTAAATGTGCAGGGCGATATGATGATTAGTGTGGTCGTAGATCGCTATACGAAAGATAAAGATATCAGTGTTTAATATCTCGAAATAAAAAAGCAGGATTTAAATCCTGCTTTTTTATTTTTAAGCTGCTTGAAGTTCTGCTCTTTTTGCTGCTGGAGATTGCGATAAATAGCTAACCGCGTCTTCAGTGCTACCTTCTTTGACTGGATCATACCAAGGCATGAGGTAATCAATTTGTTGTGAAATAAGCCAAATTGGGTTTGGTAGAATCTGATTATCTTTTCGGCTAATTTTGTACCACTCTAAAGCAACCCACACTGGGAAAAATCTAGATTTAGCGGCATCTGAAAAGCGTGGATCTTGTTTCATGATGTGTGCAGCGCCGTCTACCCATAAACCAAGTACCAGCACAATCACAGCAAGGCTTAAATAGTAGCGCGGAATATAGCCTCCACCAAGATGACGATATAAATCAAAGGCTACGGTACGGTGTTCAATTTCTTCTGAACCATGCCATTTCACTAGATCGACCATTTCAGGGTCAGCACCTAATTCTTCCCAGCGCTTATTATATAGAGCATATTTACCTAGCACACAGGTCATATGTTCAACAGTGGCAACAACGCCTAAACGGAATAAATCCCATTGGCCTTGTAAGAAATTTGGAACTTCTTTATCAAAAGGCTTATCTGCCAAAGCTGTCGTAAATAAATAGTTCATGATGTCCAGATTTCTCTGGATATCAATATTACGTACGTTTAAATATTCTTTGTTTGCAGAGTTGTGTGCATTGGCATGCATAGCTTCCTGACGGATAAATGCTTGTACATCCTGCTTGAGTTTTTCATCTGTGATTTGCGGTAAAACCTTGTTATACAAACGGCAAAACCAGAACTCACCAGCAGGCAAGATGTTATTAATTTCATTAATAAAATAACTTGCGAAAGGCTGATTAGGAATCCAGTCGACAGGGGTATCTTTCCAGTCAAATTTCACTTTACGTGGAAGAATTTTATAATCAATAGAAGAACCTAAAGCCTTGTTCTTCAAAAAAGATAACAATTTCATCATTTAGTCCTGATTTTTAACTCGATGAAGTTATAACGAGTATAAAAAAAGCCCCTACATTTGTGTTTAGCAATAGGGGACAATTGAGTATAAATTTAATGAAAAAATTGTATCTGTTATGACAATTTAGCTTTCAGCATCTTCATCTGTCGCTTCAGGGATTGAATCGACATCAAATTCTGGTTGTTGATCAAGCGTGAAATGTAGACGTCCACCCATGACACTTGCAAGCTCTTCCAAACCTAATTTGTTAAGTGAAGAGAAAAGCTGAATGGAAAAATCAAGCTTCATTTTTTTAAGTTGTTGTTTAACTTCAAGCAATACTTTATTTGCAGGACCACGATTAAGTTTGTCTGCTTTCGTTAAGAGAATATGAACGAATAGATGACGCGAATAAGCCCACTCTAGCATCATCATGTCAAAATGTTGTAGAGGATGGCGAATATCCATAAGTAAGACTAAGCCTTGTAAGCTTTTACGGTGAATTAGATAGTTTTCTAATTCTTTTTGCCACACCTTTTTCATATCTTCAGGTACAGCTGCATAACCGTAACCTGGAAGATCGACTAAACGCTGATCAGGATTACCTAGACTAAAGAAGTTAATCATCTGAGTACGACCAGGCTTTTTAGAAGCACGGGCAAGTTGTTTCTGATTAGTTAATGCATTAATAGCACTAGACTTACCAGCATTTGAGCGTCCTGCAAAAGCAATTTCGTAGCCACTATCTTCAACACAAAGTGCCAATTTAGGTGCACTCATTAGAAACTCAGCTTGGCGTAACCAGTTTAGAGATTGCACAGCATAGGCTGTGATCGCCGGATCTGGTGCTTTTTCATAGCTGATCTTTTGCTTGGGTGCGAGTCTGGCTTTGGTGTCTTTCGATTTTTCACTACGACGCATAAAAAATAACTTTTTAAATGAGAGGGCTCGCGCCTAGTATAAAGGAGCTTGGGTATTCTTGCTAATTTTCAATAAATCAACTTATGAAAATCAATAGAAGTTAGATTTCTAAAAAGGCAATAGGGGAGTTGGCGGGAGCAGATTTTGATTGCTGCAAAACTTCTCCGAGTGTGTATTGGTCTAGGCTTTGATAAAAGCTCTCTAAAGCTTGATCTAAAATACCTTTTAAACCACAGTGACTGCGTAATACACACGGTGGTGTATTGCATTCAACGATTTGATTGTCGCCTTGTAATATTCGAACAATTGAACCTAGATTGGAGTTAAGTGCATCTGGATTTAAGCGAATTCCACCGCCTTTTCCACGAATGGTAATAATCCATTCTTGTTTGCCCATAAAGTGAACAACTTTAACCAGATGGTTTTGTGAAACATGCAAATCTTTCGCGATTTCTGCAATCGTGTAGGGTGCATCACTTGGGCGTGCAACATACATTAATATTCGTAATGCATAATCGGTAAATTTATTAAGCTGCATGATCACCAAAAATGGAAGAGAAAAAGGATGATCATCTTAGCCTGAAAGTTTAAATAAGAAAACTTTCAGGCAAGAGGTTTTTACATTACAGCGTTAAAGGAGCTGAAACCTGTACTTGATCGCCAACTCTATAATGCTCAAGCAAGATATTTGAAACTGAAAATTCAGTATGATTTTCTTCAGGCTGAACTTCAAAGTGATATGAGTTGTTTTCTTGAGCTTCTGTAAATTTAAAAGCTTTGGGTTGTTCAAGCTGTTGCTCTGGGACTTGTACCTTAACCGAAATAAAAGCATTTGCAGGACTGGTTAGTACGTCCTCATGATCAGTTGCTTTTAAAGTGAAACGTTTGCCAGATTCAAGAGGATCAATTTGTGTAATTTCAAATGGACGCCAGCCAGCCCATCCACCTTTTAAGCTCTCAAGTTGTTTATATTTTTGTTTTTCAACGCCAATCAAGATATCTGCCAATTGTAGATAAGCTTGCTTCCACGCTTCGATAAGTTCTGATTCAAATGGGACATTAAGTACTTCACTAATTGAGTGAAGTAGGTTGTCACCAACAATTGCATATTGATCAGGCTGAATATCTAAGCTCACATGTTTAGTGGTGATACGTTCAACAGCTTTGGCTAGAACAGTAGGGTTCTCAATATTTTCTGCATAAGCAAGAACCGCAGCTGCAAGCGCACGCGGCTGACGTAAGCTAGTTTGGTCATCTAGGTTAAAAACATTTTTTAATTCGGGATTGTTATTAAGCATACGCTTATAAAAGTATGTAGTCAGCGTAACACCGTGTTCACGTAAAACCGGTACAGTAGATTTAACAAGTTCAATTTGTTGTGGAGTCATGGCTAGACCTTATTTATCTGGCTATATAAGATGTATTTAAAATACATCTTTAAAAAAGTAATGGCAATAGCTTTCCGAGAAAAACCATAAAAAAATTAGGGGATATAAAATCCCCTTAAATTAACGTTATGTTATTAAATATTTTTATTTACCAAATAAAGAACCAAGTAGGCCTCGAACAAGTTTTTGACCTGTACTTCCTCCTAAACTGCGCGCAGCACTTTTTGCAAAAGTTCCAACAATATCTTGGGTGAGTTTAGCTCTTTCGCGTGCTGCTCGTTCTTCCTCTTTTAATTGATCACGTGCCAATCTTTCTTGCTCTTTCGCCTGCTGTTTTGCTAGGGTTTCTTGCTCTTTCGCTTGTTGTTTGGCAAGTTCGGCATTTTGTTGCTGTTGTTCGCGTTCAGCCACTTTATTTTGTAGCATTTCATAGGCGCTATCACGATCTACAACCTGCTCATAAACTCCAGCAATAATACTTTGTGAGATTAAAGCTTGACGCTCTTCTGGAGTGATTGGTGTAAAGGCAGAGTAAGGAGGCATGACCCAACCACGCTCAACAATTTGTGGAGTACCTTGCTCATCTAGGCAGCTAATGAGTGCCTCACCAACACCAAGTTCA
>NZ_JZFB01000002.1:54571-55141 GCF_001188385.1 Acinetobacter sp. V2 | reverse complement strand
TTTTACCGCTTTCTGATCTTTAGGGGTAAATGCGCGTAGAGCATGTTGAACGCGATTACCAAGTTGACCTAGTACACTTTCAGGTAAATCGAGTGGATTTTGGGTAATGAAATAGATACCTACTCCTTTAGAGCGAATTAAACGTACAACTTGTTCAATTTTGTCTTGGAGTGCTTGGCTGGCATTGTCAAATAATAAGTGAGCTTCATCAAAGAAAAACACGAGTTTAGGTTTATCCATATCACCGACTTCTGGAAGCTGTTCAAATAATTCTGAAAGCATCCATAAAAGGAAAGTGGCATATAGTTTAGGTGTATTCATGAGCTTGTCAGCCGCAAGAATATTAATGTAGCCATGACCATTTGCATCAGTTTGAATAAAATCTAAAATATTTAAAGCAGGTTCACCAAAAAATTGCTCTCCACCTTGGTCGGCAAGGGCGAGTAAATTGCGTTGAATAGCGCCTAGGCTTGCTGGAGATAAATTGCCATATTCTGCTTTAAACTCGGCTGAATGTTCACTCACAAAAGTGATCATGGCTTTTAAATCTTTAAAATCTACTAATAATAG
>NZ_JZFB01000002.1:53579-54527 GCF_001188385.1 Acinetobacter sp. V2 | reverse complement strand
CCCTCTTGAGTATCATTTAAATTGAGCATGCGAGCCAATAAAATTGGCCCAATTTCAGAGATGGTAGTACGAATAGGGTGGCCTTGTTGGCCAAATAAATCCCAAAAAACAATTGGATTAGCTGCGAAAGGAACACTATCAATCTGCAAAAGCTTTAGTCGTTCATTAAATTTATCTGAAGCTTCTCCCGCTTTGGCGAGACTCGAAACATCACCTTTAGCATCGGCAAGAAATACCGGTACACCAATTCGAGAAAAACTCTCTGCTAGAACTTTTAACGTAACTGTTTTACCTGTACCCGTGGCGCCCGCAATAAGTCCATGGCGGTTAGCAAACTGGGAAAGTAAAACAATTTCTTTGGATGTGTCATTAATATTTTTAGCAATAACAATCGGTGTACCCATATATTTTTATCCTGTGGTTCGAGTCACTATGATCTTGTCGTTTTTACAGTTGTTTCAGTGCATTTTCGATATCTTGTATTAAATCTTGTGGATCTTCTAGTCCTATACAGAAGCGAACCAATAATCCTTGTTGTAAATGTGTATTCTCAAGTTTTCTCATCATTTTTAAATCATAAAGCATAATCAGACTAACGGGTCCTCCCCAGCTAAAACCGAGCTTAAATAATGCTAAGGCATCGCAGAAACGACGTACGGCTGTAATGTCATATTCAGGTTTGAAAATAACACTGACTAGACCAGCACTTTGACTGTCTATACAGATTTCTTGCCAATATTGATGGCCTGGGGCGGTCTCATCACTTGGATGTAGAACTTGTGCAAATTGAGATTGGTTTTTTAGCCATTTAAGTAAAGTTTGAGCATTAGCTGATTGTTGTTCATAACGTAAAGACATATGAGCAAGACTGCGTTGGACTTGAGCTGCATCGTCTCCTGAAACTGCAATACCTAAAATGGCATGCGTACGGAACAGGTGGTGATGAAG
>NZ_JZFB01000002.1:47002-53537 GCF_001188385.1 Acinetobacter sp. V2 | reverse complement strand
CCGCCGCCACTCGGATATTTGGTGAGTGCATGTACGGTTAAATCGACTGATAGATGTTCATCAGAAAAATTAAAAGCATTAAACGCAAGCCCAGCTCCCCAAGTGTTATCTAGGGCTGTTAATACACCGTGTTTTTTGGCTTTGTTGACTAGATTCTTAAGATCAGGAAATTCTAGAGTAACTGAGCCTGCAGCCTCTAACCACAACAGTTTACTTCTTTCAGTTGGTTGGAAGCTTGAGGCGTCAATAGGGTTGTACACTTTGACAATAACGCCATATTGATTTTGCAGATGATTTAAATGCTCAAGGTTTGGTCCATAAATGTTGTCTGGTACCCATACTTCATCATTAGTGCTTAAAAATGCTGAGTTCACAACATTAATTGCTGATAAACCACTTGGTGCAAGCAAACAATGCAATCCACCTTCAATTTGCGCAATATTGTCGCCTAAGGTGAAGGTAGTGGGGGTGCCGTGTGTCCCATAGCTATAGTCGTAGTCATCCGTCCAATGACGATCAAAAAGGTGCGAAGTTGATTTAAAAATAATAGTAGATGCACGAAATAAGGGTGGTTGTACTGTTTCAATAAATTGCGGGGCCTTTCTTTGTGCATGAATGAGGCGAGTCTGGAAGTCGTTATGCTTTTTCATAGTGCTTTGCATTTCAAATAATAAAGTTAGATTAAGAGAAATTTAGATTCTTCGCTAGATTTACGAAGTTTTATAAGACGTTTCGTTACAGTAGGCTCATAAAATAAAAACTTGGCTTTATTTTTGCAAAGACCACTACAACATTCTAACAACAATAGGTTTAAGCGCATGAAGTCGCATTTACGTGTTCACTATTTTCAACATATCGCGGGTGAGGGATTTGGAAGTTGTTATTCTTTTTTAAAAGCCCACCACGCGACAATTAGCTCTACAGAGTTTTTTGCACTTCCGGTTGATCGGTCACTTGAAATAGAAGCTTTACCTCGAATTGATGAGGTTGATTTACTATTGGTCATGGGTGGCACCATGAGTGTAAATGATGAGGCAAACTTCCCATGGCTAAAGATAGAAAAAAGATGGTTGCGCCGTTATTTGGCAGCGGGAAAGCCAGCTATTGGTCTTTGTTTAGGGGGGCAGTTAATTGCTAATGCGTTAGGGGCTGCGGTAAGCCGTAATCGCTATCAGGAACTTGGATGGTCAACAGTTCAGAGAGTTGCGAATCTACCTCAAGAAAGCTTCCCATTACCAGAGAAAATAAAGGTGATGCAGTGGCATAGTGAGACATTTGAAATACCTAAAGGTGCTATACATTTGGCTGAAAATCAGGCCTGTCGCAATCAGATGTATCAGATTGGGAAAAATGTACTGGGTTTTCAGTTCCATCCAGAGATGACACCAGCAGCTCTAGCGCTTTTACTTGAAGATGAAGAAGAGCTTTCTATTTTTGATGGAGAATATGTTCAATCTACGCGTGAACTATACTATTCCGAAGCACAAAAATTTGAACAAGGTAATCAACTTCTAAATAAAGCGATTGAATTTGTAATAAGTGCTTAGTTTAGTTCCCAATACACGATTAAAGCAGGTTTTGTGGAGAAAATAGAAAAAGAGAATTGCATAAGACTTAAACAATCGTTATAATGAGCGACCCTCAATAGGAGGGGCATTTACTGCGAAGAAAGTGGTAAATGTGCATTACAGTCGTGGCATCGATCATGACCTTAGTGATTTTCACTGCCTTTGACACTTACCAATGGGTGAGATGCGTCAAAGGTGATTCTTTATATGTTTGGCTTGGAGTTTACTGGTATGTCTAACCAGAGAATTCGTATCCGTTTGAAGTCTTTTGATCATCGTCTGATTGATCAATCAGCTCAAGAGATCGTAGAAACCGCTAAGCGTACTGGCGCACAAGTTTGTGGTCCAATTCCGATGCCTACTCGCATCGAACGCTTCAACGTTCTTACTTCACCGCACGTTAACAAAGATGCGCGTGACCAGTACGAAATCCGCACCTACAAACGTTTGATCGACATCGTTCAACCTACAGATAAAACTGTTGATGCATTGATGAAATTAGATCTTGCGGCTGGTGTTGATGTTCAGATCGCTTTGGGTTAAGGCTTTCGGTTGATTAACTTTTAAGTTAATTAGGCCGCTTTTTTAGAGGTTTATGCACATGGCTATTGGTTTAGTCGGTCGCAAATGTGGTATGACTCGCATCTTTACAGATGCAGGTGTTTCTGTACCTGTTACAGTCATCGAAGTCGATCCAAACCGCATTACGCAAATCAAAACACTTGAAACTGATGGTTATCAAGCTGTTCAAGTAACTACTGGTGAACGTCGCGAATCTCGCGTAACTAACGCTCAGAAAGGTCACTTCGCGAAAGCTGGTGTTGCTGCTGGTCGTTTAGTTAAAGAGTTCCGCGTTACTGAAGCTGAGCTTGAAGGTCGTGAAGTTGGCGGTACTATTGGTGTTGATTTGTTCACAGTTGGTCAAGTAGTTGATGTAACTGGTCAATCAAAAGGTAAAGGTTTCCAAGGTGGTGTTAAACGTTGGAACTTCCGTACCCAAGACGCTACTCACGGTAACTCAGTTTCTCACCGTGTATTAGGTTCTACAGGTCAAAACCAAACTCCTGGTCGCGTGTTCAAAGGCAAAAAAATGGCTGGTCACTTAGGTGATGAACGCGTAACAGTACAAGGTCTTGAAATCGTATCTATTGACGCTGAACGTTCTGTTTTAGTTGTTAAAGGTGCAATTCCTGGTTCAACTGGCGGTGACGTGATTGTACGTCCTACCATCAAGGCCTGAGGGGAAATACCGTGAATTTGAAAACTGTTTCCGGCTCTGCTGTTGAATTGTCTGAAGTTGCTTTCGGACGTGAATTTAACGAAGCTCTTGTACACCAAGTTGTTACTGCTTACTTAGCAGGTGGTCGTCAAGGTACTCGTGCTCAGAAGTCACGTGCAGACGTTTCTGGTGGTGGTAAAAAACCATTCCGTCAAAAAGGTACTGGTCGTGCTCGTGCGGGTTCTACTCGTAGCCCAATCTGGGTTGGTGGTGGTAAAACTTTTGCTGCTCGTCCACAAGATTGGTCTCAAAAAGTAAACCGTAAAATGTATCGCGGTGCAATGCAATGTATCTTAGCTGAACTTGTTCGCCAAGATCGTCTTGTATTAGTTGAAGAGTTTGCTATTGCAGCTCCAAAAACTAAAGAATTGCTTGCAAAGCTTGGCGATTTAAATGCCGCTCGTGCATTGATCGTTACTGAAGCTGTAGATGAGAACTTATATCTTGCAGCACGCAACCTTCCGCATGTAGATGTGGTGGATGCTACTGCAATCGATCCTGTAAGCTTGATCGCGTTTGATAAAGTTGTGATGTCTGTAGCTGCTGCTAAGAAAATTGAGGTAGAACTCGGATGAACAACGAACGTATCTATCAAGTCCTTAAAGGACCAGTCTTCTCAGAAAAGGCACAAGTTTTAGGTGATACTGTTGGCGTTCAAGTATTCAAAGTAGATATTAATGCTACTAAACTTGAAGTTAAAAAAGCAGTTGAAAAACTTTTTGGTGTAGAAGTTGTTAAAGTTAACACTACTATTACTAAAGGTAAAACTAAGCGCTTTGGTAAAACATTAGGACGTCGTTCTGATGTTAAAAAAGCATACGTCACCCTGAAAGCTGGCCAAGATGTTGAAATGGCTGACTTGGGCGATACCGCTGAAAGCGCAGCGGAATAAGGACGAAAATTATGCCGATTCAAAAATGTAAGCCAACGTCTCCAGGACGTCGCTTTGTAGAGAAAGTGGTTCATGACCACCTTCACAAAGGCGCGCCTTACTCACCGTTGGTTGAAGCAAAAAAACGTACTGGTGGTCGTAATAATAACGGTCACATTACAACTCGTCACGTTGGTGGTGGTCATAAGCAACACTATCGTATCGTTGACTTTAAGCGTAATAAAGACAGCATCCCAGCTGTTGTAGAGCGCATTGAATACGATCCTAACCGTACAGCACATATTGCTTTGTTGAAATATGCTGATGGTGAGCGTCGTTATATCATTGCTCCTAAAGGCTTACGTGCTGGCGATAAAGTACAATCTGGTAACGATGCTCCAATTCGTCCAGGTAACTGCTTGCCACTTCGTAACATGCCTATCGGTTCTACACTTCATAACGTTGAACTTAAAATTGGTAAGGGTGCGCAATTAGCGCGTTCTGCTGGTGCTTCTGTTCAGTTGTTGGGTCGTGATGGTTCTTACGCGATTGTTCGTCTTCGTTCAGGCGAAATGCGTAAAATTCATGTTGAATGCCGCGCTGTAATTGGTGAAGTTTCTAACCAAGAAAACAACCTTCGTTCATTGGGTAAAGCTGGTGCTGCGCGCTGGCGTGGTGTTCGTCCTACCGTACGTGGTATGGCGATGAACCCAGTTGATCACCCGCACGGTGGTGGTGAAGGGCGTAACAAAGGTATTCAACCTGTAAGCCCATGGGGTCAAAAAGCTAAAGGGTACAAGACACGTACCAATAAGCGTACGACTAAGATGATTATTCGCGACCGTCGCGTCAAGTAAAGGAATCTGACTAATGCCTCGTTCTCTGAAAAAAGGCCCATTCGTCGATGCGCACTTGTTCGCTAAGGTTGAAGCGGCTGTTGCTAGTAACTCTCGCAAGCCGATTAAAACTTGGTCTCGTCGTTCGATGATCCTTCCAGATTTTGTTGGTTTAACAATTTCTGTTCATAATGGTCGTAATCACGTTCCAGTAATTGTTACTGAGCATATGGTTGGTCATAAACTCGGTGAATTCGCGCCAACTCGTACCTATCGTGGTCACGGTGTTGACAAGAAGTCTAAACGTTAATAGGTGTCATGATGGAAGTAACTGCTAAATTACGCGGTGCCGCTATCTCGGCACAAAAGGCACGTTTGGTTGCAGATCTTATTCGCGGCAAATCTGTTGCGCATGCTTTAAATATCTTAAACTTCAGCAATAAAAAAGCTGCTGTTTTAGTAAAAAAAGCATTGGAATCTGCGATTGCAAACGCTGAACACAATAACAGTTTAGATGTTGACGATCTTAAAGTTTCTACGATTTACGTTGATGAAGGTGTTAGCCTTAAACGTATTATGCCACGTGCTAAAGGCCGTGCAGATCGTATTACGAAGCGTACTTGTCACATCACCGTTAAGGTAGGGGTTTGATATGGGTCAGAAGGTTCATCCAATCGGTATCCGCCTAGGTGTTGTGAAACGTCATAACGCTAACTGGTATGCGAGTCCGAAACAATACGCTGAATACTTGCTTAAAGATCTTCAAGTTCGTGAGTTTTTAACTAAAAAACTTAAGAATGCGATGATCAGCAACATTCTTATCGAACGTCCATCAGGCGCTGCTAAAGTAACAATTAGCACAGCTCGTCCTGGTATCGTAATCGGTAAAAAAGGCGAAGATATTGAGAAATTACAGCGCGAACTTACCAGCATTATGGGTGTTCCTGCGCAAGTAAGTATCAATGAAATTGATCGCCCAGACTTAGATGCGCGTTTAGTTGCTGAAGCAATCGCTTCTCAATTAGAAAAGCGTGTAATGTTCCGTCGTGCTATGAAGCGTGCGGTTCAAAACACTATGCGTGCTGGTGCTAAAGGTATCAAAGTTGAAGTGTCTGGCCGTTTAGGTGGTGCAGAGATTGCTCGTACTGAATGGTATCGTGAAGGTCGTGTACCTTTGCATACATTACGTGCAGACATTGATTATGCAACTATGCGTGCAGAAACAACTTACGGTACGATTGGTGTTAAAGTTTGGATTTTCCGTGGCGAGATTTTAGGTGGCATGAAACAAGTCATGAACCCTGCTCCTGCTGAAGATCGTCCAGCTAAACGTGGTCGTGGTCGTGGTGAAGGTCAAGAGCGTCGTGGTCGTCGCGGTGACCGTGCTGCTGACAAGGGAGAATAATCCATGTTGCAACCTAAACGTACCAAATTCCGTAAGGTGCACAAAGGCCGTAATACTGGTCTAGCGCATCGTGGTAGTACAGTATCATTTGGTTCGATTGCAATCAAAGCAACTGAACGTGGTCGTATGACTGCGCGTCAGATTGAAGCTGCACGTCGTACTATTAGCCGCCGTATTAAGCGTGGTGGTAAAATCTTTATTCGCGTATTCCCGGATAAACCAATTACTCAAAAGCCTCTTGAAGTGCGTATGGGTAAAGGTAAGGGTAGCGTGGAATACTGGGTTTGCCAGATCCAACCAGGTAAGATCCTGTACGAAATTGAAGGTGTGAACGAAGAATTAGCGCGTGAAGCATTTGCTTTAGCTGCTGCTAAACTTCCGTTTAAAACCACTATCGTGACTCGGACGGTAATGTAATGAAAACTAAAGATTTACGTGAAAAGTCGGTAGAAGAGTTGAAAGCTTTGCTTGATGAGCAACAGCTTAACCAATTCCGTCTTCGTATGGCGAAAGCAACTGGTCAGTTGGGTAAATCGCACGAAGTGCAAGTTGCTCGTAAGACAATTGCTCGTATTA
>NZ_JZFB01000002.1:43781-46960 GCF_001188385.1 Acinetobacter sp. V2 | reverse complement strand
GAAAAAACAGTCCGCACGTTAACCGGCAAAGTCGTAAGTGACAAAATGGATAAATCTATTGTTGTTCTTATTGAACGCCGCGTTCAACACCCGTTGTATGGCAAGTCAATTCGCCGTTCAACTAAGTTACACGCTCATGATGAGAACAATGTCGCTAAAATTGGTGATGTTGTGACAATCAAAGAAAGCCGCCCAATTTCTAAAACTAAAGCTTGGACTTTAGTGGAAGTAGTTGAAGCAGCTGCTGAGTAATTCGACGTTCTTGTTGCATCATCGGTCAATTTCGAGTACTCTTTGAGCCTTTCGAAATTGTGACCGGTGATGCTCGGTTTTGGAGTAGGGCAATGATTCAAACCGAAACTATGCTCGACGTAGCAGACAACAGTGGTGCTCGCCGCGTACAATGTATTAAAGTACTTGGTGGTTCACATCGTCGTTATGCTTCTGTTGGCGACATTATTAAAGTTACTGTAAAAGAAGCAATCCCACGCGCACGTGTTAAAAAAGGTGACGTGATGAATGCGGTTGTAGTTCGTACTAAATTCGGCATTCGTCGTCCAGATGGTTCTGTGATCCGTTTTGATGATAATGCTGCAGTTATTCTGAACAACAACAAAGCTCCGATTGCTACTCGTATCTTCGGACCAGTGACTCGTGAACTTCGTACTGAACAGTTCATGAAAATCATTTCATTGGCTCCTGAAGTTCTATAAGAGGCAATCATGGCTAAGATTAAAAAAGGCGATCAAGTTATCGTGATCGCAGGTAAAGAAAAAGGCAAACAGGGTACTGTATTGTCTGTTTCTGAAGACCGCGTTAAGGTTGAAGGCCTTAACTTAGTGAAGAAGCATCAAAAGCCGAATCGTGTAACTGGCGCTGAAGGCGGTATCGTTACTCAAGAAGCTTCGCTTCATATTTCAAACGTGGCAATTTTAAATGCTACAACCCAGAAGGCTGACCGTGTTGGTTACCAAGTGATTGATGGCGTGAAAACTCGCGTTTATAAATCAAATGGTGAATCAGTGGCGGTAGCGAAGTAATAGGTTGAAAAGGCAATGGCCAGACTTAAAGCACGTTACAATGATGAACTTAAAGCAAAGTTAAAAGAAGAACTTAGCATTAAGAACGTGATGGAAATTCCACGCATCACAAAAATTACCCTAAACATGGGTGTAGGCGCAGCTGCAACTGATAAGAAATTATTAGATGGCGCTGTAGTCGACATGCAATTAATTGCTGGTCAAAAACCAGTAATTACACTTGCTCGCAAATCTATCGCTGGTTTTAAAATCCGTGACGGTTGGCCGATTGGTTGTAAAGTTACTTTACGTGGCGACCAAATGTACGAATTCTTGGACCGTTTGATCTCAATCGCAATCCCTCGTATCCGTGACTTCCGTGGTTTCTCTTCGAAATCATTTGATGGTCGTGGTAACTACTCAATGGGTTTGAAAGAGCAAATCGTTTTCCCTGAAATCGATTTCGATAAGATTGATCGTATTCGTGGTATGGATATTACTATTACTACGACTGCTCGCACCGATGACGAAGGCCGTGCGCTTATGCGTGCATTCGGCTTCCCGTTCAAATAAGAGGTCGATATGGCTAAGAAAGGTATGGTTAATCGCGAATTGAAACGCGAAAAAACAGTTGCTAAATACGCTGCAAAACGTGCTGAATTAAAAGCTACGATTGCAAACGTAAATGCAAGTGAAGAAGAACGTTTCGAAGCGATGTTAAAGTTACAAGCGTTGCCACGTAATGCATCTCCGGTACGTCTTCGTAACCGTTGTGGTTTAACTGGTCGTCCTCATGGTTACTTCCGTAAGTTCGGTTTAAGCCGTAACAAATTACGTGACACAGTAATGCAGGGTGATGTACCAGGCGTTGTTAAGGCAAGCTGGTAAGGAGCGACTAAATGAGTATGCAAGATACCGTTGCCGACATGCTAACACGTGTTCGTAACGCACAAATGGCTAAGAAACAAACTGTTTCTATGCCTTCTTCTAAGTTGAAAGTTGCAATTGCAAACGTACTTCAACAAGAAGGTTATGTTTCAAACGTAGAAGTTGCTCAAGAAGAGACAAAATCTACTTTGACAATTACTTTAAAATATTTCGAAGGCAAACCAGTTATCGAAATGGTTAAGCGCGTAAGCCGTCCAGGTCTTCGCCAATACCGTGGTAAAGATAAACTTCCAAGCGTTAAGCAAGGTTTAGGTATTGCAATTGTTTCTACAAGCAAAGGCATCATGACTGATCGCGCTGCACGTGCTGCGGGCGTTGGTGGTGAAGTTATTGCTTTTGTTTCTTAATAGGTGATTCCTCATGTCTCGTGTGGCTAAAGCCCCAGTAACTGTACCGAATGGTGTAACAGTTACTCAGAACGGCCGGCAGGTCGAAGTGAAAGGCAGCAAAGGTACGTTGTCTTTCAACCTGCATGCGCTGGTCGAGCTAAAACAGGAAGAAGGTAAACTTCAACTTGCTCCAGTTAAAGAATCGAAAGATGCTTGGATGCAAGCTGGTACTGCTCGCGCTGTATTGAATAACCTTGTAAAAGGGGTTAGTGAAGGCTTCGAACGTAAGTTGCAGCTAGTTGGTGTTGGTTATAAAGCTGCGGTTAAGGGTACTGTTGTAAACCTTAACCTTGGTTACTCACACCCAATTGACTACGCTTTACCTGAAAGTGTAACAGCGGAAACTCCAACTGCAACTGAAATCATTTTGAAATCAGCAAACAAGCAGTTGTTAGGTCAAGTAGCGGCAGAAATCCGTGCGTATCGTGCTCCTGAACCATATAAAGGTAAAGGTGTTCGCTATTCGGATGAAGTCATTCTTCGTAAAGAAGCTAAGAAGAAATAAGGCGCGAGGTTCTTATGAACGAAAAGAAACAAACCCGTTTGCGTCGTGCGAAAAGCACACGCTTGCACATCCGTGCATTGGGTGCGACTCGTTTGTGTGTAAACCGCACTCCGCGTCACATCTATGCTCAAGTTATTTCAGCAGATGGTGGCAAAGTTTTAGCGCAAGCTTCAACTTTGGATGCATCTTTACGTAGCGGTACTACGGGTAATGTAGACGCGGCTACTAAAGTAGGTGCTTTAATCGCAGAACGTGCGAAAGCAGCTGGTGTAACTAAAGTTGCATTTGACCGTTCTGGTTTTAAATATCATGGTCGTA
>NZ_JZFB01000002.1:38007-43715 GCF_001188385.1 Acinetobacter sp. V2 | reverse complement strand
CTTGTTGAAAAGCTGGTTGCCGTTGATCGTGTAGCCAAAGTTGTTAAGGGCGGTCGTATCTTCTCTTTCACAGCATTAACTGTTGTGGGTGATGGTAATGGTCGTGTTGGTTTTGGTCGTGGTAAAGCACGTGAAGTTCCAGCTGCTATTTCTAAAGCACTTGAAGCTGCACGTCGCAACATGATTACTGTAGACCTTGCAGGTACTACTTTACAACACCCTGTGAATGCTCGTCATGGCGCAAGCCGTGTATACATGCAACCTGCTTCTGAAGGTACTGGCGTAATCGCTGGTGGCGCAATGCGTGCCGTTCTAGAAGCTGCGGGCGTGCATAACGTACTTGCTAAATGTTATGGTTCTACTAATGCTGCAAACGTAGTAAACGCAACTTTCAAAGGTTTGCGTGATATGACTTCTCCTGAGAAAGTCGCTGCGAAACGTGGTAAATCAGTAGCAGAAATTCAAGGGTAATCAATCATGAAAACGATTAAAGTTACCCAGACTAAATCTTCTTCACATCGCTTGAAAAATCACAAGCTTTGCTTACAAGGTTTAGGTCTGCGTCGTATTGGTCATACTGTAGAAGTGCAAGATACGCCTTCTAACCGCGGTATGATCAACAAAGTCTACTATATGGTTAGTGTAGAGGAATAAGCCATGACTCTGCGTTTAAATGAGCTTGCGCCTGCGGAAGGTGCAAAACGTGAAAACCGTCGTTTAGGCCGTGGTATCGGTTCTGGCGTTGGTAAGACTGGTGGCCGTGGTGTCAAAGGTCAAAAATCACGTAAAAGTGGTGGCGTTCGTCCAGGCTTTGAAGGCGGTCAAACAGCGATTTATCGTCGTTTACCTAAATTCGGTTTCACTAGCCAAATCGCTTTAAAAACTGCTGAAGTACGTTTATCTGAGTTAAGCAAAGTTGAAGGCGACATCGTTAGCCTAGAAACTTTGAAAGCTGCGAATGTTGTTCGTCGTGACCAAGTTCGTGCTCGTATCGTACTTTCTGGTGAAATCACTCGTGCATTCACTGTTCAAGGTGTTGCATTGACTAAAGGCGCTAAAGCTGCAATTGAAGCAGCTGGCGGCAAAGTCGAGGAGTAATCTCGAGTGTCTATGTCTCCTAGTTCTTCAGGTCATGTCAACATGATGAAAGGTCAGCCATTTCACGTGAAATATCGTGAAATTATTCGCCGGATGAGTTTTCTAATCGGTGCATTGCTGGTCTTTCGACTAGGAGCGCATATTCCAGTACCAGGCATTAATAATGCTGCGTTAGAAAATTTATTTCATGCGAACCAAGGAACTATTCTTGGGCTATTCAATATGTTTTCTGGCGGTGCTTTAGAGCGAATGTCTATTCTTGCTTTAGGAATTATGCCTTACATTTCTGCATCAATTATTGTGCAGTTAATGTCTACGGTAATTCCTTCACTAGAAGCCTTGAAAAAGGAAGGTGAGCAAGGTAAGCGTAAAATTAATCAATATACGCGTCAGGGTACGTTGTTGCTTGCAGTGGTTCAGGCAGTTGGTATGTGCGCAGGTTTGATTGGTCAGGGTATTACTCTGTCAGTTGGTCTTGAGTTTTATATACCAGCGGTTACTTCACTTGTCGCTGGAACTATGTTCTTAATGTGGCTAGGTGAACAAATCACTGAAAGAGGTATTGGTAACGGTATCTCAATGATTATTTTTGCTGGTATTGTTTCTGGTTTGCCTAAATTAATTATGCAATCAGTTTCATCAGTAGATAATGGTCAGACAAGCTTAATTGGTCTTGTGATCTTTGGTCTTTTGTCTGTAGGTGTGCTGGCTGCCATTGTGTTTATTGAAAAAGCACAACGTCGTATTCCAGTGAATTATGCACAAAAGCAACAAGGTCGTCGTATATTTACAGCACAGCAGACACATTTACCATTAAAAATTAATATGGCTGGTGTGATTCCTGCGATTTTTGCAAGTTCTTTACTATTGTTCCCAGCGAGTCTTGGTCAATGGGTGGGAAGTGCAGATGCAAATGCTGGATTAATTAAGCGTAGCTTACAAGATTTAGCTTTAGTATTGTCGCCTGGACAGCCTTTGTATTTGGTGCTCTTTGGTGCGTTAATTATCTTTTTCTGTTACTTTTATACGGCTTTAGTATTTAGCCCTAAGGAAGTATCAGAAAATCTAAAACGCAGCGGAGCTTATGTGCCTGGTATTCGCCCAGGTGAGCAAACTGCTCGTTACTTAGATCATATTCTTAATCGTTTGACGTTTATTGGTGCGATTTATATTACGGTCATTTGTTTAATGCCAATGATTCTACAAAGTTCTTTTGGAATTCCATTCTCTTTGGGTGGTACATCATTACTAATCGTAGTTGTCGTTGTTATGGACTTTATGGCTCAGCTACAAGCGCATTTAACATCTCATCAATATGATAATCAAACATTAATGAGAAAAACGACTGCTCATCCTAAGGGATAAGCGCACTTAGAGGTTTCATCATGAAAGTACAAGCTTCTGTAAAGAAAATTTGTGGTAGCTGTAAAGTTATCCGTCGTAATGGGGTTATTCGCGTAATTTGTAGCGCAGAACCTCGTCATAAGCAGCGTCAAGGTTAATCTAATCAAGACCTGTTGATTTCAGTAGGCGAATTGGGTTAATATCCGCCCCTCAAGATTTTGTGGGGCGGTTGATTATCTCTACTGCCTTTTTGGAGAAAGTGAATGGCTCGTATTGCCGGTGTAAACATTCCGGATAACAAGCATGCTGTTATCTCCCTCACTTACATCTTTGGTGTCGGTCGCCATACTGCTAAGAATATCTTAGCTACAGTTGGTATTACTGAAACTACTAAGATCCGTGAGTTGGACGATGCTCAGCTTGATGCGATTCGTGCAGAAGTTGCTAAGGTTCCTACCGAAGGTGACTTACGTCGCGAAATTTCCATGAACATTAAACGTTTAATGGATTTGGGTTGCTATCGCGGCCTTCGCCATCGTCGCAGCTTGCCTGTCCGTGGTCAACGCACCAAAACTAACGCACGTACCCGTAAAGGTCCGCGCAAACCGATTAAAAAGTAAGATTTCTGGAAGCTAAAAGATGGCTAAAGATACTCGCACACGCAAGAAGGTCACTCGTACCGTCTCTGAAGGTGTTGCACACATTCACGCGTCTTTTAATAACACCATTGTTACGATTACTGATCGTCAAGGTAATGCATTGGCTTGGGCCACCTCTGGTGGACAAGGCTTCCGTGGTTCACGTAAATCAACTCCGTTTGCTGCTCAGGTAGCTGCTGAAGTTGCTGGTAAAGCAGCTTTAGATTATGGTTTGAAAAATCTGGATGTCCTTGTAAAAGGTCCTGGTCCAGGTCGTGAGTCTGCGGTTCGTGCATTAGGCGCAGTGGGTTATAAAATTAACAGCATTACCGATGTGACGCCAATTCCTCACAACGGTTGCCGTCCACCTAAAAAACGTCGCGTGTAAGGAGAAACATTCATGGCTCGTTATATTGGTCCAAAATGCAAACTCTCTCGCCGCGAAGGGACAGACCTGCAACTTAAATCTGGCGTTAAACCTTTTGACGTCAAAACTAAAAAAGCTAACAAAGCACCTGGTCAACATGGTCAGGCACGCGGTGGTAAGCAATCTGAGTATTCACTACAATTACGTGAAAAACAAAAAGTCCGTCGTATTTACGGTGTGTTAGAACGTCAATTTAGTAACTACTATAAAGAAGCAGCTCGTGTTAAAGGCGCAACAGGTGAGAACTTGTTGAAATTGCTTGAAAGCCGTCTTGATAACGTTGTTTATCGCATGGGTTTTGGTTCTACACGTGCAGAAGCTCGTCAGTTAGTAAGTCACCGTAGCATTACTTTGAATGGTCGTCGTGTAAACATCGCATCTATTCAAGTTAAAGCTGGTGATGTAATTGCGGTTCACGAAGGTGCTAAACAACAATTGCGTATTAAAAACGCGATTGAGTTAGCTGCACAACGTGGTATTCCAGCTTGGATGGATGTTGATCATTCTAAGCTTGAAGGTACGTTTAAAGCTGCACCAGATCGTGCTGATTTACCTGCTGAAATCAATGAAAGCTTGATTGTAGAATTGTATTCTAAATAATCCTTGAGGTAGCAATAATGACGCGTACTGCAAACGAGTTTCTAACTCCGCAAGCGATCAAGGTCGAAGCGGTTAGCGGGACCTCGGCAAAAGTGATTCTAGAACCTTTAGAGCGTGGTTTTGGCCATACTCTAGGTAATGCTTTACGTCGCATTCTATTGTCTTCTTTACCTGGCGCTGCTGTGGTTGAAGTAGAGATAGAAGGTGTCGAGCACGAGTACAGTACTTTAGAAGGCTTGCAGCAGGACATCGTCGAGCTCTTGCTGAACCTAAAAGGATTGTCTATTAAGCTGTTCGATCAAAATGAAGCATATTTAACATTAGAGAAACAAGGTCCTGGCGAAATTACTGCTGCTGACCTTCGTTTACCTCATAATGTTGAAGTGGTTAACCCAGAACATTTGATCGGTACTTTGAGTGCTTCAGGCTCATTAAAAATGCGCTTGAAGGTTGCTCAAGGTCGTGGTTATGAAACATCTGATTCTCGTTTCCCTGAAGGTGAAACACGTCCTGTTGGTCGTTTGCAATTAGATGCTTCTTATAGCCCGATTAAGCGTGTTTCTTACACCGTTGAAAATGCGCGTGTAGAACAACGTACCGATTTAGATAAACTGGTAATCGACCTCGAGACAAATGGTACGGTTGATCCTGAAGAAGCAATCCGCAAAGCGGCAACAATCTTGCAACAACAAATTGCAATTTTTGTTGATCTTCAGAAAGACCAAACTCCAGTTGCTCAAGAGCCTCGTGAAGAAGTTGACCCAATCTTGCTTCGCCCAGTAGATGATCTAGAGCTTACTGTTCGTTCTGCTAACTGTTTGAAAGCAGAAAATATTTACTACATTGGTGATCTTGTTCAACGTACTGAAGTTGAGTTGTTAAAAACTCCTAACCTTGGTAAAAAATCGTTAACAGAGATCAAAGATGTTTTGGCATCGAAAGGCTTACAACTCGGTATGCGTCTTGAAAACTGGCCACCAGCTAGTCTTCGTATGGACGACCGTTTTGCCTATCGTAGCCGTTAATTAAGTAGGACTATCACCATGCGTCATCGTAATAGTGGTGTGAAATTAGGCCGTACAAGCAGCCATCGTAAAGCGATGTTCCAAAACTTGGCTAATTCTTTATTTGAACACGAGTTGATCAAAACAACTGTTCCTAAAGCTAAAGAATTACGTCGTGTTGCTGAGCCTTTAATCACTCTAGCAAAAAACGATACTGTAGCAAATCGTCGTTTAGCATTTGCTCGTACTCGTAATGCTGCAACTGTAGGTAAATTATTTACCGTACTCGGCCCTCGTTACAAAGAACGTAACGGCGGTTATCTACGTGTTCTTAAAGCGGGCTTCCGTGCTGGTGATGCAGCACCGATGGCTTACGTTGAGCTAGTAGATCGTGAAGTGAATACTTCAGCTGAATAATTGATTTTATTCAAGAAAGACCGGTTTTATACCGGTCTTTTTTATTTTTGATAATTACTAAAATTATAAAAATGTCCTCAAGTGACATAAAAAAACGGATAAACGGTCAAACTTGACATTGTGTATTGTCAAAATTGTGCTTTAATAAACTTATATTCTCAACAATGGGTATAAAAATAA
>NZ_JZFB01000002.1:32797-37963 GCF_001188385.1 Acinetobacter sp. V2 | reverse complement strand
ATCTCAGGAATTGGAGTTGCTGCCCATTTATCAAAAAATTCTCCACAACGCCAATTTGAAATTTTAGAGCGTCGTGAATCTTTTGGTGGAACATGGGATCTTTTCCGTTATCCAGGTATTCGCTCAGACTCAGATATGTCCACATTTGGTTTCAATTTTAAGCCGTGGTGTAAAGCGAATGTATTAGCTGATGGCGCCTCTATTAAAGGGTATCTAGGCGAAGTTATTGATGAATATAAATTAAAAGAAAAAATTCACTTTGGTCATCGTGTACTTTCTGCGAATTATGATTCTGAATCAAAGAAATGGCAGGTTATAATTGAAGATAGCAAGAAAAAACAACAGACTTGGATTGCTAATTTTGTTGTAGGGTGTACTGGTTACTATAACTATGATCAAGGATATGCGCCTTCTTTCCCAAATCAAGAAGCATTTAAAGGGCAACTTATTCACCCGCAGCATTGGCCTGAAAATTTAGATTACACAGGTAAAAAGGTCGTTATTATTGGTAGTGGTGCAACAGCGATTACTTTAGTACCGGCAATGGCGAAAGGTGGGGCTGGTCATGTAACGATGTTGCAGCGTTCACCAACGTATATTGCTAGTGTACCGTCTATCGACTTTATTTATGAAAAAACGCGTAAATTTATGTCTGAAGAAGCGGCGTATAAATTTACCCGTGCACGTAATATTGGTATGCAGCGCGCTATTTATGCATTGTCTCAGAAACATCCAAAGACTGTACGTCGTTTACTCTTAAAAGCAATTGAAGTGCAGTTAAAGGGTAAAGTTGATATGAAGCATTTTACACCTTCATATAATCCTTGGGATCAACGTCTATGTGTTGTACCTGATGGTGACTTATTTAAGATTTTGCGTGAAGGTAAAGCGAGTGTAGAAACTGATCAAGTTGAGAAATTTACTGAAAAAGGTATTTTACTTAAATCTGGTAAACATCTTGATGCGGATATTGTGATTTCTGCAACTGGTTTGCAAGTTCAAATTATGGGTGGGGTTCAGGCTACTATTGATGGCAAAGCTCTTAATTCATCTGAACATATGCTTTATAACGGTGTGATGTTGAGTGATGTACCAAATATGGCCATGATTATTGGTTATGTAAATGCATCATGGACGCTTAAGGTTGATATCGCTGCGGAATATATTTGTCGCTTGTTAAACTATATGGACAAAAATAGTTATGATGAAGTAGTTCCGTCTGGTGATAAGACTGAAATGGAAGAAGATACTGTAATGGGTAAATTATCTTCAGGTTATATCAGTCGTGCGGCACATGAACTTCCAAAACAAGGTAAGCATGCTCCATGGCAAGTTACTAATAACTATTTAGAAGATAGAAAGTCGCTTAAAAATTCAAAATTTGAAGATGGTGTTCTACATTTTCATAAACGTTCAGAAACGAATGAGCGTAAGCCAAAACTAGTATCTTAATAGATATTAGATAAATAAAAGGGGCGTAATGCCCCTTTTATATTGAATTTATTAAAGTGTTCTAGAGATTAATTCTTTCATAATTTCATTGGTACCTGCATAAATTCGATTTGCTCGGTGATCTATGTAGGCACGCGCAATTGGATATTCAAGCATGTAACCATAACCGCCATGTAATTGAAGACAATCATCAACAACTTTTGAGAACATATCTGAAATTTTATATTTAGCAGCTGCGGCAGCTTCCACACTCAATTTTTCTTCAAGTTGTAATTCCATACAACGATCTAGATAGGTACGGCAGAAATCTATTTCTGTTCTCAGTTCAGCAAGTTTAAAACGCGTATTTTGAAATGCACTAACAGGTTTGCCAAATGCTTTACGGTCTTTTGTATATTGGACAGTATGTGCAAATGCAGCTTCAGCGCCTGCCTGACAAATAATAGCGACTAGCATTCGTTCCCAAGCCAATTCTTTCATGAGCATGATAAAGCCCATGCCTTCCATACCTAAGAGATTTTCTTTAGGAACACGAACGTTATCAAAAAATAATTCGCACGTATCTTGGCCTTTCATTCCAATTTTATTAAGAGGCTTACCTTTGCTAAAACCAGCTCTGTCTGCTTCAACAATAATGAGTGATAAGTTCGCTGAACCTTTGTCGTTATTACCCGTTTTACAAACGACTACGACCATGTCACATAAGTAACCATTGGTAATGAAAATTTTAGAACCATTAATGACATAATCATCACCATCAAGTACAGCTGTGGTTCTCACTGCTTGTAAATCAGAACCAGTACCAGGCTCAGTCATGGCAATAGCCGTGACCACTTCTCCAGTTGCCATTTTTGGTAACCACTTTTGTTTTTGTTCTTCATTACCAAAGTTATTTACGTAATTCGCAACAATATCTGAATGTAAAGAAAAACCCGTACTAGAATCCATAGCATAAGCTTGCTCTTCAATTAAGATCATACTGTATAAGCGGTCTACTCCAGACCCACCATATTGCTCTGACATTGTGGTGCAAAGAAGACCTAATTCTCCAGCCTTATTCCAAAGATCTCGATCAACATGTTGCTGTTTTTCATATTTTTCAATATTGGGAACGACTTCTTTTTCATAGAATTTACGAACTGTCTCGCGGAAAGCTTCATGCTCTTCGTTAAATAGTTTTCTAGGTAACATATTTGGAATAGGACGGATGGCACCAGATTGCATTTGTATTTCTTCCTTGGTTCAGGTGTGATGTTATTTCCTTAAACATACGGAAGCATTTCATGACGAACAATGTGATGAATGCTCAATTATGAGTACAAGATGATAAATTTGGTCAATTTGATATTTTTAGCGATCTTTGGAATGTGATCAGGTAAACTAGGCGCACTATCAACGCAGATGGGGAAATAAATGTCTGACGAAATGACCTTGGAAGAACGTAAAGTAATTTATCGAGCACGCCGCGGCTTAAAAGAAATTGACGTCTATTTTGACCCTTATGTAAAAAACTATTATCTAACTGCGGATCCGGCAGAGAAGGCCTTATTTGCAGAATTAGTAGAACAAGAAGATCCAGATTTGCTAGATTGGTTCATGGAAGTTTCTGAACCTCCACGCACAGAGTTACGTGAATTTATTTATAAATTAAAACAGTACGTACATGGCTAAACTGTTTTGATAAAAGAATTGAATTTTGAGCTGAAATATAGTCGTTTCTCGATAATATTTCAGCTTTTTATTGGCTTGTGTTTAGCAATCCTACTTTATCAATTGTTACCACCTATGTGGTGGCTATTTAGTCTGATCCTTTTATCTATTGCTTTCTTATTGTTTTTAAAACAATCACGAATTTCTCAAATTGCATATTTAGATCAAAAATCTTGGTCAGTTGTTTATCTTCCTAAAAAAGTGATTCACCGTGTAGGAATTAATAAAATAATTGATTATCAGCTATTTATGGTTGTTTATTTTGATGGAGCACCTATGAAAGTAGCCATAATTTGGTTTGACCAACTTCCTTTGCAGTATTGGAAAAAGTTAAAAGTCCTACAGAAACTTCATTAATTGTTAGACAATTCTACATTTGTATATTTATTTAAAAATTATAAAAAACAATAATTTAATGTTTATTTTTTTGCTTGTGCTCAGAATTGTCTAATTAAAATATAGAAAAAAGCTAAGGAAATACGATTGTCTGACAATTTCACCTATGGGTACCTATTTGATCGGTTAAAGTACAAACACCAACGTAAAGTGTGTCGGAGGTCTCAAAATGGAGATGCCAACATGGTCGTTCTTGGTCATTGCCATCATTCTGGCAGTGGTGATAGGAAGAGCAGGAACTTTACTCAGGGAACATCTTAACAGAGTTAATTTTAACAAAGTTAAGAGACAGAGGATGCAAGGTCGTCGATCAGTCAATTATTAAATTGGTTAGTCGATTAATTTCATCAAGTGTCCAGTTTATAACTGGGTGCGATTGTAGTAAGGAGGTCTCTCATGGAGATTTCAATGTGGATGTTTCTGTTAATTGCAGTAGTTATGGCTGTGGTAGTAGGAAGAGCAGGAACTTTACTTAAGGATTATATAGAACAAAAATAATATAAGCCGTTAAAAGCTTATCTCAGTTAATAAGTAGCATGTGCTGAACCGTCGCAATGCTACTTTTTTTTGCCTAAAATTTCTGTTTCCCAGAAAAACTGTCAATTTTATCTGCTGTGAAGTGTGTCAAAGTATAAGCGCTACAATTAGAGTAATTACTCTTTTATTCAAGATATGCATCTGCTAATGTACATCTGAAAAGGAAAAAACAAATTACATAGAGGACAGGAAGATGTCTAAAGTCCAAAAAATAAGCCAAGGTTTGGCGATGAGTTTTCTTGCAGCTTCAGTTTTATCAGGTTGTTCATACGTCGTGAAAACTGGAGCAAATGTTGCTTTAGGTTTTACGGAAAAGCACGTCGTTCCGCCTATTCTGGCAATGCAAGATGCTGAAATGGTTTGTAATACTGGTAGTGCCTTAACACCAGCAATCATGTCTACTAAAGGTATGGGTGCAGATCCAACGCGTGTTGCGGTATTAATGTATGCAGCTTCAGGTGTATGTGCTGAGAATCAAGCATTAGAACAGGAATTACGTTATTTGCGTGCATCAAAAGCAGGGCAAGTAACTGAAGCTCAAGATGCACGTATTGCACAAAAGCGCTGGGCAGCAATTGCTGCTGAGCGTCAATATACAGGCTATAAGTTGTTCGCTGATCGTTGGGAATCTAAATATAAATACCATTTAGGTGATTCTTGTCCAACGATGCGTAGTGACACTGATCAAACAGTTTATTTACTTGGAATGATTAGTGGCCTTCAGGCTGTGACTAATGATATTAACTCTGGTGGTGCAGTCAATGTTCCAAAAGATATCGCTGCTATTGTAGAGCGCGGCATGGTCTGTCTCGATAATGAAAAGTTCTGGGGAGCACCTAACGCAACGCGTGCTGTTATCTGGACTTTATTACCTGGGGCAGATGAAGGGAAACCTGATCCATACCAAACGTTAAAGCAATCAGTGCAAATTGGTGAGCAAAAAGGTGTTCGCTTATCTCATGCGTTATATGCGGTAGCTGCTCAAGCAAGTGGTGATGATGCAAAAATCCGTGATGCATTAAGATCTTATGCTGCTTCTCAAGCTGATGATAAGCCTGTTAATCCGAACTT
>NZ_JZFB01000002.1:23730-32750 GCF_001188385.1 Acinetobacter sp. V2 | reverse complement strand
ATTTCTGATCGTTACTGGACTGAGCATACTGGTGTGCGTACTGGAGATGATGGTATGTCACATTTCTGGGATGATAAAAATGAAGGTGCAGCAGAGCTAGATGAGTTGTTTGATGGCGGAGCCGCATCTGAAGCTCCCGCGGATTCATCTGCGCCACCAGCAGCACAGTAAACATATTTGAAAGACTAACTTCTTGCGAGTCTATTGTTAAGTTCTACAATAATTGTAAGAAGTTTAATTTCAAGGAGTGTGCCATGAAAGATCATGTACTGAATAATAAAGTGCTTTTGGTCGCAGTGTGCATTTCCATATCTGCATGTCTACAAGTATTTCCTGATACTTTTATTTATTGGCGGGAAAGTTTACTTGGTGAATTCTGGCGTTTATGGACTGCACATTGGGTACACGTAGGGTGGATTCATTTCCTTTTAAACATGATGGCATTCGCCTGTTTACCGTTTATCTTTCCGCACACCAAAGCGTGGCATCTTTTAAGTCTACTTTTACTGTTGCCACCGTTCATTAGCTTGGTCTTCTATTTTTATTTACCTTATATCGAGGCATATGCTGGTTTGTCAGGTGTTTTACATGGGCTATATACAGCAGTTGCTTTAGTTTATTTGCAATATCGTAAAGAACGGAATTTTGCTTTTCTGGTCTTAGGATTAATTATTGCAAAACTGATATGGGAAAATACTTTTGGACAAACAGGAACTGCCCAGTTAATAGGAAGCCCAGTCTTAACTGAAGCTCACTTATATGGAGCAATTGGTGGAGCAATCTTTGGGGGCTGCTATTGGCTTGCTCAAAGATTAAAAAAGAAATATTGACAATACAAACTGTTAAAAAAGTGATTTTAGTCATTCTTTATTAACAAAGTTTGATGCAAATTTGATCGTTGAATAAAGGGATTGGTAGAAGGGGGAAGGAATTAACCCCTGACCAAGAAAATTGCATGACTCAAGCTCCTGTTTTTCAGGTTTTTGAGAGAACAAAATTGGAATATTTATGCAAGAACATCAGGAAAAAAGATCTGGATTAGGTCTGTTGGGTTATATCTGGAACGAATGGATCTCAACATTCGTCATCCTCATTCTACTATTAATGACACTAATCATTGGTACCGGGGAGATGATCCACGGGCAATTATTACGTATCGGGGAACGTCTTTATGGTGATCCTGCGATAGGCATGCAATATTCATTTTTGCGTGCTGAACCTGAAAAGCCGACTTGTGATCGACATCCAAATATCGATGCTCAAGTAAAAGAACAAATGAAAGCGAATGCATCTGATGATTTTTCGAGTTTCTTTGGTGCAGCATCGGAAAGTGATGTCCGTGCATCGCTTCTCGCAGCGCAGCAACAATGTGACGAGAAATATCAGGCATATGACAAGACAATTAAATATATCGAAGCTAACCCTGGTGTACGTACTTACCGTGCTATCGAGACCGGTTTCTTTGGTATTTTTAAATTTGGTACAGAAAACCGCGCAATTTTACTGATCTTTATGGTTCTAATTTCTGCGATTACTGCATCGTTAAAATTTCACCATATTGGCTTACGTAATCCAGCAACAAAAATCGATTACAAAGTCTATTCAATCTTTATGGTGATTGGTAATGCGCTACTCAGTTTCTCTGTAATTAGTCAGTATCGTTCAGTCATTAACTCTGGTGTGATACCTACCTATGAAACAGTAACCATTTACTGGATTTGGATGATTCTATTCGTTGTTCTGACTTTAATTAGTCTTTATCAACTATTTTTTTCACCACCAGCAAAACGTGAAGGCGGTAATATTGGCTTAGCCTTATTAAGTGTACCTTTATATGCTTACATGGCTTTGATTACGGGCATAGTATTCACATTCTTTATGGATTATCCAATGGGGCAAGGGATTTACCTTGGCTTGTTGGTTGAGTTCTCAGGTATTTTCTTAAACCTTGCCTTGTTTATTTGGGCAGGTATGCTTTTAACCCAAACACGTGTTATGGACTTGTTCCTTAATGTGCTTCGCCCGTGGAACTTGGCACCAGAAACCTTAACATGGTTAATTCTAATTGCAGCTGCGGTACCGACAGCTTATACAGGCGCGTCAGGTATTTTCGTTATTGCAGCAGGTGCAATTATTTATAAAGAAGTCTGGAATGCGGGTGCTCGCCGTCAATATGCATTGGCTGTATCTGCAATGTCAGGTTCTTTAGGTGTGGTAGTACGTCCATGTCTACTGGTTGTTTTAATTGCGATGCTGGACAGCCGTCATGTAACGTCTGATGAGTTGTTTGGCCATGGTGTTTATGTATTTTGGTTAACAGCATTTATTTTCTTGGGTGTTTCATTACTCTTGGCTGAAGAGAAGTTCCGTGTAAATTCGCCAAAAGTTGCGATTCCAGGCATGATGCGCGCCTTTGTACCTGTAATTCCATACATTCTGATCACTGCTGTTGTTCTTGCTATTTATAAATATGCGTTAGACACAGGAATGAATGAATTTACTGCACCAGTAATTTTGCCATTAGTTCTGATCGCAATGATTTTGTATGACAAATTGGTCGCTACAAAAGAAACTCCTGCGATCAATATTCATGAGGCGATTGTTCGTGAACATGAACAGAAATCACCATTCCTTCGAGCGCATGATCCGCATAGTTCTCAGTTCCGTCTTGGTTTTGGTGGAGCGCTTCGCTTTGCAACTTCAGAAACTGTAGGCCATATTGGCGCACTAATTATTCTGATGGCATTGTCTGCAAGTGTTGGTGGTTTAATTGAACGTTCTGAAGTGGTTGAATTATTGCCGACTCATTTAGGCAGTATCTATATATCACTGGCATGTATTGCACTGTTACTTGCTATTATTGGTATGTGTACAGATCCATTTGGTGCTGTAATTTTAGTTGCTGCAACCATTGCGCCTGTAGCATACGAAAATGGTATTCATCCAATTCACTTCTGGATGATTGTATTGGTTGCATTCGAATTTGGTTATGTAACCCCACCAGTTGCCTTGAACCATCTACTCACGCGGTTGTCCGTCGGAGATGATGAAGTGAACGCTGCTGATGCTGAAGCGAAAGAGAAATATACAAGCTTCTATTTCCGTTATGAGCGCTGGTTGCTACCAATTATTGTCTTGTTCTCATCACTAGTATTAGTTACTTATGTGCCATATGTATTTAAGTTATTCGGTTGGTATCATTAACTTAAATTAAAGTATCGGTTATACAAAAAAGCCTTCCTAAATGGAGGGCTTTTTTATTAAGAAGATTCAATAAATTTAGGAAAAAGAATGGCTGGAGTTATTAATTAAAATAAAAAAAGCTAAAGTTATCTATCTTTAGCTTTTTTTATTTCCCATTGAAAAACTATTGCTGTTTGAGCTGAGCTTCAAGCAATTTAACTTGTTCTTCTTTGAGTTTAGTTAATTGATCAGCATCAGCATGCTGAGCTTTTAAAGTTGCTTCTTGATCTTTTAGCTGGCGATGGATGTCATCGAGTTTAGACACTTCTTCTTTTGCTAAAGACTCTTGAGCTGGTACAGGCTGTTTGAGTACATCTTCATTCACAAGCTGTTGTGAACTTGCAGTTTCTGCTACAGGTTCTGAACTTGATGATGGATCCGTGGTTTTAGCAGGAGCGGGTGTCGAAACAGGTTGAGGATCAACCATTGGTGCGGATGGCTCGGTTTTTTTGAAAAACCATTGTGCAGCTAAAAAAAGCACTACAAGAATGCTTAAGCCCCCAATTAAAATCCACAATAGTTTTGAGTTTTGTTTTCTTTGTAGTGGCATCTCTAAGACCTTTAGTCAGGACGACGAGGCTTGAACTGTATTACTCCAACTTCATCAGGTACAGCGGGTGTTTCAGGCTCATCAATATGAGTCGGACGATTTTCACTATAACCGCATTCGATACATTCAATCCATTCGTCTTCAGCGGTGGTTAGCATGACAATCCGATCTGTTGCTTCACATTTTGGACATTTAGCCCCAGCAATGAAACGTTTTTTCATCTTTATCACCCTAACCACACGATCAATTTAGGCCCATAGTTTAAGCGGTTTTACTGTCATTCGTCCAACCTTGATGACGTAACAGTGCATCAATTTTAGGTTCACGGCCACGGAAACTCACAAATGCTTCAAGTGCAGTATCTTTACCACCCACTGCTAAAATTGCCTGACGGAATTCTTTACCAGTTTGAGTGTTGAAAATACCTTCGTGTTCAAAACGGTCGAATGCATCACTCGCTAAAACTTCTGCCCATTTGTAAGAGTAATAACCTGCTGCATAACCACCAGCAAAAATATGACTGAAGCTATGTTGGAAGCGGTTGTAGTCCACAGCAGGAACTACTGCATACTGCTTACGAATGTCATCTAAGGTCTGCTGAATTTGCTCACTATTCAAAGCAGGTGTTTTAGTGTGAATAGTCAAATCAAACAATGCAAATTCAAGCTGACGTAAAGTTTGCATACCAGACTGGAAGAATCGCGCATTTAATAAAGCATCGAGTAATTCTTGTGGCAAAGTTTGTTTGCTATCGATGTGTTCACTTAATACATCTAGGCTTTCTTTATCCCAAGACCAGAATTCCATGAACTGGCTTGGTAGCTCTACTGCATCCCAAGCAACACCATGAGTTCCTGCAACTGAAATATTATCTACTTCGGTTAGCATGTGATGTAAACCATGTCCAAACTCATGGAATAACGTGATCACTTCATCATGGGTGAGTAAGGCCGGCTGATCACCTACTGGAGGCGTGAAGTTACACACCATGTAGCAAATTGGTTTTTGTAAACCATGAACAGTTTGCATGCGTGAACGGAAACCATTCATCCATGCACCGCCACGTTTACCCGTACGTGCATAGATGTCAAAGAAGAAGCCACCAATCACTTGGCCTTGGTCTTCTAATTCAAAATAACGTGCATCTGGATGCCAGACTGGCGCTTGTCTTTCGATGATGCTAATACCATATAAGCGCTGCACGATCTGGAATAAACCCTGAATGACTTTGGGTGCAGGGAAGTACGGTTTTAATGCTTCTTGCGATAAGTTGAATTGTTGCTGTTTGAGCTTTTCAGAATAGTAAGTACTATCCCAAGGTTTAAGTTCGTCAACACCATCTTGCTTGGCAATCTCTTGAAGTTCAGCAACTTCTTGAAGAGCAGGAGCACGAGCATGCTCAGCGAGATCAACTAAAAAGTCATGTACCGTTTTTACATCTGGTGCCATTTTGCTTGCAAGAGAATATTCAGCGTAGTTATTGAAACCAAGTAGCTTCGCCATTTCCTGACGAAGACTTAAAATTTCTTCCATAATTTTGCTGTTATCAAACTCAGTTTGTTCAGACTGATCAGATGCACGAGTGACATAAGCCCTGTAAAGCTCTTCACGCAAAGCGCGGTCATCTGCATAAGTCATGATTGCAAAATAAGCTGGGAAATCTAGAGTTGCTACAGCTTGATCGAGTTCACGTTGTTTACCGTATTGTTTTAATAACTCAACATTACTTTCAGGAAGACCTTTTAGCTCAGTTTCTGTAAGCGGTTTAAAGTATGCTTGTGTTGCATCAAGTACATGGTTAGAAAAATCAGAAGAAAGCTGTGAAAGTCGAGCAGAAATATCTGCATAGCGTTTTTTCTCTTCACCCTCTAAAGCCACACCAGAAAGTTTAAAATCACGTAAAGCGAGTCGAATAGCACTTTGTTGGGCTGGACTAAGAGAGGTATAACCCTGACCATCATGAATATGCTGATAAGTTTGATAGAGCGCCGTGTGTTGACCAAGTTGAGTGTAATATTCACTCAAGGCCGGTAATAACGATTGATAGACTTCTCTGGTTTCAGCATTGTTCATCACCGCATTTAAATGTGATAAAACACCCCATGATTCACTGAGGTTGTTTTCAAGTGTATCGACTTGTTCAAGTACGGCAAGTTGTTGAGCGGTATCGGTAGGTACAGCGGTAAGAGTATTTAAAAATTCTTGGCCTGCTTGAATCGCTTGTTGGATGTCTTGTTTTAAATTTTCTAATTTAATTTGATCAAAACGCGGGGTTGGTAAGGTCGCTTGCTGTAAAGTCATTGCTGTTAGCCACATTATTTTTTAAACATGTTATTAGATGTAGGTCCTCTCAAGCCAGAAATCAAGTTTAATGTGCAAAATAAGCTTTTTAAAAAGAAATAAGTCCCAAATCGGGACTTATTTCTAGGCTGGCAACATCTACTGTTTAATTATTCAGCCTTTGATTTTGCATTGGCCTTTTTCTTTTTAGGCTTAGACTTTTTCTTTACTTTTTCTGGTTTACTTTCGGCTTTTGCAGAAGCTTTTTTACCAGACTTTTTAGTATAAGAACTCGCCTTAGCTTTTTCTTTCTTTTTATGAACAGGTCTTTCACCATCACTACTTGTTGGTTTACTGAAAACTTCTTCAGTTGCCTGTGAAGAGGTTTTAGTTGTGCGTGGCGCACGGCTACGAACGACTCTTCCTGCATGCGTGACTTGTTGAAGAAGCTGGAAGTCAATTTTACGTTCTTCAAGATTTACGCCAGCCACCTGAATTTTAACTTCATCGCCTAAACCAAAGACTTGACCACGATTTTGACCTACCAGATTTTGGCTCGCTTGGTCATAAATAAAGAAGTCATCACCGAGTTGGCTAATATGAATCATGCCATCGACATATAGATCTTTAAGTGTAATGAATAAACCAAATTCGGTTACTGCACTTACGATACCAATAAACTCGTCACCCAAATGCTGTTGCATATAGTGACACTTCAACCAAGTTGTTACGCTACGAGAAGCTTCATCTGCACGGCGCTCAGTTTGAGAAAAATGTTCACCAGCATCATCAAGCGCTGCACCAGAGAGTGGATAAGGCTTTTGTTTCAAGTGTGCCTTAATAGCACGGTGTAACAATAAATCTGGGTAACGACGGATTGGCGAAGTGAAATGAGTATAGGCTTCATAAGCCAAACCATAGTGTCCCGCATTTTTTGCGCCATAATAAGCTTGCATCATTGAGCGTAATAAAACGGCATGAATACTTGGTGCATCAATACGGTCTTTGGTCGCTTCAATAACTTTTTGATAGTCTGCTTGAGTTGGTTGATCAGGGAAGGGTAGACCAAGCAATTTCACAAAGTCTTTTACTTTCTGAATACGTGAAAACTCAGGAGCTTCATGCACACGATATAACATTGGAACATCATGTTCTAATGCATATTCAGCTGCAGCAACGTTAGCAAGCAACATACATTCTTCAATGAGCTTATGTGCTTCATTACGTGTACGTGGCAAAATTTCTTTAATCCCGCCCAGCTCATCAAAAGTCATGTACGTTTCAATGGTTTCAAATTCCATTGCATGGCGGTCGGCACGCAAGTTTTTCAAAATTTGATAAAGCTGGAAAAGTGTGTTTAAAGATTTATGAACATCACGATCTTTTGGAATCGCATCTGTTGCGCCTTCAAAGTATTGCGCTACCTGTGTATAGGTCAAACGTGCTTTTGAGTGCATAACCGACGGATAAAAATCGTAACCAGTTACACGGCCTGAACGAGAGAGCTTAAGGTCACAGACCATACATAAGCGGTCTACGTGAGGGTTCAGAGAACACAAACCATTTGACAAAGCCTCTGGTAGCATTGGTAATACAAAGTGTGGGAAATATACCGAAGTGCCTCGTTCCTCAGCTTCTTCGTTAAGGGCTGAGTCTAAGCGGACATAATGGCTGACATCGGCAATTGCGACTACAACGCGGTAACCACCACCCGGACGTTTTTCTGCATAAACTGCATCGTCAAAATCTCGAGCGTCTTCACCATCAATTGTAACTAATGCCAAATCTCTTAAATCAATACGACCTTCACGGTCTTGAGCAGATGGCTCTTTAAAACTTTCTGCTTCTTTTAATACCTGATCTGGAAATTCATATGGCAAACCAAATTCAAGAATGGTTTGTGGAATGATAATTTCTGTATCGGCTTTGTCTGCCATAGACTGAATAATATGTGCTGTTGAAAACTCTTCACGGGTCGGATAGCTATCAATTGCAACACGTAGCATATCGCCAACATTCGCCTTAGCATGTTTTACGAGTTCTTTTTCTAAAGGAATAGGCTGATGCTGATTGGGATTGTTGGGTTGAATAAAATATTCACCCTCATGAACTGACAATTTACCAATTAATTGTTTAACACGATGCTGTAAAACTTCTGTGATAAAACCCCAAGGTTTACCTTTACGGTCTACTGAAGTCTGGCGCACTCTAACTCGGTCACCATTAAATACTAAACGTAATTCACGTTCAGGAAGTAAAAGATCAGTTTGACCATCAATATGTGCTGTACCTAAACCTTTACTATTAATATAAACAGTTGCTTCATATGTTGGTTGATCTGCCACCAACTGAAATTTAAAACCGTCTTTCATGATTTGACCATCACGAACCATAGCACTTAAACGATGACTTAATGCTTCGATACTTTTTTGGTCATGAATATTAAAATGATCGACAAGCTCTGCATGAGATTGTGGTGTTTGCAACTGCTCCAACGTATCTAAAATCAGAGTACGGCTTGGAATAGGATTGTCATAACGTTCAGCTTCAGCTTTCGCTTCAGGGTCAGCCCAGTTTTTTGTCATGTCGTTTTGTTTCACGCTTGGCAGATAAGTTTAGCATAAGCCATGCAGACCCGAACTGCACGTTCAGGTTTGCAATAATGTGTTATGCACTACAGTATTTTGATGAAGAAATAATATCTATCTTAACAAGCGTTTGATCGAAAAAGACGAAAATAATGAGGAAATTGCTTAAAAAATAATTCATTGAACTAAAAAACAAGAAAATTTCAGTATGATGACTTGAACAATGTGGTTTTAGTTTGTATTATGGCGGCTCGTTCCGGTGAGGTGGATGAGTGGCTGAAATCACTTCCCTGCTAAGGAAGCATACCTATTACTGGTATCGAGGGTTCGAATCCCTCTCTCACCGCCATTTACTTAAT
>NZ_JZFB01000002.1:22264-23577 GCF_001188385.1 Acinetobacter sp. V2 | reverse complement strand
CTAAGGGGTCGGGAGTTCGAATCTCTCTGAGCGCACCAACTTGAAGAATTAACCGCTTTTATAGCGGTTTTTTTGTGCCTATTTTTTAGTAATTTTAATAAATCTAAATTTATAACTTTTTAATTATATTAGAGATAATCATAAATGAACCTAGCTTTATTTGATTTTGATGGCACCATCACTCATAACGACACATTCAGCTTGTTTCTTAAATTTTCTTTAGACAGAAAAACACAACTCGTCGGTGGTATTCGGCTTGCACCGTATATAGCTGGCTATAAACTTGGTTGGGTAACGGATAAAACCATTCGAACTAAGCTCTGCCAAGTAGGATATGTGGGTTATGACGCGAATTCCCTAAAAGATATGGGGCAAGAGTTTGCTAAAAAGATACTTCCTACATGTGTTCGTGAAAATGCTTTGGAGCGTATTCTCTGGCATAAACAACAAGGTGATCAAATTGTAGTTGTATCAGCATCATTAGGCGTTTATTTAGAAAGTTGGTGTCATTCTTTAGGTTTAGATGTTATATGCAACCAACTTGAAACACATAATGGTATTTTAACAGGCCATTTTATTGATGGTGATTGTGGTTATTTGGAAAAAGTAAATAGAATAAAAAATAAATATGATTTAAGCCAATACCCGACCATATATGCTTATGGTGATACTCCTAATGATTATGCAATGTTGGAATTAGCACATAAAAAGTATTATAGATGGCAAGAGATTGATTAGTATTAAATTAATATTTGAAACTATATTAAATCAGAAAGCCACTTATAAAAGTGGCTTTCTTTTAATGATATTAAACAGTATGGAACGAATTATCTAAGAAGTTATCAGTAAGTAAGGACTGAGGTACGATAGTATGCGTTGTATTTGTTACGCTAGTTACTGTAGACGTTACTCCACCGAGTAGGCTGCCACTTGTTAATCCACCAAGTAAATTAGAAATGACATCTAAGCCACCTTGACCAGTCACCCCACCAGTTAAGCTACCCACGATATCCGTTACGATACCAATAGGGTTTTCTGTGCCACCCGTAACACCACCAGTTAAACCGCCTAGAAGGTCAGTCACTACACCGAGTGGACTATCACCGCTAACACTACCAGTTAAACCTCCAAGAAGATCAGTTACTACGCCAAGAGGGCTATCACCACCAGTAACTCCACCAATTGTGCCTGTTACACCGCCAAGGATTTCTGTTAATAAACCAGTTGCAGTAGAGCCATTAGTAATAAGTGTACCGATAATACCAGTCGCTGATTCGGTTGCACCTTGAATATCACCACCGACTAAGTCAGAT
>NZ_JZFB01000002.1:21511-21904 GCF_001188385.1 Acinetobacter sp. V2 | reverse complement strand
CCGCCGATGATGTCGGTTACGACTTCAAGTGGGTTACCACCAACGCCGCCTGTTACACCACCGATGATGTCAGTCACAACTTCAAGAGGGTTACCGCCAACTCCACCCGTTACGCCACCCACTACATCGGTAACACTTCCTACAATACCAGTGATAATACCAGCAGCAGTTGTACCGTTATTGATAAGTGTACCCAGAATACCAGTTGCTGATTCAGTTGCACCTTGGATATCTCCACCAACTAAATCAGAAACAACTTCAAGTGCGCCGTTTACAGTGTCGCGAGAAGTTTCGAAAGTTAATGTGCCGAGGTCAGCAATTTCAGAAACAGGATGTTCAGTTTGTGGAAGAATGCCAATGATTGTGTCGGCAACAGTGTCGATACCTGTATTA
>NZ_JZFB01000002.1:21164-21501 GCF_001188385.1 Acinetobacter sp. V2 | reverse complement strand
GCCTTGAAGAATATCGATACCGCCTTGAACTACGTCGATTACTGGAGAGATTGGAGATGTGCCGCCACCGATACCGCCCGTTACGCCACCGATGATGTCGGTTACAACTTCAAGAGGGTTGCCACCGATACCGCCCGTTACGCCGCCGATGATGTCGGTTACAACTTCAAGAGGGTTACCACCAACGCCACCAGTTACACCGCCTACTACATCCGTAACACTTCCAACTACACCAGTGACAATACCTGCAGCAGTTGTACCATTGTTGATAAGTGTTTCAACAATTCCAGTTGCTGACGCAGTTGCGCCTGAGATATCTCCACCTACTAAATCAGAA
>NZ_JZFB01000002.1:19989-21154 GCF_001188385.1 Acinetobacter sp. V2 | reverse complement strand
AACTTCAAGAGCACCGTTTACCGTGTCGCGAGAAGTTTCAAAAGTTAAGGTGCCAAGGTCTGCAATTTCAGAAACAGGATGTTCAGTTTGTGGGAGTACTCCAATGATTGTTCCAGCAACAGTTTCAATGCCAGTGTTGATAATTTCAGTTTTTAGGCTTTCGACACCCTGAAGAATATCGATACCACCTTGAACGACATCAATGACTGGGGAAATTGGTGATGTTCCGCCAGTCACACCACCTGTTACGCCACCAATAACACCAGTGACTACTTCAAGAGGATTACCACCAGATACGCCTCCAATCAAGCCACTAGTTACACCACCCACAACATTGGTTACTGTTTCTAATGGATTTGTAGAACCGACAGTACCGGTTACAGTGCCAACCACATCAGAAACTAAGCCTGTTGCTGTATGCGTAACTGTATTAGTTACTGTAGAAATAACATTTGAAAGTAAGCCTGATGTTGAAACGTGTGCATCAACAGAAGAACCCGTGTTTACAGTGGTATTTACCGATACAACATTACCCAAGTCTTGAGTAACTTTTGAGATCGAAGATACGAGATTTTTTAGTAAAAACATGTTGGTCTATTTCCTATATAATTATGTATTTTTAAGTAAGTATTATTTATTGCGCTACATAATTAATGAGATGTATATCTCAATAATTGGAATTTAGTATTGGTTAGATATCAAAAGCTGTCAATGTGTATTTTTAGTCACATTTTTTAATATTAAATAATATTTAAAGAAATAATAATTCATTTAATTTAGACGTAAAAATAATAATGGTTTTTATATAATATTTTTTTAATTAATTATATTTTTTCTTATATTTCCACTTATTTGAAGCAGTATATTAGATGAATTTTACTTGGGTCTATAATGTTATGGCTTAGCTAGAAATATATTATTTCTATAATGTTGAGTGAAATGGTCGACTTTAGCTTTTAGATATGTGGCGAAATACGTCAAAAAGTCTATAAAACTTATTTGAAAAAAAATATTTCAAATACATCTTAGGTAAGAAAGTCTTCAATAATTTTAGCTACTATTTTAGGTAAAAGAGGGGGGTGGCTAAGAACTAGACGGTTGATGACAGAAAGATGAAAAAAGGCTTCCTAAGCCTTAAAAAATGCGTATAATGCGCAACATCAAG
>NZ_JZFB01000002.1:17060-19945 GCF_001188385.1 Acinetobacter sp. V2 | reverse complement strand
ACTAAGGGGTCGGGAGTTCGAATCTCTCTGAGCGCACCACTTGAAGAATTAACCGCTATATATAGCGGTTTTTTTGTGCCTGTTTTTGGCGATTTCTATTAAAAGTCGGTGCTCGTGGCAACCAGCTTTGAAAAGAATTAAAAAGTAGAAAATTAGCCAAATGTTTTAAAACGATTTTCATCTTCAATAAAAGCTTTTTCTCCGGCTTCGCCTTCGATTGAACCAAATACTAATTGAGCTCTTAATTTCCAATGAGCGGGAACATTAAAAGCAGCATTAATTTTCTCATCAATGATTGGATTGTAGTGTTGCAAAGAAGCCCCAATACCTTGTTCAGCCAGTACGTTCCATACTGCAAATTGTGCAATTGCTGTTGAGTGCTCAGACCAGATTGGAAAATTATCTGCATATGCTTCAAATTGCTCTTGTAGATCTTTAATCACATGTTGGTCTTCAAAAAATAAAACTGTACCTGCACCTGCTGCAAAACTTTGAATTTTCTGTTCAGTTCCAGCTAGGGCTTCTGCTGGAATAATCGTTTTTAATACATCTAAAACAATATTCCAGAAATTTTGGTGGGACTGATCAAATAAAATCACAACGCGAGAAGACTGGGAGTTAAATGCAGATGGGCTATGTTTTACAGCCTCTTGAATTAATTTTTCAATTTCAGTTGGGGACTGTTTTAAGTTCTTTCCTATTGAATAAATTGAACGACGTTTTTTAATTAATTCTAAAAAGCTTGGTTTATTTGAAAGGTTCGTCTCTTGAGTGGTGTGCGTAACCACATCTTTTGAGATTGTTGCTTTTTGATTTAAGCCAAATAATTTTGCAAAAAAAGACATGAGACATTCCACTAAGAAGGTGATGCTCTTATTGTAGAAATTTTAAAAAGTGAAATAAGCTCAAAAAATATGAATCTACGTTCCATATATGCAACGAAAAATATTTTGCAACTGAACTATAACTGCTTCTTTTAAACAAAACAAAAAATAGCCTTTGATTCATTTTAAAGCTGAAATGAATATGCTCTAATAGTTTCGATTTATTGAGTATTGATGCATTGCAATGACTGAGCAAAAAACAGCTTTATCTTTACGTTACTATTTGAATTTAGAAGAATCACAAGATGGATTTTCGTTAGTAACATTTGGGAAAAAACAATTTACCCGTTTTCTAACACCTGCGATTAGTATTGCAATTATTATTTGGGGACTTTATCTAGGTTTCTCTGGGGTTGGTCGATATTATGTCGGATTAGGCTTGTTTTTTTTGGTAATGCAAGGGTTGATGCGTTATTGGCTTTTACCGATGTTATTTAAACGTCAATTTGTTCGTTACCAGTTTGGAAAAAGTGAGCAGGGAATTGACCTTTATCAAGATTATTTTGAGCTTTATTCCAGTGAACGTAAGCAAGTAGTGCAATATGCGGATGTGCAAACTTTTGCTAAAGGTAAGCTGACGTACATGCTTGAGTTAAAAAACAAAACTGTAATTATTGTGCCAAAGCGAGCATTTGCACAGGTTTCAGATCAAACGATATTTGAAAATACATTTAAGAAATAAATTATTGGAATTATTAGCCGCAACAACAAAGGAAGCCTCATGAATACACGTCCTTCAAAAATCGTTTGCGTAGGCAGAAGCTATGCTGATCATGTTAAAGAATTAAATAATGCTATGCCTGACAAGCCTATATTATTTATTAAACCACCTAGTAGTTTGATTGGTTTAAATGACGGTATTTCCTGGAATCCAGCTTGGGGCAGTTGTCATTTTGAGTGTGAATTAGTTTTACGCATTGACCAGCCTTTAAAAGGTGAAACAGATCCTGCAAAAGCATTAAAAGCGATTGGTGCGGTGACATTAGGTCTTGATTTAACAATGCGTGATTTACAGAATGATCTGAAAAGTAAAGGTCATCCATGGGAACGTGCAAAAGCTTTTGATGGTGCTTGTATTCTGGCTGATTGGGTAGATTTGAGCGAAATTACAGATTGGCAAGAAACTAAATTTACTTTCCATATTAATAATGAGCTACGTCAAGATGGTAATACTGCACTGTTAATGTTTACTATTGGCGATCTATTAGCTGATATTAATCAGGTCTTTTCACTAGAACCAGGTGATGTAATTATGACAGGTTCACCTGCTGGTGTTGGGTCATTACACTCGGGTGATCAGTTAAAAATGACATTAAAAGGTGCAACGCAAGATTTTGTATGGAAAACTTTTGTGAAAGCATAAGCTATTCCTAAATTTTCTAATTTTTAACCCTATTATTTTTCAATAATAGGGTTTTTTATTGTCTAGAAGGGGAAGATATTTATATTAATAAATCGCCTTATTTTTCTATTTCTCTTCAAAAACTGTTGAAAGTGGAATAGAAAGTTTTGCAGCCAAATAATCATTAGACTCAATGAGCGCAGGTCCAATTTTTTCCATCCATTCATCGTCATCATGTACATTTTGGATATCTTGACGTAAAGGTAAGGGGTACGGAAGGGCTGTGAAAAAACTCCAGAAATCAACTTGGGATAAATTACGCGCTAGAACATATTCATCTTTATCGGTGCGTTTAACTAAATTTTGTTCTTCTAGTAAAAGCACATAAGCAGGCCAGCGACCAATTTCTCCACGGCCTAAAATTTCTAAAGCTTCTTTATCACTTACACTTTCACCCAGCTTTTGCTTTTTATAAAACAGCTCAAGAATATCTAATAACATTAGAACAGGATGTCGTTTTTGTTCTTTACCTGAGTGAAAAGCAGTTAAAGCAAAACTGACTTCTACACCCAGTAAAATAATATTCCATGAAAGAAAGATCCATAATAGGAAAATGGGTACCGCTGCAAATGCGCCATAGATCAGCTCATAGCTGGTGA
>NZ_JZFB01000002.1:14998-17018 GCF_001188385.1 Acinetobacter sp. V2 | reverse complement strand
AAAAAGTACAGCACTTAAGCAAGCCGCTATACCGGCTGCATAAACTGGAACTGTTCGGTTCGGAATAGTCCAGTACAAAATAAAAAAGCCAACAATGGTCAATAAGAAAGAAATCAACCAGAGTATGAATGATCCATCAAGTTGATATCCTGCAAAATTATTGCTGAGAATATTCATGGAAGCGACAGTCGAGGAAATGACGAATGCACTTCCTAAAATAATCGGTCCTAAAGAGATGATGGTCCAGTAACGCATAAAACCCATAATGCCACTACGAGTTTCTTTTACGCGCCAAATGCGATTAAAGACGGTTTCAATTGAGGTCAGCATTAAAACGGTAGTGACGAATAAAAACAGCACACCAATAACGGTTAGATTGCTCGATTTCTCTGTGAAAGCATTTAGAGCTTTATCAAATGCAATAGTGCTCTTGGGTAAAAAATTACTATAGATTAAATGTTGGAGCTGTTGTCTTGCAGGTTCTAACGCTTTAATTGAAGAAATAATAACTAAAAAAACCGTTAACATCGGTACAACTGCGAATAGTGTTGTATAGGTGAGAGAACCAGCTTGTTCACGGCACCGATCAGCTTCAAAACGTTTAAATACATATAAAACGAACTGAAACCAGGTTTTATTATAAAAAGGAAGCTTACTTAAAAAACGTTGTAACATGCGTTGTCTATCCCGATTTTTTTAATCATCATGTTGGGCGATTAATAGCTTATCAAAGTATGAGCTGAAGAACTCAAATCGTAGATTAAAGCAAAATAATAACTTATAGAATTAAAGTCGTTCTGTAAGTTTACTATGCGCTATAGAAAAAATTGTAGCCATAATCTTTTCAGAAAAGTTGGCTTTCTGTTGTGTGATTATAGGATCCATCAAAAATTGGTGAACCTTTACTCAACGAATTTAAGAAATTTGCTCGTGTTACCTTTAACGCTAAACAATCAATCACCTCTAGAATTTCATAAAATTGGTTTCGCCAAAAAAATAAAAAATACCGTATAGTGTTCTTTTTAACAAAATTTATGAAACCGATGCAACCTTACATTCTTGTACTCTATTACAGTAAATATGGTTCTACTAAAGAAATGGCACATTTAATTGCCAATGGTGTTGAGTCTGCGGGTATGTCAGTGAAAATTCGGACAGTGCCAAATATTGCTCCGGTCGTCACGGTAGCTGAACCAAGTATTCCGGCAGAAGGCGATATCTACTGTACTTTAGATGATCTAGCGAATTGTGCGGGTCTGGCGTTAGGTTCCCCAACTCGCTTCGGCAATATGGCAAGTGAAATGAAATATTTTTGGGATCAAACGACGAGTCTTTGGCTCAATGGGGCATTACATAATAAACCTGCTTGTGTTTTTACTTCTTCTGGATCAATGCATGGTGGGCAGGAGAGTACTTTACTCACGATGTTACCGCCATTATTTCATCACGGGATGATGATTTTAGGATTACCAAATGCAATTCCAGCTTTATCTAACACTAAAACAGGTGGAACACCGTATGGGGCAAGTCATGTAAGCGGACCCCGTCATGACCAGAGCTTAAGTCAGGATGAAAAGATTTTGTGTGAAGCTCAAGGTAAGCGTTTGGGTGAAGTTGTTAAAAAGCTTGTAGTTTCTCTTTAAACAGCCAAAAAAAAGAGCGGATATCCGCTCTTTTTTATTTGCACAATTTATTCTTTTACAAAAGTAACTTTACCATCTGTAAGAGAAAGAACACGTGCTAATGACTCAACTCGGTAGCCTTTTTCAAGCAATAAATCACGGCCTGGTTGGAATGATTTTTCAATTACAATACCAACACCCACAACTTCTGCATTTGCTTGATGAATTAAATCAATTAGTCCTAATGCTGCTTGACCATTCGCCAAGAAGTCATCAATAACTAATGCTTTATCAGTTGAATGAAGGTGTTTGTTTGAAATCGCAATCGTGCTTTCAGTTTGTTTAGTAAAACTAAATACTTTAGAGCGATATAAGTCATCTTTTAACGTCAATGACTG
>NZ_JZFB01000002.1:3059-14965 GCF_001188385.1 Acinetobacter sp. V2 | reverse complement strand
CCTGCCATGATTGCAGGTGCAATACCTGATGCTTCAATGGTAATAATCTTGGTAATCCCTGCATCTTTAAAGCGAGCGGCAAATTCTTTACCAATCTGCTGCATTAATACAGGATCAATTTGGTGGTTTAAGAAAGCGTCGACTTTCAAGACTTGATCAGATAGAACGATACCTTCTGTTAAGATTTTCTGTTCTAGTGCGTGCACGGGAGAATCCTCTAGACGGATGCTTTTAAAGCAAATGCGTATTTTAAAAAGCATCCGAAAAAATGCAAGCTTTAATTCGTTTTACCTGTATAACTTGTTAATAACAGGCCATAAGAAGTTTTACCATCAACATGGCTGACTTTAACTGGTAAGTAGTCCAATTTAGGTGCTAACCAGAAAATAGTATTACGGTCTGGTTTACCATGTTCTAAAACAACTTTTACAGTATCAAATGTGCCATAAGAAGTTTTAATTTTCTCATTGCCTTGTTTTACAAAACGACGATTTTCAACTTCTTTTGCATCGGCAAGAGGGTATGAAGTTTTAAGTGAACCATTTTTTAAATCTTCACGCACTTGTAATTCTGCATTTAACTCATCAAGCACACCAGCCTGCCAAGCAAATGAACGAGCTTTATCATCTTTCTTGGTAGAAATAGTTTTGCTGTTTGGATTAAAGTTAATATTCATAGTGTTGTTATGAATCAAAATTTTGCTGGTACGGCTAAAACTTTGAGATCCAATTTTACCATTAGCAAAACTAAATTTACTTGTTTCACTTGCAGAAGCAATTCCACCTGCTTTTGCCGTGAAATTATAAGTCCAATTATTACCTTGCTGGCTTAAGGTACGTGTAGCCGAACCCATACCTTTATTATTATAAGTGAACTGATAATTTGCCTGAAATGGGCTCATGGCAAGTGCATGGCTTGAGAAACCTGCAAAAAGCAAAGTTGTTGAAATACCTGTTGCGATGCCAAACGATTTCAGAAATTTTGTTGCCATAAGTAAATATCCTTGTACAGACTGAAAAGTCAGTGCTGATGCATCTATAACTTAAACATATTATGCCTGTTGATCATGGAGAAAAAATCAGGATTTATGCTAAATGTGTAATCTATTTGTGTTTTTTGGCAGTTAATTCATTTTTATTCATAATATCGCTATACATCTTTTTGCTGGATTGGCGTGATTTCAGAATCTTCTAATTCATCTTCAAAATCATCGTCCTGATCACGGTAAAGTAACGCAGCTAAATTCACATTTCCAAATACGACTAACTCAGCCTCACGAACTCGTGCGTAATTTACATGCACTTTACTTAATGTCTCGATAATACTGGCTTTTTTACCAAACCAGCGATTGAGATCAAGGAATATCAGTTCATCACGTTCTTCTGCTACATTAAAACGTTCCAGAATCATTCCTAAAGGATCTTTTTTCAAAATTTTATGATAGTAAAAAACAGCGGCTTTTACGGCAATCTTCTGCCAAAAGTTTTTATATTTCGCTTCAATAATTTGTGTATTACTAATTTGTTCAAAAACTAAAAGCTGTTGTTCTTGATTAAATTCCATCTGAATTAGTTTTAAATCAACAGATAGTGTCGTCTCTAGGCCTTTTACATGCATGGTTGCATATAACCTTAACCAGTCATGATAAAGATCAGCGTGGAGGTCATCTAGAAATTCAACATTATTGGTAACATAACGTTGTAAAGTCGCATTCAGAAAGGTTTGTGATAACGTAAAATCTCTTTCTTCTTCAATGAATGCTTCTGCTTTTTGGTAGACCTTTTTAAGGCGTCTGACTAATGAGGAAAATAGCGTTTGCATAAAAGAACTTCCAGAAGATAATTTACTTAAGAACCAACACAATCTTTATTATGATAAAAAACGAGTTTTGATATTGCAGTGTAACAAATTTAATTGATACATTTTGACAAAATGAAAATGGATAAAACTCTATATTTGAAGTGAATCACACTTTTATCCAGATTTGAATATCAGTTTATATTTTATTCGGTATTAAACCGTGGGGATAAGGCATTTATATGCTTTTAAGATTATGTTGAACAAAAGAAGTCTATCTATAGAGCCTTTTTACCATTGGTGGCAAGACCGAGTCTTTATTGCTGCGACAATATTGGCAATCTTACTGCATGTTTTTGTGTTGCTCATCCACTTTGCCATGCCTAGTCCGTCAGAGCAATCTACCAAAGAAATTGCAATTTCAATTCGATCAAGCAATGAGCCAGTTCAGCAGGCAGACTTTTTGGCACAAGCGGACCAGCAAGGTTCGGGCACATTTCGAGAAGCTCACCGTACCTCTAGTGATACTCCAAATCCGATGCCTAGTGATGCTTCAACAGGAAATGCAGAGTTAGAAAGTTTGCAAAAGGTTCAGCAGCAAAGAGAGCTTAAATTTGAAGAAAAAGTCTTAATGACTGTTTTAAGTTGGCAAAAACAAGCGGATGCGAGTCAAAGGAAAAAAGAACTAGAACAATTACAAAGTCAATTTCAGGTAAAAGCTGCGATGGTTGCGAGTCTTGAAGCACAATATTTACAACGTAGACAAGATTTCAGTCGGCAACAAAAAATTAAAACAGTAGATGGAATTCAAGCGAAGAAAGATGCTTCGGCTGCTTATTTAGATAAGTTCCGTGAAAAAGTAGAGTTGTATGGTAATCGCTATTATCCAGAAGAAGCCAAACAACAACAGCTAAGAGGCGAAGTCCGTTTAATGGTGATTTTGAATGCCCAAGGCGGAATACGTGCAATTCGATTACTTGAAAGCTCAGGACACTCAATATTAGATGAAGCAGCTAAGTCTTCAGTACGTCGCGGCGCACCATTTGGGCATTTTGATGCCAATATGAAAGATATTTCTGAATTACGCATTGTACGTACGTGGCGTTTCGATCCGGCTCAAGCAGAATTTGAAGTACATTAATAAAAAATGTGGATAAGTTTTAGCTTATCCACATTGATTTTAGTTAATTAGAAAAAAACTATCTGAAGACGGATTATGTTTTTCTTCTAATTAATAATGATTAGATCTGTTCTTGGTAAGGATTCTCGACATTCAGCTTTGCTAGAATTTCGACTTCAATCCCTTCCATTTCCTCTGCATCTTCATCACTGGTTTCATGGTCATAACCAAGCAAATGTAAAACACCATGTACTAATAGATGTGCAAAATGATTTTGGGCAGTTTTTTTCTGTTCTAATGCTTCTTGTAATACCACTGGAATACAAATAACTAAATCGCCTAAAGGTAAGGCATCTAGCATTGGTAAAACTTCTTCAGGAATATCACTTGGAAATGATAAAACATTAGTTGGTTTATCTTTCTCTCTATATTGCAGATTAAGTTGTTGGCTTTCTGCTAAATCGACACAAGCAACGCCAATTTCGCAATCTTCTTTATAACCAACGTGGCGTAAAGTTGTCTCAATAATTTTTTTGAGTTGAGCTCGTTTGAGCTCTAACTCAGGTGATTGAAAGTCTTGTTGTAAACTTAAACTGATTTTCAAAATAAATCCTTAAGCATCCTGATGTTGCAAGTCTGCTGCTGTATCGTTTTCAGCAACTAATGCCTCTTGACGTGCTTTGCGTTCAGCACGTGCTTCAGCATTAAGACGCTGTTGTTCACCATCCCATCCTTCATACGCTTCAACGATTTTTTGAACCAGTTGGTGACGTACAACGTCACGGGAATGGAAACGGGTAATATGAATTTCTGTAATATTTTCGAGTACGCGAAGTGCGTGTGCCAAACCAGATTGTTGACCTCGAGGTAAATCTACTTGAGTAATGTCACCTGTAATCACTGCACGAGAGCCAAAACCTAAACGGGTCAAGAACATTTTCATTTGTTCTGGTGTTGTGTTTTGAGCTTCATCCAAAATGACAAATGAATGGTTAAGTGTGCGCCCACGCATATATGCAAGAGGTGCAACCTCAATGACTTGACGCTCGATTAACTTAGCAACTTTTTCAAAGCCAAGCATTTCGTAAAGGGCATCGTAAAGAGGACGTAAATAGGGGTCAATTTTCTGGGTTAAATCACCAGGTAAGAAACCCAGCTTTTCTCCAGCTTCTACAGCAGGACGTACAAGTAAAATCCGCTGGATTTCATTACGTTCTAGCATGTCTACGGCGGCAGCAACTGCTAAATAGGTTTTACCTGTACCAGCAGGGCCTACACCAAAAGAAATATCGCTTTGTAAAATACGTTGTACATAACGTTTTTGATTGGCACCACGTGGATTAATGCGGCCTTTTCGGGTCTGGAAATAGACATCAAGCGGCGCATCGTGCTCATCCATTTCATCACCAACCAACTCGAAATTGCGTTCAGTTTGTGACGATTGAATGAGGAGGTGTAATAGATCAGCACTGATTTGCTGGGATACCTCAGACTCTTCGTAGAGTCGTTGCAATAATGCTTCGGCTCTCCCAACAGCATCTATTTCACCATCTATGTGAAAAACATCTCCACGATGAGTAATTTTGACATCTAAACGCTGTTCAATTTGCTTCAGGTGCCCATTATAGGCACCTAGAATGCTCTTTAAACGTTCCATTGAAATTTCAGGAAATGTTACGGTACGTCGAATCGCTGCAGTCAAGAGAAAACCTTTCAGTAGACTTTAGAATACCTCTACATTACGCCACGTCAGGTTCAAGATTCAAGAGCTCACCGTAAACAAAATTTAAAGTTTTAATTTCAGTAATCTCGATCTCTGCAAAACGACCAACCCAAGTTGCATCACCAACGAAAGTGACTAGACGTGTATTGTCAGCAGTACCAATTAAAATATTAGGGTCTTGATCAGATACTTTTTCAATAAGTACACGTTCAATTTTACCTAACATAGCATCTGTTTTTTCAATACTAGACTGCTTAATGACTTTCTGAACTTGAGCTAAACGCTCTTTTTTAACTTGCTCAGGTGTGGTGTCTGGCAAGTCCGATGCAGGTGTACCTGGGCGTTTCGAATAAACAAAACTATAAGAATGGTCGAAGTCTAAATCTTTGATAAATTGCAATGTTTCTGCAAAATTTTCATCAGTTTCGCCAGGGAAGCCAATAATAAAATCGCTTGATAAATGCATATCTGGACGAATTTTGCGTAGCTTCGCAATTTTATCGATATAAACATCAATCGTGTGATTTCGCTTCATTGCTTGTAAAACGTCATTCGAACCACTTTGAACAGGCAAGTGTAAATGTGACACCATTTGAGGTAAGTCTTCATAACACTGAATTAGCTCATCAGAGAACTCAAGTGGGTGCGATGTTGTATAACGTAAGCGCCCAATACCCGGAATTTCTGCAACGAGTCGTAACAATTCAGGGAAAGTACAGATGCTACCTTCGAAGGTTTCACCACGATAACCATTTACATTTTGACCAAGAAGTGAAATTTCACGGACACCTTTTTCAGCAAGGCCTGCAATTTCTGCAAGTACATCGTCTAAAGGTCGAGAAACTTCTTCACCGCGTGTATATGGAACTACACAGAAAGAACAGTATTTAGAACAGCCTTCCATAATAGAAACAAATGCTTTAAAGCCTTCTACGCGTGGTTCTGGTAAAAAGTCGAACTTTTCAATATCTGGGAAAGAAATATCAACGAGTTTGATTTTGTCTTTTTTAGGTTTTTCTACTTGAGCATTATGTTGATCAAGCATTTGTGGTAAACGGTGTAATGTTTGAGGGCCAAAAATCATGTCTACATAAGGCGCACGTTTTTGAATATTGTCACCTTCTTGAGAGGCAACACATCCACCGACACCAATCACAAGATCTGGATTTTTGTCTTTTAGTTTGCGCCAGCGCCCTAATTCACTAAATACTTTTTCCTGTGCTTTTTCACGGATAGAACACGTATTCATAAGCAGGATGTCTGCTTCATTAGGGTTACTCGTTAAAATGTAACCGTGAGAGTCCCCTAAAAGGTCTGCCATACGGTGACTGTCATACTCATTCATCTGACACCCTTGAGTTTCAATATAAAGTTTTTTTATTGAAACATCAGTGGTGTGCGTTGGCTGGGTAACAGTGTTTTCTGAGGCAGCTTTGGCACCATTGGGAATGAAGGTTTGAACCGTCATGCAGGCTCCTAACAGATCGATCTAAAAAAGAATAAATTTGCCCCAAATGGGTCAAACCATTCATTATAGCAGTATTTGGACCGAACCGATAACAGTAAACCTTTAGAACGTGACACCGTTTTTTTGAAGTAAATTATGTGAATTTTAATGATGTTGAATCATAGAGTTACATAACACAACAAAAGAAAGCACGAAGACTAATTAAACTATGCTTTGAAGGTGAATAGTCAGGGTTTAACACATTTATGAGACCAAGTAGAAAGAGCTCATCAATCCATAGTCGTGTAATGAAAAATAAATATATGCATCGTAGCTGGTTAGGAGCTATGTGTTTACTTGGTTGTTCATTTACCTATGCTGCCGAAGAGCAGTTCAATGATGCGTTAAATGCTGCAAATAGTGGCAATACCGCTTTATTAGACCAATATCAGCTTGCTATGCAAAATGATGTATTGGGGTACTATCCAGAATATTGGAAACTTAATACCAATCTTGGCTTTCAACCTTCAGCTTCGATTGTAAGTTTTGCTCAACGTTATCCTCAATCAGCAATGGCTGAGAAATTAGCAGCCGATTATGTTGAAGAAAAAGTTAAACAAGCTGACTTCGCATCTGCACAACCTTTACTATCTTATGTCACCAATCCAGATCAGGCCGAAAACTGTGCATTGGCACAGGTGAGAGCCAAAACCGGTGATGCATTAGTTTTTGCTGAATATAAAGATGTATGGTTAGCCACCGAATCGCAACCTGAATCTTGTGTGGGACTCGGACGCTTGATGTTATCTAGCCCATTAATGAGTCAGCAAGATAAGCAACAGCGCCTTTGGGTGCAGTTACGTTCTGGTTTAACAGGGCAGGCCCTTGCTACGGCGCAGACTTTAGGTATGAATCTGTCCTTAGCTCAGCTTAATCAAATTCAGGCTAACCCACTCAATTATTTGTGGAGTGCGCCTAAAACAAATGATACAGACTATGCTTATTTGATTTTTGCATTAGGTCGTTTGGCTAATAATGACTTACCTAATGCTTTTTCGAACGTACAACGTGTCGCTCAAGGTACACCAGAGAATATACAAAAGTATTTATATAGAACGGTGGCTTATATTGGTGGCACCACGGTCATGAAAAATAATTTCAATCGTGAAGTTCTTCAATATTTTGATGCAAGTTACGGTTATCCTCTAAGCCCTGAAGAAGCTGAAATTTATGCGCGTCAGGCAATTCGATTTGGTGCGTGGGAAAGTTTAATTCGTGCCATTGATGCTATGAGCGTGACACAAAAACAAGAAGATCGCTGGCAATATTGGCTTGCTCGTGCAACAGAGCAGCGCAATGACAGTAATTCAAAAAATACTGCGCAACGTATTTATAAGAAATTAGCTGACAGTGGTGATGACTATCACAACCTTTTAGCTAAAGATCGTTTGGGCGAACGTTATAATCACCAACCTTATGATGACCAGCCAACAGCAAGTGATTTAAGACGTTTAGATCAGAATGTTCACTTTAATCGTGCTTTTACTTTAAGACGTATTAATGCAAATCCAACTTATACCAATCGAGAATGGAACTGGGCCGTTCGACAAGCTTATCTTCAACATGATGATGGCGTGTTATTAGCTGCTGCAAAGCGTGCTCATGATATGGGATGGTATGACCGTGCAATTTACGCAGCAGATCGTACAACAAATAAACATAATGATACGTATCGCTATGTGACCCCCCATAAGACTAATGTCGTAAGTCATAGTTACAATGCAGGAATTGATCCAGCGTGGGCTTATGGTTTAATGCGACAAGAAAGCCGATTTGTTACCTCTGCACGCTCACATGTTGGAGCGGGTGGACTTATGCAAATTATGCCTGATACGGCGAAGCTGATTGCACGTCAAATGGGCGAAACCTATAATCCAGCGGCATTAAATGAAATGAATACCAATATCCGATATGGTACATTTTACTTGTCGATGATTCAGGGACAATTAAGCAATAATCCAGTTTTGGCAACGGCAGGTTATAATGCTGGACCTAATCGGGCAAGACGTTGGCAACCGGACTTTCAATCAATTTCGGCTGACCAATATACAGAGACAATTCCATTGTTAGAAACCAGAGACTATGTCAAGCATGTTATGACGAATGCTACACATTATGGTGTGATATTGGGGCAAGGGGCTCAATCATTATCACAACGTATGAAAGTCATTCCAATGCGTACATCGCCTTAAGTTTAGGTGGTTGATGATGGATCTTCTTTTAATTGGCATATTCAAGTTTTAATTAAATGAAATATAGATATTTGGAACTTCGTTCAATTTTGCAACTTGCATGGTGGCTTATCTGTGCAGGGGTAGGATTGATGAGTTCCGTTTTGCATGCCGAACCTGTTAATTTACAGGGATATGTTATGCACGTACAAATGACACCTGCCGCATGTGCGTTAGATCCCTCTAAACAAAAACAACGTAAATGTCTTGAAGGATATTCACTGACAATTACGGGCCTTATGCCAGAAACAAATCAGACCGATTGTTCAACAGAAAGTTCGGCAGCTCTTTCCCCATTGCAAGCCAAAGTCGTAGCTCGGGTCATGCCTGACAATAATGCGCGTGTACAGCTTTGGAAGAGTGTAGGGGGGTGCGTTCCTATGAATGCAAGTCAATATTTCCGGACGGTTATTAACTTTGCTGAACGTTTAAAAATTCCAGCTAGCCTTACCAGTTCGACAAATGTTGAAATTCAACAGTCGGCCTTAAAACAGCAATTTACTCGTCTTAATCCGAGCTTGCCGCAAAATGGTATTCGTTTGACTTGTCAGTTATCACGTTCAGATGTTGTTTTAACGGAAGTGAAGGTGTGTTACACGGTAAAAGGCCAATATAAACAATGTGCAAATCATGTGGTATCGAATTGCCCTGGTGAAATTACGATTAAAGGTAGTTACTAAAGGTAACTATCATTTCGTAAAAAAATGCTGACCATACATTGAATCTATTTGTAAAGATTAATTTGTATTTTCTATCAGACTTTTGGTGAAAATGAGTCGCTTTTACATGCATCTGCCACATCTTTAGAGTACAATCTTTGCCGTTTATGATGATTTGGTTAGATGGAATTCCTATTTAGCCCGATTAAGGACACTCATTGGAGACAATTACATGAAGCAACCCGTTCGTGTTGCCGTGACTGGCGCTGCAGGTCAAATTGGTTACAGCTTATTATTCCGTATCGCAAGCGGTGAAATGTTAGGTAAAGATCAACCTGTTATTTTACAATTGCTTGAAGTTCCAGTTGAAAAAGCTCAACAAGCGCTTAAAGGCGTAATGATGGAACTTGATGACTGTGCTTTCCCTTTATTGGCTGGCATGATCGGGACTGATGATCCGAAAGTTGCATTTAAAGATGCTGACTACGCTTTATTGGTAGGTTCTCGTCCACGTGGTCCTGGTATGGAACGTGCTGACTTGTTAAAAGTTAACGGTGAAATTTTCATCGGACAAGGTCAAGCATTAAACGAAGTTGCTAGTCGTGACGTTAAAGTATTAGTTGTAGGTAACCCTGCAAACACTAACGCTTACATCGCTATGAACTCTGCTCCAGACCTTCCAGCGAAAAACTTTACTGCTATGTTGCGTCTTGATCACAACCGTGCGTTGACTCAAGTTGCTCAAAAAGCTGGTGTTGCAGTTGCTGATATTGAACACTTAACAGTTTGGGGCAACCACTCTCCAACAATGTATGCTGACTACCGTTTTGCAACTGCAAATGGCGAAAGCTTAAAAGACAAAATCAACGATGCGGCATGGAACAAAGATGTGTTCCTTCCAACTGTTGGTAAACGTGGTGCTGCGATTATCGAAGCACGTGGTTTGTCTTCTGCTGCTTCTGCTGCTAACGCTGCAATTGACCATATGCGCGATTGGGCACTTGGCACAAACGGCAAATGGGTAACTATGGGTATTCCATCTGACGGTTCTTATGGTATTCCAGAAGGCGTTATGTTCGGTTTCCCTGTAACAACTGAGAATGGTGAATACAAAATCGTTCAAGGTTTAGAAATCGATGAATTCAGCCGTGAGCGTATCAACTTCACTCTAAACGAGCTTGAAGAAGAACGTGCAGCAATCGCTGACATGTTGAAATAATTTATCTTTTTGATAAGTTAAAAAAAGCACTCTTTTTAGAGTGCTTTTTTATATTTAATCATTTGAAACAAAACACAAAAAACAACAAGAAAATATAAACATTATCATGCATATAAAAAGGTTTTATTGTTAGATTAGTTAATAGATGATTTAAAACAAGTTATAGGAGAATAACAATGTTTGAGCAGCAACCTACTTTAGAGCTTTTATTTGATCAGCTGGGTTTAGATTCAGATGAGGCAAGCATCGAAAACTTTATCAAAACACATCAATTGCCTGCTGAACAGAAATTGCATGAAGCCTCTTTTTGGTCAAAAGGTCAAAGTGATTTTTTAAAGAGTCATTGGGAAAAAGATGATGAATGGATTGTGGTGATTGATGAACTTAATGAACAACTACATGAAGATAGTGTGAAAAAATAAACGAATAAAACAAAGGCCTGTTTTATATCCAATATATAAAACAGGCCTAATTACATTAACTGTTTAATGTGTCTTTATTTTTAATTGATCCTTATACCATGGCTCGTGACGGACAAGGTCAAATACAGGTTGGCCATGAAGCAATTCAAGATCACATGTGCTTGTTGATAAATATTTAGTTAGCCAATGGCGTGTCAATGCCGACTCTTGTCGAGCGGCTGACGCATAAGCCAAGAAGAAATAAATATCAGCATGTTCATGATGTGCTAATGGCTTCAAAATTTGTTGAGTAATCAACGCAAAACGTTTTTCTTTATTTAGTTCAAAATAAAGCATATACGCTTTGGCCAAGTGTAGAGACAAATTAAGATATAAGCTCAAAGGCATTTCTTCATATTCCATACGAGCTTGTTCAAGCAAAACAATCGCTTCTTGTAAAAAATGAAGTTGTTCCTGGCGAACACGACTTAATACGACAAGTTGCATGCGTAACTCGGCACGCTCCAAAGCAAGTTCAGGCGTATTTTCAGTCAAATAAAGTTGGTCTGTTTCACCAATTCGGTTCACAATTGTTTTACTTTCAATAGACATACGCCATTACCTTCTTTAATCAATAGCTTTTATATCGGGTTCATTTACCAAATTTAAAGAGTAACCATTAAACCCAAATCGAATTTCCGCTACGAAGCCAAGCTGTGATAGAGAGTCTTTGTTGTTTTGAAGTTAATACTTCATGTAATAAATTGCTTTGAAATATTACAAGTCGATTTGGCTCTGGATTAACGATATGCCACTTCTCATTTTTATCTTGCAGTCGTAATTGACCACCCCAATCTTCTTGCCATTCTGGATGTAAATAATAAACGGTTGAGATAATACGATCATTTTTTTGTTGAGGATTGTCTCGGTGTAAAGCATAAAACTCACCTAAACCATAACGGGCGAAATGAGCTTCCACTTCTTTAATTCCTAAATAGAATGCTTGATTTAGATTTTGTGAAAAAGAAGTTAAGGTTACAATATGTTGCTGAGCAATAGGAAGTTGATCATTAATCCAGAGAATATGATCGCTACGGATATTACTCATCACGCCGTTTTGAATGCCAGCTTCTCTAAATTCATCAATATGATGGCTACACTCGTTAGCGACTTGAGCGCGATATTGATCCGAATAGGCTTGATTAATAATCGCAAAGCCATGCGTATTTAAATCATCTAGAATTTGATC
>NZ_JZFB01000002.1:0-3017 GCF_001188385.1 Acinetobacter sp. V2 | reverse complement strand
CCTCGAGTAGATCGTAAAAATATCAAGCCGCTCTATTTTAGATGATCACAACCTTACGAAAGAATATTTTTTTCATGTTAAACTATTTGTTGAATTGAGGAATTAAAGTCAACATGAATTACCGTCACCATTTCCATGCGGGCAACTTTGCAGATGTTATGAAGCATGTGCTTTTGCTACAGCTTCTCAACCGTTTAAATGCTAAAGATAAACCTTATCGTTATATCGATACGCATGGAGGTGCAGGAAAATATGATTTATCTCTGGCGCCTGCACAAAAGTCTGGAGAGTTTCTTACAGGCATTCACCGTCTAGTTCAAATATCTGAAATGGAAAAGCGTCAGGCACCTGAAGCAATCCAACAATATTTGAAGTTGGTAGAACAGCTACGCTCTGAAGAAGGCAAAGGTAGTTATCCGGGTTCACCATGGTTTGCTTTGCAAGGCATGCGTGAAATTGATAAGGCAACAATTTTTGAAATGCAACGCGATGTCTTTCAACAATTGCGACACAACATTTATGATAAACGTGCAGGTTTACATGAACGTGATGCCTACGAAGGTCTGCTCGGCGTAATTCCGCCAAAAGAAAAACGTGGTTTGGTCATGATTGACCCGCCTTACGAATTAGAACGTAAAGATTTTCCGCAATTAGTTGAACTGTTACAACAAGCTCACAAGAAATGGCCAACAGGCGTTTTTGCAGTTTGGTATCCAATCAAAGACCGAGCGATGATTGAACGTTTTGAAAAGAAAATGTTTAAAACAGGAATTCGCCGTCAATTAGTCTGCGAAATTTGTGTATGGCCAGATGACACACCTGTAGGTTTGAATGGTTGTGGTCTATTAGTGATTAACCCACCTTGGCAGTTCTCTGAACAAGCTGACCAGGCTCTACAGTGGTTATTCCCGCATCTACGCATGCAAGAAACTGGTGGTCACGCTGCTGTTCGCTGGTTAGTAGGTGAGTAACAGTTAACTTAAATCAATGCACATGTTTGGAATAGAAAATAATGACAAATGCGCCTAAACCAGAGCAAGATTTAACTCATAATGAACATTCATTTGATGGGATTACATTCGAAGTGGTTGAAGAAGAGGATAATCCGGAAGGACAAAAAGTGAAGCGCCGAGGTATTTATCTTTGGCCTAACTTAATTACGACAGCCGCTTTGTTGTCTGGTTTCTATTCTATCATTGCAAGTATGAATGGGGATTTTACCCAAGCTATTTATGCCATTTTTATAGCAGCGCTTCTAGATGGTCTAGATGGTCGAGTTGCTCGCGCGATTGGTGCACAAAGTGCTTTTGGTGAGCAATATGATTCCCTTTCTGATTTATTAGCTTTTGGTGTGGCTCCGGCAATGCTGATGTATAGCTGGAGTTTGCATGATTTAGGCCGTATTGGGTTAGCATGTTGTTTTGTTTATACAGCATGTGCAGCTTTCCGTTTAGCACGTTTCAATGTACAAATTGGTGTTGTTGATAAGCGCTATTTTATTGGGATTGCAAGTCCACTCGCTGCCATTATCATTATTTCCCTTGTTTGGGTTGCTCGCGATTATCCTTTCATTTTTGATTTACGTGATATAGCGATTAAATCCATTAATGCCGTGATTATGGTTGTTGTGGGGTTGCTCATGATTTCCAATATTAAATATTACTCTTTCAAACAAATGGACCGTAAACGCGTTCCCTTTGTAGTTATGTTGCCAGTAGTACTGATTTTTGCAGCAATCACTTATAATATTCCAATGGGCATTTTGACTGTTTCAATTCTCTATGCTCTTTCTGGTTTTGTTACGACACTATTTGCACGCAAGAGTAACGAAACAATAAAAACATAAAATAGAAGAGGTTCAGTATGCCTAAGTTGATAAGTCAAATTAATCAATTACAGCAGCTGGGCCTGAATGCTAGAGAGGGGGTTGTATATCAGCCTTCTCGCGGCTTTTTTAAAATAGTTTATCAAGGCTTAATCCTTCCAAATCTTCCTGCTCCACTGCGTTACTTTAATTACATTAGTCTAGTTGGGCAGCCACGAATTCCCCTTTGTTATAACGCTCACACCATTACGACTTCGGCAATTGATACTGCAACTGTGCTTGTGAGTAATAGCCAACATAGTGTGGGACATCTAAAAACTTATTCTATTCGGCGGCAGTGCCAGTTTGACTCAGAACAATACAAGTTTGATAAAACAGACTTGATTGAGTGGAAAATCCCAAAGATCCATCTTCAGAGATTAGACCTAGAAATGGGTTGCAATCTTATTATTCATATTTCAGAAAATATCTCTAATAATTCTGCATTGCAGTGGGGTGTTTCGGACTATTGGTCAACCCTATGTTTATGTGAAGGTGAAGTTTTTTATAAAGGGCAAAAGTATCAAGTTGAAGGGTTGGGACGATTTAAACACGCAAGAGCCCTGCATTTACCGTTCTTATCTTTATGTTTTTACACATGCCAAATTATTAATTTAAATGAAACGACTCAGCTTGCATTTTCACAAATAAGAAATCAGTGGAATATCATCTTATGTTCAAGATTAGATATTCAAGAATTTGGGAAGCCTGTTGAGAGCTTTACTGAAGATGTAAATTTACATATCCATCGCGTTTATCCAAAAGTTAGAACACCGAACGGTAAAGAGATGTATTTACCCAGAGAATTTTCTTGGCAGTGTAAAAAAAATGGAAAAATTATTTTTGAACTCTATGCACAAAGCCGTGGTGACTACAAGTTTGGATTGGCTGCTGGATATGTAGGAAGCTTTCAATACCAACTAAGTTGGAATGAACAATGTCTGCAAGGGGAGGGTGGATATTGTGAATATATTGATTGTCGCCCCCTTAGGTGGCAGGAAAAGAATCAAGATGAGAAAATTTTAGATAAATTGATGCTTTTACAGCCATGTTTATATAAAAAATGATTATTTTTAGTGTTTTTGATTAAAAAGCGAACTGTCGTTGCACTAATATTAAAAAAGGGGTTGTCAAAGGTTATTAATGGTCTATA
>NZ_JZFB01000016.1:0-639 GCF_001188385.1 Acinetobacter sp. V2 | reverse complement strand
TCGCCAATCCGCAAAATCCCTAAAAGTTTGTAGGTTAAAGCGTACATTCAGAAATGATTTAACTTTTCAAAGTGAATACGAATAATAGCCACCTTGTTACTTTAAGAAAAAAATCAAATGCGTATTAGAAAATCTTCAAGACTATTAGTTCTTAATGAAAATCATGAAATCCTGTTATTTCAGTTTACTCATACAAATGATGCTTTGGCTGGACAATCACATTGGGCAACCGTAGGTGGCGGGCTTGAAGAAGGGGAAACTTTCGAACAGGCAGCTTGCCGAGAGCTTTATGAAGAGTTGGGCGTAGTACGACAAAATGTGGGTACTCATGTTGCAACACGCAATTTTGAAATGATGTTGCCGAGCGCGGAAGTTGTGATTTCTGATGAAAGACTCTTTATTGTTTTTATTAAAAATGAAGAAGTGAATACAGCAAACTGGACTGAACAAGAAAAGCTTGTGATTAGTAAAAGCCGTTGGTGGACATTTGATGAACTAAGCCAAACCGATGAGATTGTTTATCCAAGCAATATTCCTAATATCCTTGTAGATAGTCTGCCTGAAATTTTCAAACCCTAAAATCTCTTAATATGCAGATATAAAAAAAGCCCGACATCCTGTCGGGCTTTTTCGTATTTG
>NZ_JZFB01000015.1:0-878 GCF_001188385.1 Acinetobacter sp. V2 | reverse complement strand
AAGTTTGAACGTAATAAGCCACACGTAAACGTGGGCACAATTGGTCACGTTGACCATGGTAAAACAACTTTAACTGCTGCGATTGCAACTATTTGTGCAAAAACTTACGGCGGTGAAGCGAAAGATTACTCACAAATCGACTCAGCACCTGAAGAAAAAGCACGTGGTATTACAATTAATACTTCACACGTAGAATACGATTCTCCAATCCGTCACTACGCTCACGTAGACTGCCCGGGCCACGCCGATTATGTTAAAAACATGATTACTGGTGCTGCTCAGATGGACGGCGCGATCCTTGTATGTGCTGCGACTGATGGTCCAATGCCACAAACTCGTGAACACATCCTTCTTTCTCGTCAGGTTGGTGTACCTTACATCATCGTATTCTTGAACAAGTGTGACCTTGTTGATGATGAAGAATTACTTGAATTAGTAGAAATGGAAGTTCGTGAACTTCTTTCTACTTATGACTTCCCAGGTGATGACACTCCTGTTATCCGTGGTTCAGCTCTTGCTGCTCTTAACGGTGATGCTGGTCAATATGGCGAGTCTTCAGTTCTTGCTCTTGTTGAAGCGCTTGACTCTTACATTCCAGAACCAGAACGTGCTATCGACAAAGCATTCTTAATGCCAATCGAAGACGTATTCTCAATTTCTGGTCGTGGTACTGTAGTAACAGGCCGTGTAGAAGCTGGTATCGTTAAAGTTGGTGAAGAAGTAGAGATCGTTGGTATTAAAGATACAGTTAAAACAACTGTAACTGGCGTAGAAATGTTCCGTAAACTTCTTGACGAAGGTCGTGCAGGCGAGAACTGTGGTGTTCTTTTACGTGGTACTAAGCGTGAAGACGTACAACGTGGTCAAGTACTTGCTAA
>NZ_JZFB01000014.1:0-976 GCF_001188385.1 Acinetobacter sp. V2 | reverse complement strand
ACTAAACTGGCACGTGGTAAAGGTGGCTCACTATAAGAGACATTCATTGAACGGGTGAGTTGTTGTTCTTGTTGTGGTTCGCTCATGAATTACCCCCTTGCACTTGTTTTTGTTGGGCTGTTGATTGATTAAGGACCTGATCTCTTGGACCATCCATCACGATTTTGCCATCGTTCACGACAATAATACGGTCCACCAGTTCTAAAACAGCTCGGCGGTGAGTCGCAACGACCAAGGTCCGATGCGCCAGCCAACCTTTTAAATGATCAATCAGTTGTTTCTCTGCCACATCATCAATGGCTGCTGTTGGTTCATCTAACAATAAAATGTTAGGTTGACGAATCAATAGACGAGCCAGTAACAATGCTTGTTTCTGACCACCCGAGAAACCAACGCCACCCTCTAAAATCAGGTGATCCAATCCTTCTTTTTTCTCTTGGACAAAAGGTAATGCACCCGTCACCACTAAAGCCCGAAGAATTTCTTCATCGGTTGCAAGCGGAGCACCTAAAGTAAGGTTCTCACGAATCGTACCGTAGAAAAGATAAGCATTCTGGTTAAGTAAACCCATATCACGACGTACATCAGATGGGTCAATTAAAGACAGATCCAAACCATCTAAATGCACCGAACCTTGAGTTGGGACTTGCATGCCAGATAGAAGCTGAAGCAGTGTCGATTTACCCGCACCATTACGCCCCAGAATTGCTATTTTTTCACCAGCGCGAATTTTTAAATGACGGATTGCCAAACTTGGTCTTGGGTCTTCTTCTCCATATTGGAACAAAGCATTTTTTAGTTCGTAATCGCCATTTAAAGCAGCTTTATGTACCAGATGTGAACGGTCAGCCTGATCAATCGGACGTTGCATAAGCTCATCTAAACTTTGTTTTGCAACTTTCGCCTGCTGTAAACGCCCTAGAACGCCTGTAATCTGTGCAATCGGACCTAACATGCGTGAAGATAAAATTGAACA
>NZ_JZFB01000013.1:0-947 GCF_001188385.1 Acinetobacter sp. V2 | reverse complement strand
TCAGAGTCAGAATCGCTGTCAGAGTCTGAGTCGCTGTCGGAATCAGAGTCGCTGTCAGAGTCGTGATTTAAATTATTATTTTTATCATCACTATCGTGTGCCCACCACAGAATTCCTGCTGCGGTTAGCGGTACAGATAACCACGCCCATGGAGATGCAGCTCCATCATGATAAAGCAATGGTTCGATACTATCGATATAATTATAAGTAATATGTTCTAATAATACGCCATTATTGTCAGTAAACTGTACCCACAATAACTTATGGTTATTATCCTCAAAAACTAAACTATTATCGCTTGAATAATTACTACCATTAAAGAAATTAATTATTACTATTTGTTCACCATTTTTTAAAGTAATAATTGCATTTCTACCGTCTTGCCTAATTTCAGAAACATCATCTTTATTTACTTTTATTAAAATAACTGATGCTTCGGAAAGAGAGACTGTATCCTTAGTCGTAGTTTCTAAGGTTTCATGACTCTCCTTAGAAACTACCCTTATTTCAGACATATTTATTCCCCTTCTCAGGATTATTTAATTAAACCAATCCAATTTAGAGCTCTTAAATTTTATGAAATAAGAAGAGCCCAAATTAAGGAATAAATTAGATAAAACAAAGGTCAACCTCAACACACAAAACAATTATGAACATGAAATGCATCACAAAAAAAATGACAAAAATAAGTTTATTTATTAACCAAAACAAAACTTTCAATATTAATTATTATTTTTCAAAGCATTAGAACTCAATTTAAATAAAAATATGATTTTAATATTTTTATGTTTTAAAACATAACCAATAAAAACCACATATTTAAAACAAGATATTATCTTTATTAATATCTATATGGCTTTAAATATTTTAAAACCATATAGATATATTTTTATTATCTTTCTCGTAACGCTTCTTTCGCTTTATTAAATGGTTTAAGTAAGTAATCG
>NZ_JZFB01000012.1:12041-29633 GCF_001188385.1 Acinetobacter sp. V2 | reverse complement strand
ATTTAATATCACTGCATGTTCGTTTTTTAGCCTTTTTAGTCAACTTTAGATGAGATATTAAACTTTTTTTACTTTATCAACTTCATGTAGAATAGATTATTCGTGCAATAGTTTGGCATTAACTCACCATGTGGCAGTTCGCTAAAAAAGTATTTGTTTGCATACTTGTAGTGTTTGCTACGAGCGGGCCTTGTTATGCCAATTCAAAACATAACTTCTATGTGCTTACTTTATCTATTCTAAGCTACAGTAAGTGGGAGAATGTAAATACTCCTACTCTTTGTATTATTGATAATCCCTCTATTACATCTACGTTTCAATCTTATATCCAGCAAATGTCTTATAATTATCGTGTTCAAACTGTAAACGCGAAAGATTTTGCTCGGTCACATTGTCAGGCCGTTTATTTTTCTACGACTTCGCCCCAACAACAACAAAGCCTTATTCAGAACTATCCTTACCGTTCTTTACTTTCTTTAAGCATTAATAATCCAGAGTGCGAAATTGGAAGTATCTTTTGTTTATATAATCAAAATAATTACACTACCTTTAAAGTTAACTTAGATGCTTTAAGTCACTCCAAAGTTCATATTGATCCGAGAGTATTACTCTTGGCTAAGAATGCGGAGTAAGGATTATGATATCAAAGTTGTATCAATCCACTTCATTGCATGCATTATTTAGAAAATCTCAATTTACTATCTTTGCAATTACTTTCTTTATCTGCTCTTTTACGTTTGTGTCGATTTCTGTTTTTACAATGGAAACTTACGCCAAACAAAATTTGCAATTGCTTAGCCATACGCTACTAGAGCGTATTCAGCCTGCAGTTGTATTTAATGACAAAATTACGATTGAGCAAATTTTGAATGAATATACGAATGACCATTCAATTCGTACTATTCATATTTATGATTCAGAGCATCATTTAATTGCACAAAGTTTTAAATTATCAAGTCAGACTTCAATTTTAGAGGGCTGGTTTGATCATTGGTTTCTGAATGAACCCGTTCATCTTACAATTTATCATCACGAGCAAAATGTAGGTGAACTCACGCTTTTTGGTAGTTCCGAAAAAATATTGCAGTTCCTCAAAATGATTATGGTAGGACTAGCAATTGCTATGTTGTTTATTGTTTGTGCTTTGTGGTGGTCAGTAAATTTAACTTATCGTCAAATTATGCAGGCTATTTATCCACTTACTAATATTGCTCAAATTGTAAGTGAACAAAAAGCTTATAATCTTCGTTTTCCCTATAATCGAATTAAAGAATTTCAAGATTTAAATACCGTTTTTAACGAGTTACTTGAAGAAATTCAGATATGGGATAACCAGCTACAAAAGGAAAATCGTAAGTTATCCTTTCAGGCTCATCATGACCAACTCACCTTATTGCCTAATAGACATTATTTTTATCAGATTCTCTTAGACATGTTTGAAGATAAGGGTTTTGATAACAAGTCTGCGTTATTATTTATAGATAACAACAACTTCAAAGCAATTAATGATCAGTTTGGCCATTTAGCTGGAGATGAAGTTCTAAAAGAAATGGCGAATCGTCTGCAAACCCGTCTACGTCATCAAGATTTTATTGCACGATTAGGCGGCGACGAATTTGCTGTCATTTTGCATTCCATTAGTCATGCTGATCATTTAATATCTATTGCTGAAAATTTACTCGAAAGCTGTAAAGAACCTTTGCATCTGAATGGTCAAACGATTTACTTCAGTTTTAGTGTAGGTATTGCTTTATCACAATTTGCATCTAGCCCCGAAGATTTCATTATGCAAGCAGACCAAGCAATGTATAAGGCTAAAAATTCGGATGAACACTGGTTTATCTATAAACCTGAAAATTAAATTTAGGCTAATCTATGAATACAAGATCTCTAAAACTCTCCTTTATTGCATTGCTATGCATTACTCTTGCAGGGTGCCTGAGTTTTGGTCCATTAAAATATCGTCAGGTAAAATTGCTCAAAAAAGAAGGTTTCGTTCTTACCGATGAAGGATGGACTTTAGGTTTACCAGAACGTTTGTTATTTGACTTTAATAATGCAGAGTTAAAACAAAGTCATGAGGCTGAGTTAGTACGTCTAGCAAATCAATTGAATAAATATGATCTAAATAAATTGAAAATTGTAGGTCATACTGATGATGTTGGCGATGCTGCTTATAATCAAAAGCTATCTGAGGAGCGCGCACAAAGTGTAGCAAACCTTTTCTTAGCTCGTGGATTTAAAAAAGAAAATATCTACGTGATTGGTCGTGGTTCAACGCAACCTTATGTTCCAAATACAACCAATGAAAATCGTGCGATTAACAGACGTGTTGCCATTGTTGTTATTCCATAAGCAAGTTTAATTCATAAAAAAAGCCAATCCTCTGTGATTGGCTTTTTTATTTTAAACTAACTCAATAATATCAATGGTTGGCGGTACTCTAAACCGTAAAGGGATGCCGACCATTCCTGTGCCAACGGTAACAAAAACATCCGCATGTTCGTGAGAGTAAAATCCACGTTTATGACCTAAAATTGATACTTTTTTCATAATATAGTTAGTCAGCCATGGGAGCTCCACCTGCCCTCCATGTGTGTGTCCTGATAACATTAATGGACGATTCGGTAATTTAGGCACCATATCGACCGTATCCGGATTATGAGACAAAATTAACCAAGGTTTATCTTGAGGTAAATCTGGCATGGAACGCATATCTGTTTTTCCAGCCCAAAGATCACCAATACCAATCAGACGGAATTCTTCAAAATCAACGATCCTTCCTTCGATATCAACAACTTCATTATAAAATAAAGCATCTTTTAATAATTGTTGAATCGGTGGGCCAGGATATTGCTCATCATGATTTCCAGGAACAGAGTAAACAGGTGCCTGAATTTCTTTTAAAACACTTAACTCTTCAATCAGTCTATCTTCTGGTTCATACGTCCAGTCACCAGCGACTACGACTAAGTCAGGTTGCTGCTCATTTAATTTTCTAACTATGGTTTTGAGCTGACGTTCATGCCCTGAAAATAAACCAATATGTAAATCTGCAATTAGGGCTACTCTGACTGGCTTATTAAAACTACGATCTGGATTTAAGCGATATTGATGAGTATCGACACGGACTAGATGAGGCTCAATAAATCGGGCATAAATTAAAACACCACTTAAGAAAAAGATAAAAATACCTTGATGAATTGAGTAGTAACCAATCCAAGCAGCATATAAATTAAAAAACCAGAGAGGAATAAGTAGATAAGAGAGATAAAATGCGAGTAAATGCACAAAAGCTTTAAATGGATGAATCGTCTCAGTCCGAGATTGATGAATCCAAGCCTCAGAAATTCCCCATAGAGCAAGTATTGAAAAAATAAAGTAAAAACAAAAAATAATTGAATTTGGATTCCACATTACGACTCTCGACTTATCTTCTATTGATTGCTAGTAATCAAATTCAATATTTATCTTTCAATATGCACGAATTATACTCTAGCTCACGTTATCGTATGTACTGATTATGGCACAATCCTCTCATTCCAAACAGCTTCAAACGAATCAACAAGCTAGAAGCTTTTTGATAAAAGCCTCTATAGTCCTATGTTCTAGTTTTGCTGTGGGTTTGACAGGATGTAGTACTCTGCCAAAACATGGTGTTGAGCCATTAGAATATGCAAATGATATCGACACATCAGAGACTTCACTTGCTCAAATTATTACTCCCTTACGTCAGCAAAACCCAAAGCTAACGGGTTACCACGTCTTAAATGATCCATTGGAGGCTCTAGCAGCCCGCCTAAGATTAATTGATAAAGCTGAAAAGACTTTAGATTTACAATATTACATTTGGGATAATGACAAAGTTGGTGCTTTAGCTTTGCATGCCATTATTCGAGCAGCTGATCGGGGGGTAAAAGTCCGACTTCTTATTGATGATAATAATGCAAAAAAAATGGAAGGGATTTTACTCGCTCTTTCTCAGCATAAAAATATTGAAGTTAAGCTTTTTAACCCCTACCGTTTCCGCAAATATCGTGCGATGGATATGGTGCTTGATTTAAAACGTATCAATCGTCGCATGCACAATAAAAGTTTTATTGCCGACAATGAGGTTGCTCTTATTGGCGGACGTAACATGACCAATCAATATTATAATGTAAGCGATAGCTATCAATTTTCTGATGTCGATGTAATGTTGGTCGGTGCTGCTGTTGATGACATTGTGAATTCTTTTGATGACTACTGGAATCATGAATACGCCTATTCAGTTCAAAGTATTGTAAGTCCAGAGCAGCACCGTTTACGCTATGAAGGATTAAAAGAGCAACTCGAAGCTCACTACCAACAAGCAACTGTTCAAAACTTTTTAAATTTAACTGCAAAATCACATGCATTTGATAAATGGTTAAATCACAATATTCAATTCGACTGGGTTAAAGCAGAAGTCGTAAAAGACTCACCTGATAAAATTAAATCAAAGGCAAAAAAAGAAGAGCACTTAAATTTCCAGTTAATTAACCATCTGGAAAAACCAGAAAGTAATGTAGATTTAATTTCAGCTTATTTTATTCCTGAAAAACAAGGCGCTAAAATTTTAAGCACGCTTGCTAAAGAAGGTGTGGAAGTACGCGTTCTAACTAACTCGTTTAAAGCAAATGATGTTGCCGTTGTACATGCATTTTACGGAAAGTACCGTAAAGAACTGCTTAAAAACGGCGTACAACTTTATGAGTTTTTACCTACACCAGATAAAAGAGATTTAAATAAAAATACAGATGAGCTTGCCACTAAAGCAAAAGTAAACATGAAAGGATTAAGCCGCTCAAGCTTACATACTAAACTGATGGCATTAGATGAACAGGTTTTTATTGGCTCATTTAATTTTGATCCACGCTCAGCTTATTTAAATACTGAAATTGGCGTAATTTTAGATAGCCCGTCATTGGCTAAGACAATTCACCATACGATGGACGAAAATTTAAATAAATATGCTTATAAGTTAAAGCTCGACGCTAACAATCATATTTATTGGCAGCAAGAAACTCCTAATGGCCCTTTAATTTATAAACAAGAACCCGAGATGAAATGGTGGCAAAAAGCAGGCATGAAATTTCTTTCATGGCTGCCACTTGAAGGCTTTATGTAATTAATTTTTTGGCTTAAGTACTTTCTGATGTAGTTGAGCCAAACCTTCTACCATTTTTTCTTGAACTTCACGCGTTAAACTCTTCACATCATGCCCTTCCACTGAAATTGGAGGCAAAGTTAATAGATGAGCAGTTACTTTCGGCATTTCAAGTACGCGTTGAATATGTTCAGCAAATGTCATGTCGCCAATGAATGGCGCAACTGTATCTAATTGTCCATGACGGTTTACATAACAAATTAAACATACCTGTACTGGGCGTTGAGCCTCAATAGCAGCACCGAGCAAACGACCATGTACTTTCTTAACAGAATGTCCATCTGTAGTGGTCGCTTCAGGAAAAAATAGTACGGGAATATTTTGTTTTAAAAATTCAGTAATTTGCTCACGAATTTTAACGGAATCACCAGACCCACGCTTAATAAATAAAGTGCCGCCACCTTTAGCTAGATTGCCTAAAATAGGCCAATTTTCAATTTCAGCTTTAGCAAGAAAGAAAACACGAGCTCCTGAACCTAAAACAGCAACATCGAGCCAAGAAATATGATTACTTACCCATAAAGCAGGTTCTCTAGGAATTGTTCCGTGTACTTCTACATCTAAGTTGAAAACCTGACATAAACGGCGGCAAAAATATTGAACATAGCGTGTATTGACCGGATTATTAGGATCTTTATAAAGGCCGTGTCGATAAACTAAATAAAAACCTTCACTAATTGCAGCGGTAGCCGAAGTGACTTTTTTTCCGTACAAACCTATTTTTGATAATTTCTTTAACGTTGAATTAACTATACTTTGCGTTTGAGCCATAAAATTTCACTAACGATCAATCATTGTTATACCCATCTCGAGCATTCTATACGTTTCAGAATAAACTTGCATTGATGATAGAGAATGGGAAAAAAATAAATTCTGACACCTCTAACAGTATTTAACTAATCTAAAGGATAAGAACAAACGCTTTCCCCTTTTGCATAAGTTTCATCTAGAATAAAGTTTTCCCATTTTCAGGATTTACAACCACGTGGAATATGTTGATCGGCATCAAGGCGGTGAACGCACAATTTTAGTGAGTGTTTCAGTACAATTATTAGATGATCTGGATGCCGAAGAGTTTGCTCTACTTGCACAGTCTGCTGGTGCAGATATCCTTGAACATATTAAGGTTCAGCGAAATAAACCCAATCCTAAATTTTTTATTGGTTCAGGAAAAGTCGAAGAAATTGCAGAGCGAGTTCAGGAACTAGAAGCAAGTCTAGTGATTTTTGACCATGCTTTGTCACCTGCTCAAGAACGAAATTTAGAAAGAATATTAAAATGCCGAGTTATTGATCGTACAGGATTAATTTTAGATATTTTTGCCCTGCGTGCCCGTACGCATGAAGGTAAATTACAAGTGGAACTTGCACAGCTTAAACATTTATCTACCCGTCTTATTCGTGGTTGGTCAGCCGACTTTGAGCAACAAAAAGGTGGTATTGGCTTACGTGGTCCTGGTGAAACGCAACTAGAAACAGATCGTCGTCTCATTCGTGTACGTATTGCCCAATTAAAAGATAAATTAGAAAAGGTACATCAAACCCGTATACAAGGACGTGCTGCAAGACAAAAGGCAGCCATTCCAACTGTGTCGTTAGTAGGCTATACCAATGCTGGCAAATCAACTCTATTTAATATTTTAGCGAAAAGTGATGTCTACGCAGCCGATCAACTGTTTGCAACACTCGACCCAACATTACGTCGTTTGGAATGGGATGGTATTGGTACTGTCGTGCTCGCAGATACGGTAGGTTTTGTACGAAACTTACAACATGATTTAATTGAATCATTCAAAGCAACACTTGAAGAAACCCTAGAAGCCACTCTTTTACTACATGTCATTGATAGTAATAGTCATGACATGCTTGATCAAATTGAAGCAGTTGAAAGCGTTTTAAAAGAGATTGGTGCAGATGCTCCAGTACTTCGGGTATACAACAAAATTGACCTGAGTGGTGAAGAAGCCAAAATTGTTTATGCCGAACCACATGTACCAGATCGAGTTTATGTTTCTGCTCACGCAGGCCTTGGTCTAGAGTTACTTCAAAAAGCAGTACAAGAATGTTTAATGGGACAAATTCAAAAGTTTTCTCTGATTCTTAAACCTGCTTATGGCAAATTTCGCACACAGCTTTATGCCTTAAATGTAATTGAGTCTGAACACTACGATGATGCAGGCTTATTACATATTGATGTACGTATTGCACCACATAAGCTGGAAAAGCTTATTCGCCAAGCAAAACTGCCCTTAGAAGAAATCTTGGGAGAACGCGCTAATCAATTTAAGCGACCATTGGAAGAGTTTGAAATCAAGGGCGAGATCAGTTAAAACTCGATAAGTAAACTTTTAGAGATAAAAAATATGGATAAGATCAAAAGTATAGACTGGACAGCATGGGTAGCAACTTTACTACTCATTATTGGTTTTCGTGAAGGCTCTGTCATCGTCATGCGTGCTTTTGGTCATCCAGAATTAGGTAATCTGGTCGGGTTAATCAGCTTACTCACTGTTTTGATTATCTGGAGAAAGTTTAAAAAAATCCCTCTTCGAATAGTTGATACGAATAATAAAATCATGAAAGAAAGTGGTTTTGCTTTTTTACCTGTTTGTGCTGGCTCTTTAATTATGTTGGTGCATATGGGTAAAGAAATTCCACTATTCCTTTTTGTTTTAGTGGTCAGCACCCTTATACCTTTGTGGGTCTATGCAAAAATGGCAAAACGTTGGTTATAAGGAGAATAAAATGTTTACGATTTTCTACGGTTTTTTGATCACACTGATTGGTTATCTATGTGCAAAACCTTTAAACCGACGCTTTCCGCAAGTTCCACTTTTAGTTTTCGGCATGTTCATTGTCATTGCATTGCTTTCAGTTTTACAAGTTCCTTATGAACAATATCGCCTTTATGTGAATGACTTATTTGGTCATTTATTAGGTTATGTCACAGTAGCCTTAGCCATTCCTTTAGCTGCAATGCGTTACGATGATCTACCAATTAAATCAGTCATTGGGATTTTACTTTTTGCAAGTATTAGCGCCGTAGCTTTGCCTATGGGCCTTGCTTATTTATTGCATATGTCGGAACCTACCATTCTTGCATTTGCAACCCGCGCGGTGACTACTCCTATCGCCTTAAATATCGCAACGTTATTGCATGCTCCTGAAACGCTGGTAACGCTTATTGTTATTTTATCTGGCGTTATTGGAGCAGCTTTTTCACCATTTTTACTTAAACATATTCATGATGAAAGAGCATCTGGATTAGCCTTAGGTTTAGCTGCGCATGCCATAGGAACAGCTCAAGCATGGCAACGCGGACCTGTTGCAGGTCGCTACGCTGCATTTGGTATGGCTTTAAACGGCGTATTTACTGCAATTTGGCTGCCTACATTAATGTTGTCACTTGGCACACCATAATTAAGAAGCCTATTAAATAAACATTGAACGGTATATCAATTCGAAATAAGATGACCTTTCAATGTTAAAAGGATTTTTAATCATGGGGAAAATTTTTATTGGAGCTCTGCTCTTACTGGGGATCAACACTGCTACATTTGCAGCAGACATTACAGGTCTTTGGCAAACAATTGATGATAAAACTGGTGCTCCCAAAGCACAGGTAGAAATACGAAAAGAAGCAAATGGGACATATGCCGGAAAGATTATCAAAGTTACACCACGCCCAGGTTATACCCCTAAAGAGATTTGTGATAACTGCCCTTCGCCGTATACCAATAAACCAATTATAGGATTGGATATTGCAACTGGCTTAAAACAAACAGATGATCTTAATTATACAGGTGGGAAAATTTTAGATCCTAATACTGGTAAAGTTTACGGGCTTAAAGCAAAACTCAGTGCAACTGGTAAACGTCTTCATATGCGTGGATATCTTGGCGTTTCAGCATTAGGCCGTAACCAAATTTGGTTACGCGTAGAATAAAAGTTAAAAATAAAAAAGCCGCTTATGCGGCTTTTTTATTACATCACTGGATTTTCAACAGCAAAGATTTCTTTGTCTTCAAGGCGATAAGCCATTAATTTTCTGCCCCAGACACAGCCGCCATCAATATTCTGAATCTGATCATTAATAGTTCTGCCCTCGAGCGCAGCCCAATGGCCAAAAATGATTTGATGAGTTTGTGCCGCTTTGCTCGGAAATTCAAACCAAGGTAAATAACCCTCTGGCATTGGCGCATCCAGAGCATCTTTAAAACTGAACTCTAAAGCCCCTTCTGCGTTGGTTAAACGCATGCGGGTCAAATAATTAGTAATACAACGTAAACGAGCTGAACCCGTTAAGTCGTTTTCCCACAAATCTGGTTTTGAGCCATACATTTCTGCCAAAAAGGCATCCAATACAGATAAGTCTTGATGAGAGAGTACTGCTTCAACCTCTTTTGCAAGCGTTGCAGTCTTTTGTGCATCCCAAATGCAAGGTATACCTGCATGAGTAAGAATTGTGTGCTCGTTCGGGAATAAACATAAAGGTTGTTTCCGCAACCAGTCGATTAATTCATCGCCATCAATTGCATCAATAACGTCTTGCGTACGATCTTTTTCTTTAATCTCTTTTAAACCACGCGCACCAGCCACTAAAGTCAGATCATGATTTCCGAGTACAGTTGCAGCAGCGCCGCGATCAGCAAGTTTTTTAACAAACCGTAAGGCACCCACTGAGTTTTCGCCACGAGCGACTAAATCACCTGCAAACCACAAAAAATCTTGGTCTGGATCAAAACGTATTTCTTTAAGTAAGGCTTTCAGAGCTTCAAAACACCCTTGTACATCGCCAATCACATAATTAAAACGTTTAGTCATTTATGCCACCATTTGATCGGCTAAAGCAACAAATTGAGCAAGTGTTAACGTTTCTGGACGAGCCATCGGATCAACGCCTGCTTTTTCAAAACCATCGTCAGCAATCATACCTTTTAGACTATTTCTTAGGGTTTTACGGCGTTGGGTAAATACATGAGCAACCAAACGAGCTAAAGCTTTTTCATCTTTTGCAATAATTGGTTTTTGTTCATATGGAACAAGGCGGAAAACAGCACTCGTTACTTTAGGTGGCGGGTTAAATGCACCAGCTGGCACTTCAAATAAAAACGTAGGTTGGCAATAATACTGAATCATTACCGACAAGCGCCCATATTCTTTTGTGTTTGGTTCTGCGGTAATGCGTTCAACCACCTCTTTTTGCAGCATAAAGTGCATGTCTTTAACTTTACTGCCAAATTCCAAGAGATGGAAAAGTAATGGAGTTGAAATGTTATAAGGTAAATTACCAACCACACGTAATGGTCGACCATCTTTTACCAGTTCATTAAAATCATATTTTAATGCATCAGCTTCGATAATAGTTAAACGTTCAGGGTGTGGAACGCGTTCTGGCAAGCCTGCTGCTAAATCACGATCTAGCTCAACCACTGTTAATGCATCACACTCTCCAATTAAAGGAGAAGTTAAAGCAGCCAAACCAGGACCAATTTCAACAACATTTTCACCCGCACGCGGGTTCACCGAGCGCACGATTTTGGCAATGACTCGCTGATCATGTAAGAAGTTTTGACCAAAACGTTTACGAGCTTTATGCCCTTCATCTTTCGGGTTTAGGGCATTAATTTGATACATATAACATTTCCAACATGAAAAATTTAGCTCGCTGCTAAAGATAAAGCTAAATCGACAGCGACATTTAAACTTGAGCTTTTTGCCAAACCGGTCCCAGCCAAAGACAACGCAGTGCCATGATCGACCGAGGTTCGGATGAATGGCAAACCCAATGTAATATTGATGGCCTCACCAAACCCTTGTGATTTTAACACAGGTAAACCTTGATCATGGTACATAGCGAGTACAGCATCAGCATTTTTAAGATGCTCAGGGGTAAATAAGGTATCCGCAGGCAAGCTTAGGCTCATTTTAATTCCTTGCGCCCGATAAGTTTCGAGTACCGGATTAATGGTATCAATCTCTTCACGGCCCAAATAGCCATCTTCCCCCGCATGAGGATTTAAGCCACACACCAATATGCGTGGATCAACGATCTTAAATTTAGTTTTTAAATCATGTATTAAAATATCAATGACTTGATGTAACCGTTCTTTGGTAATTGCATCGGCAACATCTCTTAAAGGCAAATGCGTAGTCGCTAAAGCAACGCGCAGAGTCTTAGTTGCAAGCATCATGACAACGCGCTCTACCCCTGCAAATTCTTGATAGTATTCAGTGTGACCACTAAACAAAATGCCTGCATCATTAATGACCGATTTTTGCACTGGTGCCGTAGCTACCCCAACACTTTTACCAGACATGGCATAATCAGCTGAACGGCGTAATTGTTCTAATACATAAGCCGCATTAGCTGAATTTAATTGGCCATCAATAACCGCCGTTTCTAAAGGTACATGCTCTATATAAAGCTCACCAGAAGAGGATGATTCAGCTTGTCCCGTATATTCTATAAATTGAATATTTATACCGAGTTTCTGGGCACGTTGTTCTAATAAATTTTGGTCACCAAAAACAACAACAGGACGTTCATCAACTCGCTGAGCCAAGCTCAAGCAAATATCTGGACCAATACCAGCCGGCTCACCGGAAGTGACATATAAAGGCAGCACAATCACCCCAGACACATAACTAAAATTTGTTTGATTTTAACATATCCCGCATTCATCGGTTTATGGATTAAATTATGTGGCTTAAACTGGATTTTTCTTGTGACTTTGAACAAACTCGTTTAGAATGCTCGCTCCTTTTGTTTGGACAGATTCCATAGTCCAAACCAACTATAATAGGTAGTGGTTTAATGAAAACTCTCAGCGCTAAGCCAGCTGAAGTTCAACATGACTGGTATGTTGTTGATGCTTCTGGCAAAACTTTAGGTCGCCTTGCGACTGAAATCGCTCGTCGTTTACGCGGTAAGCACAAAACTTCTTATACTCCTCACGTTGACACTGGCGATTACATCGTTGTGATTAATGCTGAACAAGTTCAAGTGACTGGTAAAAAAGCGCTTGATAAGAAATATTATCGCCATACTGGTTTCCCTGGTGGTATCCGTGAGACTAACTTCGAGAAGTTAATTGCTCACAAGCCTGAAGCTGTTCTTGAAAAAGCAGTTAAAGGCATGTTACCAAAAGGTCCTCTTGGTTATGCAATGATCAAAAAAATGAAAGTGTACGCTGGTACTGAGCATCCGCATGCTGCTCAACAGCCACAAGTTTTGGACATCTAAGGGATACAGCACATGGCTACTAATTATGGTACAGGTCGCCGTAAGACCGCAACTGCACGTGTTTTCTTGTCTGCTGGTACAGGCAAACTCGTTATTAACAACCGTACTTTAGAGCAATATTTCGGTCGTGAAACTGCTCGTATGGTTGTTCGTCAACCTTTAGAACTTTTAGAAGTTACTGAAAAGTTTGACCTTTACATCACTGTTAAAGGTGGTGGTATCGGTGGTCAAGCTGGCGCGATCCGTCACGGTATTACTCGTGCGCTTATCGCTGCTGACGAAACTTTAAAACCTGTTCTTCGTCAAGCTGGTTTCGTTACTCGTGATGCTCGTGAAGTTGAACGTAAGAAACTTGGTTTACGTAAAGCTCGTAAGCGTCCTCAATTCTCTAAACGTTAATTCGTTTATCGAGTTGGACAAAAAGCCTTGGATTTTTCCAAGGCTTTTTTTATTATGAAAATCGAACAATAAAATGCAAACTTATAAATATAAACAAACTATCTCTTTAGAACCGTGATTTCCTAGAGCATTTTTAGTATCCTAATCGATTCACTCAACCACGTCGTCTTGTGATATGTCGGTCGAAAACACCTCTATTCAGGGGATTACCCTTTACAGTCATGCTGATGATTTCCGTTCTCACTGGATTCGTTTTCTATTAGCAGAAAAGCAAATCAAATATCAATTGATCATAACTGACCATGAAGACGAAGATTTGGCAAGTTTGAATCCTTATAACCAATTGCCGATGTTGGTCGAGCAAAATCTTAAATTATTTTCAGCGCCTATTATTGCTGAGTATTTAGATGATCGTTATCGCCAAAGTAAGCTTTACGCAGATGCTCCAATGATGCGTGCAGAGCAGCGTCAATATATCTGGAGACTTGAAAACGACTGGTTCAAGTTAGCAGATCATATGTTAAAACATACTGATTCTTTAAATATAGAACAAAAGCAAAAAGCTCAAAAAGAATTACGTGAAACTTTAATTTCACTTACTCCTCTATTTCAGCATTTTCCCTATTTTATGTCTGAAAATTTCACAATTTTGGACTGTATGCTTGCACCTATCTTCTTAAGATTAAATAGCATGGGAATCGATTTACCCAAACAGCATTGCCGACCAATACTTTTGTATTGTAAACGTATCTTTGAGAGACCTTCTTTTGCTAAATCAATGACGGCTCAAGAGAAAAACCGTTACAATGAACTATTAAATATGGAATAGTGTGATATGTCTGAGCAAACTATTGATTTAACCCCTACACGTCCTTATCTTGCTCGTGCAATCTATGAATGGATTTGTGATAACCAACTTACTCCTTATCTATTAGTAGATGCGACACAGCCACATACTGATGTTCCACAGCAATTTGTTAAAGATGGCCAAATCGTTTTAAATATCGTGCCTCATGCTGTTCATCAACTTATTATTGGAAATGAAGCGATTACTTTTTCTGCTCGTTTCGGGGGAGCATCAAAAGACATTTATGTACCTATTCAAGCTGTTCTAGGTATTTATGCACGTGAGAATGGACAAGGTTTATTTTTTGATCCTGAAGAATATGCCAATGTAGCACCTGTAGAAAATACAGTAGAGTCTGAAGTACAAGAAACAATTGAAACAACATCAACTAAGAAAAAACCAACGTTAAGAATTTTAGATTAAATTTAGAGGAAGAAAGCATGGCATTTGATTTAGTCCAATACTTTGCTGAGCAGATAAAAATTCAAAAGCCTCAGCTTTTAAATCAATATCCAGTTAATGAAAAAAATAAACTGATTGATGAGGTGAATATTCTTACGCTTGGAAAACTGATTAGTTTATGGCGCCAAGATGACAATAAGATTTATCAAGAAATCAAAACTTCAGATCCACTTTATATTCAAGAAGTTGCTCGTCATCTAACAACGTCTAAGCATAATCAGTCAGCTTTAAAAAATTCAGAGCTAGAACAGAGTATTTCTGAAATTTTAACTTTGCAGTTAGCAGAACTTAACCAACTCGATGAAACAGGTGGTTTTGGGCATAATGGCTTAAAAGAATTAATTTTAGGCCAAGTAGAACATTTATCAGGTCAGGCAGAAGATTGGGTTTGGTCAACAAACCACCTAAATGAGTTAATTGGTTCTAAACCTGTGGAACAAGAAGAGCTATCATTGGATACAACAATGAAGGAGTTCAACCAAATGGTTCACCAAGCCCAACCTCATCATGACGATTTGCATATTGAAGAACAAGCTACTGAGAGTTCTGTACCTACATGGTCAAAGATTATTGCCCCTGTCGTTGCTTTAGCAATTTTGGGTTATCTCTATTGTATTTACACACAACTCGTTTAGTTTAATCATTGTTATAAAAAGGGGAATTTTTTATTCCCCTTTTTCGATTAAAATTAAAATAATTTATTAATCAATATTGTATTAATATTCTATTACAATTACTTTAGCTAAATTTAAAAATATATAATGTAAACCTCATCGCAGTCTTAAAAGTATAATGTATAAATAATCTTATAATGTTTTTTCTAATCTGACATTTTACGTCACTTCTTCCCCAAAACTGAAACCTCTCAACTTCCTTGGTTAATTGACTTCAAATTGTTCAGAAATATAATGAATTTCAACTACTTTTAGGAAAAAGTAGTAAATATAACTTTAGAATCCTGAGAGATAAAAACATGGCTAAACTTTCTTTAGATAGCTTAACTGAAATTGATGGTTTTATTGCTTCTGCACTTGTTGATTCAGAAAGTGGGTTATCACTTGCAACACAAGGTGGTGGGGAAATTGATTTAGAATTGGCGGCGGCTGGAAATACAGAAGTAGTTCGCGCAAAGCGAAATATCGCCAATGCTTTGAAATTAAATGACAATATTGAAGACATTTTAATTACATTGGGTAAGGCTTACCACTTAATTCGACCTCTAGAAAGTAATAATAGTCTATTCCTTTACTTAGTGCTTGATCGTGCCAAATCGAACTTGGCTATGGCTCGTCATGAGTTAAAGTCATTTGAAAAAGAGCTAGACTTTAGCTAATTAATCTAAGATATGCTTTTTATATTTATTATAAAAAGCATATTAAAACTATTATATTATTCAATAAAACTTAATGTGATACTATGGATAGGAATTACATAAATATTGCTACTACTGGTTTAAGCTTAAAAATTTTAGATGAATTAAAAACTTTAATCAGAAAGTTAATATCTAATGAGTATAGTATTAATTGGGTTAATATTTCTAACAGTCATATTGATCTATTATTAATTAATGAAAACTTTTTTGACTCAGATAATATTCAAAATATTCTTCAAAAGAAAAAATGTCCTTATTTAAAAATTACTAAAACTCCTTCACAAAATGGATATCAACTTAATGAACATACCCTGCATCTGCCATTAGAAAAAGTAGAATCTCTATTAGACTGGCTACAAATAAACCTAATATCTTATTTAAACCAAAAGAAGACTGTTGTAGTTTCAAATTTATCAAATGAGCCCATACTCATTGATGATAAATTTATTAGGAATTTGCACAGCCCAGAAAATGCCAAACTATACCTTTTTGATGATAAAGGCACTCTCGCCATTATTGATAACAGGACTCAGATGGCTTGGTTGGAACCATCACGCCAACAAACTCAAACCAATCAAAGCTTTGATTTTACTTTTGCTAAAACCTCTGACTTCACCAAAGTATCTCGTAAAAAAAACTACTATTTGCAGGACTGGCTATGGAATTTGATTTGGTATTCAAAAAACTTTGGAAATCTAGCTACAGAAGATAAATATTTTAAAATTGATCATTGGCCACAGCCCTACCAAAAAGAATATAGAAAAGTGAGCCTACAACTCTCTGCTTGTTTTATACAGGGAGCAAAAATTACTGATGTGGCTAACCAACTGAACTTGTCAATTGATGATGTCTTGCGCTTCGTTACCGCTTGTTTAATGGCAAATAATGGAAAATTTATTTCTGCGAATAAATGTGCTTACGCCCCAAATTCTTATTTAGAAAACTCAAATACAGACAATCATTTTTTTAGAAATTTTATAGGGAAGATTAGACGGCGTTTTGGTCTTTAAGGGAAGTTATGATTATACAGCAATATAAAATTGTCTTTGCAGGTAGTATGGGGGCAGGTAAAACAGAAGCGATTAAATCGCTATCTGAAATTCCAATTCTTGAAACAGAAGCATTCAACACTGATGTACAAAGCCACCAGAAAACCCAGACCACTGTAGGCATTGATTATGGTGAAATTACTTTAGATGATGGAATCAAAATCGGACTCTATGGCACCCCAGGACAAAGCCGTTTTGATTTTATATGGTCGGTCATTTGTGAAGGTGCAATCGGTGTTATTTTATTATTAGATCACAATAGTCCTAATCCAATTGACGAGTTAGAAAGCTACTTAGAAACTTTTAAAAATTATAACGATAATATTGCGATTGGTATTACTCATGTTGACGAAAATAAAGAATCGTCACTTCAACAATATCGTCATTGGATAAAAGCAAATGGACTGTCATATCCGTTGTTTTTTATTGATGCACGCGAGCAAGAACAAATTTTAATGATGGTTGAATCATTAATTGCATCACTTGAAGTCAAAGTAGGCTTAACATCTCAAGGGAATGATCATGCTTAGTATTCCAACTCAAAAACGCACCGCCCCTACACAACTGTTACAGCTGGCAAAAACTGAAGCTCATAATATTCTGATGAATACGCGTGGTGTAGATTTTGTAATGATTTGCTCTTCTGATGGTTTTGAATTAGCAACAGTAAGTCATAAAAACTACCATAACACCACCAAATTAGCGGCGGTGAGTAGCTCAATTTTGGCAATGGTCACTGCATTTTTAAAAGAGATTCAGCTCACTGGCTGTAATAACATCACATTAGATGCAGATAATGGTAAGGCTATTCTGACGGCTATTCCAGCAATTCATCACCCGATGGTCATGGTCACGCTCAGTAATAAAGAGGTACTTTTAGGGCAACTGCTTTATAGTCTAAAAAAAGCAAGCCAAGTGATTGCAGAGGCAGATGGAGAATAAATCAAGACTTCTGATCGAAAATAAAAACCGCTCAAATAGAGCGGTTTTTTAATTAAATTTGAATAGTAAAAAGCATTTGCCGTTTTTT
>NZ_JZFB01000012.1:11342-11999 GCF_001188385.1 Acinetobacter sp. V2 | reverse complement strand
CCATCCACATCAGATTTAATCTGCTGTTGAATTTTCATAGCCTCAAGCACTAGTAAGGTTTGGCCTTTCACAACTTGATCGCCTTTATTAACCAAAATATTTACCACAGCACCATCCATCGGTGCTCGAATTTTGCCGTCTCCCGCTACATCAGCAGTTTCTGGCGCGGCATAGGTCACATTGCGTATCAAAACATTGCCATTCTCTCGATCTAAGTAAAGCTGATCACCATCCAATACATATTGCACACGGCGACGTACGCCATCAATTAAATAAAATAATTGCTCTGGTGTTCTCTCAAGCACTTCAATACAAACTGTTTGATCACAAAGCTGTGCCGTAAACGTGTTATTTACAGATGAAAGCTGCAATTGAATTTGCTGATCATCATATTTAAGTTTTAATGGTAATGGCACTCCAAGCCCAGTTTGCCACACCGCAGTCACTTTACTTTGACTAAATAATGCAGCAGCAATCGCTAAATTTTCTAAAGATAAAACCTGCTTATGTAGGCTACTGTCGTTTTGAAAATGCTGCTGAATAAATGCGGTATTGGTATCACCAGCAACAACAACCGGATGGCGTAATAAATTGACCAAGAACTGCTTATTACTGTTTACACCCAGCAAAACACAATCATCTACGGCACGAGCAAGT
>NZ_JZFB01000012.1:8906-11300 GCF_001188385.1 Acinetobacter sp. V2 | reverse complement strand
CCTTTGCTACCATCGGATCGTAAAATGGACTGACTTCATCAGTTGCCAATATGCCATGATCGATTCGCACATTTGGCAAAGTTGCAGGCTGCCAACGCAGAACTTGTCCTGTCTGTGGTAAGAAATCTTGACGTGGATCTTCGGCATACAAACGCACCTCGATTGCATGACCGTTTAACGTCAATTCATGTTGTTGCAAAGGCAATTGTTCACCATTCGCAACACGTAACTGCCATTCAACTAAATCTAGTCCTGTAATGAGCTCAGTGACTGGGTGCTCTACCTGTAAACGGGTATTCATTTCTAAAAAATAAAATGCACCCGATGCATCAAGTAAGAACTCAACAGTTCCCGCACCTACGTAAGCACATGCTTTAGCCGCTGCTACAGCTGCTTCACCCATTTGCTGACGCAGTTCAGGAGTCATCACTGGACATGGAGCTTCTTCAACTACTTTTTGATGACGGCGCTGAATCGAACAATCGCGCTCAAACAAATACACATAATTGCCGTGAGTATCACCAAAAACCTGAATTTCTACATGACGCGGTGCAATGACTGCTTTTTCTAAAATTAGCTCGCCAGAACCAAAGGCATTTTCAGCTTCGGAACGTGCGGTTTGCAATGCCTCAACCAATTCGGATGACTGTTCTACCAAACGCATTCCACGACCACCACCACCAGCAGAAGCTTTGACCATAATTGGAAAGCCAATCTGTTCTGCTTGTGCTGCTAAATATTCGAGATCCTGTCGGTCACCTTCATAGCCTGGTACACAAGGGACGCCTGCTTCAATCATAGCAATTTTTGAGAGACGTTTACTGCCCATTAACTCAATTGCAGAAGCAGTAGGCCCAATAAATGTAATCTGGTTGTCGATACATGCCTGAGCAAAATTAGTATTTTCTGACAAAAAACCATAACCGGGATGAACAGCATCTGCCCCAGTTTTTTTGCACGCCTCTATAATTTTAGCAATGGAGAGATAAGATTCAGATACTTTAGATGCCCCAATGTAAACAGCTTCATCGGCCTCTTGCACATGGCGAGCGTTACGTTCAGCATCAGAATAAACTGCGACAGTTTGATAGCCCATTGCCTTAGCAGTTTGCATGACTCGAACTGCAATTTCACCACGGTTGGCAACCAGTACTTTTGAAAATTTCATTATTTTTATCCTTATCTCTTATGACTCATCGGCCCAATTCGGCAAACGTTTCTGGATAAAAGCCATCGTTCCTTCTTGTCCTTCAGCTCCACCAACCGCTTGGGCAAACTGCTGAGCTGCATCATTGAGTAAATCACTCAAAGGCTCATTGAGCGTTCGATGTAACAGTGCTTTAGTCACACGCGAAGCTTGAGGAGCTGCTCGTTTAATGTGTTGAATGGTTTCCTCTAAAGCTTGTTCAAGTTCAATTTCATTATGTGCAATTTGATGAACCACACCAACACTCAGTGCTGTACGCCCTTCAAAACGCATGCCGAGTAAAGCAAGTCGGCGTGCCTGAGTCAGGCCAATACGTTTCACCACAAAAGGAGCAATTTGCGCAGGTATCACACCTAATCCCGTTTCAGGCAAACCAAACTGGGCATTATCACGGCTAATGGCAACATCTGAAACACATGCCAAACCAAAACCACCACCTAAAACAGCGCCTTCTAAAATCACCACAACAGTCTGTGGTGCAGCTTCGACTTGCTCAAGCATGGCACCAAAACGGCGGTTAAAATCAGCATAAGGTTGTAAGCTACCAACATTGGTTGCTTCAACACGCAAAGCCGCCATGTCTTTAATGTCACCACCTGCACAAAAGGTTCCACCTTCACCACGGATAATTACCGCACGAATTGAAAGGTCATCACGAATGGCATTAAAGACTTGTTGAATTGCATTGACCATATTCAAGTTCATGGCATTACGGCTCTCCGGTCGGTTTAACCAGAGATATAAAATACTGCCGTCTTGTTCCAATTGAATGCTGTCATCAATATCTAGAGCTTGTAGAGATGAGGAAAGTGTCATGGTGTATTCCTTATTTTTATTTCTGCTTTTTAGGTAGGATGTCCATCAACTTACAGATAATCCCCAACATAATCTCATCTGCCCCACCGCCAATAGAGCCTAAACGACCATCACGATACAGCTGTGATGCTGGGTTATCCCACATAAAGCCGTTACCACCCCAATATTGCAGACAGCTATCGGCAACTTCACGGGTTAAACGTCCTGCTTTTAGTTTTGCCATAGATGCCAGCTTGGTCACATCTTCCCCAGCAATATGCTGTTCACAAGCTTGGTAGGTTAATGCTTTAAGTGCTTCCACTTCAGTCATGAGTTCGGCAAAACGAAAATGGATATATTGGTTATTAATGAGGGGTTGACCAAAAGTGGTA
>NZ_JZFB01000012.1:0-8888 GCF_001188385.1 Acinetobacter sp. V2 | reverse complement strand
CCCGCCAATGGCATTGGCACAAGCCCATAGGCGCTCTTCCTGAAATTGCATCATTTGCATCATGAAGCCCATGCCTTCGGCACCCACTAAGTTACGCTGTGGTACACGTACATTGTCTAAATAAACCTGCGCTGTGGTCGTTGAACGCATCCCTAATTTATTAAGTGGCTCTGAAAAACTAATCCCTTTAGTTTTTGCTGGTACGATAATCATCGACTTATTAACGTGTGGTTTATCATCAGACGTATTGGCTAAAAGACAAAAGAAGTCGGCCTGCAATGAGTTTGTAATCCACATTTTGCTGCCGTTAATGACATAGTCATCGCCATCTTTTTTTGCTGTGGTTTTAATAGCAGCAACATCGGAACCAGCATGAACTTCCGATACCGCAATTGAGGCAACATATTCCCCAGCAATCGCTGGTGTTAAAAACTCATCACGTAATTCTTTACTACCAAAACGTGCCAAAGCAGGTGTTGCCATGTCGGTTTGTACACCAATAGCTAAAGGCACCCCGCCACAAGCTGCATAGCCAATTTCTTCTGCAACTACAAGGTTATACGAATAATCTAACGCTAAACCGCCATTTTCCTCAGGCTTACAAATTCCTAATAAACCAAGATCACCCATTTTTTTAAATACATCGTGGATTGGGAACTGCCCTTCAGCTTCCCATTCTGGAATATGTGGATTCAGCTCATTTTGAACAAATTGACGAGCTGTACGGCGTAATGCTTCATGTTCGGCAGTAAATTTCATTGTGTTATTCCTATTAATTTTTTTTAATTACGGTAAAGATTGATTAAAAACGAGACACACCAAAACGAGTTGGATTTAGCTCTCGTTGCTGTGCTTCATAAATGGTTTGTAAAAGGAAAATTAATAATTTTCGGGTATCTCGCGGATCGATAATGCCGTCGTCATGTAGCATGGCCGTATTGAAAATCGCGGTAGATTGCTGCTCCAATTTCATGGTCGTACTCTGCTCAAGAAAATCAAGCATTTGCGGATTAGGCTCCTGACCAGAAGCTTTTTGCTTTCCTTCAGCCACAATGCGTAATACCTTTCCAGCTTGTGCAGCGCCCATTACAGCAACATGCGAATTTGGCCATGCAAAAATAAAGTCTGGCGATAAACTCCGACCACACATTGCGTAGTTACCTGCACCATATGAGCCTGCCACAACAATTGAAATTTTAGGTACTGAACAATTCGCAACAGCTTGAATCAGTTTCGAGCCATGCTTGATAATGCCATTTTGCTCGGCATCGGTTCCTACCATAAAACCTGTGGTGTTATGCAAGAACAATAATGGACGTTTGGTCTGTTCACACAGGTGTATAAACTGAGCTGCTTTCGCTGCTCCTTGAGGGGTAATCGGACCATTATTGGTGATAATGCCAATATGCAAGCCTCCAATTTTTGCCCAGCCACATACCGTTAAATCATCATATTCCTGTTTAAATTCTAGAAAATCTGAATCGTCAATAATACGGGCAACCACTTCTTTCATGTTAAATGGTTGTTTCGGGTCGTTTGGAATCACACCCAACAGTTCATCGACATCGTAACGAGGTTCTTTATATGTCGTTTCAACTGGTTTGATTTGTTCTTTCCAGTTCAGATGTTCAAAAATTTCACGTGCAAGTCGAATACCGTCAGCATCATTTTCTGCCAAATATTCTGCAGTTCCGGCAACCTGTGCATGCATTTCTGCCCCGCCCAACTCTTCAGCTGTTGCCACTTCGCCAGTGGCAGCCAAGAGTAAAGGGGGACCTGCAAGAAGCATCTCGGTTTGCTTGCGTACAGCAATCACATAATCGGAAAGACCGGGCTGATAAGCACCACCTGCCGTTGCATTACCATGCACCACTGCAAGTTGGGGAATACCTGCCGCTGAAAGACGTGCCTGATTGGCAAAGGTCATGCCGCCATAAGTAAATACTTCAGCAGCATAATTTAAGTTGGCACCTCCACTTTCGGTCAGCGTAATCAGCGGGAGTTTTTGTTCCAAAGCAACTTTTTGCAAGCGCAAGGTTTTCTGCACACCCATGGGTGACATGGTCCCCCCTTTAATCGCGCTGTTACTTGCAGAGACCAGACAACGCACACCACTGACAAAACCAAGGCCAGCAATTACCCCTCCTCCAGCTTCTGAACCATCTTTATCATCATGCATGTTGTAGCCGACCAAGCCACACAGCTCAACAAAAGGTGAATCAGCATCGAGTAACAACCGCACACGCTCATGCGGCAGAATCTTGCCTTTTTTATCGAACTTAGGTTTAGCCGCATATGATTTATCAATGCTTTTTTGCTGAATTGCACGGACTTCACTCAGCTGAGTAAGCAATGCCTCTTTATTCTTTTGATACTGTTCACTACCAACAGCAATTTCGGATTGGAGAATAGTCACTGTTATTCCTCCTCAGCCTCAGTTTTTTTCTGAAAGATTTCAGGAATAAATGCACGGTGAAAACCATTATAAGATTGACTATTTGTAGCCTCATCTAGTGGATACATACGTGTCCCTTGTGATGCAGCACCATCAATACGTAACGTCACACCAGAAACAAAAGCTGCAGCATCGGACAGTAAATAACAAATTGCCGATGATACTTCCGACTCAGTTCCCATACGTTTTAGCGGTACATTGCCAGCAAGACTTGGAATAATTACTTTGGCAAAATCACCGCTATAATTATCCATACCAGATGATACGATCCACCCCGGTGCAACCGCATTTACACGAACTCCAGATTTCCCCCACTCAACTGATGCTGTTTTAGTTAAATTATCAACCCCCGAACGCGCAGCGCCAGAATGCCCCATTCCCGGCATGCCTCCCCACATATCGGCAGTCATGTTGACAATACTGCCACCATGTTTTGCCATCCATTGGTTATAAGCTTCACGCATTAAATAGAAAGTTGCGTGCAAATTATTACGCACGACTGCATCAAAACCATTCGCCGAAATATTCTCTAAAGCTGAGGGGAACTGGCCACCCGCATTATTTACCAGACCATCGAGCTTGCCAAATTTCTCAATCACTTCCGCAATCATATTTTTTACTTGTTCTTCTTCACGGTTATCGCAAACAATGAAATGAACCTGACCACCATCTTCTATAATTTCTTGGCTTACTTTCTCTAATTTCTCAATTTTGCGTCCTGTAATCACCACTTGCGCGCCGAGGGCTGCAAGCTCATGTGCAGTACAACGACCAATTCCTGAGCCGCCACCTGTCACAATAATGACTTTATTAGCAAAAGCATCTGGTCTAAAAATTGATTGATAACTCATCTTTGTTTCATCCATTCATTTTATTTTTCTAAAAGATGTGCCGGAACTTTGACAGGCATATCCAATAATTGTTGTGCAAATGCTTTACCTTGTGGGTCGATACGTAGGCTTGCAACACCACCGCCACCCAAGGCATTCTCCAACATGAAATTCAGTGCATTTAAACCTGGTAACTCATAACGAATTACTCGCCCTTTCTCTGCATCCAAGACATGCTGCATATAACTTGCAACCGTCTGTTCAGTCAGTGCTGCACGAATCCACGGTAAATATTCTGCTTTACGCGCAATCACACCGATATTGCTATGATTACCTTTATCACCACTGCGGGCATGGGCAATTTCAATCAAAGGAACTTCTGTTTCATTCCCTTCATAAACCGCACTTTCACCCGCTGCTAAACTAGGAATTTGCTCTGTAGAAGTGCCCTGAGGAATCTCAACCGGATAGCGGCTTCCATCAAAATCGTTTTCTACATTAATTTGATTTTTATCAATTAAAAATGAAAATAATTTAATCACTGGAGATGCTTTTGGACGTCCACCAACAATACCTGCCAAGGCTGGAGCCATACCTGTTGAAGCCTGTGCAATTTCAGATGCAAAGAACATACATGCTTCTTTAAACATGTGTTTTACAGCTATTTTGACCACAACTTCACGGCTATTTAAAGCCTGAGCATGTGCTCCATAGGTACTTTCAATACCTAAGATTTCAACCGACTTTTCACTAAATGGCGGCACCGAACGCATTGCTAAAACACGCTCACACTTCGTCAAAATCGCATCCGCAATGACTTGTGCTTTTTGTGGTGCCTCACGTCCTGCAATTAAGAAACTGACTAAAACCCGATAACCATCTGGATAAGTCGCACTAACTTTATATTGTGTAGTCGGTGCTTGTCCTTTTGCACCCGTCACACGAACTCGATGCTCTCCGATTTGTTCTAAATGCACCTGACTGAAATCAGCAATTACATCGGGTAATAAATATGCTTGAGGATTGCCAATTTCATAAACAATTTGTTCAGCAACCGTGGCGGTAGAGACCAGACCACCTGTCCCTTGTGGTTTAGTCACAACGAATGAACCATTTTCCCTCACTTCAACCACTGGAAATCCCATGTTGTCGAAGCCTTGTACCAATTGCCAATCGGTAAAATTACCGCCTGTACATTGCGCGCCACATTCAATGACATGACCTGCCAGCGAGCCTTGTGCCAACTTATCGTAGTCATCTAAAGACCATTGATACTCATGAAGTAAAGGGGCAAGCACCACAGCGGAGTCAACCACACGGCCAGTAATCACAATATCTGCGCCTAAATTTAAAGCATCGCGAATAGCCACCGCACCTAAATAAGCATTACTGCTTGCCACCTGTTCTGGCAAAGCTTCACCGCTAAACATTTCCTGAATATTTTGCTGCTTGAGTTGCTCATGTTGTGCTAAAAGATCATCACCTAAAACCACAGCAACTTTCAGATCTAGGCCATATTCTTTAATTATTTTTTGTAAGGCATCTCGACACGCCAATGGATTAACACCACCAGCATTACTAATCACCTTAATCTTTTTCTCTGCAATTTTTTTAAGTAGAGGTGCCATCACTCGACTGACAAAGTCCAAAGCATAACCATGTTTTGGTTCTACCATCTTCGCTTTTGCCATAATCGACATGGTAATCTCTGACAAATAATCAAACACCAAATAATTAATATCGGTTAGATGTACTAATTGGAAAGCGGCAGTATTGGTGTCTCCCCAAAAACCTGAAGCACAACCTATTTTTACGACACGCTCATCATCCTGTTGATTACTTGCCATCTTATTTCTCATTATTTTGTTTAAAAATTACACTCAACATTACCAAGCAAGCGCTTGGTTTGTAAAGAGCAAAATGTTATTGTGAAATTGACCAAAACTGCCAAACTCGACAGCTCAGCTAAAACATGATGAGATTTGGCAACCTTTTCTGTTAAGTATTTTTATATAAAGGATTCAGCTTTCGCATGATTGCTACTTCAATTGAACAGATTCCAAATATCTCTTGTTTTGACGATAGCCCACGTGGTCGTTTATTACGGGGGGCTGCCTATCTATTTCACAAACAAGGCTATGATAAAACCACTGTACGCGAACTTGCTCAATTTATTGGAATCCAGTCGGGAAGCTTATTCCACCACTTTAAAAGTAAAGATGACATCCTCGCTCACGTGATGGAGGAAACCATTATTTACAATCTTGCTCGTTTACAAGATGCGGCAGCTCAATCTACGGATCCAGAAAAACAGTTACGTGCTCTTATTAAAGCTGAACTCATTTCAATTACTGGAGATACAGGTGCAGCCATGGCTGTTTTGGTTTATGAATGGTTTGCCCTGTCAAAAGAAAAACAAGATTATCTTTTAAAAATGCGTAATGAATATGAGCAAATTTGGTTAGATGTTATTGAAAAGTTACGCACTCAGGGCAAGGTAAAGCATGATGCCTTTATTTGGCGAAGATTAGTTGGTGGTGCAATTTCGTGGACTGTAACTTGGTATAAAGCTGAGGGTAAAGTCAAAATTGGTGAGTTAACCGAAATGGTCTGGGAGATGGCATTAAAATGAGTCTAGTCTATTTACGTAAACCCAAGAAAAATGACCTTGCAGAAATTAAAGAAGCTTATGCACGTAGTGTTCAATTACATCAACCGTGGGCATATCCACCAGCTGACTTTCAAACATATTTAGAACAAGAACATCGCTATTTTGTCTGCTTAACCCATAGCCATGCAATTGCTGGAACATTTAATATTTCAAATATTATACGCGGTCACTTTCATTCAGCCTATTTGGGTTATGAAGCATTTCATCCCTATCAAGGTCATGGCTATATGACGCAAGGCCTCAAATTATTACTCAATGAAGCATTCAAAAATTTAAATTTACATAGGTTAGAAGCGAATATACAACCTGACAATATTGCCTCGATTCAATTAGTGGCCCAAGCTGGTTTCATTAAAGAAGGTTTTTCTCGGCAATATCTTCGAATTGGAGGAAAAACATGGAAAGATCATGAACGTTGGGCAATTTTAAATGAGAAATGGATAGAACCATCTCAGTAAACTCTGAATGAGATGGTTTATACAAGCAAAACCTACTCTAAAATTAATAACCTAACTGCTTACTAATTAAATCTTTCATAATTTCTTCAGCACCACCACCAATCATATTAACCTTCACTTCACGGTAAATACGTTCCGATTTGGTACCTCTCATAAAGCCCATACCACCTAATGTTTGTACAGCTGCATCAGCACAAAATTGCATAGTGCGAGTCGCAACATTTTTCAGCATCGAAATTTGAGCTACTAACTCAGGTCCTTGTAACTTCGGCTGAGTCATTTTCCATGCAGTTTCTTCAAGCAATGCCCGTGTTGAGGTCAATTGTGTTGCCATATCTACCAATTTATGACGAACCACTTGATGATCAATTAAACGCTTACCAAAAGTTTTTCGTTGTTGCGCCCAATCTAAAGCTTCTTCATAACAGACTAATGCATACCCATAAGCCACTACACCTAAGAAAAAACGTTCCATATTAAAGTTATTCATAATGACTTTAAAACCAGCATTTTCTTTACCAAGAAGATGTGATACAGATACTCGTACTTGATCAAAATGCAAATGAGCTGTATCAGAAGCCCACCACCCCATTTTCTTTAAAGGTGTTTTAGTAATTCCTTCACTATGCGCATCAACGAGCAACATTGAAATACCTTCTGCACCTGTTTTAGTTGGGTCTGTACGCACTGCAACTGTATAGTAATCTGCACGAATTCCCGATGTGATAAACGTCTTCTCACCCGAGACAATGTAGTAATCACCATCACGAATAGCTTTAGTCTGTAATGCAGCGACATCCGAGCCACCACCAGGTTCTGTAATAGCTAAAGCAGAAATTTTTTCACCGGAAATAATCTCTGGGAGGATTCTAGCTTTTAACTCCTCACTTCCAAAATGCTGAATGGGAGGGGCGCCAATTGTGTGCACCATAAGTGAAGTATGCACTCCTCCAGAACCCGCCTTTGCCATTTCAATACCGGCCAGTAATGAATAAAATGGATCTGCATCAGGAATACCACCATATTCCTCCACAAAACCTAAACCCAACAATCCAATCTCAGCAGCTTTTTTATAAAGTTCTCGTGGAAATGTTTCCGCCTCATCCCATTCATTAACAAAAGGAGCCATTTCTTTTTGTACAAATCGGCGAACATTGTCAGCAAAAGCAAAGTGTTGTTCATTATAGTAAATTGGATTGAGTTGCATGTTTAGAAATGTCCTGATGTTTTTATTTAATTCCTGAACATATCTTGTCATGTTTACAGTCAATCAAAAGTTGCAAGAATCTCCATTTTCTTGGCATAAAACATCAAACAGAATTATTTTATTTATGTACAACGCCTATACTCTTAAACAGCAACGAAAACCACGAACAGCATAATAAGATTGTGCTCCATTATGATAAATGAATACCCGACCATAACGTCGATCAGCAAAAATAGCTCCATCTAACCATCGAATCTCATCTGGGGTTTTGAGCCAACTTGATGTTTTAAGATCAAACTCCCCTAACTTTTGTAATTCATGGTATTGCTCTTCTGTGAGAAGCTCAGCTCCCATTTCTTTAGCTACATCGATTGCACTATTTTTGGGAGGATGATCTTTTCTAGCCTCCAAAGCCACTCGATCATAACAAAGGCTTCTACGACCTTTGGGTGTCTCAGGAGAACAATCAACAAATAAATACTTATCCTTTTGTTGATCATAAGAGATAATATCTGGTTCTCCTCCAGTGTTTTCCATTTCTTGCAATGACCATAATTTTTCAGGCGATTCTAATAATTTAGCTCGCACATTTGTCCAATCAATTTCTTTATGGCGATGTATGTTCTTTTCAAATCTCTTCTTTAATAGTTCAAGTAGTGAATCTAATTGTGTTGGAGTTAATTGTTTTTTAGTTGTCATTGAATAAATCCTTATAATTATTAAACTGAACGTCCATCAAAATAATTTATTTTTATTTTTTCTAAATCTATAGCATCTATGCATCGAACATTAATCGCAAACATAGAATTACCCTCTGCATCTATGCCTTGAGCATAGGGATGAATACCGCAATTTTTACAGAAATGATGATTAATCACATGCTTGTTAAAAGTGTAATTCGCTAAAATATCAGGAGAATCTAAAGTAAATGTAACTTGATTTGTAGGTAGGAACCAAAGTAAAGACCCTTTCTTTTGGCAGATCGAGCAATTACAAGATAAGGCTTCTGTTAGCTCCCCTTCTGCGACAAACTTTACCTGACCACAATGGCAACTTCCTTGATATTTCATTGCTCTTACTCTTTATAATTTTCGTCTTCTTTACTTTTCCAGTTTAAAGAATAAGTTTCCATATAAAAATGTAATCGATCTACTTAATATTGATTTAGAAGATGTAGGTCTTGCAGCCCATTTCTAACTTAGAATAGGTTCGAAGTTTCCTTCATATAAAAAAAGGACTCATATAGAGTCCTTTTTTATTGTCTTAT
>NZ_JZFB01000011.1:48269-50744 GCF_001188385.1 Acinetobacter sp. V2 | reverse complement strand
AAAAATCCACACAAGTTGTTCTTCAATTCTCTTAATGATTTTTCTGCTCTTCGTCAGAGACAGAATTCAACGCAATACTAAGTTTTCATCCTAACCCTGTAAGCTAAGATATTCTCGTGTATCGCGTTGGGATGAGTGCATTATAGGGAAAAAAAACTGGTACGCAAGCACTTTTCTAAATATATGTGTTTGACCGACTCTTTTTTACCCAACCAAAAATCAAAAAAGCCAAAAAAATTAACTAAACAACTGATAATAAAAAATAAATATTAAATTATTTATTTTCATTCTTTTTTGATTTTCACTTCTAGTATCTTAATAGGTTGTTTAGGAACGTTCTGATGCATGCCATCATTGGTTGTAGGTACCTTTACAATACGGTCAACCACATCCATTCCTTTAATTACTTTTCCGAAAACCGCATAACCTGCGTTACCAGCTGAGCGATTTAGAAAACTGTTATCTGCGACATTAATAAAGAATTGACTAGTAGCAGAGTCAGGATTTGCAGTACGAGCCATTGCTAAAGTTCCGCGGGTGTTAGCAATTCCATTTCCAGCTTCGTTTTTGATTGGTGCTCGGGTTGTCTTTTCCTGCATATTTGCAGTAAGTCCACCGCCCTGTACCATGAAACCAGGAATTACGCGATGGAAGATCGTATCTTTATAAAAGTTCGACTTTATATAGGTTTTAAAATTCTTTACGCTGATTGGGGCTTTCTCGTCATAAAGTTGTATTTCTATGTTGCCTAAATTTGTTTGCATTTCAACTAAAGTGTCAGCCCAAACTGAATGACTGCTTAGACCTAAGCAACATAGCATTAATAATTTTTTCATATCTTCCTACAGTAAAATGCAAAACTTAATAGAGGTTAAATTTAATCGTCTATATAAAAGAATTCTAGTGAGTATTTATTATCTTTTATTTAAGGCCTAATATTTTGGATGTGTCCATGTTCCACGTGAAACATGGACCAAACTTTTATTTAGCTATTTTTATCCCAAAATTTTCTAAAGTTTTTACTGAACTCAATGGTGTACCGTTTGGCTTTTTTGGAAATAGGCGTCAAATTTATAAAACCATGAGTTTGATCTGAATATTCTTCATAATGCATTTTGACACCATTTTGGCGTAGCTTATAGCTATAAATTTTGCCTTCATCATGTAATACATCATGCCCAGCAGTAATCACAAAAGCCGGAGGATTCTTCTTCAAGTTGCCATAAGTTGGAGAAATAATTGGATCATCTAGTTCTATGTTATGCTGGGTTGCATAATATTGAGTGACATTATTGATATCGTTATCCGTCAAAACCAATCCTTCGTTATATGTATAGAAGGAAGGATGTCGACTCTTGAAATCAACGGTAGGGTAAATAAGAAGTTGGGCCTGAGGAGCATAAGGTTTATTTACTGATCTTTGAGCCACGACTGTACTAATGTTTCCACCTGCACTATCCCCCGCTACCGCAATTCGACCTTTTAATATTTTTAACTGTCTACGATTTTGATATACCCAAGCTAAAGCATCTTCACAAGATTGGATTAAATGCTGAGGAGAAACCTCAGGTGCTAGGGGGTAATCAATACTGAGTACTTGTACTTTTGCATATTTTGCCAATATACGACAAACCTCATCATGAGTATCTAAACCACCAACAACAAACCCTCCTCCATGATAGAAAACAATAAGAGGGAGTTTTTTATTCGGTGCTGGGTGATAGTGTCTCGCAAAAACGGTTCCACTTTGGAGAGGTAAACGGATATCTTCTACTAAGTCGATCTCTGTTGACTTATGGCGTATAGCCAGCATTTGCGTATCGAACTGCCTTCTAGATTCAATTGGGTCTGATCCAATGAAACCGATACGACCCTGTTTAATTTGTACAGCCATCATACATTTAGTAAATGAGTCGAGATCTGGATATTGGTACGAATATCCAAGAATTTTAGCAAGTGATTCTTGAGCTAATCGAGGTAACTTATCAAGAGCTCGAGCAGCAGGCCCTTGGCCCTTATCTAGCAATGTTTGAATTTTTTGATTAAATGCTGTCATGCCTATCTCCATGAATCCCTCTTATCCTTCATATTTTCTACAGAATTCTGTTGTTATTTGACTATATTCGCATACAACTCATGTAATCAAGATACAAAGGTAAAACCCAAATTACGCTAATCTGATTTCAAGCAAATGTCATTAACAAATCTGTCACTTAAAACAGGACTTTTTTGCCAATTATTGTTAACAGACAAAAAGAGGTACGATTATGTCAACAAAACTAGTTGTTACTTTATTAGCGACCAGTCTTTTAACTGTAGGCTGTGTGGCTTATACGGATGACCCTTCTTATCGTGGTGGTTATGGTTACCATGATCATGATAGTAATCGCTATGATCGCAATGATGGACGTCGATATAACGATTGGGAACGAAGACGCTGGGAAGAACGTCAAAGAATATATGAACAACAACGAA
>NZ_JZFB01000011.1:45009-48227 GCF_001188385.1 Acinetobacter sp. V2 | reverse complement strand
TAAAAGACGCCATGACGAAGATAAGAAACGCCGGGATGACGATAAAAGACGCCACGAGTGGGATAAAAAACGGGTAGAAGATCGTGACCATAATCGTCGAGATTCTCGTCATGATGACTAAATTCATTACTATATAAAAAGCCCCAATAAGCTACGTCTTTTGGGGCTTTTTTGAGAATTCTAAACTCTCTTAATTATAGAGTAATGAGTAGCAGCTCACTTCATACATAAATCGGCATCTTAAATATATGACTCTATAATCTTTTAACTATTCTTATCACTAAGAATTACTGAGCTGTTGCAGAACCTGAAACAGAACCAGAAGCGCCAGCATCAACTTGACCTGGTTGTGCTTGGCCAGAAACGCCCGCATCAACACCTACACCAGCTTGTACGCCAGATGGGCTAGCACTTGTTTGAGCAGAACCTGATGCGTTTAAACCAGCTTCAGATGCACAACCAACAGCTGTAAAAGCAACACCAGCAAGTACTACAGAGATAAGACCTAATTTTTTCATAATCGCTTTCCTTTCATTACGACAAACACTTAAATGCAAAGATCATCTTCGCGCTGCCTATAATTCACAATTTTTTTTTCTGGCGTGCGTATCATTGGTTGTCTTTTGTAGTAATAGAAGTACAAATTGTGCAATTTTTTATTAAATTCGCTTCCTTACTCTTAGCTCTATCTTTTATATAAAACTAGCAACTTAAGCTTTTGTTTAATTTTATCAATTTTTAATTTTTATCTGAGCCTTTCGCTCTACTCAAAAAAATTCTCTTTATAGAAACGCTATATAAGATGCGTAGAATGTTACAGAGGTTTTTTGCTTAAAAATTCCTCTTCCCATTAAAAAAAGCCGGGTTTAAACCACGGCTTCTCTAAAAATTTACGATATTTCGATTTAAATTACGGCCACTGCATCTCGCCTTTTACAACTTTTGCACCCAGCTCTAGGCTATCCACACTTTTTAATGTTGGATATTGTTTTTGCATGAGCTGACTTAGCTCACTCGCATTTTTACTTACTTTAACGGCTTTCTCATAGCTCTTGAGATAGTCGATCGAAAAGTTAACCGCATCCAAACCTTGTGGAGCTCCCTCAACCATATGGGCAGGAACAACCGTCTGAGGTTGGAGTGCTTTAATGTTTTCTAGCGTTTGAATTACTTCATTGCGGTCTTTAACTTTTGGTGTATCTGCCATCCATAAATGAATGCCTGAAGATACCGGAATACCACCTACTACTGCCTTAGAAGAAGGAATCCATAAATAAGTGAGTTCTTTCTTACCTTTAATCTCGATTGACTCATTCTCTAGCTTTAAAGTTTTAGCAGTATAAGCTTGAGGCACAATAATTTGGCTAGGCGCATTTGCACCCATTTGTGGACCCCAATACTTCACTTTGAGCGCTTGAGTATCTTGAATATGTTTAACAGTTTCCGGTGTTGCGATGATTTGTACATTTGGGAAGTATTGTTTAAATACGTCTAAGCCAAAGTAATAGTCTGGATCGCCATAGCTTACAAAAATTGTTTTGAGTGTTTTACCGCTATCGAGAATATCGGCAGCAATACGTAATGCTTCAGATTTTGAGAATTGCGCATTGACCAATAGAACTTCTTTATCGCCTTCAATTAAAGTAGAAGTCACGCCAAAATGTTCGGGTTTAGCCAGAAAACTTTGGATTTTTAGATCTTGTGCAAAAGCTGAGGAAGCCATTGTCAAAGCTACGGTAGTTGCTAGGGCTGAAGCAGTTAATTTAAAAAATTTCATTATGTATTCTCCAATTTCATGAGAAATACTTTAAATTGCAATTCCTGTAAGGTAAATGCACTAAATTAAGATAAACTGTTGCATATATTGTAATAATGATAATGCATATGGACACATTAAAAGCCATACAAGTCTTTGTTTCTATTGCTCAGCATGGCAATTTAACCAAAGCCGCAGAACACCTGAATTATTCCCGCGCGATGGTTTCTCGTTATCTTGAGCATCTTGAACACACATTCTCAACTCGACTATTTCAAAGAAATACACGAAAAATATCACTCACACCAGCAGGTGAAAAAGCCCTCCTCTACTGCGAAAATATTTTACAACAACAGCAACTTCTACAAGAGCTGGCAGCACCCGAACAACATAACGGTACGATTCGCTTTACCTGCGGTTTGTTTTTATTTCAATTAGGGGTTGGAGAATGTATTCGCCAATTTAAACAGCAACATCCACATATTCAATTTGATGTATATCTGACTGAAAATACGATGGACTTAATTGATGCTCAGGTCGATTTAGCTTTACGTATAACGCAAAAAGTTGCCGATGGTTTAATTGCACGACCTGTTTGCCAAATCGAGTCCGTTTTCTGTGCTCATCCTGATTATTTAAAGCAGCACAGCCCCCTCTCCCATCCAAGGCAACTTATTCAACATGAATGTTTAGCTCACCACAGCCAACATCAATTTTGGACACTTTTTGATGAAGAGCAGCAACCGCAGAATTACCCTTTAAACGTGACCTTTAAAAGTAATGATGTAAATGCTGTTTATGATATGTGTTTACATGCCCAAGGTGTGGCAATGTTGCCTTCACTATTAGTTAAAAAAGATTTAAAAGAAAAAAGATTAGTTCCTTTATTTAAAAACTTTTCAGCTCCGGAATTAAGTTTGTCAGTGGTATATGCATCGAGACAACATTTACCCAAAATAACGCAGGAATTTATTGCTTTTATGATCGAAAATTTAGATTTTTACTTAAAACCGCAAAATTAAAAGTTTTAAATTGCCGTGTACGCTTGAATTTTTAGGCAATGCCCATACTTCATCCCTATTAATGAATTACAGCATATGCATGGCAGTTCAGGTTTTACCCAGTAAATGCTGATGCCAAAAGGACTGTACATGTTTAAAAACCCATTTAAACGGAGATCATCAATGGCTAATGAGCAAAACGAGCAAGCTCAAGACATTCAACACGAGCAAGCAGAGCAATCTAATGAGCAAACTCAGGCTGAAGGTGTAGAGCAAGCAAACGACGTTACCGTTGAATCTTTACAAGCGCAAATCACCAAATTAGAAGAAAGCCTGAAACTTGAAAAGGCACGTACAGCAAATGCTGTTTACGAAGCACAAAAAAGTGTAGAGCGTATTCAACGTGAGTCTGATAAGCATAAAGAAACTGTGCTTGAAAAATTTGCCAAAGAATTACTTGA
>NZ_JZFB01000011.1:42711-44967 GCF_001188385.1 Acinetobacter sp. V2 | reverse complement strand
GATGAAGAAACCCCAGTACTTGAAGGTATCAAATTAACCTTAAAGTCACTGTTAACTGCGCTTGAGAAATTTGGCGTTGTAGAAGCTGATACTAAAAATGGTTTCAATGCAGATTTACATCAAGCAGTAGGTATTGATCCTAATGCTAAAGCAAATGAAATCGGTACTGTTTTACAAAAAGGCTATACGTTAAATGGCCGCTTATTGCGCCCTGCTATGGTTATGGTTGGTCAATAAGTAAATTTTTGAGAGTTTTTAGATTTTTTTTAGCTAAAACGCTTGAAAAAAATAGATTCACTCTCATATCGGATAACAAGCAAAAACATTGCAAAAGAATTTTTGAGGAAAACGTCACATGGCAAAAATTATTGGTATTGACTTAGGTACTACCAACTCATGCGTTGCTGTACTTGAAGGCGATAAAGTAAAAGTAATTGAAAACGCTGAAGGCGCACGTACAACTCCATCGATTATCGCTTATAAAGATGGCGAGATCTTAGTAGGTCAAAGTGCTAAGCGTCAGGCAGTAACTAACCCGAAAAATACATTATTCGCTATTAAGCGTTTAATTGGTCGTCGTTATGAAGACCAAGCGGTACAAAAAGATATCGGTCTTGTACCTTACAAAATCATCAAAGCTGACAATGGTGATGCTTGGGTTGAAGTAAATGACAAAAAATTAGCACCTCAACAGATCTCTGCTGAAATCTTGAAAAAGATGAAAAAAACTGCAGAAGACTATTTAGGTGAAACAGTTACAGAAGCAGTTATTACTGTTCCTGCTTACTTTAACGATGCTCAACGTCAAGCAACTAAAGATGCAGGTAAAATCGCTGGCTTAGACGTTAAACGTATCATTAACGAACCAACTGCTGCTGCACTTGCGTTCGGTATGGACAAAAAAGAAGGCGACCGTAAAGTTGCAGTTTACGACTTAGGTGGTGGTACTTTTGACGTATCAATCATTGAAATCGCAGACCTTGATGGCGACCAACAAATCGAAGTGTTATCAACAAATGGTGATACTTTCCTTGGTGGTGAAGACTTTGATAACGCGTTAATTGAATTCTTGGTTGAAGAATTTAAGAAAGAACAAAGTGTGAACTTGAAAAATGATCCACTTGCGTTACAACGTTTGAAAGAAGCTGCTGAAAAAGCAAAAATTGAGCTTTCTTCATCGAATGCAACTGAAATTAACCTTCCATATATCACTGCCGATGCAACTGGTCCTAAACACTTAGTGATCAACGTAACTCGTGCAAAACTTGAAGGTTTAGTTTCTGATTTAGTTGCTCGTACAATTGAGCCTTGCCGTATTGCACTTAAAGATGCTGGTCTTTCGACTTCTGACATCTCTGACGTAATCTTGGTTGGTGGTCAGTCTCGTATGCCACTTGTACAACAAAAAGTACAAGAATTCTTTGGTAAAGAGCCACGTAAAGACGTGAACCCTGACGAAGCAGTTGCAATCGGTGCTGCAATTCAAGGTGCGGTATTGTCTGGTGACAAAACTGACGTTCTTTTATTAGACGTAACGCCATTAACTTTAGGTATTGAAACAATGGGTGGTGTATTAACACCAATCATTGAGAAAAACACGACGATTCCTGCGAAGAAATCACAAGTGTTCTCTACTGCTGCTGACAATCAGCCTGCTGTAGATATTTCTGTTTACCAAGGTGAACGTAAGATGGCTCAACAAAACAAATTGTTGGGTAACTTCCAATTAGGTGACATTCCGCCTGCTCCACGCGGTGTGCCACAAATTGAAGTATCTTTCGACATCAATGCTGATGGTATCTTGAAAGTATCTGCTAAAGATAAGAGCACTGGTAAAGAGCAATCGATCCAGATTAAAGCAAACTCAGGTTTGTCTGATGCTGAAATCGAAGCAATGATTAAAGATGCAGAAGCGAATGCTGAAGAAGACCGTAAGTTTGAAGAACTTGCAAAAGCTCGTAACGAAGCTGACGCATTAATTTCAAGCTCGAACAAAGCTGTTAAAGATCTTGGTGACAAAGTTACTGAAGATGAAAAAACAGCTGTAAGCACTGCCGTTTCTGAACTTGAAGCAGCAACAAAAGAAAATGATGTTGAAGATATCAAAGCTAAAACTGAAGCTTTACAAAACATTTTGATGCCTATCACTCAACGTGCTTATGAACAAGCGCAACAAGCTGGTGGCGCAGAAGGCTTTGATCCAAATGCATTCCAAGGTGGCGATGCTGGTCAACAAAAAGCTGATGATGGCGTTGT
>NZ_JZFB01000011.1:41935-42660 GCF_001188385.1 Acinetobacter sp. V2 | reverse complement strand
CCGCGCGAAAGCGCGGTTTTTTTTAAGATAAATCCTGTTATTCTCAAGTATTGGATTTTTAAATTTTGCCTCAGATAATGAAATCGTACTCCATGCTGAATGAGATGCTTCAAGTAAGTATTTTCGGTGTCTAACTTCCTTCACATTTTATTTATCGGTAATCATTTTATTTCAGTATCTTAACTACTGCAGCTGTATACATTGTTGACAAGTAATTGCTAGAATTATGTACATTCAACTTTAGCCAATCAGACTATATCAATTTGATACAGATACAATATTATATATAATCTAAAACATTAAAATATCACGCTATAAAAAATGAAAATCGAACCAATTATCACAAAAACCAAATTTAGATTAATGCTTATTTTTTCTCTACTCTTCGCCATTTTTAGTGCAACATTTGATGCCTATGATGAAACATTTATCTCAATCAATGAGACGTTATCAATAGATCCCCAAAACTGGGAATTAGCCATTACTTGTCTTCTTTTAATTATTTTTTTGATCATATTCATTGGTTTGCTTCTATTCAAAGAATGGGCGAGGAAACTATATATTTATACTTTTTTCCCAATTTTACTCATTTATTTATTACCGAGTTACTATTGGACATTAATATCTGGTCTAAGTGCTATTTTTTATGAGCTAGGCAATATTCTCTCTACACTAATTTGGGGCATTTTAGTTGTACCTAGCCTCTACCAACCTTTATTTAAAAA
>NZ_JZFB01000011.1:38191-41925 GCF_001188385.1 Acinetobacter sp. V2 | reverse complement strand
TGAGTTCACTGAAGTTAAAGATGACAAAAAATAATTTGTTTCTTTAATAAAAAAACGCGCTTAGGCGCGGTTTTTTATTAGTTACAAAAAATAACAATACGTTTTTTCATATATTTTTAAATTATTTAATGTCAGAAAGGTCAACTATAAAAACTAATGTATTCATTATAAAAAAGATTTTCTAAACTAAAATACATTGTTACTTATTACATTAATTATTCCATTATTGCCAAGTCTAAAAACATCTTTTTAAATTTTTCTACTAAGATCACAAAGCTCGCCCACTCTCCTGTACTTTTTATCATTTTGACGAATTAAATTAAGTAGCTAACAATAAGATTTTATTTATATTTTTTATTTTGCCATGAAAAAAATTCTATGGTGGGGATTAAGCTTATGTTTATGCATAGGCTTTCAAACAACAAGCTTCGCTCAAAATAATCTAGCAATGGGTTCCTCTAATCAACCTTTAAGGTATCGAATTGCTTTTATTGATCCACGGTTTCAATTAACTCGAGAAAAATTAGTTGAGGTTAGCCAACAAGCTGCTGAAATCTGGCACAAAGAGACAGGAAAAACCTATTTTATATATGATTCAGAAGCTCAGTTGGCAATTAACTTAATTTATGATGATCATCAATTGATGAAAAGCGAGCAACAGGAAAATTTGAATGCACTTTTGCAAAAGCAGGAAGTATGGCGTCTTAAAAATGAAGAAATTATTTTAAATAAACAAGAGATTGATCAGCTATCGTCTGATTTAAATAAAAGAAAGATCAGCCTGAAAGCTGAGTTTGAGCAATATCAACAAGACGTAATACGCTTTAACCAAGGAGAACATCAATACTATCGTGCCGATAAGCTAAAAGAGCAGCAAAACCAACTACAGCAAAAATCTGGAAATCTACAAAACGAATCAAATAATTTAAATTATAAAATTCAATTGCTTAATTTAAAAATTAGGGAGCTCAATCAAGAGCAAAATGATTTAAGCTCTTTAAAAACACAATTCAAACTAGAGCAAAAAGCCAGTATTCAACCCTTCCATAAAGGCTTATTCAGCCAAAACCAAATTCAAATTTACGGTTACGCTTCTTTAAATGATTTACGTTTAACCCTTGCCCATGAGTTTGGCCATGCATTAGGACTAAAACATACTACTGATCCTAAATCATTAATGTATCCACGGTTAAAAGAGCAAGATATCCATAATTTCAAATTAACAGATTCAGATTTAGATTTATTAGGCTCAATTTATAGTTCAATTAAGGAAAATCATTAAAGTTAAATAATTAAAAAAACTAAACAAAACCAAACTAAATGAATTTTTTCTAAAAAATAATTTGGCATTTGTTAAAAAATAATGAGACTAAAGTCTCATTTATTTATCCAAATTGTACGTTTTTTGATTGATTTTTCATTTTATATTCTTATAATACGTTTTTTTTTAAATCTCCCCTTTCGATTATGCGTTTAACATCTTTGTTATTAGGCGTAGCCTTTGCTTTTTCTAATTTTCAGGCTAATGCTAATCTTGCTACTCCAGCTCATACTCAAATTCAGCAAAAAACAGGTCAACATTTGACTTATAAAATTGCTGATATTGATCCACGTTTTGGTTTAAGCCAAGACCAATTAATTCAAATTAGCCAACAAGCTGCGGATATTTGGAAGCAAGGTACTGGGCAGGATTATTTTACTTATGATCCAAATGCAAAGTTAGAAATTCGTTTAGTTTACGATAATAGCCAGAGTCGTTCTGAACAGCGTCAAAAAATTGCTGCTCAGTTTCAGCAAGAACAGCAACGTGTAATTGATGAACAGCAACAAATTAAGCAATTGAAACAAACTCTTGGCCAAACTCAATCTGATCTTGAAAATAAGAAGCAGATTTTGAATGGCAAATTGAAAAATCTTGACGAGCAAATGATGCAGCTTAACCAAGGCAAATTAGCACCTGAATACAGTGCTAAATCTTTGGCTAAAACTCAGAAAGATTTGCAAAAACAGACTGTTGCTTTAAAGAAAGAAATTGCTGCATATAATGAGCAAGCTAAAGATTTAAATGTCAAAGTTACTCACTTTAATCAGATTAACAATGAGTTCAACAATTCATTGACCCAATTTAAGCAAAATGCCCAAGCTGATGTCTTTAAAAAAGGTATCTATAATGGCAAGCAAATTGTAATTTATGAGTTTAAGTCTATTGATGATTTACGTTTAACGATTGCTCATGAGTTAGGTCATGCGCTGGGTTTAAAACACAGCGATCAACCAAATGCATTGATGTACTCAGTACGTAAAGATGGTGACAGAAAAGTCACTGGTCTTACAGATGCTGATCGTGATCTATTAAGTGCTTTACCTCAATAATTAAGGACTTGATATAAAATGATGTATCTATTTCTAGGTAGATACATCGAAATTCATATCAAAGTCATGTTATTGTGGTCATAAGAGCTAACTAAAATAGAATGGAGATCAAGATGAGTTACTATCATATCCTGATTGAAGTAAATGATCATATCAGCACAATTGAACAAACACGTGATATTGAACTGTTTGATATTATTGAAATTAAACCATACCTCCATTCTATTCTAATTCCCTTTTTCAATGAGCATGAAATCGAGCTTGAAGATGAAAATATCGAATATAAAGATATTCTACATCTTGAAGTGAAACAGACTCTGTTACCGATTGAACATTTAATTGAAGAAGAACAGAAGCAATTACCAAGTGATACAGATGTTACGATCACTGCGTATGAAATCTTTAATGATCGAGATTTAAGCCAAGATGTCACTTCAGTTATTTTTGATATTTTGGAAGCGGTAAAATTAGATTAGCAATCTAATACAAGTACTTATAAAAAAGGTCTGCATATGCAGACCTTTTTATTATTTTCAGTTTATTGCATCATTTTTTGGGCTTGTTCTTGGCGAAATGCGCGTAAGATTTGTTGCCCTGCCCGTCCTGTTGGATTTAAGCCTAAACGAGTTTGCTCCTGACGAATAGCTACACGGGTTTTATCCCCAATAAGACCATCAACTGCACCAATATCGTAGCCGCGATTAAGCAAAAACTGTTGGATTTCACGTCGTTCCGCGCGTGAAGTTCCTGGATCATCAGTTGGCCAAGATGTTGCAAAAGGACGAGCGCCTTTTAAACGATCAGATAGATGGGCAATAGCAAGACCATAACTTTCCGCTGCGTTATAACTGTAGATAGCATCAAAATTCTTAAATACTAAAAATACTGGACCATTTACGCCTGCTGGTGCCATTAAACCTGCCGAAGTACTGCCAGATAAAGCTCCTTGGACAAGTGGAGAGCCGTCAATTCGAGTTACCCCTCGTGCACTCCAGCTACTTAAGGCTTTCTTTGAGCGTCGCCCTTCTCCATCAATTGACATGCCTTGAGGAACTTTTACTTCAAAACCCCATGGCATTCCTGTTTGCCAACCAGCTTTATTTAAGAAATTAGCCGTTGATGCCAATGCATCTGCAGTACTCGACACTAAATCGCGACGACCATCTCCATCAAAATCAACAGCTAAACGCTCATAGGTCGATGGCATAAATTGCGTATGTCCAAATGCCCCAGCCCAAGAACCTTTCAGTTGATCTTCGGTTAAATCACCGCGCTGTAAAATACGCATGGTGGCAAAAAATTCAGTACGGAAATAACTTTGTCGACGACCTTCACAACTTAAAGTTCCGAGTGCTTGTAAT
>NZ_JZFB01000011.1:34181-38149 GCF_001188385.1 Acinetobacter sp. V2 | reverse complement strand
CCCCCCACACTGCCACGATTGTTTCTGGTGGCACGCCGTAGGTTTGAGAAGCACGATTTAAAACATCGCGATGTTGCGCCAGTTTTTGTTTTCCAAGCTCAACACGCTCTTCATCGACTAAGCCAGAAAGATAATCCCAAATTGGTGTCGAAAATTCTGGTTGATAGTTTAATTTATCAATAACTGAATAATCTGGAGTTAAGTTTTGAGTATAACGGTCATAAGTTGTTCCCGAGACTCCCGCAGCAATTGCTTGAGAACGTAAATTTGCCAAACAACTTTGGAAATTATTATTAGGCGTATAATCTTCACTAGTTACTACTGGAACAGTAGCATTGCTAGATATTGTAGAACCATTAATTACGAGCTCTGCTTGAGCCTGAGTCATTGCTAAAAATACAGAGCCAACAATACAAGAAAAACGTCGCATATTATCCCAGTTTCAATTTTTGAATTTAAATTTTTAAGTACCATACCATTATGAGTCTAAAATTTCAGAGAGAAAACGTAAATTTGAATTCATAATCTCTTCTTTAAATTCATTTCCAGTGTTTTAAATTCAAATTTCTCACTTTATTTTGAATTTAAAACTTCCCCTCATTTGCATCACCAGTTTTGAATTCAAAATAATAGCGCATAGTTTAAATTCAAAAGCCTTAATTTAAATTTAAACTATAACGCAGGCGTTTCTGTGGATAAACTTATCCACAATCGAGCAAAAACAACACTATTTATTGATTCCATTCTATATTTCATTATTCTTGATGACACGAAAAATCCAATCAACCAAACAATCTATATTTTTAAATTCAAAAATCACGCAATAATTTAAATTCAAACTTACCGCGTTATTTTAAATTTAAAACACTTCAGCAAACACCACTAGTTTTGAATTCAAAAAACATGAGCTCTATCATCAGCTACAAATCAAACTCTCTTGTGGATAACTAACTTTAAATTCAAAACAATCAAGCTTCACTTTTTAAATTTAAAAAATACCATCAATATTTAAATTCAAAAATTCCTATAAAAAGTTATCCACAAACAAGAAATTGCTCAGGATTTATTATTTTTTAAATTTAAAAGATAAAAAAAGCGATCCGAAGATCGCTTTTTTTAGAATTAGAAATGCTTTAGAGGGTTATATCTGCTGTTAAAGCGAGTGGTTCTGGCAAAATTTCTGCTAATTGACGGCATAAATTCGTCAATTCATTACTATCCACAGGCATTAAAGTGATATGGCCTAACTTACGGCCAGCACGTTCAGACTTATTATAAAGGTGCAGATGAGCGCCATTTAAGGCAAGTACATCTTCAGTTTTAGGATGCTGACCAATAATATTGATCATAACCGTTGGGCGAACAACGTCTGTTGAACCTAATGGTAGACCTGCAACAGCTCGAATATGGTTTTCAAACTGAGAACAAACAGCGCCTTCGATTGACCAGTGACCTGAGTTATGCACACGTGGTGCCATCTCATTTGCACATAAGCCTTGTTCTGTTACAAATAGCTCTAGAGTTAACACACCTACATAGTTGAGATGATTCAACAAACGAGTAATGTAGTCTTGAGCCACAGGTTGCAAAGCTTCACTATTCGGTGCAGGAACAATTGAATGCGATAAAATGCCATTATGATGGTGATTTTCAGCCAGTGGCCAAGTTTTTACTTCACCATTTTGGCCGCGCACCGCAATAATTGAAACTTCACGAGAGAATTTAACAAAGCTTTCGGCAACTAGACTTTTTGCAGGCCCAAGTTCAGCCCAAGCAGTATCAATCTGGTCTTCTGAACGAAGTACAAACTGACCTTTACCGTCATATCCACCAGTTGCAGTCTTAAGCACAATCGGTAAACCAAGCTCAGCAACAGCCTTTTTCAAGCTTTCTAGACTATCTACAGCACGATACGGCGCTACAGGAATAGTAAGCTCATCAAACAATGCTTTTTCTGACAAGCGATTTTGCGCAGTCGCTAAAGCAACACGGGGAGGGTGCAATGTTTTGGTTTGTGTTAAAACATCAACATCTTCAACGGGCGTATTTTCAAACTCAAGACTGAAAACATCAGCACTTTCAATAAACTGCTTTAAACCTTGCTCATCTTGACTAGAAAAGACTTGGCCTAAAACACCTGCTGGACAATCTGTATTTGCTTCAAAAAAAGTACACTGAATATTTAATGGTAACGCTGCTTGAGCCATCATTCGGCCCAGTTGCCCACCACCAAAAATACCGATAGTTTTATCCATCTCAGCCTCTTACACCTGACCCGGAATATTTTTGCTTGCAACTTTATCAGTTTGCGCAGCACGGAAATCAGCAACATTTTTTGCGATTTCAGGACGAGTTAAACCTAAGATTTGTGCCGCCATAATTGCAGCATTGGTCGCACCAGCTGGACCAATTGCCAAAGTACCCACTGCAATACCTGCTGGCATTTGTACAATTGAAAGCAAAGAATCTACGCCATTTAAAATTGATGATTTAACTGGCACACCCAAAACTGGTAAATCAGTTTTTGCGGCACACATTCCAGGTAAATGCGCTGCACCACCTGCACCAGCAATAATCACTTGAATACCGCGATCACGCGCAGTTTCTGCGTATTCAAATAAACGGTCTGGAGTACGATGAGCAGATACCACTTCCGCTTCAAATGGGACACCAAGCTGTTTAAGCATATTGGCTGTGTTTTCGAGAGTTGCCCAATCAGATTGAGAACCCATAATAATTCCAACGAGAGGTTGAGCGTCTTGTGCTGCGGCCGCATTCATTGCTAATGTTCCAGAGACAAAAGTAAAAGAAGATAAATCTCGACGAGAGCCAAGTTTTAAATGGTTCGGAAGCCCATTATTATAGACTGATTTTTCATCTCACGAAAATTTAACTGACCAGCTCTGCGAATATTTTTAATCTGATAGAAAAATGTCATGGTTTAACAATGACACATTCTCAAGTTTTATTAATATTATTTAAACATCCTACAAGATAATCAGGCATTTGGAAGAGCAATGGCTTATTGCAAAGTAGAATAAATCATTCAATGCAACCTATTGCAGCTTACTGGCTTCTAAATACGAAGTAGACACAGCCAAATAAACATACCATCGCCCACAAATAATCCAGTTTAAATGGTTGTTTAAACAAGAAAAGCATAAACGGTACAAATACAATCAGTGTGACTACTTCCTGTGTAATTTTCATTTCACCAAGTAACCAGCCTTGCGTACTCAGCATACGAGTTGCCGGAATCATAAAACTATATTCAAGCAGGGCTATAATCCAACCAAATAAAATCGCTTGCCAAAGTGGAGCATGGTGCAAAAATTTAAGATGCCCATACCATGCAAGTGTCATAAAGCAGTTAGAAATAATTAATAGCGTAAAAGCTAAAACCGTTGGGCTCAAAGGCACATCCTTCATCTTTACGATGATTTAAGTATTTTAAAGATACAAAACATTATAAAAGATAAAACTGTAATTCAGCTTAAATCGAAAAAATAAAGATGCGCTTTTGTTAAGGCCTCAAACGCATAGAACAACAACGATTTTTGACTATCTTTTCGAGTTTAGCCTTGCTATCGTTGCTGGCAAATTTATCAATAATGCACACACAGTCATTCATACGAATATTGTGTACAAAAGCAGTGGAGAAGGCGAGCAATGCATCTGCATATCTTGGGTATTTGTGGCACTTTTATGGGCTCTTTAGCACTTTTAGCTCGTGATTTAGGACATAAGGTAACCGGTTCCGATTCAAACGTTTACCCACCAATGTCTACCCAGTTAGAAAACGCAGGCATTACCCTCATGCAAGGCTACGACCGTAGTCATTTACAGCCTCACCCAGATTTAGTGATTGTCGGAAATGCCATGAAACGTGGTATTGATGCCGTGGAATATATGCTTAACGAAGGTTTGCCATATATTTCTGGTCCTCAGTTCCTTGCCGATCACGTTTT
>NZ_JZFB01000011.1:23862-34112 GCF_001188385.1 Acinetobacter sp. V2 | reverse complement strand
ACTTGATCAAGCTGGTTTAAATCCGGGCTTTTTAATTGGTGGTGTCCCACTTGGTTTTAGCGAAAGCGCTCGTTTAGGTGGTGGAAAATACTTCTGCGTTGAAGCCGACGAATATGACTCAGCTTTCTTTGATAAACGTTCTAAGTTTGTTCACTATCACCCAAAAACGGCGATTTTAAATAACCTTGAATTTGACCATGCCGATATTTTTGATGATCTAGCAGCGATTCAAAAGCAATTCCATCATCTTGTACGTACCATTCCAAGTGAAGGTCGTATTATTGCGCCAATTACTGAAACTCATATTGATGAAGTGCTGGAAATGGGTTGCTGGACACCAGTGATTCGTACAAGTTTAGAAGCGAATGAAAAAGCTGCTTTATCTGCTGAATTAATCTCAATTGATGGCAGCCATTTTAAAGTACTCGAAAATGGCAATGTCGTTGGTGAAGTTAAATGGACCATGACCGGGCAACATAGTGTAGCGAATGCTTTGGCAACGATTGCAGCCGCTCAACATGTAGGTGTTGCACTTGAAACGGCTTGTGAAGCTTTGTCTAACTTTGGCGGCGTAAAACGTCGTATGGAGTTACTTGGTACAGTCAATGGTATTGAGGTCTATGATGACTTTGCTCACCACCCAACAGCAATTGATACCACTTTAGATGGCGCACGTAAACGCTTAGGTGAACGCCGTTTATGGGCCATTATTGAACCACGTTCAAATACAATGCGTATGGGCAGTCATAAAGATGGCTTAGCACATTCAGCACGCTTAGCAGATGAAGTCATCTGGTACCAGCCAGAAGGTTTAGATTGGGATTTACAACCCGTGATTGCAGCTGCTTCTAACCATGCTCAAGTGAGCCGCTCTCTTGATGAAATTATTGAGCGTATTGTCAATGAAGCAGGTGAGGGCGATGCTGTGGTGATTATGTCTAACGGCGGCTTTGGTGGCTTACATCAAAAACTCATGAGCGCATTAAAAGCGAAAGCTGCTTAACTTCCGCTTTAGATGATTCAATAAAAAAACGGGTTTCAAATTGAAACCCGTTTTTTTATATCAATTATTTTTAAACTTTTTCTGGCTCTATATTGGCCATAAATTTATTAGAAACGATTAAACGTAAACTATAGACAATACCCATCGCAAAGACGCTATATCCCACGTTATTACAAATAAACGGAATACATAAAATAATGAGCGCGGTGATCGGATAAAACCATTTCGTGATTCCAGATAAACATTGGAACTCGTAAAGTATCCAAATACAGGTGGTATAGAGCACCACACTCACCGCAACGACTATTCCCATATATAAATCAGAAATATGCGCATGATGGGTTGTGACATCCACAGCGGCGGCAAGCGCTGCACCCACCGCAGCAATACTGACAAAAACAAAATAATGACCGTATCCCCAAACAAATGGGCGTACACCTTTAACATGATGATGTTGTTCACTACGGTCAAAATAAGCCCACCACATTGCGAACATCAACATCAATCCACCGATCATTAAGAAAACGGCTGGAATATTCATTGACTGAGCGGCTAAGGCGTCACGTATAGCATTAAAACTACCGACGATTGATTCACCTAGAACAATAATCGTGAGTAAGGCATAGCGTTCTACGATGTGATGAGGATGCCACGGCGTTGGTGAATATTTTTCTGCATAGATAGGAATAAATAACTCCATCGCAACCAGAAATAAAAATAAAGGAACTGAAAGTATGTGCGCAAAATTAGCAACGAGCCAACCCACCTGAACCAAGACAATACCTACCGCATAGCGGTAAGCGGTAATTCGCCGCTCTGGATCATGTTTTGCTGCACGTAACCACTGGGTAACCAGTGCCATGCGCATGATCACATAACCAATAATGATGATGTCAAAATCCTGACTACGAAATACATCAGGAATACCAGCGGCCATCACCAATGACCCCACAATCTGTACAAAGGTAAGGCATCGATACAATGCATCATCGTTATCGTAAGCTGAAGCAAACCACGAAAAATTCATCCATGCCCACCACAGCGCAAAAAATACCATCAGGTAGCTTGGTAATGCATGCCAGAGATGATTTTCAATAATCGCGTGATGTAATTGCTGACCCGCTGTTGCAATCGCGACTACAAAAATTAAATCGAACAATAATTCGAGTGGAGTTGCTGCTCTATGCGGCTGTTTTGGATCTCTTGGAGATAAAGGCCTCAAACTTAATTTTTTCTGTTTTTCTTGAGTAGTCATAAAATAACGTTCTCGAATAAAGTGCCAACACGTTAACACTTTAATATTAACGCCCAGAACACGCATTAAAAAATATCTAGACCTGCTGTTTAATCTTTACTCACAAACAAACTATATTTCATTTTTGTGACAATTCTTTATCAAGACAATAGGCTTAATTCTTTATCATAGCCCACGTTTTTGTTCTTGTTTGGAATATGAATGTCTTTAGAAACACTCAACCTTAGCTTATTCCATGTGATTAATGGGGCTCAGGATGCGAGTCAATTTATCATTCGTCTTGCTATCTTTTTTGCTAATGATCTCCTCTATATTCTTTTATTCATCCTTACATTTTTATGGTTCTATGGTGATCAAGATTTAAAAAATAGGGTCATTAAATCTGTCTTTTTAACCTGTATATCGCTTTTAGTAGGTTATGTTATATCTCTGTTTTACCATCACTCCAGGCCGTTTGTCATGGGTGTGGGTACAACGTTTATTGAGCATGCGCCAACAGCATCTTTTCCAAGTAATCATATGCTGATTTTCAGTACCATTGCTCTGTCTTATTTGTTTGCTCAGCGTAAAATGATTGGAATCATTCTTTTATTCTTATCATTTGTGGTGGCATGGTCACGTATTTATTTAGGTGTGCATTTCCCTTTAGACATGTTGGGGGCTTTTATTGTTGCGCTTCTGGTCAATACAGCAGGTTATTACTTCTGGAATGCTTACGGTACAAGTTTGACCGCATTCTTTATTCACCTTTACCAGATTATATGCAAACCACTTTTAGACCGCGGTTTGATTAAATAATCCGTAGATCTTTTTTTATATTAAAACCACGACATTAAGTTCAGTTGCGTAATATAAAAAAATCTGCCATTCTATGTGAAATTGGATATGTTTTATCCAAAACAGAATTTAGTTTGACAAGGGGAGTAGCCTCCTCCAAACATAACAGCAATGTTATGTGTCAGATATCGTCAATACACTTTTATTAAAAAGTCGGTATCTGAGCATCGTGAAATTCATGATGTAGGCAAGACCTTGATCATGTTGATACAGATGTTTTAATTCATCTGGCAACTGGTCGAGGTTTTTTTATGCCCAATTGCCGGATGTGAGGAGGATTTATGGAAACAATCGGCAATCTATGGCTGTACATAGCATTCTTTGGCATTGTCATTGTCATGCTTTTAGTGGACTTTTTAGGCTTTAAGCAAAAGCAAGGTCAGGATGTCTCAATTAAGCAAGCTGCTTACTGGAGCGTGGCGTGGGTAAGCGTCGCGGTCTTATTTGGTGGTGGTTTATGGTTGTATCTACAACAAACGGCTGGTGTGACCTTAGCAAATCAAAAAACCATGGAATATTTCGCAGGTTACTTACTTGAAAAGTCCCTCGCAATTGACAACGTTTTCGTCTGGTTAATGATTTTTGCGGCATTTGCTATTCCAGCTGCACTACAACGTAAAATTTTGCTCTACGGCGTATTAGGCGCAATCGTACTGCGTACTCTGTTTATCTTTATTGGCGCATGGTTTGTTCAAGAGTTTTCATGGGTGCTTTATATCTTTGGTGCGTTCTTGGTATATACAGGTTTCAAATTCTTAAAAGGCCAAGAAGAAGAAACCAATATTGAAGATATCAAAGCTCTAAAATGGTTACGTAAGCACATGCGTATTACACCACAGCTGGAAGGTGACAAATTTTTTGTACGTCAAAATGGTTTATTGTGGGCAACGCCGTTATTTTTAGTGTTGATTTTGGTTGAAGCTTCAGACGTGATTTTCGCGGTAGACTCAATTCCTGCTATTTTCGCGGTAACAAGCGACCCGTTTATTGTTTTAACAGCGAACTTAATGGCAATTTTAGGCTTACGCGCAATGTTCTTCTTGCTTGCTGGCGCTGCATCTAAATTGCACTACTTACCATACGGTTTAGGCATCATCTTATTATTCATTGGTGCAAAAATGTTGTTGCTTGATGTATTCCACATGCCAATCTGGATTTCGTTGAGCTTTATCGTAATAGTATTAGCAATTACCGCTTATCTCTCTTTACGACATAATAAGCGACAAATCTCATAGAATCTTTATTTGCATAATATTAAAGGGCTTTCTTAGAAAGCTCTTTTTAAATTAGGAATTGACTATTTTTAATTTTGGCCATTGTTGTAACCATTTTTTGCTTTCTACACGATTTTTGAAAGTCTGATAACTAACTAGAGCTGAATTCCAACGTAAATTCAATTCAAATAAATCTGATAAGCCAAAAGGTGCAATTATTTCTAAATTACCGAAAGTGTCGAAACGTATCGCTATAGCTGTTGCTGTTTCTGACCATAATGATAATGCTTCCTCAATCGAAGTTAATGGCTGAATTTTTTCACCATTATCTTTACGGTACCATGTATGTACCAAAGCCTGATTAACAACATCCCAATCTTGATTTGGAAATTTGCTTTTTAAATCACTTTGCAATTCTTTTTGATAACTATCATCACATTCATTAGCATTATAATAAATCACATCCATATCACTTCTATTTAAATCATAAGTTTTGCCATGTAAATATGACCAAACAGTGTTTCTCACAGCACCAGCACTTAAATAAACTTTTGGATGCAATTGAGAAATAATAGCTAATGTCTTTAATAAACAAGGAGATTTCATCACCAAATCAATAAAGTCTTGTTGATAATTATCATATTTGGAAAAATACTAAAGTCATCCATCATGTAATAGTACATAGAAGCTCTGCACGTTAAAAGCGCTGATCAATATCATATGACTATGCTCAGGAGCAGCACATTATTTTGTTGAGTACTGAACGCATAGATCTACATAAAAAAGCACTTTTAAAGTGCTTTTTAAGTGCATAACGAATAATAAACTTTCATTTTTAAAGCTAAATTAGAACAAAAATTCAAAAATATTAGTCTATAAACTTATGTATTTTAATAATTTTACTCTTAATCTCTTTCTTAAAAATCAATATTGGCAAGCTCTTTGCATTTCCTAAAAAGAAAAAAGCCTAGATTTTAAGGGCTCGCGAGAGCCCTGATTTTTTTAAGGAGTGATGCCATGAATGCTATTCCAACTTTAACGCCCCTTGCAATGCCGTGTAACAGCAGTTTTGAAGCAAAAGATTGGGAAATTTTATCTACTCACTGGTATCCGGTTGCCCGTATTCAAGATGTCTCTACTGCGCCACAAAGAGTGACGTTATTAGATGTGAATATGGCCCTATATAAGACAAAAAGTGGCGAAATTCACTTAGTTCGAGACATTTGCCCACATCGTGGGGTTCCTTTAACCAAAGGGTGGGTGGATGGTGAAGAAATTGTGTGTCCCTATCATGGTCTACGCTATAACACCGAAGGGAAGTGCACCCAAATACCAGCTCAACCCGATTTAACTAAAATTTCTGATCGTTTTTCTCTGACCAAATTTCCAGTTGTTGAACGATATGGCCTGATTTGGACCAGTATTCACAGTCGGGATATTACTCGAGCTAATATTCCAGTATTAGATACTTGGGAGCATGCAGAACATCAATCAATTTTACCGCCTTTTGTCGATATTGGCGGTTCTAGCGGACGTCAACTCGAAGGGTTTATCGATGTCGCTCATTTTGCATGGGTACATCACAACGCCTTTGCGAATCGAGAGAACCCTGTTGTACCCAAATATCACACAGAACGTACCAGCTACGGCCTAAAAACAGTCTATATCAGCAATGTCAGTAACTATCCACACGAACTAAAACATCTCGAACCAGAAGGCTTTTTGTGGAAGCGCACCTTCGATGTCTATCCACCTTTTTCAGCAGTACTTACTGTTGATTTTCCAGAAGGTGGGGTTTTAAAAATCTTGAATGCCTGCTGTCCTATCTCAAGCAATAAAACCCGTTTATTTGTTCCACTTACCCGTAACTTTGACCAAACAGGTGATTTAGAAAAAGTATATGCATTCAATGCGCAAATTTTTGCTGAAGACCAAGATATGGTCGAATCACAAAAGCCAGAAGACCTTCCGCTTGATTTAATGATGGAAGCACATTTTGAAGCAGACCGTTCATCAACGACTTATCGACGGATTTTGGCAGAATGGGGACTAAGTAAACGTTATACTGTTTAAATCTTGGCTAAGTGGGGTACAATCAATCGAAAAAAGTGAAAATATAAAGGCTTTCCATGTCATTGATCGCAAATACCACCGTTGTGCGTGGTCGTTTTTTAGATATCCAACAAACCGTTTCTGAGCCCACTGATATTCCAAATCAAGTGCGTTATTTAGAAGATGGTGTATTGATTAGTGAACATGGAAAAATCAAATGGTTTGGTGCATGGGAAGAAGCTCAAGCACATCTTCCTGATGGAGTTGAGGTTCAACATTACCCAGAACAATTGATTGTACCTGGCTTTATTGATACCCATATTCACTTTCCGCAAACTGAAATGGTGGGAGCTTACGGCGAACAACTTTTAAGCTGGCTCAATACCTATACTTTTCCAACTGAAATCCAGTTTCAAGACAAAGCATATGCTAATGAAATTGCCCAGTTCTTTGTTCAGGAACTCTTAAAGCACGGTACAACCACAGCCCTCGTTTTCTGTACAGTTCATCCTGAATCTGTTGATGCCTTATTTGAAACCGCAGAACGCGTTCAGATGCGTTTAATTGCCGGTAAGGTACTTATGGACCGCAATGCCCCTGAAGCGCTTTGTGATACCCCAGAAACGGCTTACAGTGACGCCAAGGCACTCATTGAAAAATGGCATGGCAAAGGTCGTGCTCTGTATGCGATTACTCCACGTTTCGCACCAACGTCTACACCTGAACAATTAGAAAGAGCAGGGCAGTTAAAACAAGAGTTTCCAGATGTTTATGTACATACGCATTTAAGCGAAAACAAAGATGAAATTGCTTGGGTGAAATCTTTATTTCCAGAACAAGCGGGTTACTTAGATGTTTATCAACATTATGGCCTAACTGGTAAACGTTCTGTTTTTGCTCATTGTGTTCACTTAGAAGATGAAGAATGGCAATGTATGCATGATACGCAGTCGGCTATCGCATTTTGCCCAACCTCAAACCTATTCTTGGGAAGTGGTTTATTCCCATTGAAAAAAACTTGGGAAAAACAAGTGAAAGTAGGTTTGGGGACAGATATCGGTGCTGGTACATCGTTTAGTTTGCTGCAAACTGTTAACGAGGCTTATAAGGTTCAACAGTTACAAGGTGATAAACTTTCAGCTTATGAAGCGCTCTATCACGCGACACTAGGCGGAGCAAAAGCGCTTGATTTGCAGGACAAGTTAGGCAATTTCAACGTCGGTAAAGAAGCAGACTTTGTGGTACTCAACCTAAAGCCAACAGCGCTACAGCAACTGCGTCAGTCTAAATCTAAATCTGTTGAGGATTCGTTGTTTGCATTATTCACTTTAGGTGATGACCGTAATATTGAGGCGACTTATATTTATGGAAACCGTGCCTATCAAAAAGAAACAGCCTAATAAAAATCGGGCCGTTAAGTTTTTGTTATTATTTGGAATATGTACTCTTGTATTAAAGCGGGATCAACATATTGCTCAAAATGATAAAACTTCAGAGTCATCAAAGGGTGCATGAAACATCATTTTGCTTTAAAATTTTACCATTAACTCAGATTTTAGAGGTGTTGCAGGTCAACACCTTTTTTATTTTTTCTTTTATATCTTGTAGGAATCTGACATGACTGTTGCAATGAGCATCATGATTTCAACCGAAGAAATTCAAGCAAAAGTCAAAGAGCTCGGCGAGCAAATTAACGCTCACTATGCAAATAGCGACAAAGAGTTAGTCCTGATTGGACTACTGCGTGGTTCTGTTATTTTCATGGCAGACTTGTGCCGAACGATTACCAAACCGCATGAACTCGACTTTATGACAGTGTCTAGCTACGGCGGCGGTACGACTTCAAGTCGAGATGTTAAAATCTTAAAAGATCTTGATGGTGAAATTCGCGGTAAAGATGTACTGGTCGTTGAAGATATTATCGACTCAGGTAATACCTTAAGCAAAGTTATGGAAATGCTGCAAACTCGTGAACCAAATTCGATTCAATTGTGTACGCTAGTGAGTAAACCATCTCGCCGTGAAATTGATCTCGAAGTGAAATTTTTAGGTTTTGAAGTTGAAGACAAGTTTATTGTGGGTTATGGATTAGACTACGATCAAAAATATCGCCACTTACCATTTATTGGCGAAATTGGTTTATAAATTTCAAAAAAAATAGCACCGCGAGGTGCTATTTTTTTATATAAAAATTTAGCTTCGAACAAAAAAGACACAAAAAGTCGCAATCTGCTACAGACAAAATAGATGACTCTGCCGCACGATAGAATATGAAGCAAAATCATTAACTTCATCAAAAAAACAACTGGAGAACAAATATGTGGTCACTCATTGTCGCTATTGTAGTTGGTTTCTTTGCTGGCTTAATCGCTCGTGCCTTACATCCAGGGGATGATAAAGCAGGTTTCATCGTAACTACCCTAATTGGTATTGCAGGTTCACTTCTCGCCACTTATGGTGGACGTTTACTTGGCCTTTATGGAGAAAATTCAGCTGCGGGCTTTATCGCATCTGTAATTGGTGCAGTCATTATTCTCTTTATTTACAATTTAATTGCACGAAAAAGTTAATGACTTTTAGGCAATAAAAAAGCACCTGATGGTGCTTTTTTTAATTCATTTTATAGACCTAATTCTTTCCAAACGGCTTGAATTTCTTCGGCAGATCGAGCGCCTACCAGTTTAAATCCATTTGCAAAAATTAAGGTTGGGGTACCATTAAAACCTAGTTTCTTTCCAAGCTCTAAATTACGGTCAATTGGATTAGCACAGTTTGTCACTGTTGGTTTAACACCTTGTTGAATCAGTTTTTTCCATGAATAGGATTGATTTGGCGCACACCACACCTGTCTAGAAACAACAATAGACTGAGGCTTTAGAGGATAGATGAACGTGTAAATAGTCACATCTTTCAGCTTATCAAGTTCAGGCTCAAGCTGCTTGCAATAAGGGCAGTTTGGATCAGAAAATACTGCTAAAACATGCTGTCCATTACCTTTAACCGTTTTAATCGCATCTTTTAACGGTAATTGTTTCCAATCAATTGAGTTCTGTCCTAATACCAAATCTTTAGTTAAGTTTTTCTGGTCTTTTAAACGGATCATAGAGCCTACAAACATATGTTGCCCATCTTCGCCAACATAAATGATTTGCTGATCGAGATTAGCACTATATAGCCCAGGCATTTCGGTTTTCTGAATATTGCTAATTTTCAAATTAGGATATTGTTTTTTAATATTTTCCCTAACAGTATCTACATTAGCGAAACACACACTTGCAGTTAAGCTAAATAACGCCAATATTCCTAATTTTTTAAGCATAAAACCGACTCATAGGTAGGAGAGGAGATTATTTTAATCAGTTCAGCTTTCGAAAACAGAACTGATTACCGAGTTATAACCAAACTGCCACTCATTTATGCCAATGTTTCACGTGGAACATAAGCAGATTTTAGAATATTAATTTCTACCGATATATGCACAATTTCATCATGAATTGATAAAGCCTGACGAATCTGATCTGCGGTTAAAGAAATATCATTAGTTTCGAGCGCTAAAATACAAGAAAACTTACCTTTTGCGACTTTCCAGACATGAATATCTGTAATTTCAATGTATTTAGGAAATTCAGCAATCACTTCACGAATTTCTTCAACCACAGGATGGTCCATTTCTGCATCTAAAAGGGTTTTTCCTGTCTCTTTCAATAACCCAAGAGACCATTTTGCAACCAAAATAGCACCTAGAATCCCTAAAAGCGCATCTAAAAAATCCCAACCGAAATATTTACCCGCACAAAGCGCAATAATTGCAAAAACGGAGGTCACAGCATCTGCAACTACATGTAAAAATGCAGCTTTTTGGTTTAAATCGTGATGATGTCCATGCTCA
>NZ_JZFB01000011.1:8904-23852 GCF_001188385.1 Acinetobacter sp. V2 | reverse complement strand
GTGATGGTGATGGTGATGGTGATGGTGATGGTGATGGTGCCCATCATCGTGAAGTAACCATGCGCAAATCAAGTTAATGACCAAACCTAAAATTGCAATAGGAATTGCTTCATTATAAAAAATCTCAACTGGATTAAATAAACGTTGTATCGACTGAAAAGCCATAAAAATGGCAACAACCATCAGCAAAATTGCACTGCTATAACCCGCTAAAATCTCGATTTTCCAAGTTCCAAAACTAAACCTACGATCTTTGGAATAATGACGAGCTGCACGATAAGCAAAATAGGCTAAACCGAGTGCCAACATATGTGAACTCATATGCCAACCATCAGCCAGAAGGGCCATTGAATTAAAAAACCATCCACCAAATATTTCTAACACCATCATAGATGCCGTTAAAATCGTTGCAATCAAAATACGTTTTTGTGCAAGTGGATTTCCTTCATCAAACTGATGTTGATGATGACGTGATACACTATAATCCTGCATAAAATTTAAACCCAATATACTCCCTACCAGTATATTGAATTATACAAGAGAACACAGATGAGTCACATTGGTCAGGATAAAAAAATAGTTAATCGTGTAAAACGACTAAAAGGGCAAATTAATAGTATTGAGCATGCCGTTGAACAGCCTGATATTTCATGCATAGAAATACTGCAACAAGTTGCTGCAATTAAAGGTGCGATAAACGGTTTAATGAGTGAATTAATGGAACAACACTTACATCACCATGTGCTCAAAGAAGCACAAGTTGATCAGAATGAGTTAGATGAGTTTTTAAAGGTTCTAAAAAGATACGGCTAACGAGGTGACTGAATGACACAACCATGTGCATCATTCAGAGTTTTTTTAATTATTTTCCAATACAAAACGAACCAAAGATTTTGCCTAATAGGTCATCGGCGCTAAAGTCACCGGTAATTTCACCTAAAGCATTTTGAGCAAGGCGTAATGATTCAGCAACCAGTTCACCTGCGTTAAACACAACAAGTTGCTCATGTGCTTCTGAAAGATATAGCTGTGTGCGCTTCATTGCGTCTAAATGACGTGTTCTCGCAATAAAGGTGTCTTCCTCAGGGTGGAAACCTGCATGCGCTGTAATCGCATCTACGAGGCCTTGTACGCCCATCTCTTGTTTTGCTGAAACTGTAATATGACGGAACCCTTGAAAATCGTTTATTTCAGCTAATTGACCAGTTAAATCGCATTTATTGCCAATTAACATTAGGCGACGCGGTTCAATGTGTTCAGCAAAATATTCTTGAGCAAGTTTTAATGGGTCATCGCCTTGATTTAAATCATAAACCAGCAATAACAAATCAGCTTGTTCAATTTCTTTAATTGCTCTGCGAATCCCTTCTTTTTCAACAATGTCACCTGTTTCACGTAGGCCAGCTGTGTCTGTTAAGGTGATTGGTAGGCCATTTAAGCTAATTTTTTCATGTAAAACATCGCGAGTTGTACCAGCAATATCGGTCACAATTGCGCGCTCAACGCCAGCTAGCGCGTTTAACAAGCTCGACTTACCTGCATTTGGTTTACCCGCAATCACGACTTGTAAACCTTCACGTAGTAATTGACCTTGTCGTGCAGATGTTTGAACGGCATGTACTGACTGCTGAACATCTTCAAGTAAAGCTAAAATCTTACCGTCTGCTAAGAAATCGATTTCTTCTTCAGGAAAATCAATTGCAGCTTCAACATGTAAGCGTAAATGAATCAGTTTTTCTAAAACGGTATTAATTTTTGTTGAAAAAGCGCCTTGTAAAGAACGAACGGCAGAACGTGCTGCAGCTTGTGAAGTCGCATCAATCAAGTCGGCAATTGCTTCCGCTTGTACCAAGTCCATCTTGCCATTTTCAAAAGCACGCATGGAGAATTCACCAGCTTTTGCAGCAATTGCACCCAGCTCAAATAGACGCCCCAGCAAGGCATTTTGGATGACTGGACCACCGTGACCTTGTAGCTCTACAACATCTTCACCTGTAAACGAGTGGGGATTGGGAAAGCATAGAACAATCCCTTCATCCATAATGCTGCCATCAGCATCATAAAACTTACGAAAACCTGCCATACGTGCTTCAGGCAAGTTTTTCTGTGTCAGGTTTTGAGCAATTTCATAAGCTTTAGGTCCCGATAGGCGAATCACGCCCACACCACCACGCCCTGGTGGCGTTGCAATTGCGGCAATCGTGGTTTGACTTTGCATATTATTCACCTAAAAAACCTAAAATCCAGCCAAAGAAAAATCCGCCTAAGATTACCATCTTAAGCGGATTTATTCAGCAAAAGTTCAACGATTAAGAAGCTGATTCAGTCTTATTTATACGACTTTTTTCAACGCTCTTGTTAATAAACGACTGCTGTAAAATAGTAATACTGTTGTTCACAATCCAGTACAGCACGAGACCTGCTGGGAAGAACAACATAAATACCGTGAACATAATCGGCATAATGCGGAACACTTTTGCCTGCATAGGATCAGCGGGTTGCGGGTTCAACATTTGCTGTGCAAACATGGTAGCACCCATGATTAACGGCAAGATGAACCAAGGATCCATTGCTGACAAGTCTTGAATCCAGCCTAACCACGGTGCGTGACGTAATTCCACACTTTCCATGAGTACCCAGTACAAAGCAAGGAAAATTGGCATTTGTAGCAACAATGGTAAACAACCTGAAAGTGGATTCACTTGTTCACGTTTGTATAAAGCCATCATTTCTTGCGAGAAGCGCATACGGTCTTCACCGAATTCTTCTTTCATGCGTTGCATTTCTGGTGCAATCACACGCATTTTCGCCATAGAACGATAACTTTTTGAAGATAAAGGCCATAAAATCATCTTCACCATCACGGTAAGTAAGATGATTGACCATCCCCAGTTGCCAACAATGCTATGGAAGAATTGAAGACCTAAGAACAATAACTTGGCAATCGGCCATAACCAGCCATAATCGACAGTCTGATTCAAGCCAACCGCTAAATCTTTTAATTCAGATTGTACTTTCGGACCTGAATAAAGTTTTGCGTCCACTTCCATTGAAGTGCCTGCCGGAACATTAATCACTGGTGAGGTAAAACCAATGATATTCATATGATCCGCAGATTGACGAGATTCAAGTTTAGCTACATAAGGCTGACCATTTGCTTGAGTCAGTTTAAGATTCCCAGGAATCCAAGCACTTACAAAATAATGCTGAACAATCGCAACCCATCCACCTTTCGCTTCAGTATTTACTTTTTCTTCTGAGAAATTAGCAAACTTAAGCTTGTTGTAGTGTGAATCAGGTGTTCCCCAAGCTCCACCTAAGAAAGTTCCTAGAGTGAAAATACCTTGAGAAGATTTACCAGGATCATCAGAGTTATCACGCTTTAATTGTCCAAACATCTGACCTTGCCAGCTTTGTTGGCTACGGTTAATCACTTGATGTCTTACAACAATTGGATATTGCCCTTGGGTAAAGGTGAAAGTTTTAATAATTTCAACGCCTTCAGGTGTTTTAAATACCATTGGAACGTTTAAAACTTTTTCAGATTGACCCTTTTGATCCTGTACACCCTTAGCATCAGCCAAAGTATATGATGTTTTTTCAACCGCATATAATGGACGACCACCACGACTGCTATCTGGTCCATTCAAACCAATTAAGCCAGATTGAGCAACATATGTACGCTTGGCATCATTTTCAAGCATAACAAATGGCTGATCGCTGTCTTTGCTTTTGTCGTGTGAGAGTAATTCAATACGAACAATATCACCACCTTTTGGATTGATCCAAATATGGTAAAGGTCAGTTTGTACTGAAATAAGCTGTTGATTCACAGGTGCAGTTGCATCTGTGGTTTGTGACTGCGCAATATTTGCTTGTGGCACATCGGAAGCCACTGTTGCATTTTTAGCATTTGGCAAATCAGCAGATACTTCATGTGAACTTACAGCCGCCGCTTGTTTTTGCGGTGCAGTTGCAGCATTTCCATAATCTTTTTGCCAAGCCAAAATGAGCAAATATGCGGTGACAAACATGGCCCCGAGAATTGCAAACCTGGCCCATTGTTGCATATCTATTACCCCAAATGGTTAGAGAGATTTTGCTTCAGTAAACGATCACGAAAGGGTACAGCAACATGATGCGTTTGAGAATCTATTTGATGAAACGAAATAAAACGAATTGCTTTTGGCGGTACCGGATCATATCCAGATCCGCCCCACGGATGACAACGACAAATTCGTTTAGAAGATAACCAAACGCCTTTTATTGCACCATGAGTTTGCAATGCTTCTATCGCATATTGGGAACAGGTCGGGATATAACGACAACGGGGTCCAAGAAGCGGACTAATCGCAATTTGATACAGTCGAATCAACCAACGTAGAAAACGAACCATTGGCTATCTCTTAATTCTGCGAGGTTGTGCCAACTTTAGAATGTTTTTTTGCTAAGCGTTGTAATTTTTGCCAAGCAAAATCTAATTGTTGATATAGCTCAGCATTCGTAATCGCTTCTATACCGACTTTCGGCATTACCACAATATCTATATCTGATCCAAAATTCGGCTGATGTAGACGAAAGCTCTCACGAGCAAGACGTTTTATTCGATTTCTTTCATGCGCACGGCGCACTTTTTTCTTAGCAACAACAATACCCAAACGGCTATTAGGCTGTTCGGTTAATTTTGCAAGAAATAAAAAATGGGGTTGATGCACTTTAAAAAGCGCACCATCGAATACACTTTTATAATCTGCAGCACAGCGTATTCGCACATCTGTGCTAAAATTGTAAAGTGTCATCACACCCAAGTCTGGTCAGCGTAACAGTATTAAACAGTTAAGCTATGACGACCTTTTGCACGACGACGAGCTAATACTTGACGACCAGCTTTAGTTGCCATACGAGCACGGAAACCATGAACGCGTTTACGCTTTAATTCAGATGGCTGGAAAGTACGTTTCATATCGAAACTCCCAAAAATGATCTTTCTATAAAGGTCCGCGATTTTATTGTGCAATGTTTACGCTGTCAATGAAAAACCAAGAAAGTTTTGTATTTAACCCAAATTTTTAATCTCTCTACTTCTTTTTATGATTGTCATAATTCAGTGCAATATATAGTTTTTAAAGTTATACACAAAGTAATTGTCTATTTTTATTAGAACTTTTATTATATACACACCTTATATACATATTTATCAACAAAACAAGATATGATCTTGGCTTTGATTTGCTGCATTTGAATTTAAATTCATATTTTGTAGTTATCCACAAAAGATCACACCCCTATTAAATAAATTCAAATTTTAAAATTTATATTTATTCTTATTAGGAGCAGTTTTTTCTGTGGATTTCGTACTTTTAAATTTAAAAAACATGTATTTGGGTTGTTGATAACTCTGTTTTTATTATATTTATGGATTGTGGATAAGTTTGTGTGATAATTTATCCACAGGTTGTGCAAAAAGTTATACACAAGTGGTTTTGAATTTAAATTTATTCACAAGAGTTTTCTTTTTAGACAAAATCACTCGAATTCGTCATGACAGATGTGGATAACTTGGTTAGAATGGCGACCCCTTCTCATATGGAAGGGTGAATCTTTAGATTGTTTGAATTTAAAAACGCAAAAATAGGGGATACACATGCTTTGGACAGACTGCTTAACTCGCTTGCGACAAGAGCTCTCTGATAACGTCTTTGCGATGTGGATTCGCCCATTAGTTGCTGAAGAAGTAGAAGGGATACTACGTCTCTATGCTCCTAACCCTTATTGGACGCGTTACATTCAAGAGAATCATTTAGAATTAATTTCTATATTGGCTGAGCAGTTGTCAGAAGGACGTGTACGTCAGGTTGAGATTTTAGTTGATTCTCGTCCTGGGAGTATTTTGTCATCGAGCGAACAACCAGCAACCACTACAGCTGCTTTGCAAACTGCACCACCACAAAGTATTAAAGCAAAAAAAGAGCCTGAGTCTGTTTCTAGCCCACATGCAAATAGTGTGGTCAATCCGAAAACATCAAAAAAGAAACTACTGAATCCTCAGTTTACTTTTTCTTTATTTGTTGAAGGCCGTTCGAACCAGATGGCTGCTGAAACATGTAGAAAAGTATTAACTCAATTAGGTGCTTCACAGCATAACCCTTTGTTTTTATACGGTCCTACAGGATTAGGTAAGACACACTTAATGCAAGCTGTTGGTAATGCTTTATTACAAGCCAAACCCAATGCTCGTGTGATGTATATGACTTCTGAGAGTTTTGTTCAAGATTTTGTGAGTTCTTTACAAAAAGGCAAAGTAGAAGAGTTTAAGAAAAACTGTCGTTCTTTGGATTTATTGTTGGTCGATGATATTCATCTCTTAGCAGGTAAAGAGGCGAGTCTAGTTGAGTTCTTCTATACATTTAATGCTTTACTTGATGAATCTAAACAAATTATTTTAACTTCAGACCGTTATCCAAAAGAATTAACAGAGTTAGATCCGCGTTTAGTTTCCCGTTTTTCTTGGGGACTTTCAGTAGGCGTTGAACCACCAGATATTGAAACTCGTATCGAAATTTTATTAAAGAAAGCCGAAAATAGTGGCGTTGATTTACCTCGAAATTGTGCATTATTTATTGCACAACAAGTGGTTGCTAACGTACGTGAACTTGAAGGGGCACTTAATAAAGTCGTTGCAATTTCTCGTTTTAAAGGTGCGCCAATCGATCTTGATGTTGTGCGTGAGTCTTTAAAAGATGTGTTGGCTATCCGTGCACGAACGATTAGTGTAGAAAATATTCAGCGTGTGGTGAGTGAGTATTTCCGTATCCCATTAAAAGAATTAGTAGGGCCCAAACGTACGCGAATTTATGCTCGACCACGTCAGTTAGCAATGGGACTTGCTCGTGAATTGACCGGTGATAGTTTTCCTGAAATTGGAATGGCTTTTGGTGGACGCGACCACAGTACCGTGATGCATGCTTGTGAAAAAGTAACCAGTCTGCGCGGAGAAGATCCAATTTTTGACGAAGATTATAAAAATCTACTGCGTCTACTTCAGAGTTAATGAAATAATAAGACATTGTTGCAAAGTCTACGTAAGTGCAGCATAGTACACAGCTAAAAAATGAAATATTTGCTCCAAGTTGCTAGAGGAATGAATCGTGCGTTTGAAAATCGCTAAAGAAAGTTTACTCAATGTTTTATCGCATGTTGTCGGTGCGGTAGAACGTCGTCATACATTGAATATTCTTTCAAACGTCAAAATTCAGACTAATGCTCAGGCGCTCACCATTACTGGTTCCGATCTAGAGGTCGAACTGGTTGCGAGCACTGTTTTAACAGAAGGGGCATGCCTTGAAGCAGGGGAAACCACAGTCCCTGCGCGTAAATTAATGGAAATTTGTAAATCATTGCCTACAGCTGCATTAATTGATTTACAAATTACTGAAGATCAAAGATGTATCTTAAAATCTGGTAATAGCCGTTTCGTATTAGGAACTTTACCAGCAGAAGATTATCCATTATTGACGACTGAAAATAGTCAAGGTACTCAAGTACAGGTAACTCAACGTGAGTTAAAGCGTTTATTTGAAAAAACTGCTTTTGCGATGGCTGTACAAGATGTACGTTTCTATTTAACAGGTACTTTATTGGAAATTGATGAAAATCAATTACGTGCAGTAACAACAGATGGACACCGTTTAGCACTTTGTGAAATTACGGCTTCTTCTACATCATCTCAATTGGTTCAGGCCATTGTACCTCGTAAAGCTGTTGGTGAATTACAGCGTTTACTGAGTATTGAAGATGAACAATTAACATTGTTGATTGGTCGTGAGTTGTTAAATGTAACCATCAATACGCCAAGTCGTGACAAAGAGCAGGGTGATATTACTGTTCGTTTTACAACAAAATTGATTGATGGAAAATTCCCTGATTATCGTCGTGTAATTCCACGTGGTGGCGATAAACATGTATTAATTAGCCATGATGTATTTAAGCAATCATTACAACGTGTGGCAATTTTGAGTAATGAAAAATTGCGTGGCGTTTTCTTGAATTTTAATCAAGATTCTTTACAGCTTCGTGCGAATAACCCTGAGCAAGATGAGGCGATTGAAGATTTAGCTATCCAATATCAAAACGTACCGCTTGAAATGTCATTTAATGCGCAATATTTGCTTGAAGTATTGGGTGTACTTGATGGCGATGACGTAAACATGAGTATGAGTGAAGCGAATCAGTCTGTTTTGGTTCAAGACCCAGCACATACTGATCAAACTTATGTAGTTATGCCGATGCGTGTATAGTCTGGCTATCTAATATGCATCTTACGCGCTTAAACATTGAACGTGTGCGTAATTTAAAAACGGTTGCACTCCAAGGGTTGCAACCGTTTAATATATTTTACGGTGCTAATGGTTCAGGGAAAACCTCAATTCTGGAAGCAATTCATTTGCTTGCAACTGGACGATCGTTCCGCACTCATATTCCTAAAAACTATATTCAGTATGCTGCCGAAGATGCGATTGTCTTTGCACAGTCTAGTACTGAGAAAATTGGCATGCAAAAGTTAGCATCTGGTGAGCAGTTGATGAAGGTCAATGGCGATACCGTAGCTACCCAAGGCCAACTTGCTAAATTGCTTCCTTTGCAGCATCTTGATCCACAAAGTACCGACATTATTGACCATGGTGCAAAACCAAGACGCCAACTTTTAGATTGGCTGATGTTCCACGTGGAACCTGAGTTTTATTTTGCGTGGCAATACTATTCGCGTGCATTAAAACAGCGAAATACGTTACTTAAAACCCGAAGAAATTTGTCGTTGGCTGATTTAGAGCCTTGGAACAAAATGCTGAGTGATTATGGTGAAATTTTGCACTCTCAGCGCTTGGGTATTGTGGAACAATGGAATGTGTTTTTTCAAAACGATTTGAGCCAATTACTCCCTGATCTTGAAATTGAACTGGAATACAGTCCAGGTTTTCATACAGAGCAGGGCCTCATGCAAGACCTGCTAAATCAACATCAAAAAGATATCGAAAGACGGTATACCGAATATGGTCCACATCGTGCAGATTTGCGCTTAAAAACCCCGTTTGGCCACGCTGATGTGGTTTTATCAAGAGGTCAGAAAAAACTGCTGATTATTGCTTTAAAACTGTCACAAATTGCAATGTTACATGCGAGTAATAAGGAAACTGTGGTATTATTAGATGATCTGACAGCAGAATTAGACTTAACCGCACAACAACGTTTAATTGAACGATTAAGCCAACTTGGTAGCCAGGTTTTTATGACAACTTTAGATCATGCATCGGTAAAAAAACACTTACATGATCTGTCTATTTCATATCAATTATTCAATGTTGAATCCGGTCAAGTTAGTCTTGCTTCACCATAATTTTTTGATGTTAACCATCTTTGAATAAACCTATATTTGCTAGGGAGAAACCATGAGTTCAGAGTCTCAATCAGCCTCTCAAACAGAACAAACCAATGAAAAGGCTTATGATTCCTCTAGTATTAAAGTATTACGTGGATTAGATGCAGTTCGTAAACGTCCGGGTATGTATATTGGGGATACAGACGACGGTACCGGTTTACACCATATGGTATTCGAGGTAGTCGATAACGCGATCGATGAAGCTTTAGCTGGGCATTGTGATGAAATTATTGTCACTATTCATGAAGATGAGTCAGTAAGCGTTTCTGATAATGGCCGTGGTATTCCAACCGATATTCACCCTGAAGAAGGTGTTTCTGCAGCGGAAGTAATTCTTACCATTCTGCACGCAGGTGGTAAGTTTGATGATAACAGCTATAAAGTTTCAGGTGGTTTGCACGGCGTAGGTGTTTCTGTAGTAAACGCACTTTCGCGTAAATTACATTTAATGATTTCTCGTGCTGGTCAAGTGCATGAGCAAGAATATCAACACGGCGATCCGCAATATCCATTACGTGTGATTGGTGAAACAGATAAGAGCGGTACAACGGTCCGTTTTTGGCCAAGTGCAGAAACTTTTAGTCAAACTATCTTTAACGTAGAAATTCTAGCGCGTCGTTTACGTGAGCTTTCATTCTTAAACGCGGGCGTGCGTATTGTTTTACGTGATGAACGAATTAACCTTGAACATGTGTATGACTACGAAGGTGGCTTATCTGAGTTCGTAAAATACATTAACGAAGGTAAAACTCATCTGAATGAGATTTTCCATTTCACTGCGGATACAGATAACGGCATTGTTGTAGAAGTAGCCTTACAGTGGAATGAAAGTTATCAAGAAAACGTTCGTTGTTTTACCAATAACATTCCTCAAAAAGATGGTGGTACGCATTTAGCAGGTTTCCGTGCAGCGTTGACGCGTGGTCTTAACCAATATCTTGAAAATGAAAATATTATCAAGAAAGAAAAAGTCAATGTAACCGGTGACGACGCGCGTGAAGGTTTAACTGCTATTATTTCGGTAAAAGTACCTGATCCGAAGTTCTCATCTCAAACCAAAGAAAAACTGGTATCGAGTGAAGTAAAACCAGCAGTTGAGCAAGCAATGAACAAAGAGTTCTCTGCTTACTTACTTGAAAACCCGCAAGCTGCAAAATCGATTGCAGGTAAAATTATTGATGCTGCACGTGCACGTGATGCTGCACGTAAAGCACGTGAAATGACGCGTCGTAAAAGCGCGCTTGATATCGCTGGTTTACCAGGTAAATTGGCAGATTGTCAGGAAAAAGATCCAGCACTTTCTGAACTATATCTTGTCGAGGGTGACTCTGCAGGTGGTAGTGCTAAGCAAGGCCGTAACCGTAAAATGCAGGCTATTTTGCCGTTGAAAGGTAAAATCCTGAACGTTGAACGTGCGCGCTTTGACAAAATGATTTCTAGTCAGGAAGTTGGTACTTTAATTACTGCTCTTGGCTGTGGTATTGGTCGTGAAGAATATAATCCCGATAAGCTACGCTATCATAAAATCATTATCATGACGGATGCCGACGTTGATGGTTCGCACATTCGTACTTTGTTATTAACGTTCTTCTTCCGTCAAATGCCAGAATTGGTTGAGCGTGGGCATATTTATATTGCACAGCCACCTTTGTATAAATTGAAAAAGGGTAAGCAGGAACAATACATCAAAGATAATGATGCGTTGGAAACTTATTTAATTTCAAATGCGATTGATGAGCTGTCTTTGCATACCAATGCTGAAGCACCTGCTATTACGGGTGAAGCACTTGCAAAAGTCATTCAAGACTATCAAGTTTCACAAAAGAGCTTACAGCGCTTAACTTTACGTTATCCAGCTAGCTTATTGGATGCTTTGCTTGAAGTAGAAGCATTCAAGAGCGATCAAAATCATGATCAGGCTTATGTACAACAATGGGCTGATCAAGTAAAAGCTATCATTACAAGATTACAGCCAAGTTTACGCCCAGAAATTACACTAGAGTCATTTGAGCGTGAAAATGCTCAAGGTGAAAAATCTGCGCATTATTGGCCGCGTATTACGGTATATGTTCATAACTTGCCACATGCATATTTGCTTGATGCGGCTTTATTGAATTCAGCTGAATATGCACGGTTGCTGAAAAACTCGAAGAGTTGGTTCAGTTTGCTTGAAGATGGTGCTTATTTACAAAAAGGTGATCGCCGTATTCAGGTTGCTAACTTCCATCAAGTTTGGCAGCATATTTTGCAAGATTCGCGCCGTGGTATGATGATTCAGCGCTATAAAGGTCTTGGCGAGATGAACGCTGAACAGCTTTGGGAAACGACAATGGATCCTGAAAACCGTAATATGTTGCAGGTAACTATTGACGATGCGATTGAAGCAGATCGGATGTTCTCTTGCTTGATGGGTGATGATGTGGAACCACGTCGTGCATTCATTGAAGAAAATGCTTTAAATGCGGATATTGATGCTTAATTGATAACACGATTCTAAATCAGTCTAGGGAGAGAAGATGATGGGTCAGAAAGTATTAGCTAGTTTGTTAATCTCATGTGCGTTTCTAGGAAGCTCTGCTGTTTGGGCAGCTGATTTAGAAACAAATATGAAAACTTTAGCTAAGAGCACTAAAGCATTTGCTGAAGCGAAAGATGCTGCTAATGCGAAACAACAACTTGTTGTAATGCGTGAAGCAGCAGTTTCTTCTAAGCAATATTTGCCGCATAAACTCGAAGGTTTACCTTCGGGAAATGTTCAGGTAAAAGAGTACCAAGCTGGTTTAGATCAGCTTGTTACTGAGATTGATAAAGTAACTGCATTAGTTGAGCAAGGACAATTAGACCAAGCAAAAACTGAAGCAATCAATTTAGTCAAAATTCGAAATGAAAATCATAAAAAATTTAGATAATTGATTTTTTATGGGAAAGGGCTAATCATCATTAGCCCTTTTTTTGTATCCAGAAAAGCATTTTGTTTAACACCTAAACTATTGGAAGTTATATTCTCTAGGCGGTACTTACTAATAACAATAGGCAATATAATTATGAAAAAGATTTATAAACTCATATTGGGTAGCATTGTTTTTGTCACTAGTGTGTTTCAATTGCATGCTGCTACAGTCCCGACCTTTTATGGCAAATTAGTATTTCATCGTTATAGTGATTATGACGCATGGGACAGTAAGCTTTATCTTTATAACTTCACAACGCAGCAGACTACATTACTGGGCACAAACTGGAAAATCGACCATATGATGAATGGTCATTTTTCCCCAGATGGAAAATGGTTAACTTTTATGGGGGTTAACTCTGGGCAGCATTATGGCGATTCATGGGATGTGTATGCTTGGAAAGTGGGTAGTAGTGAGTTACCCATTAACTTAACTCAGGGAAATAATAAACGTGATGAAGATCCAAAATTCATAGATAACCAGCGTATTATTTTTAAACAAAATGGCGATTTAAAAATCGTTAAAATGACGGATCGGACGATTACTTCTGTCACTCAAAATGGTTGGGACATAGAAGAGTCGATGCCTTATCCGATGGTGAATACCACCCAAATCTTGTATGCGAAAGGTGCTGGAAATAATTCTAGAGTCTTCAGTATTGATCAGTCGGGTGCCTATGACACACAACTGACCAATATTGCCTCATATTATCCAGTATGGTGGCAGGAAAGTCGGTTTTTATATGTGCGCTGGTATAGCTCAACAAATGCTCATGATCAGATCTATCTCTATGATATGGCTAATAAACAAACCACACGTTTGCCATTCAACAGCATTAATTATGATACTTCAGATCCAGCGCCTTTAGATCAGCGTTACATGGTGGTGTCTCTTGCAGGGCAAACAGGCAGTCGAGGCGGTTATGATCTATATATCGCAGATAGCCAATCAAGCAATGTTTGGCCTTTACCTGTAAATAGCAATTTAAATGAATTAGGGGCTTTTTATACCCCTTATTAATTAATAAAAAAGCCGATTAAGAAATCGGCTTTTTTATTTTAGAAAACAGATTAATCAAAAGAAGCTTCCATTTCTTCTAACTCCATCATGAGCTCTAAAAGCTGCTCTTCATGTTGCTCAAGTTTAGCCTTCAGCTCAGTCTGTTCATTCATAAGTTTGAGTAAATCGTCTTTACGTGCAGCCTCATATAGAGATGTGTCTGCTAGAGATTCTTCAATTTTGGCAAGCTGCGGTTGAAGCTTCTCAATTTGAGACTCAACTTTTTCAATGTTTTTACGAATAGGTCGAGTCTGTTCACGACGGCGAGCTGCTTCTTTACGCTGTGCTTCTTTATCAACTTTAGCTGGGGCGGTGGCAGTGGTAGAAGACGAATTATTCTGTGCCACAGCAGTTTGAGCATTAATGAGTTGCTGACGTGCTTCACGTAGCCATTTTGCATAATCCTGTAAATCACCTTCGAATTCGGTACATTTACCGCCATGTACCAATAGAAGCTCGTCACAAACACTTGCAATGAGTTGGCGTTCGTGGGAAACCAGTACAACAGCACCCTCAAAGTCTTGTAATGCCATGCTCAGTGAATGACGCATATCTAGATCTAAATGGTTCGTCGGTTCATCGAGAATTAAAACGTTTGGACGCTGCCATACAATGAGTGCGAGGGCTAAACGGGCGCGCTCTCCACCAGAAAAGGTTTCACATGGCGTATCCATGCGTTCACCACTAAAGCCAAAACTACCTAAGAAAGAACGTAGGGTGGCTTCACTAATTTTTTTATCTGCTATACGAGCAAGCTGTAACATTGGAGTAGCATTGCCATCTAAAGCATCCATTTGATGCTGCGCAAAGTAACCAATGTTAAGCAGTTCGGAAGCTTTACGTTCACCTGCTAAGAGTGGTAAATCACCAACCAAACTCTTAATCAATGTTGATTTACCTGCGCCGTTCATACCAAGTAAACCAATACGTGAGGTTGGTGTAATTTGTAATCTGATTTTTTCGGCTATTTGTTTATCACCATAACCAATACTGGCATTGTCTAAAGTCAGCAAAGGAGAACTCATTTTGGTGGGTTCACGGAAACTAAACGTAAACGGCGTATCTACATGAGCGGGTGCAAGTTGCTGCATGCGCTCAAGTTGTTTAATACGACTCTGCGCCTGACGAGCTTTCGTCGCTTTTGCTTTAAAACGATCAATAAATTTTTGTAGATGAGCACGTGTTTCTTCTTGTTTCTCAAAAGCTTGTTGTTGTTGGGCAAGACGTTCACTACGTGTGGTTTCGAATGTTGAGTAGTTTCCGGTGTAAAGCGTGAGTTCCTGATTTTCGATGTGAAGAATATGATCAGTAATTGCATCTAAAAAGTCGCGGTCATGCGAAATGAGGATGAGTGTACCTTCATAGGCTTTAAGCCAATCTTCTAACCACAGAATTGCATCCAAGTCTAAATGGTTAGTTGGTTCATCTAGTAATAATAAATCTGAACGGCTCATAAGGGTACGCGCCAAATTTAAGCGCATACGCCATCCACCTGAGAAACT
>NZ_JZFB01000011.1:6943-8862 GCF_001188385.1 Acinetobacter sp. V2 | reverse complement strand
CCAGCCATGAGTTGAGCTGCTTTAGATGGTGCTGAATAACCATGAATTTCATCAAATCGGCCATGCAATTGAGCCAGTTCAGAGTCAGTAAGTTGATCTGGTTGAGCAAGCTTATTTTGAATATCCCAAAATTCTTCATCACCCGAAAGAACAAAATCAATTGCAGGCATATCTAAGGCTTTTATTTCTTGAGCCATATGCGCTACAGTCCAGCCTGTAGGACGAGTAAGTGAACCTTCATCAGCACCTAAACTTCCAAGTAATGCAGCAAATAATGTTGACTTACCTGCACCATTTACACCAGTTAGACCAATCTTCCAACCTGGGTGTAATTGCATAGACGCTTTTTGAAATAGAACACGTCCACCGCGGCGTAAAGAAACTTGGTCAAATTGAATCATCTTATTGTATCGAGGTGAGTTAGGGATGCTGTATTTTAAAGAGAACTGCCGATGAAAACAAAACTTTCCGGATTTTAGTGAGTAGCTGTTAATAATTACATATATCAAGACATTCTAAATTTCGCTATTCATCCGAAATTCTCAAAATATTGAATAAGATAGAACACATTTAAAAAAATATGGCTAAAATAAAAACAGTTTAAATTTTGGTTGATTAATGAGCTACTAATAAAACTAGACTAAGGAAAGTCAAATGAAAAAAAGATTGGGGATAATTGGCGCAGCATTTTGCTGTGCTATGGGGACAGCACATGCGGGACAAAATGTGTGTGTGTTTGATTTATTAGGAAAGTCAGGTGAATCCTATAAACTGATGGAAGAGTGGGCGCTTGCAGCGAAAGAGTGGCAAGCAGATATCACTTTAATTCCATTTCAAGATGAAGCTTTGGTTGACCGTAGGTTGCGTGAAGGCAAGTGTGATGCCGCTTATATGACTTCCATGCGGGCGAGAAATTACAATAAATTTGCAGGTTCGATTGATGCGATTGGTGGAGTAACCAGTAATGCTATTGCGCAAAAAGCAATTAGCTACGTTTTAGATAAGCGTAATAAACATCGTATGGTAACTGCACAAAATGGGGCCAATTACGAAGTCGTCGGGATTGTTCAGATTGGATTGGCTTATTTATTTGTAAGAGATAAAAACCTCAACTCAATTGAAAAAGTACGCGGTACTAAATTTGCTATTTTGCAATATGACGCAGCACAGAAGATTATGGTGGAAAGTGTAGGTGCCCAGCCCATTCCATCAGAAATTAACGATTTTGTGAAAAAGTTTAATAGTGGACAAGTCGATGCAATTGCGGCACCAGCTTATGCTTATAAACCTTTAGAGATTGGTAAAGGGGTGGGAGGGAAAGGGGCAATGTTTACTTTCCCTGTGGTTAACGTTACGGGAGATTTAGTTGCTCGAAGTGATAAGTTCCCCGCAGATTTCGGTATAAAGTCACGTGCTTGGTTTCTACAGCAATTACCTCAGAACTTTGCCATGATAAAACGTCTAGAAATGGGCGTACCATCAAAAATTAAAATGAATTTTTCAGCTGAAGACAAAATTAAATATCAAAAAATTTTACGTGAAGGTCGCCTCAGCTTAACAAAACAAGGTGTATACGATGCAACAATGATGAGTGTGCTGAAGCGTGCTCGTTGTACGGTTGAAAGAACTAATTTTGAATGTACCCTTAATGGAGAATAGTTTATTTTTTAAACACAAAAACGCTACATATATTTCAAAGCTGAATATGGGTATGAAAATTGTGAATATAAAAAGTAACTTACGGAAACTTAGTGATTTTTACCACTAATAAATAATTTAAATTGAACAAACAATGGTTCAATTAGATAAAAATATTTGAGTAAAAGCTCTATTTTTTTCTAAAAAACATGATTAATATCTGTCTTTGAAAGGAAACTTCAAACAAAAAATCTGTTCCGTGGAAGGATGAAGAAAATGAA
>NZ_JZFB01000011.1:484-6894 GCF_001188385.1 Acinetobacter sp. V2 | reverse complement strand
TTTTCTGCTTCAGCGCAAGCAGCGAGTACCGTATGTGTATTCGACCTCTTAGGAAAAGCAGGCGACTCATATAAAATGATGGAAGAATGGGCTCTTGCTGCAAAAGGCTGGGGTACTGAAATTAACTTGGTTCCTCGTCAGGACGAGGCTGTTGCTGATAATGATTTTAAAGCAGGCAAATGTGATGCTGTAGCAATGACAGCAATGCGTGCACGTCAATATAACAAATTCGCAGGATCTATCGACTCACTCGGTGGTGTTCCAAATAACCAAATCGCTCAACGTGCAATTACATATGTATTAGATGCGCGTAATGCAGCAAAAATGACCACTAATATGGGTGGTAAAAAATACGAAGTTGCTGGTATTTCTCCGTTAGGTTCAGCATTTATTTTCGTGCGCGACAAAAACATCAACTCTGTTGAAAAAGCTGCGGGTAAAAAATTCGCCGTACTTGGCTATGACGATGCACAAAAAATTATGGTGCAACGTGTAGGTGCTCAAGCGGTTCTTTCTGATATTTCAAACTTTGCTGCGAAATTTAACAATGGTCAGGTAGATATGGTAGGTGCGCCTGCTTATGCTTACAAACCATTAGAGTTAAATAAAGGTTTAGGTGCAAACGGTGTAATGTGGAATTTCCCTGTATTACACGTTACAGCAGATCTAGTATTACGTTCTGATAAATTCCCAGCTGGTTTTGGCCAAAAATCTCGTGACTGGTTCGTTAAACAGTTGCCTAAGAACTTTGCAATGATCAACCGCTTAGAAGCGCAAATTCCTGGTAAATACAAAATGAACTTAAGTGCAGAAGATAAACTTAAGTATCAAAAAATGTTGCGTGATGGCCGTATGGACTTAACTAAACGCGGTGTTTACGATGCAGGAATGATGTCTGTATTGAAAAAAGCACGTTGTTCTGTAGACAAGGCTAACTTTGAATGTTCAATGTCTGGTGAATAATCCTAATTTTTCTCAAAAGCCTAGACCGAGTTCTAGGCTTTTTGTTTTATATGTGCTGTCAATTCTGCCATTGTGGTTAGTTAGAAAGACGTTAAGCTAAATTTAGATAAAAACTTCATAAGGAAACATGAAGGTATAAAAATGGATCAAGGACTTGAGTGATTAAAATAATTGCTAATAGATAGGTCAATCGCTATCTATTTTTCATGGAAATAAAATCATAAAAGCAAATAGGATCTATACAAATATTCCATCATGATTTTTATATGAGGCCTATCCGATTCATACCTGATCGGTGTGAAATTTCTTGGTATCGAAAAACAAAAACTCCACAAGGAAAGGAAAAAGAATATGCAATTTTCCAAAATGCTATTACTTGCGATGGGACTCACCACAGTTTCTTTTGCAGCTCAGGCTAAACAAACAGTATGTGTTTTCGACTTCGTTGGTAAAAATGGCGATGTCTATGCGCTGATGAAGGATTATCAACTTGCCGCTAAAAACTGGGGAGCTGATATTGAACTTAAAGTAAACCAAAATGAAGCCGTGATTGCTGAAGATTTTAAAGCAGGCAAATGTGATGGGATTAGTGTGTCAGGGATGCGTGGCCGTCAATTTAACTCATTTACTGGGTCATTAGACGCGATTGGGGCCATTCCTGACCTCAAGCTTGCTGTAAAAATAATGCAAGGCTTAGCGAGTCCGACTTTTAGTAAGTATATGGTTAATGGTCGTTATGAGGTTGTCGGTGTTATTCCAGTTGGTGATGCTTACCTTCTAGTAAACGATCGCAGCATCAATACAGTAGCGAAAGCCGCAGGTAAGAAAATTGCTGTTCTTGACTATGATGAAGCACAAAAAATTATGGTTCAGCAGGTCGGGGCTCAGGCAGTTAGTGCTGACGTCACAAATTTCGGTGCGAAATTTAATAACCATCAAGTTGATATTATTGGTGCTCCAGCAGCAGCATTTAAGCCTTTAGAGCTACAAAAAGGTTTAGGAACAAAAGGTGCGATCGTGAACTATCCGATCTTACAGGTCACCGGAAATATTATTATCCGTCCTGATAAGTTCCCAGCTGGTTTTGGTCAGAAATCTAGAGAATGGGTTTCAGGTCAGCTACCACGTGCCTTTACCATCTTGGGTAAAATGAAAGCTGATATTCCGCAAAAATACTGGATGGATGTTCCAGCAGCCGATAAACCAGGCTACCAAAAGCTTATGCGTGAGTCTCGAATTAACCTTACACAACGTGGTGTGTATGATAAACGTATGATGAAACTCCTTTGGCAATTCCGCTGTAAGCAAGATGCTAAAAACTTTGAATGTGGCTTACAGGATGAGAATTACAAATAATCTTGATAAAAATACTCAAGATTCGCTTTAAACTTCGAAGACAGACCCTATATTGATTATGCTATACTCAATATAGGGTCTTTTTTATTTTGAAAGGCACAGCAAAATCCGAGGAACAATCATCATGAATGCCCAAGCTCTAGTTTTGACAGATAATGCTGCCAATAAGGTACGCCAACTCCGTGATAGTGAAGGGAATGACGATCTCATGTTACGTGTATATGTAACAGGAGGCGGGTGTTCAGGGTTTTCGTATGGCTTCAATTTTGCTGAAAGCGTAAATGAAGATGATGCAGAATTCGTAAATGGCGATGTAAAAATGCTTGTTGACTCACTTAGCTATCAATATTTAATTGGCTCAGTAGTTGACTATGTAGAAGGTCTTGAAGGGTCACGTTTTATTATCCAAAACCCGAATGCAACAACAACATGTGGTTGTGGTTCTTCGTTCTCGATTTAAAAAGAATTTTAAAATAAAAAAAACCTCTCTATTTTGAGAGGTTTTTTATTGGTTAGATCATTATTTTTCACTGATAGATTCTAAAAAGTATTGAACCAGTTCAGGTGCATTCTGATATGGAATCCAATGCGATGCATCCATAAAAACTGCGTTATAACTATTTTTAAAATAATGTGAGTTTAGCTCGGCACTTTTTTCTGTAACGGCAATATCATGTTTACCCCAAATAAAAAGAGTAGGAACATCTATTGCTTTAAAAGGATTTTGAGGCTTGTCCCAAAAAAAGCCACGATACCAATTCAATGCCGTAGTTAATCTATTTTCTTCTATAAACTCAGCCTCGAATATCGCAATTTGCTCTTCGGTCATACCTGATGACTTAAGAAACTTACGGCCCAATTTAGGTATCTTTTTAAATAAAAGTTCGGGCAGAATCGGTAGCTGAAAAATTGCAAAATAATAAGATTTAAAAAGTTGTCTACTGCTTAAACAAGCTTTTAAAAAAGCAGCTTGGTGAGGCACAGAAACTAAAGTGAGATGCTGAATATATTGTGGATACTTCATCGCAACGCCCGAGGCAATTGCCGAGCCCCAGTCGTGCCCAATTAAATAAACTGGCTGACCAAGCTGCTCAATTAAACTTGCCACATCCTCTACAAGTTCACTCAGTGAATATTGAAATCGGCTTTGGGGCCTAGCATTTAAACTATAACCACGTTGATGAATCGCAAGCGTTCTTAATTGATGCTGATGCAATAATTCAGAGGTTTGCTCCCAACTATGAGCAGTTTCTGGAAAACCATGTAATAGAACAACGAGTGGACCATCTATAGGGCCTGAATCAATTACATCGAATGTCCAAGCCCCACGTGTGTATTGATGAATACGTTTAGTCAGATCCATACAAACATGCCTTAAATTATTTTTGTCGGCATTTATCATGAGTTTTTATGCTCATTTAAATAACAGCATTTCGGGTCAGTAAATGTGTTATGAGGTCGAATCTGACCAATCAATCAATAAGTAGTTTTTATACTACGGTGATTGTACCTAGAATTCTGAAATCCGAAGCACCTGTTACCGCGGGCAAATTACCACTTAAACCATTTACAAAGCGCATTGCTAACCATGCAAATGCTGTAGCCTCAACCCAAGTAGGGGAGAGCCCTAAAACATCTGTAGGTTGAACAGACCAATTGTGCTTACGAAGACGCCAGCGTAATTGTTCTAATAAATAAGAGTTATAAGCACCACCACCACATACATATACTTCACCTGTTTCCATCTCAGAGCGATAAATCGCTTTTTGAATGGCACGCACAGTAAGCTTTAATAAGGTGGCTTGGATGTTTTCAGGGGTATCTTCTAACTCATCATAAGTTAAATCATTTCGCCAATCGATTAACTGATCATCTAACCAGTCAATATTAAAGTCTTCACGTCCTGTGCTTTTAGGTGGTTCTTTAGAAAAATATTCATGAGCATGAAGGCGGTCGAGTAAAGAGCGAATAGGATGACCATAAGCTGCCCAGTCACCATTTTCATCATATGGATGACCTGTATGGCGATGACACCACGCATCCATCAAAATATTTGCAGGTCCTGTATCAAAACCAAATACGTCGTCAGCATTATTGGCAGGCAACATACTCACATTAGCAATACCACCCAAATTCAAAATCACACGATGAATACTTGGATGTTGAAATAGTGCTTGATGGAAAGCTGGAACCAATGGTGCGCCTTGACCGCCTGCTGCCATATCTCTACGACGAAAATCTGAAACAACCGGAATCTGAGTGATTTCAGTAATGATGTTGGGATCGCCAATTTGTAACGTAAAACCATGTTCTGGACGATGACGAATGGTTTGCCCATGTGAACCAATTGCTTTAATTTGACTACGATCTAACTGGTTTTTTACAATGAGAGTATTAATACCATGACCAATCATTTTGGCTAGAGCAACATCAGCTTTACCCATGCGGTCAATTTCATTGTCATCAGGCAAAGTTAACGCCATAAGCTCATCACGTAACTCGGGTTCAAATGGAACTGTAAGAGTGGCATGAAGCTGTAGTGGCTCAAATGAAGCCGCAACAATATCCACACCATCCATACTAGTGCCAGTCATTACGCCGATATAGATTGCGCTCATATGCAACTTCCCCTGCAAGACGCTGAAAAAATGTTAGTATATCGCACAAATTGAATAACTGATGTGTTTAGGTTTTGTGATGTCAAATTTCTTGCCCGCCGAAGAACAGCTTGCCCTCATCCAACGAGGCACGCACGAAATTATTTCAGAAGAAGATTTACTGAAAAAGCTCAAAGAGAATCGTCCTCTTAAAATTAAAGCTGGTTTCGACCCTACAGCACCAGATTTACATTTAGGACATACGGTTCTTATTAATAAATTAAAAACTTTCCAAGATTTGGGTCATGAAGTTACCTTCTTAATTGGTGACTATACAGCCATGATCGGTGACCCAACTGGTAAAAGCGCAACTCGTCCGCCGTTGTCACGTGAACAAGTAGAAGCCAACGCTAAAACTTATCAAGAACAAGTTTTCAAAATATTAGACCCGAATAAAACAAAAGTACGTTTTAACTCAGAATGGTTTAATCAAAAATCTGCTGCTGACCTTATTCAGCTAGCAAGTCAGCAAACCGTATCCCGCATGTTAGAGCGTGATGACTTTACTAAGCGCTATAGCAACCATCAGCCAATTGCAATTCATGAGTTTTTATATCCTTTAGTTCAAGGTTATGACTCAATTGCGCTTGAAGCTGATGTTGAGTTGGGTGGTACAGACCAGACCTTTAACTTACTTATGGGGCGTACTTTACAGAGTCGTTATGGCCAAGAATCGCAAGTGTGTATCACTGTGCCGATTCTAGAAGGTTTAGATGGCGTAAATAAAATGTCTAAATCTTTAGCTAACTATATTGGTGTATTTGATACGCCAGGGGCAATGTACCAAAAAGTTTTATCAATGCCTGATTCTTTAATTGAACGCTATTTCGATTTGCTCAGCTTCAAATCTCTAGATGAGATCAAAACTTTATTAGATGAAATTGCTGCTGGTCGTAATCCACAAGAAGTAAAACGTATTCTTGCACTTGAGCTAGTTGAGCGCTTCCATGATGCAGAAGCTGCCGCTAATGCACATAAAAGTGCTGGCAATCTTATTACAGAAGGTGAAGTACCAGAAGACACCCCAGAGGTGACTATTTCGCGTGGTGAATTTGGTGGAGAAATCTTTATTGCCACGATTCTACGTGTAGCTGGATTAAATCCGAATGCTGCAGCTGCAAAAGATGCAGTAGCTCGTGGTGCAGTAAAAGTTGACTGGAATGCTGTTGATGCTGGTTTCTCTGTAAAAGAAAACGGTACTTTCATTATTCAGTCAGGTAAAAAAGCAATTGCACGTGTAACGTTCACTGACTAAGAATGTTCTGTAGTGATAAAAAGCAGGAGTAATCCTGCTTTTTTTATTTAAGGATTAAAAAAAGCAATTCAACGTTCCACGTGGAACAATCTACAGATCAGTAATAATGAAAAGTAATTAAAGCAAATAAGAAGATAGAGATAAATATAGTTTAAGAGTAGAGCATTTGCTCTAATGTG
>NZ_JZFB01000011.1:0-269 GCF_001188385.1 Acinetobacter sp. V2 | reverse complement strand
AATCTTTGGAATCTTTGGAATCTTTGGAATCTTTGGAATAGAGAATGCTATATATAGCTATAACAACTATATAAGAATAAGAAGACATCAAAAATCTAAGATGAACTGTATTTTCCTAAAAATAAAATTAATAAAAGTGGTGAAAATGCCTAAAAAAAAGCCATATATATCACTTTTTTTGCAAAATAGTAGAAAAAAACGGCACTCAATAGAAAAAGGCTGAAATACCCCTTGCAAAGGGATGTTAATCCTCTATAATGCACATCCAT
>NZ_JZFB01000010.1:68019-68295 GCF_001188385.1 Acinetobacter sp. V2 | reverse complement strand
CTGGTTTTGGAAGCGTGATTCAGCACGTAAAAGCTTGATGTCTTCAATACCCTGCACTGCTTCAACAAGAATGGCATTACGAATTGATGACTCTCTCATACCCTCTTGTGCGAGTTGTGCTAGTTTTTTCTGCACGAGAACACCCGGCAAAAGCATAAGTGGTACAACCAGCAACATCACCCAAAACAATTTCCCGCCAATAATCGCAAAGATGGTCAGGAACAAGAAAAAGAACGGGAAATCGGCAATTGCACTAATGGTGGTTGAAGTCACCAG
>NZ_JZFB01000010.1:66409-66710 GCF_001188385.1 Acinetobacter sp. V2 | reverse complement strand
AGAACCTTTAACCGACAAGGTTGGATAACGTGTTAAACGAGTCTGTTCCTTTTGTGCTTTGGCAACTTCAACACTGGCTTGAGCCGCAATCATTTTGGGGATGGTATTAAACTCAGGTTCGCTGTAGAGACCCGACTGTTTCACCAGATCATCAGGGATAATCCATATCTTATTAAAAACATCTACACCTACCAGAGTTCTTAGATGTTGCTGGTACTGACGCAATAAAGATTGTTGAGCAATAAGCGTCGACTGTGCAGATTCTAAATATGTTTGTGCCTGAACTGGATCAGCTTGGCTG
>NZ_JZFB01000010.1:55283-66304 GCF_001188385.1 Acinetobacter sp. V2 | reverse complement strand
CTGCGCAACATCAAGTGCAATATCATCAATGCTGACCAGAACATTGGCCTGCTCGACTTGTACTTTGGCACGCTGAACCGACACACCTGATTTGACTTTGCCAAAATCAAAAAGCATTTGAGTCGCGGATAACGTGAGTAATTGTCTTCCCCGTTCACCACTACTCAAGTCACCTGTAGTGATACCACCAGAAAGCTGTGGATAATAACCAGCCTTGGCATAATCAATACCAGCATTTTGGCTCGCTAAAGTTGAAATAGCTTGAGAAATATTAGGGTTTCGTTGAACTGCATATTGAATTGCATCAATTAAACTGACTTGATTGTTCCACATGGCAGTGGAAGTCGGTAAATAGTTCCCATCATTTCCTAGCCGTTGAAATTGGTTTTGATCGAACCCTAAATTACTTAATTTCTGGAAATCGACAGATCGGTAGCTTTCATCTGGCGTGGGCTTAAAGAGTTGAGAAACTTTTTTTGTTAAGCTTTTTCCCGAGTTAACAGGCGCGGTCTCTGCCTTTGTGATTGATATTGATACACTAGAAGCAATACAAAAATATAAAAAAAACTTCGTACCTGATTTGATTATAAGTTGTAAATCATTGTGGGGAAGAGGCAATTTACTCATTAGAAGATCTAATCTCTTGAAATATTTTAAAACAATCAAAAACTCATTTAAAATTATTAAATCCCATATCTTAAATAAATAATTTTTAGAATAATTTTCTTTGAAAAAAAATAAAGCGAAAAATGATTATTTTTCAACAATAGCAACTAACCACTTAATTTTATTATAATTTAAATTATTAAAATAGATTTAAAACATATAAATTTAAAACCTACCAAAACGATAAAACTCAACAACCTGAACAAAATTTTTAAATAAAAAAAACCTACCCCTTGGGGAAGTGGTAGGCTATAAACTCTAAAAAATCATATTATTAAAGATATATTATTTATTTAAAATCATCAATAATGATTAATTTAAATAAAATTAAAACATATGATTAAAAACATATAGAATTAATAAAAATCTTCTCTATCTCTTTTATAAAAAGAATACTTATCTTGCAAAAAAAGGTGTCAATAGCAGCCCTTTTTCATATATGTATTCATAAAATGATGATCTTTAAGTCAGAAAGAAATATCCAAATACGGCCTTTTCAACTCGATGCTGCATTAAAAAATAGAATAAAATTATTAATATCTAAATCAATTTTTTAAGCACTACTAATAATGAATCTATATTGTTAAAGCATATTTAACAATAATCGAGACTCCAGATAACAGTACAATGACATTAATAATCTTCAAGAATTGTTGTTTAGACAATTTGAGTGTAATTCGCTTGCCAATGAATGCACCTATCAACATTGATGGAATAAACAGAAGCGCAAGTGAAAATAAGTTATCCGAAAAGTACACACCCGCTGTAGTAAATAAAATGACTCGAAAAACCGTACTGCACCCAATTAATGTAGTTTGAGTGACACGGATTTTTTCTGGGGTTTCGATTCTTCCATTGAGATAAATCGCATATAAAAACCCACCGCTACCAAACATGGCTCCTAAGAAACCACCAGATAACCCAAAAGGGAAAACAAATTTTTTCTCTAGTTTTTTCTGTGGCTTAAAGCCGCTTAATGAGTAAATCGCATATAAAAGCGTAAATATGCCAAATGCTAGAAGTGCGTAACTTGCATTAACTCTCATCAGCACTATAAAGCCAAGAAAACTACCGACAAACATAAGTGGGATTAGAAATTTTAATTCAGAAAAGTCTGCCTTCTTACCATCTTTAATGACATTTGAAATGGCAGCGAACATATCTAGTAACGCTAAAAGTGGAATAATTTGAGAGAGAGGTAAAAAGTTAAGTAATACAGGGCTCGCAATTAACGCAGTTCCAAAACCCACCATTCCAAAAATAATATAAGAAAAAACTATTGTTATTAACATTATTGAAAGTTGCAGCACTGAAAAATATTCTAAAAGATACATTTAAAATTCCATTTTGATTTTTAACCAAGTCAAACTACACGAAAATATAAATTATCACATGAATATTAGACAATTTGATCAAACATTAAAATATTTAATACTCTTTGTTTTTATTATTTCTTTGTTATAAAAATTTCGCTGTAAAATAAATTTCATTATAAAATGAAATTCAAGCAAGCTCCTGAAGTTCCTTGTTATAACTTATGCTTTGCATTTCCTGTAATCGTGAATAAGTTCTTTGAAATTCAAATTTAAGTCTCTCACCTTTATATAATTGATTTAATGGCTGTGAGGCAACAAAGTATAGTTTGATTTTTTGATCATAAAGCTCATCAATCAAATAAATAAAACGTCTCACGCTATCGTAAATTCTATCTGTTAGATCACCAATTCCACTGATTAGAACATAGTCATATTGGGTAGCGATCTCAATATAATCAGCTGGGCTTCTGGCTTCTCGACAAATGGCTTCAAAGTCGAACCAAATCACGTTCTTATGACAAGATTTAACATCTATTGATCTATGATTGATTATGATGCTCGTCTTGAGTTCTTTCTGGTTATTGGTAAGTTGCTGGTAAACTGAATGAAGCCATTGTTCTGACTCTTCATTTAATGGAAATCTATAGAAATCGTCATTGGAGTTGCTTTCTTTTATGGTTCTATAATCTAGTTGATTACCGATCTTCAAAACTGTGCAATTCTTATTGATATGATCTATTGTCTCTAAAAATCTATCGCGATTTAAGCCATCTTTATAAAGATCTTTCGGATCAATATTCGAGGTAGCAACCAATATCACTTTCTTTGAAAAAAGCAGATTAAATAGATTTGAAAGTATCATTGCGTCGGCAACATTTGAAACAAAAAACTCATCGAAGCAAATCAGTTTATAGTTGCTTGCGATGTCATTAGCGATCAGCGTTAAAGGATCTTTATTTCCCCGATAGCCAATAAGTTGTTTGTGAACATCTTTCAGGAAATGATGAAAATGCACTCTCATTTTCTTTTTAAAATTAAGGGAGTTATAGAATAAGTCCATAATCCATGTCTTACCTGTTCCTACACTCCCCCACATATATAGGCCTTTAATCTGGGGACTAAAGAAATGATTAGATTGGGTTTCAAGTTTATTCCAAATCACATCCAATGTTTCAATAGCTTGTCGCTGAGATGGATCTGCAAGAACAACGCCATTATCAATCATGGAATTGTATATCTCGATTGGACTCTGACCCTCATGCTTAAGCATCTTCATTCCCTACGGTAGTCAAGATTGTTGTTGAGTGCTTAATCATAATATCATTGATTATTAAAATTGCTGGGGTGAATATTCGGTCATTATTCTGATATTTAAGTCAAATCCAAATAACCAAATACAGCCTTTTCAACTCGCTGTTGTAAATGATTTAAATCACTTTCCCCTGCTATGCCTGCCGCGTTAATCATTCCTTTGCTTAAAGCAATTACATCTTGTGCGGCTGTCTGTGCATGTGAAATACCTGAGCGTATAAACAGATCAGAAATTATGGTTTCAATTTCGTATTGATGCTCATTTTCCTCAGTGTCTTTTCCAATAATTTCAGAAGCAAACTCTAGTGTTCGTGCTAACTGCGGACGGCTCAATTGATGTTGCACAGCAGCGTGTATGATGAGTTTTAGCTTTTCTTTTAAACCTGCGGCATCATTTTGCTCTATGACTTCAACAATATGATTTGAAAGCGCAGTCCGCTCACGTCGAATTAACTCGACAATTAAGGCATCTTTAGATGGAAAGTACTGATATAGGCTACCAATGCTTACCCCAGCAAGTTCAGCCACGGCATTTGTGTTAAATCCAGCAAAGCCTAAAGACTCCAAAATGCGAGCAGCGGCCTCTAAAATAGTTTCAAATGTGGCCGCTGAGCGTGCTTGACGCGGGCGTTTGCGTGGGTCTGGAAGAGTTTCTGACATGGGCCGAAATGCGAGTATTTAATGTGAGTAATCGCTCATATACTGACTGAGTCATATTGATATGACAAGCAAATGCTGTCTTTTCAGTTGAACTACAACTCGGCTCAGTCATGGAGTGGTTATGTCTAGAACCTATACTTTTTTTATTCACTTAAGAGCTTTGCCTGCTTGGCTGGCTTTAGCTCGTGAAAAGCGTGCTGAGTTTAGTGCACAGAAGCTTGAACCTATTTTTGAGAAGTACCCGACTGTAAAAGTTCGTTGGTATGACGTTGAAGCATTTAGCACTAAAGCGAGTGATATTGCTGTGTTTGAGACGACATCTCTGCAAGATTATTATTTTGTGATTGATGCAATTCGAGACTCTGAATTTTGTACAGTACCCTACTTTGAGTTTGTAGAGATTATTCCTGCAATTGAAGATGGGTATGTGGAGTATGAGAGTTCTTTATAGAAGTTGTGGCCAATCTATTAGATTAATGACTAGTAAATACTCTAGTCATTAATCTAATTCCTTAATAATTATAATTGGAAAATAACTAGTTAACCAAATAATAATATATGAAGAAAACAATTTTAATATTACACCTTCAATTCTCACAATCATAATCATTTAAATGCTTCTCTAAAGCTTTATTTAATTGATTAGCCCAGATTATATTCCTAATCCAGAAATAAATATTTAGAATAAATGGTACACTCATGAACCAAGCGACAGGTTGCCAAAAATACTTTGTTTTTGACCCCCAAAATTTTGCACTCACACTATAAGCTTGGAAAAATCTTGAGATTTCTTCTTTTTCAGATTCTAAGAAATCTAAATTCCACCATTGCCCCCATCTATATACATCACTTTCTTTTTCTTTAATAATCTTATCTAGATTATCTATTGGATGTAGAATATCTTTCCACCTCCCTCTAATATCTACAATATTATTATTACTATCAAATATTTCTTTTATTTCAACCGAGACACTACTATAAGGCTCATATATTCTATTACCTTTAATTTCTATACTTCTAAGTGGAATACTTGGTAAAGCTATAATACAAGGTGTAGTAGATACATCATAAACCTCTACAACAGACTGATATTTTAAACTCTCTAAAGAAGCAGTAACACAAAAAGTTATTTTACTATAAGATAGATTATCCTTTGCTCTTACACGAAGAGTACAATTAGCCTGTTTTTTCTTAAGATATATTTCACTCCAATTTATATTATAATCTATAACTCCCCCTAAACTATGAGGAAACATTCTTTTCATATCAAAATACAAACTGTAAAATGTTGAAATTTCATATGCATTTAAATACAAAAATTTACTAACTATATCAATAGGTTTTCTAAAGAAAGGCCCTAATATGAAAGTTATTATTTTTACTAGAAAACTTGTTACATAAGTTATAGGTTCTACCATATTATTTCCACCAAAATAAATAATGTATAAGATAAACTAAACTGATACTAAAATAGTGATAAAAGTAAAAATAATAAAACCAGAAAAACTTAGAGATGAAAAAATATAAAATTTAGTAGAGAATTTTCCAATACTTAGAATACTCATCATTCTTTTCAAATAAAGCTCATAAATCATATAATAGAAAAAGAAAAGTACAATTAGTGAAATAACTACAGTGAAGCTATAACTCATGAACAATGGTATAAAATCAGGAAGTTTACTGTAGGATTTAAATAAATGTTTACCAACTAATACAAAGACAACAATTAATGTAAAATTCGCAAGAACCGCATCTAAAAAAAGTTTTAAAAACTCTTTTTTAAAATCTAAATTATCAGTATTCATATAATTTCTAACTTATGGATGTAATGTAGATATTATTAAAAAAAGTTACTATCAAACTCAACAACCAAATAACACTGGACGACAAAACATGTCGCCCAATAAAATTAAATTTGAAATATCAAAAACATTAAATAAGATTAATCAAAATGAACCATTAAGCTCTACTTTTTTGGTGGTGATAATTTACGAGTTTTGGATATCACAAAACCTTCTGGTAGAGGCTTAAATTTATCACCATCTTGAGTCCATCTTTTTGCTCGACTCTGAAAAGCTCTTAATTCATTAATATCAAGAATAGCTGCTACAACAAAATCATTTTCTCCACCTCTGACTCGTGCTAAATCACGATTGAAAGATTGTTTAGCAGGTACTCGAATTCGACTATCTCCATATTTTCTATTGTTAACAAGAATTGTGTAAGCATGAACATCAAGAGCTGCAGATTCTATTAATGTAGAGAATGTTTCTAAATCTTGGTTCCAACTAAGTACTGAAAGAGCATCAACTTTTCCTTGGAAACTTATTCTTGATTTGCTATTTTGCAATTCAGAACAAACCATAATTCCAAAATGAAAATTATTATGTATATATATTGGTTTTTTTAAAACTTTTAATTGACCTTTTTTATTCTTATATTTTGTTCTAGTAAAATCCCAAGATTTGCCATATATACTTATCAACTCTTTATCTTCGCCCACTGCAGGTTCAAGTTTAGGTTGCCAAATTTTAGAAAATGTATAATACCCTAACCGGTTATCAGATAATATTAATAAAGCTTCGCTAATTAGCTTATCATTTGCAGTATGTCTATATTCTGTTCCAGCAATAATACTTATTCCAGCATTACAAAGCCTAGATGCAATACTATCAACCCACTCTAAAGGAATAGATAACTCGGGGAAAAATACATAATCTGGTCTAGGTTTTAATCGTAAAATATCATTTACTAAATCAGCAATTCTTTGATATCGCTCTAAACTTAAGTTAGGTTTATTAACCGCTGAATAAGCCCAATCTTGCTCAGATGTTTTTAAATTGGTTAACGCAACTATTACTTGATTTTTACTATCAGTACCTATCCGCAAAGATCTAGAACAATTTACTTTATCACTATTATCATTTTCAGTTGCCAATAATGTGGGTTTTATCCATATTCCACGCACTGCTTGGCAATATCTTGCCCATATCTTAGTTGGTTTTATTTTACAAAATTTTTTATTATTTTTGGGCAGGCCCACGCATTCTGGTGCCAGTTCAGAAATCTCTGCAGGTGAATAAGGTCTAGTAGGAAATAAATATGGTAAAAAAAGCTCAAAATTATATTTATCCTCATCCTTTATTTTCTTAAACCTTTCCTTAAATGATGATTTCAGAAAATCTCTTAAAAACTGAGAAAAAACTAAATCAGATTTTTGAAATTCGTCAAAAAGTTCTTCATTTGCCACTCTATGATTTATATCAATTAACTTATCACATATATCTAATTTTAAAATTTGCTTATAAGGATTTTTACCTAAGTCAGATTTTACCACTAATAAAGCTTTTTCTTTAAAATTAGTAATACTTAAATCAGTATTTAAAAAGTCACTAATTGAATCGATACTACCAAATAAACCACGGAAGAAGATCTCTTCCAAACTTTTTTGCTTTGGTACTTCCTCTCCAAAAAGAGCATTTGGATCGTAATATTTAGTGGCAGCATCTATAAAAAGGACTGTCAGTGAATATTTGATTTCTTGCCAAATTTCTTCATGAAGAATACATTTAGCTCCATTAATTTCGCCATACGGACCTGATCTATCTTGATTGAAAATTTCAGCTTTAAGAATATCTAATGAGTTATAAGATCTTAATACAATTAATTCTGCTTGATGCCATTCATTTAAACTGATAGCAAAACCAAGTAATCGCGGTAAATAAGTAAAATGCTCAAAAATACTATCCGGCCTTAGAATATGATTATGAGCAAATTGATAAAACTCATTTCTTTGTTTTTGCCACACTTTGGGAGGTAAATCTCTTGCAAGTGTCTCAACATGTCTTAATTGTAAAGCCCAACTTAATCTTCTTATAGTTAATCCATCAGCACGGCGTAATGTATCTGCATTTTCGCCCACACTTCCAGCAGCAGAAAGCACTTTAGCAGCTGTAGACTGATCTAACTGATCAGGAGATGGCATTAAACGATGTTCGCTTGAAAGCTCATAAATATCTTTTTCAATACTATCTAATAAATCTAGCCCTAATTGACCATCTAAAAGAAATAGCTTCTGTTTGTCAGCTTGTAATTGAATTGAAGTTTTATCTTCTAAGGAATTAGGTAAATTAATATACCATTTTTTAGAATCATTATTATCTTGGGTCAGAACATCACCACCAATTCTCTCTCGTAAAAACTCCATTAATTGATCACTATTTTCTATATTTCCAGTATCTTTTAATACTAAAAACATATCATCCACATAACGACCATAATGAATAGGAGTAACTTTTTCTTTAATTAATTTATCCCAACGGTGTAAAATCATATTAGAAATAATTCTACTGGCAGTTAATCCTATCGCCAAACCACCCGGTATTTCACATTCAAATGAAATATTTTTAGAGTATTCAACTGCACCATTCCCCCATTTTTCTAAAAAAATAGCTAATTGCTTAGTAAATAAAAGTTCATGATGATTAAGTATAAGATTAAAAGATTCATGTAATTTATTTGAAACAATAATTTTAGGATCAATATAGTGATAATAACTCTTTAAATCTAAAGAGACAGCTATAACACTTCTATCTTTTTCCAACTCATCACGAATTGCGTTTAACCCATCATTTCGCCACTTTTGATATGGTTGAAAATATGGTGAAAAAGACCCTATTGCGCTAAGATGAAAAGGCTTTCTAGTATCTAAAGTAAAATCTTCATTATTTTTAATACGTTTTAGTCTTGCCGCGTAACAAGATTCACCTAGTCTTTCATCAAATTGCTCTCCAATCATATTTATCCATAAGGCAGATATAAGATGAGTCTCTACTGGGAAGTCTCCAATAAGGCGAAATGAAGGTTCTACTACATTTTCACTAAAAAGTTTATTTAAATTTTTTTTGTGATCAGAAAAATGTATATGTCCTGCATAGCCTTCTATATTTTTTCTATCTATCAATAACTTTTTAGGAACTACTCGATAATTTCCTAATAACTTACTATTCTCAATAAACCCATTTTCATTCCGTAATTTTTTTAAAAAACTTTTAAGATTAGTCAATAAATTTTGCTCATATTCGGCAAATTTTACTGCTGTGGGGAAAGTATTCTCAAAAAAACAATCAGCTTTGGCCTTTCTATAAGCCACCAATAAATCTTCAATTTTAAGATTTTCCCACCCTGTAAAATTTGCTTTATATGTCATGTCTTTCCCCACAAATTATATTTTTATTATTATTCAATATGACAATAACGATCTCAAGTTAATTATTAATCTAAAGTTTAATACCTTATTCTTTTACCCTTTCAAAAATTTTAGATAATTTCTTAATTTCAGGAACTGTCTTTAGATCTAAATTACTCAATCATTAATAATAAACTTTAAATTGTAAAATATATAAGGCAATAAAATTCTCATAACTTCATATTTACAAGTACAATCTATCTCTTATGTACTCCCCCTCCCCCAAAACCACTCCAAGACCACATCCCGTTCATCCAAACTGTTAGAACTCAAAACCTGTAGCATCAAGCCATCAATTAGGTTTAAAACCATGTTGGCATCGGGATTAAATGCATTGGTTTCCAGACTAAAGACCAAATCAAAAAGCTCTCGAAGTAGCCATTTTCGATATTCAACGGCCATGCGGTAAGCCGTTGGATAAAGCTGTTTTATTTCAAAAATGGCTTTAAACAAAAGGTGGTAAAGGCTATTCACATCAACATGTAAACGCACAATTTCTTTGAGTTTATCGACTGCGGTTGAGTAGCGGTGTGAGTAGACAATTGCCAGCACTTCTTCTTTCAGTCGGCTTTTTTGAAAGCTTATGCAGGTTTCAACCAGCTTTTCTTTTGAGTGGAAGTAATTATAAAGCGTGGCTTTTGGAATTTTAGTTTCTTTAGCAATCAGGTCTACGCCCGTGTTGTGAAAGCCATAGAGATTAAATAGGTCTATTGCACTATGAATAACTTTTAATTTTTTTGAAGCCGTTTCTAAAGTTGGCATAGTTTTACCATTATAAAAATAAGTTGTTATGTCTGGCTGAGATAAAAAGCCTGTGCCTTTTTGGGAGAAAAAAAGGCACAGCAAAGCCGTAAGACGGTGCTTGGCACATCTCAAGTTTTATTGTTGATATAAGTTTTTAGTCGTGACGAGCTAAAGCTTTAAAACGTATTTTCAATTAAACAGTTTTAAAGATGAGCTAAAGGATATCGGAATAAAAGGCTTGGCAATGGTTGCCAATAAAATAGAAATGTTGCGCATGAGCGACTCCTTAGGTAAAAGAAGTCCTACCGCATTACTGTCAAATAATGGTGGTAGAACGAAAGAGGGTTGACAGACTGAACCTAAGAATCAGCACACCCGAGGGTGTCCCCCTTCCGTCCTACCGCAACAAAAAAAGGGGGACGAACGAGTCTACATTAAAAAAACAAGTTTTTTCAATGTACTTAGGTTCTGGCCTGTCAAAGCCAGCTGGCAATGTAGGCCAGCACGCAAAGCATAATTCGAGAGTTAATAGGTGTCAATGTAGCTTTTATGACAAGTATTTAAATTTATTATTATTTTTCATTAGATTAACTTAATTATTATTTTAGATATTATATTTAATTATATTTTTAAATTAAGTGAAGCAATCCATGCTTATTCATTTCTATCTTTTAACTTTTTAATGTGCGAGTGCACAGCGGAAAGTCGGATTAGACAATCTCAGTCTGCCCCACTTGGTGATAAGCACGATTAAAATAAACTAAGCTTTGGTCATGCTGGCTTTGTTTAATCGCAACAATCGGACAAATAAGAATAGTGTGTGTGCCTACTTGTTGAATTTGCTCAATCTCACAATCGAAACTGACCAAAGCATCATCCAACACAGGTGAACCTGTTTCTAACTCAATCCATTCGCCATGTTTAAAGCGTTCTTCTGGCGTGAGCTTAGATGAAAATGCTTTTGAAATATGTTCGTGGTGTGCGCCTAAAACATTCACAGTTAAGATTTTGTTATCTAGGAAATGTGCATGTGAACTCGCAGATTGGTTCATACAGACCAATAATGTCGGAGGTGT
>NZ_JZFB01000010.1:51131-55241 GCF_001188385.1 Acinetobacter sp. V2 | reverse complement strand
CGGCCAGACATGCCTGCCGTAGTCACAACACTAACTGCACTTGTGAGTAAAGACATTGCATTTCTAAAGTCTGTTGCTTGAACCATGACATTATTCCTAAATTGAATCGTACCTTGTCCTGAGTGTTTGCTATACCGCCCAACTCCATCAGGAAGGTACTTTATCGACATGAGTCCTGATTAGAACTACATGTAGTAAGTAAAATGAGGGTTACTTGTTTGATTATCAACTGCCATCAAAAAAGTAACCCTTTATACCACTTATTGGTAAATATTAAGCAGTAAGATCAAAACCAGTAAGTTCTCTACGAACGATTTCTGCACCTGCTGTTAAGGCATTTAGCTTGCCACGTGCCACTTCACGAGAAAGAGGCGCCATACCGCAGTTTGTGCAAGGGTAAAGCTTGTCAGCATCTACAAACTGAAGCGCTTTACGAAGAGTGTTAGCCACTTCTTCTGGAGTTTCAATTTGGTTAGATGCTACATCAATTGCACCGACCATGACTTTTTTACCGCGAATGAGTTCGAGTAAATCGATAGGCACATGTGAGTTGTGACATTCTAACGAGATAATATCGATGTTAGATTTTTGCAGTTTCGGGAAAGCTTCTTCGTACTGGCGCCATTCTGAACCTAATGTCTTTTTCCAGTCAGTGTTAGCTTTAATGCCGTAACCATAGCAAATGTGAACCGCAGTTTCACACTTAAGACCTTCAATTGCACGCTCTAAGGTCGCAACGCCCCAATCATTTACTTCGTCAAAGAATACGTTAAATGCAGGTTCGTCAAACTGAATGATATCTACACCAGCAGCTTCTAACTCACGCGCTTCTTGGTTCAAAATTTTAGCAAATTCCCAAGCAAGTTTTTCACGGCTCTTGTAGTGACCATCGTAAAGCGTATCAATCATAGTCATTGGGCCAGGTAATGCCCACTTAATTGGTTGATCAGTTTGCTGACGTAAAAACTTAGCATCTTCAACAAACACAGGCTTTTGACGAGACACCGCCCCTACTACAGACGGCACGCTTGCATCGTAACGGTCACGAATTCGAACTGTTTCACGCTTCTCAAAATCTACGCCATTTAAGTGTTCGATAAACGTGGTCACAAAGTGTTGGCGGGTTTGTTCACCATCGCTCACAATGTCGATGCCAGCAAGACGCTGTTCGTGCAACGCTAAACGTAGCGCGTCTTTTTTACCTTCAAGCAGACCTTCGTTTTCAAGTTTCCAAGGTGACCAAAGCTTTTCAGGTTCTGCAAGCCAAGACGGTTTAGGTAAGCTGCCAGCAGTTGAAGTCGGTAATAATTTTTTCATGATCAATGACCTATATGTTGATTAGTTAAGAGCGTAATTAGCAGACCACTGCTCAAGAATCGCTTGGTATGGTTTGATAAATTGCTCTTCAACAAACTTCCCTTGCTCAATAGCGAGGCGGCTACGTTCTTCACGGTCATACACAATTCGAGTAAGTGAGTAATCTTGGTTCTTTAAGCTTGGCTGATAAGATTGTCCAGCCACTGAATTTGCGTTGTAAATTTCAGGGCGGTAAATCTTTTGGAACGATTCCATGGTGCTGATGGTGCTGATCAACTCAAGGTTGGTGTAATCACTCAGCAAATCACCAGTAAAATAGAACGCCAAAGGTGCAGCACTGTTTTTAGGCATGAAATAGCGAACTTTTAAGCCCATTTTTTGGAAATATTCATCAGTGAGTGAATAGTCTTCTTGCTTGTATTCAACACCTAAAACTGGATGTTCGTTTTCAGTACGGTGATACTCTTTAGTGGTTGAAACACTTAAGCAAATCACAGGTGCTTTTTTAAAGTTGGCTTTGTAAGTCTCAGAGTTAATAAAGCTCTTAAACAAGTTACCGTGCAATTCACCAAATTTCTCTGGCGTGCTAAACGTAGACTTGTTTTTGTTGTGATCTAACAACAGCACACTAAAGTCATAGTCACGTACATAAGACGAGAAGTTATTGCCTACAATGCCTTCGATGCGTTCATTGGTCTTTTTATCAACAATATTGGTTTTCAATATTTCGATTAAAGGAAGCCCGCTTGCTCGATTTTCGGCATCAATGTTCATTTCAACTGAAATGATTTCAAGTTCAACGCCGTAGCGATCACCTTTAGGGTTGTCCCAATGAGCTAAGGCATTAAAACGATTGTCGATCATCTGTAAAGTGTTGCGCAGATTCTCTTCACGGCTCATCCCTCTCGCTAAGTTAGCAAAGTTGGTTGTAATACGCGTATTGTCTGCTGGACGATAGTTTTCATCGAAACAAATACTCTTAATCGTAAATGTAAATTCTTTACTCATTTTGATCAGTACCCTAATTTCTGAGATAAACCTAAAAAATCTTTTGCTCTTTTTAAACTTTCCAGCCTTGTCAGATTTGTGCCTTATGGTCTTATCAAAAGTGAATTACTGGAACGCTTCAGAGCGTGAATAGATTTATACCGCAATCACAACATGAATAAAAATGATTTAGTCTCATTCAAAACTGAGTGAAATTCATGTTTAGGGTTTAATAAAGAAGTATGAAGTTAAATTTTTTTCATCTTAGTGAGTTTTAGACAGCAGAAATTCAATATACGGCGCTCAAGCAGCACCTTAATCATTTTAAATATTTACTATTACTTTCAACAATTTAAACAATATAAATTTAGATGAAATGGCTAGACTTAAAGTAATTTGTGCTGACTCTCATTCATCTCTGCTTTTAGCCATTCTAAAAATATGGTTTTACGTGAATCTTCCTCAAAAGCGCTATGAGAAAGTAAAAAATAAGCTGAATTATCTTGTACAACAGGTGAATTTTTTTGCAGTAAGTTCCACTCAAGCTCTTTTTCAATCATATAAATTGAGATGACCGTTGCGCCGAGTCCAGCCAAACAACCTTCTAAACATAGATAAAAATGTTCGAGTTCAACTTTGGTGTAGCTTTTTAAGCTTTGCTTTAACTCAGCAATGCGGCTCATACTTTTGAAAAAATTCGGTCTAGAAGTCGAGATGAGTACGTCGTTTGTTTCCGATGGCTTAGTTGCTTGAACTAGAGCGATATATTCATCGGCAATTTTTTCGCTATAGATATGCTCTCCCCAACCAAAGTCATTTCTGCGAATTGCGATATCAATATTATCTTTTTCAAAATCGACCACCCCACCTGCGGTAAGTAGCGCAACCTCAAAATCATGACCGAGCTTTTTAAATTTTGATAACCGCGGAATGAGCCATTTCATGGAAAGAGTCGGTTCACACGACAAAACCAGTTGTTTGCTTTCAGCTTTAGGCTGGCTTAGCTCTATTAAACATTCATCAAGTTGACCAAAAACCTGATGGCAACAACTCAATAAAATTTCGCCCTGCTCAGTCATCACAAGGGTTTTATTTTTACGGTCAAATAAAGTGGTATTTAAAGCTTCTTCTAAATTATAAATTTGCTTACTGACCGCACTTTGCGTCACAAATAATTTCTTTGCAGCTAAAGTGACGCTGCCATACTTCGCCACAAAATAGAAAAATTTTAGTGAATTCAGCGATATTCTTTCAATCATTCCAAAAACTCATAGATATGTAGTCGTTTTTATCGATTTTTATTTCTAGGTTTCTATTCAAAATAAAAATCATCTTGATTAAACCTCATTTTAGATGATGAAAAACATATTGAATATCGATATCTATCTTCGAAAACCTAACGCCCCGACATCTCTTGCAAAAAGAGTGGCAATTTTAAGTAGTGTTTTCACCCTCTTACATACATTCCAAAAAGTACAGAACAACTTCCTCATTTTAAGTGAGGGCGCAAGATAATGGCAGAGTTTATTGCGGTTATTCTCATTACGATTTTGGCAGTGGTAAGCCCCGGCGCTGACTTCGCGATTGTGACCAAAAATAGTTATCTGTACGGTAGAAGAATAGGTGTGTTCACTTCACTCGGAATATCGCTTGGCGTGTTGGTGCATGTGACCTATACCCTAGTCGCTGTCTCCTTTGTAATGACTTATACACCGCAAATTTTGAATATTGTTAAGTACATTGGCGCGCTTTACTTAATCTATATTGGCTATAAAACTTTTACTCAAAAACCTGTTTTAGACTCTG
>NZ_JZFB01000010.1:49814-51069 GCF_001188385.1 Acinetobacter sp. V2 | reverse complement strand
ACCCTAAAACCACACTATTTGTGATTAGCACCTATACGCAAATTGTGAGTTTAACTACACCTAAATCGATTCTTTTGGCTTATGGCTTTTTTATGTCTTTTGCGCATTTCTTGTGGTTCTCACTGGTAGCTGTACTGTTTTCATCCATGCTGTTGAGAAAGAAAATGTTAGCCAAGCAAGTGCAGATTAATAAAGTGATTGGCTCAATTTTATGTGTATTAGGGGTGATTCTGCTTTTTACCAAGTTTCAGTAAGAAGCTCATTTAATGGAAGAATAAGTTGCTTATGCTTAGATAAAGTTTGTACTTTTAAAAAGGCTTTTTATAAGACTTTTCCAAAAGAGCTATTTAATTTTTAAGAAACTTTTATATTTTTTGCTGTTAATATTAAAACGCATGATAGATTTTCCAATCCTTCATATTTCTATAAATCAAGGATGATGAGCGAATACATTTATTATGGAAATCAAACAAATAAAATATTTTTTGACGGTAGTTGAAGCAGGCAGTATTGGTAAAGCTGCTCAAAAACTCGATGTCGGTGCTTCGGCCATTAGTCAGCAAATTAGTAAGCTAGAACAAGAGTTAAGCATTCGCTTATTACAGCGTAATGCTTTTGGCGTCACGCCTACACCCGCGGGTCTTGCCTTTTTAAAACACTCTCAACTTATTTTGCGTCAAGTAAACTTTGCAATAGATGCTGCGCATTCGGCACGGCTTTCAGGTCATGTCAGTCTTGGTTTTCCACCGACCATTACCGCTTTAATTGGCATCCCTTTAATGAAACTAATGTCTGAACGCTATCCAGACATTCGTCTAGAAATTGTGGAAACCTTGTCGGGAAATCTAATTCAGTCGATTAATTCGCGTCAGCTTGATATTGCCATTATTTTTACCAATGAAATTGATAAACAGTGGTCAATACAGCCTTTGGTACGCGAACAAATGTATTTAATGGCACGCAAAGAAGTGCTTGAAAAATACGGTCTTGCCGACTGTATCAAAAGTGGAATTATTCAGTCCCAACAAATTGGCGATATTCCTTTAGTGTTGCCACGACAGCGCCATAGCTTAAGAAAATTGCTTGAGCATAAGATTGGGCAGCTTAATGTCGTCTATGAAATTGATGGTCTACACTTACTCATGGACAGCCTGATTCACCTTGACCTTGCAAGTGTTCGCCCCGGAAGTGCCTGTCTGCAAGAATACAAACATAAACTTCAATTACTAAAATTGATCGACCCTGAAGTTGAGCG
>NZ_JZFB01000010.1:49054-49772 GCF_001188385.1 Acinetobacter sp. V2 | reverse complement strand
CCTGCCGCACTTGCCGCAAAGTCAGCCATTAAGGCGTGTGTGAAAGAACTGATTCAAAACCAAATTTGGCCGTGTTCTGAAATTATTTTATAAAGGGTCATTAATTTTATTAAATACCTAATTAATTTTGCCCTCTCACTCCCTCCTGCTGTTTGAGATTACATTTTCATCTGAATGATAAGTGAATTTCTGTTTATCAAATTATAGATGTGTAGTTTGAACTGGAAACAAGGCATCACATTTTCTACGAAGGACACCTTTAAATCTCATCTCTAACCCATGTGTTATTTAGGTTTATTGAATGAGTCGATTTAAAGCCCTCTATTGAAAATCGTGAATGTTTCCATTTTGTCAGGCCAAGGAGGTCTCCAATGGATGTCGTGAATAACCGTAGGGCTACTTTTAAAAAAATATTAAATGTAACGAGTGGCAACTTTTTAGAACAGTACGATTTTTTTCTTTTTGGTTTCTATGCCACTTATATCGCAGCAAAATTTTTCCACTCTGAAAATGAATATGTCTCTTTAATGATGACATTTACCGTGTTTGCTGCGGGCTTTCTTATGCGTCCTCTCGGCGCTATTTTCTTGGGCGCTTATGTCGACAGAGTTGGTCGACGTAAAGGTCTTATTGTGACTTTAAGCCTTATGGCAATCGGAACCATCTTAATTACCTTTGTACCGGGTTATGAGACGATTGGTATTCTTGCACCAATTTT
>NZ_JZFB01000010.1:33482-48862 GCF_001188385.1 Acinetobacter sp. V2 | reverse complement strand
TGTTTGATTATTCCTTTAATCTTCTTGTTCCGTCGCACGTTAGAAGAAACTGAAGACTTTAAAGCGCAAAAAACTCATCCATCAACCAAAGAAATTTTCAGCACGCTTGCGAGCAACTGGCGCATCGTACTTGCGGGCATGATGATGAGTGCTATGACCACAACCACGTTCTATTTCATTACAGTTTACACCACTGTATATGCAAAACGTACTCTAGAAATGTCGGTAACGGATAGTCTTTTAGCAACCGTATTTGTGGGTTTATCAAATTTCTTCTGGTTACCAATGGGTGGCTTACTTTCAGACAAAATTGGGCGTCGTCCAGTTTTAGTCGGCATTACAACCCTTGCCATCTTTACAACTTATCCAGTTTTAAGCTGGTTGGTGAGTGACATTAGTTTTACCAATCTGATTATTACACTTGCTTACTTCTCGTTCTTCTTTGGTATGTACAACGGCACCATGGTCGCAACGCTTGCCGAAGTAATGCCAAAACGTGTACGTACCGTTGGCTTCTCTTTAGCGTTCAGCCTTGCCGCCGCTATTTTTGGTGGTATGACGCCAATGGCCTGTACGTACCTTGTCGAAAACACAGGCAATGCAAGCACACCAGCATTCTGGCTGATGTTAGCAGCAGTATGTAGCTTAATCTCAAGCTTGTATTTATGCCGTGGTTCTAAGCAGAAGAATGCAGACCCAATTGCTGAACCTGCGAAGGTTAGCGCTTAAAACAACAACTATTTAACCTGAAATTTTAATGAACAGTACGGCGCATGTTGCAGCCGTACTGTGCTCTCCTATCATTAAAGCGAGATACTATGAAAAAGTCCCCTATCTTCATGACCATTTGCTTAGCTGGTGCAGGTTTAGGCTCAACGCTTGCTAACGCAGATACACTCGAAGTGATTAGCTCAGGCGGTTTCTATTCATCTATGGAAAAACTCATTCCAATATTTGAAAAGCAAACTGGTCACACGGTTCACCTTTCATCTGGTTCATCAATGGGCGCGTCGCCAACCGCTATTCCAAATCGACTCGATCGTGGGGAACATTTTGATGTGGTGGTGTTGGCTGCTCCTGAACTGAACAAGCTTGCAGAGAAAGGTTATGTAGACCCAAGTTCACAAAGTGCTTTAGTCAATTCAAGCATTGGAATGGCTGTGCCTAAAGGTGCACCAAAGCCAGATATTAGCTCTGCGGCAAAATTCGAAAAAGTTTTATTAAATGCCAAGCACATTGGTTATTCAGCAAGTGCGAGCGGTACACATCTTGAAAAAGATGTTTTCCCAAGCTTCCCACCTGTCGAGTACAAAGTGATTTCGGGTAAAGCAGAAAAAGTGGTCGGTGACCGCGTTGCAAAACGTATTGCTGAAGGTCAGTTTGATATTGGTTTCCAGCAAATTAGTGAAATCAAACCTTTTACTGGCCAATATGGTCAAGTTGATTTAGTCGGTCCAATTCCTGCGCCTTACCAGAAAGTCACTGTATTTGCAGCGGGCATTGGTAAAAACTCTGAACATGAAAAAGTCGCAAAAGAACTCATCAAATTTGTGAAGTCACCACAAGCAACACAAATTATTGAAGAACAGGGTCTTGAGCAGGTTAAACAATAAAAGCTCTAAAAGGCAACGTCTTGAGGTGATGTTGCCTTTACTCTGTTAGTAGTTTACTCAGCGTAATAGAACAAAATGCATAGCAATAAACCAGTGTAGAATAACCAATAAAGGACAATGTAGTATTTGCCGTGGAACTCAAACAATTAAAGTATTTTATTGCGGTGATCGAGACAGGAAGCTTGGGTAAAGCTGCAAAAAATCTCGATATTGGAACTTCTGCATTAAGTCAGCAAATATCAAAATTAGAAAGCGAGCTTTCTATTCGCCTTTTACAACGTACTGCTCTGGGTACGGTTCCCACCCCTGCGGGTTTAGCTTTTTTTCAACAAGTTCAACTGGCGCTTAGGCACTTAGACCATGCCGTAGACTCTGCACACTCTTCACGTTTAAGTGGTCATGTCACCGTCGGTTTTTCGCCAAGTGTCGCGTCGGTTATTGGCACCCACTTTTTAAAACTCATGAGAAACCGTTATCCCGACATTAAAGTCCGTTTAATTGAAGGCTTATCGGGTGACCTCAAGGCCTTAGTTAATGCAAGGCAGCTCGATGTTGCCATCATCTTTAGTGACGATGTCGACCCACAGTGGGCCATACAACCTTTAGTCAAAGAACAGATGTTTTTAATATCGCCTAAAGAAGTGCTGAGTCAATACCATCTTGAAAGTTGCATAGACACTCAAACGATTACCCATTCACAGCTTAAAGAACTTCCGCTGATTTTACCGAGCCAACGACATGGATTGCGCTTGTTGCTCGAACAGAAAATTCATCAGCTTAAAGTGGCCTATGAAATTGATGGACTGCACTTGTTAATGGAAAGTATTAGCCAACTCGAAATGGCGACCATTCAACCTGCGGGTGCCTCATTAAACTCAAGGCAAGACCTATGTTTACTGCGCATTGTAGAACCTGCCATTGAACGCATTAACTATTTGATTAGTCTGTCTGAAGAAGAACTCTCGCCTGCCACCTTAGCTACGAAAGTAGTGATTCGTGCTTGTGTGACCAATCTGATTAATGAAAAGCGTTGGCCCGGTGCGAAACTCATAAACACTTAAGCCTTTAGTGTTTATTTTTACTAAACACCCATTCAAGCTTAGCCTCTCACTTCACCTTCCCTTTTAAAGCTACATTAGCCTTAGCTGAGAAAGGGAGAAATCCATGCATGATGTGATTGTAATTGGTGGTGGGAATGCCGCACTGTGTGCCGCGCTCACGGCAAAAGAAAGTGGCGCGTCTGTGCTTGTAATAGAAGCAGCACCTAAAGAATGGCGTGGTGGTAACTCACAACACACTCGTAACCTTCGCTGCATGCATGATGCTCCTCAAGATGTATTGGTCGATGCCTACCCTGAAGAAGAATATTGGCAAGACCTACTTAAAGTGACTGCGGGCAAAACCAATGAGCACTTAGCTCGTCTGGTCATTCGTAGCACGGCGACCTGTCGTGATTGGATGCGTAAACATGGCGTGAATTTTCAGCCACCGCTATCGGGTGCTTTGCATGTTGCACGTACCAATGCCTTTTTTATGGGTGGCGGTAAAGCCCTCATTAATGCGTATTACCGAAGTGCTCAAGAGCTTGGCATTGAGATTTTATACAACACAAAAATTAAAGATCTAAAGTTAAACCAAGGACATTTTGAAGCTGCAATTGCGGAAGATGGCCGTGTATTTAAAGCGAAAAGCTGTGTATTGGCCGCAGGTGGTTTTGAGTCAAATTTGGAATGGCTAAGAGAAGCATGGGGACAAAATGAAAACGGCGAGTGGCCTGCCGATAATTTCATTATTCGCGGAACCCGCTTTAATCAAGGCAACTTACTCAAATTTATGATAGATCAAGGCGCCGATATTATTGGTGACCCATCACAATCGCATTGCGTCGCTGTAGATGCAAGAGCACCGTTATATGACGGCGGCATCTGCACCCGTATTGACTGCGTTTCACTGGGAATTGTGGTCAATAACAAAGCCGAACGTTTTTACGATGAAGGCGAAGACTTCTGGCCAAAACGTTATGCGATTTGGGGCCGCCTTGTTGCCAAACAACCGCAGCAAATTGCCTATTCGATTATTGACTCAAAAGCCATTGGTCGCTTTATGCCACCTGTGTTTACAGGTGTAAAAGCAAATAGCATTCAAGAGTTAGCAGAAAAAATCGGGCTAGATGCAAAAACCTTCTGTCACACCGTAGAAGAATTTAACCAAGCTTGTGTGCAAGGCACCTTTAACCATACGGTTTTAGATGACTGCACCACCAAAAATATTGTTCCCAACAAGACCCACTGGGCAGTTCCTCTTGATCGCCCACCGTTCTATGCCTATGCGCTTAAACCCGGCATTACCTTTACCTATTTAGGCTTAAAAGTCGAAGATGATGCCGCGGTACGTTTTAACAATAAGCCAAGCCGCAACCTGTTTGTCGCAGGTGAAATGATGGCAGGTAACGTACTCGGTCAGGGTTATACCGCAGGCGTTGGTATGTCGATTGGCACAACCTTTGGACGCATTGCCGGAAAAAATGCAGCCCACTATGCACTTTCACAAGGAGTTGAACATGAATGCTAGTACTAAAGCCCTAATTCCAGTTGTTCAGCTCTCTGACCATGAGCAGGAAGTTCAAAGAGCGCTACAGATTTGTAATGCTTGTCGTTACTGTGAGTCGTTTTGTGCTGTATTTGCGGCGATGACCAAGCGTCTTGAGTTTAATCAAGCCGATATTCATTACCTCGCAAACCTGTGCCATAACTGTGGTGCATGTTTACACGCTTGCCAATATGCCCCGCCGCATGAGTTTGGTGTAAACATTCCAAAAGCGATGGCACAAGTACGTTTGGAAACTTACCAAGAGTTTGCGACGCCTCAACCTTTAGGTCGACTTTATAAGTCTGTCGGGATTCCTTTTGTTTCGGCGTTATCAGTTATTTTCTTCTTATGCATGTTAGCTGTGGTGTGGTACAAGGGCACCGACCTATTTGCAGGCTATCAAGGTAATTTCTATGCGATTTTCCCGCATAACTTTCTAGCTCTACTATTTGGAGCGACCTTTACAGTTGCGATTGTTTTACTCGGTATTGGAATTAGTAAATTCTGGCGACAGACGTCTAAAGTTATTCACGGCAAAGTTGAGAAACCAGACCTTATTCAAGCCTCTCAAAATGTATTAACACTTAAATATTTAGACGGTGGACATGGCAAAGGCTGTAATGAACAAGATGATCGTTACACACAAATCCGCCGCGTGTTCCATCACCTGACGTTTTATGGTTTTATGCTCTGCTTTGCAGCCACAGGTGTAGCGACTTTATATCACTATTTCCTTAACCTGCATGCGCCTTACCCTATCTTTAGCTTGCCTGTTATTTTAGGTACGTTGGGTGGGTTTGGCTTAGTAATTGGACCATCTGGCTTGCTTTATTTAAACCTTAAACGTCATCCATTACATGGTGACCGCGAGCAGAAACCTGTAGATCGAGGCTTTATTTTCCTTTTAATTTTAGTCAGTGCTTCAGGCTTAGTTCTTATGGCATTTCGCAATACTCCTTACATGGCACTTTTACTGATTTTCCATTTAGCCACGGTTATGACCTTCTTTATTACCATGCCATTTGGAAAGTTCGCACACGGTTTTTACCGCAGTGCTTCTTTACTCAAATTTGCCATCGAAGAACGCATTTCTAAGAAATCATAATTTCATTCAAAAGTATTCACTATCTTGGCGTAGTGAATACTTTCATTATTTTAAGCTCAAAATACTTCATACCTTGCCTATTTTTTACTATTTAAAATTCCCAAGCCATACATTGGCCACTTGGTACTCGCTTTAATATTATTAATCAGCATCGCAACCAAAACTAAAGACACTGCACCGACCAAAACAGGGAAAATTAAGAAACTCCACTCATAATGTATGCTGCTTGCGGTAAGTAAGATAACCAAAGGATTGGCCCCAGCAGGTGGATGAACGCATTTAAACACTTGCATGAGCGCAATTGCACAACCTACTGATAACGCAATTGTAAAAATAGAAACACCGACAAATTTTAGAAAAAACAAACCCACAAAAGCCGAAATAAGATGTCCAAATATAATATTTCTCGGCTGCGCCAAAGGTGACTGCGACACGGTATAGAGCAATACACAGGTCGCACCAAACGGCGCCATGATAAAAATATTATGTGTGAGCTTACTCAACCACAGAAGTATAAAAATACTGAGCGTACCCCCAACAAGGCTTCTTAAAACATCAATTTTAGTAGGCGATGGAGCCAGTTTTTCTTTGCCATAAAAGATCGAGAACATGGTTTTTTTCCTCAAACAAAAATTTGCTTTTTAAAAAGCATATAGATAAAATTTCAAATAGTACAGATCTGTACTATTTTATTTTTTGGAAAAGACACATGTCAAAATCTGCCTTAAAAATATTAGATACAGCCGAGAAGTTATTTAATGAAAATAGTTTTGTCGGGGTTGGCGTTGACCTGATTCGCGATGAATCTGGCTGCTCTAAAACCACCATGTACACGTACTATAAAAATAAAAATCAACTGGTTAAGTCTGTACTCGTTGCACGTGATGAACGGTTTAAGCAAAGCCTTTTAGGTTATGTTGGAGATGCAACAGGATTAGAAGCCATCAATAAAATTCTGGATTGGCACACCAATTGGTTTAGACAAGATTTTTTTAAAGGCTGTTTATTTGTAAGAGCAGTCGCTGAATCTAACCAAGATGATCAAGACATTATTTCTATTTCTAAAGCTCATAAACAATGGATTAAAGTATTGATTGCGGAAAATTGCAATGTACCGAATGGTGAAGCTTTATCTGAACTGATCTATACGGTGATTGAAGGCTTAATTAGCCGCTTTTTAGTCGATGGTTTCGATGAAACACTTGCGATAAACATGAAAAATTCTATTAATCAATTATTTAATATTCATCAACATTAGTATGAGAACTTAAAATGGAAGTGGACCATATTTTTATTTGTGTACAATCAGGCGCTCCCGAAGCTGAAACTTTAAAAAAATTCGGTCTAACAGAAGGTTCATCCAATAAGCATCCGGGTCAAGGTACAGAAAACAGACGCTTTTTCTTTAAAAATAGCTTTATCGAATTAATCTTTTTAAATAACCCCGAAGAAGCCTCAAGTGATCTCACAAAACCGACTCTGCTTTTTGAGCGACTAAGTACCCAAAATAATATCGCGTCCCCTTTTGGTATTTGTTTTCGCCCTAAAAATAAAGAAGATAACGGCGCAAAATTTCCTCATTGGGTGTACAAGCCAAGCTATTTACCAGCCAGCTTAGAAGTAAATGTTGCCAAAGATTCTGTGGTATCTGAACCGATGTGGTTCTTCCTTTCATTTGCTTCACGACCAGACCTTGCTGCAAAAGAAAAACAACAACCCCTTGTGCATAGCAAAGATTTATCAGAAATCACCGCGATTAAGGTTTCTATTCCAAACCTTGAAGAGCACCCTACTTCGTTACTGTTCAATACGCTTGATAATTTTGAAGTGACTGATGGATCGGAGCATTTAATGGAAATTAGTTTTGATCATGAACCTCAAGGAATGATTCATGATTTCAGACCAGAGCTGCCGCTTATTTTTAAATATTAAAACGCTTAGTTTCTAATAAAAAACTGTGATTTATTGCAAATCACAGTTTTTATTTAAATTGAATCACATTAAAAACGACAATAGCTTAAGCAATTTTTCCATCAATAATGCCTTTCTCTTTTAACGCAGCTAGCTCTTCTGCTGTTTTAAATCTCGATAAGATTTGAGCGGTATGTTCACCGAGCTCTGGTGGTGCATGATGGTATTCAACTGGAGTATCAGAGAGTTTGATTGGTGAACCAATGGTTTGAAAGTTTTCATTTAAACGATGAGGAATATTGACCACCAAATTACGGTGGACGATTTGTGATTCAGCCAAAGCATCTTCAATAGAGTTGATAACACCTACTGGCACTTTAAGCGCATGAATCATCTCGACCCATTCCTTAGCAGTTTTTTGCAAAAAGTGTTCGGACAATAGAGGAATCAGTTCATCTCGATATTTTACGCGATCTTGATTACACACAAACTTTTCATTTTCGAGTAACTCTGGATAACCAATCGCAACACACAAATCTTTAAATTGTTTGTCGTTACCGCAAGCAATAATAAACTCTTTATCTTTAGCCTTAAAAGTTTGATACGGCACAATGCTTGGGTGTTGATTACCCATGCGCTGCGGGGCTTTACCCGAAGCTAAATAGTTCATTCCCTGATTTGCCAAAGCCGCGACCTGTACATCAAGGAGTGACATATCAATATACTGACCGCGGCCTGTGTGCGAGCGCGCAATCAATGCGGCTTGAATGGCAATGGTTGAATACAACCCAGTTTGAATATCAACCACAGCCACGCCAACCTTTTGCGCACCACCGCCAGCCACATCATCAGGCTCGCCAGTAATGCTCATCAAACCTGACATGCCTTGAATAATAAAATCATAGCCGGGTTCTTCTGCACGTGGGCCATCTTGCCCAAACCCAGTAATCGAGCAATACACAATGTTCGGGTTCAGCTTACTTAATGATGCATAGTCCAAACCATATTTAGCCAAAGACCCTGTCTTATAGTTTTCAATTACCACGTCGGCAGTCTTGGCAATTTCATAAATTAAGGCTTGACCTTCTGGTGTGGTAATGTCCACCGCAACCGAATATTTATTGCGGTTGGTACACTGAAAATAACCAGATTCACGGGTCATGTTTCCATCTTGATCGGGCATCCATGGTGGGCCCCACATACGGGTGTCATCACCGACCCGAGGACGTTCAATTTTAATGACTTCCGCGCCAAGGTCTGCCAAGATCTGTCCGCACCAAGGCCCTGCAAGCACACGACTTAAATCTAAAACTCGAATTCCTTGTAATGCACCCATAATGATACCCTTATCTTTTTAGAAGGTGCTCAACGCACCTTCTTGTCATTGTTTATGATTGTTTTTGCGGATCGTACTGACGATCTTTAATAAATAAGCCCGGCAATACACCCGCAACAAAATACGCAGCACCCATCACAATAAAGGCCATGGTAAACGTCCCACCCGATGCCAAGAAACCAATGGTGGCTGGTGCAATCGCAGCCCCAACACGACCAATGTTATAAGCACCTCCAATGGCTGTTCCGCGTACATCGGTTGAAAAACTTTCAGCCATATAAGTCGCGTTCACACCGTATGGAATGCCATATAAAAAGCCAAAAGTGATTAATAAATACAAAATATTGTCAGGGGTATTAAAGAAAATAATGATTGGTAAAAACACGGCACTCGCAATTGTTCCAAACACAAAAACAGCACGGCGGTTAAATTTGTCTGCAAGATAACCCGCTAAAATTTTGCCTAGAATCATTGCTGTATATGAACCCACCATATAACTGGTTAAGTTTTTAAAGTTCATATGCACTTCTGTTTCTAAATAACTTGGCATCCAGTTGTTAATGCCGTAATAGCCAAACTGCAAGAAGAATGCTGTGGTCATCCACAACAGAAACATCTTACGGTGCTTAAAGTTATTAAAAATTTGTTTGTAGATACTGTTACTTTTCGGCTTTTCAGCCACGACTATTTCTTTAGGTTGTCTGTTGCCTTGCAAGCTTTCAATTTTGGTGAGCTGCCAAGATTTTGGCTCTGGCACAAAGCGTTGCAGGAAAATATTAACGAAAGCAGGTACTACAGTCAGGAAGAATAAAACACGCCAGCCATGATCTGGAATAATCGCGCCAGCTAAGAGTGTCGCTGCAATATAACCCACCGTTTGCCCCGTCTGTAATGTGCCCAAAACCGTTGTACGGTAAGTGGTCGGCACATATTCAGCCATTAAGGTATTACAGGCCATATACAGTGCTCCGATTCCTAAAGCACCAATAAAACGTAAGGCCATAAATTGCTCGAAGCTTTGCGTAAAGCCCAATAAGCAAGTCGCCACCGAAAAGAAAGTTACCGAGTTAGCAATGGTTCTTACACGGCCAAATTTGTCACATGCCCAACCACCCAAAATACCGCCAATACCCATGCCTGCTAAAGAAGCACTACCTAAGGCACCTGCCTGAAAGGTACTTAAACCAAACTCTGCCTTTAAGCTGGTCAAGCTATAAGACAGCAGCATAATATCAATGCCATCGACCACCATCGCAAAATAGGCAAATAACAATGCCCATTTCCATGTATGAGGGCCAATCTTTTCATATGTTCCAAGGTTACTTGGAAATGTAGTTCTTAACTCTTTCGATATTACTTGAACGTCATTGTTCATCTTTAGTTCCTCATTTTCCCAAATGAGTCATCGGTAGCCTACTTATGTTTTCTGTATGACTTAATCTTCTATATTTTCATCATCTTATATTTAGTTTTAAGTACACAGAGGCGTATCTTTACATGAGTATCCTTACGATGAATCTTGTCATTATCCATAAATTTTTGCGTAAAAATCCCTAAAGGTGCTCTCGAAAGAACACCTCTATCTTTTAAAAAATTAATGAGTTAGTTACTAAATGCCGCGATACCTGTTTGTGCACGACCTAAAATCAAGGCATGAACGTCATGTGTACCCTCGTAGGTATTCACAACTTCAAGATTGACCAAATGGCGTGCCACACCAAACTCGTCACTAATACCGTTTCCACCCATCATGTCACGCGCCATGCGAGCAATATCAAGCGCCTTTCCACAGTTATTACGCTTAATTAGGGATGTACCCTCAACTGATGCAATGCCTTCATCTTTCATACGACCAAAACGTAAAGCCACTTGCAAACCCAAAGCAATTTCAGTTTGCATATCTGCCAGTTTCTTTTGAATCAACTGATTTGCAGCCAAGGGACGACCAAATTGTTTGCGGTCCATGGTGTATTGATGTGCAGTATGCCAGCAGAACTCGGCAGCCCCCATTGCACCCCATGCAATACCATAACGAGCGCTGTTCAAACAGGTAAATGGGCCTTTTAAACCGCGAATTTCAGGGAATGCATTTTCTTCAGGTACAAATACGTTATCCATTACAATTTCACCCGTAATCGAGGCACGTAAACCGACCTTGCCATGAATTGCTGGCGCAGATAAACCTTCCCAGCCCTTTTCTAAAATAAAGCCGCGAATTTCACCGACATTACCTTCAGCAGAAACCTCTTTTGCCCAGACTACAAATACATCGGCAATTGGACTGTTGGTAATCCACATTTTTGCGCCACTTAAACGATAACCACCGTCAACTTTTTTAGCACGTGTAATCATACTGCCCGGGTCTGAGCCATGGTCTGGCTCGGTCAAACCAAAACAACCAATATATTCACCAGTGGCAAGTTTAGGTAAGTACTTCTGCTTTTGTTCTTCGGTACCAAACTCATGAATCGGAACCATGACCAATGAGCTTTGCACGCTCGCCATAGAGCGGTAGCCCGAGTCGACATATTCAATTTCACGTGCAACCAAACCATAACTCACATAGTTCAAACCCGCACCGCCGTATTGCTCAGGGATGGTTGGACCCAGTAAGCCGAGCTCTCCCATTTCACGGAAAATAGATGGATCTGTTGTTTCATGACGGAATTGTTCAAGTACACGGGGTTGCAAGCGTTCTTGGCAATAGGCATGAGCCGCATCACGAATCATGCGCTCATCTTCGGTAAGCTGTTGCTCAATTAAAAATGGGTCTTGCCAGTTAAATTGAACTTTTGCTTTTTTTGTTGTCACCATGTGATTCATCGCATCCTCTGCTTGATTTGATCTTCTTTATTTAACTCGATGTTATGCGTGAAAAATGCAGTAATCAAACGATAAATGTTCATGCAGATATGCGACTTACGCATATTTAAAATAAGAAGGTTTAAATTTAGATATTTAATTCATTGTATTTCATTAAAAATGGCTTATTTTTATACTAAACTTTGATATCTGCATTTAGGTCATATGCTGTTTTGAAATATGACGACAAATAAAAGGATTTATTTATGCGAAGAAGTATCCCGTCCATTCAGGGCCTGATTTGCTTTGAAAGTGCAGCAAAACATTTAAGTTATACCTATGCTGCGCAAGAGTTATGCATTACCCAAAGTGCAGTCTCGCGCCAAATTCAACAGCTAGAAGATTTCTTAGGCATTGAACTCTTTATACGTACTCGGCATGGCGTTGAACTCACCATTGCAGGCCAACAATATTTTAAAAGTATTAAGCCTTATTTATTGGGTTTAGAGAAATGTACGGCTGATGTGATTTCTCATAAAGGTTTAGGTGGAACATTAAAGTTAGGCGTGGTGCCGACCTTTGCAACGCGCTGGCTGTTACCCAAGCTCCATCTTTTAAATCAAAAACACCCTGAAATTACGGTTCACTTAGAAACTAGTACTAAACCTTTTTTATTTAACGATAATATTTTTGACGCTGCAATTTTTGCAGGTACGCAACAGCAAATTGACCACTGGCCCGGCATACAAGCGCATTATTTAATGGATGAAGAAATTGTACCTGTATGCTCACCAAGACTGATCGAAAAGTATTTTCCAGATGCAGTGAGGATCAATGAAAATACCTATGATCTAAGCTCTGAAGATTTGCTAAAAATTCCCCTACTGCAACAAACTACTCGACCTAGCATTTGGCAAGAATGGTTTCTGACTCATCACATGCAGCACCCGAAACCCTTTGATGGTCAACGCCATGAGTTATTTTCAATGCTTGCGGTTGCCGCGAGTCATGACATGGGAATGGCTCTAATTCCACAAATGTTGATTGAGTCTGAACTACAAAAAAAAGAACTAGTGATTGTTTCCAATAAAAAACTAAAAGGCAGCCGAAAGTACTATCTCATTCACTCAAGCCAAGATGTATCACCGACCATTCAGAAATTTGTTGAATGGATTTACCAAGAACTAGAACAACTAAAGAGCAATACAAATTAGCTGAGCCACTTTGTGCGATCTACACGCATAAAAAAAGATTGTGTTTGATAAGATCACAACCTTTTTAATTGAGCATAAATGACTTTGAATTAATGACTCATCAATTGAATATCTGAACCGCTACGTTTAGGGTCAATCAAGATTTTGGCGTGCTGTTCAGGGTCACGTAATGCTTCAAATGCACTGGTAACACCCTCTAAACCAACAACACCTGTAATGAGCGGTGAGCAGTTCACTTTACCTTCTGCAATCATGTGTAGCGCATCTCGAAACTCAAGCGGTGTATAACCCAATACGAACTGAATTTCTAACTCTTTATTAATCGCAAGTGCTGGTTCTATTTTATCACTTTGCATGCACACGCCCACTCCGACAATTCGGGAAAATAAAGGTGCACCTTCAATAATCTGCTGCAAGACACCCGGTACGCCGACACATTCAAAAATAACAGGACGTTTTGGCAGAGCACCCAATTTATCAATCATGCGCCATCCATGCCACCAAGGTAAGCGTGTCGCTTGTAACTTATCAAACAGCCCCATGCCCATGTTAATAGCATCCGAAACATTGCCAAGTAAACCAAACTCTTTCCAGTTGGCAAATGGCGATGTCTCTTTGGGGTCTACCACAATATCTGCACCACATTGCTCGGCAAGCTTACGGCGGTTTGGTGAAAAGTCGCTGGCAACCACAGTTTTAACCCCAGCTGCTTTAAGCATTAAAATGACACCTAGCCCAACAGGTCCGCAGCCAATTACAATCGCAGGTTCACTGGTTTTCACACGGCTACGGCGAACGGCATGCAATGCAACAGCCATAGGTTCAGTCATGGCAGCACTATCTGCATCTAAGCCATTACGTACTTCAAACATCAAGCTCGATTGAGCCAATACTTGCTCGGCATAGCCACCCGAAGCATTTGGTGAAAGTCCTGTAGACAAATAACCATGCTGATCTACATTTAAAAGTGGCATTGCACAAACAAGTGTATCGGCTTTGAATTTATGACGTGTTTTTGGGCCGTAGTCTAAAACCTTGCCACAAAACTCATGTCCTAGTACAAACGGGTCTGTGGACTTCGCTAAACCATTAAACCCGACACGTGCAGCCAAATCATGCATGTGGTCACAATGGTGCTGCATATGTAAATCAGAGCCACAAATCCCACATCGCACCACTTCTAATAACACCTGTCCTTTTGCAGGTGTTAATTTCGGTTGGTCCACCACTTGTAATTTTGCTTGATGACAAAGTACCGACTTCATTTGAGCGCTTCCTATTTCTTCTTTTTCATTTACTTGCTAGAAATAGATTTCTACAGATAAATTAATCGCTTTATCAGTTTGGTCTTTAGCAAGCCTTTATTCATCTTTACAACTAAAAGGCAAAATACCAATGACCATTCTTCAGCCAATCCACTATTGAAGAGTCAACAAAACAGGCTCAGCGAAGTTAAAAACAGTAAAAATCTTGATGCTTGTATCTTACACAGACTGCGTTATCTTCTTAGGCCAGAACAATGTCATCAAAATTAAAACTGATACAAATATAGTAAGTTCAAAAAACTCAACTCAACGCTTTTCACAAAAACATAGCAAATCCAAACTTTTATCAGCAGTCCTAAACAGGCATGATGAATTGATACGAACAGATAAGAAGAAATCTATGATTACAAAAACGCTCCCGCTTACAGATATACACCGTCATCTTGATGGCAACATCCGTATTCAAACCATTTTAGAATTGGGCCAACAATACAATTTAGATTTACCTGCTTACGACATTGAATCTTTACGACCACACGTACAAGTGATGGATAACCAACCTGACTTATTAAGTTTTTTATCGAAGCTGGATTGGGGCGTAAAAGTATTAGCGAGTTTAGATGCCTGCAAACGTATTGCATTTGAAAATATGCAAGATGCAGCACAACAAGGCCTAGACTATGTAGAACTACGTTTTTCACCAGGTTATATGGGCATGACACATCAACTCCCTCTTGAAGGCGTTGTTGAAGCGGTTATTGCGGGTGTAAAAGAAGGCAGTCAAGCTTACGGAGTAAAAGCGAATTTAATTGGCATTATGAGCCGTACTTTTGGCCAAGAAGCCTGCGAAAAAGAATTAAATGCCCTACTTGCCCATAAAAATAATATCAAAGCGTTAGATCTTGCTGGAGATGAGCTTGGTTTTCCGGGCAATTTATTTATTGATCACTTTAAAAAAGCGCGTGATGCAGGTTGGCACATTACGGTACATGCAGGCGAAGCTGCCGGCCCAGAAAGTATTTGGCAAGCTATTGAAGAATTAGGTGCTGAACGAATTGGACATGGTGTTAAAGCAGTTCAAGATTTAAAACTTTTAGATTATTTGGCTAAACATGAGATTGGTATTGAATCTTGCCTCACTTCAAACATTCAAACCAACACAGTACCGTCTTTAGCAGAACATCCATTAAAGACATTTTTAGAACATGGTGTGCTTGCCACTATTAATACAGATGACCCTGCGGTAGAAGGCATTGAGATACAACATGAATATTTAACTGCTGCCCCATTAGCTGGTTTAAGCCCTGAGCAAATTTATACAGCTCAAGAAAATGGCCTAAAAATCGCATTTTTATCAGATCAAGAAAAAGATGAGTTAAGACAGAAATATCAATAACAGAGCTTATATAAACACGTTCAAATATTGGAGTACGATTGAATTAAAATTACGAACTAGAAAACAAAAAAATTCCTTCTATCAATACGACAAGAAGAAATTCTTTTTAATCTTTGGGATATTTTTTAAAGCTTTAACGCTTTTAAATA
>NZ_JZFB01000010.1:33175-33458 GCF_001188385.1 Acinetobacter sp. V2 | reverse complement strand
CCCAAACCAGGTGCACTACCAGGCTGTGCTATGCTCCGAAATTGGGGTGAATGACGGGATTCGAACCCGCGACAACTGGAATCACAATCCAGGGCTCTACCAACTGAGCTACATCCACCATCAAATAGTTCTATGTACCAAGCTACCGAGTGGCGCGCCTGACAGGATTCGAACCTGTGACCATCCGCTTAGAAGGCGGATGCTCTATCCAACTGAGCTACAGGCGCTTAACCGATGATGCTTATCATGCGATACTTCGCCGATCTTAAAATATTATTTTAAG
>NZ_JZFB01000010.1:27222-33152 GCF_001188385.1 Acinetobacter sp. V2 | reverse complement strand
CCCAAACCAGGTGCACTACCAGGCTGTGCTATGCTCCGATCTATCTCAGCTTTTGCTGTATCGCACATCGTGCGGTACGGTGTGCATTCTAGGCGCGACGCCCTCAGACGTCAACACCTATTGTCAAAAAAAGTTAAAAATCCTTATCAAATGTATATTTAACAAGCATTTTGAGGTTTTTTAACGCTTTAACGATGCACTAAAGGCTAACATTCGATCTAAAGGCATTTTGGCACGTTCAGCAAGCGCTGGTTCGACGTGTATTTCCTGATCACCTTTTTGTAAAACTTCTAAAATTCCATCGAGTTCATTCATTGCCATCCACGGACAGTGAGCACATGAACGACAAGTTGCCCCCTCACCTGCTGTTGGCGCTTCAACCAAAATCTTATTAGGTACCGCTTGCTGCATTTTGTAGAAAATACCACGGTCAGTTGCCACAATGAGTCTTTCATTTGGCAAAGTCTGTGCAGCTTTAATCAGTTGAGAGGTACTACCTACCGCATCTGCAATGTCTACAACCGACTCTGGTGACTCTGGATGTACCAATACAGCCGCATCTGGGTACAGTGCTTTCATGTTGGCAATGCCACGTGCACGGAATTCTTCATGTACAATACATGCGCCATCCCAAAGCAACATATCTGCACCAGTTTTCTTTTGAATATAGCGACCTAAGTGCTGATCTGGTGCCCAAATAATTTTTTCGCCTAAGCTATCTAGGTGCTCAACAATTTCTACAGCACAGCTTGAAGTCACCACCCAATCTGCACGTGCTTTAACAGCAGCCGATGTGTTGGCATAAACAACTACGGTGTGGTCAGGATGCTGATCACAAAATGCTGTGAACTCGTCAACTGGACAGCCCAAATCGAGTGAACAGGTTGCCTCAAGTGTCGGCATTAAAATTGTTTTTTCAGGAGACAGGATTTTAGCTGTTTCTCCCATAAATTTGACCCCAGCAACAACCAGTGTTGAGGCAGCATGATCTCGTCCGAAACGGGCCATTTCTAAAGAGTCAGAAACGCATCCACCTGTTTTTTCGGCAAGCTCCTGTACTTCAGGGTCGCAATAGTAATGAGCAACAAGGACAGCATCACGTTTTTTGAGCTCTGCTTCGATCTGTGCAAACTTTTGTTGTTTGGCTTCTTCACTTAAGCGATTGTCTTTTGGCTCACCTAAACGGTCTAAATGCGCTTGTACAATGTTTTTTGCATCGTTGGCAATTAAAGTCGCATCACTCATAAAACGTCTTCTCTATCCTTCATGCTGGCATACCTGCTCGCATATAACGTTACTGCTTAAATGATTTACGGATTGAATCATTTAATATCAAAAGTTAGGGCTAATAAAAAAGCCTCTTTGTCGAGGCTTGATTATAACTGATATTTAAGAACGGTAATCAGCATTAATTTTGACATAGTCGTAAGATAAGTCACAGGTATATACCGTGTCTTTGGCTTGACCACGTCCTAAATCAACACGAATGGTAATTTCGGTTTGAGCCATAACGCGCGCGCCCGCTTCTTCGGTATAGTCTTCAGCTGCGCCACCATCTTTACAGATTTGTACGTCGTCTAACCACACTTGAATTTTAGACACGTCTAGGTCTTTAACTCCTGCATAGCCAATCGCAGCTAAAATACGTCCCCAGTTCGGGTCCGATGCAAAAAGTGCAGTTTTAACGAGTGGTGAATGCGCAATGCTATAAGCAATGTCACAACACTCCTGAATGTTACCGCCACCCTCTACAGCCACAGTAATAAACTTCGTCGCGCCTTCACCATCACGAACAATTAACTGTGCTAAACGATTCATCACACGAGCAAGTACTTCTAACACTTTAGTGTAGCGTGCATCACTGTCCGATGTAATTTCAGCGCCGCCCGCCTGACCTGTTGCAACAAAAATACAAGAGTCATTTGTTGAGGTATCGCCATCAATCGTAATACGGTTAAATGAATGCTCAACTGTGGTTTTTAGTAGCTTTTGTACTAAATCACGGCTAATAGGTGCATCTGTTGCTACAAAGCTCAACATGGTTGCCATGTTCGGGCGAATCATTCCGGCGCCTTTACTAATACCTGTCATGGTATAAGTAATGCCATCAAGTTCAAATTGTTCAGATGCACCTTTAGGTACTGTGTCTGTGGTCATAATGCCAGATGCAGCATCATTCCAAGCCGCTTCTTGTACGCTATTTAATGCAGGCTGAAGACCAGCAAGTAAACGTTCCATCGGAAGTTGCTCACCAATCACACCCGTAGAAAACGGAAGAACTTCAAAACTGTTTACCCCAGCGATCTCCGCCAATTTTGCACAAGTATCCTGAGCATTTTTCAAACCCGTAGGTCCAGTTCCTGCATTGGCATTACCTGTATTAATCACTAAATAACGAGGATTACCTTCGGCAAGATGAGCTTTAGAAACATGAACAGGCGCTGCACAAAATGCATTTTGAGTAAATACACCAGCAACATTTGAACCTTTTGCAAACTCAAAAATGACTAAATCTCGTCGGTTTTGGTAACGTACATATGCTTCTGTTGAGCCAATTTTTACACCTTTTACCACATGCATTTGTGGCATTGTTACGTCACCGACAGCCATTTTTAGAACATCCAAAGTTTGTTGAATAAGATCAATATTTCAAAAAAAGCGATGCCATGAAGCACTTTCTTCATGAAATATCATAGAGGACAGCTTAGTAGAAAAGTCTAAAAAAATCGAGCGCAAAAACGGCTCATTGTTGCTCTAGTTTTAATAAAATAACTTTCTTATCAAGCCCACCAGCAAAACCAATTAAAGCACCGCCCGCACCAATGACACGATGACAAGGTGCAATAATTGAAATCGGGTTTTTGCCATTTGCCGCGCCAACGGCTCGCACCGCTTTTTCATTGCCAATTTGAACAGCAATATCTTTATAACTTCTTGTTTCACCATAAGGGATGGTCAATAAAGCAGACCAGACCTGCTTTTGAAATGCAGTCCCCTCGAAATCTAGTGGCAATGTAAACTCACGGCGTTTACCTTCAAAATATTCTTTTAATTGTTGTTCGGTCTTTAATAATACTGGATGCTCAAGTTGTTCGACTAGCTCGGCCAGTCGAACACGTTTTGGATTTTCATTGTCCCAGAGTATTGCCACCAAAGCATTTTCATTCGCAACCAGCTTTAATTGTCCAACAGGCGAATTGATATACTTATAAGACAGCAACATAGTTTTATTCTCTTAGGAAGGCGATGAAATTTTCATTAAAACCAAACCTGACACAATCAATACAGCGGCAATCATTCGCATAGCGCCAACAGGCTCATGAAGAAAGAAAATACCGACTAGAAATGACCCGATTGCGCCAATTCCTGTCCAAACCGTATAGGCAGTGCCAAGGGGTAAAGTTTTCATTGAAATTGAAAGTAGAATTACGCTCAAAATCATAAAAACTACGGTAATAACACTAGGGGTTAAACGTGTAAAACCTTCGGACATTTTCATAGAATATGCCCAAATGATTTCAAATACACCTGCTAAAATTAAAATAGCCCAAGCCATAACATTCACTAATTTTTATAGTGTCAGGTCGTCCCGACATGATGACCCAATATGGGGGAGGTCGTTCCTCCTTTATGTGAGGACTCAGTTTACTTTAAAATAAAAAATGAAGGCAAACCCTATCTAAAGCTTGCCTGTCTTAGAAAATCTTATTCATTTTTTAACTGTAAAATTTTTCGTGCGCCATTTAAGACAAACAAAACAATAATTAATCCAATCATTAAATCAGGATAAGGAGAACCTGTGATGGCAACTAATATTCCCGCGACAATGACACCTAAATTGACGATGACATCGTTTGCAGAAAAGATATAACTCGCCTTCATATGTGCCCCGCTCTCTTTATGGTCTCTCATTAAATAAAGGCAACTAATATTGGCTGCCAGAGCCAATCCACCAATTAAAATCATGAGAATTGAAACGGGTTCACTGCCGTAAATAAAACGGCGCAACACATCAATTAATACAATTATGGCTAAGCCAAACTGGAACCATCCTGAAAGATGAGCAGCCTTTAATTGTGCATTTAGATTTTTACCCACCACAAATAAAGCAATGCCATAAATTGCAGCATCGGCAAACATATCAAGTGAATCAGCAATTAATCCGGTCGATGAAGCAATAATACCTGCCATAAACTCAATGACAAACATGACGCCATTAATGAGTAACAACCATTGTAAAACTTGCTTTTGTGCTGCATTGGTTGAAGAACTAGCTCGAACCTTTTTAGGTTTTTCAACAGGCTCATAATGTGGCTGCGTTTGTTGTAATTCCGCCCCTAGTCCTAAACGTTGCAGACTTTGAGTAATCTTTTCAGCTTGAACACTGTGATAAATCGCCAAATGCCGTGCTGGCAAGTCAAAATGAAGCTCTTGAATATCGTCAGCGTAAGAGGCCAAAGCCATCCGTACCATTTGCTCTTCAGCTGCACAATCCATGTGAGGAATATGATAATAACTCACCCATTGGCTCTTTCTAGGCACAGCTTCACTAGGTGTAGAATACTCCTGAGACGGCATGCTTGAGCACCCGCAGCTAGAGCCAGTTTTACTTAAATGTATTTGATTCTCTTGTTTTTCTAAAGCCATCTGTGCACCATAACTGACACAAAAAACAATGCCATCAGTATAAACCAATGGCATGTCATTAAGCTTAATTTTTGTTCGGCAATTAGAACTTAAGTGTTAACCCTGCTCCATAATACCAACCATGTTCAGAGTCGGTTCCAGTTTGCCAAGCAGTTTGTTTTAAACCTTTTTCATAGCCGTAACCCACATCAACAAATGGCATGACCTTTTTGTTGATTTCATAACGGGTTTGAAAACCAGCTTGTAAACTTGATAAACCTGTTTTACTGGCATAGCGAGATTCATCTTGCAAAACGACATCTGCTTTTAAATAAGGTTTACCAATTAACTTTTGGGTAAAGAGCAAGTCCCTTTCCGTTTCTAAACTTAACTTCCATAGCTGGTCTTCACCTGCATAAAGATATGCATCGGTTTCAAAAAAGTAAGGTGCCATGCCATGTAAACCCACAACACCAGCCCAACGATCTTGCTTTTCATCTTCTCGTTGCAAACGTTCGTAGTTTACACCGGCCTGTACATCCCAATAGTCAGCTACATTTCGACTATAAAGTACTGAACCGCCATAATTAGCATCTTCTGACTCAGCTTTTTCAACATGGGCTTTAATGAATAATTTATTTTCATCAGTTCCCACCCAAGTTTCTAATTCAGAAGAAAAACCACCTTCTCCTTCTTCATTTTGAGTCCAGCCAGTATCAATTTTTGTTGCCTGATAGATCTGTCCACCATGTTCGCGTAAATGATCATGTGTTAAGGGCTCTTGTGCCAAAGCAAGAACCGATACGCAAGAGAAAATACCGCAACATATCATTTGAGAAGATAACTTAGTGATGCGCATGACTAGCTCCTTTTTCATTTTCAGATTGAACAGGGGCTTGAGATGCATCTACTGCCCCATCATTCACTTGAGCCACAATCAACTTATTCATCATCCCTGCACTCATGTGATAAAGCAGATGGCAATGAATCGCCCATTCTCCTAAGGCATCGGCTGTTAATAACGCAGTAACTGTCTTTCCTGGTGGAACAATAACGGTATGTTTATTTGGCAAGTTTTCAGCTTGCTGACCATTTTCCAATTGCATGAACATGCCATGTAAATGCATTGGATGAGCCATCATGCTGTCATTCACGAACTTCAAACGAATACGTTCGCCATACTTAACTTGCAATGGCTCAGCTTCGCTAAATTTCTTGCCATTAATAGTCCAGATATAACGCTCCATGTTGCCGCCTAAACGAATAACAAGCTCTCGTTCTGGCGCACGTTTGTCTGGCTGAGG
>NZ_JZFB01000010.1:14141-27180 GCF_001188385.1 Acinetobacter sp. V2 | reverse complement strand
CCCTCTGGTGTCGAAGCATTTGCCCAGCCATAAACAGGCTCATCCTTTTTAGTTTTATTTTCAGATTGCGCAGGCATCTCATGCTTCATATTCATCATAGCCTGATCATTTTCACTCGATGACATTGCCTGCATATCATGTTTCATTTCAGGCATCGCTGACATGTCATGCTTCATTTGCATCATAGAATGATCATGTTGGCCAGATGACATATTTTTCATGTCATGATCCATGTTCATCATTGTGTGATCATGATTAGTCTGGCTCTCTTCTTTTTTCATTTCAGGCATAGCCGACATATCGTGTTGCATGTTCATTTGATGGCCAGCATGTTCATCACTCGCCCCATTGCCATGACTCATGCCCATATCATCCATGGTTAGCAAAGAACGTGGACGTGGCTGCGGCATTTGAATTGACTCTACAGCCTGCGTATTTTCATTGTGCAAAGTCCCAATGGCAAAACCGCTGCGGTCAATAGACTCTGCTTCAATCTGATAATTTGGCTGTTTAGGCTCTACAATGACATCGTAGGTTTCAGCTGTACCAATACGAAACTCGTCAATTGCAACTGGTTTAACTGGCTGCCCATCTGCACTTACAACTGTCATTTTCAAATTTGGAATTCTGACATCAAAAAATGACATTGCCGATGCGTTAATAAATCGTAATCGAACCTTATCGCCAGCTTTAAAATTACCTGTCCAGTTTTGCTGTGGTGTCTTGCCATTAACTAAGAACGTATAACCCGTCACATCAGACATATCGGTTTTTAACATCCGCATCTGATTCCACATCGAACGATCTTGCCAAGTTGCTTTTAAGCCTTGTGTTTTAACTTGCTTCAAAACATCAGATACGGTTTCACGGCGATTTTGATAATACTCAGCAGATTTCTTCAAATTCTTCATAATGCTATCGCTAGAAGAATTATGAAAATCTGAAAGCATCACCACATAATCACGATCAGTTTTTTCATGTGCAGCTACAGGTATTTTCCCTTTTGGATAAATCACGAGCGGGCCATATAAACCATCTTGCTCTTGGCCTTTGCTATGGGCGTGATACCAATAAGTGCCGTTTTGTTTCACCTTAAAGCGGTAAACAAAATCTCCGTTTGGTGCGATTCCTTTAAAACCATTGAAACCCGGTACGCCATCCATTAACCCTGGTAGTAACAACCCATGCCAATGCAAAGATGTATCTTGATTCTTTAATTGGTTATGAACATGAATAACAGCCTCATCTCCTTCCTCAAACTCAAGGAGTGGTGCTGTAAACTTACCATTTACGGTAATTCGTTTAAGCGGCTGACCAGTAACATTGACCTGTTGTTCATTAATATTAAGGTGATATTCCTTAATTGCCGCGAGAGTCCATGGTGAAACCAATAGACCAAATACAGCGACGAGGCTGCTAATTGTTTTATGAGACATTGCTGTAATCCTTTGAACTAAAAAAATAAGTAAGAAAGGATTAAGCTTTTGGAGGACGTAAAATTTCTTGCCAGTATCCGGCTAAATGCTGAGCCTGATAAATACTGCTAAATTGAGACGAGATAGGAATGAATTGCGAGTCAATATCTGGTACAGCTTGCTGTAATGCCAAATTCACAATTTGACAATGAACTGGGTTACAGTCCTGACAATGCTCACCATGCGAGTGAACAGCCTGTGTCATATTTTGATGACATACAGTCTGATCATCAGTTTGAACATGCATATTCTTATGCGAAGTTTTTTCACTATGACACGGCATCGTATGAAGATCATGCTGCATAGGCGTCTGAGCAACAGACACACCACTCCACCCAATGACCAAAGTCATTAGGAACACAAACCAAACATACTTGCGTAAGTGTTGTAGAGCCATTGTGGTTTATCGCCTAGAGCCGATGAGTAATCTTAACCCCATTAGCATAACCAAGTTTTCAAACAGATACAATTTTCAATCTTAACTGTTTGTTTTAAAGTAATTAAGCAAATGGTGTTTGATGCTGAAGGACTAAATCAATCACTTCTAGTGCACCCTCATGTTCATTACTTACAGTTGTATAAGGAGCTACTGCTTTCAAAGCTTCAACTGCATTTTCAACCGCAAATCCATAGCCGACAGCTTTGATCATCTGGATATCATTATTGTTATCACCAATCGCAACCACTTGATCAGATTCAACCTGCCATTTTTGTAGCAATAGCTTCAAACCATGTGCTTTATGCTGGTCTGGAAGAATCAAATCGATAAAACCAAAACCACTTGAAACAGGAACTAATACTTTATCTGCAACAAAACTTTTTTTCTGAAAATGTTCAAAAATCGCAAAGCTTTCATTTTCCTGAGCAGTAAAAGTAATTTTACACACCAAGTCATCTAGTGCATAAAAATCATCAATAACTGTTAGCTTTTCAAAGTATCGAGCGACTTTGGCATAGTCCTCTGCGTTCATGCTGCTATGCACATAAGCACTCTGTTTCCCGCAGATCACCATGGTTGAGGTATATGAAGAGTCAATCGCTTTTAAAATCTCAATATATTGTTGCTGACTTAAATGAGCAAAAGCTATTTCTTGCCCTGCATCTACAACATGCGCGCCATTTTCTGCAATAAAAGCAATTTCATGACTAATTTCTGGAAAATAGGTAATCAGCTTTGCAAGTTGGTTACCACTGGCAACCACGAAATGAATATTATTTTGTTTAAGTTGTTCGTACTGTTTTAAAAAACGTGCTTTGTTGTACTGCTTCTTAGAATTAAGAAAAGTCCCATCCATATCTACCGCTAAAATTTTTATCGTCATTAATTATCTAAATCTCTTACTAAAATCTTATTAAAGCAAATTTAGCTTTATTTTTCATGACACTTTTACAGTTTTATACTTATCTATCTCTAAAAAATTTTCACACAGAGCCGTATCGTTTTTTGCACAGATTATTTTTTAGCAAAGCTTAATAAAAAATCAGATAATAAAATATTCAACACGCATAAAAAAGAACGCCAAAACGTTCTTTTTTCATACATTTCGCTTAGAGAATAAACGGTTGATCTAATTTTGTTTATTTTACCAACATCTTATCCATACGGTTATCAACACAGTTATCCATATAGTTATAAACAAAGTTATCCACAAGCTTATTCTCAGTTCAATATACTTTTTAAGCGTCTACACTGCCCACTTTCGCAAGCTCTGCACGCATTTGATCAATTACAACTTTATAATCTGGTTGACCAAAAATAGCTGAACCAGCAACAAACATATCTGCACCCGCTTCTGCAATTTCACGAATATTTGCAGGACCAACACCACCATCAACTTCTAAACGAATATCACGGCCACTTGCATCGATAATTTTGCGCGCTTCACGCAACTTTTCTAATGTCATTGGAATGAACTTTTGTCCACCAAAACCTGGGTTTACACTCATTATTAAAATTTGATCTACTTTATCAAGCACGTAATCTAAATAGTGCAACGGCGTTGCTGGGTTAAAGACTAAGCCAGCTTTAGCACCACCTGACTTAATTAACTGTAATGAACGATCGATGTGGTGCGATGCTTCTGGATGGAAAGTAATAATATCTGCACCAGCCTCCAAAAAGTCTCCAATAATTCGATCAACTGGAGATACCATTAGATGCACGTCAACAGGAGCTGTAATCCCATAATTTTTTAAAGCCTTACATACACCAGCACCAAAAGTTAAATTTGGAACATAGTGATTATCCATCACATCAAAATGTACTACATCGGCACCTGCGGCTAACACTTTGTCTACATCTTCACCTAAACGAGCAAAATCGGCAGATAAAATAGAAGGAGCAATCAAGTAAGGCTTGGACATAGGTGGATGACCTGGCTAAAAATTTAAGGAGAGGCTGAAAATTATAACAAAAAAGAACCTACTTGGCCTGCCCTTCCTTGCTTAAATGACAACATTTCAAACTTGCAACGTAAAGTTGCAACAATAGAATGCTAACGGCGAAACGAATTTGTTAAGGTACATTAAACCAATGTGAGGATTGATAATGAAAAGCACAACTCATCTATTAACAAACGATGGAAAACGCATTGCAAAACGTCTAGTTAATCATTGGAAGCACAAGTTTGAAGTACAAGAAACTGAACAAGATTTTAAAATCTTAATGCCTACAGCAACGATTACGCTTGCACCAGAAACAGAGCAGTTAAACGTTGCTATTGATAGCCAGTTAGATGACCACAACCACTTAGAAAAAGTGGTGCTTGATCATCTAAACCGTATGGCTCAACAAGAATTTCAGGTTGAATGGCTACACTAATTAGCCAGCGACCTTTTCTAATTGGATTGCATGGAACTGTAAATGCTCATCCATAAAGGTTTGAATAAAGTAATAACCATGATCATAGCCAGCATGTTGTCTTAAAGTTAAAGGCTGTCCTGCTTTTAAACATGCTTGCTTAAACTTTTCAGGGTGAAGTTGTTCATAAAATTGGTCATCTAATCCCTGATCAACCAAAATTTCGTCAAATACTGCACCATTTTTTGATACTAAAGCTGTGGCATCATGAGCCAACCAGCTATTGCGATCTGCACCTAAATAATGACTAAAGGCTTTGCCTCCCCATGCACACTCTGTTGGTGCACAGATCGGAGCAAAAGCAGATACCGACTTAAACTTTTCAGGATATTTAAACGCTAAAGTTAATGCACCGTGGCCACCCATTGAGTGTCCAAAGATACCAACTTGTTGAGCATTTACAGGAAAGCTTTTTAAAACGAGTGGGTATAACTCATCAATTAAATAGCTTTCCATTTGATAATGCTCAGACCATGGCGCTTGCGTGGCATTAATATAAAAGCCCGCACCTTGACCTAAATCCCAGTTATCCCCTGCTGCAACTTGTTCTCCACGAGGAGAAGTGTCTGGGGTAATCAATATTAAGCTCAGCTGTGCTGCCATATGTTGCGCATGAGCTTTTATGACAAAGGTTTCTTCAGTACATGTTAACCCAGCTAAGTAAAACAAAGTTGAGCATGCTTTACCTTCTAAAGCTGCTGGTGGTAAATAAACACCAAACTTCGCTGGTCCTTTTAAATAAGAAGATTCAAATTGGTATATACGCTGCTCGCCCTCAAAGCAGCGGTTTTTTTGCAGGAGTTGCATCGTTTTTAGCCTCTGTTTTTGTTTGAGCAATATCTACACTACCCGTATTTTGCTGAGGAAATAGATACTTTTCCAATTGAGGTAGCATAAGTTCCATATTTTTACCGATCATCCACTGAGGCTCTGAAGGTTCAACACCTTGAGCCACTTCCCATTTGGTTACTGTTTGCTTAGCTGTGTTAAACGAGTCTTTCATCGACGATTGCTCTCGCATAGCCAAATCAAAGAAAGCTCGTCCAAAATAGGTATAGTCAGCTTCGTTATTACATCCAAAAGAAGTTTTATCAGCGGCAGATGCGGTAATAATTAAAGTATCAGGAGACTGTAAAGCAGGAATAAAGCTTCCTGAATAGCAGGCTGAGATAACAATCACACGCCAGCGAATACCAGATTTATCAAGTGTTTCACGCAACCATTTCGGGTCTACTTGCCCTAAATCTAATGGTGCATTTTCAATTTCGAAGTGATTCTGTTCACCGTGTGAAGTCATATATAGAAATAGGACATCGCTATCACGGTTCATTTGCTGCCCCATACGGCGTAGGGCTAACTCGATACTGGTTTTAGAGGCAATCGGAATTTCTGTGCGGGTGTCTGGATTATTAACCAACATCATCGAACGACCAATCGTTCCGAAACGTGTATCAAACTGTTCTTTAATACGGACTACTTCCGATTTAAAAACATCTTGATAACTATCACCAGCAACACCTAAAAAATACCAATGACTTTTTGCCTGCTCGCCATATTGAACTTGCTCTAAAGAATCGCTCAGCAACTTACTTTGTGCGTAAAAAGCATCTTCAGCAAATGTTGGAGCCGAATCTTCTACCTTCCAAATCGGTTGATCTTTTACAGAAAGTTGCCACACTACCATTGTCGCAATAGTCGCAACCATGACAAGTGCACGTTCCCACCAAGGCCACTTAAGTTCGCGTGAGAAAACCCAAATCACCGCTAAACTTTGCCACACAAACAAAGCCACAAATAAGCTCGGTAAAATTCCGTTATAAATAGCATCGGGAATAAAGTTGAGATAACCGTTAGAACCCAAATACTGAATTAAACATTGAATTAATAAGATATTTGTATCTAGAACCAACCACAGTAAAGCAGGTACTAGCATTAAGCGAGGTTGATTAGTGCGCTGGGATAAGAAAATACCGACAATTAAGGCAATGAATGGCCAAAGTGCATAACCAATTAAACCTTGTGAATTGAAATCACCGATTTGACCAGCGACAAGCCAACTATACAGAGAGTTAGTACATCCCCCTAAAATTCCCCAAACAATAAGCTGAAGAATAGATGGATGTACAATTTGTAGAGAACGTCTTGATCCCAAAAACAGCCACATTCCGGCAATTTGGTTGCTTTTAAAATCATGCCAAAAGTTAATGGAGGGTTTAAGATCAATCATAAAAGGTTTTCAAAAATTTCGTTTTTGTCAGGCATCTTAAGTGTATGCCTGCTAAGAATTTTAGCAATCATGCTTTTGAACTATATCACATATATTTGTGCATTATTCAAGCAATAAAACCTAACCTTACATAAGCCTACTGAAAATACGCATCAAAACGACAAGCATCTCCTTGCCATTGATGAGCTGGCTCTTGATTCGCCAAGAAAATAGCATGGCGCGGTCGTTTAACGACTACACGTTTAGCAACTTTCTGTGCCAAAACCAGCAAATTATCCCCCAAATCCATCTCACCATCTTCGGGTAAAAGAAGATGTAAAAGCTGCATCTGTTTTTTTACTTGAGCTTGTTTTTTGATGGCTTGATGATTCTGATCACGCTGAGGAAACATCGGATCTAGATAAACCACATCAACCATTTGAGCTGTTTGCTGTAACTGTTGTAAATAGCTTGCAGAATCAGCAAAGATCAGTTGAATCCGATCCATAAACTGGCTTAAAAAACTGTCTTGTTCAGCCTGTGCTTTTGCATCTTCAAGTAAGGTAAACAAAATTGGATGGCGCTCAACCAATTTTGTTTGTGCGCCTAAATAAGCCATGAGTAAGCTGTCGTGGCCCAAGCCTGCTGTAGCATCAACCAGTATTGGTTTTTCACCTAACTGACAAGCCCGAGCAATCATTTCTGATTTAAGACTTGCACGTTTTAAACGGGAAATTTCGGCTTTCCAATCGGGCTGCATTTTCATGCCATTTGCAGATAACCATAACCCGTTTTCATCCACACAGAGTGCCAACTCAGGATTTAAACGCAGAAAACGTGCATTCAGTTTTTCAACTAACTGCAAATCTACAGTCACACCTCTAGAACGAAGCACAGCTTGGTAGTGCTGTGCTTGTTGTTGAAAATCTACTTCAAAATATATGTGCATGATTAGCCTTTATTTTGCTTTACCCTGATCTGCTATTTTTTTCCATGCATCATCACGTAAATAAATTGGCAAAGCATGTTCAGCATCAACCCACTGCTTTTGTGCAGCATAAACACGTGCAATAGAAGCAATGTCTTGTGCAGTTGCAGTGATTGTTTGATGCTCTGCATCAGCTTGAAGTAACTTTGCGCCAGAACCAATTAAGCAATGTTTTGCGTAAGCAGCAGCTGGCTCGTAGCCCATTAATTTTTCTTCATCAATACATTGCATAATTCCATGTTCATCTAGAACATAACTTGCAATGTAAACTTCGTTCATACGCGCATCGAGAACCGCTGTGACTTGTTTCAAACCTTCAAGTCGGTATGCCGCTTGAGCTAAAGCTTGCAAACTCGAAACAGGAATAACGGGTAAATCTTGTGACCATGCCAACGCCTGAGTCACAGCTGCATTAATGCGAACACCACTAAAAGAACCCGGCCCACGGCTAAAGGCAATCGCATCTAGACCAGCAACCTCAAGACCTGTTTGTTGTAGCCCCTGCTCAATCATAGGCAAAATGGTCTGGGTTTGTGCTTTCGCCCGCGTATCGAGTTGAAAAAACAGTTCTTGGGTTTCATTGACTAATGAAATAGAACACTGCTCATTTGCAGTTTCCAACGCCAGCAATTTCATGCACAACCTTAGTATTAAATCAGATTAAAAACGAGGGTTATGATACCCCACTCGGCTCTGATAGGCGAGTTGTTCTCTTTTAAAATAAAAATGCCAAGCTTGTGCTTGGCATAAAAATATTTTTCTAAAAAAGAGTTAAAAGTGGAATTCTTTTAAATCTGCATAGTTCTTAAAGTGCTCAGCATAATGCAATGCACTCAAACGTATTTTTGCAGCACCATCTTCATCTAAAGTTTTGACAATTTTGCCAGGTGAACCCATCACCACTGAATTATCTGGAATCACCTTCCCTTCAGGAATTAAGGCATTCGCACCAATAATACAGTTTTTACCAATCACAGCCCGATTTAAAATTACGGCGTTCATACCAATCAAACTATTATCACCAATCGTACAACCATGCAGCATGACTTTATGCCCGACTGTGACATACTCACCAATATTTAATTCAAGTCCAGCATCGGTATGTAGTACAGAATTTTCTTGAATATTAGAGAAATCACCAATTCGAACTACACAGTTATCGGCACGTACTACAGCTCCAAACCAAATGCTGACTTGACGCCCTAACTCTACTTGTCCAATTAGCGTTGCTGTTGGAGCAACCCAACCATCCCATAGCTCATGTAAGGCTTTTGGGTGCTGTCCTTGATAGCTATACATCATAATTTATCAATCCTGATCATTTATTCTTATGAGAAAACTTTGGCATTCCAAAGGTTGGCGAGTTGAGTAAAAATGGCCAATCTTTTTGATAACCCAATCCATATTTAAACAGAGCAACTAACATACGAGCCGTTAAACCCCAAATAATTTCATTATCAATCTGTAAGCTTGGAAAATATAAAGACTGATGAGCATATCGAACTTCATAGGGGGTTGGCCGCGTTTCAATAAGTTGCTGCAACGGGACAAAGAAAATTCGGTCAATTTCGGTAGGCTGAGGTATTAAAGTCACCTCTGGAGGAATAAGCCCAACGATCGGTTTTACAGACAAACCACTTCTTGCACGCTGCATCGGCAAATCACCGAGCAATTGCACATCAAAAGGGTTTAAAGCTGTCTCTTCCTGAGCCTCTCTTAACGCTACAACAATATTGCTGGTATCACTAGGATCACGCTTTCCACCCGGAAAAGAAACTTCCCCCGCATGGTTGTTCATATGTATTGAACGGCGTGTAAGCAGTACCTTCGGATCATTTTCATTAGTAATTGCTATCAGTACTGCTGCTTGTGCTTCTTGTATGCGGGTGGAAAAGCGCAATCTTTGCTGTAACTTTTGTGTTAGCAAGTGCTCTTCCATACCATTCACCTATTATTCTATCTCTCTTTGCATCATATCTGAAAATCAAACTTAGGGAATAGAGTTGATGCGTAAGTCTAAAAATTCAGTTATGCTGAGTCATCTCTATACTCGATGATAATTATGAGTTTCTGTGTAGCGTGTGGGCATAAAACCGAACAAAAAATTCCTTTAGGTGATCATAAAGTACGCCGTGTTTGTACTCATTGTGGAAATATTCACTATGAAAACCCCAAAGTAATCTGCGGTGCCTTAGCGTTATGGGAAGACAAAGTATTACTCTGTCGTCGTGCGATTGAACCTCGTTATGGTTTATGGACTTTGCCTGCTGGCTATATGGAATTGTTCGAAACCATGGAACAAGGTGCAGCACGCGAAACTCGTGAAGAAGCAGAAGCCGAGATAGAAATAGAACAACTCTACTGTATGTACAATATTCCGCGTATTGGTCAAATTTATGTACTTTTCAAAGCGCAGCTGAAAGATGGGATTTTTGGTGCAGGTGAAGAAAGCATCGAGAGTCGGTTGTTTGAAGAGCATGAAATTCCATGGGGAGAACTAGCCTTCCCTAGCGTCGAACACACACTAAGACATTATTTTGAAGACCGTAAAAAACAAGTTTTCCCAACACATCTTGAAACTTTGGGTACGCGTTTAGATCATACGGGTTAATCATTTAGATAATAAAAAAGACCGCTAAGCGGTCTTTTTTATTTGTTTAATATGTTAAGACTTAGTTTTAATTGCCTTACAAGCTGGAATAGACTGATCCGCTAATTTGATTGTTACTGTACCAACTTTACGTTGAGCCAAGGCTTTATCCGCAGCAGTTGGAGCAGGCACATCCTTAAGCATATTATAGCTTGCTTGAACTGCTGCATGTTGATTAAACCAAGCAGTATCGGTGTCGAAATCAATACTCGTACTATCCACCTTATTCGCCAACAAATTAAATAAGTTTATTTTTGCTGGGCCTGGAGAAGGACCTACAAAAGTTAGCCCAACCATCACACCATCAATATTCTCAAATTTTGGATTAGATAAAATCATACGAACATAAACAGACTGTTGACTGTTTGAAGCATCATCTACTGTCGCAGTGGTAGTACCAATTCGATATTGTTGTACTCCATTACTATCCACTAAACTATTGTCAGCCACAGTAGCGCATTGGCCTGACATGTCATTTGTTGTTGAATTAGGTTTGATATCAGTACGAATATCCCCATGTTCATCAATGACAATACCTAAATTTACAGGCTGAATCGTCTTATCTGAAAAATTAAATGTCAGTGTAGCATGTAGAGGAAAAATATAAGTTTCTCCTAACTTTACATTACCAGATGTTTTAAAAACTGTTCTTTCTAGGTAACTAATAGGACTACTTTTAATAATACTCAATATCCCATTATAGCTATCACCATCAACATTTTGACGCCAGAGGCCATAATGTTGCGGATTACCTGTACTAAGTTTTGTTAAATTTTTATAGAATGCCTCTGTCCCTGCCACTGCATAATCATTAAAGAATTTACCTTGATAAATCTGTAAATCTTCATTCGGATTATCAGAGGGACTCAAACGAAGTGGAGTCGTTGGCTGAATCTCACGGCTAATAGGATTTAACCAAGCATTCTGCGCATTTACATTTAATTTAGCTGGTTTAACTTTTGATGTTAACAGGTAAGGATTTTGTACTTCATTGTTTATTACAATAGCATTGCCCTTCCACTGCAAACCATATCCTAATGTATAACCTTGTCGGTCTGATAATAAATAAAGCTCATCTGATGAATGGCGTAAATTAGTAGTATTATTAAAACATTCTTCCTGTGTAGTTCTATTACAACCTCTGAAAACTTGAAAATTTTGTAATATTGGTGCTGAACTACTAAATAAATTTAATGATTGAAAAACACCAGCATTACTTAAATTCGTCGTTTGTACGACTAACTTATAAGCTTCATCATCAGAGATTTGTCCTACATCCAACCATGGTTTTAAAATACTTGCATAAGCACCATTTTTTAATTCTGTAGCCGTTATGCTTTGAGAAATTTTAGTAAGTTGATCTTTCTTTGTATCTGTAAGTTGGGTGGGTTGTATATCCCCAATCAGGTTATCACCATTTTCTACGCCAATACTTTGGAAGATTTTTACTAAAGCAATCGCCACTTTAATTGTTTCATCATTTTTATCTAATGTTGCTGGAGTTTTACCTGTAATACCACTTGCTAAATCCAGCACTCTTAAATATATCGGATTGGTCTCTTTAGACTTACCATTAACGGCAGTAAATTTCCCAATCGTATCCAGATTAACGTTTCCTAAGAAAACCTTTTTATTATCTTTACTCTGAACATAAAAACGTGCTGTATCTCCTACTTTGCACGATCCAATTACCGCATTTCCTGTAAGTTTAGTAGTATAATGAAAATTTGTTGCCGAACTACAATCGAAATTAATACCAGCTATTGGGTAATCTAAAGCGAATTGCAAACAAGTTGAATCCTCCGAACCACTGTCACTCGTTGTTGGTGTACAACTGCCTGAAGATAAATTCCCGTTATTAGTACCAGAATTCGGATCTTCACTAATATTGGAACTACCGCCACCACAACCATTTAGCATAATCGCTAATGTAGTTAGTGCAAAAGGCCATAAAACTTTTTTATTCATTAGATACCCTACTTATTTTTAACGTAATACGGAAATTTGAATTTGTCCCTGATTTGTTAACTCTTTTTCTGCAACATCCACTGCAGAAGATAAAGGTGTCATCATCATGTAATGTGCTGAAGGTGGTACTTTCAAAACACCTTGAATTGATGAATGTTGTAACATCGTAGAAGGATAAGATTTACTCTTAAACCCACTAACTCCTTCTAAAATGCAACCCTTATTATCTAAAAAGATGACTAAAGGCCAGTAATATAGAGGCTTCTCATTACTAGCAGCAAATGACATAAGTTTTAAATGCTGAACAGAAGGGTTTAACTGTACAACCTCATATTCAAATTTTTCTTTCAACGGCTTACGAGGCCATACACTTACTTCTTTATTTATACTAAGTGTCTTAATTTGTTTGTTATAACCTTTAATAAAACATTTGTCTTGTTCAAAAGCTGCTTCTAACTCTTGCGAAGATAAACGCATATATGTTGGAGCCAATACAACAGTAGACTCTTCATTTTGAGCTTGCCGATTAAAAAGCTGATCTAAAGTTGATCGACTCACACCTTTTTTACGCTCTATTGATTCAGTTCGTCCCAAGCCATCAGGCATAAGATAAAAACGCTTTTTACCTTCAAGATTAAATTCCTGATCTTCAAGATACTCATTATTTACATATTCAACATTATCAATCGTTGTAAATTTAGACTTATCCTGTGAAGAGACGGCTGATGGAGCTGCCTGTGATGTGTTTTTTATTGGTGGTGGAACTAAAATAAGCTTTTTCTTCCAATCGTTATTAGGGACTGGTTGAACCTTTTCACCTTCGAAAGATTTAGTTTTCTCGGTAGATGTTTTTAATTCTTTATCAGCAACAATAGCAGTTTGAATTTTTTGG
>NZ_JZFB01000010.1:9902-14034 GCF_001188385.1 Acinetobacter sp. V2 | reverse complement strand
GCAGTCGGTGCAGTCGGTGCAGAATTTAATTTCTTTTGTGGTTGTTGTTCTACTCTTTTTGGTGAATCTGTATTGCGCGCTTCCTCTTTAAACACTTTTTGAGCGGGAACAACTATAGTATTAGTTGTTGGATTTTGGTGTTGTGTTTCTTCTATTTTAGAGGAGGTTTGTTTTTTCTGGTCAACTCTTTTACTAGGCACAATCATAGGACGGCCATCGGGACCTATAATCGTATAAAATCCGTCTGCATAAGAAACAGAAACATTCGCTATCGCAACACATAAGGTCAAGATAGCGAAATTAGGGTTAAACATCCGTTTATACTGTTTTACCATTTTGTTCTATAACTCAAACCAAGTACTGTGACTTTTGTATTCGTTTTTACATCTAAACCTGAATAAGGGTTTAATAAAATATTATCGACACCACACTTATTCGATAGAGTACTACTACAAGCTGGAATATTGTCACGACTACGTAAGAAACCGACAGAAAGATCTAAATCTGTATCAGCATCAAAACGATAACCTACCCCTAAGCCGAATAATTGCGCATTATTGATCGGAACCATAGTATTACGCTTATCATTAGGAATAGCACTGGCGCGCGGCTCATAACCTGCTCGTAACTTCAAACGATCAGTTGCTGAATACTCTAAACCAATACCCCAACTCCAAGGTGAAGTAAACTTTAATGGCAATGCTAAAGAGTTATCTGTTACATCATTCGATAGAAGTTTGGCAATCTTTAATAATGTAATCTGTCTATCAAATTCAAATTTAAACTTATCCCAAGCAGAATAATCAGTCCATCCAACATCAAAGTTTAATTGTAAATCTGGAAATATCTTATATTTAATACCTGCCTGAAAATGGGCAGGATATTCTAAATCCATAGCGACTAAACCAGACTCAGTATCAGGAACATATCCTGGTAATCCAAGAATGGCAGCTAAAATTTGCCCAGTTGCCGATGAGTTTAATCCCTGAACCAACTCTTGAGGGGCTTTAGCATTATTAATCATGTATTTGCCTTTGAGACGCATCTTGGCAGCACTTTGATATACCATACCAAAGCCAAAATCATCTGTCGGCTCCCAAAGCAATCCCAAGTTATAGCTAGGGCTTAATGATTGTTCTAATGAAACTTGTAATGCTCCCATTTTATTAAATGGATTCATTCCTTCTTTCGTATTACAAATTCCCAATAACAGCAGATCAGTAATCATATCGTTATTGTCTTTGAAGGGTGCACATACCACTTCATCAACCATACGCAGTACACCAATCATTTCATTAGGAAAACGTAAATCGGTATTTAAAGCAATCGCGTTATATGACATACCAATCGAAGCACCAATTGATAAATGATCATTTACTTGAAAACCAAAAGATGGGGATAGATACGTAATACGCTCTACAGCAACCTGTTGTCCCATATAGTTACCCGGATTGCCATTTTCCGCTCCAAAACCTGCTACTAAAGGCGCATACATTGCCGTTGCAAAGGTTACTTTTGAGCCTGGTGGCTTATAAGCTATACCTGCTGTAGGAGCAACAAGTGGGTAACCGGCTCCCAAATCAACCATTTTTTTAAGAATGGGTATATATAAGCTTGCATACTCGACATCCCCATGTACAGAATCTTTAAAATCTGTACAAATATTGGCAGAAATTTCTGGTCCATCATTACAAACTAAAGGATCGTCTGAATAACCAAAAATGTTGTACCCAGGAGGAGCTGAGAACTCTCGCTGGATATCAAAGTTTGCAAGAATACCTTGTACATCTGTTTGTAACCCATCAATTTTCGCTAGTGCTGCTGGGTTAAAATGAACTGCACTAATCCCTGGAGGATCTGCCGTTACAGCATTCCCCATAGATAGTGAACGAATATCAACAGCTAGGTTTTGTCCTAATTGAGCATTGGCAAAGCTAGAAAAACCGGAGATAACAATTGCCGCCGTTAAAGGACATAATTTAGGATATTTCACCTGCATATCTCCTTATTTTTGTTTTTTAGTAAAACCTAAAATATCTAACGGGAACGATAAACCAAGTGAAATATCCGGTGCATCTTCGGTTAAACCAATACCTACCGTACCATTAACAATTGTTTCAGGTGAAACACGTACACCTAAAGCAAAAGACAACATTGCACTACTTTGGTCTGGAGACGTATATGAGTCACCATTGTCAAACTGGAATTCAGCATTCATATTGAAGCTTTGCTGATATGACATGGTTAGAGATACATCGTAGTTAAATGAGTAAGCAAAACCGAAAGAAAAACCACCACTGATTCCAGGGTCAAATGAGGTTAATGTACGTGTACCACGGGCTTGATTTAACCCAGACTCTTTAAAACCATAGTTAGCAGATGCGGAAGCAAATAAAACAACTGGATCAATATATTTACGAGTACTGGCACCTACACCAGCTGAGTAGTAACCTTTACCTGTTGATAGCTCATCTAAACCAATTTCATATGGGCTATCCCCTGTCTTAGAAGATAAACTACCAAAAAGTACCAATGGTAATCGGCCTTGTTTTAATGGAAAAGGTTCCCAGCGAGCACCAAGGGAAATATCCCCTAACCCAGCAGTAGTCGTATCACGAATAATTTCAGATTTTGCAACAAAAGGAAGCGTTGCTGATAAAGTTAAGTTGTCCAAAACCCCATACTGAACCGTAAAACTATTTGTCAAAGTATGGTTAGCATCTTCTTCGACACGTAAACGGTTAAGTTGAGATGAATTATCTGATAAAGCTAAGTCAATTCGTGTATCACGATAATAAGTGTAGTCAAGGTCGTAATAAGAGGAGATGACGCCTTTTTTAATTAACGAATATTGTCGCTCATTTGAAGTAAATACTTCTTGTAAATTCGTCTCTTGACTTGCATCACCTTCTTTTTTCTGTAATGCAGTTGCAGCTTGATGTGCACCACCCTCATTAGCGGGTACTGGGCTATTATCCGTTGCAGATGTATCAGACGACTGTACTGTGCTTTCTGCTATAGCTGTATTCGAATTTGTTGTATCTACAGGTGTAGAACTTCCTGTGCTACCTGTATTTACATCTTGGCTCGATCCACCTATTTGTCCTTGTTGTACTTGATCCTCAGCATAAATTGTCCCTGTAATGGCACTCATACTTAAGGCCAATACACTCATCTTTATCCATCGATTATTCATGTTTTTCCCACCCAATTTATTTATTTTACTAAATTAAAATTTAACTATTTACGTTTGTAATAAAGACGCATATAGGTTTCTATTGGTAGTCCATAGGTTGCAGAGTGATTATCGTTATCTAACACGCGTCTCATGGTTGAGGCTTTATTTGCTAAACGATCATAATTAAATGTCGGATATTGCACGTCAACAAAAGCATATCTGTTAACGGTTGCATCCTCTACATGACGCATATCTGCATCTTTTAAAGCCAATAGATCTTTACGCTGAGATTCGGGCACTGAAATAACAAATAAAGTATTATTATCCCAAATTTCTTTAAAACGATTTTCATCGAAGCTGATATTGCCTAATGCTGGATCAGCCACATAGACTCGCCCGTCTTTATAGGCTTTATATACAACAAAATGTTTAAACCCAGCATAAGAAATAGGAACAATTGCAGGTTGTCCAAGTTTTACTAAATCAGAGAACTCACCCCGATAACCACCGCTCTCTAAACCGATTGCTGTGACAAAACGTTTCATATCGAGTAATGAGAAGCTTCGACGCTCAATAATGCGTTGATATTCGCCATACTGTAATAGGCCACTCATCGTCTGTTGTTCAGTCAAACTGGTTCCAACATACCCATTTAATAAGGTTGTAAGAGCAGCGGAACCACAACTATAGTCATAGGCCTGTCGAACAATTCCACGGAACTGATCTTCTACAGCAGGTTTGATCTTGACGGGTTCAATGTGATTTCGATGAAATGATAAATTACGTGAATCGGCAGTCTCTGTATAATAAACAGTTCCCGGCGGCTTTTTTTCTATTTCAAAGGCTTCTGTCGCAAAGTAATACATCAATGCTGAGCCTAAAACTATCTCTAACATAAGCACTTGGTCTAAATGGTGGCCTAACCGGCCTTATTCATTTTATTCTTAGAGCAAT
>NZ_JZFB01000010.1:2513-9864 GCF_001188385.1 Acinetobacter sp. V2 | reverse complement strand
TTTTTTTTTGTAAAAAACAGCTTTTTTTTAATCTTTTTGATGAATGTATAGTTCTACTTTAATTAAAGTGTTAATTAACTCTCATTCTTAAACATCAATACTTTTAATATATTTAGTACACATATAACAATATTATTAATTCTTATGAAATTTTAATTAAAAACCAATTAAAAAAGCGCGTTGTATACGCGCTTTTTTAATTTTTAAATTAGTGACCAGAGATTGTAATTGTAGAAGTACCTACATTTAAACCTTGGATTTCTAAATCACCAATTGATGCATTACCCGCAGCGCCAAGGTGAACACCTTGCGCATACACATTCATGCCTTGAGTACTATTATTTTGGATTTTTAAGCCAGTTGGTACAACTGAAATATTCGCATTCACGTCTAAATCACCAGTAGTATTACCAGCACCACGTACCATTACTTTATCTAGGACAATTTTACCGCCACCAGCAGCGTCATTAATACCAAAGTTAGATAGTGTTAAACCACCTTTTAAACTTGAATTTACTTTGATCATTGCACCTTGTGGAGTAGAACCTAACTGAACATTCGCTGAAATTTGGCCTAAAGATAAATCTAAACCAGAAATAATTTCAGTTGGAGCTGTTTCTGTAATACCACGTACAGCAGTTGTTTGGTTTAAAGTACCCGAAGTACCAACACCAATTGAACCAACATGAATATCAACAGCGCCTACTGTCGCAGCAACGTTTAAGAAAGCACCGTTTGAGCCCGAAGCACCATTTGTATCAATTGCTAAATCTAAAAGATTACCTGTACCTGTTTGAGTAAGGGTAACACCACTAATTGCGATTGCACCCGCAGTACCTGATGCACCAGTAATACCTGTTGATGATGCCAAACCATCATTATCGTGTAGATATAATTTATCGATAGAAACACCGCCAGAACCTAAAGCAATACCGATGTTAATACCATCTTGACCTGTAGCAGCGCTTAGTGCAGCATCGTCCATTGACTGCATTGCCATTGCATTTGCACTGATAGCTAAAGAAGAAACTAAAGCAAGTTTAGTGAACATTTTCATTGAGCACTCTCCCAAGAGCATTTATTTTTTGACTTTAACCACTCTCATTGTCTCAAGTTGCATTTTTCTTTATATAGCAACCGAAACTTCCAATCCTTGAGTAGTTTTGCTTAGCAATTACTAAATTACATCTACGTTACTTTTTGTTCAACTAGTGTTGTGCATTTTTTGCCAACTACCCGACAAACGGTACGCTCAATTTATTTCGCTTTTAACGTCTAAAGCCAACGCCAATCCCACGCTAAAATTCGACTATTTTATCAACGAAAAGTACCTCTCTTCTAAGTCTTCTCCCTGATGATCCGCAAGTTGTAGTAAACTAATATTTCCCTCATTAACTATTCTGTTATTTAAAAATGTCTCAGTTAAAGAAAAAAATCTCATTACATGGTAAAAGTATTGCCGAGATTTTAAAAAATTTACAAGGATTAACTGGGCTCATTTATTTAAATGACAATAACAATCCTATTATTGGTTTTCTGCCACAACAATACATTCTTATTCAGAATGAAAATAATATAGCATTTCAACGCCAAAACTTTACTGAATATAAGAAAATATTAAAATCGAATCAATTATTAGACTTTATTCAATTAAAAGAAAATAAATTAAAAGAAAATACAAATATTAAAACAATAACAAGTTTTAATGGGGGCTATGTCGGTTTTATTAGTTATGATTTTGCTGCCCATCAATTTATTAATACTCAAACTCATATACAGCCATCTTTATTCTTAGGTCAATATCGTTCTTTTTTAAAATATATAGATAATGAGTGGTATTTTTTTAGTGATGAAGAAAATGCATTAGACCTATTTAAATATATTGAAAAGAAGTTAGAGATTCCTAATTCAAATAAATCTAAAAATATATTTGAATTAAAAACTGCTATTCAGCCAAGATGGTCTAAAGAACAATATTTCGAGGCTTTTAAAAAAATACAAGAATACATTAAAGCTGGGGATTGTTATCAAATTAATTTAACCCAAGAATTTAAAGCTGATTTCAAAGGGTCTTTATTAAATAAAGCTGAAGATTTATGGAATCTTACTAATGCACCATATGCAGGTTATTTAAAATTAGATCAATTTGAATTATTAAGTTGTTCTCCTGAACTCTTCATTGAATTCAATCAAAATAAACAAATTAAGACCCGACCTATCAAGGGAACCATGCCTCGATATGAAGATATCGAAAAAGATTTTATTTCAAAACAAACTTTAAAAAACTCGCAAAAAGATCAGGCCGAGAATGTCATGATTGTTGATTTATTACGTAATGATTTGAGCATTTATGCCAATACAGGATCCGTAAAAACAACACAATTATTCGAGATTGAAAGTTTTAATCAAGTTCATCATATGGTCAGTGAAATTGTTGCCACGCTTAAAGATGATATTAATCCAATGCAAATGTTGCTTTCTGCTTTACCAGGGGGATCAATTACAGGAGCCCCCAAAATTCGGGCGATGCAAATTATTGAAGAATTAGAAGAAGAAGCAAGAGGTGCTTATTGCGGGACATTAGGTTACTTCAATTTTGATGGAACAGGTCGCTGGAATATTCTTATCCGCAGCTTTCAACAATATCAAAATCAGCTCTCTTTGTGGGCCGGTGGTGGTATTACAATTGCCTCAAATGCAGAAGCAGAATATCAAGAAAGCCTTGATAAAATCTCTGCCATGCTGAACTTGATGAACAGCACAGCAGATTAAAACTTAAAGAATATCTTGTTTTAACGTTTGCACTAAACGTATATTCTGCTCATCAGTACCCACTGTGATACGCAAAAATTGATTAATACGAGGCTTATTGAAATAACGCACAATAATACCTTGTTCACGTAATTGCTGTGCAAGTTTGCCTGCATCATGGACTGAGTGTGAAGCAAAAATAAAGTTCGCTTTAGAAGGTAAAACTTTAAAGCCCAAAGCAGTTAAGTCATCTACTAGTTTTTCACGACTAGAAATAACTTTCTGACAGTGTTCTTCAAAATAAGCCTGATCTTCAAAAGAAGCTACAGCGGCTGCAATTGCAAAACGGTCAATAGGATATGAGTTAAAACTATTTTTGACAGCTTCAAGCGCTGCAATTAAATGTGGCTGAGCGATTGCAAAACCAACGCGCAAACCAGCTAATGAACGAGATTTTGAGGTTGTTTGACAAACAACTAGATTCTCATAGCGATTTACAAGACCAACTGCGGATTCTGCTCCAAAATCAACATAAGCCTCATCGATCACCACCACCCGATCTGGATTTGCTTTTAAGATTTGCTCGATATCTGGCAAACCCATTGCAATACTGGTTGGTGCATTAGGGTTTGTAATAACAATCCCACCATTTGGTTGTATATAGTCCTTAGCTTCTATCTCGAAATTCTCATTGAGTGGAATTTCTTTAGTTTTTGTTCCAAAGAACTGACTATAAACTGGATAAAAACTATAAGTGATATCTGGATAAAGAATCGGTTCATCTTGAAGGAAAAATGCTTTAAAAATATGAGCAAGTACTTCATCTGAGCCATTACCAACGAAAACTTGAGACACCTCAATATTCTGTTGTTTAGCAATTGCTTGCTTCAAAGCTGTTGCATCTGGATCTGGATATAAACGCAAGGCATCAGCTTGCTGAGTTAAAACTGCTTGAACCGCGTCAACTACTTTGGGAGATGGCGGATATGGATTTTCATTCGTATTAAGTTTCAATAAATTCTGAATTTTAGGCTGCTCACCCGGGACATAAGGTTCTAATTCACGAACTTCTGGACTCCAAAAGCGCATTTGTGCTGTAGATAAAGTCATGGTCTTATCTCAAAAAAGGGCTGAAAATCAGCCCTGAGTAATAATTAAAAAACTACAAGGTTTATAAGCTTATTGATAACGATAGCGAGCTGAGCGTGCATGGGCATCTAAGTTTTCTTGGACAGCTAATATATCGGCTGTTTTAGCTAACGTTTTAACCCCATCTTGCGAACACATAATCAAGCTCGAACGTTTTTGGAAATCATAAACGCCTAACGGAGAAGAAAAACGAGCAGTTCCAGATGTCGGCAATACATGGTTTGGACCCGCACAATAGTCACCGATTGCTTCAGGTGTATAACGTCCCATGAAAATTGCTCCAGCATGACGAATCTCTTCACTCATTGCGTCGGCATCATCTAAGCACAGTTCCAAATGCTCTGGTGCAACCTGATTAATTAACTCAATCGCTTCTGCGCGATCTTTGACTAATACTAAAGCACCACGGTTTTCAATCGAAGTTCGAGCAATATGTGCCTTTGGCAATTCATTTAAATGCTTTTCAATTGCCAACTCGACTGCATTAAGCAAAGCTTCATCTGGAGTTATAAAAATAGCTTGGGCCACAGTGTCATGTTCAGCTTGTGATAAAACATCCATAGCCAACCAATCTGCATTATTCTCACCTTCTGCATATACTAAAATTTCAGAAGGTCCAGCAATCATATCAATGCCGACTTGACCAAATACAGCACGTTTAGCAGCTGCTACAAAACGATTCCCTGGACCAGTAATTTTATCTACAGGTGGAATTGTCTGAGTACCATAAGCCAAAGCTGCTACAGCCTGCGCTCCACCAATGGTAAATACTCGGTTAACTCCCGCAAGATAAGCTGCGGCAAGAACCAATGGATTTAATTCACCATTCGGTGCTGGAACAACCATGATAATTTCAGGTACACCTGCAACATGAGCAGGTACAGCATTCATTAGAACTGAAGATGGATAAGAGGCTAAACCACCTGGCACATAAATACCAACACGGTCTAAAGGCGTAACTTTTTGCCCTAATGTATTGCCCAAGTCATCTATATAAGTCCAGCTATCTTGTTTCTGAGCTTCATGAAATGTACGAATACGCTTTGCTGCCAATTCTAAAGCATCACGAATTTCTGGGCTTAAATTATCAAAAGCAGTTTTAAGTTGTTCTTGAGATAATTCTAAATCTGAAAATTGATGCGCAGGATGTCGATCGAACTGTTGAGTAAGCTTTAAAACATGATCATCACCATGCTGACGAACATCAGCAATAATTTGATCTACTGTTTGCACTAAATTAAGATCATTCACGGTTTCAAATGCCAATAGCTCAGCAAAAACCTGTTTGAAGTTTTGATCTTGAGTCGATAAACGTCGCATCAATTTACCCACAAGGCGAAAAAGAAAAAGTAAGTTTACCCTTTTTCTATACGCTTGTGGGCATCATCTAGCTTAACTATCGCAAAAGCATGATGGGAAATTGCTTTTAACGTGATTGAACAGCTTGCTCAAGCTGTGAAATGATTGGATTTAACAAAGTTTGTTTACGTTTAAAACTGGCTTTATTTACAATTAATCGAGAAGATACTTTGCAAATCTCTTCTAATGGCTCAAGACCATTTGCTCTTAAAGTATTACCAGTATCGACCACATCCACAATGTAATCACCCAAACCAACCAAAGGTGCTAACTCCATAGAACCATAGAGCTTAATAACATCAACCTGCTCACCTAAGCTTGCATAATATTGACGTGTAAGATTGACATATTTAGTGGCAATTTTTAAACGACCCTTTGGATGCTCCATACCTACTTTACCAGCAGTCATTAATTTACATTTAGCAATCTGCAGGTCAAGCAACTCATATACATGCTGAGCACCATGCTCCATCAACACATCTTTACCCGCTACACCTATATCTGCTGCACCATTTTCTACATAGGTTGGTACATCAGATGCACGTAAAATTAAAATACGTACTTGCTTATGTGTAGTAGGAAAAATTAGTTTACGAGACTTTTCCGGATCTTCGAGTAAATTAATACCCGCTGTAGCCAATAAAGGTAACGTCTCTTTTAAAATACGCCCTTTACTCAATGCCAAGGTCAAACCATGATCAAAATTACCCATCACATCAAAATTAGGATCATCGTTTCTTACATCATTCATTAACTTACTCGCTTAATTTGGGCACCTAAACCTTGAAGCTTCTCTTCGACATGTTCATAACCACGGTCAATATGGTAGATACGATCAATTAATGTATCTCCCTCTGCAACTAAAGCAGCTAGAACTAAAGAGAATGAAGCACGTAAATCTGTTGCCATAACAGGTGCTGCCTGTAAGGTTTCAACTCCTGTTACGACAGCATCGTGACCTTCCACTTGAATATTAGCGCCCATTCGTGACAATTCAGGAACATGCATAAAACGATTTTCAAAGATCGTTTCAGAGATTGTTGCGAATCCACGACCAATCACATTTACTGCCATCAGCTGTGCTTGCATATCAGTTGGAAATTCTGGATGTGGCAAAGTTCTAAAACTTACAGCTTTAGGGCGTTTACCCATCATATCAAGTTCTATCCAGTCATCACCACGAGTGACTTCAGCACCCATTTCTTCAAACTTATCCAAAACAGACTCAAGTAATGCAGGGTCAGTATGTGTAGTTTTGACACGACCACCCGTAATTGCAGCAGCTGCTAAATATGAACCTGTTTCAATACGATCAGCAACTACAGCATATTCACAGCCATGTAGACTTTCTACACCAGTTACAACAAGAGTATCTGTATCAAGGCCTTCAATCTTGGCGCCCATTTTAATTAACATTTGAGCAAGGTCAGTAATTTCAGGTTCACGTGCTGCATTACGAATAGTCGTAACGCCATCTGCTAATGCCGCTGCCATCAAGATGTTTTCGGTACCACCAACAGTAACCATATCAAAAACAACTTCGCCACCTTTTAAGCGACCATCAACTGAAGCATGGACATAACCATTTTCGACTTCAATATGCGCACCCAAAGCTTCTAAAGCTTTTAAATGTTGGTCCACAGGTCTTGAACCAATCGCACAACCACCAGGTAAAGAAACTTTAGCATTACCATACCGTGCTAATAATGGTCCTAAAACCAAAATTGAGGCACGCATTGTTTTTACCAGCTCATAAGGTGCAAACTGATTATCTAAAGTAGAGGTATCTGCTTTTACTGTGTCATTTTCATAGCCAATTGTTACCCCTAATCCACCAATTAGCTTTACCAAAGTATTAACATCTTTAAGATTTGGAACATTGGTTATTGTAATTGGAGAATCTGCAAGAATAGTTGCAGCAAGTAATGGTAAAGCAGCATTTTTAGCACCAGAAATGCGCACTTCACCCTCGAGCTTAACACCACCCGTAATTAAAAATTTATCCATTAATATTTAAGCTCCGAAAAGGCTTGCTTTACGCCATTCATCTTTGGTCATTGCACGAATTGTTACCGCGTGAACTTCCCCACTT
>NZ_JZFB01000010.1:1159-2469 GCF_001188385.1 Acinetobacter sp. V2 | reverse complement strand
GAGCCACTGTACGCTTACCTTCAAATTGATCATCCACAATACGGAGGTCAAATTTTCCGGCCTGTCCGCTCACCGCTACTTCCGCTACAGGGAAAGCTTCTTTTAAAATTTGAGTGAGCTGTTCACTATTCATTGCAAAGACCTCTGACACAACCTAAGGGGTAAAACGGAGTATTTTACTATAACTTTTTCCAAGAATTCAGTACGTGTTTATATTTTATCAATAAAAAAGAGGCTATCTTTCAAGCCTCTCTTAAATTAACAAAACTTATTAAATAGAAACAGTAACTTGTGAATAAGTACATTGCATTTTTCGATATCTTAATAATTGTCTTTTTAATTTTTCTGTCAATTTTTTAATTGAAGTATACATATCATCAGCGGTTGCCTGAGCAAACAACTCAATCCCCGGCAATCTTACAATAGCCTCTGCAACATGATTTGAACTGCCCTTATGGGAGCGCTTATCAATTTGATGATCTTTGGTTAATTTAATCTGCATACTATTCACCTGGTCTAGGTGTTTCGTCAATTGATTAAACTTTGATTTAATATTTTCTTCTATAGCTGGTGTAATTGCTAAATGATGTCCACGAATCGTTATTTGCATAATTCTATCCCTCACCTTTTTTAGGTTATTTAAAGAAGAACTAAAACGATTTAATGCTATCAAAAAATATTAGGACAATTAAACCATTTTAGCGGCTCCTCTTGGTGAAATTAAAATTTCATTATTTCGTCATAATGAATCTCTAGAATAGCCATACTTCAAAATTCAGATCAAGACTTTTCTTTCAGACGATGAAGGAATATGTAACGATTCACGATATTTTGCGACAGTCCTTCTTGCTACTTCAATCCCCTCATCTTTCAACAATGTGGCAATTACATTATCTGACAAAGGTTTACGCGGGTTTTCACTTGCTACGAGTTTTTTAATCATTGCACGAATTGCAGTAGAAGAAGCCTCTCCACCAGCAGTTGTGCCTACATGGCTAGAGAAAAAATATTTCAACTCAAAAAGGCCACGTGGAGTAAGCATATACTTATTTGTTGTTACACGAGAAACTGTAGATTCATGCAATTCTACTTCTTCAGCAACATCTCGAAGAACCAATGGTTTCATTGCTTCTGCACCGATCTCCAAAAAAGCTTTCTGATGTTCCACAATACATGATGCTACTTTTAATAACGTTTTATGTCTTTCATCAATGCTTTTGATAAAGTTTTTCGCCTCAAGCATTTGATTACGCAAATATAAATTATCTTCACTCTGATCTGCTCTACGAATCATACTGGAGTAAAAAGAA
>NZ_JZFB01000010.1:0-1117 GCF_001188385.1 Acinetobacter sp. V2 | reverse complement strand
CCTGCCAATGTAAATCTTTTTTAGAAACTACTACATCTGGGATTTGATAATCTGATTCTTGTTTATCAAAATCCATACCTGGATAAGGTTTCAATGTTTTTAAGAGATTGATTGCAAACTTTAATTGGTCTTTTGTTAAACCCGTTTGTTTGAGTAATTTATTTAAATCATTTGCTATCAAAAGCTCATAATATTGCAATAAGCTTTTTGCTTCGTTTAAATATTCAACATCTTTTGGTAGAAATTCGAGTTGTATTTTTAAACATTCCGCTAAATTACGTGAACCGATCCCTAGTGGATCAAGCCGTTGAATATGCTTTAAGACAACGAGAACCTCATCTTCTTCAATGTCTTCTTCGATATCCATCTCATTTAATAATTGTTGGGCAGCTAAAATTATTTCTTCTATTTCAGCATCCAAGAAACCTTTATCATCTAATGCATCAACAATACAGTAAGCAATTAATTGATCTATTTTAGAAAAGTGCAAAAGATTAACTTGTTCTAAAATATGTTCCTTTAGAGATAATTGAACTTGACGATTATCCTCTCTCTCTTCAAATTCTGGAGTAGCCAATGCTGTTGATTGATGAGTATAAATATCATCCCAATCAGTATCGACTGGTAAATCATCAGGCAAATGGTTTGCATTTAATTCAGTTGTTAAGTCATCTGATTCTTTGCTTTCTAATACAGATAGGCTTTCTGTTATTGATTCTTCTTCTATTTTTTCAAGTAAAGGATTACTATCTAGTTGAATTTGAATTTCCTGTTCAAGCTCTAAGCTAGAAAGCTGTAACAAACGGATCGCCTGCTGCAATTGAGGTGTTAACGATAAAGAATTCGCAACTTTCAACCCAACAGATAATTTCATATTTTAGATTCCATTAAACAAGCAAAAATCATGCCTACTTAATATTTATAACATATAGTTTCTATTTATCATATATATTGGTGTGAAATTTCCAGAAGAAAAAGTGGATCTTTTAATGAAAAATTTTGCCGGATAGCTAATTAAGATGTAGGCCTTGAAGCCATTTCTAATTTAGAGCGGGTTCGAAATTTCGCTTCCTGTAGTAAAAAAGGACTCATATAGAGTCCTTTTTTATTGTCTTAT
>NZ_JZFB01000001.1:1913627-1913879 GCF_001188385.1 Acinetobacter sp. V2 | reverse complement strand
AGCAGTGTTCACACCAGATGGCACAGGCACAGCACCAAGTATTACTGTGGCTGATAATACTTACGCAGACCTTGCAGGTAACTTGGGTACAGGCGATGTACTCGATGGTACAGACGGCTTTGTTGTAGACATTGTGCCACCGACGCTTGCGATCAGTGCAACAGACCTGAATCTTGCTCTTGGTGAAAGCACCACAGTAACCTTCACATTCAGTGAAGCAGTAACTGGCTTTGATGCAACAGATGTAACCTT
>NZ_JZFB01000001.1:1911358-1913122 GCF_001188385.1 Acinetobacter sp. V2 | reverse complement strand
TAACTTGGGTACAGGTGATGTACTCGATGGTACAGACGGCTTTATCGTTGATATTATTGCGCCAGTAGTCGGCTTCACAAATGTAACTACTAATGATGATACGCCACCATTGACTGGTACGATTGATGATCCTACCGCGACTGTTGTAGTGACTGTTGATGGCTTGGACTATAATGCAACCAACAACGGTGACGGTACTTGGACGCTTGCGGACAATACACTTCCTTCATTAATCGATGGTCCACATACTGTAAGTGTAACTGCAACAGATCCTGCGGGTAATGTATCGATTCCTGCAACTGGTACGGTAACGATTAGTTCGTCTAGTATCATTGCCTTTGATAACACTGATACAGCAGTACTTGCACCTCAACCATTGCTTGTACAAGATGATGCAGCTCTAGGTAGCAAAACATACTTAGCTCTTGTGTCACTTGCTGGACTTGATTTGCAACTTGGTTCTGAAGCGATTGGCTTTACAGTTGGTGCAGGTGATGAAGGTAACGCAACCTTTACGTACAGTGCTTTAATTGGCGTAGATGCATTATCTGATTATTCTCTAGTCCTTCAGAAATTTGATACAACAACGGGGCAATGGACTTCTGTCTATGGTGGTGGCCAAGCAGACATTCTTGATCTTACTTTATTAGGTACAACTCCTAGTGTAGTGATTGATGGTTTAGAAGAAGGTCAATACCGTGCATTCATGACTTATAACGGTCTTCTAGGTATTGGTTTACTTGGTACCTTAACTGGCACAATAGATGTTTATGACACGACGCAAGTAGGTGGATACTACACTGAAGTTGCTGATGGTAACGTCATCACAGAAGTGAATGGTTCAGGTGAAGTAGACATCGTGACTCCAACAACAGTTGTGAGTGCAGTTAACGGTCAACCTGTTGTAGCAGATGGTACGATCATTAATGGTGCTTATGGTACCTTGGAGATAAATCTTGATGGTTCATACATTTATACTCCTACTGCAAGTGCAGCTGGTGTAGGTCAAACAGATGTGTTTGTCTATACATTAACTGATCCTGCAACTGGTGACACTGCTCAAGCAAATCTCAATATTCAATTGAGCTCTGTGAAAGCAGCAGACAACCTAGCAGTGGCTGAAATTAATCCAGAATCGTTGCTTGTTGCAGATGACGTAGCTCTTGGTAGTGCAAGTTACTTAGCAGCAGTTTCTCTCGCTGGTTTGAACTTACAATTACTAGGTGATGCAACCATTGCATTTAATGTGGATGCAGACCGAGAAGGTACAGCTACATTTACCTTCAGTGGACTACTCACTGCGAATGTATTAAGTGACTACTCACTAGTTGTTCAAAAATACGATGCAACTACTGGACAATGGGTATCTATTGGTGGCACTAACCCAGAAGCTTCGCTCATTGATCTATCTCTGATTGGTGGAGTAGCAACTGCTGTAGTGGATGGCTTAGAACCAGGTCAATACCGCGCATTTATCGGCTATGACGGATTGTTAGGTGTAGGTTTAGGCGGAACATTAACTGGTACGATGGATGTCTATAATCCATACATCGTGGCTGGTTACTCTGTCGAGCCAATTTCTGGCAACGTTATTAAAGATGTTGGTATCAACGGTGCAGTTGATGCTGCAACCCATGACGCTATTATCTCAACAGTTAATGGAAATGCAGTAAGTGCAACTGGTACAACTACGATTGCAGGTACTTACGGTACCTTGGTAATTGATCAAAATGGTAACTACACTTACACACCAAATGCGAATGG
>NZ_JZFB01000001.1:1907406-1911313 GCF_001188385.1 Acinetobacter sp. V2 | reverse complement strand
CTCGATCCAGTTACGGGCAATAGTTCGCAAGCGACTCTATATGTTCACTTGGATAGTGATAGTGTGGATATGACTTGGAACCCTAATGATCCATCTCAACCTGCTGTTATCACAAGCCCAGTTCCTGTTGATGCAATGGATAACGTTGCTTCAGCAACGATTGACATGGTGTATCCAGTAACCACTGAGGTACTTGATAATGCGATCAGCTATAACTGGTTACTCGGTGTAGGTGGAATTGTTATCGGTTCTAAAGAAGGTACAGCGACATTTACAGTTGATCCAGGTCACCTCACTGATGCGATTATTGCAGTGAACTTCGGTTCGGTTGCTACGGTTGTCGATGGTTTACATGTGGTATTAACCCGAGTAAATCCAGACGGCTCTCGTACAGTAGTTGCTGATAGTTCTGATACTGGCGTGATTGATTTGTTAGGTATCTTTGGTTCTGAAGTTCAATTCAAGATTGATAACTTAAGTGCTGGTACTTATGAATTGTTCATGGAAAGTAATACTCTTCTAACAGCTCTAGGTAATGTTACTGCGGATATCACCCTAAATCATGGTGATATTACTCAGCCTCCTGTACTAGTTGTTGATCCTGTGATTGGTAATGTACTCGCTGATGATAACTCTGCTGTTTATGGTACAAACTATGTACCAGACTATATTACGACAACTTCAGTAGTAACTACGGTTACAGCGGAAAATGGTAATACAGAGGCTGTTGTAGTAGGTACTCCAACAACGATCATAGGTGCATATGGTAGTTTGATTATTAATTCAGACGGTACTTATAGCTACCAAGCAACTGCAAATATGGCGAATGTAGGTAAAGTTGATAGCTTCACTTACACAGTCACAGATCCAGTTACTGGTAGAACTGATACAGCGACATTACATGTTCAAGTTGGTTCACCAGATGTTGATGTAACTTGGAATACAGCAGATCCTTCGGCAGATGCTACACTTCCAACACCTGCGGTGACAGCTGATACAGATGATGCAACGATCAGCATGGCGCCAGTGGTAGACCCACTTGTGGATGTTACAAGTGGTAATGTGACCATCGGTAACCTTGCCGGCTTCCCACCATTACCTGTATTAAGCAGCACAGTAACTTCAAACCAGTTTGTGGTAGCTGCAAATACAGTCAGTGATGTACATGTACAGTTGAATTACACTGCATCATTGAGCTTGTCAGCACTTCCAACGACTGGATATACAATTCAACAGTTCGTTGGAGGAGTATGGGTAGATACGGTTTATTCAGGTTCATCAACTGCATTGGCAGGTGTACTCGGTGCTCCGGCATTCTCGGCAGATGTATCTCATTTGTCAGCAGGAACTTACCGTGTAGTATTTAGTTTATCAAGTTTGCTTTCTCTAGGTACTGTGACTCTAGATTCTGTAGTTAATACAACAACTACGCATCTAGACCAATATACACCAGATGGTCAAACAGACTGGATTACTGGAAACGTACTTACTAATGATGTCGTAGAAGGTACTCAGCTCTATGTAATGAACTCAACAACTGGCACTTATGAGCTAGCTGCTGGTCAAGGAGTGAATACAGGTGAAGGCACATTGTATCTATACAATGATGGTTCTTACTTCTACAAACCATTAGACAGCGCTGCAAATGCTACAGTTGATGTGGTTGATTACAAGTTGGTTTCAGTGATTGATGGCAGTGAATATGTGTCTTCATTGACGATTAACTTGAGTCAAGAGTTGAATAGTCTTGCAGTAAGTACTGCGGCAAATGATACATTTACTCTTGGTAACGGCTCGGATACTTTGATCTACAATACATTAACAGCTGCAAGTGTTACTAACGCAACTGGTGGTAACGTAACAGGTGGTGTAGATGTATGGACTGACTTCCATGTAGGTAATACTGCGACGGATGATCAGGCTGACAAGATTGACTTAAGTAACTTGTTAATTGGTTCTCAAACTAACTTAACAATTGGTCAATATGTGACAGTAAGTTATGATGCTGGTACTCATACTGCGACAATCAGCGTAGACCGTGATGGTGGATTACTCATCGAAGGTACTTATACTGAAACACCATTGCTTCAATTGACTAACCTCACAGGTCCAGTCACATTGAATGACTTGATCAATAATGGTCAAATCATTTTCTAATCTGACAATCGATTTATAAAAAAGAGCCTTCGGGCTCTTTTTTTATGTTTAAACAATACGTTAATCTAGTTTTTAATTTCTCCGTGCTATGATGTATTGAAAATTTTATAGAACAACAATTAACGAATAGGGACTAAATTCGAGTGACGGCATTTTTAAAATTCCAAAGAAAAATGAACCTTTGGTTAGAACAAGTTGTTCAGCACGTTCCGAGTCTTAAACAGGATATTATTTTATTTTTATCTTATGGTCCTAAAGACCAGAGATGTAGCGTTTGGCACAGTGAGAAAACAAATTTAGAGCAGGCCAAAAAACAATTATTAGATTTTATTAATGAACAGTTTGCACAGTCACCGCTGGATGATTATATAAAAATTGATGTGGCATATAACTTGACGAAACAAGCTTGGAAGGAAGTAGAGCAACAGGTTCACCATCAATTTCACAACAACCACTACCGTAAAGGGATTGGATTTGATGAACACTGTTCAGTAGCTTTTCTCGAACAAGAGATTTATGGAAAAGCAATCATTCGAGGCTTGAGCTACGACAAACCGAACTTTTTTGATGAAACAAACCTAAATTATGCCGTTAAGCAAAAATATAACGCTCCAAAACCACAGATTAAATTACAAGAACTGCAAGACATTTGGACTTTTGATACCTACGCAGCATTTTATGAAAATGAGGAATTTATTAACTTAGCGAGTGGTTATGATGTAAATGGAATTAGAGGAATTTCAAGCAATAAAAAACAGCATTTTCAGCATCTAATTGAGCAAAATTCGGCATTTCTGCATGACCAGATTCAAGAAAATGGCAAATTTATTTATGGCTATTTCTCTGCCTATGATCGGGACATTCGTAACTACAATACAGTGCGCCACTGTACCTCAGTATATGCCTTACTAGAAACTTTTGAGGTGCAGAGCAAGCCAGAATATTGGCCCAAAATACATGCTGCCATTCACTATGCACTGGCCAACTTTTATAAAGAAAAAGACTTAGAAACTGCCTTTATGATTGATGGTAAAGAAGGGGAATTCGAAATCAAATTAGGTGCCAATGCGGCCGCCATTTTAATGTTAACTAAATATCAAGAAATTACTCAAAAAGCGGATTATCAAAAATATGCAGAGAAACTTGCAAATGGTATTTTAAAATTAATAGATTCAAATGGTTCAACAACTCATGTATTAAATTATCCAGATTATGATTTAAAAGAAAAATTCAGAATTATTTATTATGATGGTGAGGCTGCTTTAGCTTTGTTAAGGTTATATCAAATTAACCAAGATTCTAGATTATTAGAAACCGTTAAATTAATGTTTGAATGTTTTATTGAAAAGAGATATGAAAAATACCATGATCATTGGTTAAGTTATTGTACAAATGAACTCACTAAAATATGCCTCGAAGATAAATATTTTATTTTTGGTTTAAATAATTATTTAAAACATTTTATTTTTATTAAAAATCGAAAAACAACATATGCAACTTTATTAGAAATGCTAATGGCTGCTTATAAAATGGTGAACCGTTTAAAAGAGCAGGGGCGTATAGCACTTTTTGAGCAAGCGTATATGCCTGAGCTTCAAAAGCTAATTGAGTTTAGAGCTGATTTTCAAACTACAGGATTTTTTTATCCGGAAATGGCGATGTATATGGCTCGGCCAGATAAAATTTTACATGCGTTTTATATTCGTCATGATCGTTTTCGAGTACGGATTGATGACCAAGAACACAACTT
>NZ_JZFB01000001.1:1891631-1907364 GCF_001188385.1 Acinetobacter sp. V2 | reverse complement strand
GAGCCATGAAGTATCAACCCGTTGAGATCAAGCTATTAGCACATATCGATACGACAAGTTTCGATGAAGCTTTATGGCAACTCGAATTTGACGATGATATTTCAACACTACTGCTAATCGACTACGCATTAGAGCAATTTCAGCAAAAAAATGTACAAGCTCAAGATGACTATGTTGTGTCTGAACATCTATCTGAGCAACTAGGTCAGCAAAATTTAGGTTTAAAGCACTCGGAACATTACACCTTTACTGAACTATTGCAGTTGCTAATTTTTACCCAAGCAGCAGATGTGAAGGATGCTTTAAGCAATATGCTCTGCGGTACACATGAGCAAGCCTATTTAATTTTGTCAAAAAGAGCTGCTACCTATAATTTAAATTTGAAAAAAGAAAGTACACAAAACCAGTTAAAATATTTGTTTTTATTAGTTAAAAATATTTATAGCCAGCCAGCTGAAATCAGAAAACTATTCTTTATAAAAGAGCTGAATTTTAAAGGAAAGTCTTATCACCCTCAGATTCTATTAATGGCACAGAATGTAGTAGAGGTTTTATATCTTACAAATTCATTTAGAAAAATTTATCTGACGTTCTTTGAGGAAAACCAGACTATCGGTTTCTTTTCTTTTTTAGATGATATTCATCGTGCTGAGCACTTAATTCCTTATTATCACTGTTTTCAAGCACAGACTGTAAGACCTAAAAATTGCTCCACCCCAAGCGGCATTATTAACATTTTAGGTGATACCTACTTTGGGGAAATCTACACCGAAAAACGTAAGGCTAAAGGGCAAATAGATGCTCTGCAACAGTATGGATATGCCTATTCATTTAAAAAAATAAAAGCCTTTTTAGGGGAACATGACCTAAATATTGCTAACTTTGAAGCGGTTTTCTCTTTAGAAAAACAATCTCCTTTTGTAAATAAAAAGTCATTTATTCTTAAAGCTGATGCCGAACAAACATTAGCAGCGTTCAAAAATATTCATCTTAACCATGTGGTATTGGCAAATAACCATTTAAAAGACTATGGGGATCGTGGATTAGCCTATACATTACAACAATTTGATCAGGTCAATATTTCTTATATCGGCGCGGGCACAAATCAAAAATATGCCCATAGCTACTTTCAAATCACTTTTAATAACAAGCATTACGCTATTTTTAACGGCTATTGGCACAGAGACACTGCCTATCTAGATTATGATTTTTATGCCTTAGGTCCTAAGAGTGGAGTTGCATGTCTAAATGGAGTTTTGCTTGAACAAATAGGCCGTTATAAGCAGGCTAACCCTGAGCATAAAATTATTGTTATTTGCCATTGGGGCATCGATTTTAAGCCGATTACCAAGGAACAGAGCAAGCTTGCTGATATTTTGACTCAAGCTGGTGCGGACCTCGTTATCGGTCATGGAGCTCATACCATTCAACCGATTAAAGTGATTAATCAGAAGCCTGTAGTATTTGGTATGGGCAATGCGGTTTTTAATAGCAATGGTGAATATACAGAGCAAAACGCTTTGCCGTATGGATGTATAGCACGGCTAGATTTGTCAAAAGATCGACTGCGTTTATATCCAATCTATACCAATAATTTGAAAACTTTTTGGCAACCGCATCCAGTCAATGAAGACGATTTTTCAGAGGCCAGCAATTATATGACTTCATTACTGACTCCTGAAAATTATTATGCAGCACAAGATGATTTAGGTTTTTACGTCGAAATGAGTTTTTAAAATCTTTATGGATAACGTTGGTAATTTTCTAAAATTGTTTGAAGTTGGACCGGTGTAAAACCTAAATTTCTAAGTCCACCGCTGCCACGTTTACATTCGGCACTCGTCATGATGTTGGTTGGTGTACGTTTTGTAGCATTCGGCGCGCAGACATGTTTTAGTCCGAACACATGCCCCATTTCATGTACGCTACCAGCCTGAATATTATAATTGAGTCGGTTCCAATCTAATAAAACAAAAGGTTTACCATTATTGCGAAATGCTCTACTTGTTACATCTTCAAACTTCCATTTAGTCGAATAGGCATCATAAATAAAAACGATGACTTCCTTGCTGGCAGTTCTTTTAGGAAAACAGGTATTTACACTGGCAGGAATAGTTTCAGTAGAGATCGGATAGGGTTGATTGATCTGCTGTTTTAAATCGCAATGTAATTTCGAAAACTCTTCGTAAGGGATATAACGGTGTAATTTGAACTTAAAAATCTTATTATTTTTATCATCTACATAATATTTATTTAGTATTTTGATTTCTTTACGCATCTGCTGGTAATTATCAAACTTTGTAGCTTCTGGAGAGTTAGTGGTAAAAACGAATGTGACAGGAACGATAGGGCGGCCATCTGTAGATACTTTAGGTACTTCTCCTGAAGGAATAGGAGGGCGAGTAGTACAAGAAGCGCACAGTAAAGTCCCAGTAACCACCAATAATATTTTTTTCATGCAGATTTCCCTCAAGCCCACCTTGGATTGCATTTAGTTTTAGTCAAAAATTTTTATATGATATGAATTATGTCAATTTTTATGGAGTCCATTTTGACAACTCAGTATGAACTACATCGGCAGATTTTAGAAGTCATTGCTTTGATTCCTTACGGAAAAGTCGCAACTTATGGGCAAGTGGCTCGTATGGCAGGGTTACCTAAACATGCGAGATTAGTTGGCTATGTTTTGAAACATCTTGAAGTCGATCATCAAGTCCCTTGGTATCGGGTTATTAATTCTCAAGGCAAAATTAGCCTAAGCAAATTTAATGACAAGGGTGAAAATGTTCAGCAGTTAAAACTTGAAACTGAAGGAGTCTATTTGTTAAACGGTAAAGTAAACTTAAAGCAATTTGCTTGGCAGCCTTAAAGATCCTGAAAAGGCTTTTTTTAAACCATTGCCTAAATTATTAGAATTAACAAAATAGGCAATATTGAAATTATCGAACAATTAAAACAGGAATATGACTTTCGCCTAAGACTTTTTGTGCAACACTACCAAGTACAAGTTTTCGGACCCCTGTACGGCCATGAGAACCCATAACAATCAGATCTGCATTTAGGTCTTGAGCAGCCTGAATAATCTCTTCATGTACAACAAAACCTTCAAGTAGTTTGGTTTCGACAGTAATGCCTTCATCGGCGAATTCTTGTTTTGCGTGTTCTAAAATATCGAGTAAATAGGTTCTTGTCCGTTCAATCAAATCATTCGTTTGGCCAGTTTTTACATAGGCGTCAGCAATAAACGGATCAAGAGCCATAACTTGCACAACCGTAATTTTGCTATTTAACGCTTTTCCCAGTTTGATTGCCTCTTTCATGGCAATTAAAGAAGTTTCAGAACCGTCAATTGGTACAAGAATATGTTGATATAACATGAGTATTTTCCTTATTGTAATGATGCTTATATATTCAATACTTTATACTTATTTTTTGACGATTTAAATTCAAGCACGTAATCATTTGTGAGTTTATAACAACAAATTTTTGTAGATATATTTTTATAGATTCCGCAAATTTTCCATATGTGTAGATAAAGCATCTATATCTTCAGTTTGTAAATATTCGCGTATTTTTAAAATTTGCTTCTCATCCAAATCATAAAGTCTTAAAGCAAGCAGTTTATCGATTTGTTCTTGAGGAAAACGATATTTAATAATTTTCGCAGGCACACCACCTACAATTGCATAGGGGGGAACATCTTTAGTGACCACAGCCCCAGTTGCAACCACTGCACCTTCACCAAGTGTGACCCCTTGCATAATCATTGCACGACTACCAATCCAGCATCCATCGCCAATTACAGTATCACCAGCTGCTAAAAAACTACGGGTATCAAAAGGGAAAGTCGAAATCCAGTCTGGTCTATGAAGTTGGTTACCACCCATCATAATGACGCATTCAGCGCCAAAGCAAACAAAATTACCAATATAAAGTTGGTCAATTGGTTTGTCTGGTGTCGAGGCTTTATCATGTAAGTAACGCACGACACAACGTTCAAAACCTTGATCCCAATAGGCTGAATAATATGAGTAATTACCTTTAATATGGATATTCGGGTTTTTAACAGTTTTATGGATAAATTCAAACTCACACCAATGACGAACTGGAGTGTTAATTAAAGAGTTATCCATGTGTGATTTCCCCGAAATATATCAATGATATTGAATAAAAACCCCTCATAAAGAGGGGCTAGTTGTGCATTATCTTAGAGATATTCTACACTTACGATTTCGTATTCGACTTCGCCTTGAGGAGTCACGATTTTTACTTCATCGCCTTCACTCTTACTCAAAAGACCACGTGCGATTGGTGAGTTCACCGAGATTTTATTAATTTTAAAATCTGCTTCGTCATCGCCAACAATTTTATAAGTTTTACGTTCTTCAGTATCAAGATTTTCAATTGTTACTGTTACACCAAAAACAACACGGCCATTTTGCTCAAGTGTTTTAACATCAATTTCTTGAGCAGCGCCTAATTTACCTTCGATATCCTGAATACGGCCTTCACAGAAACCTTGCTGTTCACGTGCAGCATGATATTCAGCATTTTCCTTTAAGTCGCCATGTTCACGTGCTTCTGCAATAGCTTGAATAATACGTGGACGTTCAACAGATTTTAAATGTTGTAATTCTTTCTCTAAGGCAATTTTACCTTCAGGGGTCATTGGATAGCGTTGCATTTTGGTCCCTCTTAATTTGAGAAAACACAGTTAAAAAAAATGAAAAAATCCCGCCACCGATAAGGTGACGGGACTTATCGGTAACAAATTAACCTACAGTTAAATCTTGCAAGCGGTATACATCCATTGGCAATTTCACATCAAAAGCTTGGCAAACAGCTTCTGCACCATTGATAGTCGTTGTGTAATACACTTTGCCTTGTAGGGCAGCACGACGAATCATTGCAGAGTCATATTGAGCTTGTTTACCTTCAGTGGTATTGACAATAAGGTGTATTTCACCATTTTTCAAGCGGTCAACAATATGTGGACGACCTTCAGTCACTTTATTCACAGATTCGCATTCTAAACCTGCTTCTTTAAGCACTTGGTATGTACCACCTGTTGCAATAAGCTTGAAGCCATATGCAGCTAATTTCTTAGCGATATCTGCAATATATTTCTTGTCAGATTCACGTACAGATAAGAAAGCATGTTTTACTTCGCCTTCAGTTGGTAAACCTGGTAAGCGATCATTTGAGCCTAAAACAGCTTTATAGAATGCTTCACCAAATGTTTTACCAACGCCCATTACTTCACCTGTAGATTTCATCTCAGGTCCAAGCATTGGATCTACGCCTTGGAATTTAGCGAATGGGAAAACAGCTTCTTTCACAGCAAAGTGTGTTGGAATGATTTCTTTAGTAAACCCTTGAGATTCAAGAGATTGACCAGCCATACAACGTGCAGCTACTTTTGCTAAAGAATCACCAATACATTTCGATACGAATGGAACTGTACGTGAAGCACGTGGGTTAACTTCAAGAACGTAAACATCATCGCCTTTAACTGCGAACTGAACGTTCATCAAACCAACCACACCAAGTTCTTTTGCCATCGCAACAGTTTGACGACGCATTTCATCCTGAATTTCTTTAGATAAAGAATAAGGAGGAATTGAACATGCAGAGTCACCTGAGTGAATACCTGCTTGTTCGATGTGCTGCATGATACCGCCGATCACAACGTCTTTACCGTCAGATACACAGTCAACATCAACTTCAGTTGCATCATCTAGGAAACGGTCAAGAAGAACAGGGGCTTCGTTAGATGCCTGAACTGCTTCACGAAGGTAACGTTTAAGTTCTTCTTCGTTGTATACGATTTCCATTGCACGACCACCTAATACATAAGATGGACGAACAACTAACGGATAACCTACTTTCGCAGCTTCAGAGATACCTTCTTCAGCAGATTTTACAATGCTGTTGTTTGGTTGACGAAGCTGTAAACGTTGGATCATTTGCTGGAAACGTTCACGGTCTTCTGCACGGTCAATTGCATCTGGTGATGTACCAATAATTGGTGTACCAGCTTCTTCTAAAGCACGTGCCAATTTAAGAGGTGTTTGACCACCGTACTGTACGATCACGCCTTTTGGCTTCTCAGTACGTACGATTTCAAGTACATCTTCAAGTGTTACAGGTTCGAAGTACAAACGATCTGAGGTGTCGTAGTCAGTAGAAACAGTTTCAGGGTTACAGTTAACCATGATTGTTTCGTAACCATCTTCACGCATAGCTAATGCAGCGTGTACACAGCAGTAGTCAAATTCGATACCTTGACCAATACGGTTTGGACCGCCACCAATCACCATGATCTTGTCACGATTTGATGGATTTGCTTCACATTCTTCATCATAAGTTGAATACATATATGCAGTACCAGATTCAAACTCGGCAGCACATGTATCAACACGTTTGTAAACTGGATAAACACCCAAGTTCCAACGTTGTTTACGGAATTGCTTTTGTGAAATACCCATGAGGTGCGCAATACGAAGGTCAGATAAACCTTTGCGTTTGAATGCACGGATATTGTCAGCGTTTAAGTCACCAAAACCTAAAGCTTTTACTTCAGCTTCAGTTTTAACGATGTCTTGAATTTGAATGAGGAACCAACGATCAATTTTGGTTGCTTCAAACACTTCATCTAAAGAGAAACCATGACGGAAAGCATCTGCTACATACCAGATACGCTCAGGGCCTGGAACTTTAAGCTCTTTTAAAATGGTTTCTTTTGCATTTGTTGCACCAGCTTCGATTTTTTCATCGAAACCGCTTACACCAACTTCAAGACCACGTAATGCTTTTTGTACAGATTCTTGGAAGTTACGGCCAATTGCCATGACTTCACCAACAGATTTCATCTGAGTGGTAAGAACTGGTTCCGCTTGCGGGAATTTCTCGAAGTTAAAACGAGGAATCTTCGTTACAACATAGTCAATCGATGGTTCGAAGCTTGCAGGAGTCACGCCACCAGTGATGTCATTTTTCAATTCATCAAGGGTATAACCAACAGCAAGTTTTGCCGCGATTTTTGCGATTGGGAAACCTGTTGCTTTAGAAGCAAGAGCAGATGAACGAGATACACGTGGGTTCATCTCAATGACAACCATACGTCCATCTTTCGGGTTAATACCGAACTGAACGTTAGAACCACCTGTTTCAACACCAATTTCACGAAGAACTGCAACCGAAGCATTACGCATCAATTGATATTCTTTGTCTGTTAATGTCTGAGCAGGAGCAACGGTAATTGAGTCACCCGTGTGAACGCCCATTGGATCAAAGTTTTCGATCGCACATACGATAATACAGTTGTCGTTTTTGTCACGAACAACTTCCATTTCGTATTCTTTCCAGCCAATTAAAGATTCATCAATCAATAACTGGTGAGTAGGAGAGAGGTCAAAACCACGTTCACAAATTTCAAGGAATTCTTCGCGGTTATATGCAATACCACCGCCCGAACCACCCATTGTAAATGATGGACGAATAATTACTGGGAAACCAAAGCGTGACTGGATTGCTAAAGCTTCTTCCATTGTTTCAGCAATGGCAGCTTTTGGACATTCCAATCCAATTTTACGCATAGCGATATCGAAGAGTTTACGATCTTCGGCTTTTTCAATCGCTTCTTTGCTTGCGCCAATTAATTCAACATTATATTTTTCAAGAACGCCATGCTCATCAAGTGCGAGGGCACAGTTCAATGCAGTTTGACCACCCATCGTTGGTAATACTGCATCTGGACGTTCTTTTTCAATAATCTGTGCAACAGTTTGCCAAGTAATCGGCTCAATATAAGTTGCATCAGCCATTGAAGGATCTGTCATGATGGTAGCTGGGTTAGAGTTAACCAAAATAACACGGTAGCCTTCTTCACGAAGTGCTTTACATGCTTGAGCACCTGAGTAGTCAAACTCACATGCCTGTCCAATCACAATCGGGCCAGCACCAATAATTAAGATGCTTTTAATATCCGTACGTTTAGGCATTATTCGCTCCGTAATTACTGTTTAGATGCTTCGATAAGTTCGATGAAATGATCGAACAAAGGTGCACAATCATGTGGACCAGGGCTTGCTTCAGGGTGACCTTGGAAGCTGAAAGCTGGTTTGTCTGTGCGGTGGATACCTTGTAAGGTGCCATCGAACAATGATTTATGCGTTGCTTTTAAGTTAGCCGGTAAAGTTTCTGCATCTACAGCAAAACCATGGTTCTGTGAAGTAATCATCACTGTACCATCTTCAAGATTTTGTACAGGGTGGTTAGCACCGTGGTGACCATGGTTCATTTTTACAGTTTTTGCACCAGAAGCGAGTGCCAAGATTTGGTGGCCTAAGCAAATACCAAATACAGGTAATGTTGTGGTTTCAACAATAGTTTTTACAGCTTCGATTGCGTAATCACAAGCAGCTGGATCGCCAGGACCATTTGAAAGGAATACGCCATCCGGATTAAGTGCCAATACTTTTTCAGCCGGAGTTTCTGCAGGTACAACGGTTAATTTGCAACCGCGGTCTGCAAGCATACGTAAGATGTTGGTTTTGACACCGTAATCGTATGCAACTACATGATATTTTAATTCAGGTTGAGAGAAGCCCTGACCTAGAGTCCATGAACCTTCAGACCATTCAAAACCAGTTGGATCACAACATTCTTTTGCAAGGTCTAAGCCATTTAAGCCACCAAAAGCACGAGCTTTTGCAATTGCTTCTTCTTCAGTAATATTTTCACCAGCAAGGATGCATCCATTTTGTGCACCAGTCTGACGTAAAATACGTGTTAATTTACGCGTATCAATATCTGCGATTGCAACAACATTGTGTTCTTGCAGATATTCGCTCAGCGACTGCTCAGCACGGAAGTTACTGTGTAGTAGAGGAAGGTCACGAATAATTAAACCATTCGCCCATACTTTATGGATACGACCAGATTCAACGTCTTCCGCGTTACAACCAGTGTTACCAATATGAGGGTAAGTTAATGTCACAATTTGTTGTGCATAACTTGGGTCAGTCAAAATTTCTTGATAGCCAGTCATGGCTGTGTTAAAAACGACTTCTCCAGTCGTACTTCCCGTTGCGCCGATTGACGTTCCTTTAAAGATCGTTCCATCTGCGAGGGCTAAAATGGCGGGGATGCTCAAACCAAAGCTCCTGAATTTCGGCTGTAAAAAAGCGAGTAGACCCAAAAAAGATCGGCAATGTTTGGATAAAACATGCCCTCCCTATCGGTCTGCCCGCTTGTAACTTAACAGCGCATTATACGCATGGAACCCCTAAAAGTCTATTTCTTTTCTGCTAAAAAATATAATTCATTGCTTGCTTTTTATAAAAAAATTATCCACTCATCTGAATCAGATACTTTTGATAAATTGTCTAACAATTTGCAAGGAGAATTCTTTGAACTGGATTTATTGTAGTGCTAGTTAAAAAATAAACAATATGAGGAAATAGTATGAGCAATAATGAAGTTTCAAAAGAAGTGAGTGAAAAAACTCAAGCAGTAGTTGAATCAGTCAAAGCTGAGGTCAATGAAGTGAAAGAAACGATAGCTGCAACTACAACTAAGGCTAAAAAAACAGTAACCGCTAAAACTGCACAGGTAAAAGAAACTGTTGCTGAAAAAACTGAGCAAGTTAAAGAAGTTGCTACTGAAGCTAAAGCTCAGGTAAAAGAGGCGATTGCTGAAACTCAAGAACAAGTCCAAGAAGTTTTAAGCGAGGCTCAAGAGAAAATTGAAGCTGAAACTCACGAGTTAAATAAAAATATTCAAAATCAATTTGTCCAAATTAAACAAGATATTTTACAACGTCTTGATGTGATTAAGGCTCAGTTTAGTACTTCGCAAGAAGGCTTATCTGATCTTAAAAATGCTTTGAAAGCAGAAATTAATGCGCTTATTGAAGATTTAACAAAAGTGAGCAAAGAGCTTAAAGGTGATATTAGCCAGATTTCTTTGAAACACAAAGATTCTCTAAGTGAAAGTATTAAACGTACTAAAAATAATGCAGTCGAAGCTTGGAATAAAGCACGAGACAATTAATGATCTCTGCTTTGGTCCAGCTATAAAAAAGCGAGAATTAATTTCTCGCTTTTTTATTTTTAGAACTGATGTAACCAGTCACGTTTATTATGGAAATCTGCACTTTTTCCACTATGCTGCATTGCATAGTACTGCATACCTTCTTTGGTTTTTAAAACTGTAGTTAAACCTAAATAAAGGTTTGCCCATTTCAAGCGATGCTGTTGCATAAATTGCCCTAAATCGAGACTAACATTTAAGCCATAATGAGTACGCTTGAGATGATTCAGTTCAATATCGTAAGCAGCAAGGGGAGGTATACTTTCTGGATAGCGATATTCTTCAAACTGATATGACTGCCATGCTTGAGAAGGGGAAAGATTAATCTCCCGATAATAATCTTCATCATGCACGCCAACAAAAATTTCGAAACAAGTTTCTTCCCACAAAAAATCTTGACGAGGATGAGCCGCGACTTCTTGAGGCCAGATAATAAGTTGATTTGGATCACGAATCCAAAAACCGATATTTAAAGTATAGGGTGCTTGCTGTTCAATTGCGCCAACAACGGAAACAGCATGAAAACGATCAAAAGCTGAAAGTTCGTAACTTGCCATAGTTTGTCAAATTAAATTAGTTTGCTAAGTGAGCGTGACGAACAAGGTTAGACAAATGCTGGTTTTGTTTAGCTGCTTTTTTGTAAAGCAAAACAATTTTACCAATTTTTTGCACAGCTTCTGCACCTGTTGCTTCTACAATTGCTTCAATTGTTGCAGTACGCGCTTCACGGTCTTCACCAGCAATCTTAACTTTAATAAGTTCATGGTCGTTTAAAGCACGAAGCGTTTCTTCGATTACCGCGTCTGTTAAGCCTTGTCCACCAATCATGACAACTGGATTAAGCACATGACCAATTTGACGTAAACGTTTACGTTCATGGATAGATAAAGCGGCCATTAAAAATACCTGATTTTAAAAACGGCTTAGTATAGCAAAAAACTTAAATCCAGATGTACGAAAAACTGTATAAATAATCGATCAACATTATTGGAAAAAAACTGTAAAACTTAGTGAGATTACGCTACATCCGTACTGTAATGAGAGTAATTTTCACGTACAATGAACGATCAGAAGTTTTTTTGATATTTAGTGAGTTATGGCAACACGCATTACAAACCAGAAATTGTCGAAAAGTAGTCGTGCGTGGATGAGAGAACATCTAGACGATCCTTTTGTTAAAAAAGCTCAAAAGGAAGGGTATCGTGCTCGAGCGGCCTATAAACTTCTTGAAATTCAAGAAAAATATAAGCTGATCAAGCCAGGCATGACGGTAGTAGATTTGGGTGCGGCTCCTGGTAGTTGGTCTCAAATCGCAGGGAAACTTGTTGGTAGCAAAGGTTTAGTGATTGCTTCCGATATTTTGCCTATGGATGCTTTGCCTGATGTCACTTTCTTACAAGGCGACTTTAGAGAAGAAGATGTATTTGAAAAATTGTTAAATATTTTAAATGGGCGACAAGTAGACATTGTAATTTCTGATATGGCCCCCAATACATCTGGTAATAGGGCTGTTGATCAACCTAGACAGATTTACTTATGTGAACTGGCTTTAGATTTTGCTCAAAAGGTTCTTGGTCCTAATGGACAACTTGTGGTTAAAGTGTTCCAAGGTGCAGGATTTGATGAGTTTCGTAAACAAGTAGTTGATAGTTTTGATGTGTTAAAAACAGTAAAACCAGCAGCTTCTCGTGCACGATCTAAAGAAGTTTTTTTGGTTGGACAAGGGCGTAAGAAAGCATTGCAATAAAGTTTACTTGCCAAGCTCCTAAAAATTGTGCATTTTGTACTTTTAGGTTATCCGCAAGCAATACAGTTGCTGCTTTTATGACGATCGGCCAAGATTGGGCATGATCAAATTAGATCGATATGGGAATAAAGCTTTGAGCGATTACTTCAAGAATGCCGTATTGTGGCTAATAATACTTGGTGTTCTGATTTTAATTTTCAGTAATATCAGTGACCGCAACAAGCCTACTGCGATGAAATATTCAGATTTCGTTGCAGCGGTGAATAGTGGCCAAATTAAGCAAGTCACAATTGACGGTTTAAATATTAATGGTGAAAAAACTAACGGATCACAGTTTGAAACTGTTCGTCCGCAAGTTGAAGACACTGAGCTTATGCCAAGCTTAAATAAACAAAATGTTGTTGTTGAGGGAACAGCTCCACAACGTCAAGGCATTTTGATGCAACTTCTCATTGCTAGTTTCCCTGTACTGTTAATCATTTTGTTATTCATGTTCTTTATGCGTAACATGGGTGGTGGTGCAGGCGGAAAGAATGGACCGATGAGTTTTGGTAAGTCGAAGGCAAAAATGCTTTCTGAAGACCAGATCAAAGTCAATTTTTCTGACGTCGCCGGCTGTGATGAAGCAAAACAAGAAGTTGTTGAAATTGTTGATTTCTTAAAAGACCCTGCAAAATTCAAACGTTTGGGCGCGACTATTCCTCGTGGCGTACTTATGGTTGGTCCTCCGGGTACTGGTAAAACATTATTAGCTAAAGCAATTGCTGGTGAAGCGAAGGTTCCTTTCTTCAGCATTTCAGGTTCTGACTTTGTAGAAATGTTCGTGGGTGTGGGTGCGTCCCGTGTCCGTGATATGTTTGAGCAAGCGAAGCGTCACGCGCCATGTATCATCTTTATTGATGAGATTGATGCAGTTGGTCGTCACCGTGGTTCGGGTACAGGTGGTGGTCATGATGAGCGTGAACAAACCTTAAACCAGATGCTTGTGGAAATGGATGGTTTTGAAGGTAATGAAGGCGTAATCGTTATTGCTGCAACTAACCGTGTTGATGTGCTTGATAAAGCATTATTACGTCCAGGTCGTTTTGACCGTCAAGTAATGGTTGGTTTACCGGATATTCGTGGTCGTGAGCAAATTCTGAATGTACATTTGAAAAAATTACCTTCAGTTACAGGCGTAGACATGAAAGTGTTAGCACGTGGTACGCCAGGTTTCTCTGGTGCACAGTTGGCTAACCTTGTTAACGAAGCTGCATTATTTGCTGCACGCCGTAATAAGAATACGGTCGACATGCATGACTTTGAAGATGCAAAAGACAAAATCTACATGGGTCCAGAGCGTAAGTCGATGGTTCTACGTGAAGAAGAGCGTCGTGCAACTGCTTATCATGAAGCTGGTCATGCAATTGTTGCAGAGATCTTGCCTGGTACAGATCCTGTTCATAAAGTAACGATCATGCCACGTGGTTGGGCTTTGGGTGTAACTTGGCAGTTACCTGAACAAGACCAGATTAGCCATTATAAAGACAAGATGCTAAATGAAATTGCGATTTTGTTTGGTGGTCGTATTGCTGAGGAAGTGTTTATCCAACAGCAATCTACTGGTGCTTCAAACGACTTTGAGCGAGCTACTAAAATGGCGCGTGCAATGGTTACTAAGTACGGTATGTCTGACAAAATGGGCGTAATGGTTTACGAAGATGAAAACCAAAATGGTTTCTTTGGAAATGTAGGAAGCCGTACGATTTCTGAAGCAACTCAACAGTTAGTTGATGAAGAAGTACGCCGTATTCTTGATGAGCAATATAAAGTTGCACGTAATATCTTAGAAGGTAATAAAGATATTGCACATGCAATGGTAAAAGCTTTGATGGAATGGGAAACCATTGATCGTGATCAAATTCGTGACATTATGGAAGGTCGTGAGCCACAACCACCTAAAGTCTATGTTGCTGAAAATCCAGTGGCTGCATTTGAACCGCCAAAAGATGGTCCATCTACACCACCACCATTACCAGCAATGAACTAAATGAGTTAAATAAAAGAGCCACAGTCATGTGGCTCTTTTTTTATACATGTATTTCAGACAAAGCCGAAAAGAAATCAGCAGTATATTGATCAGAGTATTGTTAAAATATTGCCGAATATTAAATTGGAGCTTGTCATGCAGTTAATGCCTTTACCTCAGCAAATTCTACAATGTGGGCAGCTCCAGTTGGATTTATCACAGCCTCATGTTATGGGTATTTTAAATGTCACCCCAGATTCTTTTAGTGATGGCGGAAAACATAATCAAGTGGATCAAGCTATTGCTCATGCGCTAGTCATGATAGAGCAGGGTGCTACCATTATTGATATTGGTGGGGAATCAACCCGTCCAGGGGCATCTGAGGTAAGTATAGAAGAAGAAATTAGAAGAGTTGTGCCTGTAGTTGAAGCTTTAGCTAAACATGATGTGATTTTATCAATTGATACGAGTCAGCCAGATGTTATCCGTGCAGCAAAAGAAGCGGGTGCTCATATTTGGAATGATGTACGTGCGCTTACTCGACCAAATGCTTTAAAAACGGCAGTAGACTTGGATATCCCTGTGGTGATCATGCATATGCGTGGTGAGCCAACTACAATGAATCAGTTAGATCAATATGCGAATGTGACATTGGACGTGATGCAAGAGCTTCAGCAGCGTGTGGAAGAGGCTTTAACTGCGGGTGTAAAAAAACAGAATATTATTATTGATCCTGGGTTTGGTTTTGCAAAAAATGCGCAGCAAAATTTAAGACTGTTAAATGAATTTTGGAAACTTAGTGAAATGGGTTATCCAATTTTATCTGGCCTTTCTCGTAAACGTTTTATTGGTGAAGCTTTACACGGCGTAGCTGCAGATCAGCGCGCAGTAGGAAGCGTTACGGGGCATTTACTTAGTATTCAGCAAGGAGCGTCAATTGTTCGAGCACATGATGTAAAAGCTATGCATGATGCAATTCTTGTTTGGAAAGCGATGAAACAAGCTTAAAAAATTAGGCTTTTATAATCAGACTATAATTGATTAATTTCATGGGTTAGATGATTGAGTCAGGGAAAATTGTCGTTATTGTTTTGAAAATATGTTATAAGCGGCAGGTTTCTGCTGTTGTGTAAACTTTTGTATGTTCGAAGACTTACTTCTCCCAATGTTTGATGATGAGTATTATCCAGATATTTTAGTCGCTGAACTCAAGCAGTTAATTGAACAATTTGCCAAAAAAGTTCAGAAGCCTGCTTTAGCTGATCAGGATATTTATCGATATGCTCATCAAACTGTAATTGAAATCAATGAAATGAAACCTCAGTTCGAAGATCTAGATTCTTCCTTGGATGATAGTGCTGCTGACTATATTGCTGAAGCAATGATGATGGTGGCACAGGATGCAGGATATTTAGACCTTGAAATGGAAGAGCTGGTGATGAATCGAGAGTGGTGATTACTCTCGATTCTCAATACCTTCAAATGCATCTAATAAATGACAAGATGCTTTTAAATGAATTTCATCTATTTCCTTAATTTAAAAACTCAAACACCATATCTCTTGAGAGTCGGCGTCTGCTAATAAATTGATCCAATAAGTTTCTATTTTTCGTTCTAATGCTTTGAATTTATCTATTATCTGTTCGGATGCTTTAATTAAATAATCACCTTTGTTGATAGAGTAACCTGAAAAATACTAATGGTTATCTCTGAAATAAACAGTGCTAGAAAAAAGATCTGTAGCATGAACCTTTGTTAAGAGAAGGATGCTAAATAGAAGTAATAATATTCTTATCATACAATTCATTTTAATTAGGCATAAAAAAACCAGCTTACGCTGGATTCTTTGTAGCACCAAATTCAATATTTGAAAATGGTGCCCG
>NZ_JZFB01000001.1:1889477-1891587 GCF_001188385.1 Acinetobacter sp. V2 | reverse complement strand
TTTTAAATCCCCTGTGTCTACCTATTTCACCACCCGGGCATGTGCGCAATAATAGAGGACAAGTACGCGATTGGCAAGAGAAAATCAGATAGTTTGCTTTATTTTCAATCAGTTCTTGTCGGTATTCATATAATTTAACCAATTTATGTCATGATTTGTTCATTAAACTGAGATCAGTTGTTCATCTTATCTACTTAACTTTAAGACACTCATTGCTTAAAACTTAGGTAATTTTATGTCAGAGAAAATTTCACGCCGAGAATTAATTCAAAAAAGTCTGTTCGGTTTTGGGGCGCTATCTTTGCCGGTAGCTTTTTCGGGTTGTAATGATGGTTCCGATGAAGAAAGTTCGGAGGCACAAGCAGATTTTTTACATGGAGTTGCGAGTGGCGACCCTTTGCAGGATAAAGTAATTTTATGGACGCGTTTAACACCGGTAGATCTTAGTGTGCGCCTTAAGGTCACTTGGGAAATTGCTACCGATGACCAGTTTAAGCTGAATTTAAAGACTGGTGTGGTTCAAACGACTAAGACAGATGATTTCACCGTGAAAGTAGATGCAACAGGACTACAGGCGGATACCATTTATTATTACCGTTTCCATTTTGGTAATAAAACTTCACCTGTTGGTCAAACTCAAACTTTGCCTGTAAGTACTAATAAGGTCAGCTTTGCAGTATGTTCTTGTTCTAACTATCCTGCGGGTTACTTCTACGTTTATCGTGAAATAGCAAAACAGGATGTGGATGTAGTCATTCATTTGGGAGATTACATTTATGAATATGGCTCTGATGGATATGCGACAGAAGATGCAGAAAAATTGGGGCGTACTTTGCCATCCGATAATAATAAAGAAATTATTAAATTAGATGATTATCGCAAACGTTATGCGCTATATCGTCAGGATAAAGACTTGCAAGCAGTTCATCAACGTCATCCTTTCATTGTAATTTGGGATGACCATGAGTTAGCAAATGATACTTGGCGTGAAGGGGCGGAAAACCATCAAGATAATGAAGGATCTTTTTCTGATCGTAAGTTAGCTGCTCTACAGGCTTATTTTGAATGGATGCCAATTCGCCCTGTTTCTAACACAGATCATCTAAATATTTATCGTCAGTTTAATTTTGGATCACTTGTACAGCTAACAATGCTAGATACACGCATTATTGCGCGAGATAAACAGCTTGAATATAAGGACTATATGACAGCTTCTGGTTTAGATGCTCAAAAATTTCAGGCTGATTTAACAGACTCAAAGCGTACTTTAATAGGGTATACGCAAAGAGATTGGTTGGTTGATAAATTAAAACAATCTACAGCAACATGGAATGTGATTGGTCAGCAGGTCTTAATGAGTAAAATGTGGATTCCTGCTGAGTTGTTGGTCTCTCTGGGACAAATTACTTCAGGTGGAACTTCGCCAGATGCGTTAGCTAAAATGAATGCGCAAATTACAGAATTAGTCACATTGAAATTACGATTAGAGCAGGGTGATCCAACTTTAACTATTCAAGAAAAAGCGCGAGTCACAACTTTAGTTCCATATAATCTCGATGCTTGGGATGGGTATTATGCTGAGCGAGAGTTTGTGTATGATAAATTGGCAGAGTTTAATAAGAAAATTATTGTTTTGGCTGGCGATACCCATAATGCATGGACATCTTACTTACATAGCCAAAAAGGGAAGTATGTCGGTGTTGAACTGGCGACAAGCTCGGTTTCTTCGCCGGGTCTTGAAAAATATTTAACTATTCCTTTGGATCAGTTGCAAAAGTTTGAATTTGCCTTTACTACACTTATCGATGAATTGACGTATTGTAATTTAAATCAACGCGGTTATTTGGTCGTTACGCTCGATGATACGCAAGTGCAGTCGGATTGGATTTTTGTAGATTCAATTAAAAATGCAGAATATAAAGTAGATTCAAGTCGACACTATCAATTAGTGTTAGATGCGAATTTAACGCCCGAACAAGATAAGCAAAAAACTGCTTAAATATATGGATGGGAAAGGGGTACTAATAAGTATCCTTTTTTTAGGCATAAAAAAACCAGCTTACGCTGGATTTTTTATTGCACCAATTTCTATACTAGAAAATGGTGCCCA
>NZ_JZFB01000001.1:1877134-1889437 GCF_001188385.1 Acinetobacter sp. V2 | reverse complement strand
TTTTAAATCCCCTGTGTCTACCTATTTCACCACCCGGGCTTTACCAAATTTGGAGGCGGAGGTCGGAATCGAACCGGCGTCCACGGAGTTGCAGTCCGCTGCATGACCACTCTGCCACCCCGCCTACATTTGGTGATGCACATATTAGCAACCTTTAGAAAAAAAACAATACTGTTTTGAGATAAGATGAACATAAAAGCAACATCTAGAATAAATTTGTCCAAATAATCATGTATTATTGGCACATTAAATTCATGTCTACCTTGGAGATGTGCTGTGGCATTGGTTTTAGACGGTCGTGCATTAGCAAAGCAAATTGAAGAAAATTTGTCAGTACGTGTTGAAGCTTTAAAAGCTAAAACAGGTCGTACCCCAATTTTAGCGACTATTTTGGTTGGGGATGATGGCGCATCTGCAACTTATGTACGCATGAAAGGAAATGCTTGCCGTCGAGTAGGCATGGATTCTTTAAAAATTGAGTTATCACAAGAAACTACAACAGAACAATTATTAGCTGAAATCGAAAAGCTAAATGCTAATCCAGATGTTCACGGTATTCTTCTACAACATCCAGTTCCTGCACAAATTGATGAGCGCGCATGTTTTGATGCAATCTCATTAGCTAAAGATGTTGATGGTGTAACTTGTCTTGGTTTTGGCCGTATGGCTATGGGCGAAGCTGCATATGGTTCAGCAACTCCTGCGGGCATTATGACCATTTTAAAAGAAAACAACATTGAAATTGCTGGTAAACATGCGGTTGTGGTTGGTCGTTCAGCAATTTTAGGTAAACCAATGGCAATGATGCTATTGCAAGCGAATGCAACAGTAACAATTTGCCATTCACGTACACAAAACTTACCTGAGCTTGTGAAACAAGCTGACATTATTGTTGGTGCTGTAGGTAAAGCTGAACTCATCCAAAAAGACTGGATTAAACAAGGTGCAGTAGTTGTTGATGCTGGTTTCCATCCACGTGATGGCGGTGGTGTAGGAGACATCCAGCTACAAGGTATTGAAGAAATTGCTTCTGCTTACACGCCAGTACCAGGTGGTGTAGGTCCAATGACAATTACAACTTTGATTCGTCAAACTGTAGAAGCTGCTGAAAAAGCTTTAGGTTAATTTAATTTATTCACGACGGCGTCCTACCGTTTAACGCAAATGTTAGGAGCTCGTATGTTACTTTTCTTTCGGGATGAGTAGCGAATGCTACGCAAGACCAAAACGGTTGCACTAATTAAAGTAGTGGAATTGAACTAACGTATTTTTAGTAACTAGCCACTACCATGCTTTAAGCTACTGTTTTAGTCTTGCTCGCTATGCAGATGATCAAATAGTAATTATAAATTGTTGAGCTTATTTATGAGCTGCACTTTTCAACTGTCCAAAGCCCCTGAATATTTACTTCAAGCCTTGCATGAAGTGATTCCTCATTGTGAGTTGATGGCACAACAGTTACCAGAAACACCTATTTCTTTATGGTTGATTCCACCCGTTTTTCCAACTGATCGCTTAGATGATGAAGTTATTCGTCGAATCTGGAATGATACGCCATATTGGATTTTTTGCTGGGCATCTGGTTTAGCAATGGCGCAGTGGTTACTTGCAGAGCCACATCATGTTAAAGATAAAGTTGTTCTAGATTTTGGTGCAGGTTCGGGCGTAGTCGCAATTGCAGCTAAAATGGCTGGTGCTAAAAGAGTAATTTGTTGTGATATTGATCAAGTTAGTCTTGCTGCCTGCCGTGAAAATGCTTTGTTGAATGATGTTGAGCTGGAATATTTGGACGATTTATATAAAGCAGAGCAAGTTGATGTTTTATTGGCTGCTGATGTGTTGTATGACCAGTGCAACCGTTTCTTTTTAGATGAGTTTTTGAAATTTGCGCCAGAGGTTTGGGTCGCAGATAGCCGCGTTAAAAACTTTAGTCATCCAAAATATCACAAAATTGATGAAAGAAGTGCATCGACATGGCCAGATCTTGATGAAGCTAAAGAATTTAGAAATGTAAGTTTTTATAAGACGCTGTAAAAGAACAGCGTCTTATTTATATTATGAGCAAGTATAACGAACTACTTTTAACGTACTTGGACGTGCTTCAAGTGCTTGGCGAGTCGCATAATCTTCACCATTGTTTAAGCTTGGTGTATTAGATAAACCAAATGAGGCACGAGTTTCGCCCAATTGAACACCATAATGTTCTTGTTGAGCTGGGTTTGAAATCTCATTAATGCTTAGAACTGATAATTTATAAACTTTTTGAGCGCCTAATACATTTTGACAAGCACGTTGCAATTTACGTTCATCTAACTGCTGATTAGTGCGGCTAGCCAATGTGTAAGCTAAAGTTGCCGAAGTTTTTGTTTGGTTTTCAATCTGATAGCCAGTTGAACCATTGTATTGTCGAGGGGTGGTCTGACAAGCGGTTAAAACAAACATACTGCTTAATGCCAAACATAAAATACTTCTATTCATCAGTATCATCCTTATATTCTTATCTCTAGTATCTCATAAAACACAGTGATTGTAGGGGCTTAATCGCACGATTTAAGCTAACATCGGCTGGCGATATTAGCTCTTTTGTTAAAATATTAATGTTCTTTAATTTTTGAATGATGCTTAGTATCTTTCATAAAAATATAAATAATAAGTGAAATGAAGATCATAATACTCACATAAATAAAGTACCAAGATTCATGTCCAGCTTCTTTAAAACTTAAAGCAAAGAACTCTGCTGTACCGCCAAATAATGTATTGGCAATCGCGTAGGGTAAAGCTACCCCTAAAGCTCGAATATGTGCAGGAAAGAGCTCTGCTTTAACCACAGCATTAATTGATGTATAACCCGTTACCATCACTAGACCTGCCAAGCACAACCAGAACGCAGTCCAATAGTTATGTGTGGTTGCAAGGGTATTAAATAAAATATAAGTAAATAAAACCCCAGTTACACCAAAGGCAATCATAAGGGGTTTACGTCCGATTCGGTCTGACAAAGCACCCGCTACAGGTTGTAAGCACATGAAAATAAATAGCGCTAAAGTAGTAATTTGAGTGGCTTCGGGTTTTGTAAATCCGGACGTATTTACTAAATATTTTTGTAGGTAAGTAGTATAGGTATAAAAAGCTAAAGTTCCGCCAGCTGTTAAAAATAATACTGTAAAAGCTTCTTTAGGGTAGTGTTTGAATAATGCAAACATGCCTGATTGTGGTTGATCTTTTTCAGCTTGAGCATTTTTAAAAGATTGTGTTTCTAATAAGCCACGACGAATACGGAACACAACAATGGCAAGTAAAGCACCAATAAAGAATGGAATACGCCATCCCCAATCATGTAACTGTTGTTCGGTTAATACCATTTGCAATATTAAAAGAACACATAGAGCTGTCAGTTGTCCTGCAATTAAGGTGACATATTGAAAGCTTGAGAAAAAACCACGTCGATTTTTTTCGGCCATTTCACTTAAATAGGTGGCACTGGCGCCATATTCACCGCCTACACTCAAACCTTGAATTAAACGAGCGACAACTAATAAAAGAGGTGCAAATACACCAATACTTTCATAACTTGGCGTCACAGCAATAAGAAGTGAGCCTACACACATCAAAGTAACGGAAAGTGTGAGACCTGCTTTACGTCCTTTGCGGTCTGAATAGATTCCCATAATCCATGCACCGATTGGGCGCATTAAAAAACCTACAGCAAAAATTGCAGCTGCTTGAAGAAGTTGAGCTGTTTGACTTCCTTTTGGGAAAAATGCATGAGCAAAATAGAGCGTAAATGCGGCATATACGTACCAGTCGTACCATTCGACAAGGTTACCCGCGGAACCGCCCAAAATTGATTTTAGCCGGGTTTTTGTATCTAAATTAGAATGCGGAGTTGTTGCGGTAGAAGGTTGATCAACCATGAGTCGCTCCATGTTTCGCTTGGGTTGAATGCTAAAAAAGAGAGGTTTTATTCCGTTTTTACATATTATCCAGAGGAGTATTTCACTTTATTTTTTTTATGTCTGTAAAACAATGTTTATTATTTAAGCAAAAGAATAAGTTGAATATTCATGTGATTTCAAATTAGTCAATCAGCTCATTTTTATAGTCTTGCTCCAATCTTTGACATACTGTTTTTTCCAAGTAGTAAAAAGTGATAAAGAATGCGTAATGTTTAAGCCAAGAAAACCTATATCTCTTAAAAATAATGATATATTCCAAAGAAAATTTTAAATAAATACAGTTAGGCATGATGTCTTGGCATTGTGGACTAGATGTGTGTGGATAATGAAAGGGACATTCAGATGTCAAATTGCCCGAAAAAATATATTGTTGCTTTTGATCAGGGAACAACAAGCTCAAGAGCAATTGTTTTAGATCATGATGCTAACGTTGTAAGTATTGCTCAAAAAGAATTTACTCAGATTTATCCGCAGCCAGGTTGGGTTGAGCATGATCCTATGGAAATTTGGGCCACACAAAGTGCTGTTTGGGTAGAAGCTCTAGCTCAAGCTGGCATCAAGAGTGAACAAGTTGCAGCAATTGGGATTACAAACCAGCGGGAAACCACAATTGTATGGGATAAGAAAACAGGTAAGCCGATTTATAATGCGATTGTTTGGCAGAGCCGACAGACGACTGAAATATGTAATCAATTGCATAAAGCAGGTTGGCAAGAATATATTCGTAAAACAACAGGTTTAGTCATTGATCCTTATTTTTCGGCCACAAAAATTAAATGGATTTTAGACCATGTAGAAGGAAGCCGTGCACGTGCTGAGCAAGGGGAGTTACTGTTCGGTACGGTGGACACATGGTTAATCTGGAAATTAACCAATGGCGCAGCCCATGTCACTGATTTTACCAATGCTTCGCGAACCATGCTTTTTGATATTGAAAAGCTCGAATGGGATGAAAAACTTTTACAAGCTTTAGATATTCCTAGAGCAATGCTACCAGAAGTGCGTAGTTCATCTGAGGTTTATGGATACACACATACCATTAGCGGGCAAGAAGTGGGGATTCCGATTGCCGGTATAGCAGGGGATCAACAAGCTGCACTTTTCGGGCAAATGTGTGTAGAACCCGGACAAGCAAAAAATACCTATGGCACAGGCTGCTTTCTACTCATGAACACGGGTAAAAAGATTGTTCGTTCAGAGCATGGTTTACTGACGACGATTGCATGTGGTGCAAATGGTGAAGTGAACTATGCCTTAGAGGGTGCCGTGTTTAATGGTGGCTCTTGCGTACAGTGGCTTCGTGATGAGTTAAAGGTAATTAAGAACGCTAAAGACTCTGAGCTTTATGCAACGCGTGTAAAAGACAGCAATGGTGTATATGTTGTACCTGCTTTTACAGGTTTAGGTGCTCCCTATTGGGATCCGACAGCGCGTGGGGCAATCTTTGGTCTCACTCGTGGAGCAAGTATAGAACATATTATTCGTGCAACTTTAGAGTCAATTGCTTACCAGACAAGAGATGTACTTGATGCGATGCAGCAAGATGCAGAAGAAGAGCTTCGTACACTTAGAGTCGATGGTGGAGTAACAGAAAATAATTTCTTGATGCAATTTCAAGCCGATATTTTATCAACCCCAGTAGAACGCCCAATAATGAAAGAAACTACTGCTTTAGGTGCAGCTTTCCTTGCTGGACTGGCGACGGGGTTCTGGCAAGATCTTCATGAGTTAAGAAATAAGTCTGCGATAGAAAAAGTATTTGAACCAAAAATGTCTTCTGAGCAATCTGAAGTTATTTATAAAGGTTGGCTGAAGGCAGTTAAGCGTAGTCAAAGTTGGGCTGAGGATTGATCTGTTCTTTAACTGGTTAAATTCAATAGTAGGGTAATCAATTAACGCTAAATACTCGGTTATTTAAAATTGATTATTCTACTTTTTTGATTGTTGTTTCATCAATTTGATGTTTTAATTTTTATAAGATCAACAATAAAAAGAAAATGAGAAATGACAGTACAGCCTAATGATTATTCAAAAATATATGACATTGCCGTGATTGGTGGCGGTATTAATGGCGTCGGTATTGCTAATGATGCGGCAGGTCGGGGCTTATCGGTATTTTTATGTGAAAAAGATGATTTAGCTAGTCACACCTCATCTGCGAGCAGTAAATTAATTCACGGCGGTTTACGCTACTTAGAACATAAAGAATTTCGTTTGGTTAGAGAAGCTTTAGCAGAGCGTGAAGTCTTGTTGGCTAAAGCTCCGCATATTATTAAACCAATGCGTTTTATTATGCCTCATCGACCACATTTGCGTCCTGCGTGGTTAATTCGGGCAGGCCTATTTTTTTATGATCATCTAGGAAAACGAGAAAAATTATTAGGGTCAAATCTTATTTACTTCAAAGAAGATAGTCCACTAAAACCAGCTATAACGCGTGGCTTTGAATATTCGGACTGTACTGTAGATGATGCACGTCTTGTTGTGTTGAATGCGCTACAAGCTAAAGAGAAGGGTGCCAAAGTTGTAACGCGGACAAGATGTGTTAAGGCTTATAGACAACAAGAACTGTGGCATTTGGAACTACAAAGCGGGGGGGAGTTTTATCAAATATGTGCAAAAGCCTTGGTGAATGCAGCAGGTCCTTGGGTCGAAGAACTTATTAGTGAAAACCTACAATTAAAATCGCCATATCAAATTCGGCTTATACAAGGAAGTCATATTGTTGTGCCGAAACTATATGACTGCCATAAAGCTTTTATCATGCAAAATGAAGACAGACGCATCGTGTTTGCCATTCCTTATTTAGAAAAATACACATTAATAGGTACGACCGATCAGGAATATTTGGATGATCCACAAAAGGTAGAGATTACAGAAGTAGAAATTAATTACCTTTTGACAGTCACAAATTCACATTTTAAAAAGCAGCTCACCCGTACTGATATCGTCAGTCAGTTTTCTGGAGTTCGAGCTTTATGTGATGATGAGTCAGATAATCCTTCTGCAGTTACACGTGACTATACTTTGGCATTGCAAATTGAAGATAAAACAACTCCCTTGCTGTCCGTATTTGGTGGAAAGATTACAACTTATCGGAAATTAGCTGAATCGGCTCTGGAGCATCTTGACCCGTTTTTTACAAATATGGGAGATGAGTGGACTGCAAATGAAGTGTTACCTGGGGCGGAGAATTGGACCACACTTGAAGATTTAGTTATAAAGATTCAAAACCAAGTTGAAGGGGTAACCGAGCAGCTCGCTACTCGTTGGGCAAATGCCTATGGCTCTAGGGTTTTTGGTATTTTGCATGAGCGAAAAGCTCTTGAGCAGTTAGGGCAAGATTTTGGTCACGGTTTATTCGAATCTGAAGTTCAGTATTTATGTGAAAATGAATGGGCAAATACGGCAGAAGATATATTGTGGCGTAGAACTAAGTTAGGTTTGGCATTTGATGAAAAACAAGTAAAAAATTTGGAAAGTTATTTGGCTGGACGTCGACAAAAAGATGATGCTGCATAATAAAAAAGGCCGCACAAGGCGACCTTTTTTATATTTAGCAATTAGAAGCCAGTTTTTACAGCTTCAAGTAAAGCTGCTTGACGTTCTTTTAATGCTTTTGGTAAGCGCTCACCAAGTTTATTGAATAACTCAGTGTGGCTTTCAATTTCAGTAACCCACTGATCTTTATCTTGAGCTGTGATAAGGTCAAATTCTTCTTTAGAGAATTCAGTACCTTCCCAGTTCAAGTCATCGTAAGTTGGAACAAGACCAATTGGTGTTTCAACAGCGTTTGCACGACCTTCACAACGGTCAATGATCCACTCAAGAACACGCATGTTTTGACCGAAACCAGGCCATACGAAGTTGCCTTCAGCATCACGACGGAACCAGTTTACATTAAAGATTTTTGGTAATTTATTACCAGCAGCTTCAGCTTTTGTACTTACTTCTTGACCAAGGCTTAACCAGTGATCGAAGTAGTCAGCCATGTTGTAGCCAGCAAACGGAAGCATCGCGAATGGGTCACGACGAACGATACCTTGTTGACCAACAGCAGCAGCAGTAGTTTCAGAACCCATAGTTGCAGCTTTATAAACGCCATCAACCCAATCGAAAGCTTCAGAAACTAAAGGAACCGTATCTGCACGGCGACCACCGAAGATAAATGCAGAAATCGGAACACCTGCTGGATTTTCCCAGTCAGCATCGATAGAAGGGCATTGACCAGCAGCAACAGTGAAGCGCGCATTTGGATGAGCAGCTTTTTCACCATTTACGTGAGGTTGACCTTTCCAGTTAGTTAAGTTAGTTGGAATTTCTTTAGAAAGACCTTCCCACCATACTTGACCGTCGTTAGTTACCGCAACGTTTGTATAGATAACATCTTTGTGAAGAGTTGCCATACAGTTAGGGTTAGTTTTGGTATTCGTACCAGGAGCAACACCAAAGAAACCAGCTTCTGGATTGATTGCGTATAGACGACCGTCTTCACCTGGTTTGATCCAAGCAATATCGTCACCTACAGTCTCAATTTTCCAGCCTTCATAGCCTGCTGGTGGAATTAACATTGCGAAGTTTGTTTTACCACATGCAGATGGGAATGCAGCAGCGATATAGTGCTTTTCACCTTGTGGGTTAGTCACACCAAGAATAAGCATATGTTCAGCTAACCAACCTTGTTCGCGACCCATAACAGAAGCGATACGAAGTGCTAAACATTTTTTACCAAGTAATGCGTTACCGCCATAACCAGAACCGTAAGACCAGATTTCACGAGTTTCTGGGTAATGAACGATGTATTTTTCAGGGTTACAAGGCCATGCAACGTCTTTTTGCCCTTCAGCAAGTGGAGCACCTACGGTATGAATACAAGGAATAAATTCGCCGTCTGTACCTAACACGTCATAAACTGCTTTACCCATACGTGCCATTTTACGCATGCTAACAGCAACGTAAGGAGAGTCAGTTAACTCGATACCGATATGAGCAATATGGCTTCCAAGTGGACCCATAGAGAAAGGCACAACGTACATTGTACGACCTTCCATTGATCCCTCGAACAAACCATTTAACTTTTCACGCATAACAGCTGGTTCTTCCCAGTTGTTTGTCGCACCAGCATCTTCTTTCTTTTGAGAGCAAATGTAAGTACGATCTTCAACACGCGCAACATCAGATGGGTCAGAATTTGCAAGATAAGAACCAGGATGTTTTTCTTGGTTTAATTTCTGCATGGTGCCGTTAGCGATCATCAAGTCGATTAGACGTTGATACTCTTCTTCGCTTCCGTCACACCATTCGATTTTTGCTGGTTTGGTTAAGTTTGCAATTTCTTCAACCCATGCGATAAGCTTAGGATGACGAACGAATTCTGGTGCGTTCACTGTGGTCATGGTGAGGCCTATTCAAAATATGTACAACGTACAAGTCATTCATTGAGGTACAATGAAAGATCAAATAAAAAAGTGGCTGTATTAAAGCACAAAATCATAAAAAAAATAAGACTAAAGAATAAGAAATAGATATTTTGATTTTTTATTTTTTTTAATTTAAATCATATATTTATTGTTTTTTGATGTATTTTATTCTTTACATTTTTATGTTGTATGTGTGTTATTTATATTATTTATTTTTTTTAAAATCAATAACTTGATGTTTAAATTTTTCTTGAGAATTATTATTGATTAAACAAATGATCATCATTCGAAATTTACATAAAGAGACTTTTATTAGGCGATTTTCTATACAAAATACAAGGTAAATCCTCTTTAAGATAATAAAAATGCGGACTTTAAAACCTCTCTCTATCATCTATAACCAGAAGTCGGGTTTTCATGCTTCAAAACATGAAGATATGTATGAACAATTAATGACTGTACTCACCGAATTTGGTTTTGAAATACAAGTTTTTGAATTATCGGAAGATGTTTCATTTGATGATTTAATGAATCAAGTGATTCATCGGCATAGCCAAAACGCAAATTTAGGCGTTGTTGTGGCAGCGGGTGGAGACGGGACGTTAAATGCAGTAGCATCAAAACTTCGTCATACCAATATTCCTATGGGAATTTTACCTTTGGGGACTTTTAACTACGTCGCTAAAGTTTTAGATATTCCTTTAGATTTGTTAGAGGCGGCTGAAGTCATTGCAACAGGAACACCCCGTTCTGTACATATTGCGACTATTAACGATCATATTTATTTAAATAATGCGAGCCTAGGCCTTTATCCATTGTTTATAAAAAAACGTGAGCTCTACAATAAATACTTAGGACGTTTACCTTTACATGCCTATACCTCGGCTTTAGATGTTTTATTAAGAGAAAATAAATCTTTGAAGCTTTCCGTCACAGTTGATGGAAAAAAATATCCAGTCAAAACCCCACTAATTTTCTTTGGTAATAATCAACTTCAACTATGTGATATGAAATTAAGAATTGCTGATTGTGCTGCACAGGGGAGAGTCGCTGGAGTAGTCATTATAAAAAGTGATAGGCTTAGTTTATTACATATGCTTTGGCAATGGATTCAAGGAAAGGTTGAAGAGACAAAAGATGTTTATAGTTTTTGTGCTGATCATGTCATTGTTGAATGTGCAAAAAAATCAAAACTTACTGTAGCTTTAGATGGTGAAATTTTAGAGATGAAAACACCATTAAATTTCACTGTAGAAAAGAATGCTTTAAATATTATGGTGCCCAATGTTATTACATCTGTCTGATTTGCATTTTGGAACAGAAATTGAGGCCTGTTTAGATGCAATTCGGCTTTTTTGTACCGAACATAGACCTGAAGTTATTGTTGTGAGTGGAGATAGTACTCAGCGAGCCAGATATCAACAGTTTTATAATTGTCGTCAGTTTTTAGATAGTCTTAATATTCCTTATCTTGTTGTGCCTGGTAATCACGATATTCCGTTGTACCATGTCTGGAACCGTTTTTTCTCACCATTTACTCGCTATCAATATTTTTTTGGCCAGCTTGAACCAACTTTAGAAACTGAACATTTCTATATTGTTGGCGTAAATAGTATACGCCGCCGTTATCATACGCGTGGACATATTTCGATTGAGCAAATTCAAACTACATATGAGCGATTACAGCAAGGGCCAGAGAATAAAATCAAATTAGTGGTTTTTCATCAGCCTTTTTATACCCCGCCTGATGATGAGCATGGTATTAAAGATTGTCCCGTATTAGGGAAAATGGCTCTCGAAAAATGGAGTAAGACAGGGCTATTTGGCATGTTACATGGGCATCTTCATAAAACAGCCGTATATAATTTAAAGCAAATTTATCAATTAGAAATAGATCATCCTATTTATGATATTCATGCAGGAACAGCGACATCTAGCCGCTTGCATTATCATGTTCCAAATAGTTTTAATATCATTTCAAATGAAGGAAGAATTAGTCATTATTGGTTTAATTATGATTTAAAGATTTTTCAATTAATTTAATTTATAAAAATTCTATAAGACATTTAACTTAAGAGTAGATTGATAAAATTTTATCCATTACAATGCCTAAGCTTTAAATTCTATATATGGGGAATAGGAAAACATTCTAAATGTTTTATCATTTTAAAAATAATATTAATGGATACATAAAAATTTTTAACTATATAAAAAGCCATGTTTTTAACTAGCTATAATAAGGGTTTTAGTATTTTGTGAAATTTAATAATATTTTATAAAATGAGTATCTATTGACTTAATATTTTAGAAAAACTTAATAATATTTAAAATTTCATGGTGGATAAATGGTACAAGTATCATTAATGGCAAATAATGCTTCAAAAAATAATACAGTTGATATTGATGTAAGCCAGACAAAAACTATTGTAGTAGATCCTAAAGAAATCGCAAAAATCGATATAAGCCCAGAAAAAATTGCCTCAATAACAAGAGAGGGAAATAATGCAATTATTCATCTAAAAGATGGAACTGAAATTATTTTAGAAAACTATTTTATTAGCGAAAACCCGCAAATTCTTTTAAATGAAGGGCAGAGTTATTGGACTGCCAGTTTAGGTGAAGATACTACTGGACAGACTACTGTTAATTATTTAGAAGTAAAAGATGCACCAAAACTTATAGACTCTTCATCTTCTGTACCTCTCTGGACTGGGGTGGTTAGTGCTTTAGCAGGCGCAGGAACAATTGCTTTATTGTCAAGGAAAGATCCTAAAGACACGACCCCTCCTGAGCCAGGTAATTTGATTCTCAAAAATCTTTTAGACTCAGGCGCCTCAACAACCGACCAGATCACTCAAGATAAAAACTTTACTTTAAAGATTGAGGGACAGGAAAGTGGAAGTCGAGTAACGTATTTGGTCTCTACC
>NZ_JZFB01000001.1:1876862-1877086 GCF_001188385.1 Acinetobacter sp. V2 | reverse complement strand
ATCTTTACAAAGCTGTAGTAACAGACCGAGCTGGAAATGCATCGGAAACTGCTATACAAAAAGTGGTTGTGGATACCACAGCACCACAAGCAGGTGAACTGACTTTATCTGATTTGAGTGATACAGGCGTCTCAGCAACGGATCAGATTACGCAAGATCAAATTTTTGATTTAAAGATTAGTGGACAAGAAGTAAATAGCCAAATCACTTACTGGATGTCGAAA
>NZ_JZFB01000001.1:1876227-1876462 GCF_001188385.1 Acinetobacter sp. V2 | reverse complement strand
AGTACCGAAAGCAGGTGAACTGACTTTATCTGATTTGAGAGATACAGGCGTCTCAGCAACGGATCAGATTACGCGAGATAATAATTTTACTTTGAAGCTAACTCAACCAATTGTGATCGGTGAACAAGCTACTTTACTAGACCACTATGAAATTTCGAAAGATGAAGGAAAAACTTGGCAGGAAACAACAGCTGAACAAAAAGATTTAGCTGATGGTATTTATCTCTATAAAGCC
>NZ_JZFB01000001.1:1874381-1876217 GCF_001188385.1 Acinetobacter sp. V2 | reverse complement strand
GTTGCAGGTAATACCTCAGAAACCGCTGTACAAAAAGTGATTGTAGATAATTCCTTAAATGTTGAATCAACTACAGTAACTGTAAAGCCGATTACTGAAGACAATACAATAAGCCTGGTTGAAAAAGATCAAGTTATTTCTATAAGACTGGACGTAGATAATCTACCAACAGATTTAAATAGCTCACTGACTTCAATAAATACGACATTAAATGATGTTGTTTATAACTTTCATTTTGATGAGCTAACTCAAGAATGGGTTGCTGAAATTCCAGCAGAGTTCTTGTGGTCAGAAGAATCGCAAACCAATATATCAATTGATATTAGCCTTACTGATCAAGCTGGCAATACAGCGATTATTAAACAGATTCAAAATTATAATGTAGATCATACTCCGAATTCACCAATACTAGATTCACTAACTTTTAATAATATAGATGGAGCTATCATTTCGGGTAGCGCATATAAAGGAAGTAAAGTCGATATCTACAATAAAAATGGTGATTGGCTTGCAAGTACAATAGCCAATGAAGAGGGTAACTTCAGCTTACAAAATCTTTCAATTAGCTCAAATGATGAGGTTTATGCAGTTGCTACTTATAATGGATACAGCAGCGAAAATTCATCAATTGGACTAGTTACTGAAGTTCCAGCTCTTAGTATTTTACGAATTAGTCCAGAAGGTGTGATCACTGGTTATGCGACTGAAGGTAGTCATTTTATTGTAAAAGATCAGAATGGAAATATTCTACAAGAGTTTAACTCTATTGCATTTGAGGGCTCAGGTATTACGCCTTTTAGTGTAATGGAATTAGGTGAAGTCAGACCATTTACTTTGTCCCTCGACCAACCTTTGGAGGAAGGTACTCAAATTATTATCTCTACCGATAAAGATAATGTTTCAGGCCATCCACAATATATTACCGCAGACTATACGCCCGCAGTATTTTTAGAAACGCCACAATTTGATATCAGTGGTGAAACTTTATCAGTACATGTCAATGAACCTAACAGCCTTATTCTTGTGTTTTCCGGAACAGGAAATCTAATCGCTAACGGTGTTACAGATGAACAAGGCTTTGCAAGTTTACCTGTGTTCCAATTTTTAAAAGAAGGTGAGTCGGTTACCGTACAAGTAGTAGATAAAAATCAAAATACGAGTGAAGCCCTAATCGAAGTTCCAAACTTTGCTTATATTCCACATGTTGAACGTATTACACAAGAAGGCTTAATTTCTGGGTTTGCTGAAGATAATAGTACAGTAATTGTGCGTGATACTGAGGGTAATGAATTAGGAAAAGTTACAATAGGTGATGACAATAGTTGGAATAAATTTAGTCATTTTAGCTTGAGTGTAAGCCGTCCTTTAATTGATGGAGAGCAAATTTCTATTCAAATTATTGATAATAAAGGTCTAATAAGACCTGAACAGAAGATTATTGTAGATCTGACTCCTCCACCTGTTCCAACAGATTTAAATTTCAATGATGCGGGCGATTTAGTTTATGGTCATGCAGAACCTTTCTCTGAAATTTTAGTTAAAGATGAACAAGGAAACATTCTTAATAAATGGTTCTGGAATAACTGGGCCGATGAGAGTGGAAGTTTCTCGATAGAACTAGGTGTGTTTTTAACTAATGCTGAGACAGTTTATGTTACGGCTACCGATGTAAATGGAAATGTAAGTTTAGCAGCGCAGATACAGGCGCCTAACTATGCTTTTGCTCCCTATGTAGATAGCTTTACTTCAGACGGAGTGATAAGTGGGCAAGCTGAAAATAATAGTACTCTCATTGTTAAAGATGCCAAAGGTGAAGTCGTAGCTGAAATTAAAGTC
>NZ_JZFB01000001.1:1851679-1874339 GCF_001188385.1 Acinetobacter sp. V2 | reverse complement strand
TCCAACTTGATCGCCCTCTTGTTGATGGTGAGCAGCTGTTCTTATCAATTAAGGATGCTCGTGGACAAATAAGCACCGATACTGTAATTACGGCTGATACAGTTCCTCCTACACCAGCCAGTAATTTAGTTTTCTCAGAAGATGGTTCATATCTTACGGGTGTAGCAGAACTGAATACTACGATTCAGGTTTTTGATCATAATGGTCAGCTAGTGAATATATGGAATAATACCGTCAACTCGGACGGTACATTTACTGTTTTATTAGGTAGCAATAATTTACATGGAGAAGCATTTACGGTCACCGTTAAAGACCAAGCCGGAAATGTGAGTGAAGCTGTTTCAATAAATGCTCCACTTGATGATATTGCACCGGATCCAATTAAAAATATTTTACTTGATGCAAACGGTCAAAACTTTACAGCACAAGCAGAAGCGAATAGTCAGATTGAAGTTTTTGATTCATTAGGTAATCAGACGGGTTGGGGTTCTACAGATAGTGCTGGTAATGTCTCAGGCTTTTTCAATCAAATCTATTTACATGGTGAAGAACTTACTTTTGTTGTCATAGATCGAGTTGGTAACCGTAGTATCGAATTTAAGCAAAATGCTTTAATTGACACCATTGCACCAAATCCGATTGCAAATATCATCTTCAATGAAGATGGCCAAAGCTTTACAGCTCAGGCAGAAGCTGGAAGCTCTATTGAAATATTAGATCAGGCTGGAAATAAGATTACTACTAGTTATACCGATAGCTTAGGTAATGTATTTGGTTATTTCCCGCAAGTTTACTTACATGGTGAGGAACTTACTTTTGTTGTAGTTGACCGAGCGGGTAACCGTAGTGCAGAGGTCAAGCAGAGTGCTTTAACTGATGATATCGCACCAAATCGGATTGAAAATATTGTATTAGATATCAATGGACAGAGCTTTACAGCTCAGGCTGAAGCAAATAGCCAGATTGAAATTAAAAATACCAATGGTGACATTATTGGTTATGGATCAGCAGATAGCACAGGAAATGTTTCTGGTTACTTGTATCAGGTCTATTTACATGGCGAAGAGCTTACTTTTGTTGTAGTTGACCGAGCGGGTAACCGTAGTACAGAAGTTAAGCAGAATGCTTTGATTGATGAGATTGCACCAAATCCGATTGAAAATATTGTATTCGACTCAAACGGTCAAAACTTTACGGCGCAAGCAGAAGCAAACACTCAAATTGAAGTCAAAAATGCTGCGGGTGAGGTCATAGGTTCAGGTTATGTAGATGGCGCTGGTAATGTGTCAGGTTATTTATATCAAGTCTATTTACATGGAGAAGAACTCACTTTTATTGTCGTTGACCGAGCTGGTAACCGCAGTGCAGAGATCAAGCAAAACGCTTTAACTGATGATAGTGCACCAAATCCGATTGAAAATATTGTACTTGATGCGAACGGACAGAACTTTACAGCTCAGGCCGAAGCAAACACTCAAATTGAAGTCAAAAATGCTGCTGGTGAAGTCATAGGATCTGGTTCAACCGATAGCATGGGTAATGCTTCTGGTTACTTCTATCAGGTCTATTTACATGGTGAAGAACTCACTTTTGTTGTAGTTGACAAAGCGGGGAACCACAGTACAGAGGTCAAACAGAATGCCTTGATTGATGACATTGCTCCGAACGCGATTGAAAACATCATTTTCAATGAAAATGGTCAAAACTTTACAGCGCAAGCTGAAGCGAATAGCCAAGTTGAAGTTAAAAATGCTGCAGGTGAGCTTGTAGGTTCAGGTTATGTAGATAGTGCTGGTAATGTCTCAGGTTACTTGAATCAAGTTTACTTAAAAGGTGAGGAACTTACTTTTGTTGTGATTGATCAAGCTGGTAATCGCAGTGTTGAAGTAAAACAAACAGCCTTTCTTGATAATACCGCACCGGAAAATGCGACTAATTTAGTATTTAGCGAAGATGGTTCATATCTAACTGGTATGGCAGAACCCAATGCTACGATTCAGATATTTGATCAGAATGGTCAATTGGTAAATCAGTGGAATAATAATGTTAATTGGGATGGAACATTTAACATCTCTTTATACAGTAACTACTTGCATGGCGAAGAGTTAAAGGTAGTTGTAGTAGATCGGGCTGGTAATTTGAGTGGTGGGGTTACTGTAAAAGCACCGCTTGATGATATTGCTCCTGTGGCTGCAAGTAATCTCACGTTTAGTGAAGATGGTTCATCCCTTTCTGGTGTAGCTGAGCCAAATACCTTCATCCAGATTTTTGATCAGAATGGTCAACAGGTGAATACGTGGAGTCAGAGTGTAAATGCTGATGGTACATTCACTATTTTCTTGGGTAGCTCTAATTTACATGGTGAAGAATTCACAGTTATTATTAAAGATCGAGCTGGAAATGTGAGTGATGTTGTTTCAGTTAAGGCTCCATTTGATGATATTGCGCCAAATCCGATTAAAAATATTGTACTTGATCCGAACGGTCAAAACTTTATAGCGCAGGCAGAAGCAAATAGTAATATAGAAGTCAGAAATGCTGAGGGTGCGTTAATAGGTCATGGTTCTGCAGATAACGCAGGTAATGTGACAGGTTACTTCTACCAAGTTTATTTACATGGAGAAGAATTAACTTTCGTTGTCATAGATCGAATGGGCAATCAAAGTGTCGAACTTAAGTTCAATGCTTTGGTGGATACCATTACGCCAGATCCAATTGAAAACATCATCTTTGACGAAAATGGGCAAAATTTTACGGCACAAGCAGAAGCCAATAGTTTTATTGGTGTCAAAAATGCTGCGGGTGAGTTTGTCGGTTATGGTTATGTCGATAGCACTGGTAATGTGACAGGCTATTTCAATCAGGTTTATTTAAAAGGTGAGGAACTCACTTTTATCGTTATAGATAAAGCAGGTAATCAAAGTGTTGAATTTAAGCAAAATGCTTTGATTGATGATATTGCACCAAATCCAATTGAAAACATCATCCTAAATGAAAATGGTCAAAACTTTATAGCGCAAGCGGAAGCAGATAGTCGAATCGAAGTTAAAAATGCTGTTGGTGAGGTTGTAGGATCTGGTTCAACCGATAGCATGGGTAATGTTTCTGGTTACTTATATCAGGTCTATTTACATGGCGAAGAGCTCACTTTTGTTGTCGTTGACCGAGCGGGGAACCGTAGTACAGAGGTCAAGCAGAATGCTTTGATTGATGATATCGCACCAAATCCGATTGAGAATATTGTGCTCGACTCACACGGTCAAAACTTTACGGCGCAAGCAGAAGTAAATACTCGGATTGAAGTCAAAAATGCTGCGGGTGAGGTGATAGGTTCTGGTTATGTAGATGGTGCTGGTAATGTGTCAGGTTATTTTAATCAAGTCTATTTACATGGAGAGGAATTAACTTTCATCGTTGTAGATATAGCAGGTAACCGAAGTATTGAGGTTAAACAAAATGCTTTAATTGATGATGTCGCACCGCCAGCTGCTGCAAATATTACATTAACGTCAGACGGATTGCTTTTTGGTGAGGCTGAACCAAATACAACTGTTGAAATTATTGATCAATATGGTGCAATTATCACAATAGCTAATGTTGGATATGATGGACGCTTTTATCAATTGATCAACCTGAGCCAATATCAAACACAAAATTTGAGTATTGTTGTCAAAGATATTGCTGGCAACCGAAGTGAAGTTGCTCATGAATTAGTACCTGTATTTTCGAATTCACCAATTGCTGCGACAGAGCTAAAATTGGATGTAAATGGCCATATTCTTACAGGTAAGGCGACAGCAGGAATGACGATTGTTGTTACATCCGAGGATGGTCAAAGCATTAATGGAGAATGGAGCAGTATAGTTAATGAAGATGGTAGTTTTGCTATTAAGTTAAATGACTATTATCTAAAGGGACAGATATTACAAGTTCGAGTTTATGACCAAAATACAAATCTATATAGCCCAATCTCTGAAATTATTGCGCCTTTAGACAATATTGCTCCAGTGATTGATGAGGTGGTAATTAACAATGATGGTCAGGGAATTTCAGGCCACACTGATTCAAAAGCAATCATTCAGGTAATGGATGCGGATGGGAATTTAAGAGCAGAATCTCAATCGGATGAATTAGGATATTTCAATGCTAATATTTATCTACCTATATTACGTGGAGAGCAATTATTTATCACGGTAATAGATTTAGCCAAAAATATAAGTACACCATTGAATATTACTTTTAATGCAGATACTAATGCACCTCCATCAGCAGAGCATGTTGTTGTTTCTGAAAATGGTTTGTTTATTGAGGGAACTGCTGTAGCAAGTAGTTATGTACATGTTTTTAACGTATCTACTAATTATATTGGTGGTGGTTCTGTAGATGAAACAGGACACTTTAATATCCAGTTGTACTCACCTCAGGTGAGTGGACAGACCTTACGCATTGTTGTGGAACAAAATGGCTATCTAAGCACTTACACCGAAATTACCGCACCTATAGACATCGTCGCACCAAATGCAGCAACTCAGCTTGTCTTAGAAGATGGAAATGTACTTTCGGGACAAGCGGAAGCATATTCAACTGTTAATATTTTTGATGATAATAATTTAGTTGGTCAAACTACTGTCAAAAATGATGGAAGTTTCACAACATACTTATGGTCACAATATTGGCATGGTGAAACATTGACGGTAAAAGTAGTTGATGCCAATCAAAATGAGAGTGAGAGTACAACGGTTGTTGCTATAAATGATACAACAGCACCGAATGTAGCCACACAGCTTGCTATGAAGGGATGGGACGAGCTCACGGGGCATGCAGAAAGTAAGGCTACTCTTGAAGTTACATATCATTTTGCTGATCAAGAACCTTTTGTAACAAATACTATGGTCATGGCAGATGGAACTTTCTCTACTTATATGTATGAGAATGCGACATCATTTGATATTACTGTTATTGATCGTGCAGGAAATCGTAGTGAAACTATCAGCAAAGCGATTAGCGACTTACATACGATCACGGTTGATCAGTTTATAGGTGATGCTACAGATAATATTTATATAGTTGATCATATAAGTGATTTTGTTCAAGAGTATGGCGTTGCTACTGTTAATGTATTTCAGGATGTCTGGATAGATACAAGTCATTATGAGGAGCAATGGGTAGCTTCTGGTTATACTGATAATATATGGGTAGATACAAGCCATTTTGAAAATGTTTGGATTGACACAAGTTACTCCCAAGATATTTGGATTGATACAAGCTATTATCAAGATACATGGGTCGTTGATGGCGTAATAGACGTCTACATGGACTCAAATGGCATAAATTACTATTCAGATGATGGTTCGTATAATCAATATGTGAATACGTACTATGATTATAATTTAAATCAATGGCAGTCAGGATATGAACTATCAGGTCCTAATACTCTAGAGGTTGGACATCTTGAACAACAACTCGTTCAAGATGGGCACTATGAATCTCAATGGATTGAACAAGGTTATTATGAGCAACAATATGTGTTTGATGGTCATAATGAAGAGGCTTGGGTAGATACGAGTCATTACGAAAGTGTTTGGGTTCAAAGTGGTTATTCGGAAACACAAATAGTTGGTTCTGAACTTAAAGATACGGATTTTGGTGGACACGATAAAATAATTAGCTCTGTGAGTTATAGTCTGGTTGGATATTCTGATTGGTCGACAAATATAGAAAGTGGTCGTTATGTTGAAGACTTGGAGCTGGTTGGTTCTGCCCATCTAAATGCAACAGGTAATGCTTTAGATAATCTTTTAACAGGTAACTCTGGTAATAACGTTTTGAATGGGCGTGAAGGTAACGATACGTATATGACTAATGAAGGTGCCGATACCATTTTGTTCCAATTGCTAAACAGCCAAGATGCGACTGGTGGAAATGGACATGATACGGTGTTAGATTTTACTTTGGGTGATGTAAGAACCAATGCTCAAGCAGATAAAATTGATTTAAGTGAACTATTAATTGACTATTCTAAAGATGTGAGCACATTAGCTAAATTTATTACTGTAGAGCAAGATGCTGGAAACACGACTATTAGTCTTGACCGAGATGGTGAAGGTACAATGTTTAGTAGTATTTCATTGATTACTTTAAATCAGGTAAATACAACATTAGATGAATTGTTGAATAACCAGCAACTCTTTGTTTAACATTGATATTTATCTTTATAAAAGAGGCTATGAAAATAGCCTCTTTTATTTTGTGCTTTAATTTTAATAAAAACTCTTCACAACCTGTTAAAAAATGACCAAAAAAGATAAGTTTTTTTTCATTTTCCCCTTGAAGCCTTTTTTTTCATCCCCACAAAAGTGACATCTAAATATTTTGTTATTGCTCTGGATTAAAGCAATAACGATTAATCAAAAAGACTTAGTCTGATGGAGTTAATTATGAGCAACATTCGTCCATTACATGATCGCGTTGTAATTCGTCGCGTAGAAGAAGAAACCAAAACTGCTGGCGGTATTTTACTTCCAGGTTCTGCTGCTGAAAAACCATCTCAAGGTGAAGTAATTGCAGTAGGTAATGGTCAAATCACTGAGAATGGCGTACGTGCTTTGGATGTTAAAGTTGGTGACAAAGTATTGTTTGGTACTTATGCAGGTACAACAGTGAAAGTAAGTGGTGAAGAACTCTTAATCATGAAAGAGTCAGACATTTTAGCTGTGTTGGAAGGCTAATCAATCCATAACTCAATTCATTATCAGATTCAGTATTTAAAAAGATTTGGAGTTTAATATGTCAGCTAAAGACGTAAAATTTGGTGATTCAGCTCGCTCAAAAATGATTGCAGGCGTAAACGTACTTGCAGATGCTGTTAAAGTGACTTTAGGCCCTAAAGGTCGTAACGTAGTGATTGACCGTTCTTTCGGCGCTCCGCACATCACTAAAGACGGCGTAACTGTTGCTAAAGAAATTTCATTAAAAGACAAGTTTGAAAACATGGGTGCTCAACTTGTTCGTGAAGTTTCTAGCAAAACTAATGACATCGCTGGTGACGGTACTACAACTGCAACTGTACTTGCTCAAGCAATTTTAAATGAAGGGATCAAATCTGTAACTGCAGGTATGAACCCAATGGATTTAAAACGTGGTATCGATATCGCAGTAAAAACTGTAGTTGAAAATATCCGTTCAAATGCAAAACCTGCTGATGATTTTAAAGCGATCGAACAAGTTGGTTCTATCTCTGCTAACTCTGATACTACTGTTGGTAAACTTATCGCTCAAGCGATGGAAAAAGTAGGTAAAGAAGGTGTAATCACTGTAGAAGAAGGTTCTGGCTTCGAAGACGCTTTAGACGTTGTAGAAGGTATGCAGTTTGACCGTGGTTATATCTCTCCGTACTTTGCAAACAAGCAAGATACTTTAACAGCAGAGCTTGAAAACCCGTTCATTCTTCTTGTTGACAAAAAAATCGGTAATATTCGTGAATTGATTTCTGTTTTAGAAGCAGTTGCGAAAACTGGTAAACCACTTCTTATCATCGCTGAAGATGTTGAAGGCGAAGCGCTTGCTACACTTGTTGTAAACAACATGCGCGGTATTATCAAAGTATGTGCTGTTAAAGCTCCTGGTTTCGGTGACCGTCGTAAAGCAATGCTTCAAGACATCGCAATCTTGACTGGCGCAACTGTTATTTCTGAAGAAGTTGGTATGTCTTTAGAACAAGCAACTCTTCAAGATTTAGGTACTGCACACAAGATCACTGTTTCTAAAGAAAACACTGTAATTGTTGATGGTGCTGGTGATGCTGCTGCTATTGCTGAGCGTGTTCAGCAAATCCGTGCTCAAATTGAAGAATCTTCTTCAGAATACGACCGTGAAAAATTACAAGAACGCGTTGCTAAATTAGCAGGCGGTGTTGCTGTAATTAAAATCGGTGCGGCAACTGAAGTCGAAATGAAAGAGAAGAAAGACCGCGTAGACGACGCACTTCATGCAACTCGTGCAGCAGTTGAAGAAGGTGTAGTTGCTGGTGGTGGTGTTGCGCTAGTACGTGCTGTAAATGTATTAGACAACCTAAAAGGTGCTAACGAAGATCAAACAGCGGGTATCAATATTTTACGTCGCGCGATTGAAGCTCCACTTCGTCAAATTGTTGCGAACGCTGGTGATGAGCCATCTGTAGTTATCAATGCAGTTAAAGGCGGTGAAGGTAACTTTGGTTATAACGCTGCAACTGGCGAATATGGCGATATGTTAGAAATGGGTATTCTTGACCCTGCTAAAGTAACTCGTTCTGCACTTGAACACGCTGCTTCTGTAGCTGGTTTAATGTTAACTACAGAATGTATGATTACTGACATTCCAGAAGATAAACCAGCTGTTCCAGATATGGGCGGTATGGGTGGTATGGGCGGAATGATGTAATAACGCATCAACGCTTGAACTAAAAAAATCCCTGTTTATACAGGGATTTTTTATTTTACGGGATTTTAAGAAATAGTTAAGTTCAATAACTTATATTAAAAAACAGGAACAGCAGCTAGAAGTTCCTCTTTGTTACAGCCATGCTTATTTACTTATAAGCATGGTTTTTTTTATCCTAATAAAATGAATAACCATGTAATAGCAATGATAGAAAGCGCAACAAATTGAGCCGCACTTCCCATATCTTTTGCATTTTTAGAAAGCTGATGTTTTTCAAGAGAAACTCGGTCAACGACTGCTTCAATAGCCGAATTGAACAGTTCAACGATCATTGCAAATAGACAAACAATAATGAGTAAGACGTGTTCACTGCGGGTTACGTCAAGAAAAAAACTAACTGGAATTAAAATAAGATTAATCAAAACAATTTGACGGAAAGCTGCTTCATTTTTATATGCTGCTTTAAATCCGGAAATCGAGTAGCCGGTTGCATTTAATATACGCTTAAGGCCTGTTTTACCTTTATAAGGAGAATAGCTATTCATTTACTTATATTTCTGACACATTTCATGCATTATATAATTTGGGTCTTAAAAAATTATTAAATCTTTTTTAAAGATTTTGACTTTATAACTGAATAGAGAAGAAGAGATGAAAAAATTATGTGTAGCTTTGGGTTTTGCATTTTGTAGCATGCATGCTGCGTATGCTGAGCAAACTCCTACTCAACAAGTACCTGGATATTATAAGCATCAATTCGGAAAATACCGTGTAACGTCTTTACTTGATGGCACGATTTATCTAAATCCTAACTTGTTTAAAAATTTAAATCAGGCTCAGAAAACTAAAATATTAACTAAATATGCTGCTGTGAATGAGAAGGGTATTCAAACTTCGGTCAATGCATTTTTAGTAGATGATGGTAAGAGTTTAACGCTTGTCGATAGTGGTGCAGCAAGTTGTTTTGGTCCACAACTGGGTTCGATTGCAAAAAATATTGAATTGGCAGGTTATCAACTTACTAATGTAAAAACAGTGTTGCTCACACATTTACATCCAGACCATGTATGCGGAATTGCTCAAAATGGGAAGGCTGTATTTCCAAATGCAACTGTATATGCGCATGAACGCGAAGCTGATTATTGGTTAAATCCAGCTTCTGAAAAAACAGTGCCAGCAGATAAAAAGCAAAACTATTTAGGTACTGTGAAAAACATAAAAACTGCTCTTGCTCCATATCAAGCAAAAAAAGCATTTAAGACATTTAAAGATGGCGATGTTATTCAAGGTTTTGAAGTGATCGATACGCGCGGTCATACACCTGGGCATCATAGCTTTCGCTTAAAAAGTAATGATCAGCAAATCATTTTCGTTGGAGACATTGTTCACTCGCATTCTTTGCAGTTTGATGCTCCAAAAACTGGTGTGGATTTTGATGTGAATTCTGAACAGGCGATTAATACCCGTTTAAAAATGTTCGCTGAAATTTCAAATAAACAACAATGGGTCGCAGCACCACATTTACCATTCCCAGGCATTGGTCATGTTTATAAAGTAAACGCTGAGCAATATCAGTGGATCCCACTTTATTTTGATAATGTTGTAGAGAAATAAAAAAACAGGGCATTTATTGCCCTGTTTTTTATTAAAAACTTTAATTATTTTGCGGCTTTTTCATAATTAATAACAGCTTCACGGCCAAGTGCTGGGTCATCTGTAAAGACTCCATCAACACCCGCTTTGAAATAGGCTTCAAATTCTTTTAAAGCACCAGTTGGGCAGCGCTCAGCTGGTTTATCTTGACTGCATTTTAAAGGCGTTGGTAAGAAATTATTTTCTGGACGGAAAGTATAAGGATGTACTTTTAAGCCAGCTTTATGCGCATCAGAAATAAACGAAGTCGTTTGAACTGAACCATTGTCATTAAAGTTTAGAATATAACCTTTACTTGGTCCTACACCATTTGCATATTTAGCTACGTCTTTTAAGCTTTGTGCTGTGGCTAAATCTGCATAAGTTTTAGTTTCACCAGATTCAACGAAGTCGGCTGGTTGAGAGGTTTTAGCATCATATAATTGAATGATTTGTGCGTGTTTAATGGTTTTATGAAGGTCGAGCTGATCTTTCAAATATTTTAAATTACTTACTTCAAAAGACTGTAGATAGACAGGTGCAATATCACGTGTATATTCATATTTGGCTAGTGTTTTAAGAAGGGTATCTTCCATTGCCAGATTATGATTTTTAAAGTAAGTCGGATGTTTGGTTTCAATATATAAACCAATAATTTTTCCCGTTTTCTTATAATTTGCTTCAGCCAGCTCAATCACTTGTTCTAGAGTCGGGACAGGGTAAAGGTCATTATAGGCTGTGTTTGCAGGTCGGAACTCAGGAATACGTTCACGAGCTTTAAGCTGTTGTAATTCACTTAAAGTGAAGTCTTCTGTAAACCAACCTGTTAAGTCTTTACCATCAATATTTTTTGTTGTTTTACGATCTGCAAACTGAGTTAAAGTGCTTACATTGGTTGTTCCACCAATCTCATTTTCATGGCGAGTAACTAACACGCCATCTTTTGTAGACACTAAATCCGGTTCAATAAAATCGGCACCATCGTCAATGGCTTTTTGATATGAAGCTAGAGTGTGTTCAGGGCGTAAAGCGCTAGCGCCACGGTGCCCAATCACTAAAATCTTAGGAAGTTGATATTCTGGTGTAGTTGGCGTGTTTTCGGTTTTATCATCATCATTACAACCAACCAAGCTAATTAAACTTAAGCATAAAATTGCTCTTTTAAACATAATTCTACTCATATTGTTTTAGTTGAAACGGCTCTAGTCTGCTTATTGATTTTGACGTGATCATGAAGAATTCATGAATTTTCAGTGACACTTGTTAAAACCTTCTTTATGGGTTTGTAGGAAATAGCCATTCCTGCTTTGTTTTTGTCCTAATTGCATTTATTGTGTTAATTCTACTTGTCTTTTATATATCGCTCGTTGATGATCAAGATGCCGAATTCGGTATTGCCACCTGTTAATTGACGACTTAATTCTGAGCAGCCATGCTATCTAAATTTTTTATTCAGCGCCCTATTTTTGCCAGTGTACTTGCAATTATTGTTATGGCATTTGGTATTTTCTCGGTTCTGAATTTGCCAGTAGAACGCTATCCCGATATTGCACCTCCAAAAATTACAGTATCGGCAAGTTATAGTGGGGCAGATGCACAAACGGTTGAGCAAAGTGTTACTCAGATTTTAGAACAGCAAATACAAGGTATTGATCACTTACTTTATTTCAGCTCTACCAGCGACTCGTCGGGACGTAGCCGAATTACGATCAGTTTTGATAATGGAACAAATCCAGATACAGCACAGGTACAAGTACAAAATAGTATTAGTGGCGTTATAAGACGTTTACCAGATGAAGTACAACGTCAAGGGGTGACGGTAAGTAAGTCTCTGGGTGATACTTTTATGGTGGTGGGTTTATATGACTCGACTGGTAAAGCGGGGAATATTGAGCTATCAGACTATTTAACGACACACGTGGTCGATAACCTGAACCGTATTGAAGGGGTGGGTGAGTCTGATGTTTTCGGTTCGCAATATGCAATGCGAATCTGGTTAAATCCTGATAAATTAAAACAATATAATTTAATGCCAAGTGATGTTGCCAGTGCAATCACTGCTCAAAATACCCAAGTGGCTGCGGGTGCAATTGGTGATTTACCTGTTATTGATGGGCAATATTTAAATACTAAAGTTACAGCTGGTTCTCGACTAAAAACAGTCGAAGATTTTAAAAATATTGTAGTGAAATCAAACCAAACAGCGAGCTATGTCTATTTAAAAGATATTGCTAGAGTTGAGTTGGGCGCAGAAAACTATCAGTCTTTTAACACCATTAATGGTTATCCTGCCGCAGGTTTAGGTATTTCACTGTCTTCGGGTGCAAATGCCATTCAGACCTCTAAACTCATCCATCAAACTTTAGATCAACTTACAACTAAATTACCTGCGGGTTATAAAATTGTTTATCCACGAGATAACACGCCGTTTGTTCAAGAGTCGATTAAGGAAGTTGTAAAGACCCTTATTGAAGCGATTATTTTAGTTATTTTGGTAATGTTCCTATTTTTGCAAAGCTGGCGCGCGACACTCATTCCGAGTATTACCGTTCCGGTTGTTATTTTAGGAACTTTTGCTGTTTTATATGTGCTCGGTTTTAGCATTAACACCTTAACCTTATTTGCACTAGTACTCGCTATTGGCTTGTTAGTGGATGATGCAATTGTAGTCGTAGAAAACGTTGAACGGCTCATGCATGAACAGCACTTAACACCCAAAGAAGCAGCTATAGAGTCAATGGGCGAAATTAGTGGTGCTTTAATTGGTATTACATTGGTATTAACTGCTGTTTTTATTCCAATGTCTTTTTTAGGTGGCTCAATTGGGGTGATTTATCGCCAGTTTTCCATTACCTTAGTTGCCGCTATGGCGTTATCGCTTGTTGTTGCATTAGTGCTGACACCCGCATTGTGTGCTTTAATTTTAAAGCCTAATCCTCAGCCTATGCGTTGGGCAGTTTGGTTTAACCAAAAGATTGATCAACTTAAAAATCAATATATCAAGATCGTTCAAACAAGCATTCGCTACAGTAAGTCGGTTGTTGTGATTTTTGTGGCTTTGATTGCTGTTTTTGCACTGTTCTATAGTGGTTTAAAAAGTGGATTTATTCCTAAAGAAGATCAAGGGATTTTAAGCGTTCAAATTAAGCTTGTTGATAGTGCCCCGATTTCTCAAAGTCAGAAAATTGGTGAACAAGTTCGTCAATATTTCTTAACTCAAGAAGACAAAAATGTGGATTTAGTCTTAATTCGCTATGGTCGAAACAATTCGGGTACAGGGCAAAATTTAGCACAAGGGTTCATTGCTTTAAAACCATGGGATGCGCGTACTGGAAAAGAAAACTCAGCGGATGCTATACAAAAGCGGGCAATGAAATATTTTAGTCAATTAAATAATGCTCAAATTAATGTGACTTTACCACCTTCGGTAAATGGTTTAGGTCAAACCGATGGTATGGATTTATGGATTCAAGATTTAAATGGGCAAGGACAAGATTTTCTAGATAACACTTTCCTTCAGTTGCAAACTCAAAGTAAAAATTATTCAACTTTTGAAAATTTTGATAAGCAATCAACCAATAGTAAAGCAAATCTCAATATCAAAATTGATCAGAAACAAGCATTAGCAAATGGTTTAGAACTCCCTGCAATTAACAATACTTTGTCGAGTGCGTGGGGCGGAACATATGTAAATGACTTTATTGACCGTGGTCGTATTAAGCGTGTCATGATTCAAGGTGATGCCGAGTTCAGATCGAAACCTGAAGATTTATATAACTGGTCTGTGCGTAACAACCAAAATGAAATGGTGCCTTTTAGTTCATTTGCTAACTTTAGCTGGGGCGGTGCTCCTGAAATTGTAAAACGCTATATGGGTTATAGCGCCTTGCAGTTACAGGCAGACGTTGCGAGTGGCAGCAGTTCAGGTCAGGCAATGAAAGATGTTGAACAACTTGTGAATCAGCAAAAAGATGTCGGTTTAGCTTGGACAGGTTTATCTTTTGAAGAACAGAAGTCGACAAATCAGGCCGTCTGGTTATATTTAATTTCGGCAGGCTTTATTTTCTTATGCTTAGCTGCTCTATATGAAAGCTTGAGCATTCCAGCCGCTGTGATGACCTCTATTCCGCTAGGTGTCGGAGGAAGTGTCATTTTCTCTTATATTTTCGGACTACCAAATGATGTGTATTTCCAGATTGCACTGTTAACCACAATTGGTCTGTCATGTAAAAACGCAATTTTAATTGTTGAGTTTGCAGCCTTGGCTCAAGAAAAGGGTAAGAATGCCATTCAGGCGGCTTTAGAGGGCGCTAGCTTGCGTCTAAGACCGATTTTAATGACATCTTTAGCTTTTGGTGCAGGTGTGATTCCTCTCGTGTTTGCTCAAGGTGCTGGGGCTGTGAGCCGTCAAGAAATCGGTATTAGTATTCTAGGTGGCGTGATGTTTGGTACGGTGCTGGTTTTATTCTTTATTCCAGTTATGTATGTGTTATTGCGTTCACTATTTAGAACGAAAGCATCTAGTTAAAAGTAAACAATTTAAAAAGAGGCATTAAATCAAGTATATTAAGTTTAACTTCTCTTCATATATTTGATTTAGATGCCTCAAGAAAAAAAATTAACAGAGCAGCAGGTCATCGCACTAGAACGAGACCTTGCCAAGTTTGCCACCATGATGGACAGCGCAGTGCGTATTCCTTTTACAAAGCAGGGCATTGGAGCCGATGCTGCACTGAGCACGATTCCGATTGCCGGTGATGTCGCAGGTTTAGTGCTGACGTGTTATGCGATTTATAAAGCCAAACAGATTGGTGTACCACAACACAAGTTAACTCCAGTTATCAAATTGGCAGTTGTAGATGCTGTAGTGGGTTTTGTTCCAGTTGCTGGGACTATTTTTGATATTTTTATACGCCCTAGTAGAAAAGCATTAGATGTGGTTCATACGCACATACGCGAAGAATATGCGATTCAAAGTGATATTCATGTTGTTCATCCATATTTGCATGAAAAACTCGAAAAGAAGCAGCAGCACTCAGCTTTCTGGCGTAATCCTGTGGTGAGTTGGTTATGGTTGCATATACCCGATTTATTAGGCGCGTTTGTACTACTTTTAATTGGTTTCGCTGTTTGGTGGGGTGCAAGTTATCTTTGGGGTCTCTATCAAACTATGTAATAAAAATAAAGCCTCCAGTTGGAGGCTTTATTTCTTCACGTTAAACGTTTTATGGGCAATCTAATTGATGTAAAGCTGCCACACGTTGTTTAATTGTTGGGTGGGTTTGGAACAAAGCAGCTAAGCTAAAGCCTTGTTCTTTACCTTCCGCAATCGCGAAAGCTTTCATTTCTTTTGGCATTTGATCTGGCAATTCTGTCTCAGCTTGTAGACGTAATAATGCAGAAATCATTGCTTGTTTACCTGCTAAACGTGCACCTGCTTCATCAGCACGGTATTCACGATAACGAGAGAACCACATCACAATCGCAGAAGCGAGAATACCAAAGACGATATCTAATACCATGGTAATAAGGAAATAACCCATACCTGGGGCTTGATCATCTTGACGACCAAAAACATTACGGTCGATAAAATCACCGACTACGCGAGCAAAGAACATAACAAAGGCGTTCACGACACCTTGGATGAGTGCTAGGGTAACCATGTCACCATTCGCAACGTGACCAATCTCGTGCGCAAGCACAGCACGTAGCTCATCTTTGTTCATACGTTCAAGTAGACCAGATGAAACGGCAACTAAGGCATCATTCTTATTCCAGCCTGTTGCAAAGGCATTGGATTGATATGATGGAAAAATACCAACCTCTGGCATATTAATACCAGCACGTTGAGAAAGTTCAGCGACTGTTTGCAATAACCAGCTTTCAGCTTGGTTACGAGGAGCATTCGGGTCGATCAGTTCTGTACCGGTCGTTTTCTTAGCCATCCATTTTGACATGAATAACGAGATTAAAGATCCCACCATACCAAACACAAAACAGATCACTAAAAGGTTGCCTAGATTCAAGCCACCCGCGCCATGGTAACTACCGACACCGAAGAGTGACAAAATAATGCCAGCTACAACCAGTACCGCGAGGTTGGTAAGCAAAAACAAACCAATCCGCATCATTGAGAAAATCCTCTTATAAATAAAATGTTATCTGATTTACAAATTTTAAATCATGCAGCTAATATGCGGGGCTTAGGGGAAAAATTCAAGATAAAAATAAGGAATTGATACATTCTTTCACGAAGTAGAATGTACCGAAATTTAAAGAATAATTGGCTAAATTCGCCTAAATGGTAAGGATCAGGTAATAGATCATTACAATTTAAAGCACATAAACTTGACGGAATAAACCGTCAGTAAACGTTCTTACTCTATTCGAATATGTGCAATTGCTGTGGCATTGTTTGTGACATAAGTACCTGTAGGCGCATCAGTAAATGTTCCATTAGATAAAGTCACAATTTGACGAGAATTGGAATGTTTAGGAGCTGGAGCTGGAGTTTAAGTTAAGTTCATTAGATAAGAACTTACCGAAAGAAATATATCTGATAAAACGTAGAAATATAATATATAGATCATATTAATCTTGTTTTTTTTATTACTATCAATAAAATAGGATAGATATTCAAAAATAATTAATTTCGATAATTATCAATAGGAATACTATCAATAATGAAAAAATTGATTTTATTTACATTTGTAGCTTTATTTCCTATAAATGCTATGCCAGGGGTTATGTATGTCTATGAAAATTTAGATGGAAGTACTATGTTAACAAGTAAAAAAAGTCAAAATCCATCTATGAAACTAGTTCAAGCGAAGTTAACTAACAATCAATTAGTTTTTTATAAAAAAAACGAACTAGAGTTTGAAAGAGAATATAAAAATTGGGTAAAAGCAGGTAAACCAAAACCAGCATTACTTATGCCAGAAGTAACCTCAAAAGAAATTGGTTTTACAGGTTATGTTATTTTTTCCTTATATGAAGGAAAAGGTCTAATTTCTAATACTCCATATAATACTGATTATACTTATAATACATATGATGATTGTATTAGTGAAGGAAGTCTTCATATAGCAGAATTTAAAAAAAGTTCAATGAATCGATTAAATCCTAATTACATTTATCCTAAGAATACAAGAAAAGAATATCACTATCGATGTGTTTCGGAAGTTGTTCCTATTACAAGAAAAGTTTTTAGCACCGCAACATTAAAAAAATGGGAAAAACAGGCAATTGAAGAAAAAGAACAAGAAGTAAATTCATTAAAAAAGGATTTATATGACTTAGAAGAGGCTGAAAAGGAGATTGAGTTTAACATACGTCAAAGAAAGAATGCTTCTCAAAGCACTATAATTAGTAATGGAAGTGATAAGATTAGTACTTCACAAGAATATGATGAGAATGAAAAATTAAAAAATAAAAGAAAAATAATTCAATTAGCAGATGGAGCTTTTATTGATTCTAATTAATATTTTAAGAAGCTTAATTTTAAGTTAAGCTTCTTAAATATGATCAATTAAAATATATTATACGAATATGTACATTTTAATTGATCATATTTTATATTTCATTATTCCTAATTGAATGAGATATTTGCAGATGCAATTGCTTTATCTGTAGAATAAGTCTTATTTTGTGCATAGCTAAAACTATTTCCTTGTTGAATAATCGCACGATTATTATGGGGTATTGGTGTTGGCTTAGTTTGATTTTTTATCAATGATGTATCATTTGCTAAAGTAATAGTATTGTTACTACTTGAATCCAAAATTGAAGAACCTACACCTACACCTGACGCATACAAATTTTGATATCGGCTGGTTACACGGCGCACGTAATCTTGTGTTTCACGAAAAGGTGGGATCCCGCCGTATTTATCAACATTACCTTCACCTGCATTGTAAGCCGCCAATGCCATTTGGGTATTGCCACCAAAACGTTTGAGTAACCAGCTTAAATATTTTGCACCTGCAAAAATATTTTGCTGAGCATCAAAGGCATTGGTCACGTTAAATCGACGTGCAGTCGCAGGCATGAGCTGCATAAGACCTTGCGCTCCGACTGGAGAGCGGGCATTGACATTAAATCCTGACTCGGTATGCATGACAGCCTTAATCAACCCTTCAGATACACCATGTTGTAGAGCAGCTTGTTTAATAATATGGTCAAAAGCATTTTTATTTTTATTGTAGCTTGGCAGAACAGAGGCCTCTGACGCTCCCCAGTTCTTATAACTATGAATATTACTATCAGGGTAATAGGTCACTTTTACTTTTTTAAGTGAGTGATCATAACTTTTTTGGTTGGTGATCAATGTACTACCATTTTTATCTTGGTAAATATACATTTGGCCTGCTGAACTCGAAGTTATGCCGACCGTAAAAGTGGTCATCCCCAGCAAACAAGAAATAAGAAATTGAACCGAATTTTTCATTTTATGTTATTCACAATTTTAAGGTATTTAAAACTTGTCAAAGAGTTTATCAAAAAATATTACTTAAAGAAGTTTTGTGTAATTTTTTTTATTTCGACTCTTTCAAAAAATCAAGCTGTTTTGTTCGAATGCTCATCAAAAAAAATTAAAAATTATTTTTAAAATGATTCTATTGACTTGAATAACATGTTGATATTAAAGGGTAAAAAACATTGGTTAAAAAATGATCAATTTAAATAAAACCCTTAACAGAAGGTCAAAACAGTTTGTCAAGTACGAAGAAATCCACAATTTTATCCACAGGTTTTGTGGAAAACTGTGGAAAAGTCCAAAAAGTAAGCATTTTGCACATTTTTTGAACGCTTCAGTCAAAAATAGAGCATCACTTTTGCATCATGCATGAGCAATGTGACGACTTCAAGAATTGAAACTATTCTTTTGATGCGATTCTCTTCTGAATCATATAAAATTGCGCGGTATTTTTATTTATGGGTATATCTCGTCTATGTACGCGCCAGTTGAGTCCAATCAGGGATTTAATTTTAAGCCTGAACTTCCAACAAGCTCGGCCTATTACCGTTTGCTCAAGAAGCTTCGCCGTCAAGTTGGGCATGCTATTCGTGACTTCAATATGATTGAAGAGGGCGATAAGGTCATGGTGTGTGTGTCTGGTGGTAAAGACAGTTATACCTTGCTCGATATCATGTTGCAGTTTAAACGTATTGCACCAATCAATTTTGATGTTGTTGCGGTTAACCTTGACCAAAAGCAACCCGGCTTTCCTGAAGATGTCTTACCTCGTTATATGGAAGAAAATAACATTCCATATTACATTTTAGAAAAAGACACCTATACGATTACTAAACGTTTAACACCGGAAGGTAAAACCTACTGTGCAGTATGTTCACGTTTACGCCGTGGTTCATTGTATGGTTTTGCACAAGAAATTGGTGCGACTAAAGTTGCTTTAGGACATCACCGCGATGATATTCTTGCAACGTTCTTCTTAAACCTGTTTCATGGCGGAAGTTTAAAGGCGATGCCTCCAAAGCTTTTATCATCGGACAAGAAGAATATTCTGATTCGTCCATTGGCATATGTTGAAGAAAAAGACATTATCAAATATGCCGAGTTACGTCAGTTCCCAATCATTCCATGTAACCTTTGTGGTTCGCAGGAAAACTTACAGCGTGCCATGCTCAATGAAATGCTACGTGACTGGGATAAACAATATCCGAAACGCTTACACAGTATTTTCGGTGCGTTACAAAACGTATCACCGTCTCAGTTAGCGGACCGTGAATTGTTCGATTTCGAAGCTTTAGATTCTCAGCGCGAGTTAGATTTTAAAGATCCGGAAGAGCTTAAAAACCGTTTAGATGTCGTGAACTTAAGCTTTGCTGCTGAATAAACGCTAGACATAGACAATGTTAAAGGCACTTTATAAACAAGTGCCTTTAATGTATCAAAATACTAAAAAATGAATGTTCCGTACAAAAAGTCATAGCCCTAAATTTAAATTACATGCTATAACAACGCTCAAGCAGAATTGCTTCACATGATGTTGTCTGGATAGACAACTAGAGAAATTGAACAAATAAATTTGAGGAAGAATCATGCCTGCATTTTTAACTGAAGATTGGTTTGCTACTGTCGAAAAATTAACTGCTGAAGCAGGGGATCTTAATTTGCCACCTGCTCTTGCGAATTTGGCAATTAATTTAGTAGTTACAGATGCTTCTGGAAATACCGAATTAGCTTTAGATGGGGGTAAAATCCAAAAAGGTTTGTCTTCAAATGCCAAAACAACTTTAAATATGGATGCTGAAACTTTACGTAAAGTATTCTTAGAGTTTGATATGGCTGCTGCTATGCAGGCATTCATGACTGGTAAAATTAAAGTTCAAGGCGATATGTCTCAATTAATGGCTTTACAAACAGCTAAGCCAAGCCAAGAACAAAAAGATTTGTTTAAGAAAGTATTAGAGCATACAGCTTAAATCTAAAAGAATTCATATAAAAAGCTTACCCCAAGAGGTAAGCTTTTTATTCACACAAACAAAGAATTTATCAACTTTTAAATAATAAAATTAGATATTGATTCGTGTTTGCGCTGTTTTGATATGTTCAAGATAAGCACGAATACGAGTGACATATTGAACCGCTTGCTTATATCGACCATTACGCGCTTTATTACTTTGCAAATAATTGTAGAGATTAACCCATTGGTTTGGATCTTTCCCTTGTGCTTGCAAGCGCTTCTGAATCTGGTTTACCGCACCTGGTCCCATATTATAGGCCACCAGCGCATACCAGTTGCGATCAGGGAAAGGAATATCATCATATTCACTTAACATCTGGTCGTAATACTTCGCGCCACCTTGAATGCTTTGAGCTGGATCACTACGATTGCTCACACCCATTGCCCGAGCAGTGCTATTGGTCAGCATCATTAAGCCACGAACACCTGTGGGAGAAACAGATTCTGGCTTTAAATATGATTCTTGATAACCAATTGCGGCAAGTAAATGCCAGTCGAGATCGTATTTAGCTGCACTTTGTTTAAAGCTCGCTTTATAAATCGGTAAACGCGTCGTTAAGTCACGTTGAATGGTTGACCAAGCTTCTGGTTTCACCACATTACGATTATAAAAAGAAGCAAGTTGCTGAGTCACACCATTTTGCTTACTTTGGCATACAAAGCCACTAGCGGTCTGGGTGAGGGGGTCATCAGCTTGTTTAAACACCCAGCTTAACTCAGGATTTAAACCATTTTTTTGCAAATCGACTGTGTCACCACAACTTGCAGAAAAAGACATCAAACCTTTGTTCTCGATGGTACTTAAACCAGCAGTCGTCATCGCAAAATTTGCTTTACCTTGCTGAACCCATCTAAGTGCAGTGGCATTGTCTGCCACGATTTTAAAGTCCAGCTTTACATTAAGGCTTTGTGCATAGTTACGGGCTAAGTCGTAACCAAAACCATGTAAAAACTGATCTTCTTTGAAAACGGTTGTCGGGCTTTCTACCGCAACAACAGTTAAAGTGTTTGTATTTACTACAGTATTGTACTGTAGGGTTTTTCCTGCATTAATACTATGAAATGGAAAAAGCATAGTACTGAGTGCAAGTGCTTTTAACGGGAGAGAAGAAAATAAAGAGTTAAGGCAAAGCCTCGACCCTGAACTTGAATTACTGTGCATGTTGTCTCCGCTACAGGTAATTTATGCCCCAAAAGTTAGACAAAAAGCTGCCATAACTTCTAAAAGTTGATAAATTCAATAAGGGGTGGGCAGTCATGACGTCATTCAAAATGACATGAAATGAAAAAAACAAACTGTGTAGAAAATCTACATAGTTTTCTAGAAGGTTAAAATTTGCTCAACATTTAATCTGCGCGCATCATAATATTGAAAAAAAGTATTGTCAAATTTCGTACAATTAAATATTCGATATATCATCATAAACACATGAATTTCTTAAGGAAGAAAATTTATACACTTCTGATATGAGAAAATAGGGTATAAAATGCTACATCTTGTAAGCGATATGTTGTTGAACAGTGGTTTTTAATCATGAAATCTAACTTAATCACTCGATCTGGACATGACAAATTAGTTGCTGAATTAAAACAACTTTGGCATGAAGAACGACCGGAAATCACAAAAAAAGTGAATTGGGCTGCAAGCTTAGGTGACCGCAGTGAAAATGCGGATTATCAATACAATAAGCAGCTACTTAGAAAAATTGATCGACGAGTGCGTTATTTAGGAAAGCGTTTAGAAGAACTAAAAATCATTGATTACGCACCTGAGCAAGACGGTAAGGTTTACTTTGGCGCTTGGGTAGAAATTGAAAACGAAGAAGGCGAGCAAAAAACTTTACGTATTGTAGGGGTCGATGAAATTTATGATCATCACCCACAGCATATCTCAATTGAATCGCCGATGGCTCGTGCACTGCTAGGCAAAGAAGTCGATGATGAGATTGAAGTACACACGCCATCTGGAAAAAAGCTTTGGTATATCAATACAATTCGCTATGAAAAGAATGAAAACCCAGAAAATTAAATTAATTTGTATTTATTTTGAGCGTTTGAATTAAAAGTTAAATAAAAGGTTTGCCAACTTGAGTTTTTATTTATATTATAGCGCTCGT
>NZ_JZFB01000001.1:1845155-1851620 GCF_001188385.1 Acinetobacter sp. V2 | reverse complement strand
TCCTCCGTGAGTTCGAATCTCACCGCTTCCGCCAAATTCTTAAAAAGCCCTTGTTAATGACGAGGGCTTTTTTTTACCTGTAATTCTAAACTGCTCAAGTGAAGAAAAAATATAATATAGCGTGATTCAACATAACTATTAAACGGTAGGAATCGTCCCACCATCAATCACATATTCAGTACCCGTAATTGCAGACGCACGGGATGAGGCCAAAAAGGCGATAAGATTTGCTATTTCATCAGGTTTAGCTGGTCGTCCAATAGGAATTCCTCCGATTGAATCCATAACTATCTTTTTACCACCCTCGTAATCTGTGCCAGCTTGTAAAGCCAGTCGCTCTGCAAGAGCAATAGATGCCTCTGTTTCAATCCATCCTGGTGAGACTTGAACAACCCGAATACCTTTGGGGGATATTTCTTTTGACAGGCTTTTACTATAAGTCGCTAGCGCTGCTTTTGCAGCAGCATAAGCTGTCGTAGCTTCTGGTAACGGAAGTGAGCGTTGTATTGACGTAACGTGGATTACAACACCTTGGCCTTGCTGAATCATATCGGGAATTAGTTGACGATCAATACGTATTGCAGGCATCAGATTTAGATGAAGTTCTTTATACCACTCTTCATCGGTTAATGCTGCGAATCCACCTGCTGGTGCAGATGAACCACCAAGCATGTGTATAATTATGTCCACACCACCTAATATCTCTTGTACTGCTTGGACGATAGCTTCACAACCTTCTCGAGTTGTGAGATCAGCAGAAACAAAATGTGCATTATTCGGTAAATAATCTGGTTGAGTTCTAGCAGTAGTTAGTACTGTTGCGCCGAGTTCATGGAATAATTGAACTGTGGCAGCGCCAGTACCTTTTGTACCCGCAGTAATTAAGGTACGTTTTCCTTTTAAAGTAATAAAATCTTCCATTAATAAATCCTCAATTTAACAACTTTGCCATTTTCAAGTGTGAACTGGAACGTAAGTTTCACAGGGCTATTTGGAAAGTTGCCACTCCCTTGTGTTAAAACCGTGCTGATATGGTTTGTATTAGAAACCTCAATAATTTCAAGAGAGTACTGGTATTTTTCTTTCATTGTTAGCAACCATGTACGAATTTCTACAATTCCTCTGTATAGACTGCCATCGTCTTCAACAATGGCAGAGTCAGAAAAAATTTGGTTTAAAGCATCTACGTTGTTCGCTTGATCAGCATCAAAGTATGCGCTAACAACTTCTGGTATATCTTTCATGAGTCGCTCTTTTTGAATGATCTAAATTAGTGTTTTAAATTTTATAATTTGACGATTGTTCTAACAATCCGTATAAAATGGGATGTTTAGTTGAATAAATCAGGATAATGGAACGAGCAAATTTAAATGATCTAAAAGCAGTAATGGCAATCGCCAAGCGAGGAACTTTTCGTAGCGCTGCGATTGAACTTGGGATGTCTACAACAGCTTTAAGTCATGCAATTAGTAAATTAGAGGAAAATTTGGGTGTACGTCTGTTTAATCGGACAACACGTAGTGTCTCATTGACAGAAGCAGGCAGACTTTTTGTAGAACAAGTCGGGCCTGCTCTTCAGGATATTCATAGTGCCTTAGATATTGTACGTTCGCAGAGAGAAACACCCTCAGGTACATTAAGAATCAATGCGGCTGCATTTGCGGCGAGAGAAATTATTTCTCCTGTGATTATCGAATTTCTTCGACGTTATCCAGAAATGAATATTGATTTGGTGACTGAGGGTAAACTTGTTGACATTATTGCTGATGGTTTTGATTTAGGTATTCGAGTTGCCCATCTTGTTCCAAGTGACATGATTGCAGTGTCTCTTGGTAAACTTCAAAGATATGTTGTTGTTGGTTCACCTGAGTATTTGGAGCGTTACGGAAAGCCGAAAATACCAACAGATCTTTTTAGACATAAATGTATTCGAGTACGTCTTCCTGATGGTGCACTATTTAGCTGGAAGTTTGAAAAAAATGGAGAAATTATTCAAATTGATGTGCAAGGACCGATTACCCTTGATGAGGCAAGCTTATCAAGAGCTACAGTATTAGAGAATATTGGCTTAGGATACTTTATGGAACAAGATGTTCGTGCTGAAATTGAGTCAGGTCAACTTATTTCTGTTTTGGACGATTGGATGCCTTGTATGTCTGGTCTCTGTTTATATTATTCAGGAAGACGCAACCAATCTGCTGGTTTGAAAGCCTTTCTTGCCTTAGTTCGTGAAGTAGCGTTGTGCAATGAGTAATTTGTTATATATCAATTTTGAATAACGCTATTTAATTTTTATAAAAATATGTGCTTATATTTTTTCTTATTGTCATCTTAGTTTGATTTATAAGTAATAAAAATCGATTGTTCTTCTCATTTAATAGTTCACTCTCCATTCTTAAAATAAAAACTTTAATCTTCATTTAAGTTCAACTCTTTAATTTATTACATAGCAATTGATTTCTTTAATAGGTCAGAAAAACTCAAACGTGACTTTATTTTAGCTAAATCAAAAAATTAAAGTGAGTTATAAAAAATGAACCAATTCGTAACAAGTTCGAAGAATATTATTCGTGGTAAATTTCACCCCGAATTTTTGCAAGATGAAGTACTCGCCGATATTTTTATTCAAACTGCTCAAAATCTCTCAGATAAAACAGCTTTAATTGAAGCAAATAAAATGTTGACGTATGGGGAGTTATATCAGCAAGCCTTAATTATGGCTCAACATTTGACGATAAGAGGGGTAAAACCAGGTCATATTGTTGGGTTATGGGTACCTCGTGGTATTGAGCTTTTAAAAGCCCAATTGGCGATTTGTTTGAGTGGCGCAGCTTGGCTTCCTTTTGATATGGATACGCCAGCCGACCGTATTGCGGTTTGTCTTGAAGATGCCGAAGCTGTCGGGATGATTACTACCGATGAATGGTATGAACACTTAGCTGAAGTGCCACAAACAAAATGGACAAATACTGAACTTCAAAAGCCACTCAGTGAAAATATTCCTTTAGCTAGAACGACCTCCGATCAACCTGCGTATATTATTTATACGTCAGGCTCAACGGGTAAGCCGAAAGGGATTGTAATTACTCAAAAAAATATTTGTCACTTTCTACGTAGTGAAAATAATATTTTAGATATTCAAGAGCAAGATAAAGTCTATCAAGGCTTTTCTGTCGCTTTTGATATGTCGTTTGAAGAAATCTGGCTGTCTTATTTGGTTGGCGCAACTTTGTGGATTGCACCTAAGTCGCTTGTCAGTGACCCTGAACGTTTATGCCAAACACTAAAGCAGGAACAAATTACTGTATTACATGCTGTTCCAACCTTACTGGCTTTATTCCCTGAAGATGTACCTAACCTAAGAATTATTAACTTAGGTGGGGAAATGTGTCCGGACTCACTGGTTGACCGTTGGGCATTACCTCACCATCAAATGTTTAACACTTATGGCCCAACTGAGACTACGGTTACTGCAAGCCTTGAGTCGTTAGAACGTGGTAAACCCGTCACGATTGGTAAACCTTTACCAAACTATGGCATGTTGGTGATTAACGCTGAAAGAGAATTATTGGCTCAAGGTGAAACGGGTGAGCTGTGTATTTTCGGTCCGAGTGTAGCACCAGGCTATTTAGGACGACCTGATTTAACGGCTGATAAGTTTATTGAAAACCCTTGGGCAATGAGTGCGGATGAAGAGTTACTTTACCGTACTGGTGATTTGGCAAAAATTGATGAATTTGGGCAAGTCCACTGCTTAGGCCGTGCCGATGATCAGGTGAAAATCCGTGGTTTCCGTGTTGAACTCGGTGAAATTGAAGCGGCACTTTGTGATATTGATGGGATTGGTACCGCAGCGGTAATTTTGCGTCAAGAAGACGGAATTGATCAGCTTATTGCTTTTATTGCAGCTGAACTTGATGCCAAACAGCCGATAGAAATTAAGCAACTTCGACATACTCTAGCTCAACGTTTACCACCTTATATGGTGCCGAATCGTTTTGAGATTATTGAAGAAGTACCGCGTTTATTATCTGGAAAAATTGACCGTAAAGCGTTAAAAGTAAGACCGCTTACGAGTGTGATTGACCGCAGTGAATCTGATCAGCCGCAAAATCCAGCCGAAGAAATTTTATTTGAAATTTTGAACCGTCTGTTTCCGAACATGCCGATTAAACTAGATTCGGATTTCTTTGATGATTTAGGTGGCCATTCGCTGTTAGCAGCCGTTTTAATTTCAAACCTACGTGAACATCAAGAATATAGCCATCTTACAATTCAAAGCTTATATCAAGCGAGAAGAGTGGGGGCAATTGCTGCTTTAATGTTGGAACAGCCAGAACCAACATTATTTGATAGCCAAATTGGGCAAGACAACCCGCGTAATCAAACTTATAAATGGTTATGTGGTATTGCGCAGCTTGTGACCATTCCAGTTTTAATTTCGATTAATATTTTGCAGTGGTTAGCACCATTCTTTACCTATCACTATTTTACAGGTGGAACCCGAGACAGCATTCCATATGCAATCGCGTTGTCTCTGTTGGTTTATATCAGCGTTATTATTAGTAGTTTCGTCCTTTCAATTACGGTGAAACGATTATTAATGTTGGGTATTGGCGCAGGACGTTATCCACTTTGGGGAATGACGTATTTCCGTTGGTGGTTAGCAGACCGTATTAGCAATATTTCACCAGTTTATTTATTGTCAGGTTCAACTTTACTTAACCTCTATTTAAAAGCACTGGGCGCAAAAATTGGACATGATGTCACCATTAGTTCAGTTCATATTCGCATGCCATCTTTATTAACTGTTGAAGATGGTGTGAGTATTGGCTCTCAAGTGAATTTAGAAAATGCCAAAGTCGAACATGGACATTTGGTGTTGGGTTCAATTCATCTTAAAGAAGATAGTTATGTGGGTTCATATGCTGTATTAGAAGAAAATACAGTGTTAGAAAAACAAGCTCATGTAAATGCCTTAACTTCAATTGAATATGACACAATGGTGCCGGCCGGAGAAATTTGGGATGGTACGCCAGCTAAAAAAATAGGGCATGTCGATGAACACGCTAAAATGCCAGAACGCCCTAAATTATCGTTCATTCGTAAAATTTCTGAATATGGATATTATGGTGTTAGTGCGTTAATCATTGCTTGTCTGTTCTTTATTCCAATTTTCCCAAGTTTCCTTTTGGTCGATTGGTTAGATGTAAACGTATTTAATATTAATCCAAATAACCACCTGCAAATCGCACTTTATTATTTTGCTTTAGCGATTCCAGCTAGTGCAATGATGATGATGATTACGGCTGTCATTTCTTCAGCAATACGCAAAATTGCATTGCCTCGTCTTGAGACTGGAACGTACGCTGTTCATGGCAGCACCTATTATCGTAAATGGTTTGCATCTCAAATTTTAGAAACAAGCTTACAAACATTGCACGGTCTGTTTGCTACGATTTATGCGCCTACATGGTTCCGTATGTTAGGGGCGAAAGTAGGTAAAAATACCGAAATTTCTACCGCAAATGGTGTTATTCCTGAAATGCTGACTTTGGGTGAAGAAAGCTTTATTGCCGATGCTGTAATGTTGGGTGATGAAGAGATCAAAGGCGGTTGGATGACATTAAAATCGACCAAAATCGGTAACCGTAGCTTTGTCGGCAACAGTGCTTATATTGCTGATGGAACTGTTTTACCAGATAACGTTTTAATTGGCGTACAGTCAAAAACACCAGATAACCTTGAAATGTATGATGGTCAAACTTGGTTTGGTTCGCCGCCATTATTATTGCCTGCACGTGAAGCTGCCGAAAAATATCCTGACCACTTAACGTTTAAACCAAGCTTCAAGCGCCGTTTCATGCGTGGTTTTATTGAAGGCCTTCGTGTTGTATTACCAGCCGCACTCGCAATTGGTGTGGGTTATATGATTGTGCTTGAAGTTATCGATGTTATTAATAAATACAACATCCCAACTGGTTTATTGGCTTTAACGCTTGCTGGTTTACTCTATGGTGTAGGCTGTTTCATTATTGTCGCATTGATGAAGTGGACTTTAATTGGTCGTTATCAACCACGTTCAGCGCCAATGTGGACCATGTTTGTGTGGTTAAGTGAAGGGATTACCAGCTTATATGAATCAGTTGCCATTCCAAACTTCTTAAATTACTTAAGAGGAACGCCAATGCTGCCATTCTTCTTGCGTATTTTGGGTGTTCAAATTGGTAAAGATGTTTACATGGATACGGCGGATATCACTGAGTTCGACTGTGTAAGCATTGGTGACCGTGCAGAGTTTAATAGCTTCTCAGGCCCACAAACCCACTTGTTTGAAGATCGTATTATGAAAATTGGACAAGTAAATATTGGAAATGATGTAGTTGTAAATTCACGTAGTATTATTTTATATAACGCCAACGTTAGCCATCATGCAGTGTTAGGACCATTAACGTTGGTTATGAA
>NZ_JZFB01000001.1:1841520-1845108 GCF_001188385.1 Acinetobacter sp. V2 | reverse complement strand
CCAGCCGTGCCTTGGGTTCATAAGTAATTGAAACTGAGCTTAACTAACTAATTTAAAAAGCCTTTGTGAAAACAGGGGCTTTTTTTTATGTATAGGACATAGATTACAGTCATAGTTAGCTAAAATATTGCTAACAAATCCTGAAAATTTCATATAAATCAAATAAGTACATATTTCAGTCAAAACTGTTTTATTTATATAATATGTTTTTTATTATCAGTACCTTACCAAGAGCACGTCTATATATCAAAATCGAACAAGTTATTTGTAGAATATTCACTTATTGATATATGATGATCCAATATTTAGAAACTGATTCAAAACATAATTCTGTTGTTCAGCGAGCAAGATCAAGGAAGAAATAAGGCTGAATTCAGGCTTCTAAACCCTTATATATCTGGAATTACTTCCAGCCAAATATTGCATTTCGACCCAATGGTTGGGAATGCCTCGCTCTTTTGTAGAGTAGGCATTTCCTATTTTAGGATGTATCTATGAAAAAATTATTTAGTGTCCTGTTCAGTGCATCTGTACTCACACTGACTGCATGTAATAAACAACCTGCACAAACTGAAAATTCAGCACCAGCTAAAGACAAAACTGAGTCAGTACGCACAATTAAACTTGTTTCAACAGGTTCAGACACTGACGTATGGAAATATGTTGCAACGCTTCCTGAAACTAAAGAAGCGGGCATTAAACTCGAAGTGACTAACTTGACTGACTATGTTGTGTTGAACACATCTGTAGCAAGTGGCGAACAAGACGTAAATGCGTTCCAGTCATTTAACTATTTAGCAGCTTACAACGCTTCTAATACAGCTAAAGTTGCTGCTGTTGCAACAACTTACTTGGAACCAATGGGTCTTTATGCAAATAAAGTTAAAACTGTTGATGAGTTCCCACAAGGCGCTACAATCGCGATTCCAAACGATACTGCTAACGAAGCGCGTGCATTAACATTATTACAGTCTGCTAAACTTATTAAACTTAAACCAGACTTTGACCCTGTAAAAGGGACAACGAATGACATCGCTGAAAACCCTAAAGGTTTAAAATTAAAACCAATTCAAATGACAACAGCAGTTCGTGTTAAAAACGACGTTGATGCAATTGTATTGGGTAATACATTGGCACTTGAAGGCGGCTTAAACGTTCTGAAAGATTCTATCTTCCGTGAACCTATTGACCAGTCTACAAAGCTTTATGTGAACTTATTAGGTGTGGCTGAAGCGAATAAAAATGACCCGATCTATACGAAATTGGGTGAACTTTACCACTTACCTAAAGTACAAAAGTTTGTGAGCGAAAAATTTGCTGGTACAAAAGTTGAAGTTAACAAACCTGTTTCTGAGTTTACTGACATCAAATAAGTAATTTTTAATTTAAAATTATTTTAAAGCTAAGCCTCGGTAATCGGGGCTTAGCTTTTTTATTTAGAATATTGTATGTGAGTATGTTGTATAACTTAAATAGCAAGAGTTAATAGCTATATTAATAAAAATAATCTGATTTTATAATTTATTAATAATCTTCTCGAATTGCTTTAAAACTTAAATAGATGAGGACTATGATACTTTTGGAGAGTTTTTACAGATGAAAGGTAAAATTCCTAATGAAGATTTTAAAAGAACTCTAAATATACTAGAGCAAGCAGAACGCTTAGGACAGAAAACAGATAAAAGAAAGTAGTTTTAATATCGATAGTATGAGGTTTATTTTGCAAGTTAAAAAATTTTTTGATTTTATCAATAGTTTAGATGATTTAAATTTGATTATAGATGAGGTGTATGTATTCATCGATAATGAGAGTAATAATCAATCTATCAATAAAGTAGATAATGTTGGTGAAATTGAAAAGGTTATATTCAAAGTGAAAGATTTTTATATAGTCTTTTCTGTTAATTATGATGATAATGCAATGGCAGTTGAGGTTGTGAATGATTTCAAAAAAGGTGCACTGGCAACTGTATTTATTAAGGATTTCATGGATTTGAAAGGTTATGCTTTAGGTTCTTTTTACGATATTGTAAATACAAATGGTTTTTCTGATGGCCTCAAAATAACCTTTTATAATCCTTTAATTACTGGAAGTGGACATTTTTGTACTGCGCTCACATTTTTTTCAAGTTATTCAGGATTAATGTATGAGTTTAGAGACTACGGAATAGACCGTTATTTTTAAAACGAGATGAAAATAACTTCTGTGTTGAAAGTAGTAATTTTCCAGAAAGTTAATTGGATAAAAACTAAACTTTAATAAAATTTATTCAAAAGTATTTTCGTGAATCTAAGTCTCCTTGCTTTCTCTCAATTGAAAAGCTTCTGTTAAAAGCAGGGGCTTTTTATATTTCTATAACGGAAACAGCCCGAGTTGCAACTACCTATAATTTAGAGGCTGAGGGATATCCACATATTTTGCAGGTATAGACATATTGGTGGAGCATGGAAAATGGCAAAATCTGTAGAAAAGTTGGCCTCTCGTGAGACACGATTGGGTACTTATGATATAAATTTAAAGAAAATTAGAGACAAACTTTTATGGGTAAAAATGATTTAAGCAATGTAAATTGGATTTCAAATGGGAAAACAATCCAACAATTAATATTAGAACTTCAATCTTTTGAAAATAAAGATTTATTTGTAGAGTTATCTTTAGATGGAGGTGATTCATCAAAACCAATAAGTTTAGTAGCAAAAATAGATGGAAAATGTGTATTAATGAATTGTGAAGATTAATGTGGGGTAATATCAACTTTTCATGTTGTTAAACTAAAATTCCTATAAATCTCCAAAATATGCTTTTGTTTTATTTAAGAAAATATTAAATAGTGATAGAGCAAGAGAAAACCTTACTGAAAAGCTCTATTCGACTTCTTCAGAGATTAAGTCGGCAGTCTTATACATTGTTGCGATAATTAATAAAGAGAGTTCTACGTTTTTAGAAAAAACAGTTGGTGTGATGGTTGCAGCAAAACAGGTTTATAAATTATTTAGTGTTGAATTAAATATGTTATACGAGGAAAAGCTCTTAATGTATCCTTATAAAATTCTAGTAATTTGATTAAATTTATGTGGGACACGGTCATTTCTATTTCAATTTTTGATCATTGGCTTTCCGAAGTAGAAGCTGATCAATCGAATATCATTTGCTACGACATCTCATTGAAAAATAATAGCTTGGATGAATATTTAAATGGGGAAGAAAAATTCTTAAACTTTTACTATGAACTTTTTGATGAGTATTCTTTTAAAGATAATAAAAAAATAGATTTTGATGAATATAAAGCCATCATTATAGAAAGTCTAAGAGAGCAGCGGTTGATGGATATTTATGTTCAAAATGGAAAAATAAGGTTACAAGGTGGATTTGATAGAACTGATCAGCTCTTTTTAGCTAATGCATCTTTGATTCCAGATATTATGAAAAAACTAGAAATAAGTAAATTACACGTTTTAGAGACAATGAGTTATGAAGATTATTTAAAATTAAAGTAATGCAGCTTATAGAAAATCTTTCTAGCTCAAATAAAACAGCCTCCTAAGGCTGTTTCCCTCCCTTTATAAACCCCACTTTAACAATAACTC
>NZ_JZFB01000001.1:1838489-1841218 GCF_001188385.1 Acinetobacter sp. V2 | reverse complement strand
GCTTTGCACATTCTTAATTTCTTGGCAGCCTTTGCCAAAGTCTATATCGACACAACTTAAACTTTTAAAGCAATTTGATGGCTATTGGGCTTTTCAGGCTTTAAATCGTCACGACCAAAAAACTTAATCAACAATAAAACTTGAGATGTGCCACGCACAGTCTTTATGGCTTTGCTATGCCTTTTTTTTCTCCCAAAAAAGATCTCGCTTATCTACAACAATAATTTTATAACGGTAAAACTATGCGACATTTAGTGATCTCACCACGTGCCATACAAGTCGTAAATAAATCGATTGATCTGTTTCACCACCACGGATTTCATACCATTGGAATCGATAGAATTGTGAAAGAATCTCAAATTCCCAAAGCGACTTTTTATCATTACTTTCATTCTAAAGAGCGGTTTATCGAAATCTGTTTAACCGTTCAAAAAGAACGCTTAAAAGAAAAAGTAGTATCAATTGCTGACTACGATCAAGGTGCAGGTGTGATGGATAAACTCAAAGCACTTTATCTTTTACATACTGATTTGGAAGGACTGTACTATTTATTATTTAAAGCTATTTTTGAAACGAAACTGACCTATCCCAAAGCCTATCAAATCGCAGTGAGGTATAGAACGTGGTTACTGAATGAAATCTATAGCCAACTTATAAAATTAAAAACCGATGTTTCCTTTCAGGATGCCAAACTATTTTTATATATGATTGAAGGCGCGATTATTCAGCTTTTAGACGCAAATAAGGTGGGGGAAAGGGAGAGATTATTAGATTATTATCTAAATGCTTTGGCTAAGTTAGAAATGTTGAGTTGAAATGAAAGATTAGACAACAAGTATCTTAGAAATTCTTATAATTTGATTTAAAACAAAACTTGATTTGATGAATTATTTCGTGATTACTGAGAATAAATAAATTAACAAAGTAGGGCTAAGTGAATCAAATTGTTGAGATGCAAACTTATATTGCAATCGTCGAAGCAGGCAGTATTACTGAGGCTTCAAAGCGAATTGGCACTACAAAATCTGTGATTAGTCAACGGATGCAACAGTTAGAAGCTCGGCTAGGCGTATCGTTGATTAATCGTGGTCGGGTTCTAACTTTAACAGAGGCGGGACAAGAGTTTTATCAACGTTCGATACGATTGCTCACAGAACTCAACGACTTAGAGGAATCTGTAAAGTCAATTCATTTTAGTCTCACAGGTCGTCTTCGTCTGGCTGTTCCAATGGCATTTAGTATTAATTACCTTGCGCCATATTTGGCAGAATTCATGAAATTACATCCCGATCTACATTTAGACGTTGAATCGACAGATAACTTTGTCAGTTTGCATGAGGAAAACTATGATGTCGCGATTCGTATGGGGCAGCTTTCGGATTCTGATTTAATTTCTAAACGTATCACCGCCAATCACCATTATATTTGTGCCAGTCCAGACTACTTGCGGGAATTTGGTACACCTGAGCACCCAGATGAGTTAAATCATCATGATGGATTGCTATATATGGCTAGAGAGTCACATGGTATGTTGCAATTGCCAGTCAATGGTGAATATCAATCGTTTCGTATACGAACAGCAATGCGAACTGACAGTGCTCACCAATTACTTGAAGCGGCTAAGGCAGGGCTGGGTTTAGCTATTTTACCGGGATTTATTGCGGCACCTGCTATTTGTGATCAATCGTTGAAAGTGGTCTTACCTGAATTTTGTCCCTCTGGTGGCGATATTTCTGTGGTCTATAAACGCTCGCTTAGAGCTTCCCCTAAAATTCATGCAATTTCTAATTTTCTAATCGAAAAAATTGGAAATCCACCAAAATGGGAAATAGATATTGCAAAGGTATTGGCTATAAATTCAAATCATTAGTTAAAAGTGTTCTAAAAATAAGAACCCACAGTTCGAGCTTTGTTACCTATTGAAGCATAGTAAAGCCTTTTATTCTGAAACCACTTTAAAAATAAGTGGTGAGAATGATGTCATCAGGTAGCTATAAAGATTCAATACAACATGAAGCAACTCTAGCTTCTACAGAACTTCTGACAAGTCAGCACGGCTCTGAATCTCTTGATGTAATTATCGTTGGCGGCGGTTCTGCGGGTGCTGTATTAGCGACACGTTTAAGTGAGCAAGCAAACCGCCATGTTTTATTACTAGAAGCAGGTCATTCACCTGAACCATATAATTATCCAAGAATCATCTCTAACAGTGATATTTTAGGAGCCAACTTAAACCCTGAGTTTGAATGGGGGTATAAAACAAAAACGGGTTATATCGATCACGAGATTGGTGCAATCCGCGGAAAAATATTGGGTGGAAGTTCTGCCGTAAATGGTGCCGTAGCTATTCGTTCCCGTCCTGAAGACTTTAAACGTTGGAATTTACCCGGTTGGAGTTACGAGGATTTATTACCCTCATTTAAAAAATTAGAAACCCGTCATGGTGGTGATGATTCAATTCATGGTCGTTCTGGTCCACTGCCTGTAGTGCAATTAACTCAAGCAGATATTACACCAATGCAAGATGCATTCATGAAAGCAACGATAGCAAATGGTTACAAGGCTATTGATAATTTTGATGGTGCAGATGCTAACGGCGTTGGCCCATATCCAATGAACATTGTAAATGGTGTACGCGTCAATACAGGTATTGCCTATTTAACTGAGGATGTTCGCAGTCGGGAAAATCTTACTATACGTCCAGATAGTATGGTGGATCGTGTTCTTTT
>NZ_JZFB01000001.1:1837040-1838447 GCF_001188385.1 Acinetobacter sp. V2 | reverse complement strand
GAAGAAATTCACGCAAAAGAAGTGATCTTATCGGCAGGAACTTATGGGAGTGCTGCCATTCTATTACGGTCAGGTGTTGGACCGTCAGATCAATCGAATAAATTAGGTATTCCTGTTGTTGTCGATTTACCTGTAGGCTTAAATCTGATGGATCATCCATTTTATTACAACGCCTATGCAGCAAAACCTGACTTAATAGGGGATCAATCTCCTGTGATCGGGGCAAAACTTTGGACAAATAGTTCAAGTGCAACATCAGGCGAACTCGATTTACATATCACTGCAACACATTTATTTCCTCATGAAATGAGCCCAACTAAAGTGGGTTTTGTTTTAGCAGTTGCATTAACTCGTCCAATCTCTCGGGGGCGTATCTGGATTGAAAGTAAAGATCCATTGCAAGCTCCTAAAATTGACTTAAATTTTTTAGCAGCAGATCAGGATAAAGCTCGTCTACTCGAAGGAATTAAGCTTGCGCGTAAGATCGGTCAAACCGCACCATTATCAGATTTAATTGATAGTGAGATTGCACCGGCAGCTGACAGTGATGAAGAAATTTTAGCCTCTGTTCGATCAACATTAGATACCTATCATCATCCTGTTGCGAGTGCTCCAATGGGGCAACTAAGTGATCCGAATGCAGTTGTAGATTTAGAAGCAAAAGTACACGGCGTAACTGGCTTACGTGTTGTGGATGCTTCAATTTTTCCAGATGTTCCATCTGTTGCAACAAACGTTACTGTCATTGCTACCGCTGAACATATTGCGAATTTATATACAAATGCTTAAGGAAAAAATGATGTCTCATATTGCAAAAAATTGGATTAATGGAGAATGGGTAGATTCTGTTGAACATAAAGATTCAATTAACCCTGCAAATTATACTGTGATAGGACAATATGCAGATGCAACGGAAGCAGATGCTGCAAAAGCGATTACTGCGGCTAAAAATACCTTTCGAAATACAGATTGGAAAGACAATCGCTCACTTCGTTCACGTGTATTACATGACTTAGCAGATGCTTTTGAAAAATATACACCTGAGTTGATTGAAATTTTATCGACAGAAAATGGCAAAGTAAAAGCTGAAGCAGGTTTTGAAGTCAGCATGGTTCCTGCCAAATTGCGTTACTATGCCTCTTTAACCATGACCGAATATGGTCGTGCTTTAGAGCCTAAAGCAGGTAGCTTTTCTATAAGCTTAAGACAAGCAATGGGCGTTGCTGGCATTATTGTTCCGTGGAATTCACCTGTTGTTCTACTAATTCGTTCGCTCGCACCAGCTTTAGCCGCAGGTGCAACAGTCGTTGTCAAAATGCCGGGTCAAACAGCACAAACCAATGCACTGATTGCAAAGGTCATGTCAGAAGTACCTTCTTTGCCTAAAGGTGTGGTTAATATCTTTAG
>NZ_JZFB01000001.1:1831974-1836998 GCF_001188385.1 Acinetobacter sp. V2 | reverse complement strand
CCTGACGTACCTGTTATTAGTTTTACTGGAAGTACCACAACGGGGCGCGCCATTTCCGCAGTAGGTGCTCAGCACCTGAAGCGTTTTGGTTTGGAGTTGGGTGGTAAAACACCAATGATCGTGTTTGAGGATGCTGACCTCAATGAAGTGTTACCTAAAATTGAAAAGGCATTAACTGTATTTGCTGGACAATTTTGTATGACTGGCTCTCGTCTATTGGTACAGCGTCCGATTGCTGAGGAACTTAAAACATTGTTGGCAGCTCGTTTAGAAGCTGTAAATGTTGGGCCAGCATCTGACTTGAAAAGTGATATGGGGCCATTAATTGATAAACCTAATGTTGAACGTGTCAATCAGATTGTCGAAAAAGCGATTAATGAGGGTGCAAAAGTTATTGTACGTGGTGGCCCAATTACTGAAGGCAACTTAGCGAAAGGTGCTTTTTATCGACCAACATTGCTAGAAGTAAATGATAATTCAATGGATATTATTCAGAAGGAAACTTTTGGTCCTGTATTAACGTTACAAGTCTTTGATACAGAAGCAGAAGGGATTGCACTTGCAAATGACAATGAATATGGTCTTGCGGCTAGTATTTGGACTCGTGATGTTAATCGTCCCTTAAGAGTTGCTCGTGAAATTGATGCAGGAACCATTTGGATCAATGATTGGGCCGTGGTTTATGATGAGTTTGAAGAGGGTGGTTTTAAACAGTCCGGTTTAGGACGTCTAAATGGTGTCGCCGCAATGGATGATTTCATCGAGTATAAGCATATAACGATCACCTCTGGTTTGGTGAATCAGTTATAAATCAGTAGTCTTTATTTCAATTGGTGCGGGTATGAATGTTTCTTACTCGCACCGTGGAACTTAATGATTTACAGCCTACAATCTGACTAAAAACTTAGAATGTATTTTGAATAATGACGTCATCGTAAGGAAGTTTGCCCACACGTGGGTAAGGCTGAGATGCTGACTTACCAACTGCAATCATTAAACACACCACATGATCTTCAGGTAAGTTAATGAGATTTGCCATTGCGTCAAAGTCAAAACCATCCATAGGGCAACTGTCTAAACCATGCTCTTGCGCAAGAAGCATTAAGGTTTGAGCAAAGATGCCTGCACTACGCATCACTTCGTCACGTTGGGTTTGTGGGCGGTCACGGTAATATTGATCAATCGCACCTACCATAATATTTTGCACTTCTGGAGTCGCGCCATCCCACACGCGTTTCGCATCGGCTTCCCATGAACTTACTTTTGCACATAACACAATCAGTAAAGAAGCCTCGGTAACTTGTGGTTGGTCCCATGCAATTGTGCGAATCTTTTGTCTTAACTCAGCGTCTTCAACCACAACAGGGCGCCAATGTTGCAAGTTAAACGCACTTGGAGCATTTGCTAAAACTTCTTGTAATAACTGCTTTTTGTTATCGTCAGAAAGTTGAAATGCAGGGTCAAAGCGTTTAACTGCACGGCGATTACGGATGGCATCAATAACATTCATAAGATTTTCCTACTTGAGAATTGGGTAGCAGTATTAGTTAGTTTTATAACGTTGGGCTACTTCAGCCGAAGAAAAGTTTGGTAGTAATGTGATACGTGATTTTTCAAAATTATTCCATTGATTTTCGTCTTTCAGCACAGGAATTGTGATTGTTTCTTTACGGTCAAAACCAATCAGAGCCGCATCGACCAAATCATTTACATCCATTAATGGTGGAACTTGGCTTAAGTCGATGCCTGAGCGTTCCCAAATTTCGGTTTTAGTTGCAGATGGCAATACGGCTTGAACATGTACGCCATGATCTTTTAACTCTAAATATAAGCCTTGGCTAAAAAAATGTATGAAAGACTTAGTTGCACCGTAAATAGTAGAGCCAAATTCAGGGGACAACCCAACAACAGAACCTAAATTAATAATTGAGCCTTTACCTTTATGCACAAGTTGCTCTGAAACTGCATGAGACAATCGAACAACCGCAGTCATATTTAAAGTCATGAGTGTTTCAATTTCTTTAATATCCTGAGCTAAAAAGTTTCCGCTTAATGTAATCCCCGCGTTATTTACCAAAATTTCAATATCAGCATCGTTTTTGAGTACATTTTCAATTTTAGTGATGTCTTGATCTTTTGATAGATCGGCCTGAATGAACTCGACCTGTACACCGTATTTTTCTTGAAGGTCTTTTGAGATTTTATCTAAGCGGTTGGTGTCTCGTGCAACCAAGATTAAGTTATGGCCACGTTGAGCAAATCGGTCTGCATAGACAGAACCAATTCCTGACGAAGCTCCTGTAATAAGTACTTTTGATTGAGCTGACATGTGATGTCTCCACGCTTTAATTTTTAGATGATGACCATAATCTAAAATATGCAGGTTTTGATGTCAACCATAATCAATGTATAATTATGACCAGTAGGGTGAATAAAAAGTGAGTAGGCCAACATGAAAGTCAGTAAAACTCAGGTAAAAGAAAACCGAGAAAAAATTGTTGAAAAGGCGACTCAACTCTTTCGTAACAAAGGCTATGACGGAGTTGGCATTGCCGAGTTAATGTCTAGCGCAGGCTTTACTCACGGCGGCTTTTATAAACATTTCACTTCGAAGACCGACCTTGTCTCAATTACCGTTAAACATGGGCTTGAGCAGGTTTTAAAAAGAATAGAAGGCTTAAACTTAACTCAATTTATTCAGCTTTATGTGTCCCGCACTCATCGCGATAACCGAGATCAGGGCTGTACCTTAACTGCGCTATCTTGTGATGCTGCAAGACAGCCAGACGAAGTAAAAGTCGAATTTGAAGAGGGTATTGAGCAACTTATTCAGTTCATTATGAACGAACGAGCAAAACAAGTTTCTTTGGAAGCGCCAGAGTTGAGAAAGCAAGCCATTAATATTCTTGCTCAATCTGTAGGGGCAATTGCTTTGTCTCGCGCATGCCCAGACCAATCAAACCTTAGCGATGAAATATTGGAAAGCTGTAAAGAGAGCCTTTTAAAGTTAGCCGATTAAACTTTTTTATCTCTCAAACTGGTTTGGCTAAATTGAATTAGCCTCGCAATATCGACAGTTCTTTCATAAATAAGTTCTGCCGCATGTTCGCAGGCTTGCTCTAATGTAATGGGGCCATTAGTTAGCGAAAATGCAGCTGTAACGCCGTGCTCATAAAGCGCTTGATAGCCTTCGCCTAATGTTCCCGCAATGACAATGACAGGAACATTATGTGTTTTGGTAATTTGACTCACCCCAAAAACTGTTTTACCACTTAAGGTTTGTTGGTCAAATTTACCTTCGCCTGTAATGACCCAATCCGCGTTAGAGATTTTATGGGCAAGCTGGTTGAGTTCAGCCACAACCTTAACTCCAGTCTTAAACTCAGCATTTAAATAACTTTTGGCGGCAAATCCTAAACCTCCCGCAGCACCAGATCCCGCTTCATCTCGTTTGTCAAAGCCTAAAAGCTTAAGCGAGACATCGGCAAAATGGGCAAGTGCTTGGTCAAGTAACTTTACTTGAGCAGGTGAAGCACCTTTTTGTGGACCAAAAATATGAGATGCGCCGTTTGGGCCGCTAAGTGGATTGGTCACATCGGCAGCCAATAAAAAACGAGTTTGCTGAATACGTGGGTCGAAATGTGTTAAATCAATTTGTGATAGATTGCGTAGCGCGAGGCCACCTGCGGGTAAAACGTTGTGGTTAGCATCGAGCAAAACCGCGCCCAAAGCACTGAGTAGTCCTGTGCCGCCATCATTGGTTGCACTGCCACCCACAGTTAAAATAATGTCTTTTGCACCTGCGTCTAAAGCATCCAAAATGAGCTGGCCTGTGCCAAACGTTGTGCTCTGGCAGGCATCACGCTCAGACGGTGGAACTAACTGTATGCCGCTGGCTTGAGCCATTTCAATGATGGCGATTTTCTGATGTTCTAACCATCCCCATTTGGCCTGAACAAGCTGACCTAATGGCCCGACTACAGTTTTTTCACGCCATTCACCTTCACAAACTTCTAACACCGCTTCTATGGTTCCTTCACCGCCATCGGCCATAGGGCATAAAACAGTTTCTGCATGAGGAAAAACTTCTTGCCATCCTTTGGCAATGGCTTGAGCGACGCCTAAAGCCGATAGGCTGTCTTTAAAAGAGTCTGGCGCAATCACAACCTTCATAAGTTCTCTGAATCTATTTTTTTCAATTAATTTATACTGCTTAAACCCATAAAAACCTACTTAAAATGACGTAAATTTCAGCCCACTACATCATTTCTATTTTTTAAAAATATAAAGTGAATTATGTTTTTATCTGTAAAAGCTACAGCTATTAATTTTTTAACTAATTGTTTTGTATGTTTTTATATAAATAGCGTGGTTGGGCTGAATGATTGTAATTATAAAAAATATGGCACATATTATAACTAGCGTTGAGGCTGCCTCTAAATATCATGGGTAAGATAAAAGTGGATTTTTACTTATTAAGATAAACAGCAAATAGCGTAGATATAACCATAATTAACTTGTGAATTTATTGCACCTATAGAATGTGTAAAAAGTAATAAGAGGATGACAAAGTGGATAATTCAGAAGAACAAAAGCATATTCAGGAAAATAACGGCTTTGCACGAATTGAACCCTATACTCATCCTGCGGGCGGATGGGGAGCACTTCTTAGTGTCGCTCGAAACCTAAAGCGGCAAGATATTTTAAAAAAAGGTTCGATTACCTTACTCAATATTAATCAGCCTACCGGGTTCGACTGTCCCGGTTGTGCATGGCCAGAAAAGAAAAATGCTCATGCCTTTAACTTCTGTGAAAATGGCGCAAAAGCAGTTGCATTTGAAGCAACCAGTAAAACAGTGACTCCTGAATATTTTGCAGGTCATACCGTCAGTTGGTTATCAGAACAAAGTGATTTCTTTCTAGAAGACTTAGGCCGCTTAACTGACCCAGTTCGCTACGATGCTGCCACCGATAAATATGTCGCAATTTCATGGGATGAAGCATTTCAGATTATTGCTAAACAT
>NZ_JZFB01000001.1:1830179-1831932 GCF_001188385.1 Acinetobacter sp. V2 | reverse complement strand
CCTCTGGCCGTGCCAGTAATGAAGCGGCATTTTTATATCAATTGTTTGTGCGAAGCTTTGGAACAAATAACTTTCCAGACTGTTCGAACATGTGTCATGAAACCACAAGTGTTGGGTTACTTGATTCGATTGGTTTAGGAAAGGGCACAGTCACCCTAGAAGACTTTGATTTAGCCGACGCAATTTTTAGTTTTGGGCATAACCCCGGAACCAATCATCCGCGTATGTTAGGTACTTTACGTGAAGTGTCTAAACGTGGCGGTAACATTATTGCGATTAACCCGATTAAAGAGCGAGGCTTAGAGCGATTCCAAGACCCACAAGCACCACTTGAAATGATGACTAACGGCAGTACCCCAATTAGTCGTTATTATTTCCAACCTAAAATTGGTGGTGACTATGCACTGATGTTAGGAATTTTAAAGCACTTAAATAAGTGGGATAAAAAGGCACTCGCTTCAGGTAAACCAAGTGTTTTTGATCGAAACTTTATTGCGGTGAATACGATCGGTTTCGACGAGATGATTGCTGAAGTTGAAAAAACTGAGTGGGAAGATATTTATAAACATTCGGGTCTATCGCCTGAACATTTAGAAAAATTAGCCAAGCTCTTTTTAGAGTCTGAGCGTTCAATTTTCTGCTGGGGAATGGGTATTACTCAACATCGCCACGGAACAGCCAACGTACATATGTTGGCGAATTTATTATTGGCTCGTGGGCAAATTGGTCGACCGGGTGCAGGGCTTTGTCCAGTTCGTGGGCACAGTAATGTACAAGGCGACCGAACCATGGGCATTAATGAATTACCTAGCCCTAAATTACTCGACAACATTGACCGCGTGTTTGGGATTAAATCCCCTAGAAAAAATGGGCATGGTGTTGTTGAAACTATTAAAGCTATGGCTGAAGGTGAGGTCAAAGTCTTTATTGGTTTAGGTGGCAACTTTGCAGTTGCGACACCAGATACGCCGTATACCCAAGAAGCACTTAGAAAGTGTAATTTAACTGTTCATGTAGCAACCAAGTTAAACCGTAGCCATTTGGTGTGTGGTAAAGAGGCACTGATTTTGCCATGTTTGGGCCGTACCGAAATTGATGAGCAGCTTCATGGCCCACAAGCCATTTCAGTCGAAGATTCGATGAGTAATATTCATTTGTCGGCTGGCCGTAATACCCCAATTTCTGAAAATATTTTATCTGAACCCGACATCGTGGCAAGAATGGCTGAAGCGGTTCTACCAGACAGCAAGATCAAATGGAAATGGTACATTGAAAGCTACGACCGTATTCGTGACTCAATTGCTGAGGTCTTTGATGAGTTCCATGATTTTAATTTACGTGTCTATAACCCGGGTGGTTTCCATCTAGAGCATCCGGCTAATCAGCACATCTGGAACACAAAAAGTGGTAAAGCGCAGTTTATGATTACGCCTCTGAGTGAAGTCTATGGTGATAAAGAAAATCAGTACGCTGCTGCTTATACTGACAGCAAAGTTTATACCTTAATGACCACTCGCTCTCACGATCAGTACAACACTACGCTATATGGTCTCGATGACCGTTACCGCGGGGTCTTTGGGCAGCGCCGTGTGTTATTTATGAACCAAGCCGATATTGATGAAGCAGGCTTTGAAGCAAATCAGTGGGTTGATATTGAAAGTGTTTTCTCAGATGGCGTGAAACGTATTGTGCATAGTTTCCGTATTGTGCCGTACAACATTCCACGTGGCAGTTTAGCTGCGTACTATCCAGA
>NZ_JZFB01000001.1:1800922-1830135 GCF_001188385.1 Acinetobacter sp. V2 | reverse complement strand
GCCAAAATTCCAGCTTCAAAAAGTGTTCCTGTGATATTGCATGCTGGTGATGCACCTGCACACTTTAATTTGGCAACAGCAGTTGATCCTGAAGATGCAGATAAGAAAGTAAGTAACCTTTAAATTAACAGCGATATTAAAAATGTAATTCAAACAAATGGCGCTCTAAACAAGCGCCATTTCAAGATAAAGGAAATTATTTTGACACCACATTCTTATGGGGTTGAAACATTACAAGTAAAGCGGTTTAAGAAAACCGAATCTGAAAGTGTTTTAGATAATATTGTTCAAGAACATCCGATTGCTTTGGTATATAACGGCATTTCTCATGCAGTGATGATGGCTACACCTACCGATGTAGGTGTGTTTGCTAAAGGTTTTAGTCTGTCCGAAGGAATTTTAACGAGCTTAAAAGAGTTGTATGCCATTGAGGTTCATGAAAGTGAATTGGGAATTGAAGTGAATATGACCATTTCATCTAGAGCATTTGCTGCGTTAAAAGAAAGGCGACGGATGTTAGTGGGTCGTACAGGCTGTGGTTTGTGTGGCATTGAAAGTTTGGAGCATCTTCAGCTCGATATTTCTAAAATTACCATCGAACCTTCCAAAGAGTGGCTTGAACAAATTCCAATCGCGATTTCTCAATTAAAAGATCAACAAAAAATTACTGCCTTAACGGGTGGTGCTCATGCCGCTGCTTGGGTGGTTCAAGGCAAAATCATGGCTTTGTTTGAAGATGTTGGCCGTCATAATGCCTTAGACAAACTACTGGGTTATTTGGCTCAAGAAAACTACGACACCAGTTTAGGTTTTGTTGTTATGACCAGTCGTGCAAGCTACGAATTAATTCGTAAATGCGCTCAGCTTAATATTGGTTTATTGGCTTCAATTTCTGCCCCAACCAGTATGGCTATTCGGCTCGCAAAAACTTCTGGCCTAACTTTAGCAAGCTTTTGTCGTGGAGATGATTTTGTTTTATACACATAAATGTCATGCATTGAAATATTGATCAGATCAGCTCAAATGCTAAGAATGATCAAACACAATGGAAATATACATTTCTATTTTGCCTAATTTTAAGTTAAGTACGAACTTTATACTTTATGATCAGACTTATGTAGTTCAGAGTGTGTCCCAGTGGCTTGGTTACAGTCCATAAAAGATTGGGCAAAACGTCTAAAAAAACAAATTATTATGCTTTGGTTTGCATCAAAGCATCCTCAAATGCCGATATTGCCTAAAATTTTGGCCGTGATTGCTGTTGCCTATGCTTTTAGCCCCATCGATTTAATTCCAGATTTTATTCCTATTTTAGGTTTTGTTGATGATGCTTTAATTTTGCCCATTCTTATTTGGTTAGCTGTTCGCTTTACACCTAAGCAAGTCATTTTAGATGCAGAACAGCAAGCTGATGAATGGCTAGAACAGCAGGAGCGACGACCTCAAAATTATTTGGTCGCTGTGTTAATTATTTTAGTTTGGGTAACGCTAGCGGTAATGGCCTATTTCTATTTTGGCGGCGGTTTGTAAGCCTTAAAAGTGCAAGACATAGAATCGTGAATTTAAAGGCATTAACATTGTGCTTTGCTACAACTCAAAGGATAATAACGTTTTTATAAGCTTTGAGTTGCAGATAATGAAAATCGTCGCAGATGAAAATTTGGCATTTACCGATTACTTTTTTTCAGAGTTTGGCGATATTCAACACCATGCGGGACGCACCTTAGCTCATGCAGATGTAAAAGATGCAGAAGCATTATTGGTTCGCTCAGTCACTGCGGTAAATGCAAGCTTAATCGAAAATACAGCATTAAAATATGTGGGTAGTGCCACAATCGGCACCGATCATTTAGATATTCCTGCTTTAGAAAAACAAGGAATTACATGGGCAAATGCAGCAGGTTGTAACGCACAAGCGGTTGCTGAATATGTCATTACTGCTTTACTTCATTTAGATGTTAACCTTTTAGAACAACAAGAAAAATTTACCCTAGGAATAGTGGGCCTTGGAAACGTCGGTAAGCGTTTGGCACATATGGCCCAGTTGTTGGGCTGGAACGTGATTGGCTTTGACCCATATGTGAAGTTAGATTCAATTAAAAATGTAAGTTTAGAAACTCTTTTACAACAAGCGAATGCAATTTCAATTCATGTGCCGCTTACCAAAAATGGTGAACATGCGACATATCATCTTTTTGATGAGCAAGCGTTTGCTGCACTTCAACCAAACACGATTTTAATTAATAGTGCGCGTGGTCCGGTCATTAAAGAAGCTGCTTTAATCGAAGATATTCAGCGCACCCAGCGTAAAGTTGTGCTCGATGTATTTGAGCATGAGCCAGTGATATCTGAAGAACTTATAGACATGTTGGCTTTAGCAACACCGCATATTGCAGGTTATAGCTTGGAAGGTAAGGCTCGTGGCACCCAAATGATTTATGAAGCGTTCTGCCAAAAGTTTGGGTTTGATATAAATAAACGTTTCGAGACCCAATTGCCTGCATGTGACGACTATTTTTCAGGCAATGATTTAAAAGCTGTGTTAAAGCAAAAATTAGCTCAGATTTATGATATTGCTCAAGATGATGCCAACATCCGTGCCTGTATTAAAGATGGCAAAGTAGAGCAAAAAGCATTTGATTTATTACGTAAGAATTATCCGCTGCGCCGTGAATGGGCCGCACATGGAGGGCCGCAGGCATGAGCTTAAGTTATCAACCAACTTGTTCAATTGATGCCTTAAAAGCACGTGCCAAACTCTATAACCAGATTCGTCTGTTTTTTGCTGAACGCGATGTCATGGAAGTAGAAACACCGATAGTTTCACAGGCAGGTGTCACCGATGTGCATTTAGCTTCTGTTCAGGCTTTACGTCATATTAATGGCAAATTGCAGACTCAATATTTACAGACTTCTCCAGAGTTTGCCATGAAGCGTTTACTAGCGAGTGGTAGCGGGCCAATTTATCAAATCTGTAAGGTTTTTCGAGACGATGAGCACGGGCGTAAACACAATAGTGAATTTACCATGCTCGAATGGTACCGTCCGCGTCTAGACTTAAAAGCTTTAATGCATGAAACGGCCGATTTATTGCAGACTTGTTTGCAGCATCGTTTTGGTGAAGTTCGTCCGTTTATTTTAAGTTATAAACATGCTTTTCAAGATCGTCTCGACATTAATCCTTTACAAGCAACATTGAAGCAACTCAAAGATACGGCAAATCGTGTGGGATTAAATCTTGATTTAGGCGATGACCGCCTAGCTTACATGGATTTATTATTTTCTCATTTTGTGGAGCCAAGTTTAGGGTTTGATGCGCCTGTCTTTTTAACTGACTTTCCACCAGAAATGGCGTCTTTGGCAAAAGTGAAAGTGGATGAAGATGGGGAAGAGGTCGCAGCACGTTTTGAGGTATATATTGAAGGTTTAGAGCTTGCCAATGCTTACGATGAATTGCTTGATGCAGAGGTATTACGCTCACGCTTTGAAGCAGACAATGCAGAGCGGGCTAAGCAAGGTCTTCATGTCATGCCTTTAGATGAACACTTGTTAGTAGCACTGCCTCATATGCCTGAATGTTCAGGAATTGCTTTAGGTATAGACCGCTTACTCATGATTGCAATGGATCAGGTCAAAATTGAAAAAGTCATTACATTCCCAGCTGAAATTGCTTAAAAACTGACAAATAAAAAAGCCACAATATTGTGGCTTTTTTATTGAGGGTTTATTTAGCTTAAGCTTGTTGAATACCAGCAACAACCCAGTCTTGCTGAGAACCAGCAGGTTTAACAAAGTGCCAGATTTCAGTAAATGGTTGTGGCAAGCTGTTTAAATCTTCACTCACAGTACCAGTAAAGCGTACGCTTACAACGTATTGACCATTTTCAGTCGCACTGTCTACAACCATCGCATTCAGATTGCTAAATTCAGCAACGTCTTGATCTTGGTTTTCCATGATGTCGTTATACATAGAACTATAAAGTTCTGGTGTTAAGTAACGGCGAATTTCTTCAATGTTACTTGCAGTATTCATCGATTGGATGTGATTAAAACGTTGACGTGCAATACGTAAGAAAGCAGCAGGTTCACTACCATCTGGAAGTTGATTGCCATTGCTCGTTGTTGCACCGCCAAAAGGAGCTTGGGTTGCTGCACCGCCACCAACAGATTGACCAAAGATATTTGTATTATCTCCAGCATTACGTGGTGTCGCTTGTGGTGCAGCAGAACGACCAAATGGGTTTTGACCGTCGTTATTTGGTGCGTAAGGATTATTAGCTGCTAATTTTTTTTTTGCGCCCAATTTGCGGAAAACAAAAAAGGCTAAAGCTGCTGCAAGTAATACCCAAAGCCAGCTAGGAATTCCACCTTTTTTCTCTTCTTGTTGCGCTTGAGCAGCTTGTTCTGTTCCAGCTTGAGTTGCTTGATGTTCAGTTGATGTTGGTTTGTCATCAGCTAAAGCATTTGCTGCAACAGCACCTACGGCAGCACCAGCCACACCAGCTGCAACCATTGAACCAACACCCGGACCTGATCGTTGAGGTGCAGTAGCAGGTTGTTGAGCAGGAGTCACTTGACGAGGTTGTTGATAAGACTGGCTTGAAGTAGTCGAGCGTGCCATACCGTGGCTTTTACCACCACCTGCACGTTTAGCTTCAGCAAGAGGCGAAATTGCTAAAGCAGCCATTAAAATACCGGTAATCAAGCCACGCTGGTGTACTTCCATAGGAAATTCCTGTCTAAAATTAAATTGTAATAGTATTTATGAAGGTATTTACGCTAAATTTCAACCATAAAAGTATGTTTTTTTATGTCAATTCATCACTGAGTTGCATTGCCTCAGTCAATGCTTCATGCAGACGGGCAACCGCAATGACTTGTACGCCTGGAATAGCTTTTTGCGGCGCATTCCCTCTTGGCAAAATGACATACTTAAAGCCATGTTTTGCAGCTTCTTTTAAACGCTCTTGACCATTTGGTACAGGACGAATTTCACCAGAAAGGCCAACTTCTCCAAAAACGGCAAGTTGTTGAGGCAATGCTTTGGTACGCAAACTCGATGCACAGGCCAGTAAAACTGCTAAGTCCGAACCTGTTTCGGTAATCTTTAAGCCACCGACAATGTTGACATAGACATCTTGTCCTGTGGTTTGAACACCGCCATGACGGTGCATTACAGCAAGCAACATGTTTAAACGGTTTTGTTCAAGACCCAATGCTACGCGACGAGGTTGTCCTTGAGCATCATCAACTAAAGCTTGCACTTCGACTAAAAGAGGACGAGTTCCTTCACGGCTAATCATGACAATTGAACCGGGAATCGCTTCATCATAACGGCTTAAGAAAATGGCAGAAGGGTTAGCAACTTCACGTAAGCCTTTATCTGTCATGCCAAATACGCCAAGCTCGTTCACTGCACCAAAACGGTTTTTAACAGCGCGAATCATTCGATAACGTGAGTCTGATTGACCTTCAAAGTAAAGTACACAATCCACCATGTGTTCTAAAACACGTGGACCTGCTAGTGCACCTTCTTTGGTCACGTGACCAACAATGAAGAGTGCAGTGCCACTATTTTTTGCATAACGAGTTAATAAAGCAGCAGATTCACGAATTTGCGAAACACCACCCGGTGCCGATTGAAGCGTTTCTGTATAAAGCGTTTGGATCGAGTCTAAGATCGCCACGACAGGTTTTTCTTGTTCTAAGACTTCGCAAATACGTTCAACACAAGTTTCTGCCATGACTTTTAACTGGTCAGTAGGTAGGTCAAGACGTTGAGCGCGAAGTGCAACCTGAGATAAAGATTCTTCACCGGTAATATAAAGTGCAGAGCTTTTTGCACTTGCCATATAGGTTGCAGTTTGCAAAAGAATAGTCGATTTACCAATACCCGGGTCACCACCAATCAATACGACTGAACCTGTAACTAAGCCTCCGCCAAGTACGCGATCAAATTCGCTGATGCCTGTCGGTAAGCGTGTTTCATGGGAAAAAGTGACTTTATTTAGAGTTGTAATATTGGCAGCTTGACCAGCATAGCCCCCAACTTTTGGACGTGCGCGGTGAGCGGTGGTTGGCTCAAGTTTGACTTCAGTCAAAGAATTCCATTCACCACACTCTGAACATTGACCTGCCCATTTAAGATGATCGGCACCACATTGTTCGCAACGGTAAACAGTTTTGACTTTGCTCATATTCGACTTCAGTTAAAAACTTCTTAATTAATAGTAGAAACGGAGTATAACAAAACCAAAATAGAGAATCAGTTTTGAAGTGGAATACATTTTGCTTAATTTAAAACAACGAGAATATTAGGTCATTGTCATGTGTTAGTTAATTTAAAAGATTAAGGTCGAGCAGGGGTGTTTTTAATAAACAGATGAAGGACTGAAATGAAATTGAAGATTAGAAAATGGTCAATTGAGTCGTCTTTTTAATTTAAAAATCAGACAAGTTCAAGTCATGTTTTTAGACCGTAAAGTGCGTTGTATTGCTATGGGCTTGTGCGTATTATCAGATTTAATTGTATGTAGCTTGAAATCATCAGCAATACAGATAAAAATCGGTTAGCTGAAAAATTATCAAAAAATATACATTTAAAAGATACCTGCAAATGGTGCGATATCGTCTTTTTGATTTTAGCTAACGGACTAAAAAAAATTACTGGAGTGTATTGATAAGATGTCGAATCAAAATCTGAATGAGCCTCATGAACAAGGTGAGCTCCATCGTAGCCTTTCAAATCGGCATTTACAGCTGATTGCGATTGGCGGTGCAATTGGTACAGGATTGTTTATGGGATCAGGCAAAACGATTAGTCTTGCTGGCCCCTCAATCTTATTCATTTACCTGATTATTGGTGTGATGGTATTTTTTGTCATGCGTGCGCTTGGCGAATTACTTCTTTCAAATCTTGCCTATAAATCATTTATTGATTTCACAACAGATTTAATTGGCCCATGGGCAGGTTATTTTGTAGGTTGGACCTATTGGCTGTGTTGGATCACCATTGGTATTGCCGATCTTTCTGCAATTATCTATTACTTACAATTCTTTAATAATGGTCTACCTTTCTCGCCAGTCGAAGGTGCCATGATCAGTGTTGCAGCCATCGTATTCATTATGGGCTTGAACTTGTTAACAGTTCGCCTGTTTGGTGAGTTGGAGTTTTGGTTTGCGCTTATCAAAATCCTAGCAATTATTATTTTAATTGCTGTAGGTCTATGGATGATCTTTACAGGCTTTACCTCGACTACTGGTGAAGTGGCATCCTTTACTCATTTGTGGGCAAATGGTGGTTTCTTCCCGACGGGTGTGCATGGCTTCTTGGCAGGATTCCAGATTGCGATTTTTGCTTTCGTTGGTGTTGAGCTTGTCGGAACAACGGCTGCGGAAACTAAAGATCCTGAACGTAATTTGCCTAAAGCAATTAACTCAATTCCAATTCGTATCATTATTTTCTATGTGTTCGCATTAATTATTGTTATGTCAGTAACACCATGGAATAAAATTGATCCGGCGATCAGCCCGTTTGTAAACTTGTTTAGTCAAGCAGGCGTTGCGGCAGCAGCAATCTTAATGAACTTGGTTGTGTTGTCATCAGTGATGTCATCAATGAACAGTGGCGTGTTTTCAACAAGCCGTATGTTGTTTGGTCTATCTCGTGAAGATCAGGGACCAAAAGCTTTTGGTAAATTGAACAGACGTGCGGTACCTGCAAATGCATTGTATTTCTCTGCTGCGTGTTTATTGTTAGGTGCAGCATTACAGTATTTTGTACCAAATACCGTTGAGGCGTTTACGCTTGCAACAACACTTTCAACGATTCTGTTCATTTGCGTGTGGTTACTGATTATCTGGAGTTATATCCGTTACTACACTACACGTCCTGAGCTGCATGCAAAATCAACATTTAAATTGCCGGGTGGCCTATTTACATGTTGGATCACGATTATTTTCTTTATTGGTATGATTTACGTGTTGTCTTTAGAGCCAGATACGTTTAAAGCGCTTAAAGTCAGCCCAATTTGGTTTATTATCTTGATCATTGGTTATTTCTTCTTCTATAAACCGCGTCATAAAAAGTAATTAAATTTATTTGGTTATGATCAAACGCCAGCTGAAAAGCTGGCGTTTTTTATGCATATTGTTTTTCTCTTTAAGTTTACTCTTTAGCCGCCTGCACGATCACGGTATACTGCATCGAATTGTTTAAATCAGGTGCTCAGATGCGTCGTGTCATTTGCCTCATCAGTTTATTGAGCAGCAGTATTTTGCTAAGCGCTTGCGGTCAGTCAGGAGCATTACAGCTACCTTCTGATCCGAATTATGACAAACGCGCGAAATACTTGCTCTATCGTAATAAAGAACAGAAACAAGTTGTGCAACAGGATGAACAAGCTGATCAGCCAGTTGAATCATCAGCCCCAACCCAAACAACTTCACCTTAAGCTTTGAAATAAGGACACATTCATGAGTTTCACTCGCATTAATGGAGTATTGCACGCAGAGCAATGTTCTATGGAGCAGCTTGCGCAGCAATTTGGCACACCTTTGTATGTTTATTCAAAAGCAGCTTTTGAAAAACATTACTTAGATATGGATCGTGCTTTTGATTTTATTGATCATCAAATCTGTTTTGCGGTGAAATCTAACTCAAATTTAGCTGTTCTTAATGTATTGGCAAAACTTGGTGCTGGTTTTGATATCGTATCAGGTGGTGAGCTTGCACGTGTTTTAAAAGCGGGTGGAGATGCATCTAAAGTTGTTTTTTCTGGCTTGGGTAAAACTGAAGCTGATATTGAAACATCGTTAAATGTAGGCATTGCTTGCTTTAATGTAGAGTCTTATGCCGAACTAGACCGTCTTCAAAAAGTTGCAGCTCGTCTAGGCAAAAAAGCACCGATTTCCTTACGTGTAAATCCAGACGTAGATGCAAAAACACATCCTTATATTTCAACAGGTTTGAAAGAAAATAAATTTGGTATCCCAAGTGATACCGTTTATGAAACCTATCAATATGCTGCATCTTTACCAAACCTTGAGATTATTGGAATTGACTGCCATATTGGTTCGCAATTAACCGAGACTAAACCGTTCGTTGATGCTTTAGATCGTGTCATGGTGATGATCGAAGAGTTGAAAAAATTTGGTATTAATCTTAAACACATCGATATCGGTGGCGGTTTAGGTGTTTGTTATAAAGATGAAACACCGCCAAGTGTTGAAGAATATGCTAACTCAATGAAACCTGCTTTAGAAAAGCTAGGTCTTAAGGTTTATATGGAACCGGGCCGTAGCATTAGTGCAAATGCAGGTGTGCTTTTAACCAAAGTTGATTTGCTCAAACCAACGAGCCACCGTAACTTTGCCATTATTGATGCAGCAATGAATGATTTAATTCGCCCTGCATTATATGAAGCTTGGATGGATATCCAGCCTGTGGTACCAAGTTCAGATGCTGAAGAAAAAACTTGGGATCTTGTTGGTGCAATCTGTGAGACAGGTGACTTTATTGGTAAAGATCGTTCATTAGCTTTAAAAGAAAATGACTTGTTAGCTGTTCTAGGCGCTGGCGCTTATGGTTTTGTAATGAGTTCAAATTACAATACACGTGGACGTGCCGCAGAAGTGATGGTGTCTGGCGACAAAGCCCATTTGATTCGCGAGCGTGAAACAGTTGAATCCCTTTGGGAAAAAGAAAGTTTATTGCCTGAGGAGTAAAGGAAATGTTGTTAGAATTTACTAAAATGCATGGTCTAGGCAATGACTTTATGGTGGTTGATCTGATCAGCCAACGTGCCTATTTGGATACAGAAACAATTCAACGCTTAGCCGACCGCCATTTCGGTATTGGTTTTGATCAACTTTTAATTGTTGAACCACCTGATTTACCGGAAGCAGATTTTAAATACCGTATTTTTAATGCAGATGGTTCTGAAGTTGAACAATGTGGTAACGGTGTGCGCTGTTTTGCTCGCTTTGTACATGAGCGTCATTTAACAACGAAAACTAGTATTACTGTTCAAACCAAAGCAGGAATTGTCAAACCTGAACTGGGGCAAAATGGTTGGGTTCGCGTGAATATGGGCTACCCGAAATTCTTGCCGAATGAAATTCCATTCATTGCTGAACAACCAGAAGCTTTATATACACTTGAGTTAGCCAATGACCAAAACATTAGTATTGATGTGGTCAATATGGGCAATCCTCATGCTGTCACTATTGTTCCAGATGTACTCACTGCAGATGTTGCTGGCATTGGCCCACAAGTTGAATCACATAAACGTTTCCCTGAACGTGTGAATGCTGGCTTTATGCAAATCATTGATGAAAAGCATGTGCGCCTTCGTGTATTTGAACGTGGTGTAGGTGAAACCCTTGCATGTGGTACAGGAGCTTGTGCGGCTGCGGTAAGTGGTATGCGCCGTGGCTTACTGGGTAATTCAGTTGAAGTTGAACTTGCTGGTGGTAAGCTACAAATCGAATGGCAAGAAGGCGATGTGGTCTGGATGACGGGTCCAACAACTCATGTATATGATGGGCGTTTGGATTTACGTTATTTCCAAGGCTAAGTAAGATTTGTCTTAGGGGAAAGGCCTTAAAATAAGGCCTTTCCCCTTTATTTTTACAAGAATAAATATTGAGAGAAAAATGCAAAATAGAATTAGAGGAGCAATTTATGGTTTGCTGATTGGTGATGCTGTCGGTGTACCATATGAATTTCATACAGCTTTGCAGCTTCCACCTTACTCACATATTGATATGATTCCACCTAAAGATTTTAGGCGAACTTATCCAGATATCCCAATTGGAACGTGGTCAGATGATGGAGCTCAGGCTCTATGCTTATTAGCGTCACTATTGCATTGTCAGAAACTCGATAGTATCGATTTTGCTAACCGTCTTCGCAATTGGTACCGTTATGGTTATATGGCGGTTGATTATCAAGTGTTTGATATTGGAGTGCAAACTGCTCAGGCGTTACAACGTTATGAAGCTGGGGTATCTGTAGAAGAGATGGCTAATGCAGATGAACATTCGAATGGTAATGGAGCGTTGATGCGCACATTACCTTTAGCATTATGGCATAGGGGATCTGATCAGCAATTAGTTGAGTTAGCCTATCAGCAGTCTCATTTGACCCATGCTCATCTTCGATCAAAAATTTGCTGTGCTTTATATTGCTTATGGGCAAAATATTTATTGAAAGGACAACCAGTTAATGATGCTTGGAAATCTAGTATTTCTATACTGATACAACTTTATAAAAATAGTGTTAATGAACAACAAGAACTTAATCATATTATCGATTCAACACATGAGAAAGAAATATCGGGCAGTGGCTATGTAGTGGATTGTTTACATTCAGCTCGTTTTGCTCTGCAACAAGGTAATTATGAGGATGTCATTAAAACGGCTATTGCCTTAGGACAAGATACTGATACAACCGCTTGTGTTGCAGGAGGACTGGCCGGAATTGTGTTTGGATATGAAGGGATTCCACAAATATGGTTACAACAGTTAAGAGGAAAAGAAATGCTAGAACCGCTATTAACACGATTAGAAGAAGCATGACATGAATCTAATTTTCTTACCCGGCGCATCAGGCAGTACAGCATTTTGGCATCCATTAATTGAAAAATTACCTCAGCATTACCAGACAAAAATTATTGGTTACCCTGGTTTCGGCGATACACCTGAATCCTTCGAGGTCAAAAGTTTTGAAGACCTAACAAATCATGTGGTCGATCAAATTAATGAAGAATCTGTAATTATTGCGCAATCTATGGGTGGCATTTTTGCTGTTGCGGCAGCGTTGCAAAAACCTCAACTGGTGAAAGGGCTGGTTTTGATTGCAACCTCGGGTGGAATTAACCTTGGAAGATTTAATGTGCAAGACTGGCGAGAAGCATACCGTCAAACATTTTTAAAATATCCAGATTGGTTTGTTACTACTAATGCCAACTATGAAGAGTTTTTATCAGATAAAATGTTGAAACTTTATTGATCTGGGGCGATAACGATCCAGTGAGCCCCGTTCAGGTGGGTCAATATTTAAATCAAAAGTTTGAGAATTCGACGTTATATGTTGTGAAAGGTGGGGACCATCAATTAGCAGAAAAACATGCCGATGAAGTTTCAGTTCAAATAAAAATCTACTTAGAAAAACTAAAGTAAGTTTTTAAGTCTTATTTAGCGTGCTATGTGTTAGCACGCTTTTTTAAAATTTATCTTTTACTCAAAGCCAATTTCAAAGCAAACAACACAAAAATACTGCCCGTAATTCGGTCCATATATTTCACAAATTTGGGTTGTTTCAGATAACGTGAAAGTGGCTGCATGGCTAAAATTAATAAAATTGACCATAAGGTTCCAATCACCACATGAATCATTACAAGCCCCATAATCCAAGTGACAGCCGATGCTTGTGGTGGAATAAATTGTGGAAGAAATGAAATATAAAAAATTCCGACTTTGGGATTAAGTAAGTTACCCAAAAAACCTTTAATAAACCAATTCTGTGAAGAAGGGACATTGGAGTTGCTTTCTTGCATGTCTGAAAGTTGGCTACGCGGTTTTAAAATCATATTCAAACCTAGCCAAGCTAAATAAGCAGCCCCCATCCATTTCAGAATATTAAAAGCTAAATCAGAAGCCATGAGCAAAGCACCTAGACCACAAGCAACCACAATTCCCCATGCAATACAGCCAAGGCTAATACCTACTGCTGCTTGAAATGCTTTCGATTTACCTTCAAGAGTAGCAGTACGAATAATTAAAGTCGTATCTAGACCAGGTGTAAGCGTAAGTAAAGTAATGGCAATTAAGTAGGGAATGAGTATGGTAGTCATGACAGCAGGGTTCCGACGAATACTTAAAGTGAAGTGTAATATATAAGGTAATGAGTTGTTGCGCTGTACGATCTTAAATTTCCTGAACAACAACTTTTTGATACACTGAAAAAATAAAATGAGCAAATAAATGGAGAGCAATTTGGATTTTGCATTACAGCTGCTCTCAATGTGGTTAAAAGAAAGAAAAATTCAGAACCAGTCTGAGCACACGATTACAGCTTATGAAAGAGATGTTAAAAGCTTTCTTGAGTTCTGCGAGCTCAAACAAATTGATTTAAGAAATATTGAAGCTTCAGATTTACGTGAATATTTGGCCCAGCGTGTTGAGCAGGACCAGTTAAGTTCAAGCAGTATGCAGCGTCATCTCACTTCAATTCGCCAGTTTATGAAATGGGCTGAACAAGGGAAATATTTAGAAATTAACCCTACTGATGATTTTAAGCTTAAACGTCAGCCTAGACCTTTGCCGGGTATGATTGACATAGAAACGGTTAATCAAATTTTAGATCAAGCTATGCCTGAAAAACCAATTGATCAGCAATTATGGTTAAGAGATAAAGCGATGCTTGAGTTACTTTACTCAAGTGGTTTACGTCTGGCTGAACTACAAGGCTTAACAATTAAAGATATAGATTTTAACCGTCAACTGGTACGTATTACGGGTAAAGGAAATAAGACCCGGATTGTACCATTTGGGAAAAAGGCGAAAGAAAGCCTATTGAATTGGCTAAAAATTTACAAAATCTGGAAAGGCCATTTTGATCAAAATGCTTCTGTTTTTATTTCTCAAAGAGGCGGTGTGTTAACCCCACGGCAAATTGAAAAGCGTGTAAAGCTTCAAGCGCAAAGAGCAGGTGTGAATGTAGATTTGCATCCTCATTTATTACGACATTGTTTTGCTAGCCATATGTTATCAAGTAGTGGTGATTTGCGATCAGTACAAGAAATGTTAGGCCACAGTAATTTGTCTACGACGCAAATTTATACGCATATCGATTTTGATCATTTGGCGCAAGTCTATGATCGAGCTCATCCGAGGGCACAAAAGAATGAATAGATTGAAGAACGATCTTAATAATAAAGTTGATTAAAATGGCAAGTCTTATACGAATGTAGACATCATTTGTATTTTTTTAGAAATTTGTTTAAGAGAAATAGGGGAAATAGTCAAATTGACCATTTTGATCTTGGGATATTTTGTCGGTACCCCTGAGTCAAAAACATCTAATCTCGATTATTTTAAGGCGATCTTATGTTTCTGACTAATAAGCTAAATAAGATAAAAAGATAATAAAAATCAATATATAAAATAGAGTGTAAAAAGAACGAAATAGCGCCTAATAAGGCATAATATTTTTTTTATGAACTGATGGTTTCATTTTTTTTGTGCTGTTCTGGAAAATTGTGACTTGACCGAAATGCCAAACACATTGCAAGATAGGGTACCTAAAAAATTTTAATTGAAGAGTTAATATACTTTTCTCAACATTTACTTTTGCTAGAACAGCCGAGGATTACATGAAGGCTCTTGTTGCTGTAAAACGCGTGGTTGATGCCAACGTCAAAGTTCGTGTTAAGCCGGACAATAGTGGGGTTGACCTAACTAACGTTAAAATGTCAATTAACCCATTTTGTGAAATCGCAGTGGAAGAAGCGGTTCGCTTAAAAGAAAAAGGAACAGTAACAGAAATCGTTGTTGTTTCTGTGGGTCCTAAAGAAGCTCAAGAACAAATCCGTTCTGCAATGGCTTTGGGTGCAGACCGCGGTATTTTAGTTGAAACCACTGATGAAATTGGCGCTTTAGAAGTTGCTAAAATTTTAAAAGGTGTTGTTGAAGCTGAAAAACCAGAACTTATCCTTCTTGGTAAACAAGCAATTGATGATGACTCTAACCAAGTCGGTCAAATGCTTGGCGCATTATTAGGTGCGGGCCAAGGTACATTCGCTTCTGAAGTGAAAGTTGATGGCGGCAAAGTACAAGTAACTCGTGAAGTTGACGGTGGTTTACAAACTGTTGAACTGGCACTTCCAGCAATCATTACAACTGACTTGCGTTTGAATGAGCCACGTTATGCAGCATTGCCTAACATCATGAAAGCTCGTAAGAAGCCACTTGATACTAAATCTCCTGCTGATTATGGCGTTACAGCTGGTACTAAACTTAAAACTGTTAAAGTTGAAGCTCCAGCAGAACGTAAAGCTGGCGTACAAGTGAAATCTGTAGATGAGCTTGTTGAAAAATTGAAAAATGAAGCGAAAGTGATCTAATACGGAAGGATAAAATCATGAGTATTTTAGTTATCGCTGATCACAACAACCAAGTACTTAACGGTGCTACTTTAAACGTTGTTGCTGCAGCACAAAAAATCGGTGGTGATATTACTGTATTAGTTGCTGGTTCTGGTGCTCAGGCAGTTGCTGATGCTGCTGCTAAAGTTGCTGGTGTAAGCAAGGTTTTACTTGCTGACAATGCTGCTTATGCAAACCAGTTAGCTGAAAACGTAGCTGCTTTAGTTGCTGATTTAGCTAAAGGTTACAAATACGTATTAGCTGCTTCTACAACGACTGGTAAGAACATTCTTCCACGTGTTGCTGCTCTTCTTGATGTAAGCATGATCACAGACATTATTTCTGTTGAATCTGCAAATACATTCAAGCGTCCGATTTATGCAGGTAACGCGATTGCGACTGTTCAATCTGACGAAGCAATCATTGTGGGTACAGTTCGTGGTACAGCATTTGATCCAGTAGCTGCTGAAGGTGGTTCTGCTGCGGTTGAAGCGGTAAGTGAAGCGAAAGATGCAGGTATTTCTCATTTTGTATCTGAAGAAATCGTTAAGCTTGATCGTCCAGAATTAACTGCGGCTCGCATCGTAGTTTCTGGTGGTCGTGGTGTAGGTTCTGGTGAGAACTACCATAAAGTACTTGATCCATTAGCTGACAAGCTTGGTGCAGCACAAGGTGCTTCACGTGCGGCAGTTGATGCGGGCTTCGTACCTAACGACTTCCAAGTAGGTCAAACTGGTAAAATCGTTGCGCCTGACCTTTATGTTGCTGTAGGTATTTCTGGTGCGATCCAGCATTTAGCTGGTATGAAAGATTCTAAAGTTATTGTTGCAATCAACAAAGACGAAGAAGCGCCAATCAACAGTGTTGCTGACTACTGGTTAGTTGGTGATTTGAACACTGTAGTACCAGAGTTAGTAAGCAAGTTGTAATTTACAGCTTGTCACTTATTCGAAAAACGCCCTTGTGCTATAAATAGCCAAGGGCGTTTTTTATTTAGATCATCATTATGAATATTAATTATTCTGCTTCCATAGAGGCCCACCAATTGCATCAATCACTTGTGAGATTGGCACGGGCAGATATGGCACGAGATTATTTATGTATTCGTTCGAAAAATCAGCATGGACTGTCCAATATTAAAGTTAGTCAGTTGCACATGGGATTTATTTTATATGGGCAACAACAATTAAATCTTCAAACAAAACAAATCAATTTTAGTGCCGGCGATCTATACATTATAAAACCCGATACGGTTATCGATGCAGTTAATCTGCCTGACCCTATAACGGGTGAATATCTCACTATTCTGGTGCCTATGTGTGACGAAGTCATTCAAGCTGCACAAATGATTTGGGCTAAGCCAGTTGTAGACAGAACTGAAGCAATATTAAAGTTTTCAATTGATGATTTCGCTACATCTTTAGCTGAGTGGCAAACGGCTTTATTTAATCATGATGTGGTGAAAGCACGTTTATGTATTACCGCTATACTTGTACAGTTATGCCAACAGCATTGTTCAGATGTGTTAATTGTACCTCCACCTAAATTGACAAAAATCATTCATGATTGGGTCATAGAGAATCCACAGCACCATTGGCAGTCTAATGAATTTGAAATGCGACTAGGTTTGAGCAGTGCCACACTTCGCCGTAAGCTTAGCCATGAAGACACAACCTTAAGAGAAACTGTTACTCATGCACGGCTTACTTTTGCACTTGAGTTGTTGTATTCAAAAAAACTACCTATGAAAACTATTGCAGCAAAATCGGGATACCAGTCTGTTGCTATTTTTCGTGAGCGCTTTATAGAGCGTTATGGTATAGATCCAGCTGTTCTAGCTGCCGAATAAGTCAATTTGAGCGTTTCTTATCGCTTATTGAGCGATTTAAGCAGATAAAAACCAATAGAGTTAAAGTATGAAAATACGAAGGACTCTATGATGAAATCATTAAAATCACTTACGATATTATTGCTACTGAGTGCCAGTACAGTTATACATGCAGAACAAACGCCAAGTGTACATCAAGTCGATGGTTACTTTTTACAACCAGTAGGAAACCTTAAGGTAACAGCATTGTTTGATGGCGAGTTGGGATTACCTCGTAGTGATTTATTGGGTATTTCAGCTGAAAAAGCCAATCGACTGTTTGCAGAAAACTTTGTCCCTGTAGATGAGCATAATCAGATTGTCACAGATTTCTCTGCCTATCTTGTTCAAACACCCACACAAAATATTTTAATTGATGCTGGCACTGCAAAATGTTTTGGTCCAACCTTGGGCCATGTACGTGAAAATTTAAAGAAAGCAGGTGTACAGCCTGAACAAATAGATACGATTTTAATTACACATGCCCATCCCGATCACTTATGCGGTATTACACTTGATGGCAAAATGGCTTATCCAAATGCGAAAGTTTATCTAGCTAAAGAAGATGTCGACTTTTGGACATCTTCTGCAAATGAAGCAAAAGCCACTGATTTTTTTAAACCAATATTTAAAATGACGCGTGATGCATTACAGCCATACCAAAAGGCAGGGCAGTTAGTTGCGTTTACCGAATCCTCTTTTAACGTACCGAATGTTCAACTCATCGTGACTCATGGTCATACGGAAGGTCATTCTTCATACTTAGTAGATGGAAAAAATGGACAAAAGTTCTTAGGTCTAGGTGATGTTGTGCACTACGGTGCGGTACAGTTTCCTTATCCTGAAGCAAGCTACAAACCCGATACTCACTCGAATCAGGCTATAGCTGTTCGTAAGAATATCTTTGAACAAGCCTATAAAAACCAATGGTGGGTAGGGGCAGCACATATCGCTTTTCCTGGCATTGGACATATTGGCAAAGGCTCAAAAGGATATCAGTGGATACCAGCTCAATATCGGCCTACAAAATGATATTTCAAATCTATTATTTAAAGAAATGAAAAGAATAATAGATTTACAACAAGGCAAGTATATTTAAGCTAAATATTATTTATTTTGGCTAATAAACTAAGTTTTGTTTTTAAGATTAGATGAAAAGTGCTCTAAAGAGAGCACTTTTATGTTGTCTATATTTTGGTCGAACTGTTGAGTTTTAAGAAATACATTTAAAACTAGAATTCTCTAATTTTAACTTATTAATTCTAATGAAATTTTTATTGTAAAAAAATGCTATTTTCAGATTGCTAAACTCCCAGTTAACGAGCAGTTTGTGCTATACTATACAGCTATATTTTTTTCGATTTTAGTTCAGTTTTCAGAACTAAATTTTTTGCAAGATCAAGACATATTAGCAGATGGAAATTTCTATCTGTAAGAAGGAGTATGCATGAGCGTATCGGAAATCCGACCGATTGCCATTGAGGATGAACTCAAGCATTCATATTTAGATTACGCAATGAGTGTAATCGTATCTCGTGCATTGCCGGATGTGAGAGACGGTCTGAAACCTGTTCACCGTCGTGTGCTATTTGCCATGCACGAATTGGGCAATGACTATAACAAAGCCTACAAGAAATCTGCACGTGTTGTTGGGGACGTAATCGGTAAATATCACCCTCATGGTGACTCAGCTGTTTATGAAACTATTGTACGTATGGCTCAGGACTTTAGCTTACGTTATTTATTGGTAGATGGTCAGGGTAACTTCGGTTCGATCGATGGTGATAGCGCGGCAGCAATGCGTTATACCGAAGTCCGTATGACTAAGTTAGCGCACGAGCTTCTTGCAGATCTAGAAAAAGACACAGTTGACTGGGAAGATAACTACGACGGATCTGAGCGTATTCCTCAGGTGCTTCCAACACGTGTTCCTAACTTGTTAATTAATGGCGCTGCTGGTATTGCTGTAGGTATGGCAACCAACATGGCACCGCATAACATGACAGAAGTTGTGAATGCATGCTTAGCCTATGCTGACAATCCGAATATCTCGATTGAAGGGTTGATGGAATACATTACTGGTCCTGATTTTCCTACAGGCGGTATTATTTACGGTAAATCAGGCATTGTTGATGCTTACCGTACAGGTAAAGGCCGACTGCACATTCGTGGTAAATACCATTTCGAAGAAGATGAAAAGACAGGCCGTACAACCATCGTCTTTACTGAAATTCCATATCAAGTCAACAAGGCAAGAGTTATTGAACGTATTGCTGAGTTAGTTAAAGAGAAAAAACTTGAAGGTATTTCAGAGCTTCGTGATGAGTCTGACAAAGACGGTATGCGTATTGCGATTGACTTGAAACGTGGTGAAAACGCAGAAGTCGTTGTAAATAACTTATTCTTAAATACGCAGCTTGAAAACTCATTCAGCATCAACATGGTTTGTCTTGATAACGGACAACCAAAATTGATGAATCTGAAAGATATTATTGCGGCATTTATTCGTCACCGCCAAGAAGTAGTGACACGCCGTACCATGTTCGAATTACGTAAAGCACGTGAACGTGGTCATATCTTAGAAGGCTTAACTGTTGCTTTAGCCAATATTGATGAAATTATTGAAACCATCAAAACTTCTGCTAACCCAGCTGAAGCGCGTGAGCGTTTACTAGCGGGTGAGTGGGCTGGTGGTGGCGTTATTTCTTTGCTTGAAAAAGCTGGCGCTATTTCTGTTCGCCCAGATGAAATCGAAGGTGAAAACCCAGATCGTCCATTTGGTCTAACTGAATCAATTTACCGTTTATCACCAACGCAAGTGGGTGCAATTTTAGAATTGCGTTTACATCGTTTAACGGGTCTTGAGCAAGACAAATTACATGCAGAATATACTGAAATTTTAGGTCAAATTGCTGAACTTACGGCAATTCTTAATGATTTCAATTTGTTGATGGCTGTAATTCGTGAAGAATTAGCGCAAGTACTACAACAGTATGGTGATGGTCGTCGTACAGAAATTATTGAATCACGTATTGATTTTAGCCGTGAAGATTTAATTCCTGAAGAACAAGTTGTATTAACAGTTTCACAAACAGGTTATGCAAAAACTCAACCACTTTCAGACTATCAGGCTCAGCGCCGTGGTGGACGTGGTAAGTCTGCAACCTCAATGAAAGATGATGACTTTATTCAACATCTGATTGTGGCTTCAAACCATGCGACTGTACTTTGCTTTACTAACGTAGGTAAAGTGTATCGTCTTCGCGTATTTGAAGTGCCTCAAGCATCACGTGGTGCTAAAGGCCGTCCGATTGTAAACTTGTTACCTTTAGATGCGAATGAAACAGTAACAGCTATCTTGCCGTTAACTGAGTTCCCAGAAAACCATTATGTATTTATGGCGACAGCTTCAGGTACGGTTAAACGTGTTGATTTGGAGCAGTTTGCTAACATTCGTTCAAATGGCTTACGTGCAATTGAATTGAATGAAGAAGATACCTTGATTGGTGTTGCGATTACTGATGGTAATCAGCAAATCATGTTGTTCTCGAATGAAGGTAAGGCAATTCGTTTTGCAGAAACCGACGTGCGTTCAATGGGCCGTACTGCTAAAGGCGTCCGTGGTATGCGTGTTAGCTTTGCAAGCAGCACTTTAAGTGAAGAAGATGCAGAAGTTGAAAATGATGAATCTGATGACAACGAAGATTCAGCAGATTTAAATGTCGTGAGTCGCATCGTATCGCTTGTTGTTGTTCCTGAAACGGGCGAAGTGCTGTGTGCGAGTGCCAATGGTTATGGTAAACGTACTCCTGTAAATGACTTCCCAACCAAAAAACGTGGTGGTAAGGGCGTTATTGCGATTAAGACAAGTGAACGTAATGGTGAGCTTGTAGGTGCAGTATCTATTGATGAAAGCAAAGAGCTGTTGCTTATTTCTGATGGCGGTACATTAGTTCGTACGCGTGCTGCTGAAGTTGCAATGACTGGTCGTAATGCACAAGGTGTTCGTCTGATTCGTTTAAGCGAAGAAGAAACTTTAGTGGGCGTTGTGTCTATTGAAGCTGTCGAAGATGAAGAAGAGTTTCTCGAAGGAGAAGTTGATACTTCAGAAGTAGATGGTGAAGATGCAGTTTCTACGAATGACGATGTGTCAGAAGAGTAAGTCTTAATTAAGTAAAAAAGGAAGCGTAAGCTTCCTTTTTTATTGGGTTATTTATTTGTTTGAGTGGAAGATAAACACATCATAATTTCGATAATGTAGTGTTTTAACAGATGGATCTTTAGTTGCAAAATTATGAGGTTGACTTACGACAATCAAATCTTGCTTTTGCGTTAAAGCATCTTGAAGCTGTTGCTCGCTCCATAAGTATTTTTTGCGTTGTGGTTCAAACAATAAACCATCTTTAATTTCTAAAGATGCACTATCTGAATGCACTGTATCCCATTGATTCACAATATATACAGGCTGTTTTAGCTGTAAAAGGAAAGGTACATCATAGAAATAGTAATTGTAGAAAACTATTTTTGTTGATGGTGTCATATATTCAGAAAAACTCGTTTGTCCTACATTATTTTTGGTATCTAAAATACGAACGGTAAAGGGGATTGAACTACACAGAACAATTAAACTTATAAAAATATAGTTCAAATAGTTTAATTTCTGCTTTTTATATAACCAGACTAAAGCAAGTGGAAGCATAACCAATAGCGTGCCAATGATATAAATAAATACCGCTTGGTTTTGGAAAAAGGGTTGATGTGCACGCATGAAATGTGGTGTAGCAGTAATACCTATTCCAACAAGCATAATAAATATAGGTAAACCCCAAACCTGTAATTTGGTTTTATATTCACTTTCAAGTACTTGGTTGATAACAAGAGCCAAGAAAACAGCGAGTGGAGGCACAGCTGGTAAAATATAGCCAGCTAGCTTAGAAGGCGGAATAGAGAAGAAAACCGTAACAGAAATAAACCACCATATAAACAGGGCAAGTAAAGCGGATTGCTTGTAATTTTGAAATACAGCTTTGATAGATTGAAATCTACTCGAAAGAATCCATGGTAAAAAGCTGAACATTAAAATAATCAGATAGAAACACCACGGTTGTTTATTATTAAACTCTTTTGAGCTAAATCGACTAAATTGTTGGTCGATAAAGAAATAATGCAAAAATTGAGGATATTTAAGTTGAACTGCATAGAGCCATGGACTAACCAGTAATATAAATAGCAAAATCCCCAAAGGGTTAAGTAATGAAGGGATTTTTTTCCATTGTTTGGTGTAAAGCAACCACGGTAATAGAATCATACCGGGAATTAACACACCAATTAGGCCTTTACTTAAGAACGCAGCCGCACCTGCAAAATATCCTAAAAATAAAATAGATTTACGCGCTGAAATTGTGAAATCAACAAAACATAAAACACTGATGGTAATCCATGAAGCAAGTAGTAGGTCATGGTTAATATATTCACTACTACCAAAAAACAGTAAATTTGTGCCTAAAATAATGGCAGTAAGTTGTGCTACACGTTCTGAAATGTGCTTTCTAACGAATAAGAATAGGCTGACTAGCATGAGTGTAGCTGCTAGCACTGGAACTAATCTCAATACCCAAATATGCATACCGAAAAGTTCCATAAATATAGAACTTAACCAGTGTAATAGAGGGGGCTTATGCATAAATGGCAAGCTATTGATACGGGGAATTAGCCAATCTCCCGACTCAAACATAGATCGACTAATATCTCCGTAGCGTCCTTCATCTGGCACAGAGAGAGGTCTTATCCAAGACAAAACAAACAACCAAATCGGTAAAAATATTAATAAGAATTTGGAACTACGAAGCCATTGCTGCATACATAATCCTTAATGTTGAAATGCAAAAAAACGGTTAAGCAAAAAAGTCACAATTGAAGTCAGGACAATAGCTACACAAACCAATGTTGAAACAGGGGCGCTGAAGTAAAGATTAGAAAGCAAGAGAAAACTCTCATTAAATAAAAAACCTAATCCAGCGACTAAGGTAAATTTGGGTAGTGTGTGTCGATGAGAAATATGCTGGGCTTTAAAAGTAAAAATACGATGCCCAAAATAGCTCACCCAATAGGCAAGTAGAAAGGCGACTAAATTGGCATATTGCAATGCAATGTTTCGTTTAAACAAGAGCATGACAATACTGTAGTGCGTAAGTGCTGCTGCGGCCCCAGTCGTGGTAAACCGCGCGAGCTGAAAAATATGTGCAAACATTAGAAACTAGAGAACGTATTTTCTGAGTGAGTGATCGGATGTTCTTGCTTAATACGAGAATGTTCGGTTGAAACAATATATTTAGGTCGATTTTTAACTTCTGCATAAATACGGCCAATGTATTCACCTAAAATTCCAATGAATAACAATTGAATGCCGCCTAATAGCGTCATGCCTGCCGCAAGAGTTGCCCAACCAGGTACAGAAATTCCTTCAATCAGGGTTTTAATAATGATCCAAACACCGTAACTCATAGCGCCTAAAGCCAATAGGGCACCTAGATAAATACAGATTCGTAAAGGTAAATCTGAAAACCCAGTTAAACCAGACATTGCCAGATTGAATAATGACTTTACGTTAAAACTAGAACGACCATGTTGACGATCTTGCTCGGAGAAATTGATCCCGATACTTTTAAAACCGACCCATGCATAAAGGCCTTTCATATAGCGATTTTTTTCTGGTAATTGTTTGATTGCTTCAACAACTTTTGCGTCAAGAAGTCTGAAATCACCAGCATTTTCAGGAATATCAATAGGTGAGCTTAGGTTTAAAATACGGTAGTAACCTTGAGTTAAGGTCCGTTTTAGCCATGATTCAGTAGTACGATTACGAATGCCATAAACCATGTCATAACCATTTTTCCAAAGGTTAATCATGGTCGGAATTGCTTCAAAAGGATGTTGAAAGTCAGCATCAATGAGCAGTGCAACTTCACCATTTACATGGTCTAAACCTGCGCTTAAAGCAGCTTCCTTACCAAAATTTCGTGATAATTCCAGCACAACTAAAGGATAATCTTCGATCATCGTTTGCAAGATCGGAATAGTATCGTCCTTACTGCCATCATCGACCACAATAATTTCATAGCTAAGATTTTGTTGCTTTAAGCTGTTTGCTAAAGCTGGAATAAATGTCTTTAAATTCTCTGCTTCGTTATAAGCGGGAACAACGCAGGATAAAAAAGGTTTTGTGCTCATTGCATTGCCCCTAGTCTGGTAAGTTGGATGCCATTTTTCTGGCAATCAAGAGGGAATTGATCAGACGAAAAATATTGGTATTCTTGGATACGTGCATGCTGGATTGGGTCTTGCTCACTTGGTGTAGAAAGTGAGGGATGGCACATAATCAGTAAGTGGTCTTTTGCTTGAGCAAGCCAATATTGATTCAGTTCGGCATAATCAGTTTGTTTAAAGTCATAGATACCAGCGAAATATTCATTTTGGCTAAACTGGTAAGTTTGGCACGCCTTTGCTAAGGCATTTGAGCCAAGTGCAGAAAGCATATGAGTTTTAAAACGATAATGGGGTAGATAAATTAGATGTTGTAAATTACGTATCCAACCAGTGAAATTTTTCTCTTTTAAAAGCTGTAGCAAAATATCCCGTATAAACGGAAATTGATGAATATGTTGATGCCCATCAATAAAATCGGGCTGCTTTCCCATGACTGAAACAAATGCATCCCATTGTTCTTCAATACACTGGGTAATTAATTCACGGTTAAGATTTGATGACCATGCGCGAAACATGAGAGCAGGTAATGAGAAGACTGTATTACCTGAAGTAAACGCATGAGTGAAATTTAAGTGTAAACCAATATCAATTTGATTCGAGAAAGGTTTGAGTTTGGCAGCAGCTGTTTCCCAGAGTTCAGATTGGGTCATACATGAGGTCGCTTGCAGTGCTCCTCTTTCAATTAACTGAATAATTGCATTAGATATCTCTGCATTCATTGCAAAGTCATCTGCGCAATAACATACCTTTGCCATATCAAATTCCGTCATAGAGCAGGGTAGCAGAGTTACCCTTTTAGGCTGCTGAAAAACTAAACAGTTTTACTATGGAGAAATTTTCTTAATTTCAACTTAAAGTTTTTTTAAGGTTTTATGACAATTGTTACCAATTAATAATTTGAATTTATTGGTTTTTTTATATTTTTATGGTCAATAGTTTTTAAGGAATGACTTTTAACTATCAGATTTCATAGTAAATAAAAATATAATTTATGCTCCAAGTTCAGAAAACTCTTCACTTGGAGGCTTTTAAACGTGAATACGCCAAGATTAAAAAAATAAGACCGATTGTCGCAAGAAAAATCAGTTTTGGTACAACCGTGGCTAAAGGAACACCCATCTGGTTAAGTTGCACAAACATTTGTACCCCATGTGTTGATGGTAAACACCACGCAAACCATTGTAACCATTCGGGCATTGCTTGATGTGGCCATGCAGCACCAGTTAATAAGAATAAGGGTACAGAGCTAAACACAATAATATGTCCGGCACGTTCTGGCATGTCTAAAAGTGAACCGATCAGCATGCCTAATCCAATCACACAACTAATAAAAATAGGAACAGCAACGAGTAAACCTGTGAAGTTTCCACCGTGTGGATAGTCGTTGAACCACAACGTAAAACCAAAAAGATAAAAACTACTTAAACAACCAATAGTAAACAGGCTGGTGAAAATTCCAGCGAAGCGAACAGCTGTAATTTTTTGGTGTTGCTCACGGTAGCTTGCAATTAGCATCGCTAAACCTAACACAATGGTTTGATGAATAATTAAAGAGGCAACAGCCGGAAAAATATAACTTCCATAGCCTGAAAGGGGGTTAAATAAAGGAACCTGATGAATAGAAAGCGCGGGTTGGAAATGTGTGCGCTTTCCAAATTTTTCGACATATTCTTTTAAGGTCGCTTCGATGGATGTAGCTAAGCCTAAACCAATTTCTTTAGTTTTTAAAAAGTTGGTTGTACTTAAATATAAGCCAATTCCACCTGTTTCTCCACGGCGTAAGCTTTGCGTTAGGTTACTTGGTAAAAGTAAAATACCATCGGCTTTTTGTTCACGAACCATTTGTTCTGCTTGTAAGAAATTGCTTGTAACAGTAACAATATGAACATGCGGACTATTTGCACTTTGACCGATTAATTGAGAAGTTAAGAGACTTTGTTCTTCATCAACAATAACAATAGGAATTGATTCTGCCCGCTCAGCTTTATAGGCGGTAGGGTAAAAAAAACTATAAAGAATGACCGATAAAATCAGAGTCGTGAAAACTGAACTATTCCCTACAATATCTTTAAAAGTTTGCAAATATGCATTTAAAAACTCTTTCATTGTGCTGCTCCCTGAATTAGTTTTTTAAGAAGCAGACAACTTAAGAAGAAATAAATAAGGCAATAACCCATAAGTATTAAAAAAGGAATCATTGAAATAAAAACTGGACTTCCAATCACCCATTGTTCAGTTTGCAGCTTGGCATAAGGGGTATAGGGAATAATGAGTGACCAAAACTTGGTAAAAATAGGGGCATTATTTAAAGGCAGAGTAACGCCTGCGAAACTTAAAGATGACCCGCCATAGACAGCGATAAAGCCAAAAGTTTTGCTTAAATTTTTGGTTGCTAAAATAACTGTGCTGCTAATCAAAGCGTAGGCAAAATAAAGTAGGAACTGTGCGCATAGCAATAAACTAAGAGAACCCGCTACAAACCAGCCTCGGATTTCGACTAGCCAAAACATCCATAACCATGTCCAAAAACAAAAAATAAGGCTATAGAGCAAATTCTTAGCCAATAAGCCTTGAATAAAACTTTCTCGGTTTACCCATGTGGTTAATGTGCCACGTTTCAGTTCTTGTCCAATGGCAAAGGCAACACAGCAGCATAGCAATAGATGCAATACAGCAGGAACCATGAAGGGTTCTAAATAAAACTCATAGCTCATGCTTGGGTTATAAAGCGTTGAGATTTTGACATGAGCAGTAGGAACATCTAAATAGGGGATATTATTTGCGAGATAACTTTGGCCTGCATAGTCTGCTAAAGCATTGAGGGTGCTGACCAACATTGCGGAGGAAATCGTATTCCCGACACTAAAAAAAGACTGGTTAAATGCAATGCTGATTTGAGCATCTTGGGCTTTCACAAAACGCTTTTCGGCGCCGTCTGGAATGAAAATATATCCCCATATTTTGGTTTCATTGAGTAGTTGCTCCGCTTCTGTGGAGCTTGTCGTAACTGTTTTAATATCTACCGTATGATTCAACGAAAGATACTTTTCAATATTACGGCTGAGTTCACTTTGGTCCTGATCAATAATCGCAATTGGTAAGTGTTCAGCTTTACCTGCGTAAAACATGCTGCTAAACATAAAAATGATAAAAGCGGGGATGAGTGTCACCATACACAAATCCCATTTGTTGCTTTTTAGATAGTTTAGTTCACGTAATATACTGGCAAACATGCTTTATTTTTCTTCTTTAATTTTAAATAGAACACTCATCCCAACTTTTAAATCTTGCACTGGACGCTCAGGCACAAGATGCAATTTAAAGCTGCGAATATCGTACCCACCAGTTTGGCGAGTCGTTTTTATGGTGGCAAATTCACCTTCTGCATCTATATTCTTAATTTTAAAATTCACATTCTGATTAAGTGCTGGAATGAATCCTTCAAGGGTTTTATTTTTATAAACAGAGGCATATTGATTTTCACCCACATTTAAACTTACCCATAAATCATCATCTTCTAAAATGCTGACAACAGGTACACCCATAGCGACTAATTCAGAAGGTTTACCATAAGTTTTTGAAACCGTACCTGAAATAGGGGATAGTAAACGTGTTTCTTCCTCTAGTGCTTTTGCTTCACCTACAGCTGCTTTTGCAATTTCAACCTGTGCATCTGCTGTAGATTTTTGTTGGCTCGTACTGCCACGTTTTGCACGAGCATATTGTTGATAAGAAGCTTCACTTAATTCTTGAGCAGAAGTTTGTGCCGCGAGCATTTCATCTCGTCTTTGACGCGAAATCACACCTTGTCTATATAAATTTTCACCACGTTGGTAAGTGGTTTTTGCAAGGTTTGCTTGTGCTTTCGTGCTTTGCCAGTTGGCATAAAGAGTATCGATATTCTCTTGTTGAGAACCACGATCTACCGTAGATTGAAATGCTAAAGCAGATTGTAAGGTAGCCAAAGCTTGTTGCTTTTTAGCTTCTATTTCCGGGCTAACTAAACGAACAAGTGGCTGGCCTTTGGAAATTTTCTGGCCTTCTTGTACATAAATTTCTTCAATACGACTCGGAACTTTTGTGCTTACGTGAATAGTTTCGGCTTCAACTCGGCCTTGTAGTTCAATAGGCTTTGGCTGATAACTTTTCCACAAACCAAAAATAATTAAACCTAATAGGGCAATAATGATCAAACCAATAACCAGTTTAATTTTTGAATTTTTAGGTGGTTTGGAGTCACTTTTATTTGTGTTTGATTCTTGATGATCACTCGCTTGATCATCTTTTTGAACTTGGTTGGTTTCTGTCGTATCCGCAACAGGAGCATCTTGTTCTGAATGAGCTGAGTCTTGATTCATTTTATACTCCCCTTAACGAATATAGTCGGTATGTGGTTGATTGACGTAAGCTTTAAACTCATCAATTGAGCCGTGACTTTGAAGTAAAGTCGCGAGTGACATGACATATTTATAAGCATTTAAAGCCATTTCAGTTTTTAACGCACTTAATGCATTTTGCGCATCAATCACTTGGGTTGCTGTACCCATTCCTTCACGGAAAGAAAGCTCTTGGATACGTAGGTTTTCTTGAGCGGCATTTACGTTTCTTTGTAAGAGCTGATGACTTTGTTGCGCAGAGTTGAGTTCGTTATATGACTTATTCAAAAGAGCTTCAATCTCTTGTTTAGTTCGTTCAGTCATGAGTTCAGAGGCATAGCGTTTCAATTCGGCAGCGTGAATATTCTTATTTTTATCTACACCTGAAAATAGGTTGTATTTTGCCATTACACCGACAATCCAGTTTTCATTTTTATCGAGAGCATATTCACCAAATGCAAAAAGACTTGGTTTTTTTGCAGCTTCTTGAGCTTGGATATTTACATTAGCCAGTTGAGTATCCATCTGCATTTTTTGTACAAGGCTAGATTTTTG
>NZ_JZFB01000001.1:1798386-1800879 GCF_001188385.1 Acinetobacter sp. V2 | reverse complement strand
GTTATTTACAAATAGTGGCGTACTTAAATCTACATTATTTTGTTGATGTAAAAGATTATTAAGGCTAAAGCGGCTGGCGTTTAAGTTGGCTTGAGTATTTTGTAAAGTACGTTCTGCATTATTACGAGCGACTTCAAACTGCATGCGTTGCCCTTTACTAATAAATCCTTGTTGTTCGAGCTTTAGAGCATTGCTGTAATGTTTCTGCATCGCATTAAAGTTAAATAAGCTACTCGCGACCAGTTGCTGCTGTAATTGAACATTAAAATAGCTTTGTACCACTTCAAACCGCTGTATATCTTGTTGTTGCTGGCTTGAAAGCTCCGAACGCTGTGCTTGAATATTTGCTAGTTTTTTTGCACTGCTGGTTAAACCACCTGTATAGAGTGGCATAACGACTGAAATAGAAGGGCGTACAACCTGATCTTCAATGGTCAGATTCGCATAATCTGGAAATCGATTAATACCGTCATGTATGGTTTGATTGGCGCCTTCTTGAACTTGTCCCAGCACATCCGATGGAATGACATTGTTCCACTGTGAAAGTTTGTCATTCAGCCCTTGGCTTAAATCATTCTCAAGTTTTTGTTTAAAAGAGCCAAGAGGTACATCTGTTTCACTGTGAAAAGCATATGCTCTCACATTTAAATCAACTCGAGGTAATCCGAGGCCCTTTACTGCTTCGGCTTCTAATTGAGATGCTTGCTGTAATGCTTGGTTGGCTTGGGTGCTATATGAACTTTTCAAAGCTTGTTGTTCTGCTTCTGCATAACTTAAGCTTTGGGCATATAAATGATTAGTGAAAAAAAAGCCTAAAGCCAAAGCAAGATGTTTAGGTTTAAATGAAAAGGGAAAAATAGACTGTCTATATCGATGTGCTGGCATTTTAAATAACAATTTCTGGCATCCCTTATAGTTTAAATTTCTTGTTATTAAATTCAATTATCATATTGTTTATTATACATTTGTATAAAAACATTTTGATTTTAGCTCCTTTAATTATTGAATTTACTAAGCCAATATTTTTTCTAATATCTATCAAGGTATGTGAAATTATAATCACAAGTCAAGTTGATCTTTTTTGCTTAAAAATCTTTTTAAACTTGGAAGGTAGTAATTAAAAGTAAGTAAATAACGGCACTAGTAATTGAAAAAATAAACTTAAATACAGTCCAGCATTGAAATATTTACTTGAGAAGCTGCTGCAAGCTTAAGCAATCTGTGGTTAAATGCCATTTTTATTGTGTTTGACTTTATACAAGGGAAAAATCATGCGCGCGTACAATTTCTGTGCTGGTCCTGCTGCATTACCTACTGCCGTTTTAGAAAAAGCTCAACAAGAATTGTTGGATTGGCAGGGTAAAGGTCTATCCATCATGGAAATGAGTCACCGTAGTGCTGACTATGTTGCTGTAGCTGAAAAAGCTGAAGCAGATTTACGCAAATTAATGAATATTCCAGAAAACTATAAAGTACTGTTTTTACAAGGCGGCGCGTCATTACAATTTTCTGCGATTCCTTTAAACCTTTTAGGTAAGAACAGTAAGGCTGATTATATTGATACGGGCATCTGGTCTGAAAAAGCGTTAAAAGAAGCACAACGTTATGGCGACATTAATGTTGTGAAGGCTGGTATTAAAGTAGATGGCAAGTTCGCAATTTCTGAACAAAGCGAATGGAATTTATCTGACGATGCAGCTTATGTACATTATGCGGATAATGAAACGATTGGTGGCTTACAGTTCGCAGGAATTCCTGATGTAAAAGCTCCACTCGTTTGTGACTATTCATCAAGTATTTTATCTGCTCCATTAGATGTGACCAAGTTTGGTTTAATCTATGCTGGTGCACAAAAAAATATTGGTCCTGCTGGTTTAACAATTGTCATTATTCGTGATGACTTACTTGATCAAGCTAAACCAGAAATTCCAAGCATTTTAAAATATGGTGATCAAGCGAAAAATGGTTCTATGGTAAATACTCCATCGACTTACGCTTGGTATTTGTCTGGTTTGGTATTTGAATGGTTGCTAGAGCAGGGGGGGGTAGATGCTATCCATAAAGTTAACCTTGAAAAAGCTCAGTTGTTATATGGTTATATCGATTCAAGCGATTTCTACAATAACCCGATTGCAATTCCGAACCGTTCAATTATGAATGTACCGTTTACCTTGGCAGATGAAGCTTTAGACAAGCAATTCTTAAAAGAAGCGGAAGCAAACCATTTGTTGAATTTAGCTGGACACCGTTCTGTAGGTGGTATGCGTGCAAGTATTTATAATGCTGTGCCATTAGAAGGTGTACAGGCTTTAATTAGTTTTATGGATGACTTTGCAAAACGTAATGGTTAAGCAAATCAAATAAATAAAGCCCTCAAATGAGGGCTTTATTTTTGAGTAAATTTTATAAACTAAAAAGGCACTAAACCAAGTTGGTGCATGAATATGGCAGCTAAAAACATACCCAATACAAAAAAGCAAAACGCACCAGTAT
>NZ_JZFB01000001.1:1793781-1798344 GCF_001188385.1 Acinetobacter sp. V2 | reverse complement strand
AGTTTGTTCGGGTATAATCTTCATTCAATAACCTAATTATTAAAATATTAGTGAAATTCAATTAGTTTCACCCTTTTTAGCACAAATAGTCGCCTGAATCCAGATATTACCGCGAATATATTCGCCAATATTAAAGTTTTTATACAAATCGTTTTTGGTCGCAATGCGCACTAATATGGCAGGAAGATCATCTTCTAAAACCAAAGTGACATCATAAAGGGTATATTCTGCCCCCATAAATGTCATAGAAGTTTTGCCAACAATATTACCTTGGAACCATGCTTCATCTTCTTGACCAAGATTTTCACCATATAAATATGCGACCATTTTAGAAAAATCAACAGTTACAGGTTCTTGATCTTCTGGGGTTTTTGGCTGCCATTCATTAATGAGTTCCTGTAAGTTTTCAGGAGCAATACCATTATGTTCAGTCAAGATTGCATTTAATGCACGGTGATGTTTAATTGAAGCTGGGTCATCAACAACAATTTTTTCGCCTGCTGGAACCGGTTCTAATTCATAAGCCCATGCATTAAATTGAACTTGATAGTTTTGATTTTTGTCATATTGACAAGCGTTAACGCTAAATAAATTATCAAATGCATAAACAGTTGTATTTTTATTTAGTCTTAAACTTAACACGGCTTGCGTTGCAGAGTCACAAGTAATGATACGTTCAATTTTTGCATTATATTGATATGGGCTTTCAAAACTTGGAAAGGCTGTTTTGAGTGCTCGAGGCTTTTGGTTTTCAACAGCAATAATCTGGTTGATTGTAACTTTTTGGTTTTGTGGGCCTTGAATCAACCAAAAAGATTGATCCATATCTTCTTCATGTTCGCATAAGCCCATCGGCATTACAGGTGCATCAAGTGCTAGTCCTAACCATTTTGGTACATCTGTTTCAGGATGGGACGTCAATAGATTCCAATGTTCGCCATGACTACCAAAATTTTGGTCATTTACTTTAATTACTTCTGGACTGTTTTGATTTTTCATAAGCACGATGCTGTTGGGTTCACATTACTTGTTATATTAAATCGAGGGTGTTCACTATTTTTCAAGTCATCATGTGTAAATTCTCTTGTAAAAGCACATATTTAGTCATTTAAAGAGAAATACGGCTTCTATTTATAAATTAAAAGTAAGCTTCATCTATAAAAACTTTAATGTTGAAATTAAAAATAAGTTTAATGTTTATTTCTACTCACCTTCGAAAAGCATCTGTTAGACTTAGATTTTTAGTGGAAATAGAGAATAACGTGCTGCCATTTAAGCTATGGGTAGACGCAGACGCCTTACCAAAAATTTTACGTGAAGTAATTTTGCGTGCATCAGATCGTTATCAATTAGAAGTTATTTTTGTTGCCAATCAGAATGTTGGGATTACACCTTCTGTTCGTATTAAGTCAATACAGGTTTTAAGTGGTGCTGATCAGGCCGATAAAGAAATAGTTGATCGTATGATTGAAAATGACATTGTCATTACGCAGGATATTCCACTGGCAGCTCAAGTGATCGAGAAAGGAGGTGTTGCTATTCATCCACGTGGTGAAGTCTATACAACGGCGAATGTTAAAGCACGTTTACATCTGCGTGATTTTATGGATACGCTTCGTGGTGCGGGTGTGCAAACTGGTGGACCACCGCCTATTTCCGAGCGAGATAAGCGTGAATTTTCAAGTTCATTAGATCAAACAATTTTAAAGCAAAAACGTAAAACAGCTAAGTGAGCATCACATGCCATCGCAAACCAATTTGGCTTTAACTTATGCCTTGTTAGTGTTCATTTGGGCAACCACTCCATTGGCTATTGTTTGGAGTGTGTCTGATTTACATCTGATGTGGGCATTGTTGTTACGCTTTTTTATTGCATTGCCTTTGGCAGTAATCATATTACTGATTTTAAGAACACCTTTTCCGACTCATCGACAAGCAGTTCACAGCTACATTGCCGGATCTTTTAGCTTAATTGGTTCCCAAATTTTTACTTATGCCGCAACCCAATATTTAAGTTCAGGCATGATTGCACTTATGTTTGGCTTAGCACCTATTATGGCAGGGCTTATTGGTCGGTTTGCATTTGGCCAACAACTTTATAAGCTGCAATGGCTGGGCATGGCAATTGCTGTCAGTGGGTTAGCGATTATTTGTTTGAGCGGTGCAAATCAGCACGTGCATCCGTTTGGTATTGTCCTTATGCTGATCAGTGTATTTGTTTATTCTTTTTCAATTTTCTGGGTTAAGAAAGTTAATGCGCAGATCCAGCCGATGGCTCAGGCAACAGGTTCTATTTTAGTTTCTTCAATTTTTGCTAGTTGTTTTATTCCATTTATTTGGCAATATGCACCGACACATTTGCCAGAAGCTAAATCTTTATTTGCCTTAATTTATACGGTACTCATGGCTTCATTAGTCGCCATGTTTTGTTATTTCAAACTTATACAAAATATTCAGCCAACAACTTTATCTTTAACGACAGTAATTACACCAATGTTAGCGATGATGATTGGAGCTGCTTTAAATCATGAACAACTTTCGATTATGGTTTTTGTAGGGGCTTTAATTATCTTGTCTGGACTCTTTTTATATTTCTATAAAGACATTCAGGCAAACCGGAACTTTGCTCAACATATGAAGTCTAAATAGGAGAAGATTTGGGTAATTTGTTGAGCTTATTCATTAAATTGTTCTAATTCGTAGCGAAATGCATGATCAAATTGATCTCCTAACTTAAGTAGTAGAAAATAGCGCAGCAATATAATATTAGGATTGTTAAGGGAAGATCAGAACTTACTGATTTTTAAACCTTAATACAGCATCTAACGATATGGCCAAATAGTAAATGTGAATGTAATTTGACATTCTCATCTGCTATTTCCCATCAATCACCTTGGATTTAGAAGGTATGTTTAAACCAATCTCACTGTATATAGGGTTGAGATATACTCGCGCAAGACGCAGTAATCATTTTATTTCTTTTATTGCATTGGTTTCGATGGTCGGTTTGACACTAGGTGTCGCAGTGCTGATTACGGTACTTTCTGTGATGAACGGTTTCGATCGCGAATTGAAAAACCGTGTTTTGGGAATGGTGCCGCAAGCGACAGTTTCATCTACACAAATCCTCACGGATTGGCCTGAACTGGTAAAACGAGTTGAACATCATCCACATGTAACTGGGGTTGCACCTTTTACCCAATTGCAAGGTATGTTAACCGCGCAAGGGCAAGTCGCTGGTATTATGGTGACGGGTATTGACCCAAAATATGAAAAGAATGTTTCTATTATTCAAAATCATATTGTGGCCGGGAGTCTAGATTCACTTAAAAAGGGTGAGTTTGGTATTGTACTTGGTAAAGATATGGCTGACTCATTAGGCTTACGCCTAAATGACAGTGTGACATTGGTTTTACCTGAAGCAACACCATCTCCAGCCGGTGTTGTACCTCGTTTCAAGCGTTTTAAAGTGGTTGGTATTTTTAGTGTAGGCGCTGAAGTCGATTCTATGGTGGGTTATATCGCCCTATATGATGCTTCCACTTTATTACGCTTACCTGATGGTGCTCAAGGTGTTCGTTTAAAACTAGATGATATTTTTGCAGCACCACAAGTTGCCGATGACTTGGTAAAAAGTTTACCAAGCAATTTCTATGCAACGAACTGGACCTATACGCATGGCAACCTGTTTAATGCCATTCAAATGGAAAAAACACTAGTTGGTTTATTGCTTGTACTTATCATTGTAGTTGCAGCATTTAATATTGTTTCGTCGTTAGTCATGGTTGTGACTGATAAAAAATCAGATATTGCCATTTTACGTACATTAGGCGCGTCGCCATCAATGATTACTAAAATCTTTATGGTGCAAGGCACCGTGATTGGTGTGATTGGTACAGTTGCAGGTACGGTTTTAGGTGTAATTTTAGCTTTAACCATTAGTGATATCATTTCATGGTTTAACAATGTGTTGGGCTTAAATCTATTTGATGCTTACTTCGTGCATTACCTTCCTTCTTATTTAAGATGGCAAGATGTGACGATTATCGTGATTGTTTCTTTACTTTTAAGCTTCTTGGCGACTATCTATCCGGCGCTTCGTGCTGCCAAAGTTCAACCTGCCGAGGCACTGCGCTATGAGTAAAATTGTTTTAGAAGCGAAAGAAATATATAAACATTTTGATGATGGTAAATCTAAGGTTGAAGTCATTAAAGGTCTTTCTTTACAAGTTGAAGCAGGGCAGTTTGTTTCAATTGTGGGTGCGAGTGGCTCAGGTAAAAGTACTTTGCTTCATGCGTTAGGTGGTCTAGAACAACCAACACAAGGACAAGTATTTTTAAATGGTCAGCGTTTTGATAATTTAGGTGAAGCCGAACGTGGTTTTCAACGTAACAAATACCTTGGTTTTGTTTATCAATTCCACCACTTATTACCTGAGTTTTCTGCGCTTGAAAATGTGGCAATGCCTTTAATGCTTCGAGCAGACAGTCAATACAAATCGGTAAAGGCACAAGCTGAATATTTACTAGATCGAGTGGGATTATCTCACCGTATGGATCATA
>NZ_JZFB01000001.1:1780723-1793722 GCF_001188385.1 Acinetobacter sp. V2 | reverse complement strand
CCTGCCGTAGTTTTAGCGGATGAGCCAACGGGTAATTTAGACCGTAAAACAGCTGTTGGGATTTTCGAGTTACTGACTGATCTTAAGAAAGAGCTCAATATGGCTATGCTTATTGTGACTCATGATGAACAGTTGGCTCAGGCAGCAGATTCAATCTTGCATATGGAAGATGGTCTGTGGGTCAGCGGTTCTTAAAAAATTGTCATTAAATCACATTGTTAAAGCCCACTCAGTTGGGCTTTAATTTTGCCCCTAAAAAGATAACGATATGATTTTAAATGTTAAAGCTTATTTTAATGGGGTGGGTTATAGGTATTGCATTTATGGGAATAGATATTCCTCTCATAACGCAATATGGTTGGATTGGTAAAGTTTTGCTCTTTATCTGCTTAATGTTTTATATTTTTAAGCGGCATCTTGTTGTTAATCGTCCCATTTTAAAAGGAGTTTATTATTTAATCTGTGGTCTAAGCCTTTTTATTATAGGCCATCAATATGCTCAGCATGCCTTAAATGAAAGACTACAACTACGGGAGATGCAACCTGAGTCTTTAGATATTATTGTTTATATAGACCGAATAAGTGAAGAAAAAGATAATAAGACACAGCAACTCGCTCAGGTTCTAGGGCGGTCATCCCATGTGGTGAATTGGTTGCTATATTTAAAAAATGAAAATGAGAGTGCATTAATAGAGGGACCAAAATTACAATTAGGTCATTACTATCGAATTTCGGGTAAAACTAGACCAGCTCATAGTTATGCCGTATCAGGTGCTTTTGATCAAGAACAATGGTTCATTCAACGAAACATAATGTCAGGTTTCAGTATTCAGCATATTGAGCCTTTAAACTCGAATGAAATTTATCGGTTGGGTTATCAAAGTCACTTAAAACAGCAACAAAATTTTTTGACTAGACAACTATTAAATATAGAAAAACTCCGTCTAAAATTTAGATTAATGCTAAAAAAATCTCCATTTCAGAATAAAGGATTGTTATTAGCGCTTCTAACAGGGGATGAAAGTCTCTTAAATGAAGATATTAAAAATCAATTTAAGCAGTTAGGAATCTCTCATTTGTTGGCCATTTCAGGGCCTCATGTCCTCATTTTTGCAATCTTGTTATCTTGGGGATTACATCAATTAGTACGACGTTATTATCCCCAGCTTTATTTGTGGCAACCCAAGCAAATATTAGCAATGATTCCGTTATGTTTTGGCGTTTTGATTTATACAGCTTTTGTCGGCTTTGAAATTCCAGCCTTAAGAACTTTACTCTCAGTATTTTTATTTACCTTTTTATTGTTGATCAAACTGCCTGTTAAGCCATTTTCGCTCTTGGTTTATAGCGCAAGTCTACTTTTACTTTTTGATCCATTTAGTGTTTTATCGGCAGGTTTTTGGCTCTCTTATGGTTCTTGCTTTATTTTATTACGCATTTATCAAACCATAGTACAAGCTCCAAATCGTGCCTCATTGAGTTTGCTATCTAGAATAATTCTTCTAACTAAAACTTTAATTGAATCTCAGGGCAAAATATTTATTGCTCTATGTCCTCTAATGTTGATTTTCTTTCAGCAGATTTCATGGGTAGCACCTCTCACAAATATTATTGCTGTTCCTCTGTTAGGAGGAGTTATTGTTCCTTTAAATATTTTCGCTGCTTGTGTGTGGTTTATTTTTAATTCACTTGGAAATGCACTCTTTCAGCTTAATGATATTTTGCTCAGTATGGTGCTGACATGTTTTAGTCTTTTAGAGAAATTATCTCTACCGTTGCAAGGTTTTAGTCTGACACCACTGGCTTTGATAGGCTTAAGCTGTGCCATTATTATTTTATTTTTACCGCGTGGTGTTTTACCAAAATCTTGGAGTCTTATATGTTGTTTACCCTTAATTATTCCGAATAAAACCTCACAGCAAATTCAATTAAATATTATAGACGTAGGCCAAGGACAAGCGATTTTTCTACAACATCCAGAGCAGACATGGTTAATTGATACGGGTGGTTCTTATGATGAGAAAGCTTTCAGTATTGGTCAAAATGTAGTAATTCCATATTTACGTCAGAAAGGTATTAAGCAACTAGATCATGTGGTGTTATCTCATCTTGACCAAGATCATAGTGGGGCATTTCCTTTTATCGCTCAGGCTTTTCCTATCAAACAAGTCATATCAAATCAGCTATGGGCAGAGAAGGTGAAAGAACCGTTTACCTATTGTCATCAAGGGCAAAAATGGCAATATCCACAGTTAGATATTGAGATACTTTGGCCTAAAGAAAATGATTTAAATTTAGTTCCTACTAACCAAAATGAATATTCTTGTGTTGTTTATATTCATTTAAAACAAGTAAGGGGTTATCAGAATTATTTAATTATGGGGGATGCGGGATGGGAAGCAGAATATCAATTGATAAAAGAATATCCTGATTTAAAAGTAGATGTTTTGGTCTTAGGTCATCATGGTAGTAAGCATAGTTCAGCCTATGACTTCTTAGCGACGTTAAACCCCAAGCTTGTTATTGCGTCTGCCGGCTTTAATAACCGATATGGTCATCCTAGCAAAGAGGTTTTAGCGAGAATACAAGAACTTAATATTCCATTTAAAAGCACAGTTGAGCAAGGAACATTAAGTTTTGTATCTGAGAATCATCAAATGATTTTATACACTCGACGTTTCGAGCGTACTTGGCTTCACAGAAATTTGTGAAGCTTCTGCTTTAAGCTTATCCACAATTTGAAGAGCTTCAGCTGGATCAATATTATAAATATTATCTAAAGCAGGGTTTGCTTTAAAACGTTTATAACTCCAGTGGTAATGTTCTGGATAACGATGGATGAGTTGTTCAATAGCCTGATGAATGACATAAGTTCCATCATCTGCACTACCTTCGTAGATTTTCTCATCCATAGGTTCAACGTGCATCGTAAAACCGTCATGTTCGTTACGAATCGCGTAAAGGAATAAAGCTTTTGCTTTAGTTTTTTGAATAAGCTTGGTACTTAAATTACTTGAAGCAAGTGGAACACCAAAATAATTGATCATACTGCCGCCGACGTTAGGTGTATGGTCAGGCAAAATTACGGTAGTTTCACCTTGTTTTAAGGCTTTAAAAATTTGTCTTACACCAGTTTCGTCAGTAGGAACCAAGTGAGCTTGTTCACGACTACGTGCTTCTCGAACAAAACGGTCCGCATCTTCATTTTTTACTGGCTTGTATAAAATTGTCATTGAAGTGAATTGTGAACACCAAGCATTCAGGACTTCCCATGTACCAAAATGTGGAACAATCAAAACCACACCTTTTTTTGCTGCAAGTGCTTCGTGAAAGTAATGTTCACCTTCAATATGATGAATTCTTTCGATATTCTTACTATTTGATGAGCCCCAAATACTTAAAAATTCAAAGTATGAGGTGACTTCATTACGAATAGCTTGTTGCGTAATTTCTATTCGCTGCTGTGGCGTTAAATGTGGGAGAGCGATTTGTAGGTTTAGTTCTATACTTTTTGATGTTTTAGTAATTTTTAAAGTATTAATTAACCCTGCCAACATACGAGCAAGAAAACGTCCAAATTGAATTGGTTGGCGGCTAAAAGTTTTGAGTAGGTAGTAGTTCATGCTTTTTGTATCTAATTTGGTCATCTATCGCGGTAAAAAGGAAGCAATAATTAAAAAAAGATAAAATTATTATAAATGAAATCATATTATTTAGACAGTTTTTATCAAATCAACGTATATAATGACATCATTTTAGATTAATTTGGATTGGAATTTTATGTCCGATTGGCCACCAAAACCACAAAATGAACCTATAATCCCTAAACAAAATGGACCAGAATGGCAAATTCTTGAGAAGGCTGTACTTGCTTCAGTAGAGGAACAGCGCCGTAGTCGCCGTTGGGGAATCTTCTTTAAAACATTAACTTTTATTTATTTATTATTCATTATTGTACTCATGGGTAAAGGCTGTTCAACCAGCAAAGAAGGCTCTGCTGTGAGTAGCAGTAGTGCTCATTTGGCAGTAGTGGATATTATTGGAACTATTGATGCTTCGAGTAATCAATCAGTAAATAGTGAAGATACAAATAAAGCGCTTAAACGTGCTTTTGAAGCTTCAAATAGTAAAGCTATTGCACTTAATATTAACTCACCTGGCGGTTCTCCAGTTCAGTCTGATGAAATCTGGCAGGAAATTCGTTATTTAAAAAAACAGCATCCAGATAAAAAGGTTTACGCTGTGATTGGTGATATGGGCGCATCAGGTGCTTATTATATTGCGTCTGCTGCTGATGAGATTATTGTCAATCCATCAAGTCTGGTCGGCTCAATTGGTGTAATTATGCCTAACTATGGGATTACTGGTTTAGCTCAGAAACTTGGCATTGAAGATCGCACTTTAACAGCAGGAACCAATAAAGACATTTTAAGTATGACAAAACCGATTGATCCTGTGCAAAAGCAACATATTCAATCTGTTCTTGATAATGTTCACACTCACTTTATCACTGCAGTTAAAGAAGGGCGTGGAAAGCGTTTGAAATCGAACGATCCAGCTATTTTTTCTGGTTTATTCTGGACTGGCGAACAAGCAATCCAATTGGGCGTTGCTGACCGTTCAGGTAACATTACGAGCTTGATGCGTGAACTAAACCTTGATAATAAAGTTGACTACACAATTGAGCGCAACCCATTACAATCCATTTTAGGTCGTATGGGTGCACAAATCGGGCAAGGGGTAAGTGAATCTATTGCTCAAGAAGTGCAGACTAGTCAAAGCGCAAAATTACAATAAAATCTGTTTTAGGATAGCGGTATGTCAATGAAACCAGTTATACACTTTGCTCATGCGAATGGCGTGCCATCAAAAGTGTATCAAAAACTGTTTGACCAGTTAAAAGGGGAATATGACATTATTTATGTTCCCCTGATTGGTCCTGATAAACGTTATCCTGTGACTAACCATTGGCCTGCTTTGGTTGATCAGGTAATTGACAGTATTGTTCGACAGGCGAAAGGACGTAAAGTGATTGGACTTGGCCATTCTCTTGGTTCGGTTTTAACGTTGATGGCATCTTTTCAGCGTCCTGAACTCTTTTCTCAAGTTATTATGTTAGATCCGCCTCTTATTTTAGGGCGATATTCATTTGCATTTCATATGGCAAAATTATTTCGTCCTAAATTAGTTGATGCGATGACTCCTGCAGGCTTATCTGCACGCCGTCGTGAACATTGGGACTCGAGAGAGCAGGCTGCTGAGTTATTACGTCCTAAAGGATTTTATAAAGATTTTGATGAAGATTGTTTTCAAGCTTATATTGATTATGCTTTGAAAGAAGATTCGGTTCGCGGTGGAGTAACTTTAACGATTTCTCGTGAGGATGAAGTTGCAATTTTCCGTAAGAATCCTTCTTGGTGGTGGCTGCCTATGCCAAAACCTAAGATGCCTGTGCATTTAGTTGTAGGTAAAGGAAGTGATTTCTTAAAAAGAGGCTTTCCTCAAATGGCAAAGCGAAAAATGGGAATCCCATTTACTGTGGTTGAAGGGGGACATATGTTTCCTCTAGAACATCCTATTGATACAGTGAATTCTATAAAAAAATTGATTCATCATCAGCCAAATTAATTTTTAGACTTATAAAAAAGGACATGCTGGCATGTCCTTTTTTATTTTTGCTTTTAAGTAAAAAGTTTTACCAATTTGCAAAACGAATAGGGTGTTCAAGAACTTGATCACGGAAATAAGCTTGACCATTTTTCCATGTAAGTTGACCGTTACATAACCACTCTGCTACTTGTGGGTAGATAAAGTGCTCAAGTGCATGCACTCGATTTGCTAATGAAGCGGCAGTATCATGTTCTTTAACTGAAATAGCGGATTGGGCAATTGATTGACCAGAATCCAGTTCTGCAGTTACAAAGTGTACGGTACAACCATGTAAACGATCACCTGTGTTTAAAACACGTTGATGAGTATTCACACCTTTATAAGCTGGAAGAAGTGAGGGGTGTATGTTCAGCATTTTCCCTTGCCATTTGTTGACAAAGGTGGGAGTTAAAATGCGCATGAAACCGGCTAAAATAACCACATCCACTTGCCAAGCCAAGAGTTGTTGATGCATTGCTTCATCAAACACTTCACGAGTTGGAAAGTCTTTATGGGAAATAACTGCCGTAGCAATATTGGCTTTTTGAGCACGCTCTAGGGCATAAGCATCTGCTTTATTAGACAGTACACCTACAATTTGCCCTGATAGATTTGCATCTATCAAGGCTTGTAAATTACTGCCGTTCCCAGAGACTAGAACAGCAATTTTTATCATGCAAAGATCACACGAATTTTTTCGTCTGCACCTTCCACTGATTCAGCATTTTCTTGGATATGTCCAATTTTCCAAGCTTTTTCACCTTGAGCATTAAGCACTTCAATTGCTTTTTCTGCATCATTTGCATCAACAGCAATGACCATGCCTACGCCACAGTTAAACGTACGGTACATTTCAAAGCGTTCTACATTGCCTTCGCGTTGTAGAAGTTGGAATAACTCAGACCATTCCCACGAAGCTTCATCAATGACTGCTTGAGCACCATTTGGTAATACACGTGGTAAGTTACCCGGTAAACCGCCACCAGTGATGTGTGCCATAGCATGTACATCAACTTGTTTGCAAAGCTCAAGAACTGGTTTTACATAAATACGTGTTGGTTCCATTGCAACGTCTGCAAGAGGACGACCATCAATCATTTGAGTTAAATCAACGTTTTTAACGTCTAAAATTTTACGTAGTAATGAGTAACCATTCGAGTGAGCACCACTTGATGCAACACCGATAAGTACGTCACCAGACTTTACTTTAGTACCATCAATAATTTTGCTTTGCTCAACAACACCAACAGCAAAACCAGCAAGATCGTAATCTTCGCCTTCATACATGCCTGGCATTTCTGCGGTTTCACCACCTACAAGTGCGCAACCTGCAAGCTCACAACCTTTACCAATACCAGTAACAACATTTGCAGCAACGTCAACATTTAAGTGACCAGTCGCGTAATAATCAAGGAAGAATAATGGTTCTGCACCACAAACTAAAAGGTCATTTACACACATAGCCACAAGATCTTGGCCGATTGTGTCATGACGATTAAGATTAAGTGCCAAACGTAATTTAGTTCCTACACCATCGGTTCCAGAAACTAAAACAGGCTCTTCATAACCTTTAGGAATTTTGCATAGTGCACCAAAGCCACCAAGCCCGCCCATTACTTCAGGACGACTTGTACGTTTAGCGACTGACTTGATACGATCGACCAGTGCGTCGCCCGCTTCAATGTCGACACCCGCATCTTTGTAGCTTAAACCGGTATTTGGGGTAGAAGTTGAGTTGCTCATAAATGAAGTCTCCGCATTGGCGGCAGATTATAACCTGAATATACGAAACTCTTATGTTATTTATGCTCGAAAATGCTATCTTTAATAAAAATATTTTTTCATTTATAACGATTAAATCAAAAAAGGCTAGATTTTATGCAAGATCGTATACTGCGCCGTATTCTTTTACTCGCAGGTATTGTATTGCTGGTATGGGTATTGTACTTACTCAAGCCTGTAGTCATTCCTTTTATCGGTGCTTTTTTCCTGGCTTATTTATTCAGTCCACTTGTTGATGTCCTGGTAAAAATCAAATTGCCTCGCTGGTTAGCAATTAGTGTGGTGTTCATAGGAATTGGTGTAACACTAACCATTGCATTATGGTATTTGGTTCCTTTGATCTGGAAACAATTGGTTTACGCGCGAGATAGCATTCCAGCAGGTATTCACTGGATTAATGCAGAACTATTGCCATGGGTTTCTTCGACATTTAATGTTCAGCAAATGGAAATTGATACAGATCAAATGTCCAAAGCTGTCATGGATTATGTTCAGACAAATTACAGTGCCGATAGTATTCAAGCTGTCTTATTAAAGCTTGCACAATCAGGCCTCAATTTTATTCAAATTGGTGGAACAGTTGTTCTAATTCCAATTATTGCTTTTTATTTTTTATTAGACTGGGACCGTATGCTACAAAACTTACGCCGTCTCATTCCACGCCCATATGAAGCAACTACTTTACAGATCGTTGGTGAATGCCATAGCGTTTTAGGAGCATTTGTTAAGGGTCAGTTTCTCGTCATGCTATTGCTAGGCGTAGTATATGCAGTTGGTTTACAGCTCATTGGTTTGGAAGTTGGTCTTATTATTGGTATGGTGGCTGGTCTTGCCAGTATTATTCCTTATTTAGGATTTGCCGTAGGTATTATTGCGGCTGTTATTGCCAGCTTGTTCCAGTTCGGTTTGGATTGGATGCATTTATTACTCGTTGGTGTAGTATTTATGATTGGCCAAGCGGTAGAGGGTTATATTCTTCAGCCATTTCTACTGGGTGATAAAATTGGTTTATCTCCTGTGGCAGTTGTTTTTGCCGTATTGGCAGGTGCACAGCTTGCAGGTTTCTTAGGAATGTTAATCGCATTGCCTGTTGCTGCTGTTATTGTAGTGTTGTTGAAGCATTTAAGAGAGAATTATGAAAGAAGCTCACTTTATGCTCCACCTTCTACATTAGTGATCCAACATGGCGATATTGAGCAAATTCATGTAGAAACCGAAAGCACTAAGCTTGATCTTGAAGTTAAAACACAGCAAGATACAGATGAACTGAAATCCCCTAACCAGAAATAATTTCAAGGTTAATTCAATATATGCGTCAACTCCAACTGGATATAGAACCTCAACTTGATGCCCGAATCAGTGATTTTTCGGGACCAAGTTGGGGGAATGTAGTCGATGCTGTGCGTCAACTACATGCTGGTCTGGTAAGTAGGTTTTATATCTACGGTGGAGCAGGGACAGGAAAGAGTCACTTACTTTCCGCAATTTGTGACTCTTATTTAGAAATAGGCAAATCTGCAATTAAAGTTTCTTTGCTTGAACTCCTCGATGCTCCTATCGAAGCAATTACTTCTTTAGAGCATTATGATCTTGTCGCTTTGGATGATATTGAATCAATTAGTGGTGTACCTCATTGGCAAAAAGCTGTCTTCCATTTAATGAATAATCACGAAGGACAGCTAGTATTTTCTTCACGTGTAGCGCCTATTGAATTAAAGTTGGAATTGCCAGACTTACAGTCACGACTTACGCAAGCCGTTAGTGTTAAAGTGCCAAGTGGAAGCTTATATGCGGACCGCTACTCTTTAGTTACGTCTGTAATGTCTAGACGTGGTATCCATTTTGATCAGCAAATTGTTGACTATTTATTATTACATGGCCCTCATCAAGCTTCTCTTTTACTACAGACAGTTGCTCAGTTAGAAAAACTTCTCAAAGGCGAAAAAACAAAACTTTCGAATGCAACTTTAAGACAAATTTATGCTTTGATTGATGAATATCAACCATAGATATCCTTTAATCTTGTCTTACTGCCTCACCTGCGCACATAAAAAACTATTAAAATAGAGTCTCGGACAAAAAATTCTAATTTCAGAGCACTTACCTCTATATCTTTTTAAAGCTCCTTCTAATTTTAAAAAGTCACATTTTTGTATTTAAAAAAGTTTTTTAAATGTATGAAGCTTTTTGTAAGCTGGTTCAAAAATGACTCTACAGACCGACCAAAATGTCTTGAGAAATTCTACTTGCTGTGACAAAGTACGCACAAAGGATGCGATTGCAAAAGCGGAAATTTTGCAATATTGACAAAGAAAAATGAAAAAAGATGTAAGGAGATGGGTATGCTCAAACGGAGCATTGCTTTTGCTTTATTGGCTGCTGCTGGACACGCTTATTCTGCCGATATTCAAGTCACAAGCTTAATTGATGAAGATAAAGACGATACGTTATGTACGTTGCGTGAGGCTGTACAATTTCTTAATTATCGAGCATCTTCCAATGCTGCTGATGTTGAAAAATATGCAACTGGTTATCATGGATGCGGAGGTAAAGACGCCTCTTCAAATATTATTTTGAAGCGTGATAAAGAATATGCATTGAATACAAGTATAACAATTACTGGACCTCTAAATATCCTTACAGAGAGTGACTCTAGTTTTATTGATAATGATGCTCCAGGAACCCATAACGCTAGCATTAAAATGGCAGGTACAGACCGCCTATTTAAAATTGATGATGGTAATGTTGAAAAAACCTCTTTCTCTGTTTCTTTGAGTGACCTTAATTTACAAGGGGCTGGCTCTAAAACCTCCGCATTAGATGGAGGATTAATTTATAACCATGAACAATTAAATATTAAAAATTCACGTTTGCTTAATGGTTATGCTACTCGTGGTGGTGCAATTTACAATGCTGGTAATTTATCTAATACGACAAGAACAGCAGGTACAGTTACCCTTACCAATAATTTAATACAGAATAATAAAGCGGCTCAGGGAGCAGTTTTATATAGCGAAATGCCTCTTTATTACATTACTCAATCTGTTTTACGTGATAATGAAGTTACAGCCGCAGATAACGCTTTATTGTATGTTCAAACCAAGTTTGCAGATGAAAGTACTGGGGGATATTTAACTTCACGTGCTATTGGATTAAGTAATAGTACAATTTTTCATAATAAAGGTGGTTTTATTGCAAATATCCGAGATGGGATGTTTGTTAATAACATTACGATGATTAAAAATGACAAAGGACTATTTCTTGATGCTCCTCAAGGAAATGCTTCTGTTTCAAACAGTATATTAGTAGGGAATACTCTAAATTGTCAGGTAGGTACAACCGATAAAGCAGTTATACAAAGTAATTTGGTTACCGCAGAATGTAACCGAAATGCGACCTCAAAGCTTCCTAATATTCTTTATCCCGCTAATGAAAAATTAATTGCGGGAGATACAGATGAAGGTGTGTGCGATGTAACAGCTCAAAATGGATTGTTATGCCCTTATAACACGCCAAAAAATAGCTTTTTGGGTTTCTTTAGACCACGATTACTTGAGAATTATAAAAATTTAGCTGAATCATTGATCATTAATAAGGGACGTCTTTATAGTGATGGCTCTTCAATTGGTTTAGCGAGTTGTGAAAGATACGATCAACGTGGTAAGAGTCGGAGTGGATATGATGAGCTCTGTGATTTAGGTGCAATCGAATATATTGTAGATAGTGAAGTCTCTTCAGTTGGTCAAGATATTAAATATGGCCAAGTTGCAAAATTCGGTATTTTAGGTTCTTTAAGTGAAGCTGATTTGGTTACGCCTGCTACGTGTAAGCGATTGTTTGGTGAGCGTGCTGATGGTAAAGACTGGCAACCAGGATGTCTTAAAGTTAGACAAAGTACAGATACACCAGTTTCAAAAGGCACTATAACCTTAGATCAAAATGGTAATGTAATTTATACGCCAAATGGAAATTGGCATGGTGCAGATATTTTTAGTATTCAAGTGGTTACTAGCGTATCTCGTTTTAATGAGGGTGAAGATTTTCAATATATTACTATCCCAACAAGAATTGTTCAGGAACCTTTATCTGGAATTGAAGATAAATCGGTGAGTACTGGCGGTGGGGGAAGTGTAGGCGGCGGTTTAATTTTAGGGTTATTTGGATTAATTGCATTACGCCGTTTCAAGTCATAAACAGGGATGTGGGCTATGAAAAATTATCAAAAAGCACTGGGTGTAATTACTGTTATCGCAGCAATGCCTTTAATGGCTCAAACAACAATAAAAGTTACAACATTTGCTGACGAAGATAATGAGAACATGAATGCATGTTCTCTACGTGAAGCGATTACAGCAGCTGAAATGCGTAAATCTTATGGAGGGTGTGAGGTTTCTGCAATTGATGCAAACTACACAATTCAACTCGAAGGTGGTACTTACACCTTAAATAAAGAATTAACCCCTAAAATCGGTTTGAATATTATTGGGAAAGAAGCGACGGATTGGGAGCGAAAAGGAGTTCTAACTAATGACTATCCAGCCCAAAAAGCGCTTGAAACTCGTATAAATGCTGGGGGAAAATCACGTATCTTTAATACGGCTGTTTACCAGCAACCTTTAACATTAACTAATATTATTTTAGAAAATGGGAAAAGTACTGATTCTGGTGGTGCAATTTATGCTGGCGCCGATGTAACTTTAAAAAATAGTCAGATATTAAACTCACAAGCATCTAAAGGTGGAGCGATTTACCTTGGAGGTAATACTGCCAGTTTAACGATGAGTCATTCTTTAATTCAAAACAATGGCCTGACTTCAACTGAAGGTAGTATTCTCGCAATGAGTTGTATGTTTAATACTTCATATAGCGCCCGTACTATATCATTGGATTCAAATAGTTTTGTTAATAATGGATCGACTAGTTCAATAAGTGCTTTTAATTTTTGTGGTAGCCCTACAGCCTCCTTTACAAATAATACAATTGCACAAAATATTGCGAGTCCGACTAACGGTAGTATTCTTAAATTTACAGGAGATGCTGATCCAGCAAAAAACCAAACCAGTAATTTAAGTTCGGCTAGTAGCTTAACATTGCAAAATAATACGATTGTTGAGAACTCTGCAAACACAACTTTTTTATATGATAAATTAGGTGATAAAAACTTAGACTTTAATGTATTAGCTTTTAATAAAGGGGCTTACGCTTGCCGATATTTACTTGGGGCAGCAGCTGAGGAAAAAGATACTGGACTAGATTTGAGGTTTAATGCGTTAAATTTAACAGGCAGTGCACCAAAATGTGATGTACCCAAAGAAGTAGTTCCTACAGGTAATACTAATATTGATGTAATAAATAATCCTTTAAATACTTTATTAGAGCCTTTAAAAGGACCTAATGAAAATAATGGTTTTTTACCAATTTACTATCCTAAAAATAATTTTTCAGAGCCAGATTTAATTGATGTAGATTCAGAAAATAAAGGTACTTGCCAGACTCAAGATCAGCGTGGGTTAGCTAGGTTGGTAAGTAATACATACTATTATCAAACTTTAAATAAAAATAGTTGTG
>NZ_JZFB01000001.1:1774517-1780664 GCF_001188385.1 Acinetobacter sp. V2 | reverse complement strand
TTAGGTAATATTTCATTTACGACTTTAATAGATACATATCAAAAAAGCTATGATTTGTATGATAGCCTTCTCAAAGATCCAACTACACCATCAAACTTTATCGTTTACTATAAAGTTCGTTTAGCTGAATTTAAGGATTTACTCGATAAGTTTAAAAATGATACGGCTCATGTAAATACAAAATATCGAGCAATTTACATTGATTTAAAAAATTATGGTTTTCCTCTACCAAATGAAGACAGTAACCATGTATTAAAGTTTTTTAATACAGCTGATTATAATGTTAAAGCAGAACCCTTGGGTGTGGCGCAAAAAGTAGAAGATTTAACTACTGATACTAAAACTAAGGAAAACCAGAGATGTGTGTGGAATCCAGCAGTACAGCAAATTCTTTTTTATCGTGTTGATGATGATCCTACTTCAAGTACAACTAATGAATTTTGTAAATATACAATTACCACTAAAGCGGGTGTGGAACTTAGTAGTGGCTTAATTAAAGCAAAATTTGCAAATATTGCTCCTGTTTCTGGAGATGGCACAATAACATTTAAGTATTTAGCAAATGAAATGATTCCTTTGAATTTACTTAAATATGCAAATGATGATGGTGATGGGCCAGTTAGTACACTTATTACAAAGCCTGATAAGCCTCAATTTTGGGTAAATGAAAAAGGAGTAGAGTTACCTATCTATTTACCAAGCAAAACTTCGAAAGATGGAATTTTTACGGTCGTTAAGGCAGATCGAGAAGGACCGTGTCCTGGTAAAGACAGTAAAAATACATGTTATGGCGGTAATATTTATATTCAAGCTAAAAATGTCTTTAACACTTTTAACGATACACTATCTTATAATGTCTATGATGCTAATGGATTAATTTCAGCGAAACCTGGGACAATTAATCTAATAAGTACTGCAACTACCACAGATGATTCTCGAAGTGGTGGGGGCGGTGGTGGTAGCTTAGGAATTTTGTCTTTAGCATCTTTACTTGGTTTAGTGGTCTATAGACGCTACCGTAAATAAACGATATAAAATAAAAAAGCCTCCAATTGGAGGCTTTTTTATAGAAAATTATTTAAGGCATTAAAGTCACTGTGTACGAATTTTATAGAGTTATATTTAATGTTCTAAATATTTGTTCATATACTCTTCACGAATAGCTGTTCTTTCTTCGCCATTCGCTTTAAGCATACGCTGGCGTAAATCATTACGCTCTTGTGTACTCATTTTTTGCCATGCTTCACGCATTTTTTCTTTTTCAGCATCAGGGAGTTGAGTAAACCAGTCCATACGTTGCTGTAGGTTCGTACTTTGATTCGCTGGTAACTCTTTTAAGCTCTGGTAGCGTTTAATAACTGCACGTTGTTCTTCTTCAGAAAGAGCATTCCATGTGTCATCAACTTGTGTATTGGCATCCTTAGAAAAAATCCAAAATCGTTCAAAACCTGCAAAACTCGTTTGCAGGAAACTTAATGAACAAAGGATAAGTGCTAATTTTTTAGCTGCCATGTTGTACTTTATCCTCACCCAAGACCATTAGCATTTCTAAATCTTCCACCATTTGTGGAGATAATTTAGGATTTACAATCACTTGATTTTGCGGCTTATCAACAATATCTGCTGAATTAGGTAAAATTACAAAACCTGTGATCGCAGCGGCAAGTGCAAAACCAGACATTTTCCAGACACTATAAAAAGAGGCTGGTTTTTGTTGAATATGGTCAAGCACATGATTCATGACCACTGTTTTATTTTTATGGTGATGTGCCAAACTATCAAGTTTAGACGTCACCTTTTTAGTGAAATCATCATGATTCATCAGAACCTCCCAAGGGATTTAAATGGGCTAAGTACTCTCTAAGTCCCTGAATTGCTCGGTGATAATGGGTTTTTACACTACCTTCAGTACAGTTCATGATCTGAGCTGTTGTGTGTGTGTCAAAACCTTCCCACGCACGTAACATAAATGCCTGTTGTTGACGAACAGGTAGCTTTGAAATTGCTTCTCGAATTTCTTCGATAGTCACTGCTTGATCAAGAAAATCCGCAGGATTAATAGCTTTTTCATCAACTACATCAATAACTTCATCGTCGTCATTATCCAGACTAACTTTTTTGAAAAATGAAAATGGGTTTGCTCTACGAGATTCTTTGCGGCGCCAGTCCTGAAGTTTGTTGTTTAAAATAGTATAAAACAGGGGATACCATTCTTCAGTACTTTTATCGGCATAAGATTTGTGTAAGGCAATAAATGCTTCTTGAACCAAATCCATCGCAATACCTTGTTGACCTTGGGTAGCACTCTCCATCATCACCAAAGCGCGACCAGTAACATCTTGCATGAAAACTTTCAGGCGTTGTTCAGCCGTGCTTGCATGAGCACTAGATGTTTCCGATCGAGACTTTTTCGGTGCTAAATCCATGGAGATGGAAAATCCTGTCATTGGACATACCCACCTTATCTTCAATATATCTCTTATATAACGTTGAAAAGAGGTGGGAGGTTGACAACAATCGGTTATTTTTTACTAGTGTAATTGATTTTTTTCACAAATATGTGAGATGTAAAATAAATTAACGTTTTATTGACGTTGACGAACCATCTCAAAAAAACAAATAGATCCTGCTATTGCTACATTTAATGACTCTTGTCCACCAGGCTGAGGAATAGTTACAGATTCTGCATGATCTAAGGCGTAATCACTTGCACCTTGGCCTTCATTTCCTAAAATCCAGACACATGGTTTTGAAAGATCTTTTGAGTAAAGGCTTGTTGAGCGATGAGAGCTTGTAACAAAAACTGGAATTTGAAATTTTGGAAGAATATCTGTGAGTTGAAAGTTTTCAAAACAATGTAAGCTAAAATGAGCTCCCATGCCTGCTCTTAAAACTCGTGGCGACCAAAGTGATGCAGATCCTTGTGTGCAAATAATTTGTTTAATATTTGCTGCCGCTGCTGAACGTAGTAATGTGCCTACATTACCTGGATCTTGTATATTTTCCAGAATTAAAGTATCTACTTTATAGTCAATTGTTGATGCAGTTTTAGGTAAATCAATAATAGCTAAACAAGGTAAGCTTGTACCTAATGTGCTCAAATCTCTATATAAAACTTCACTAATAACAAAAATATGACCTTGATGCAGTTCAATTATTTTTTTTAAATCAGTATGTTCTAAGGCTTGTTCGGTCGTAAATAAAGAAAAAATCTTCTTTTGCTGTTGTAACCACGTCAAGCAGAGATGGGTACCTTCAAGGACTGTTTGTTGGTGCTTTTTTCGGGCGCTATTAAGTTCGATTAATCCACGCAAATGTTTAATTTTTGCATTGTCTTTTGATTCTAAAAAAATAACCGCCATGAGAAAATATCCAACAAAAGGGCATCATGATACTATGATGCCCTAAATAATTAAAATTATTAATGATAGCTTGTTACACGGTCAACTTCATTTTTAGAACCAATAATTACAGGAACACGTTGGTGAAGTTCTGTCGGTTCAATATCTAAGATGCGAACACGACCTGTAGTTGATGCGCCACCAGCTTGTTCAATCAGCATACTCATTGGGTTTGCTTCATACATTAAACGTAAGCGACCTGCTTTTTTCGGATCTTTTAAGTCGTACGGATAAAGGAAAATACCGCCTCGGCATAAAATACGGTGAATATCACCCACCATACATGCTACCCAACGCATATTAAAATCTTTTTCACGTACAGATGTTTTACCTGCAAGTAATTCATTAATATATTGTTTTACAGGCTCTTCCCAATGACGTTGGTTAGATGCGTTAATTGCAAACTCTTGAGTATCTGCTGAAACTTGAACATTTTCAGTAGTAAGCAAGAATGTTTGAGTTTCTGGGTCTAAAGTAAAGAATACTACGCCATTTCCTACAGTTAAGGCCATCATGGTTGATGGACCATAAAGTACGTAACCAGCAGCAACTTGCTGTGTACCTGCTTGCATGAAATCTTCTGCTTGGGTTACCGCATTTTTCGCAGGCAGAATAGAGAAAATAGTGCCTACACACATATTGATGTCGATGTTACTTGAGCCGTCTAATGGATCAAATAAAACCAGATATTTACCATTTTCTTGTGCAGGTGTGAACTCATCAAGCTCTTCAGAAGCGAGGCCACCCACTTGTGGATGAACTTTTAAAGCATCAATTAAATAGTCATTTGAAATCACATCAAGTTTTTTCTGCGTTTCACCTTGAACATTTTCATTACCAGCACTACCCAAAATACCAGCGAGCGCACCTTTTTGTAAGGCTTGATCGATCGTTTTACAGGTGGTGGCGATAGTGTCGATGACTTGAGCCAACTCAGGTGTTAGATTCCCTTTTTGTTGTTGTAAAAATTGGGACAATGTGAGGTTGGACATAAAAAAAGCTCCTGTGCTTCAAGCATCAAAATGAGTCAGATAAATACGTGGCATATTCTAGATGAGAATGTCACAAAATAAAAATTATCTTACTTTATTTGTGTTGGATTTATGCTTACAAGCCCCAATTAAAATGGTATGTTGATTGCATTACAAAGGATTGTATATTTTTAGGAGAATCGAAATGACAACAAAGAAGTTTGATGCGACCCCAACAGCAGGTGAACCAATCAATCTAGATGAAATTTCGAAAGAAAATGTTCAGGAAGCTTGGAAAGACTACGAGGCTAAGCCTGAATATAAAGATTTTAATAAGCATGATTTGATTGAATCTATGCAACAGTCTGAAGAAGAAAAGAAATCTTCTTAAGTTCTGTTGTTATAAAAAAACGCTCATAAAATATGAGCGTTTTTTTATGCATATGCCTTATTTTAATAAAGGAGGCACTGCTTCGTAATTAATTTCAACGCGGCGATTTTCTTTCCACGCAGATTCATCATGTCCTGCATTAACAGGAGCTTCTTTACCATAACTTACAGCTTCAAGTTGCTGTGGATTTACACCATTGGTAATTAAGTAGCTTTGTACAGCTTTAGCACGACGCTCACCTAAAGCCATATTGTACTCACGTGTACCACGTTCATCTGTATGGCCAGTTAATGCAACTTTTGAATTTGCATTTGCCATAAGGAATTGAGCGTGAGCTTGAAGCGTTTGATAGTCTTCAGTAGATAAATCACTGCTGTCATAATCAAAATGAACAACGCGTTTAGCCAAAGCAGCTTTATTTGCTTCAGTTACACCTTTTGATGAAGCACCAGCCAAATTTTGAGCATTTAATGCCGCATCTTCACTTAAACCAGATGTGTTAACTGTACTTGGATTTGTGCCAGTTGCAGTAGTTGTTGCTGGTTTGCGGCTAGCACAACCCGTCATTACAAGTGCTACGCTAAGAAAGGGTAAAGCTAAATATTTGATTGATTTCATGATCTTCTCCATCGATGGAATTAAAAGTTATTTTGGTGCCCAAGCTGGTTCACGTACTTCACCTTGTTCACTTGGTAAATTCATACGGAAACGTCCATCAGTAGACATGATAGATAACAAGCCACGGTTACCTTCACGAGTCGCGTAGACCACCATTTGCCCATTCGGTGAGAAACTTGGTGATTCGTCTAAACTGGTTGGAGTAAGAATATTGGTGATGCCAGTATTAATGTCCTGAATTGCAACTTTATAACTGCTGCCACTTGGGCGATGAACAAGAGCAATCTTTTTGCCATCTGCACTCAAAGTTCCGCGTGCATTAAATGAACCTTTAAACGTTAGACGTTTTACTGAACCATCAGCAAAGGTATAACGATAGATTTGGGCTGAACCACCACGGTCAGAAGTGAAAATAAACGATTTTCCATCTGGTGTATAACGTGCTTCTGTATCAATTGCCGAGTCGTTTGTCATACGTTTAACTTGGCGAGTTGATAAATCCATTTGATAGATTTCTGGATTGCCATTCATTGATGCTGTAAATAGCATTGATTGACCATCAGGTGAAAAACTCGGTGCGCCATTTAGGCCTTTAAAGCTAGTGAGTACTTCACGTGTTCCAGTAGATAAATCTTGTAAATAAATTGCTGGACGTTTAGTTTCAAAAGAAACATAAGCAATTTTCTTGGCATCCGGTGTCCATGCCGGAGAAAGAATTGGGTCACGAGATGACAAAACAGTTTTTGGCTGTTCACCATCGGTATCT
>NZ_JZFB01000001.1:1773474-1774475 GCF_001188385.1 Acinetobacter sp. V2 | reverse complement strand
TTCTGAGTACATATGCAATACGGCCACTAAAATCACCTGGAATACCAGTAAGTGCCTGATAAATAGCATCACTCACCATATGGCCAGCTTGACGTATGCGTGAAGCAGGTACATTTAAAAGTTCATTTAAAATGTATTGCTGCTTTTGTACATCATAAAGTTGATAATGAACTTCAAAACCTGTCGCTGTTTGTTTAATTTGTCCAGTAACTACATATGGAATTCCGGCAGCTTGCCAGTCAGAAGCTTGGATCTGATTGATTGCAGCATTGGCAGGCAAGTTTTTAGATGAGCTTGTAAAACGTCCAGAACGGTTTAAGTCAGTTTCAACAATAGGAGAGAGCCCATTGTCATTGTTAAACGGGACAATAGCAATTTTGGGTGCCTGATCTGGTGCTTTGGCAATTTCCAGATATAACTGGGCAAAAGCAGTTGTAGAAGCAATAGGGCTTAAGGCGGTGATCAATGCTAAAGATAGCAGGTGTTTGCGGCTCGTATTCATAAGTTTAAAGTCATAGCAGGTATTTTTGTGACTGTTGATTTTGTAGCATAGTTACATGCCTTAAACTATTTAAAGCATGTAACTCTTTCAAAATTATTGCGCTCTAAATGTAGAGTTAACACTTCTTGCTTCACGTCTTGCATCAGGGTCTGATGGCATAGGATATGGCGCAGATGCTTGAATTGCGGCCTTAATACTTGCATCTAAAGCATCATCGCCACTTGAACGTGTGATCACAATAGAATTAACGCTACCTGAGTCTGAAAGGGTAAAACGGACACCAACTGTTTTACCGCTACTGCCAGTCGGAACATCCCAAGAGCGTCGAATTTTTTGCTCAAAATCACGTCTAGCTGAAGAAGCAATTTTTTTAGCTTCGGCTTTCTTCTGAGCTGCTTCTTCTTGTGCTTTTTGAGCAGATGCAGCTTTTGCTTCGGCCTCAGCTTCAGCTTTACGTTTAGCATCATCAGCAGCTTTTTGCTGCTTAGCTTTTGCATCA
>NZ_JZFB01000001.1:1760309-1773271 GCF_001188385.1 Acinetobacter sp. V2 | reverse complement strand
TTCAGCTTTACGTTTAGCATCGTCATTAGCTTTTTGCTGTTTAGCTTTAGCGTCTGCTTCAGCTTTACGTTTAGCGTCGTCATTAGCTTTTTGCTGTTTAGCTTTAGAATCTGCTTCAGCTTTTTGCTTAGCTTCTTGCTGTGCTCGAAGTTTAGCATTTTCGGCTTTTTGAGCCTCACGTTTTAGCTTTGCATCGGTCTCTGCTTTTTGTTTAGCTTCTTCAGCAACTTTTTGTCTTGCCTTGGCATCTGCTTCAGCTTTTGCACTTTGTTCAGCCTTACGTTTTTGTTCAGCTTCGGATTTTGTTTTAGCCTCAGCTTGGCGTTTAGCTTCAGCTTGCTGCTTTTGTATTTCCTCTATACGTTGCTGTTCTGCTACTTGTTTAGCTTTTGCAGCTTCTTCAGCTTTACGTTTTTGTTCAGCTAATTTTGCTTGTTGTGCCTGTTCGACCTTTTGCTTTTGAGCAGCAAGTTGTTGAGCTGTTGGAGGAGGGGGCGTAGCCGGAAGATTTTCAGGAAGCGTTTCATCCACAATAGGGGTTAACACCTCTTTTGCTTCATTGGTAGCTGTGGTCTCTTGTTCAACTTCTTTGGCTAACGGAGGAGGTAAATCTTCTGGCTTAACTAAAATAGTTGTTAGCTTTTTTGGCTGTTCAGGTGGTTTACTCAAGCCTAAAAAAAGCAAGCCAACAATAGCAATTGCATGAACTCCTAGTGTAAAGCTCAATGCAATCGCATTTTGTTTAAAGTGTGGCTTTTGATTTTTATTCATAGCTTATTTTAAAGGCTCTGTCAGAAGGCCAACTTGAGTTAAACCTGCTTCTTGTAAACTTGCCATCAATGATACGACTTCTCCATAAGGACGAGACTTATCACCATTGACTAAAACTGTGAGTTGTTTATTTTCTTGTTCAGCTTGCTTTTGAGCACCGCTTAAAACTTCTTCAAGTTTTTCACGAGACAATGGTTCACTATCTTTGTAATCTTCATACTGAAGATAAATATTGCCATCTTTACCAATGGTTACCATGGCTGGCATATCTTTTGATTCGATTGGATGGTTATTTGCTTGAGGTAAATCGACTTTAATACCACTAGTAATCATGGGAGCAGTCACCATGAAAATAACCAAAAGTACGAGCATAACGTCAATATAGGGTACGACGTTCATATCACTTTTTAGTGGTTTTTTTATGCGCTCAAAGCGCCCTGAACGCTGAATTGCCATTATGCATCTTCCTGTGATGAACCCACAGACTGACGTTGCAATAAGGCAATCATCTCTTCAGCAAATAAAGCACGATCAGAGTAAACACTTTCACTTTTAGAAGTGAAGTGGTTAAAAGCCAATACAGCAGGAATTGCAGCAAATAAACCAATTGCGGTTGCAATAAGTGCTTCGGCAATACCAGGTGCAACAGTTGCCAAAGTGACTTGATCAACAGCAGCTAAACCAATAAATGCATTCATAATTCCCCAAACGGTACCGAATAGACCGATGTAAGGAGCTACAGAACCAATACTTGCTAAAGTACCTAAGCCGTATTCTAGATGGCTCTGATCACGACTCAAACCTACACGTAAAATACGTTCAGTCCCTTCAATCGTTTGTGAAACAGGGGCCTGACGTTTTTTAAGTTTAAAAAACTCACTCAACCCTTGATAAAAAATATCTTCAAGACCTGAGCGTTTTGAATTGAGCTGGGCATTGTTGTAAAGCGTATTGAGTTCAGCACCCGACCAGAACATTTTCTGGAAATGTTCATCTTCTTGATGTGCTTTTTTATAACTCATATGTAACTTGGCAATCAGATACCAACTAAAGATTGATGCTAACAATAAAATTAGCATGACCAACTGAACGACTGGACTTGCCTGTAAAATAAGGTCAGAAATATGCAGGGTTGATTCAATGTTTGTTGCCATAGTTACATATGCCGGTTGTTTTTTTAGTCTTGTTCCAATTCTTTACGAATAAGATCACGTATTTCTTCTGGAAGACGACGAGCTACAAGTTCTTTGCTTAAACATGCCAACTCAACCTCGCCAGAAGCAAGCAAGATTTCACCACGATAAATATTTTGTTGCAACACAAATGACGCAGCTTTACATGAAACTACACGTGCTGTAACAGTAATTAAATCATCCATTAAAATAGGACGCATGTATTTTACGTCAATTTTGTGTACGACAAAGTTGTAGTCTTTTTGATGCCAGTAATGATCAACGCCAGAAGCACGGAGCCATTCAGTACGAGTACGTTCCATATAGCGAATGTGGTTGGCATGGTAAACAATACCACCTGCGTCCGTATCTTCAATATAAACACGAATGTTGAATTCAAAATGATTCGCCATGAGAGGATTCCGTTTTAGTTCACTATAGAGCTTTATATTTAAAATATGGCTTTGAATAAAACATTGGTTCCATTCAAAAGCCATACATCTGCTTTTAAATACGGGGCAGTTTAGCAGATTGCATACTAAGTCCTATGGCACAACCTTTCAATTGCGATTGCTGAATTTCTAATCTAAAAACGCTACATCTTATGGCTAGCAAGCTTTTTAAGTTAAGAGGGCTTCCATGAAGTTTGGACTTGTTTTGATATATTCGGATAATCTAATACGAATCTTACATGCAGCTCTGTTCCAGTTTTTAAGGCTTTGTCATCTACAATAAAATAGGGATTATGATTCGGTGCAGCCTGACTTAAGTCTTGATTTTCTGGTGTCGCCCCTAAGAAAACAAAAAATGAGGGCATTAACTTGCCATAATAGGCAAAATCTTCACTAGCGCTTGCATTGTGATCAAGCACATGCAGTTTTGAATCTCCTACAACTTTGGCTAATGTTGGCTGAATAAGTTGAGTAAGGGTTTTATCATTCATGGTTACTGGTGCATAAGGTGCAATTTCAACTTTAGCAGTTACATCATTGGCTTGAGCATTATGCTCGATCATGATTGGTAAACTTTTTAAGATATTATTTCTTATTTCTTCGTTATTAGAGCGAATGGTACCAATCATATTGACCTGTTCGGGAATCACATTTCCTGCTGTACCCCCTTGAATGTTGCCAATACTGACTACGCCCATCCCTTGGGTTAGATCTGTTCTTCGGCTAATCAGACTTTGCAAATTATTAATCATTTGTGCCGATGCATAAATTGGATCTCTGCCTAACCATGGCGTCGAACCATGAACCTGCTTGCCGTTGACCTGAATACGTAAGTGGTCTGCACTATTTAAAATGGCACCATCTTTATAATAAAGATGACCACTTTTCATACCTGCAATGACATGCATTCCAAACATAGCTTCTGGTTTATAGTCTTTAAAAGCACCATCAGCGATCATTTTTCGTGAACCGATTTGATCACCCTGAGTGAAGTTATCTATATCTGCACCACCTTCTTCAGCAGGTTGGAAAACAAAAATAACTGTGCCCGATATTTTATCTTTATTTGCAGCTAAAATTTTTGCTGCGCCTAATAACATTGCAGTGTGTGCATCATGTCCACATGCATGCATCACATAAGTTTCCTTACCTTGATAGATTGCTTTTTGTTTACTGGCAAAGGGAACACCGCTCTTTTCTTCCATAGGTAAAGCATCCATATCTGCTCTAAGCGCAATAATAGGGCCAGGTTTATTACCTTTTAAGATGCCAATTACACCTGTTTTCGCATAGCCTGTTTTGACTTGAATGCCATAAGACTTTAATTCTTTTTGAACAAGGGCAGAGGTTTTAAATTCCATATTGCCGAGTTCAGGGTGTTGGTGAATGTTTTGTCTTAGCTGAATGACTTGATTTTCATTTTGTTGAGCAGCATCGTTAACCCAATCTGCTAGGCTCAGTTGACTCATTAAGGCAAGTGGTAAAAATAAAGCGGCTTTCTTATACATATCCTTATCCTAAAAATATTATTGTTCATAAGATTTAATATCTAGATTTCTTATAATTCAGTTTTTAAAAATATTAAAAAATCAATAAGGTATAAAGAAAGACTTAAAAGGTATAGAGTGGCTAAGTTATTGATAAAAAATTTTTTATTTGAATTAAAAAAGAATTGGTAAATTAAAAAAGGAAGAGAAAATTCTCTTCCTTGATTAGTTTTTAGGCTCAGGTGGTGTCATTCCAAACTGTAAATAAGATTGGTTGGTTGCAATGCGACCTCGCGCAGTCCGCATCACATAACCTTGTTGAATTAAATACGGTTCAATCACATCTTCAAGAGTGCCACTGTCTTCAGCCATAGCGGCTGCAAGTGCTTCAACTCCGGCAGGGCCACCATCAAAACGTTCTAATAGCATGCTCAAATAACGGCGGTCTAGGGTGTCTAAACCTGCTTTATCAACATTGAGCATATCAAGCGCACGTTGTGCCATTTCATGAGTCACTTCACCTGTACCTTTCACTTGGGCATAGTCACGAACTCGACGTAATAAACGATTGGCAATACGTGGTGTACCACGTGCACGGCGTGCAACTTCTTCTGCACCCTCAACGGTAATGGGTACATTCATCAAGTTTGCAGAGCGTGACACAATATGAGTGAGGTCTTCTACAGAATAGAACTCAAGACGTTGCACAATACCGAAACGGTCACGTAGAGGAGAGGTGAGCAAACCTGCACGTGTTGTAGCCGCGACAAGTGTAAACGGGGGTAAATCGAGTTTAATTGAACGAGCAGCAGGGCCTTCACCAATCATGATATCTAATTGGTAGTCTTCCATCGCTGGATAAAGAATTTCTTCAATCACAGGAGAAAGGCGGTGAATTTCATCAATGAACAAGACATCGCCTTCTTCAAGGTTGGTCAGCATTGCAGCTAAGTCGCCCGCACGCTCCAAAACTGGCCCTGAAGTAGATTTAAGATTTCCGCCCATTTCACGCGCAATAATGTTGGCAAGGGTAGTTTTACCCAAGCCCGGTGGACCAAAAATCAGCGTGTGGTCGAGTGCTTCACCACGACCGCGAGCTGCGCCAATGAAAATTTCCATTTGCTCGCGTACTACAGGTTGTCCGATGTAGTCGGCAAGAGAAGTTGGTCGAATAGCCCGATCAAAATGATCTTCAGGCTTTTCCGCTCCACTGATTAGACGGTCTTGCATAATTGTTTTACTTCATCATTGATTTAAGAGCAGCACGAATAATATCGGCTGATTCTGTGTAATCGGCTTTAACCGCAGCAACAGCTTTTTGTGCTTCAAGTGGCTTATAACCTAAAGATTGCAAAGCGGCTTCTGCTTCTGCCACAGGCGAGTTTGCAGTGAACTGAATTTGAGGCAGGCTAGCTGAAGTAGAAGTGCCTTGGGCTAATGTTTTGAAACGGTCACGAAGCTCAATCATTAAACGTTCAGCTGTTTTTTTGCCAACACCCGGAACTTTGACCAGCGTATTAATATCATCATGTTCAATGGTGTGAACCAATAGCTCAACGCTTAGTGTCGATAGAATACCCAATGCCATTTTCGGGCCGACACCATTTACTTTTAATAAGGTGCGGAAAATTGTTTTCTCTTGAGCATCGCTAAAACCGTAGAGTTGTTGAGCATCTTCACGAACAACCAAATGGGTCCATAACGTAACTTTTTGGCCTTTTTGTAATTGGCAAAATGTTGAAAGTGGCGTATCAATTTCATAACCCACACCATTTACATTCAGTAATACAGTTGGGGCTTCTAGGGCAAACACTTCGCCAATTAAACATCCGATCATAGATTAGTTTCACTTATTCATAACTGTAAATCTGGTCGTTTTAACACTAATTAAAAACGACACTGGTTTTATTTCTTTCTATATTAAGCCAGCTTAAAACAAGCCAATTTTATTACCTTGTAGCTCTTGAGCCAAGCTATAAGCCTGATGATCTGAAAACTTACTGATAATATCGAGTACTTGCATAATATTGCTGTAATGATTATTGCTAAAGTTAGCACCATACAGATTAAGGATAGACATTAAACGTTGTTCTTTAAAACTTAAAGATTTATGTGGTGTGGTCAGCGGTACAAATGCATCCAAAATTGTTTGCAAACTTTGATGCGCAATAATTTCTAAGCCAGACTTTTGTGGATGCTCAAAAATTTTATCACGTGCCAGATTTTTGGCTGTTTCGATACCAATTGCAATATCGGGTGAGCAATATTGTAAAAGGTTACCTTTAAGCTGACCTGTAATGATTTCATAATGATGTTTAGCAAAAGCTGTGGTGACTTCATCCACAAGCCGTTTCATAACCCGACCACGTAATGCCGAAATCTTTTGTTGCCATGTACTATTTGGATGTGACAATTCTTCAGGCTGACCATAGTCGGCAATAAGGTTTAAGAAAATTGGCTCAACTTCTTGGTAACTCAGCATATTTAAGATAATGCCATCTTCTAAGTCAATTAAAGCATAGCAAATGTCATCTGCGGCTTCTAACAAATAGGTGAGCGGGTGACGGCAATAATGGTATTCACCTAATTGAATAAGTCCGAGTTGTTCTGCAATCTGTTTTAAAATTTCTTTTTCAGATTGATAACAACCAAACTTTGCTCGTTGATGAGAAGGGCGATCACCTTGTGACGCAATGGTTTTTGAAAGCCATGGATACTTTAAATAAGCCCCTAAAGTTGCATAGGTTAAGCGCATTCCTCCATCATTTGGATGATAGTCAATGCGACTTAATAAACGTAATCCTTGAGCATTGCCTTCAAACTGACGTACATCGGCCTCTTCTTCGGGACTTAGCTTTTTTAAAAAATCATCATGTGAGGCATCATCGAACCACTCACGGATTGCATATTCACCTGCATGTCCGAAAGGTGGGTTGCCAATGTCGTGGGCAAGACAAGCTGCTTGAATAATTGCACCGACATCAGCAGGGGAAATCCAGACGGGTAATTCATTTTTTATTTTTTCTGCGGCAAGCATACCCATTGAGCGGCCAATACAGGAAACTTCAAGAGAGTGAGTTAAACGGGTATGAATGCCATCATGTTGTGCGAGTGGGTGAACTTGCGTCTTACGGTTTAGCTGACGAAAACTTTGAGAAAATATAATACGGTCATAATCTTTATGGAATGGGCTACGAGCCAGTTCTGTACTGCTTTTTTTACTACCTAAACGAACTGCAGAAAGCAGCTCTAACCAACGCATTTGTTCCATTTATCATTATTCAAAACTGTAAAACCTGATCATGCCAAAAAAAAGTTAAAAGCACTAGCTTGGTGCGACATAGTTTGTCTTAGTTCAGGTTTTATTATGTTATTGAATAAACATGAAACAATTTATTTTTAGCTAGAATGCCTAAAAAAATGATTTTGAACAAAAAACTACTCACTTCTTGCAGAATTAGGTTACAGAATACTGATTCTACATCTAGCTGATTTTAGCAAGAAGCAGTAGAATATGCGCTCTCTCTAAAGTCACATTGCGGTAAGGTTCACAAGACCTGCCCGTGGAGCCAAAATCAACATGTTTATCGTGGCCGGTGCAGCAGCACATTCTTCTTTTAAGAAAGCTCAACTATTAACACGTTTATCGTCAATTAGTTCTGTTCAATCTTTTGACAGCCAATGGGTCTATTTGTTTGATCAAGCGCTCAACGAGCAGCAACATCAATCTGCTTTGCAATTATTGAATGACGGTGAGTCTTTTGAACTTCGTCAATCTGCAAGTGATGAGATTCAGATTTTAGTTACACCACGTGTGGGTACTATTTCACCTTGGTCTTCTAAAGCAACTGATATTTTCAAAAACTGTAATACACCAGTACACCGTTTAGAACGTGGTCTTTTATTCACGTTAAAAGGTGTTACTGAAATTACGAATGAAGTTAAACAAGTACTTCATGACCGTATGACAGAAACAGTTTTTGCTCAAATTGATGATGCAAAAGCATTATTTTCAGAAACTGCTCCAAAACCATTAAATTCAATTGATATCTTGGGTCAAGGCAAAGAAGCTTTGGTTAAAGCTAACAATGAGTTTGGTTTTGCGTTATCTGAACAAGAAATTGATTATTTAACTGAAGCATTCATTAAGCTTGGTCGTAATCCGAATGACATCGAGTTGATGATGTTTGCACAAGCAAACTCTGAGCACTGTCGTCATAAAATCTTTGGATCTGAATGGACAATTGATGGTGAAAAACAACCATTATCATTGTTCCAGATGATTAAAAACACTTATAAAGAATCTCCAACTGATGTGTTATCGGCATATAAAGATAATGCTTCAGTAATTGTGGGTTATGACACGATGCGTTTTTATCCGAAAGCGGATGAAAATGGTCACTTTGTTTATAAATATAAGAGCCAAGCTGCTCATATTTTAATGAAGGTTGAAACTCATAACCACCCAACAGCAATTTCTCCGTTTGCTGGTGCTGCAACTGGTTCAGGCGGTGAAATCCGTGATGAAGGTGCAACAGGTCGTGGTGGTAAACCAAAAGCTGGTTTAACAGGTTTCACAGTTTCGAACTTAAACATTCCTGGTTTTGAACAGCCTTGGGAAGAAAACTACGGTAAACCTTCACGTATGGCATCGCCATTACAAATCATGATTGAAGGTCCATTAGGCGGCGCGGCATTTAACAATGAATTCGGTCGTCCTGCGTTAAATGGTTATTTCCGTACTTTCGAACAGAATGTAAATGGTGAAGTGAAAGGCTTCCATAAGCCAATCATGATTGCTGGTGGTTACGGTAATATCCGTCCTGACCATGTAGAAAAAGATGCGATTCAACCAGGTGATTTACTCATTGTATTGGGTGGCCCTGCAATGTTAATCGGTCTTGGTGGCGGTGCAGCATCTTCTGTAGATAGCGGTACAATGGGTGAAAGCCTTGATTTCGCTTCTGTACAACGTGAAAACCCAGAAATGGAGCGCCGTTGTCAAGAAGTAATCGATACTTGCTGGCGTTTAGAAGACTTCAACCCAATCGTTTCTGTACACGACGTTGGCGCGGGTGGTCTATCAAATGCTATGCCTGAACTTGTGAACGATCATGAGTTAGGTGCAGTTCTTAACCTTCGTAAGATTCCTTCATTAGAACCGGGCATGAGCCCAATGGAAATCTGGTCAAATGAAGCACAAGAGCGTTATGTTCTTGCTATTCGTCCAGAATCTTTAGAGCAGTTCGAAGCAATCTGTGCACGTGAACGTTGTCCGTTTGCTGTGTTAGGTGAAGCAACTGAAGCACGTCACTTAACAGTTGAAGATCCATTGTTCCAAAATGATGCTGTTGATATGCCAATGCAGGTAATGCTTGGTGGTACGCCACGTATGCAACGTTCTTATGAAACTATTGAACGTAGTGGCGATGATTTTGACGCTTCAAAAGTTGATTTGAAAGATGCGATTTTCCGCGTATTGAAAAACCCTACAGTTGCGTCTAAATCATTCTTGATCACAATTGGTGACCGTTCAATTACAGGTATGGTTGCACGTGATCAAATGGTTGGTCGTTGGCAGGTTCCTGTTGCAGATGCAGCAGTAACAACAACAAGTTTGCAAGGTTTCACTGGTGAAGCAATGGCAATGGGCGAACGTCCACCAGTTGCATTGTTAAATCCAGCAGCATCTGCTCGTTTGGCAGTTGCTGAAGCAATTACCAATATTGCATGTGCAAACATTGAACAAATTAGTGATATCAAACTTTCTGCAAACTGGATGGCTGCTGCTGGTCAAAAAGGTGAAGACCAAGCACTGTTTGAAGGCGTGAAAGCAATTGGTATGGAAATGTGTCCTGCTTTAGGAATTGCGATTCCAGTAGGTAAAGACTCGCTTTCAATGCGTACGACTTGGAATGACAACGGCGAAGATAAAGCCGTAACTTCTCCAATGACGGGTGTAATTACTGCATTTGCTCCAGTAACTGATGTTCGTAAGACCTTAACACCTGAACTTAAAAATTTAGAAGATTCAGTACTTGTACGTATTGATTTATCTAAAGGTCAGTTCCGTTTAGGTGGTTCGATTCTTGCTCAAGTATATAAAGCAATCGGTTCAATCACTCCGGATGTTGATAGTTTTGATGATTTCAAAGCGTTCTTCGCTTTAATCCAAGACTGGAACAATCGTGGCCTAATTCAGGCTTACCATGACATCGGTGATGGTGGTTTATTAGCTTCTGTAGCTGAAATGATGTTTGCTGCACGTTTAGGTGTTGCGTTAGAAAACCAGACTACTGCGGGCTTATTTGCAGAAGAAATTGGTGCAGTACTTCAAATTAAAGCAACTGATTGGGAAGCTTTACAAGCAGAAATCGCAGCTTCTAGCTTAAAAGATGCAATTGCGGTAGTTGGTCGTGTAAACAACTCAGATCAATTATCTGTAAATGGTTTAACTTTAGATCGTGCTGAATTACAACAAGCTTGGTCTGAGGTATCTCATCAGATCCAACGTTTACGTGATAACGTAGAAACTGCTGATCAGGAATTTTCATTAATTACTGACAATGCACACCAAGGTTTAATTGCTAAACCAACATTCGACTTGAATGAACCTATTGAAGCGCCGTTCATTAATACACGTCGTCCTAATATGGCAATCTTGCGTGAGCAAGGTGTAAATGGTCATATTGAAATGGCAGCAGCTTTTGACAAAGTTGGCTTTAATACGATTGACGTACACATGAGCGATTTACTTGCTGGTCGTGTAAGCCTAAGTGATTTCGAAGGTTTAGTGACTTGTGGTGGTTTCTCTTACGGCGATGTAATGGGTGCAGGTGGTGGTTGGGCAAAATCAGTATTGTTTAATGCTAAATTACGTGATCAGTTTGAACAGTTCTTCCATCGTGAAGAAACATTCAGCTTAGGTATCTGTAATGGTTGCCAAATGTTATCACAATTGGCACCGCTCATTCCGGGTGCTGAGCACTGGCCACGTTTCCACCGCAATATGTCAGAAGTTTTTGAAGCTCGTAGCGTAAACGTTCGTGTTGAAAAATCTGTTTCTGTATTACTTGATGGTATGGAAGGTTCAATCTTACCGATTGCTGTTGCACATGGTGAAGGTCGTGCTGTTGCAAGTGAAGCTAACATTGCAAGCTTGAATGCATCTAACCAAGTTGCATTGCGTTATGTTGATAGCCACGGTAACCCGACTCAACATTACCCATTGAACCCGAATGGTTCACCTGAAGCGATTACTGGTGTTACTTCTAAAGATGGTCGTGCAACGATTATGATGCCGCACCCTGAGCGTACTTTCCGTGCAATTCAGCACTCTTGGAGTCCAGAAGAGTGGACTGAAGATGGTGCATGGTTACGTATGTTCCGTAACGCACGTAAGTTTATTGGTTAATAGAAAAATTGAAATAAGCCACCGTAAGGTGGCTTATTTGTATGTAGTACAATGTAAATAGAATAAATAGTAGAGAAGAAAAATGAAATCAAAAATCCATTTCCGTGAATTCGCATTGCTCATGGCATTGCTCATGTCGATTGTTTCTTTTTCGATAGATGCAGTTTTGCCTGCTTTAGGCGAGATTGGACGTATTTTTGAATTAAAAAATAGTAATCAGTCACAATGGGTCATCATTGGTATTTTTTCTGGCATGACCATTGGGCAGCTCATTGCAGGGCCTCTATCCGATGCGATTGGGCGTAAACGCATTTTATTCACAGGAATTATTATTTATTTTCTGGGAAGTTTATTGTGCTTTACAACACAAAGTTTTGAGTGGTTTTTAGTTGGGCGCTTTATTCAAGGTATTGGTGTTTCAGGGCCTTATGTTGCTACGATTTCAATTGTTAGAGATAAATACAGCGGAGCTCAAATGGCTCGCATCATGTCTTTAATTATGATGGTATTTATGGTGGCTCCAGCAGTTGCACCAAGTTTAGGACAACTCATTATTCATTTCTTTGGTTGGCGTGAGATCTTTGTTTTATATATGGTTTATGCCACAGTGATTGGAGTATGGGTTGCTTTACGATTAGAAGAAACATTACTTCCTGAAAATCGTTTACCTATGCGTTTACAAGCATTTCAAGAGGGTTTTAAAGAAGTTGTAAGTAATAAAACTACCATGAGCTATTTGTTATGTGCAGGCTTTTGCTTTGGTGGATTCATTGGTTATTTGGGAACTTCTCAACAAATTTTTATGCAGCAGTTTGGTAAAACAGGCCAAGAATTTAGTGCTTATTTTGCCGTGCTTGCTGGTGTGATGGGAATTGCCTCATTTACAAACTCTAAAATTGTTATGAAGTTTGGTATGCGTCCAATCTGTATTTATGGCTTTTTAGGCTTGTGCTTAATTTCTTTGATTTTCTTGGGAATTCAGCTTTTAGGCGTGGCTGTATCATTCTGGATGTTTATGCTTTATGCCTGTATTTTATTTTTATTATTTGGAACTCTATTTGGTAATTTAAACGCGATTGCGATGGAACCAATGGGGCATGTCGCTGGAATGGCATCGGCTATTATTGGTGCAGCTTCCTCTGTCTTGTCACTTATTCTTGCCTCTATTATTGGGCAGTTATATAACGGTACATTAATTCCAATGACTTGTGGTTTTGTCATTTTATGTGGTTTGGCTTTCGCTATGACAATATATGAGAATAGATATTTAAAGAAATCGGATGCGTAAAATTATAGGGATGAAGATAAATCATTGAATTTTCAAATTTCTTCAAACTATTAGCTGCATATGGATTTTTGAAGCTCTTGAAGCATTTTAAAAAAACGTATAAAAGTATAGGTAGCTTACTATTTAACCACTTATGCTTTATTTAAGGTTGGTTCAATTTTTGCTTTCTCTGTAACAACGATAAAAAATCGGAGATCAAAATGATGAAAAATGAAAATCATATAAAAACGTTTTATAAAAAAGATAAGGGCTGGCAATTGTTTGGTTTAGCGCTTGCCATTCAAATCCTCTTTATTGGAGTAAATTATTTGGTAATGATGAGCTGACTTTGATCTTGAAGCTTTTTTAACGGTATGATTTAAAGCATGTTCACAAGTT
>NZ_JZFB01000001.1:1755018-1760257 GCF_001188385.1 Acinetobacter sp. V2 | reverse complement strand
CCTGAGTCACATCTTGAGTCGACTAAACAAGCCATTTTCTCTGCTGGTGCAGGTGGTATCGGTAATTATGAACACTGCGCATGGCAAGTGAAAGGAATAGGACAGTTCAAACCAGTTAAAGGAGCCGATCCTTATATCGGAGAGCTGGGCGAACTTGAACAAGTTGATGAGTGGCGTGTAGAAACAATTGTACTTGAAGAAAATGCCAAGGCTGTAGCGAAAGCATTAAAGACAAGCCATCCTTACGAAGAGCCTGCCTTTGAATTTATTCAAATCATAGAAATTGATTTTAATTAAACTGAGAGAAATCTGGTTTACGTTTTTGCATAAATGCTTGTACTGCTTCTAGCATTTCAGGTGAGTGAACGCGCTGCATAAAGATTTCAGCTTCATGATCAATACATTCAATAATTTGCTCTAAATTATGTTTCATAAGCGCTTTTGTTTGCTTTAATGATGCAAGAGGCAAAGCTGCTAAATGCTGAGCTGTTGCCTGAGCAGATGCGTAAGAATCTTCAACTACTTCATTCACTAAGCCAGCTTGTACTGCCGTTTCAGCATTGAACTTTTTCGCAGTAAGCAGAAGTTCTGCTGCTTTGTGATAACCCGCTTGTTGAATGAGTAATTGACTTGCGCCGCCTTCTGGAGAAAGGCCAAGACTTACAAATGGAATTTGGAATAGGGCCGTGTTGTCAGCAAAAACTAAATCTGCATGTAATAATATCGTAACGCCAATTCCAATTGCCACACCTTTTACTGCAATAAGAAGCGGTTTTGAGAATTTGGCAGCCGCTTTAAGTAGAACGAATGGCGGAACTTCTCCGGCTGGACCCATGTTAGGATTTTGTACAAAACCCATAAAATCTTTCATGTCATTGCCAGCGGTAAAATCTTGTTCGACACCACGTAGAATGACTACTCGAACATCTTTATTAAGATCGGCTTCATTCAGTGCCTTGGCAATCCATAAATAAAGTTCGCCATAGAGTGCATTTTTTGCATCTGGGCGATTTATGGCTAAGGTGAGTACGCCACCTTCTAAATTTGCGTTTAAATGTTGATGAGGTTGTTGAATACAGCTAAGTGTCATCGTACTATCCTTGCTTTAAACCACGTTGTTAATTTTTAGGTTCTCATTATGGCGCATATTTTTTGTAATGAGCGTTACTGATGAGTTCATAAAAAGTGAAAATCTAATTATGTATAAATTTGACTATCTCGTTTTTATAGGGCGTTTTCAACCATTTCATTTGGCTCATATGCAGACAATTGAAATTGCCTTACAACAAAGCCATTATGTGGTTTTGGCGCTAGGCTCTGCTCAAATGGAACGTAATATTAAAAATCCGTTCTTAGCAATAGAGCGTGAGCAAATGATCTTGTCAAATTTTTCTCTAGAAGAACAAAAACGTATCCGTTTTGTACATGTGGTAGATGTTTATAATGACGAAAAGTGGGTAAAACAAGTCAAATCTTTAGTAAATGGTGTAATTGAACCGAACTCAAAAGTTGGTCTAATTGGGCATTTTAAGGATGAGTCTTCATATTATTTAAGATTATTTCCAGAGTGGATCATGGTTGAGCTGGATAGCTTGAAAGATTCAATTTCGGCAACGCCAATGCGTGAAGCTTATTATCGTGGTGAAATCCAAACGGAATTTTTTCCTGTAGGAACGATTAAATTTTTAGATGAATTTAAAGAAACTGAAATTTATGCTGAACTCCAGCGCAAATATCTTATAGATGATAAAACCAATTTAAATTAATTCAGCTTGTGGTTTTAATTCCTTGATCAGAAAATCGATAAAAACACGAATATGAAAAGATTCGTGTTTTTTGAGTGGGTAGAGTAGAGAAAACGGACGTGAAGTTCCTGAAAATTTTGTAAGAATCTCAATCAACTCCCCATTTTGTAGCTCTTTTTCTACTATAAAACGGTAGGTTTGTAATAATCCTGCACTATGTTTTGCTAGGGTGATGGTACCTAGAATATCGTCTAAACAGCGGATTTTACCTGTACTTTGATATTCAATAATTTGATGGTTTGAATTGAATAGCCACGGTACATTTTTCCCTGTACTGGGTAGTACAAATTGAATGCATTGGTGATGCTGTAAATCTTCAATGCTTTGCGGTATGCCGAATTTTTTTAAGTATTGTGGCGATGCCACCACAATCAGCTCAGCTTGTTCGAGTTGGCGTGCAATCAAGTTTGAATCAGAAAGTTGTCGTCCGCGAATCGCTAAGTCATATCCTTCTGCAATAAAGTCCACATTTTTGTTGGTTAGTTGAATATCCACTTCGATGGCGGGATATTGCTGCGAGAATTTTGCTAATAATGGCAGTATTCGGTAATGCCCATATGGTGTTGGTACACTAATTCGAATCAAACCTGAAGGTTGTTGTTTTTGGTTTTTAAGTTGTTGCTCAGCTTCTAAAATTTGATTTAATGCTTGTTTGCATTCCTCAAAATACATTTTTCCTTGTGGCGTCAAACGTACTTGTCTAGTCGTTCTCACAAAAAGTGGTGTGGCTAAATGCTTTTCTAATCGGGCGATTGAACGGCTTACAGCTGCTGGACTAACACCTGCATGAAGTGCTGCTTTGGAAAAGCTTTCGTTTTCTGCGACTAAGCAAAATAGCTCTACGCTACTAAACATCATTCTTTTTAGTTGTTGAGCCATTTATTACACCATGTAAAAAATGATTTGAGTTCTGGGCTATTTAAGCACATATAAGTAAACAATAAGATGATTTTCATACCTTGTATAGAGTTATTTTATGAAACTATATTATTCACCCAATGCTTGTTCTTTAGCACCACATATTGTTTTAAGAGAGCTGGGATTTGCATTTGAACTAATCAAGGTCGATTTAGATCAGCATTTAACTGAATTCAATGAAGACTTTTATCAACTCAATCAAAAAGGACAAGTCCCTTTATTACAACTTGATGATGGTTCATTGTTAACAGAGGGTGCAGTAATTAGCCAGTTTCTTGTTGATCAGTCTTTACGAAAAGATTTATTAAGTGAAATAAATACCGCCGAGCGTTACGAGGTTCTCTCATGGATGAATTTTATTGCTTCTGAAATTCATAAAGCATATTCGCCATTTTTCAATGAATCTTACCGTGAAAAAAGTAAAAACATATATAGCAGAACCCTCAATAAGCACTATGCATGGGTCGATCAACAATTAAATGGGCAAAATTACTTAACAGGAACCAACTTTACGATTGCTGATATTTATCTTTTTGTTGTCACACGCTGGGCTGATTTTATTGGCCTTGATTTAGCACACTTTAGCCATTTAGCCAGTTTTATGAACAGAATTTCTGAGCGCCAAACAGTTCAAGATGCAATTGCAGCCGAAGCAGCCTAATTCTTTTGTTATTAAATAAAATTATAAAAGGAGGTCTATATGCCTTATATTTTAATTCAAATTACCAAAGAAAATGTCTCAATACAGCAAAAACAGCAATTAATTCAAGAAGCAACAGAGCTTGTGGTTCGTGTGCTTGATAAAGATCCTGCAACTACATTTGTAGTCATTGATGAAGTTGAAACTGATAACTGGGGTGTTGCAGGTGAAACTGTTTCTGCGATACGAAAAAGACAAAGTTTGAGTACTTAAAATGCAAAATAATCCGATTACTGAGATTCAGAAACAGCTAGAACAATATTTTGATGGTTTGTATTTTTGTGATGTGCAACTTCTAAATAATGTTTTTCATCCTGATGCCATATATATCAATGTAACCGAGCAACCCGTACTACGACTTAGCATGGCTGAATATTTTCCAATTGTTGCGAGTCGGATTTCTCCAGCTTCAAAGCAACAAACACGACAGGATAAAATCAGTTCAATCAATTTGATTAATGAACGGTTGGCGCTAGTCCATGTTGAATGCGTTATCCACCCTAAATATTTTTATGATGCACTTACATTTGTGTTTGAAGATGATCAATGGAGAATTATATCGAAAGTATTCCATTATCAAATTTTAGCGGACTGAATGATTAAGCATCTGCCCAAAAGATAATTCGGTTGGAAAAAGGATCGGTGATGCTGAGTTCAAGTGTTTCCCAATCTGTTTTTTCAACCTGAGGCTTAGAAAATTTATAATCTTTTTTGCTTAGTTCGCTGTGCAGCTCATAAATATGTTCCCAATAAATACGGATTGCACTATGTGGACTTGCATCACCAAAATGCTCTGATAAATGAATAACGCAATCATCTTTGGAAATTTGTAAATATAACGGAAAGTTATCTTCAAATTGATGTTGCCAATCAAGCTGAAAACCTAAGAACTCAAGATAAAATGATTGAGCTAAATCAACATCAAAAATTCTTAAAATTGGAGTGATTGAACCAGATTGCATCATTTTTCCTTTTAACGCGTACCAAATTGTTGAGTCCAATAACTCTTTTGCTTTACAGACTGATCAGAAGCACACGCAATTGCGTAAGTGGTGAATTTTGGATTCATTAGATTACTACAATGCAAGGGACTTGTTAGCCATTTAGACATAACTTGCCCTAAAGTTTTTTGGCCACTAGCGACATTTTCACCATTGGCTTTACCAAGTGTATTGTAAATTTTCAAACGTGATTTTAAGTCCAGACCCGTTGAGCCAACATGCCCGAGAAAGTTGTGTGCAGCCATATCTTCACTATGAGAAAGTGCGCCTTTATATAAATTATTACTCCAGCTCAACGGTTTAGTTGCGGGGAAATACTGTTGACCACATTGACGTGATTGCTGTCGGATCTGATTAATTGTGTTAAGTACAGCTTGTTGATAGCCTGGGTTTTGTAAATCTTGGCAGCTTATTTCATTGGAATTGTTTTGAATTTGAGCAATTGATGTGGTGCTATCAGTGGGTATTGCTAATGTATTTGCACTACATGCACCGATAAAAAGAGTAATAGGCAGCAAAGAGCAGATTTTGAGTAGACTCATGTCATTGCCTTAAAATAATTATTCTAATGTTTTTATGATACGCCAAAGTCAAAGTATTGGGTAATGCTTTGCAAACAAAAAGCGAGTGTGAAACTCGCTTTTTGTTAGTTAATTTTATTAAGCTGTTTGAAGGGCTTTTAAGTCTTCTAGAACTTGTTCTGCATGCCCAGCAGCTTTAACTTTACGGTAGCTTTTAACTAAAGTTTTGTTATGGAAAATGAAAGTAGAGCGTTCAATACCCATTACTTTTTTGCCATACATATTTTTTTCTTT
>NZ_JZFB01000001.1:1753593-1754976 GCF_001188385.1 Acinetobacter sp. V2 | reverse complement strand
CTAATTAGATCAATAGTTAGTGCCTGCTTTTCAGTAAAGTTTTGATGTGCTTTTACTGAGTCGCGCGAAACACCGTAAATACGAGCACCTAAAGCTTCAAACTGATCTTTTAGACAAGAAAAACCAACAGCTTGTGTTGTACATCCTGGAGTTGAATCTTTAGGGTAGAAGTAAATGATTAACCATTCATTTTCGACCTCAGTCAAGTTCACTTCACCTTGTGTTGTTGGGAATACCTGATTTGGTAATTGGATATTGTCAGTCATTTCTCATCCTTCAAAAAAGCTAAATTTGATCTAATTCAAGTGGTAAAAAAGCATATTCTTCATGATAAACAATATCGAGCTTTCTTACAGGAATTGGTTTGTTAAAAATTGGGCCATCAATCACAGTCGTATGAAATTCACCACCTTCACCACATGGATCAATACCGCGGTTTTCAAGTTCTTTTATATATTCTAAGGTTAAAGTTTTTCCTAAATCTTCAATTGTCATTCCTAATTTTAAGTTCACTGTCACAAGCACACTATGGAAACCAAGATTGATGAATTCTTCAACAACTTCACGATGTGGGCGAAGCCAAAGAGGCATTCCTAATTTGAGTCCTACCTGTTGAGTTATTCGATCATGCCAACATCCATGTTCAGGCATATCCAGATCGCCTGTAACAAGTACCTCGGCACCTTGTTGTTTTGACTGAATGAGTAATTCAATAAATTTTGCTTCATAGTCATTCCAGCTTGATGAAGCCATGAATACTGGTAAGCCGATTGCTTTAGCTTGTGCTTGAATAATATCAAGTGGCATAGCATGTGAACGAGAGCGCTGACCTTGTTCTTCCAGCATGACAATGAGCCCACTCACCGTGCCAGTTTTCATTGCATGGTAGAGTGCAAGGGAGCTGTCTTTACCGCCACTGAATGAGACAATAGAGGTCTTATTTATTGCGTTGGTTTTCCATTGTTCTTGCATGGTTTATTTCGGATGAATTGTTCAAGTTGGATAAGTTCATTTTAACAGAGCTACAAAAAAGCCTGCATAAATGCAGGCTTAATTTGGAATAACAAAAGCTTATTTTTTAGGAGCTTGTTGTTGAGCAGCTTTCATTGCATCTTCAGTTAATTTTTCAAGTTTAGTTGTTAACTGAGGACCGAAACATGCTTTAAGATCACGGTTTTGTTGTTGTACAAATCCTAGAGAGCTTGGGCTTTTCTTCGCATTGATTGCACTTTGGATTTCCCATTTTTGTGCTTCAGTCACTTTACCTTGTGCTTCAACTTGGCAGCTACAGAATTTGCTAACTTCAGATGAACTTAGTTTGCCGCCTTTAGCTGTTTGATCTTTACAAACGTTAACTAATGCACCTTTAACGTTGGTACTTTT
>NZ_JZFB01000001.1:1744314-1753580 GCF_001188385.1 Acinetobacter sp. V2 | reverse complement strand
CCAGCCATAAGAGCAACTGTTGAAAACAAAGATGAAAGAATAAGATTTGATTTTAACAACTTCATAAATTTTACCTACTTATTACGGTATATAGCGTGTTGGGTCGGCAACACCGGCCTCGATAAAGCCTTCTTTACGCAAACGGCAACTGTCACATTTGCCACACGCACGTCCTTGAGCATCTGCTTGGTAGCAAGATACCGTTTGACTATAGTCTACGCCATGTTCAATCCCTAAACGTATAATATTCGCTTTGGATAAATGTAACAGTGGTGTTTCAAACTTAAGTGGTTTTCCTTCTACGCCAGCTTTAGTTGCTAAGCGTGCCATATTCGCAAAAGCATCAATAAATTCAGGACGACAATCAGGATATCCTGAATAATCAACAGCATTGATACCGATAACAATCGCTTCAGCATTAAATACTTCAGCTGCGGCTAGAGCATAAGAGAGGAAAATAGTGTTACGCGCTGGTACATAAGTTACAGGAATACCTTCTTGTAACTGTTCTGGTACGGCAATGTTGTGGTCTGTAAGTGCAGATCCACCTAAATTCGCCAAATCGATATTAATTACACGATGTTCAACGCCTGCACGTTGAGCTAATGCTTTTGCTGCATCTAGTTCAGTCGTTGAGCGTTGGCCATACATAAAACTAATAGCAATACATTCATAGCGTGCTTGTGCCCAAGCTAGGCAAGTGGTTGAGTCTAAGCCGCCTGAAAGCAAAACAATGGCACGAGGGCGCATATTTTTCTCCATATTCGGAATGTTTTATTTTATTGAGTGATTAACGGCCTGATTCATCGTTCCAAAGCAGTTTATGTAACTGAAGTTGGAAGCGAACGAGGAGTCTATCATCAAGTATCCACTGTGCCAGATCACGTGCTAGACGTGGCAGGCCAACAGCACCTTTTTCAACTGCAAAGGCAGGGGAGAACCAAACGGTACTGACTTTTTTATGCAGTTGATATTTTTCAACTTGCTGCTTTGACCATTCATAATCTTCGCGATTACAAATGACGAATTTAATTTGATCGTGCGCAGTCAAATAATCAAGATTGCTGATGAGATTACGATGTTCCTCACCAGAAGTTGGAGTTTTTAAATCAAGAACTTTAGAAACACGCGAATCTACTTTTGAGACATCGAGCGCGCCACTGGTTTCTAAAGAAACATCAAAGCCAGCTTCACATAGACGTTGTAATAAAATCAAACAGTTTGGCTGTGCAAGTGGTTCACCACCAGTTACACAAATATAAGGTGTTTGATATTGGGTAGCTGTTTCAATGATATGTTCAAGTGAAAAACGTTCACCGCCTTCAAAAGAATAAGTGGTATCACAATAGCTACAACGTAATGGACAGCCCGTTAGACGGATAAATACAGTCGGTAGGCCAGAGGCGTTTGCTTCACCCTGCAACGAGTAAAAAATCTCGGTAATGCGTAAACCGGACGCAGGGTCTGAGACAGGAATTGCAGAGGAACGTAAGGAAGCCATTCTAGAAATACCACACTATATAAAAAATAAAATCTCTACGATCAGTGTTGACCGTAGAGATGTTTAATCAAACTGAAATTAGTCAGCGCGTAACAAATCGTTCAAACTTGTTTTTGCACGTGTTTGCGCATCAACTTTTTTCACAATAATTGCAGCATATAAGCTGTATTTACCATCAGCTGACGGCAGGCTACCTGCTACAACAACTGAACCTGCTGGAACGCGACCATAATGGACTTCGCCAGTTGCACGGTCATAAATTTTAGTTGATTGACCAATGAAAACGCCCATTGAAATAACTGAGCCTTCTTCAACAATCACGCCTTCAACGATTTCTGAACGCGCACCGATAAAGCAGTTGTCTTCAATAATGGTTGGGTTAGCTTGTAATGGTTCTAAAACACCACCGATACCTACACCACCAGACAAGTGAACATTTTTACCGATTTGAGCACATGAACCTACAGTTGCCCATGTATCAACCATTGTGCCTTCATCTACATAAGCACCAATATTTACATAAGAAGGCATTAACACTACGTTTTTAGCTTGGAAGCTACCACGACGTGCTACAGCAGGAGGAACAACACGAACACCTGCTGCTTTAAATTGTTCTTCAGTCCAACCAGAGAATTTAGTTTCAACTTTGTCGTAGAAACGAAGATCACATGACTCGATTGGTTTATTGTCATTTAATTTAAATGATAATAAAACAGCTTTTTTTAACCATTGGTGAACAACCCATTCACCATTGATCTTTTCAGCAACTCGAAGTGTACCGTTATCTAAACCAGCAATTGCTTCTTCAACAGCTTGGCGGATTTCGCTTGAGCAATCTGCTGCAGTAAAGTTTGCGCGGTCTTCAAATGCTTGCTCAATGATCGTAGAAAGCTGAGACATGATCTTCCTTCCATAAAAAATTTTAAAGATTTTACACTAATTTGTGACAAGAATCTTTGAAAAAACGTGTTACGTTTAATCGAGGATATAAATGAAGTAAATGAAAATAAGCTTATTAGATAATCAAGTGTTTTTTACACAAAAATGATTTGAAAATAAAAATTTAACTCAATTTGTATCAAAAAATAACAGAAATCTACCACTTTTTGTATAAAAAAGACTCTAAGCTCTCTTTATTATGATTTCAGTCACAAGATGAATAAATTAAAAACAGAGCCTTTTTGAGGAGAAAACTATGAAAGCATTACGTGTTTTAGTAACAACAACAGCTTTATTCGCTGCTGGTGCTGTAATGGCAGATGAAGCTGTTGTTCATGACAGCTACGCATTTGACAAAAACCAATTAATTCCTGTGGGGGCGCGTGCTGAGGTAGGTACAACTGGTTACGGTGGTGCTTTATTGTGGCAAGCAAACCCATATGTAGGTTTGGCACTCGGTTATAACGGCGGTGACATTTCTTGGTCTGATGATGTAAAAGTCAACGGCTCAACTTATGACATTGATATGGATAACAACAATGTTTATTTAAATGCTGAAATTCGTCCATGGGGTGCAAGTGCTAACCGTTGGGCTCAAGGCCTATATGTAGCGGCTGGTGCAGCATATCTTGATAATGATTACGATTTATCTCGTAATGTTGATGCGACTCGTTCATTCCGTGTCAATAACCAGGACTTTATTGCGGGTGCCGATGGTGTAAAAATTAACGGTCAAATGTCTTACAAAAATGATATCGCTCCATACCTAGGTTTTGGTTTTGCACCTAAAATCAATAAAAACTGGGGTGTATTCGGTGAAGTAGGTGCTTATTACACTGGTAACCCAACAGTTAAACTTGTTTCAACAGGTTCAGCAGTTACAACTGGTGATCAATCACTTGAAGAAGCAGTAAATGCGGAAGCTCGTAAAATCGCGAATGACGATAAATACCAATGGTTACCAGTTGGTAAAGTTGGTGTGAACTTCTACTGGTAAGATCTAAAAGAAAAAACGAGCTTCGGCTCGTTTTTTTTGCGTTTAATAAAATAAAAGAGCTAAAAAGCTCTTTTATTTACTTTTAATCTTTATTCATCTGGGTAAGCAATTTTCTTAAGTGCTTTAATATCTGCATCAGGTGAGCATAAAGAAATAAACTCGTAACCATAACCGCGTAGTAGATGACCTTTCCGAACTGCAATCCATGTTGTATTGACACCAAAAATATCAGTTTTAGTTTGTTTTAAACGATGATCACGTTCTGTGTCATAGGCCACGTCATTGACAATTCCGACTCCCATGCCCAATTCGACATAAGTCTTAATAACGTCTGCATCAAGAGCAGACATTACGATATCTGCATCAAGGTGAGCTTCTTCGAAAGCTTTGTCAATTTTAGAGCGACCTGTAAAACCACCATGATAAGTAATGAGTGGGTAGTCTGCTAAAAGTTCAAGCGTAATCTTGTCTGCCTTTACTAAAGGATGATTTTGCGGTGTGATAATGCTGTGTTGCCATTGATAGTAAGGAATGCTAGCCAGATTTTCTTCAGTTGTTAAAGACTCTGTGGCAATCCCAATATCCGCTTCACCTTGTAAGAGCATTTCTGAAATTTCAACAGGGCTGGCTTGTTGTAAAATCAAATGAACTTTAGGAAATAACTTCTTAAATTGGTTTACGATCGGAGGTAGCACATAACGTGCTTGAGTATGGGTTGTTGCGATCGTTAATGTGCCTTCATCAACTTTATTAAAGTCTTCTGCAAGGCGTTTAATATTTTCAGCATCAACCAACATGCGTTCAACGATGCCAAGAAGAGATTGTCCTGGTTCTGTTAAACCTAAAAGACGTTTACCTTTTCGGATAAAAAGCTGTACACCTAGCTCATCTTCTAGATCTTTAATATGTTTACTTACACCCGATTGAGACGTGTAGAGTGCAGCCGATGCTTCGGTTAAGTTAAAGTTTTGGCGTACAGTTTCTCGGATAATTCTTAATTGTTGAAAGTTCATTCACACTTTTCCTCAAAAGAGGTGAGGAATTGCTTTAGTTCCGCAAGATATTTCCTCACCAAATATATTTCTTAAGCAACTTGATCTGCAAATAAGTGCAATTGAGATGCACTCACCCAAACAGTTTGATTTGGTTTAAATGCATGTAATTTTGCAGCTTCACTGCTCAGAGCAATTTCAATTAAACGTCCATTACGGTCTTGTAATTCCGCCACAACTTTTCCGGCAATCCAGATTTCACGTACAAAAGTCGCTTCAATCGTATTCGCTTGCGGTTGCGAGTGAATATGTAACTCATCTGGACGGGCAAAAGCAATCACTTTTCCTTGAGGTGCCTCAACTGCCGTTGGTAATTCAATACGGTCATTGCCAATACGGATAATACCGCCTGTGTTTTCACCTTCAAAACGATTTGCTTGACCCAAGAAATCAAATACAAATGGCGTTGCAGGTTTTTCATAAACTTCACGAGGTGAGCCGATCTGCTCGACATTCCCCTTATTCATTACAATAATTTGGTCTGCAACCTCAAGTGCTTCTTCCTGATCGTGGGTTACAAAGATTGACGTAATATGCAATTCATCATGCAAGTTGCGTAACCAGCGGCGTAACTCCTTACGGACTTTAGCATCTAGCGCACCAAATGGTTCATCAAGCAATAAGACTCGTGGCTCTACTGCCAAAGCACGGGCTAAAGCAATACGCTGACGTTGTCCACCAGAAAGCTGAGCAGGGTAGCGGTCTGCTAAAAATCCAAGTTGAACTAGATCAAGTAAACGAGTAACACGTTTTTTAATTTCAGCTTCCGAAGGACGGGTTGCACGAGGACGAACACGTAAACCAAAAGCAATATTGTCAAATACTGTCATGTGACGGAATAAAGCATAGTGCTGAAATACAAAACCAACCTGACGCTCGCGCACGTGTACATTGGTCGCGTCTTCACCTTCAAGTAGCACTTGACCACCATCAGCTGATTCTAATCCTGCAATAATCCGAAGGAGGGTTGTTTTACCGCAACCAGATGGGCCGAGTAGGGCAACCAGTTCACCTTCCGGAAAATCTAGAGAAATATTTTTAAGCGCATGGAATGCACCAAAGTGTTTTTCAATATTTTTAACTTGAATACTCATGATTTCATTCCTTACGAATCAGTTGAATGTGGTTCTGGTTTGTCTTGATGTAGTTCTAACCACGTTTTCAATACCAGCGTTAATAGGGCTAAAAAAGCAAGCAATGAGGACACGGCAAACGCTGCGCTAAAGGTGTACTCGTTATATAAAATTTCGACATGAAGTGGTAGGGTATTGGTTTCACCACGGATATGGCCAGAAACTACCGATACTGCACCAAACTCACCCATTGCACGGGCATTACATAGAATCACGCCGTAAATCAAACCCCATTTAATGTTAGGTAATGTCACTTTCCAAAAGGTTTGCCAGCCTGAAGCACCCAATACAATCGCTGCTTCTTCTTCCTCTGTTCCTTGCGCTTCCATCAGTGGAATTAACTCACGTGCTACAAAAGGGACGGTAATAAAGATGGTTGCTAAAACAATTCCGGGTACTGCATACAAGATCTTAATGTCATGCTCCATTAACCAGCCGCCAAACCAACCTTGAGCACCAAAAATAAGTACAATCATTAAACCTGCAATAACCGGTGAAACCGAAAAAGGCATATCAATGATGGTGGTTAAAACTGCCTTACCTCTAAACTGAAACTTGGAAACAGCCCATGCTGCGGCAACACCAAAGATCACGTTAATCGGCACTGCAATTGCTGCGGTTAATAAAGTTAATTTCACTGCTGATAACGTATCTGGATCAATCAAAGCCTGAACATAGACTTCAAGTCCTTGTTTAAATGCTTCTACAAAAACCAGAATGAGTGGCAACATGAGGCAACTGAGGAAAAAAATCAGCGCAATTGTAATTAAGGTATAACGTACCCAAGTCGGTTCACGTGTCGCATCTCGAGATTGCAATTTAAACGCAAGTGCATTGCTGTCAGTATGTAGGTTCATGTGATATTTCTCCCTGTACGACGGTTTGCCCACGCTTGAAGTAAATTAATGGCAAATAAAATGATGAAAGAGAGAACTAACATGACCGCAGCAATCGTTGTTGCACCTGCATAATCATATTCTTCAAGGCGTGAAATGATCATGAGCGGAGCAATTTCTGTTTTAAACGGCTGGTTACCTGCAATAAAAATAACTGAACCATATTCACCGACACCGCGAGCAAATGCTAAAGCAAAGCCTGTGAATAGGGCTGGTAGTAATATCGGTAAAATAATCTTAGTAATTGTCTGCCAGCGATTTGCGCCGAGTGCCGAAGCTGCTTCTTCAAGTTCAGTTTCGATATCACTGAGTACAGGTTGTACTGTTCTTACAATGAATGGAATACCAATGAATATTAATGCCAACGTAATACCGATTGGCGTATATGCAACTTGAATACCGAGTGGTTCTAAATACTGACCGATCCAGCCAGTGGGTGCATAGAGTGAGGTAAGCGCAATACCTGCAACTGCAGTTGGAAGAGCAAAAGGTAGATCGACTAATGCATCAACCAAGCGTTTTCCAGGAAAGTTATAACGGACAAGGCACCAAGCTAAAAGTAAGCCAAACACAACATTAATAAAGGCTGCGATTAAAGCTGAACTAAAGCTGAGCTGAAGCGATTTTAAAATACGCTCAGAGGTTAAAATTTCCCATAATCCGTCCCATCCAATTCCAAATGATTTGATAAAGACTGCGGCTAATGGAATAAGCACAATAAAAGAAACGTAGGCGAGGGTGAAGCCCAAAGATAGACCAAACCCAGGCAGCACTCGGGATCGCTGCGACATGATATTTCCTCAAAGAGAAAAGCCTGCTGAAACCAGTAAGCGAATAAATAAAGATAAACGGTACGATATAAAGCTGGGTATTAAGCAAATTTCAAAGAGAAATGAGTTTTTACCGGGTCGATAGATGAGTGACTACACATCGAATCTTCTGGAATCAAATAATTCAGCAAATCTGGAAACGGGCCAAAACCTGAAGCAACATTAATATGGCCGACTTCACCAAGATTAACAGGGTTTAATTTCCATGATTTCGCAAGTTGTAATGCATCAAAAAAACCAAGCCATGGATCATTTTCACTAATGAGTAGCGTTGTAGGCACATCAATTTTTAATTGATGAAAATAATCTTTGTAGTCGGTCAAGCTATGTCGAGCAAACCCTGCTTCCCCAAAGCGTGCTGGATTTGCCGGAGCGACTAAAATAAGTTTCTTAACTCGGTTTTTTAACTCTGGATGCTCAGCTAAAGCAGCAACACTTGTTAAGCAACCAAAGCTATGAGCAACAATTTGTACAGGAGCTGGCGCTGCTTGAACTGTTTTAACGAATTGCTCGACCCATTCACCTAGTACAGGTCTATCCCAGTTTTTTTGCTCAACACGAGAACTAGACACGAGTTTACGCTGCAACCAAGATTGCCAATGCTGATGTTCACTTCCACCTACACCTGGAACAATTACAGTATGAATCATGTCTGTTCTCCTTATCTTTAGTACAAAGAATTACTTCTCTGTACTATTGATTTTCACGATTTGATCGAAAACACCACCATTGTCGAAGTGTTTCTTTTGTACCTTCGTCCAACCACCAAACTCTTTATCGATGGTTACAAGCTTCAATGGCTTAAATACGTTGCTGTATTTCTTAAGAACGGCTGCGTTACGTGGGCGGTAGAAGTTACGTGCTGCAATTTCTTGGCCAGCTGGTGAATACAAGTAGTTGAGGTAACCTTTAGCAATCGTTAAGTTGCCTTTTTTCGCAGCATTTTTCTCAACAACAGCAACTGGTGGTTCAGCTAAAATCGAAAGAGACGGGGTAATAATTTCAAATTTGCCTGGTTGTTCACGAGTAGCTAAATATGCTTCGTTTTCCCAAGCCAGTAACACATCACCAATGCCACGTTCAGCAAAAGTTGTGGTTGCACCGCGTGCACCAGAATCTAGAACTTTAGTGTGCTTATAAATTTGGCGAACGTACTCTTGTGCTTTAGCATCGTTACCACCTGGTTGATGTTTTGCCCAAGCCCAAGCTGCAAGATAATTCCAACGAGCACCACCTGAAGTTTTCGGGTTTGGCGTAATAATTTCTACACCTGGTTTGATTAAATCACCCCAGTCTTTAATTTGTTTTGGATTACCTTTACGCACTAAAAACACAATTGTTGAAGTGTATGGGGTAGAGTTCTGCGGTAACTTTTTCTGCCAGTCAGCTGGAAGTAATTTTGCTTTTTCCGCAATTTCATCGATATCAGCTGCAAGTGCTAATGTCACTACATCTGCATTTAAGCCATCAATCACTGCACGCGCCTGCTTACCAGAACCGCCGTGTGATTGTTTGAACTCAATATCTTGACCAGTACGTTGTTTCCAGTAAGTACCGAACTGCTTATTGAAATCTGTATATAACTCACGAGTAGGATCGTAAGAGACGTTTAAAAATTCTTGCGCTGCAAATGATGAAACAGACAGAAGTGCAGCGATAACCCCGACTTTTAATTGTGAAAAACGCATGAGATAAGTCCTCAAAAAATATGAAATGTTCAAAACATGAACGCAGAATAGCGCTAGTCTTTATTCTAAAAAAATAATAAAAAACGAATTTAATATGAAAAAAATAGAAATAGTAAAAATAGATAAGTTATTCTTAAATCTTGATATAGAACAAGTTTCAAAAGTAGATACGAAATCGGTATAATTTTTTAAAATCAGTCATTTAATATTTAAATGAAAGGTGTTGTATT
>NZ_JZFB01000001.1:1739020-1744272 GCF_001188385.1 Acinetobacter sp. V2 | reverse complement strand
GTTTTAAAAATGGGCAACCTGTTGAAACCATTCCTTTACTGGATCGAGCATTTCATTATGGAGATGGATGCTTTACCACAATTCGTGTTTTTCAAAATCAGATTGAGCTTAAAGAAAGACATTGGGAGCGACTAAAACTTGCATGTAAAAAACTGTCTTTAATTGCGAATTTTGAACTCATAGAACAGAGCTTAGAGCAATTACTAAAGCAAAATCTCGTACTCAACGGCACTTTAAAAATTGTGATTAGTCGTGGGATGGGCGACCGTGGCTATAGTTTGCCAAAGCATGACGCCGATATTTATATCTGGTTTTATCCGAAAGCTTTAGAACCATTTCAACCAGACTTTATACAGTGTGGTGTTTTAAATCAGGCTTTAGGTTTAACCATGCCGAGCTTGGTCGGGCTTAAATCTTTAAACCGTCTTGAACAAGTATTGCTAAAAAAAGAAGCAGATCAATTAGGGTGGGCTGAAGCATTAGTTACTGATGTACAAGGTTATATTGTTGAAGGGGTTAGTAGTAATTGTTTTATTCGCTTAAATGATAGATGGATTACTCCGGAACTTCGCTATAATGGCGTCCACGGTGTAATGCGGGCAGAAATTCTGGCGCGTATGCAGCACCATGGTATTGCCTGTGAAGTACGTGTAATTGAGTTAGATGAAGTATCTGAAATACAAAGTCTATTCTTTTGTAATGCTTTAAACCCTATGCGAGTGGTTACTCATTTAGGTGAGAAAACGCTAGATACACAGGCATGCATAGATTTATTTCATATCCTTAACTTAAATCAGATTCATTAATATGCCGAAGCCACCTGTGAATGCGAAAGCAAAAAACGCCAAGAAAAATAACAAGAAACAAGCTCCAAAATTTTCTAAGCGACTGGTTTTAATTGGCCTTTTTATTGTTTTAATTTCTACTTTTGCCATTTTATGGTCGAGTCTATTCAAAGCTTATCCTATTGAAGGCAAAAAACAGATGTTATCTATTACATCTGGTGAAACCTATTCTGGTTTTATTGATCGTTTGGCGAAAGAAGGCAAAATTAGCTTTCCAGTGGTGTTGAAGCTTTATCAGAAATTTATGATTCATGACAGCATGAAAGCTGGTGTGTATGAAATTGAACAGGGAATGAGTGTAAGAGAAGTATTGGAGATGTTATCTGATGCAGATAATGCTCAGATGAACCGTGTCTTGGTCATTGAAGGTACAACTTTTAAACAGCTTATTACTGCACTCAAAAATGATAAAAACGTAAAAAATACAATATTAGATTTACCAGATGATCAGCTGATGAAGGCGCTTGGGATTCCTTATGGGCATCCTGAAGGCTTGTTCGCACCTAATACTTATTTCTTTGCCAAAGGTGAAACAGATAAGAAAATTCTGACCGATTTATACCACCGTCAAATGAAAGCCTTAGATGCAGCTTGGGCAAATCGTGCGCCGAATTTACCTTATAAAGATAAATATGAAGCATTAATTATGGCTTCTATTGTTGAGAAAGAAACAAGTTTAGACAGTGAACTTACACAAGTTTCAGGCGTTTTTGTTCGCCGTTTAAAAATTGGTATGCGTTTACAAACGGATCCAACTGTTATTTACGGTATGGGTAATAACTATAAAGGCAATATTACTCGAGAAGACCTCCGTACCCCAACAGCATATAATACTTATACTATTAATGGCTTACCGCCAACGCCAATTGCTTTACCAAGCCAAAAAGCAATTGAAGCTGCATTGCATCCAGATGATTCAAATAACATCTATTTTGTAGCGACTGGCAATGGTGGGCATAAATTTACGGCAAGCTTGCAAGCGCATAATCAAGCGGTGCAAGAGTACTTATCCGTGTTGAGATCGAAGAAATAAGGAAAAGAGATGTTTATTAGCTTTGAAGGCACGGAAGGGGTAGGTAAAACTACACTTATTCGAAAAATTCATCAGTATTTTGAAGATCAAGGTAAACAAGTTGTTTTAACCCGTGAACCGGGTGGTACGCCGTTAGCAGAACAAATACGTTCAATGCTTTTGGCGGTGAATCATGATGAAAATATGAGCCATGATACCGAGTTATTACTCATTTATGCGGCACGTGCTCAACACTTACAACAGGTTATTTTGCCGGCTCTAGAGTCTAATAAAATTGTTTTAAGTGATCGTTTTACTGATGCAAGCTTTGCTTATCAATGTTCTGGTCGTGGTTTAAGCCAAGATAAATTACAGCTTTTAAATCAGAGCTTTGTTTCACGCATGCCAGAAGTAACGTTCTGGTTAGATGCACCGATTGAATTGGGCATGAATCGAGCACGCGAACGCGGAGCTTTAGATCGTTTTGAACAAGAAAAGTTAAGCTTCTTTACTAAGGTTCGTGAAGGCTATGAAACCTTATGGAAAGCTGAACCAGAACGTATTAAGCGAATAGATGCAACTCAAAGTCCTGATCAGGTGTTCGAACAGGCATTGCAATATTTAGGATAAGCAATTGGATGAGCCACTCTTATAGACTATGAGAGTGGTGAAAAATGACGTTAATTCTGATTTAAAACGTCATAGAAAATATCTGCTATTTTCTTATGCTATCTTACATATGATTTATAGATTGAAGAATAACAAGGATGAAAAGCTCAAAAGAAGAAATCGTGGCATTTCTTGAAAAGGAATTTCCACCAAGTCTTGAACATTGCACGATTGAATCAGTCTCGCCTAAAGCTGCTGTCGTTTATTATCATGTCGATCAAAGGCATCAACGGCCTGGGGGCACCATATCTGGACCAACCATGATGACTTTGGCTGATTTTGCTTTATATATTGCAATATTAGGTGAAATCGGAATTATCGGTTTAGCTGTAACGACCAATTTTAATATTAATTTTCTAAGAAAACCCGCAGGTGATCAAGACCTACGCAGTGAGTGTAAACTCATGAAAGTTGGAAAGAGCTTGGTGGTGGGAGAGGTCTGGATTTATTCAGTAGGGCTAGAAGATCCCGTTGCACATGTGACCGCGACTTATTCAATTCCACCTAAATCATAAATATCAAAGCAAATAAAAAGCACAGTCTGAACTGTGCTTTTTTGTAGAAGAACAGCTTAAATATCAGTATTAACTAATGGCTGTTCTACTGCAAAATTTGGAGGAGTTAGAACTGTTTTACGAATCTCACTCGAAGTTTCTGGATAATCAAGCGTGTAATGTAAACCACGTGATTCTTTACGTTGCATAGCACAGCGCACAATCATCTCAGATACTAAAACAAGGTTACGCAGCTCAATTAAATTTTTGCTAACACGGTAGTCTTGATAATACTCAGTGATTTCACGCTTTAACATTTCAATACGGTGCAAAGCACGTTCTAAACGTTTTGTGGTTCTGACAATACCAACGTAATTCCACATGGTCGAACGTAACTCATCCCAGTTTTGTAAAATCACCACATCTTCATCAGGGTTGGTTACTTGTGAGTCATCCCAAGTTGGTACTTCAGGTAATTTGAAGTTTTCATCAAATTTATTTTCGATATCTTTTGCTGCACTCATGCCGTAAACGAAGCACTCAAGTAATGAGTTACTTGCCATACGGTTTGCACCATGTAAACCGGTATAAGACGTTTCACCAATCGCATATAGACCTTCAATATCCGTCTGGCTATTTGAGTCAACCACGACACCACCACATGTATAGTGAGCTGCTGGTACCACTGGAATCATGTCTTTTGTAATGTCGATACCTAACTCAAGCAATCGTGCATAAAGTGTAGGGAAGTGCTCTTTGATAAACTCTGGTGATTTGTGTGTAATGTCTAACCACACATGACGAATACCGAGGCGTTTAATTTCATGGTCAATGGTACGTGCCACAATATCGCGAGGAGCCAGTTCTGCACGATCGTCAAAACGTAGCATAAAACGCTCGCCATCAGGTAAGCGCAAATAAGCACCTTCACCGCGCATGGCTTCAGTAATTAAAAATGAGCGAGCTTGAGGATGATACAGACAAGTTGGATGGAACTGGTTAAATTCCATATTGGCTACACGGCAACCTGCACGGAAGGCCATTGCAATACCATCACCTGTAGCAATATCTGGATTAGATGTGTACAGATAAGCTTTCATCGCACCGCCGCAAGCAAGTGCGGTAAATGGTGCAAGGAATGTATGAACTTTTTCCGTATTTTCATCTAAGGCATACAAACCAATAGCGCGATTCGCTTGATCGGTATGACCTAATTTATGAGATGTAATTAAATCAATCGCAATGTAGTTTTCAAAAATAGTAATATTTTTACGTTCTTTGGCACGTTCAACCAAGGTGGTTGAAATAGCTTTACCTGTTGCATCAGCCGAATGGATAATACGGCGTTGTGAATGACCACCTTCGCGCGTTAAATGAAGTTGTTCATCTTCATCTAAAGTAAATTGCACGCCTTGCTTTAAAAGAAAATCAACAGAAGGGCGACCGCCTTCTACGGTATGTTGTACCGCATCCATTTCACATAAATGAGCACCTGCAATCATAGTGTCATTAATGTGCTGTTGAATAGAGTCAGTCTCATCCAGAACAGCAGCAACACCACCTTGAGCATAAAAGGTACTTGCTTCGGTTAAAGCAGCTTTGGCTAAAACTGCAATATTAAAATGATTTGGTAACGATAAAGCCAGACTTAAACCAGCACCGCCGCTGCCCACAATAATCACGTCAAAGTGGTGAATTGTCTGTAAATTAGGCATGTCCATTCGCAACAATCTAAAACGTCCGCTAATGACACCCCTTTTTATCTAAAAAGGCAAGAGCTTAAGCGCTCTAACTCAGAGAAAAATTGCAATTGGCTTAAAAAGTTGCAATGCGTAAAATAATGATTGTAAGGATGCCTTACAAATAAACATATTGTTACGCACAACCCCAAAGCGTTGTGATACAACAGTTTTATTCTTATTCTCGTAGACCAATTGTGGGTGAGCACCGAATGAAAACTCGCTATTTACAACAAGGAATGTATGCAGCGGTATTTACAGTTGCTGCTGTTCAGGCAAATGCTGCTGTTGATTTTTCAAACCTCGTTGAACAAGTTAGTCCAGCAGTGGTGAGTGTAAACGTCGTAAAAAAAATGACTCAGGATGAACTGTTGCAGCAACAAGTCCCTGAAATTTTGAAACGTTTCTTTGGAAATCAGGTCATCATTCCACAGCAACAGGGTCCACAAGAAAAAACAGCATACGGTAGTGCATTCTTTATTAGTAAAGATGG
>NZ_JZFB01000001.1:1734777-1738978 GCF_001188385.1 Acinetobacter sp. V2 | reverse complement strand
CGCATTAGTATTACTTTAAATGACCGCCGTGAAATTGATGCAACTGTGGTTGGGAGTGATGAGCGTACAGACGTTGCATTGTTAAAAGTGACTGGAAATAACTATCCAGCTTTACGCGTAGGAAATGTTGACCGTTTACGAGTGGGAGAGCCTGTTTTAGCAATTGGTTCGCCTTTTGGTTTTGACTACTCTGCGTCGGCAGGTATTGTGAGTGCTAAATCACGAAATATGAGTGGTGAAACTTCGGTACCATTTATTCAAACTGACGTTGCGCTAAACCCAGGTAACTCTGGTGGTCCACTATTTAACCAAAATGGTGAAGTAGTCGGGGTAAACTCTCGAATATTTAGTGGTACTGGCGGCTATATGGGCTTGTCTTTCTCTATCCCGATTGACGTAGCGATGGATGTAGCCGAACAGCTTAAAACTAAAGGTAAGGTAACACGCTCTTATCTTGGTGTGATGATGCAAGACATTGACCGCAACCTTGCTGATGCTTACAAGTTACCAAAACCTGAAGGTGCTTTAATTACTCAAATTTCTCCGAACTCACCTGCACAAAAAGCAGGCTTGCGAGCTGGTGATGTGATTTTGAAATATAACGGTAATCCAGTATCGCGCACTAGTGAATTACTCTACGCATTAAACAAAGTACAGCCGAATCAAACTGTCCAGTTTGAAGTATTACGTGATGACAAAACCCGTAATATTTCAGCAACTTTAACGACTGCTCCAGATGAAACGCCTGCCACAGGTGCACAAAGTACTGTTTCTAAAGGACCAGTTTTAGGAATGAGCATTCGTGATTTAGCTGAGCCAGAAAAAAGTGCTTTAAGTGTAAAGGGTGGGATTTTTGTACAAGATGTTCGCCGTGGTGGCTTAGCATCATTGTCAAATATCATTCCGGGTGATGTGATTGTTCAAGTTAACAATAACCAGATTTTAAATAGTCAGGATTTTGCAAAAGTCGTTTCTAACTTGCAAAAAAATACGGTAGCGCGTGTTGCAATTATTCGTCAGGGACAACGCGCAATGCTTGGTTTACGTATCCAGTAAACTTAAAAAAGAAACAATGAACCACCCTAAACATGGGTGGTTTTTTGTTATTTATCTTGAGCGTATAGTGATATCTACCTACACTTATTTCGGTTTAAAGGTTAATAAATAAGAGTGAACATTTGTGAGTAGTATTTTTGATTTACATATTCAGGTGCAGCCACATCATATTGATGCTTTAGGACATGTGAATAATGTGATGTATGTACAGTGGATGCAAGATGTAGCTGCTGCTCATGTTGAAACCTTAGGAGTTGGGGTAACAAAATATCTCGAATTAAAACATGCAATGGTCGCGGTTGAGCATCATGTGCAATATCGTAAAGCTGCATTTGAAGGCGAACAAATTGTATTACGTACATGGTTAGATGATATCAATGCTCTTTATTCGTTCCGTCATTATGTATTTTTCCGCCCATCAGATCAGGCCGTATTATTTGTTGGAAATACTAAATGGGCATGTATTGAAATTGCTACAGGACGTCCAAAACGAATGTCTCCAACTTTTACCCATGCATATAAGCCGCTTGATTCAAGCATAAACCCTTATGATTTTACTATTTCGTATGCTCAATAACCTGAAGTAGTGGGCTCACTTTGATTGTCATTTTTAAAACATAAGTACAAAGCTCATGATTATTTTGGATACTTTAAAATATCCATCTGTTATAATCTCACGCAATTTATTTAACTGCTTTGGCTGTGTATTAAAACAAGCTACATAGCACTCTATATTTTCTCAAGGTAACCCATGGCGCAAGCTAAAAAATCCGTCGATATCAAAAATATACGAAATTTCTCGATTATTGCCCACATTGACCATGGTAAGTCTACATTGGCTGACCGTTTTATTCAGATGTGTGGTGGTCTACAAGATCGTGAAATGCAAGCTCAAGTCTTGGACTCAATGGAGCTTGAGCGCGAACGTGGGATTACCATTAAAGCCGCTTCAGTCACGCTATATTATACTCATCCTAATGGTCAGGAATATCAACTTAACTTTATTGATACTCCCGGACACGTAGACTTCTCGTATGAAGTTTCTCGTTCATTAGCTGCATGTGAAGGTGCGCTATTGGTTGTAGATGCTGCACAAGGTGTAGAAGCACAATCAGTTGCAAACTGTTATACCGCGATTGAACAAGGTCTCGAAGTTCTTCCTATTTTAAATAAAATTGATTTACCGCAGGCTGAACCTGAACGTGTAATTCATGAAATTGAAGAAATTATCGGAATTGAAGCAACTGATGCACCAACCTGTTCAGCAAAAACTGGTTTAGGTGTTGAAGGTGTTTTAGAGCGTTTAGTCGATGTTATTCCGGCACCAGAAGGTGATCGTGAAGCACCTTTACAAGCATTAATTATCGACTCATGGTTTGATAACTACCTAGGTGTAGTTTCTCTTGTACGTATTAAACAAGGTCGTATCCGTAAGGGCGACAAAATGTTGGTTAAATCGACAGGTCAAACTCATCCGGTAACTTCAGTGGGTGTGTTTAATCCGAAGCATACGGAAACAGATATCCTTGAAGCTGGTGAAGTAGGTTTTGTAATTGCGGGTATTAAAGATATTTTTGGTGCGCCAGTAGGTGACACGATTACGCTTGCATCTACCCCTGATGTTACGATTTTACCGGGTTTCAAAAAAGTTAAACCACAGGTTTATGCTGGTCTTTTCCCGATTGATGCGAGTGATTTTGAGCCATTCCGTGAAGCGCTACAAAAATTGCAGATTAACGACTCGGCTTTATTCTTTGAACCAGAAAGTTCTGATGCACTAGGCTTTGGTTTCCGTTGTGGCTTCTTAGGAATGCTACACATGGAGATTGTACAAGAGCGTTTAGAGCGTGAGTACGATCTTGATCTCATTAGTTCTGCGCCTACTGTAATTTATGAAGCATTAACCAAGAAGGGCGAAACGATTTATATCGACAGTCCATCAAAAATGCCAGACGGATCTACTGTAGAAGATTTGCGTGAACCAATTGCTGAATGTCATATCCTTGTTCCCCAAGAATACTTAGGGAACGTAATGACGCTATGTATCGAACGTCGTGGTGTACAAAAAGATATGAAATTCTTGGGTAACCAAGTTTCTATTACTTTTGAAATCCCGATGGCTGAAGTCGTTATGGATTTCTTTGACAGATTAAAGTCATGCTCTCGTGGCTTTGCATCTTTAGACTATAACTTTGTACGTTTTGAAAGTTCAGCTTTAGTTAAGGTTGATGTGCTAATTAATAGCGAAAAGGTTGATGCCTTGGCTATGATTTGTCACCGCAATGATGCACGCCATCGTGGTATTGCGTTGGTTGAGAAAATGAAAGACTTAATTCCTCGCCAAATGTTCGATGTTGCTATTCAGGCAGCAATCGGTGCACAAATTATTGCCCGTTCTACCGTAAAAGCGATGCGTAAAAACGTATTAGCAAAATGTTATGGTGGTGACGTTTCGCGTAAGAAAAAACTACTTTCTAAACAAAAAGAAGGTAAGAAACGTATGAAACAAGTGGGAAGCGTTGAAATTCCACAAGAAGCGTTCTTGGCTGTATTGAAAGTAGAAAGATAAGAAATGAGGGTGGGGGAAGTGAACAATTTCTTTTCCCCACTGTAATACAAGCAGCTAGGCTGCGAGTGAGGTCGTGTGGATTTTGATTTTAATTTAATTCTTGTTCCAGTTACGCTGATTCTATTTGCAGTGTGGTTGTTAGATAAACTTGTATTCAAACAGCGTGCAAATAAAGGGCGCGGGAACGAAAATTTTGTTATTACATGGGCTTATGACTTTTGGCCAGTTTTAGCTGTAGTACTTGTACTTCGTTCATTCCTTTACGAACCATTTAATATTCCATCAGACTCTATGGTCCCTACTTTAGAAACTGGTGATTTTATTCTGGTGAATAAATTTGATTATGGTGTGCGTTTACCTATCGTTAATAAGAAAATTATTGATGTGGGAGAACCAAAGCGTGGTGATGTGATTGTATTCCGTTATCCACCTCAACCTACTATTAGTTATATTAAACGTGTAATCGGTTTGCCAGGCGATCATCTTGTTTATGATCATGGACAATTGATTATTAATGGACAAAAAGTACCGAAAGTATTAACACAGTTTAGCCGTGAAAAAGATGTATTAGATACA
>NZ_JZFB01000001.1:1730771-1734735 GCF_001188385.1 Acinetobacter sp. V2 | reverse complement strand
CCTTTACGATGCGTGAACTTGAAGGCGTAAATGTGGCGCGTCAAGCACCGTTTATCAACTATGTTGAAAATGGTAAATATGCAAACCAAGACGGTTTATATTGGGAAGTGACTGTTCCAAAAGGACATTACTTTGCAATGGGGGATAACCGTGATCAAAGTGCAGACAGTCGTTTCTGGGGCTTTGTTCCTGAAGAAAATTTAACAGGACGAGCATTCTATGTCTGGATGCATAAAGAACCGGGTTTACATCTTCCTAACTTTGGCCGAAATGGAAAAATAGATTAAAAACAACCATTAGGAAAAAAGAAATGCGTAAGGCACAACAAGGTACTTCGTATTTAGCAATTTTATTTGGGGTGGTTATATTTGCGGTTGCAGTAAAAGCTGTACTTGCAGTTTGGCCAGCATATTGGGATGATCGATTGATTAATAATCAAATAGAAGAGCTTTTACAAGAAAGCTCTTCTGACATCACCCCACAGAAGTTTATGACACAAATGGATCAGCGACTGGAAATGAACAATATTCGTGATCTTCATTTCAAAGAGATTGCGCAAGTGTTTAATGAGTCTGGTCTAAAAGTCCAAAAGAAATATGAGGTAAGAAAACCCTTCTTATCAAATATTGATTTAGTTTTAACATTTGAGAAGAGTTTTGATAAAACATCAGTTCAAACTAAGTGATCCTCGCTTATTGAGTCGAATCGGATATCAATTCAAGCAGCTTGAATTGTTACAGTTAGCTTTGACTCATCGTTCGGTGAGTCATAAATACAATTACGAGCGCTTGGAGTTTTTAGGCGATTCATTATTAGGCATGATTATTGCCAATTATCTATATCATGCCTATCCAAATGAAAATGAAGGTCGTCTAACGCGTATGCGAGCGACTTTGGTACGTCAGGAAGCGTTAGGTAAGATTGCAACCGATTTGCAACTTAGTCGGTGTTTAATATTAAGTACGGGTGAATTGAAATCTGGTGGTCATCATCGTGAGTCAATATTGGCTGACACGGTAGAAGCCATTATTGGTGCAATTTATATTGATAGTGGTGATCTCAACTTACTTACAGATATTGTGCTAAAATGGTATGTACCGTATTTAGACCATATTGAGCCTACGGATCAACTTAAAGACCCTAAATCACGTTTACAAGAGTATCTACAAGCACGTAAAAAACCTCTCCCTGTTTACGAGGTTGTAGATATTCAGGGTGATGCACCTCACCAGCACTTTAAAGTTGAATGTTTGATAGATGGCTTATCAAAGATTCATGGTGAGGGTTCAAGTCGTCGTTTTGCCGAGCAGGCAGCAGCGGCGGAAATTTTAAAGTTATTGGAGCAATAACCTGCATGTCGATGCATTCTGATCAAATCAATCCAGATTCAAATGAGAACCAAGATCCTAATAATCTGATTGATCAATTTTTTAGTTCCAAAGGCGTAACAATTCCTTCGGATTTTAAGAGCGGATTTGTGGCGATTGTGGGACGTCCAAATGTGGGTAAATCTACCCTCATGAACCATTTGTTAGGTCAAAAACTTTCTATTACTTCGCGTAAACCTCAAACAACACGTCATAAAATTATTGGTATTGATTCGCGTGAAAAAATGCAGGCGGTATATGTAGATACCCCGGGTATGCATAAAAAAGAAGTGCGCGCTATTAATAAAATGATGAACCGTGCAGCTCATTCTGCATTGCGCGACGTCAATTTGGTCTTATTTGTTATTGATGCTTATAAGTGGACGCAAAATGACGACTTAGTGCTTGAAAAACTCAAGAATGCTGAAATGCCAGTTATTTTGGTGATTAACAAGGCTGATACTTTTGAAGATAAAAGAGATATTCTGCCTTTGATTCAAGAGCGCGCTAAGCTTATGAATTTTGCCGAGATCGTTCCTGTATCTGCATTACGCGGAGCAAATCTGGAACACTTGAGCGAAACCATTGAGAAGTATCTTCCTTACCAAGCACCTTTGTATTCATTTGATCAGATTACTGACCGTTCTGAGCGCTTTTTAGCTAGCGAAATTATTCGTGAAAAAATCATGCGTCAGTTAGGTGAAGAATTACCTTATGATTTAACAGTACAAATTGAATCTTTCAAAACGGAAGAAGAGACTGTTAATGAAAAAACTGGTCGTTTAAAGCCAGCTTGTACTTATATTGATGCAACGATTTTTGTAGATCGTGCAGGCCAAAAAGCGATTGTGATTGGTGAAAAAGGTGCCAAGCTTAAAACAATCGGCATGGATGCTCGTAAAGACATGGAAAAAATGTTTGAGCAAAAAATTATGCTTACCTTATGGGTTAAAGTTAAAGGTGGCTGGTCTGATGATGAGCGTGCTTTAAAAAGCTTAGGGTATAGTGATATCTAAAGGATAAGGATGCTGGTATGAAAACAATTACATCATTGGTCGCTATAATTGGATGTACATTGATGTTACAAGGTTGTGTATATAAGCTTGTAACCGTACCAGTAGGTATCGCCTATAAAACTACAAAAGGTGTTGTTAAAGGTACAGCAGCTGTTGTAGGGGCGGTAATTCCTGATGGTGATGATGAGGATGATAAAAAAGAAAAAGAATCTGAGGAATAGTTTCTTTTTATGATGCGCAATGAAGTCCTCCATGGATATATGATTCATCACCGTAAGTACCGTGAAAAAAGTCATATTGTGCATCTTTTTACTCAGGAGTATGGGCGAGTCGATGGTATTTTAAGACAGACTCCGCCCCCTCAATATCAGCCTATCCGCTTGCAAGCCACGGGTAAAAGTGAGCTGAAAAACTTTACAAAGCTTGAAATCTTAAATCAGCCTGTTTTCTTTTTTGGTGATGCTTTTTTTGCCGGATTTTATTTAAATGAAGTTGTTCTTAGACTTTGTCCCTTAGAAGAGACAATGCCACAAACGTTTGAGCAATATCAGTTAACGTTACTTCAATTACAACAATTATCTTCCCACGAAAATCCTGACCTTTTTCTTCGGCAGATTTTGCGCCAGTTCGAGCATATTTTACTTCCTGAGCTTGGATACGCGATTGATTTCTCAGTCGATACCCAACAACAGCTGATTCAGGCTCATCAGTTTTATCAATTTCAAGTGACAGAAGGTTTTGCTCCTGTTGTGCAGGCGAGTCGTTCTTCTTTGTCAGGGAAAGCGATTTTGTCTATGTTGGATTATGAGCAAGGGCAAGATTTTTCTCTCGAACAACTGCAATTATTAGGTAAACTATACCGTCAAATGATTACATCGCTTTTAGGTGATCGTCCCCTAAAAAGTCGACAATTGTGGATTCAAAACACTCAAACTCAATCGTAATTAGGATTTATTTATGGCTGCATTGCTTGGTGTAAACATAGACCATGTTGCTACTTTGAGACAGGCGCGCGGTACTACTTACCCAGATCCTGTAGAAGCTGCTCTTATTTGTGAACAAGCTGGTGCAGAGGGCATTACTTTGCATTTGCGTGAAGACCGTCGCCATATTCAAGATGATGACGTACGCCGCATGCGTCCATTGCTAAAAACACGTATGAATCTTGAGTTGGCTGTTACTGATGAAATGGTCGAGTTTGCGAAAGAAATTCAGCCACAGCATGTTTGTTTTGTTCCTGAAAGACGCCAAGAAGTAACCACTGAAGGTGGTTTAGACGTAGTAGGTAACTTTGAAAAAGTTAAAGCTGCAACTCAGACTTTAGCTGCTATTGGCTGCGACGTATCATTATTTATTGATGCAGATTTAGCTCAAATTGATGCAGCAGTTGCATGTGGTGCACCTACGATTGAGTTACACACGGGTGCATATGCAGATGCGGCAACAGAGCAAGATCAACAGGCTGAGCTGGCGCGTATCATCAAAGGTGTTGAATATGCAGTTTCAAAAGGTTTAGTTGTAAATGCTGGTCATGGCCTTAACCTTAAAAATATTGCTCCAATTGCTGCTATCTCGCAAATT
>NZ_JZFB01000001.1:1728820-1730729 GCF_001188385.1 Acinetobacter sp. V2 | reverse complement strand
TTTTTGTGGGTCTGGTTCAAGCCGTTAAAGATATGAAAGCAGCAATACAGGTGGCAGGTTAATTGGTTATGTCGAGTATCAATTACGATGAATTAATGCAACCTATCTTGGCTTTTTTAGGCTGCCAAACACCAAAAGCATGGTTAGATGAGGCAATCAATAATCTAGATATTTTGATGCAAGATCATGCGAATTGTGAAAAAAAAGCAGCTAGTACAGCAATGAACTTAATGTTTCGTTATAGCTTTTTCCCTGATTTGCAAGTAAAGCTTGCACAGCTGGTACGGGAAGAAATGCTTCATTATGAACAAGTGCTTGAGCTTATGGCCAAGCGTGGTCAAAAATGGGATGGCTTAAGTGCAGGGCGCTATGCGGGTGGGCTCCGTAAAGAGATTCGTACTTATGAGCCAGAGGCTTTAATTGATGTACTTGTGGTAGGTGCTTTTGTTGAGGCGCGCTCATGCGAACGCTTTCATGCTCTTGCCCCACGTGTAGATGATGAGTTAGGACGCTATTATCGCTATTTGCTTAAGTCGGAGTCTCGTCATTTTGAAGACTACTTGGCACTTGCACTTGATGTTGCAAAAACTGTAAAAATGAAAAATCCTAAAGAGGATATTCAGCAGCGTATTGAGCATATTCGTGAGGTTGAAAAGAATCTGATTTTAACGCCTGATGACACCTTCCGTTTTCACAGCGGCGTGCCTGCATAATATTAGAAGTTTTAAATAAAAAGTTTACTGTAAAAGGTAAACTTTTTTATTAGGTAAGCTTTATTTCTTCGGTGGTAGGCATGTTCTGCTTTTAGTTTTTTAATGCATATAATTATTTAATAAATATATTTTTTATAAATTTTAACTTCTCTTAAAATTTTTTAAAAAACTTTTATTTTTTAAAGTAATAACGAATATTATGTAAATATAAAGATAGTTTTGTTCATAATCGGTTCAACTAAATTAGTCGAATATTTTAAGGATATAAGAATGTTAGCATTAGTTACAGGTGCCTCTGCGGGCTTTGGTTATAGTATTTCAAAAAAATTGATTGAGTTAGGTTACAAAGTTATTGGCTGTGGAAGACGGGCAGAAAAATTAAAAGAATTACAGCAAGAACTTGGTGAAAAGTTCTATCCCTTAGTATTTGACATGACAGATACCGTAGAAAATATAAATAAGGCCCTAGTTGATTTGCCAGCCGAATTTCAAATCAGTCAAATTGATTTATTGGTAAATAATGCTGGATTGGCCTTAGGTTTGGAGTCAGCAGATAAATCAGATTTAGATGATTGGTACACTATGATTGATACCAATGTTAAGGGGCTTATTACTGTTACCCGACTAATTTTGCCAAACATGGTAAAGAAAAAGTCTGGCTTAATTATTAATATGGGGTCAATTGCAGGTACATACCCATATCCGGGGGGGAATGTTTACGGTGCCACCAAAGCATTCGTGGAGCAGTTTAGTTTAAACCTTCGAGCTGATCTATCTGGTACGGGCATTCGAGTCACTAACATTGAGCCAGGGCTTTGTGGGGGCACAGAGTTTTCTTTGGTACGTTTTAAAGGTGACCAAGAAAAAGTGAACAGTCTTTATGATAAAAAGAATCCAATCTTGCCTGAAGATATTGCAAATACGGTAGCTTGGGTTGCTTCACAACCTCCGCACATTAATATTAATCGTATTGAAATGATGCCGACCACTCAGTCTTTTAATCCTTTAAAAGTGGTTGAAATGGAGTAATGATTTAAGAAAGGAATATCTTTTTCAAACTTAGATTAGATCATTAAGCCAAGTAAATGGTTTAAGCATGAAAATTAAATCCTCTATCTTGATAGGGGATTTTTTATAACTATTAATAAAATTATGGCAAAAAAAAGCCCGCTTTAATGCTGCGGGCTTTTTAGTAT
>NZ_JZFB01000001.1:1727918-1728788 GCF_001188385.1 Acinetobacter sp. V2 | reverse complement strand
ATTAACAGTCCGTCGCTCTACCGACTGAGCTATGGGAGAATCTGCATGCGATTATAAGGAGATTTTGAGAAGGGTCAAGTCTAAATTGTCATGTTTACTTCATTTTTGTGTTGTATGCTTTTTATTTGATCAGTTGGGTGCTGTGTTAAGAAATTACTTGCACTTTAAAAAGTCAATTGCTAGATTCAAGAAAGAACAAGCGTTTGGAGAAATCCAAACAGTGTGGATTTAAACCAACTTGCCAGCACTAAAATGGCTAAATCGGAGATAAGTATGAAAACGCTTACGATCGCTTCTATTTTTTCTAATTTTGATTTTTATCAACAAAATTATCTTAATGTCTTAACTCAATCAGAATCTTATTACACACCTGTAGAAGATGCATGGATTGATGCTTATCCTTTCAAAAAACAGAATTTATATTTAGGCGATTTATTGCAACTTTGGTTTAGTTCTAAATGGAATGTGCATAATTCACTTAAAATTTTAAAAAGCTCGAAATTATTAAACCCCTCTCAATCTCTCTATATTTTTCAATTGGAAGGGGAGTTATTGTTGGGTAAAAACAAAGTGTTAGCTTGGTCTACTGAGCATCAAGAAATTATAGAACTTCAACTTAAAAATATTTGGGCACCTTATGTGATTGCGCAAACTTGTGAACGTCCAAATAACCAAGATTACTCAATAAAAAAGGCAGCGGTTTAAGGCTGCCTTTAATCCTTAGGGACGAATAATCATGCAGGTTGCTGTTGCGTAGGCATACAGTTTACCTTCCTCATCAATAATCTTTCCTTCGGAAATACCTAAATTTTTACTTAAATTAATGACTTTGCCTGTCGCAATTAAAGGATGGTTCTTTGGAATGGGGCG
>NZ_JZFB01000001.1:1711320-1727876 GCF_001188385.1 Acinetobacter sp. V2 | reverse complement strand
CCCGCGGGTAACATCGTATGTACTGCACAGCCAGTCACCGAATCTAGGACTGTGGCAGCAAAACCACCATGCACGCCACCGAGTGGATTTAGATGGTTATGATCCGCTTGGGCTTTAAAAGTAACAGATCCTTCTGAGATTTCAGTAGGTTGCATAGGTATCGTTTTACTAATGCTTGCAGGAGGAATATGGCCTTCTATCATGGCTTGTAAAAATTCAAGACCAGTCATTTCCATCGGATTTTTCATTTTTTGAGTCCTTTAATTCTTTAAGTTCTAAAATAGAACTTGATGTTAAATTAGGCGTTAAAATACATATTGTCAAGTACAAGAAATATAGGCCACTTTATAGTTTATAAACTTGTAAATTTTGGTTGAGCAGAATATTTTATAACTCTAAAAATATAAACTTCTTATGGAAAATAATAATGAACGGTCAGTGTTTATGTGGTGAAACAACTTTTCAAGTTGAATTAAAAAATCATGATGTACATGTTTGCCATTGCTCAATGTGTCGTAGACAAACCAGTGGTGTCATTATGACAATTGATGTGGTCAAAGGTAGTTTAAAGTTTATTCAGCAAAAGCATCTTAGTGTATTTAACTCTTCTGACTGGGGAGAACGAGGTTTTTGTAATGCTTGTGGTACAACAATTTTTTGGAGAACGAAAGATCAAAGCTACTGCAACATCAATGCATTTTCTTTAAATGAGCCAGTAGAAGACTTGAATTTGGATATGGAAATTTTTATTGATTCAAAACCTGATTTTTATACTTTTCAAAATGATACAAAGAAATTGACTGAGGCTCAGGTCGCTGCGTTATTTAACCTATAATAATTTTAATTAAAAAAAGGGCCTCAATTTTGAGGCCCTTTAAATTTAATAAATTAATTTACAAAGCAATATTAAATTAGAATTACGCTTAGGCCTAGTAGATAAAAATTAAGATTTACAACAAAAAAGAAATCATGGGAGTAGAAATTAATGAGAATATTTTCGATTTTAGAAAAAATTTACCTTACTTTCATCACTTAAAACGGTAAATACTATTTCATTAAAATTATGTAATTAAAATAATAACTTTTAAAAATTTTTAATAAAATTGAATTATTGAGTTTTAAGAGCAACTAAATCTCGCCAATATTTATTAAATCGAATAAAATAATTTTAAAATTAATATTTCTAAATTATTGATACAAAATGATAGATACTAAACCTCTTATAGCAATTGATCTTGGAACCAGTAACTCACTTGTTGGTATTTTTGAAAATGGTCAGTCCAGACTTATTAATAATCCTTATGGTATGAAAACTACACCCTCAGCTATTGCATTGGATGAGCAGGGGCAAATCTTAATTGGGCAAGCTGCATTAGAGTTAAGAAGCCGTGGTAAAGAAGTATTAACTAGTTTTAAACGGCTAATGGGTACCTCAAAAAGATTGAAATTAGGTCAACAGAGCTTTTCAGCAATTGAATTGTCTTCATTGATATTAAAATCTCTTAAAGAGGACGTAGAGCAGGCTTTACAATGTGAAGTAGAGGATGCAGTGATTACAGTGCCTGCTTACTTTAATGATATCCAACGTCAAGCAACTATATCTGCTGCAGAACTTGCTGGTTTAAAAGTTAGCCGACTCATTAATGAACCTACGGCCGCGGCTTTAGCATATGGACTAGGTCAAACGCAGGATAGTTGTTTCCTAATTTTTGATTTAGGTGGAGGAACTTTTGATGTCTCAATTGTCGAGTTGTTTGATGGCATCACTGAAGTGCGAGCTAGTGCAGGAGATAACTATCTAGGTGGAGATGACTTTGTTCAGTTGTTAATGAAGCAATACTGGAAACAGCATGCAACTATTTTTGGCTATACTGAAAATACTATTCCGTTTGATATTGAAACAGCGTTAAGAGCTAGAGCGCAACATAGTCTTCATGTTTTAAGTAAAGAAGCGAAAACAGATTTAATATTTAAATGGGAAGATAAGGAAGCCACCCTAGAAATTACTCAAGAAGAATTCGCAGTATGGGCCGAACCATTACTGCTTAGATTACGCCGCCCACTAGAGCGGGCCTTGAGAGATGCTAGAGTCCTGCCTCAACAGGTTGACCAGATTATTATGGTAGGCGGTGCGACGCGTATTCCAGTTGTTCGCAAATTGGTAACAAAATTATTTGGTCGTTTTCCATCGACAAGTGTTCAGCCTGATGAAGCAATTGTACGTGGTGCGTGTGTACAAGCAGGTTTAAAAGCGAAAGATGTATCTTTAAAAGAAATTGTTTTAACAGATGTTTGTCCATTTAGTTTAGGGATTGCGGTTGGAAATGATGAGCAGTTTTCACCTATCTTAGAGCGCAATATTGTAATTCCTGCCAGTAAGGTAAATACGTATACTGCGATGAATAAAGGGCAGAGAGAAATTATTGTTAAGATTTATCAGGGTGAACATCGGCTGTGTAAAGAAAACATTTTTTTAGGTGAGCTCAAAGTGCCTTTACCTCCAAATAATGATTATTTATCTATTGAGGTACGATTCTCGTATAACCCTAATGGTATTTTAGAAGTTGATATAGACGTTCCAAACACAGGAGAAAAGCTCCAAAAAGTGATTGTTAATCATCAAAATGTGATGAGTACACAACAAATAGAGCAGGCACGTCAACAGTTGCAGGAATTGAAAATACATCCTCGTGATACTTTAATGAATAAGAGCTTATTATTACGAGCAGAGCGTTTATTTAGTGAATATACAGGAGATCTACGCTTACAGATTGGAGAGCGAACGCAACAATTTAATTATATTTTAAATTTGCAAGATCCAAGACAAATACGTGAGGCACAACAACATTTCGAAGTATTTCTTAATGAAGTTGAAGATTTAAGTTTGTTTGAAGAGTATTAATTTACTTCCCCTTGTGTGAATCTTTATTAGATACATACAAGGGGATATCTTTATCAGCTAGACAAAATGATTTTTTTTGCTTGATAGCTTTGATATAAATAATAAATTAATATCAAAGGGAAGATTATGGTGTATAACGTTGCTATGCATAAGCTGATGTACGTTAAATATTTAAGTGTGGATGAAAGATTCTTGGCACTAAATCCGGTTATTAATATACTTCCTAGAATTAAGCCTGCAGCATACATAAAAGGTTGTGAGGAAGATTTTATAAATAAATAGCTAAAGCCAAAAATCCAAAAAAGTCTAAAAAAGATAATGCCAATACTTCTATATATTATTTGTTTATCTGCTAAGTTGGTACTTTCTTTGTTGTATCCAAAAATATAGAAGAGAGGTCGGAAAGATTCTGGGTAAAATAAGAAACAAATCGGAATCAAACTATAAATTATGAACCAAGTATGATCAGGTTCACCAATAATAAGAAAAACAGAAATAAGAAAAAGACTGAGAGAGATTAAGCCGATATTGATTATCCATTTATCGATATTAATAAATGTACTTTGTTCTAATCTATTCATATATGGAGTTGCATCTAGCAGCAATACACTCAGTAGTATAATTGTAGATATAAACCATCCATAACTTAGATGTTGATGGAGTAAATCTGGAAGCCAAGGGGTCAAACTGCAGAGAATAAATCCACTTAAAAACCAATATTTAAGATAATAGCTTAATATTTTTTCATAATCAGGGTGACCTAGAATTTTAGTGTTTAATATAGGTTGTAGTATAAATATATATATGAAGCTAATGCAGACCGTAATTAATAAATTTACTATAATTTGATTGTCTGGAGCTATAAGAGAATTAAAAAAGAGAAAGGTTATAGTTATAAATAGTATATTTATAATAGTAAATTTCCAAAAACTACTTAAACTTTTTAGAAATAAGTAATTATAGTTGGTGTGGGTGTTAGAAAGATGAAATTTATCAATAATTTCAACCGTGCTATAGTTTTTTGAAATTTTATTTAAACTTTTTCTTAACTTGAGCATTTTCAATGGATGAAATTTTTTTTCACCAGAAAGTTTATTTAATAGTTCAAAATGCTCATTAGGTAATTTTTTTAAGAGTTTGTACTGAGATAAAAAACTATTTAATTTTTCCTGTAGTAAGCTTGAGTAATATGATGGATTATATTGATTAATATCATCAGGATAAGTTTCATGCCACAATTCTAGAAACCGAAAATATTCGGGCTGTAGATCATGAATTTCAATTTCTGCTAAAGGGGCTTGGAGTTGATCTTTTATTTCTATTTGTTGACTTAGGGGAATATCATATTGTTGACTAAGTAAATAATTAAATTTATCGAATGTTATATCGCTAATATCTTTATTCCATAGTGCATTGCTAACTTCATCAAGAATTACTGGAATACTAAGTGTATCTGGTTGAATAGATTCGCTTTTGGAAACGGAATATTCGATTTTCTCTTTTTCAATTATTTTCTGATAGTTTTTATCAATATTTTCGGCATCTTTTTCTATAAAAATATAATAAAAATCATCAAGATCATTTTCTTTTAATAGATCTAAAATTTGATTTTTGAAATGGCTGCTAATACTTTTATCTTCATTTACTTCAATTTCATTATTAAAATGAATTAATTCATCACGTATATTAAAGTTAATATCTTGAATTACAATATGGTGTTTTAATCTCTTAAGTTTATTTTCAAGTGTTTGATTACTTAAGTCATCTGGATTTGAATTTTGCTGATTGAATGAAACATTTTCTTCAAATATAGAAAATAAATTATTCGAATCCTCGTTTTCATATGTTAAATGTTCTGCTTCGAATTGTGCAATTTCTAACGCCTCTCGGAGACGAATAAATTCTTCTGGCTGGGTATCTTGATCGATTAATTTTAGCTGTTTGGCATAAGCCTTTTTTATTTCTCTCTGGTTATCTGTTGGTTCTATTCCTAATCTTTGCCAGGCGGTCATTTTTTTTACTCAAAGTGCTTTTAATAACGGAAGATTTATTTGATGAATGTTACATTTTATCTTAATTTATTATTTTACTATAAAAAGAGAAAGGTTGAAATTAGCATGCTAGCTAAAAATATTAGCTTTTATTTCATAATAATTATTTTAAAAGTTGTATAAATCAATATGATAAAAGGAAGTTTCAAATAGAAACTTCCTTTTTAGTTCTACAGATTATTTCGCAGCTTTTTCAGCTTCGATTGAAGCGATAGCAGCATCTACACCTTCAATTGAGTCAGCAGCTTTTTTGATACGTGCTAACGCATCAACAAGTACTTCGTCAGCTGTTGCATATGAAATACGCATAAAACCGCCTAAACCAAATGCATCACCAGGTACTACTGCTACGCCAGTTTCTTCTAATAGCCATTCAGAGAACTCTGTGCAAGATTTTAAGCCTTTTGCACGAATAAGAGGGCGAATGTTTGCATAGGCATAGAAAGCGCCATCAGCAGGTAAGCAAGAGATACCTTTGATGTCATTTAAGCCGTTTACAACTAAGTCATGACGGCGTTTAAACGCTTCAATCATTGGTTGTAAAACGTCTTGTGGGCCATTCAATGCAGCTTCAGCAGCAACTTGCGAAATAGAAGTTGGGTTAGAAGTTGATTGTGACTGGATTTTTTTCATTGCACCAATGATTTTTGCTGGGCCGGCTGCATAGCCAATACGCCAACCAGTCATTGCATATGCTTTAGAAACGCCATTTAAAACAATCGTGCGGTCATATAAATCTGGAGCAACAGTTGCGATGTTGTAGAACTCATCTTCCCAACGAATTGGTTCATACATATCGTCAGATGCAACAAATACTTGTGGGTGGCGACGTAGAACTTCAGCTAAAGCTTCTAATTCAGCTTTGCTATAAATCATACCAGTTGGGTTAGAAGGGCTATTTAATACAACTAAGCGAGTATTAGGTGTAATAGCAGCTTCTAATTGTTCAGGAGTGATTTTGAAACGTTGGTCTTCGCCACATTTCACAATGACTGGAGTACCTTCAGCAATAATAACCATATCTGGATAGCTTACCCAGAAAGGTGCTGGAATGATAACTTCATCGCCTTTGTTTAATAGAGCAAGCGCCAAGTTAAAGAAGCTTTGCTTACCACCACATGAAACCAAAATCTGATTTGCTTGATAATCAAGATTATTATCACGCTTAAATTTAGCAATAATTGCTTTTTTTAATCCAGGAGTACCATCTACAGCCGTATATTTGGTGAAACCATTATTAATTGCTTCAATTGCAGCATCTTTGATGTGTTGCGGGGTATCAAAGTCTGGTTCGCCAGCACCTAAACCAATCACGTTCTTGCCAGCAGCTTTAAGTTCAGCAGCTTTGTTGGTTACAGCAAGTGTAGGGGACGGTTTGATAGCATTGACACGATCAGAAAGACGTACGTCCACGGCAATATTCCTCTTATGGGATTAAAAAATAAAAAGCATACTATCTTATCGCAAAAATTAAGTAATTTGCGGATGTGGGTATTTTTAGATGTAAAAAAGTTTGATTTAAGAAAGATCTTGTCTCTGTTTTATTCAATTGAAGCTTTTTTGGAAAGAAATGATAAAAATCATTTATAATAAGTCGCAATCGAAATTTCGAGAATGAATCATGACTGAGCAACAGCCAAAACAGAAAAAGGCTTTGGTGAAATTGCCATTCCCAATGCCGAATGAAAGCAATCAAGCCGACGATGCGGTACACAACCAAGTACGTCCTAAACCAGAGCAATACGCAGATAGAACGTGGATGCCTCCACGTGGTACGCGTCGTTCTATGGGAAAACGCTAATTTTGAAAAACAGGCAATATGCCTGTTTTTTATTGATTGAGTAAAATTTCCTGATAATAACTTTTTTTCTTTTGATACATGTGATGGTCTGCTCGCTTTAACATGTCCTCAATTTGTTCATTTGTTTGAGTGGTTGCATGTCCAATTGCGATGCTAATTGGGTGACTTGAATAATATTGATTGTCGATATTAAAAAGCTCCTGAATGGTTTGAAGCATAATAAGAACATTCGCCTCATCTGCCCCCGGCATTAAAATCACGAATTCATCGCCACCTATTCTAGAAGCCGTATAGGGCGTATTTAAAATGGCCTGATTTAAAATATTTCCAACGCGACGCAATAAACCATCCCCAATATCATGACCAAACTGATCATTGGTTTCTTTTAATCCATTCATATCTAAGAAAATTGAAGAAACAGGGCGAATAATGCTTCGATTTAAACGATTCAGTTCTTCTGTAAAAAAAGCGCGGTTATATAGTTTGGTAAGAACATCGTGTTGTCCTAAATATTCAAGGTAGTTTTCCGCTTTTTTTCGCGCGGTAATATCGGTAAGTGCAACTTGTACCAGTCCCCAAGTCTCTTCGTATCCAGGAAAAACGGTAAATTGAAGCAAGACATTTCTTATTTGGCCATCTAAAGCGTAGTTAATGGCTTCACGTTTATGATGAATATTACCTTGCCATAATTCGATGAGTTGTTCCCGAAAGGTTTCAATCATCTCTTCAGCAAAAACCTTATGTGTATTTCTGAAAAGTGTGGATTTATCAGGAGCCTTAAATAAATCGAGAGTTGCCTGATTAACATCTAAAATCAGAATATCTTCTACACACTGGCGGACAAATTCAGGATGAACATCTAGAAAAGTTCTAAAATCTTCAATTCCCAATAGCCTAAGTTGATCAATTCTGTTTTTTATACGGCTGAAATCTTCCACCCAAAGAGATGTAGGTGAGTAGATAAACATGGATTCAGCCAAACGACGATTTTTTTCTTCTTCACGAAGCGCATTTTGATAAGGTGTAATATCTTCGGTGGTAATTAATACACGTTCAAAAGTCGATTCAGAACCAGGTAAAATTGAGCCTCTTAACTGAACATCAATACGTTTGCCCGATAAAGTGTAATTTACAGTCGTGCTTGAAAAATGGGTTTTACCATTCCATAGTTCCTCTAATTCATTAATATGTGATTCAAACATCTCTTTTTTAAAAATGAGATTTAAACTCGAATATAGCTCTTCGTGAGTTTTTGCTTCAAAAAGTTCTAAGGTTTTTTGATTCACACGAACAATTTTAATTTTATGGGCACATTCAATAATTAAATTTTTATTTTGGCTTAAAAATTCATGGAGGTTTTCAATACCTTGATTTCTCCATAGATCAAATTGTTGTTTAACTTCACTGAAATCCTCAATCCACATTGGAATTGGGCTAAGGTCAAAAATTGAAGAATCTAAAGTTTCCATATGTTTCTTTAAGTATTCAGTTCGCCTTAAAGTATAATGAGAAAAATTAAGATTTGGGAATATAAAGGACTTAAATTTATTAGAATAATTAAAAATAAGAAAATTAAATGTAAGTAAAAATAAAATAATGAGAAAGCAGATATTATCTGCTTAGCTCATAAGTTTATTAGAGAAATTAACGATTAATAGGGTGGTCAATATTCTTTTCACCACGCCATAATTTGATAAAGTCTTGCTCGTCAAAATCATAAAGTTCCATGAGTGCAACCACTGCGCTCACAAAAATCATGGCCCCCTCCGAGTTTCCATGCAGGTCAAAAATTTTACCGTTGAGCTTACCTAAAATATCACTAAGCTCATGATCACGTCCTCGGCCATAACGATCCCGAGGGTAGAGCTCTTCATTTAAAACAATAAGAGCAATTGCTTTTTCAGCAGCTGATAAATCTGTTTTATCTAAGGCTTCTTCAAAAGATTCACCTCCATGATTGAAGTAAAAAATTACTTCATCGTTAATGAAACTTTTTACCATCTTTTGAGTTAATGTTGGAAATTGTGAAACTGCATTATCTTCAACATAGGGTTTAAAAGATTCTGGAAAGATAACGTTGTGATCAATATCTTTAAAAAGTGGTGCAATTTCAGAGACTTTATAACCTGCAATGCCACAACCTAAAGCAGTGACAAAATATTTCATTTTAGGATGATTTTTTGCATATATCTTAAAATCTTCAACGTAGTGCTCAATTTGTGAAAGAGGCATTTGTTGGATATGTTCATTTAAAGTTGGAATTGCAAAGCTTTGACCAGCCCAGCCGCGCCCCACACCTTCAACTGCTCCGAAGTGTTGACTGGCAACGCGTGCTGCGCCGCTACCATGCTGTCCAGCAAGGTTACTACCAAATACAAAAACTGTATCTTCTGGGAGTTCGGTTACAATACTTTCATCATGATATTGATAGGTCATGGTTATGCTTTTTATTTAATGGATAGCTTCATGTTGCAACTGATTATAGTATTGGTCAAGTGTTAAGATGCTTAATCTTTTACATTGAATTTCCAACTCAATTTGCACTTTAAATTAAGATAAAAATCCCCATTAAAAGGGGAGACGTTAAATTCAATTTTTTCATAAAGAGAGATAACTTTGAACGAAAATCAACCTTTTGATTTGGTCACTCATTATCAGCCAGCAGGTGATCAGCCACAGGCAATTGAAAAGCTGGTCAATGGTATCGAGCATGGTTTTCGTAATCAGTTATTGCTAGGGGTAACTGGCTCAGGTAAGACCTATACCATGGCAAATGTGATCGCTCAAACACAGCGCCCTACTATTGTGATGGCCCATAACAAAACTTTGGCTGCCCAACTTTATGGTGAGTTTAAATCTTTCTTCCCTAATAATGCGGTTGAATATTTTGTAAGTTATTACGATTACTACCAGCCAGAGGCTTACGTTCCATCTTCGGATACGTTTATTGAAAAAGATGCAGCCATTAATGATCACATTGACCAGATGCGATTATCTGCAACACGAGCTTTATTAGAACGCCGCGATGCAATTATTGTGGCATCGGTGTCTGCAATTTATGGTTTGGGTGATCCAAATGCTTATATGCAAATGTTGCTGCATGTGGTCGAGGGTGACCGAGTAAGCCGTGATGAAATCATCCGCCGTTTGGTTGAAATGCAATATACGCGTAATGAACTTGAATTCTTACGTGGTACATATCGAATTCGCGGCGAAATTATTGATATTTTCCCAGCAGAATCTGATCAACATGCTATTCGCATTGAACTATTTGATGATGAGGTCGACTCAATCCGTTGGTTTGACCCGCTAACAGGTAAAATGGTTCGTAAAGTTTCTCGAGTAACGATTTATCCGAAAAGCCACTATGTAACACCAAAAGATCATTTAACACGTGCTATCGATACAATTAAGGATGAATTACAAGATCAACTTAAATTCTTCCGTGAACATGACAAATTGCTCGAAGCACAGCGTATTGAGCAACGGACACGTTACGATCTGGAAATGATGCAACAGCTGGGTTATACCAATGGTATCGAAAACTACTCACGTCATTTGTCTGGACGTCCATCTGGTGAAGCTCCGCCGACTTTATTCGACTATATTCCAGAAGATGCTTTGCTGATTATTGATGAATCACACGTTACGGTCCCACAAATTGGAGCGATGTATAAAGGTGACCGGTCGCGTAAAGAAAACTTAGTAAACTATGGCTTCCGTTTACCAAGTGCGCTTGATAACCGTCCAATGAAGTTTGAAGAGTGGGAGCGTATTGTACCGACCACCATTTTTGTAAGTGCAACACCTGCTAAATATGAATTAGAAAAGTCAGACCAAATCGTTGAACAGGTGGTACGTCCAACAGGTCTCATCGACCCTGAAATTGAGATTCGTCCTGTCTTAACCCAAGTGGATGATGTTCTTTCTGAAATTAATATTCGTAAGAGTTTGAATGAAAGAGTATTAATTACGACTTTAACGAAGCGTATGGCAGAAGACCTAACTTCTTACTTAAAAGAATATGGTGTTAAGGTGGCTTATCTCCACTCAGATATTGATACGGTTGAACGTGTCAAAATTATTCATGAATTACGTACAGGCGTATTCGATGTTTTAGTCGGTATTAACCTGTTACGTGAAGGTCTGGATATGCCAGAAGTTTCTTTGGTTGCCATTTTAGATGCAGATAAAGAAGGCTTTTTACGTTCGGAACGTTCTCTTATTCAGACAATTGGTCGTGCTGCGCGTAATGTAAAAGGTAAAGCAATTTTATATGCTGACCGAATTACTGACTCTATGCAAAAAGCAATAGATGAAACTGATCGCCGTAGAGCCAAGCAAATTGAATTTAATGAGTTGCATGGTATTACACCACGTAGTGCGGTTCGTCAGGCTGTCAAAGAAATTGACTCGGGTGAGGTACTTTCAGATGACGAAATTGATGAAAAAGTACTTGAGCAAGCACAAGCATTGAGTGCTGATGAAAGACATATTCTTTCAGACCCTAAATTGTTTAGTAAACATATTACTAAGCTTGAAAAAGATATGTTAAAGGCCTCGAAAGATTTACAGTTTGAGCAAGCAGCGCGGATACGTGATGAAATTCTTCGATTAAAAGCGCAGATGTTGCAATAAATGAATACATAACGCTACATAATGTGTTTAAAAAACAAGCTACTGTAGATATTTGAGTTCTTTTGTATTCACAACTAATCGTTGAGGGCAACAATGGCATTTCGAAATAATGTTCCGCAAGCCAGTTGGCGTTTGGCTAAAATTGCGTTAGGCGGTGTCGTTTTGGCTGGTTTAGCTGTTGGAACCTATGTCTATGCTCAGCCGAAACCCTTGCAAACTGTTTATAAAGTTGAACTGGACCGATATTTAGGTGTTTGGTATGAAGTCGCCCGTAAGCCTGCATTTTTCCAAAAAAAATGTGCTTATAACGTATCTGCAACTTACACCTTAAATGAAAATGGAAATGTGGTTGTAGATAATCGCTGCTATGACAATAGAAAACAATTACAGCAATCTATTGGTGAAGCCTTCGTGGTTAACCCGCCATATAACAGCAAATTGAAGGTGAGTTTTTTACCGGAAGCTGTGCGATGGATTCCAGTTATTCGCGGAGATTACTGGATTTTAAAAATAGATGAAGACTATCAAACTGTATTAGTAGGAGAACCTTCTCGTAAATATCTTTGGGTATTATCAAGAACTCCTCATCCTGAACAAGAAGTGGTGGATGAATATCTAAATTATGCAAAAACATTAGGTTTTGACATTCGCGATATTATCCGTACAGAACATAAAGAATAAATGTAAATGTCTGATTAAGAAAAAACCATGTTTTCACATGGTTTTTTCTTTTTTATAGTGGATAAATCAAGTATTGTGGTGAGCTATTTTTACTAAAGTCTAAGAGGGTGGTGATGTTTAAGGGCGTGAGCTTGTCTGTCATGGCATCTGTCACTTTTGGTGTACTTTATTTTTATACTCAATTGTTAGGCCAGCTTGATAGTGAACAAACTTTCGGATGGCGGATTATTGCAACAATCCCATTTCTAACTTTGTTTATGTGGTGGAGTGGCGATTTAGCGTATATCAAAAATATCTACCAGCGTATTTTGGCTAAGCCATCTTTATTATTGTTGTTAATCACAACCTCCGTTTTAACTTCAGTCCAACTTTGGCTGTTTTTATGGGGGCCTATGCATGGGCGAGGCCTACAAGTATCTTTAGGATATTTTCTATTGCCACTTGTTTTAGTATTGGCTGGAAGTGTGCTATATGGCGAAAAAATATCAAAATTTCAATGGGTCGCAATTATTCTTGCTGTCATTGGCGTGGGCCATGAAATCTGGCGTTTAGGAAGTATTGCTTGGGAAACTGCATTGGTTGCGGTTGGCTATTCTGCCTACTTTTTATTACGTAAAAAAATTAAAACAGACAATTTAGGCGGCTTTTGGTGGGACTTAGTCATTATTTTGCCGATTGCGATTTATTTAACCCATACAGGTTTACTCCCTTATAGCAAATTTATAGATCAACCGAGTCTTGCTTTGATCATTATTGGGCTTGGAATTTTAAGTGCTATTGGTTTGGGAAGTTATATTCTGGCAAGCCGCTTTTTACCCTTAGTTGTGTTTGGACTTTTAGGTTATTTGGAACCAGTTTTGCTTGCTTTAGCTTCTCTAGTTTTAGGGGAGAGTATTGGCCAAGAAGAATGGTTTACTTATATTCCGATCTGGTGTGCAGTATTTGTACTTGTTGTAGAAGGTGCGGTTCACCTTTATCAGCAACGTCAAAAAGTCAAAAATTTGCAGCTAAACGTCGCAAAATATCAAAAAAGATTAAAAAATGATGCTCAAGATTAGAGCATCAGAATCTAAAAAGTAAGAAAAAGCAAAAATTTAGCTGCTTTAAACAATAAGATAATAAAAAATAATTATAGGTATTTTATGAATTTATGATGAATTTTAGGAAAATCTAGCCACTAACGTCAGCTTTTGATTCATTCTTGTCGATAATTCCATTACAATTACGGGGTTTAAAAAATCACGCCTAGATATAATTAATTAGAGGACGTATCTGTGAGCAAAGACACTATCATCGCCCTGCATGCTGAACACCAAGGCCGTTGGAAAAACCGTGAAGAAATCGCGGAACGTATGATTGCCGTAATCGGTCAATTATACCGTGAAAAAAATATTGTCGTATCTGTTTACGGTCGCTCTTTAATTAACCGTTCTGTTATTCAAATTTTGAAAACTCACCGTCGTACACGTGTTGTAGATGTTGAGCTTTCTGTTGTAAATACTTTTCCAATTTTAGAAGCTTTAGCAAAAGTTGAAAACATTGGTTCTGCAGAAGTTGATATCGGTAAACTTGCAGTTGAATATAAAGAAAAAGGCGGTGATGTTGACGCTTTTGTTGCTCAAGCAGTTGAGTCAATTAAAGGCAGTGCAACTTCTGAACAACCTAAAGATGTAGTTCTTTATGGTTTTGGTCGTATTGGCCGTATCTTGGCTCGTTTAATCATTAGCCAATCAGGTTTAGGTCGTGGCTTAAGCCTTAAAGCAATTGTTGTGCGTAAATCTTCTGATGGCGATTTAGCAAAACGTGCTTCTTTACTTCGTCGTGACTCTATTCATGGCACTTTCGCTGGTACAATCGCTGTTGATGAAGAAAACGAAGCAATCATTGCGAATGGTAACTTCATTAAAGTGATTTATGCATCGAGCCCAAGTGAAGTTGACTATACTGAATACGGTATTCAAAACGCGCTTTTAATCGATAACACTGGTAAATGGCGTGATGCCGAAGGTCTAAGCCAACACTTGAAATGCCCAGGCGTTGCACGTGTTGTATTAACTGCACCAAGTAAAGGCGAAATGAAAAACGTTGTATTTGGCGTAAACAACACAGACATCTTAGATGAAGACAAAATCATCTCTGCTGCAAGTTGTACAACAAATGCAATTACTCCAATTCTTAAAGTATTGGATGACAAATATAAAGTTCTTAACGGTCACGTTGAAACTGTTCACTCATTTACAAATGACCAGAACTTAATTGATAACTACCATAAAGCAGATCGTCGTGGTCGTGCAGCTACATTGAACATGGTTATTACTGAAACTGGTGCTGCTAAAGCTGTTGCTAAAGCATTACCTGCATTGAAAGGTAAGTTAACTGGTAACTCTGTACGTGTTCCTACGCCAAACGTATCTCTTGCTATCTTGAACTTAACGCTTGATAAAGAAGTTGATCGTGAAGAAGTGAACGAATACATTCGTCAAATTTCGATTAACTCTAGCCTTCAAGGTCAAATTGGTTATACCAACTCGACTGAAGTTGTATCGAGTGACTTTATCGGTTCTCGTACTGCTGGTGTATATGACGCTCAAGCAACGATTACTTCTGGTAACCGTTTAACTGCTTATGTTTGGTACGATAACGAAGTTGGCTATAGCTGTCAGGTATTACGTATCGCTGAACAAATGTGCGGCGTAAGCTACAAAAAAATTCCAGCAGAATTGAATGCTTAAGATCATTTAATGATCTATAAAAGATTTTCACAAAAAGACCCAGTTTAGACTGGGTTTTTTTACAACCGTACAAAATATATGCTGACTATTTTTTTTAAATAAATGAGAATAGGAATTAAGGAAAAAAAGAAAATAGTAAGGGATAGGAATTGTCGCAGTTTAAACGTTTGTTGGTCGTTTTTATATTCATCATTATTGCCAATTTATGTGGTGTACTTATTGCAATATGGGTGTTTAAGCATTTTAATATTTATATTCCTTTGAAGAATCAGGCAGTTGCTATTGACTTACAAGAACCTCTACAAGTTAAGGTTAAAGTACAAGATGCTTTAAATGTGGATGTAAAAGGCCGGGTAAATGCCAGTATTCCAATTGATGAGAAACTGAATATTCCACTAACACAAACATTAACTCCACGTGTTTACTTCGATAATATGGTGCCGATTAGCACTACAATTCCTGTCAAAGAAACATTAAAAGTTGAGCAGAATTTACCAATCGATACGAAGGTTCAGGTGAGGGTTTTGGGACGTGATATTACGTTACCATTAAAAGGAACAATTCCATTAAAACTTGATGTTCCGATTGATATTAATGTTCCGCTTGAGCAAAAGGTTCATTTGAAATTTGATGCGCCAGTACGGACGGTATTAAAAGAAAATCTCCATATTCCTCTAAAAGCAAGATTGGATACTAATATTCCAATTGAGGGTAATTTGAATGTCCCTGTTAAAACAGCACTAAATGCTTCGGTTGATGTGAAAAACACATTGCCTGTGAAGATTGCAAATGGTGAGTTAAAAATTCCTCTGTCCACTATGCGATTAAATCGGGTAGTGGGTTCAGAAACTTCGCAGACAACAACTGATCAATAGGGTGAATAGTAATGTTTCGTTCACTCAAGAGTATGTTGATCAGTTTTTTCTTAATGATGATCCTTGCTGCTGTTATGTTTTGGGTATATCTCAATATTCAAGCTAATTTAGTTGTTTCGGCTCATAATGCCGATATTAGTTTGCCTGACTCTTTAGAAACAAAGATTCAGGTTGGCAATACTTTACAGGTTCAATCTATTGGTAAACTTGATACAACATTAGATATAGACCGCCAACTGACTTTACCTTTAAAAGGGAAATATCTGGCAGATTTAAGTTTTGCTGTAGAGACACCAATTACAGTGAGTGTTGACTATTCGACAACTTTAAAAATTGATCAAGTTATGCCTCTTGAAACTACGACAGACCTCGTCTATCAAAGTAAATTTTTACCAAAATTTCCACTTAAGTTAGATATTCCCATCAAGCTAGATGTTCCTTTTAATTTAAAACGTAGTTATACCATTCCAGTTAAAATTGTTTTTGATGGTCCTGTTTATTTTGAATTTGATGAGCCAGTAAATTTATCGGTTAAACATCGGTTTAACCCAAGTCTACAAGTGAATGATCCTATGGAAATGGGGAATGTCTCTTCATTTAACGCCATCATGTATAATTCGGTTCCAAAAACAAAAGCAAACCTTGATATGCAAATGACCTTACCGCTTCGCAATGTCCATCCTTAAAAATTAAATAGTTATTCTGCATTTTATGTTGGGTAAAGCCCGTATTTGTAAATCTAAAATGCTTTTGGTGACTTAAAGATAAAAACAGATCGTTATAAATGGGAATTGTCCCATTTTCTATTCGAGAATTTTATGAAAATATGGCAGAATAGGCGGTTTTAGAGTTTTTAGAGGATTGGCAGATGCGCTT
>NZ_JZFB01000001.1:1710108-1711267 GCF_001188385.1 Acinetobacter sp. V2 | reverse complement strand
GGCAATGGCGTAGCCAGTTTTCGCCGTGAAAAATTTGTACCATTTGGTGGCCCAGATGGTGGTGATGGCGGACGTGGTGGAAGTATCTATATTCAAGCTGATGATGATACGAGTACGCTAGTCGATTACCGTTACACACGTAAGTTCCGTGCTGAGCGCGGAAAGAATGGTGCAGGCGCTAACTGTACTGGACGTGGTGGTGAAGATGTGGTTTTAAAAGTACCCGTTGGTACAACAATTGTTGATACAGATTCAGGCGATATTATTGGCGATTTGGTTGAAGATGGCCAAAGAATTCTGGTTGCAGGTGGTGGTGATGGTGGTTTGGGGAATACCCACTTTAAATCATCAACTAACCGTGCTCCGCGTAAATGTACGACAGGCATCAAAGGTGAATTTCGTGAAATTCGTCTAGAATTAAAAGTATTGGCAGATGTTGGTTTATTGGGTATGCCAAATGCTGGTAAATCAACCTTTATTCGTGCTGTAAGTGCTGCAAAACCAAAAGTAGCAGATTATCCATTTACAACCATGGTTCCAAACCTTGGCGTTGTAGATGCTGACCGTCATCGTTCATTTGTAATGGCCGATATTCCTGGTTTGATTGAAGGTGCAGCGGAAGGTGCTGGTTTGGGAATTCGTTTCCTTAAACATTTGGCACGTACGCGTATCCTTTTACACATTATTGATGTGCAACCAATTGACGGTTCGGATCCTGCGCATAATGCAAAAGCAATTATGAATGAGTTAGCTAAGTTTTCTCCTACTTTGGCTAAACTTCCAATTGTTTTAGTACTAAATAAACTGGATCAGATTGCTGAAGAAAGTCGTGAAGAGTGGTGTCAGCATATTCTAGATGAACTAGAGTGGACTGGACCTGTCTTTAAGACATCAGGTCTATTAAGTGAAGGTACAAAAGACGTTGTGTATTACCTCATGGATCAGATTGAACAACAACGTGAACGCGAAGTTGAAGATCCTGAATATGCAGCAGAAGTAAGAGCTTTCCGTGAACAACTAGAAGTTGAAACACGTGAACAAACCATTGCGGCAAAAGAAGCATATCGCGCTATGCGTCGAGCACAACGTCTTGAAGGCATGTTGGGCGATGATGATGATTTTGACGATGATGAAGACGACAATGATGTAGAAAGCATCT
>NZ_JZFB01000001.1:1709451-1710066 GCF_001188385.1 Acinetobacter sp. V2 | reverse complement strand
GGTCGATGGGCAACGTCAGCTCAGTGAGTTTAAACGAATCGTTGTTAAAATCGGATCATCTTTACTCACAGCCAATGGGCAAGGTTTAGATTTGAATGCTATTTCGCATTGGGCGAAACAGATTGCAGATCTACACGATGCCGGACACGAAATTATTTTAGTGTCTTCTGGAGCTGTGGCTGAAGGTATGGTTCGTATGAAGCTTGCAAGTCGACCCACCGATCTACCCAGTCTACAAGCCTGTGCTGCGATTGGGCAGATGGGTTTAATTCATACTTGGTCTAGTGTGCTTGAAGAACATGGCATTCGTACTGCTCAGGTTTTACTCACCCATGATGATCTAGCGGACCGCCGTCGTTACCTAAACTCATGTGATGCTTTGCAAAACTTGATTGATTGGCGTGTGATTCCGGTTATTAATGAAAATGACACGGTATCTACCGACGAGATTCGCTTTGGTGATAACGATACTTTAGCTGCGATGGTTGCAGGTCAGGTTCATGCAGAATTGTTGATTATTTTAACTGATCAGCAAGGTATGTTTGACTCAGATCCGCGTCACAACCCTGATGCGAAACTACTCTCTACTGTTCGTGCCATGGACGATGTTTTATT
>NZ_JZFB01000001.1:1705443-1709417 GCF_001188385.1 Acinetobacter sp. V2 | reverse complement strand
GACTAAGGTTCGTGCCGCACGTTTAGCTGCTAAGTCGGGTTGTCCAACCCTCATTGCGAGTGGTGAAAGTGATAATGTCTTGTCACGTGCGATGGCGGGTGAAATGCTAGGTACGTTGTTTACTACAGATAAAGACCGTATGACTGCTCATCAACAATGGCTCGCTGCTCATTTACAAACGGCAGGCCGTCTTGTAATTGATGATGGTGCTGTTGAAGCGATTAAATTAAAACATCGCAGTTTGCTCCCTGTTGGAGTTAAAACTGTTGAAGGACATTTTGATCGTGGCGATGTGGTTGAATGTGTAGACAAACAAGGTAAACGTATTGCAGTAGGTCGAGTGAATTTCAGTTCACGATCTGCTGAAATTATTAAAGGCTTAGCCTCAGATAAGGTTTATCAAGTGTTAGGTGAAGCTCGTTCACTTGAAATGATTCATCGTGATCATATGGCAATTTATTAAGTTATATCTAAATAAAAAAGCTCGCTTTATGCGAGCTTTTTTTCTGGTGTTAAACTAGGTAGCACACGGTCTTCACCCACCATATAGGGGTGTGTCGCGAGACTAAGCATATCTAGGTCTTCTGAGCTATTACCATACGCATAAACTTGATGGTAATGCTGGAGCGTGTATTGCTGATGTATTCTTAATTTCTTTTGTTCACTACTACAATCTGGGGTGGAGTAATAACCTGTCATCATGCCGTTTTTAATTTGAGTTTCAGTACAAATTAATTCGATATTTAGTAGTTTGCAAAGTGGAGCAAGATAAACATCAATTGAAGCGGAAACCAGTACCACTCGATCACCACGTAACTGATGATGTTGTAACTGTGCGAAAAGTTCAGGTGAAAGCGAAGAGACTAACTCTTGTGCATATTCTTCACCTAATCTTTGCAGTTCAATTGCAGGGGTATTTTTGAACATGCTACGAAATAACTTGGCACGCATAGCATGGGCTGGATAAAAGTTAAGATAGTAGGCTTGAATCCATGGCAGGATTTTCAAACCTTGTTTAACAATATGGCGCTTAGACAAAGCATAAAAGATGAACCCTGTAAAACTATCTTTACTACACAAGGTTCCATCAAAATCGAACAGGGCGAGACTTTTTATAGTCTTATGCGTTTCGCTCGTTGCATACATGATTCATATCGTCCGTTTACGCGGGTTGCATACCAATTGGTATTATAGTCACGACTTAATTTTGGCCCAGAAATGACCACTTGTGGCATCATTGCATAGATAGGTTCTTTACCTGTCTTTGCTTTATAAAGTTTCGTCAGAGCAATATAAGTTTGAGTACTTTCAAACTTTTTCTCTTTTTCTAATTTAAGATCATCACGAATTTGTCGTGGGGTAACCAATACATTATTTTTTGCAAATACAGTAATCAGTTCTTTTTCTGACTGGCTTTGAGTCGGACGCGGATCCCCATCTTTTGTGTAAAGAAGCAAATCACCATCAAGACTGATTTCTGTATCTGTTAAGTCATTTAACATGCTTTGAAAAGCAGCATTACGGCTAGAATACATACCTGAGTTATAGTCTGCAAATCGATAAATGGCTTTATCGTAGTCTGCTGGATAAACCATTAAACGATGAATACCATAATATAAACCGCCATATTCAGTATATAAGTCATCACGAAGTGCAGCAGTATTCATGCTTGAGCGTTTATTGGCTTTCGCATAGTTAATATGAACTTGCATAGAACCCAGAGTCGTAATAGGGTTCATTTTCTCGCCAATATCTTGCCCAACTAATTTGGCCGCACCTGTTAATGCACTCACATGGTAATGCTTAGCCATAAAATCGAAAATTTCTCGGTAAAGTAAATCGAGGTCTTTCTCGGTTTTAACCTTACGCATTTGACTCATATAGTTGTTATCCGGAGAAGGCTGAGTTCTTAGCACTTCTTCAAAATAACCGGCAATTGTTCCACCAATGGTTTTGCCAAGCTTATCTTCAAACTTTTCATTTAAACGTGTGCTAACTTCTTCAACTGCTTTTTGGCCTAAACCCGGTACTTGAGGGTTGGCAACAAAGTTAGATTCTTGATCTACTACAGCCACAATACTACAGACATTTTTCTTGGTTTTAGGAATATCCAAGTCTTTCATAATGTCGTCAATATCTTTAGCCCATGACTCACGATCATGTACACGTGATGGGATTAGACGTTTAATCTGTTGGCTTTCTAATTCAGGCTCATCATTATTTGACCACCAAGCTTTATCACCACAAGCAGCTAAACTCATGCACACGGCAGCCATACCGAATGATTTTAATAAAAAACGGGAAGACAACGGTTTGTTCATGGCGAGGAAAGCACCTGCATAAAAAGATGAGCCGATTAAGCGGATGAAGTATACTATGTTGATCATCAATTGTATGAATATATATGTATATTGGTCCCTATCAACTGTCAAATAATTTAATCGTTGCTCCTATGGCCGGGGTCACTGACCGTCCATTTAGAACGCTCTGCAAGTATTTTGGCGCAGGCCATGCAGTCAGTGAAATGATGACTGCCGATAAGACTTTGCGGATGAGCAAAAAAAGCCTTTACCGTGCAAATTTTGACGGCGAACTCGCTCCAATTTCTGCTCAAATTGCAGGTTCTGATCCTGAGCAATTAGCAGAAGCTGCACGTTATCAAGTGGCAAATGGCGCACAAATTGTTGATATTAATATGGGATGTCCTGCCAAGAAAGTATGTAATAAACTTGCTGGTTCAGCATTATTACAAGATGAAGATTTAGTGGCACGAATTCTTGATGCAGTGGTTACTGCTGTTGATGTTCCTGTGACATTAAAAACCCGTTTGGGCTTTTTAAATGGTCAAGAAAATATTTTAAGAGTCGCAAAAAGAGCAGAAGAAGCGGGAATTGCTGCATTGGCTTTACATGGTCGCACCCGTGAAGACATGTATTTAAATACAGCACGTTATGATTTGATCAAACATGTCAAAGAGTTAATCAATATTCCACTTATTGCGAATGGTGATATTGATAGTCCTGAAAAGGCAAAATATGTGCTCGATTATACAGGTGCTGATGCAATCATGATTGGTCGCGCTGCCCAAGGTCGACCATGGATTTTCCGTGAAATTGCTCATTATTTAAAAACTGGAGAGCACTTAGCCGCACCTAATATTGAAGAGGTAAAGCATGTGCTACTTGGGCATTTATCAGAACTTTATCAATTTTATGGTGAATATTCTGGATGCCGTATTGCCCGTAAACATATTGCTTGGTACACAAAAGGATTACGCTCAAGTAACGAATTCCGCCAAAATATGTATAAAGTTGAAAGTACTGCTGAACAAGCATTAGTGGTCGAAAACTATTTTAATCAGCTATTAGCTGAAGGCAATTTGATGAGTGATGTGCAAGTTGAGCAAGTTAACTTATTAGAAACTCATTAAAGGAAAAGCCAGTAAATGTTTACTGGCTTTTTTAAATTTACTCATCTTCTAGCATTTCTACTACTAACTGATTAACTAAATCGGCAGCAGCTAATTCACGTATTTGTGAGACATTACTACCCGCCCAAAAAGCACCGAAGCCATAGTCTTTATTTTTGCTTGCAATTGCATTGAGTTGCTTAGCCAAATCATAAGTATATGGATATTCTGGTTGAGGAGGGCGATTAGGTAAATCAATTTGTGTGTGCCAATGGTTGAGCAATCCACGGGCCGGACGTCCAGAAAGACTGGCACTAATTTGCGTCACAGACTCATTAAATAAAGCTTTACGGTACTCGGCAGATGCATTTGAAGATGGACATTGAATAAAAGCAGTTCCGAGTTGAACAGCTGTAGCTCCTAAACTCAACATATGCCGTGCTTGTGCACCATTCATAATACCACCAGTGGCTACCACAGGTCGTTTGCAATGTTTGACAATAAGATGTACTAAATCACTCGCTTTAATTGCTGCATCAAAAGTCTTATTAAAGATTCCTCGGTG
>NZ_JZFB01000001.1:1688524-1705417 GCF_001188385.1 Acinetobacter sp. V2 | reverse complement strand
CCCTTGAGCAATAATAATATCTATACCAGCCGCTTCAATGGCTTGTGCTTCAACTAAATTGGTAGCAGAAACCATAGTGATAATTCCGGCATCTTTTAATGCCTGAATTTGATGGGGATGGGGAATGCCAAAATGAAAACTGACCGCTTTAGGTTTGGTTTCTAATACGACATTTAGAAAATCATCGTTATCAAGAAAACTTGGATAAATACAGTTTAAGTTTTGAGGAGGCTGTTCTCCGAACTTTTCAAACTGTGGCCGTAAATATTCAATCCATTGTGCTGAGGTTTGAGGATTAAGTTCTTCGGGCTGATGGCAGAAAAAATTAACCTGAAATGATTTTTCTGTAAGTGTTTGGGTTTTTAAAATTTGTTCTCGAGCACTTTTTGCCGTATTTGCTCCAAGTCCTAATGACCCAAGACCACCCTGATTAGAAACTTCTGCAGCAAGTTCAGGGGTAGACACACCCGCCATAGGGGCAAGAAAAATAGGATGTTTAATTTCAAGTTGTTGTAACAGGGTCATTTTATTCACCTCATTTCTTTCTCTTCACCATAACGTGAAATCAGAACCAAGAGCAAATAATATTGGGCATTTAGTTTTTAAATATTTATTTCTTAAATATTTAAAAGTTCTGGTTTTTTAAAGTGGAGTAACATGAAATAAAGATCCGATCCAGCTTGAAAAAGCCATTGCTAAAATTCCCCACAAGGTAATGCGTAAACTTCCTTTCAGCTTAGAAGTACCTGCGAAATGACTTGATAGTGCCCCTAAAAAAGCTAATGAAATAATGCCAAATATTAGAACTGTTTTTTCGATCCATATATCAGGGCTGAGTAAAATAGCGAGCATAGGAAACAATGCCCCAAATGAAAATGAGCCAGCTGAAGCTAATGCAGCTTGAACAGGATTTGCTGCTGTATTTTCATGAATACCAATTTCATCACGTGCGTGAGCACCTAAGGCATCATGATTTGTAAGTTCAGTCGCAACTTGTCGAGCTAAATCTGGTGCTAAGCCTCTGGCTATATAAATTTGGGTGAGCTCATCCAATTCACGCTGCGGATGTTTTTTGAGTTCTTGCGCCTCAAATTTTAAGTCTGCTTTTTCAATATCTTCTTGTGATTTTACAGAAATATACTCTCCGGCAGCCATAGAGGTTGCGCCAGAAATTAAACCAGCAATACAGGTAATAAGAAGCGTATGAGCAGTGGCTCCACTTGCAGCCATTCCCATGATTAGACTAGTAACAGAAATAATTCCGTCATTAGCTCCTAAAACAGCTGCCCTTAACCAACCTGAGCGGTGAATAAAATGATGTTCTGGATGTTGGGAAAAGGACATGACTTTACCTTTTTTAGTTATAAATTTTTATCTTATCCTATAAGATTATTTACAATAATACGATTAAAAAATGTGTCATTATAGGAAAAACAATCAGATAACTACTTTTCAAAACATAATATAAAAGGAGATAAAATGAACAATTTATGGAACCTAGCCTACTTACCCCAACAGTGTAATTTATGAGTTTAATTATAATATTTATTGATTAAATTTTAATCTTACTTCTGCGCAAACATTCTATCCATTTTACTCTAGAGGTCTCAATGAATAACAAAACAATAAAATCTCTAACCCGTTCCTTCATCGTTATTGGTTCGATGTGTCCAGCTTTAGGCCTCTTAAGCATGGAAACTACATTTGCCCAAGAGATTGTGAATCAAGAATATAAACCAGGTAATCCGATTTATGATAAATGGGACCAATTTTATAAAATTGAGAAGACTCAACCTGAAAATGCCGAGAAGTTATTATTAGAGCTCGGCGAAATGACACCTCAAGATATTAAAGTATGGAAAAGTTTAACTTATTTGCAGATTAGAATAGGCAAACAAGAAGCAGCTTTGCAAAGTTTAAGAAAAGCAGAGGCATTAGAACCAGCAGACGATAATTTAAAACTCCAAGAAGCCTATCTGCTTAACTCTCAAAAAAATAATAAAGAAGCTTTGGTAGTTTTTAAGGAGCTTACGCAATCTAAAGATGCCGATATTGCCAATAAAGCGACACAGGCCGTAAAGAATTTAAGTGGAGGGGAAGTCAAAACTTATTTCCGTGATGTGTATTTTGCACCTTCATATGAGTCACGTTACGACGATGTGATTTTTCCACTTAAAGCTCGCTATGGTAAGAATCTTGATAATGGTCGAGCACAAGTGTATGGCTTTTTAAACCTAAACCGTGATACCCAATCTCAGGGTGGGGTACGACCTGAAATTATTGATGAAAATGCAGTGACTCTAGGTGTTGGCGCTAATTATCAACCTTGGACATCTATACCTGTGCGAATGTATTTAGAAGTGGGGGGAAGTTATGATCTGATTGATCGAAATAGAGATAAATTTCGTGAAAGTGTTGTCGGTGGGGTGACAGGATATCAAGAGTGGTACTCTCAAAATAATTGTAATCATTCACTTTGCTTTAATGATTACTTCACTGACTTATATGGAAATGCAGCGACTTATTCTAGAGAAGATTATAACGTTATTGGCGATTTACGCTTACGTACGGGTTTGAATGTCTATAAAGGCGAGAATGGAACTGTACAGGCTTATTTGAAATTGCATGGCTTAGCTGACAGTAAAGATGAGTATTACAATAATTTATTTGAATATGGCCCCGGTATTTCATGGCAGCCTTTTAATTATCAACCAATAAAACTACGTGTTGAACGACTATATGGCAATTACTTTAAAGATGTGCCAGTAAATACAAAAGATCATTACAACAATACCCGAGTCGAACTCGTCTTTTATAAGGATTTCTAAAATGAAGAAAATTTTTATATCTATTGTATTTGGAACTCGTCCTGAATTAATCAAACTTGCCCCTGTTATTTTATTGGCAAAGCAAGATCCTCGTTTTCAAGTTGAAGTAATTTTTACTGGACAACACGATGAATTAGTAAGAGATGCAATAGATTTCTTTGGGGTTGAAATTGACCATCGTCTTAAAATTATGAATGCTGGACAAAGTTTAAATCAGTTACTAATACACGGTTTGAGCCAAATCGAGAATGTATATACTGATGGGCAAAAAAGAGATGCAATTGTTATTCAGGGAGATACAACAACTGTTTTAGCAGCTGGCTTAGTCGCATTTTCAATGAAAGTTCCTGTGGCACATGTCGAAGCTGGTTTACGTTCTTATGATTTGGATCATCCTTTTCCAGAAGAGGGAAATCGTCAGTTAGTGTCACGTATTACCAAATGGCATTTTGCTCCGACAGAACAATCAAAAAGAAATTTACTCAATGAACAAATTCCATTAGAACTCATTACAGTTACAGGCAATACTGTTGTTGATGCGGTGTATTTAGGACGTAAATTAATTTCTGAAAAATCTGATTTGAAGAACCAGCTTGAACCTTATGGAATTCAATTAAAGCAAGATGATAAAGTTGTGCTTATTACTGCGCATCGTCGTGAAAACTTTGGCGGGGGAATTCAAAATATTTGTAATGCCGTTGAGCACTTAGCCCACGACCATCCTGATTTACATTTTATTTGGCCAGTCCATTTAAACCCAGCAGTACATGATGTGGTTCATGATAAGTTTAAAGACCATCCGCAAATCCATCTAGTTAAACCATTAGACTATCCTAGTTTATTGGCAGTCATAGACCGATCTACTTTTATTTTGACGGACTCAGGTGGTTTACAAGAAGAGAGTCCATCATTTAATAAGCCAGTTTTAATCTTACGAGATACCACAGAACGACCTGAAGTTGTTGAAGTGGGAGCCGGTGTTTTGGTGGGAACGAATCAACAAAAAATTATTGAAGAAGCTGAAAAGTTACTCACCGACCGACAGCACTATGAAAAAATGGCGCACGTAGAAAACCCATTTGGTGACGGGCAAGCAGCTCAACGTATTCTCGATCAAATTGCTAAATCTTATGAATTGGCATAATGATGAGTTAAGAATTTCTTCTCACTTATGGCTTTATTAACACCCCCATAAGTGAGGCGATACCACAAGCTCACTATATTGACGCACCAGCGACTCATGTAATGAGGACCATCAAAAATATAGACAGTTTTTCCTTCATATGCTTTTAGCTGAGAAATAATTTCCCACGGATATGCAGCTCTAAATTGCCCATTCTTTTTAACTCTAAAGGCTTCGAGTACTATAATTACTTTATCTTTTCCAAGCTTTTGTTCAAGTTGATCTAAAATATGTTTAGCTTGCTGAGGAGACCTTACACCTACGCCAACTCCGTCTTGGAAGAAAACGCCGTTATGTTCTGGTAACCAGCTTTTAACCCATAAATCGTAATGTTCGGGTTCGGTTTCACCACTGTAAATACTTACCCAAACTGGTACTGGAAGTTTAGTTAAAACCTGACCTAAAGCGCTTACTCTTAACCACGTCGGATCTGCTTCCACTGGAAAATAATAACCTTTAGGTGCAGTTTTTTGCTCTTTTATAATTTCAGCAGATTTTTCCCCTAACTCAGTGACATTTGCCCGAGCTTTAGGTTCATTATATTCACCGGCTAAACCCAATATTAGATTTTTAGCCCAAGGCTCTTGTTTAATTTTTTCTAAATTAATTGCTTTTTCCCATTGAGGAAAATTCGATTCTTTCCACCATGATTTAGACTCAACAACAGACCATTGGGGAACAAATGTATCAACACCTAAATAGTGCCAGTTTCCCTCTGGTGGAGTAGTGTTATTGTCGGGCTGCCAGAAAATTCCTTCAATATGCGGGGCTTGCCCTTGATGTTTGAACAACCCCGCATAAGCTATAACACTACAAATAATTAAAATAATAAAAGCAGCTATTTTAATTGGTATCTGTTTTTTCATTATTTCGTCTTAACCAGTACCACAAGAAGATAATTATTATCATGATTGCAGAGATAATCACAACTAATAAGAAGAAAGAAGATTGTTGAACTAAAGGTGCTTTTTGATTTCCGACAATAAGTTTTTGTAAAACATAAATATTTCCATTTTCTGAAACGAGCATTTTTGTCACGTTATTTGGAATTTTATGTTGTATTTTTTCCCACAGGTGCATGAAAGCTTGTGCACCGCCTTGTGAGTCGGTAATCACGTCAAAGCGATTATTGTTATAACTCACAATAAAACCATTAACAGCAGCAGGCGCATAAATAGTATCTTGATGCATTAATACCTGCTGTTGATAAATATCTTTATTCACACGAACATTTATTGCTTGTGGAGCACTTGGCGAATAACGGACTAGGTTAAGTGGCATTGGCCCTTGTGTTAAAAGCATTTTTTTCGCAGTTTGGCCTAATACAATCGCGATATTTAACGCACCAGATTGATCATCAATTGCAATTGTTGGAGTCGTTGCTAAAGTCATTGAAATCGCGGCTACGCCATTTTTAAGTTTATGGGGTAACTTTAGGGTAGATTTGGCTGTATCAATCCAGAGCGAACCATGTGCAGTGGGTAAACACTGTGAATTAGCAATGACTGAGTTTTCTAGCTTTAAATTAAAATTGGTGGTATTAGAAATAGCTTTGGCAAAAATGTTGAATTGTCGGTTAACGGGATCGGAAGCAAGGTCGGCTGTTTTCATACTGCCTGCGAGTCCACCATCAATCCAAGCCGTAATGTTTGAACCTTGCAATAAACCACTTTGAATACGTAGTGCAATTTGTCCTTGCAAGATATCGGTTGGTTGCCATACTGCTGGGAAATCAAGGAATAAGTTCTTTTCAGCATGATTTAATCTGAAGTCCTCAATTCCTAAATCGGCAAGTGTATTGATTTTTTTAAATTGTGCCCAAGTTGGAGTGGAGATCGTTGTGGGGAAAATTGCACTTCCTGTATTAAGTTGCTCTACATACGAGGTATTGATTAGTCCATTTATGGCAGCAGTGAGTTCTTGTGGTGTGTGATAAGTAATTGAAAGAGTAGCCACTCCATCTGCTGGTTTTGCAATTTGTACGAATGCTCCACCTTTGAGTGGTGTAGCTGAGTGAATCACTTCAATAATGAAATTTGTTTCATCATTTAAGTTAGTTTGTCCTGAATCAACCCATTCAATTGGTGTGATTGAAGTCCATGAACTTGCTAATCTAGCGAGCATAGAAGCTTCTATAATTTCTTTACGGTTATATTTTAAAATACCAACAAACGGAGTAGGCCGTCTCGCTTGTGGATTAGCTAAAGCATCTGGTAAGTCTTTTAAACGGTATATATCACGGATAGGCGTGAAGTCGAGTTGTGAATTGCTTAAATAGGTTAAGTGATCAATATCTTCTGTACAGAATGTTTCTTTGGTTTGATTCAGCGTAGTCGGTTTAGCATACTGTTGAATAATAAAATCTAAACGATGAAAGCCACTCTGACTTGCTGGGATATCAAATTTGAATTGACCATCCCCACTCAGTGTAGTGTTATAAATGAGTTTATCATCATATTTTACGAGTAAAGTTGTATCACTTTCAGTGGAATAATCACTTGAAAATTGAATGTTTTGCCACTGGGCACCTTTTCCAATATAGAAAAAATGAGGCTCGACCGTATATTTAGTTGAAGTGCTAATATCGTCGAGTTTCCATATGTACGCATGAGCAGACATGGCGAGCATAAGACTGGTGCTGGCAAGGAGCACTTGAGCTGTTTTGTAGAGATCAAAAGTCTTTTTCATTTATTTTTTCTCCTTGCTACGTTCCGTTTTGTACCATTGAAGGGAGTTGCCCTGTATTTTATTTTTAAGCATGTCATATGCGGCTTTAAAAACAATAAATAGAAATATTTGTGAGTAACTTACATAAGATAAAACAGAGTAAAAATAGAGTTCTGGTTTAACTTTTTCGAGTGAAAGGGTAAACCACATTTGTGCGACATATAGGCAAAATGAGAGGCCCCACAGTAATGTGAAGGGACCAGGAACTGAAATGCCTGCGATACCTAGTAACCCAAGCGTCAAGGTGATATGACTCCAGAATAAAGCGGGTACGAAAAGTATGTAGCACATAATGTTATTTAGAATCTCAATTCCAATAGGAAATGGGGTTCTTAACGCTACTGGTAAATATTTACGAGTCACATAAAAATTACCCTGAGTCCAACGTGAGCGCTGTTTAACAAATACACTCAAAGATGGCGGATCTTGTTGCCAACCAATTGCGTAGGGAACCCATTTAATTCGTTTTTGACCAATAAAAATACGGAAGCTCATTTCAGTGTCATCGACCAATGACTTCTCATCAAAACCACCCAAGGTTTCTAAAGCATCACGCCAAATGACATAGTTGGTACCCATTAATGTGGATAGCTCAAAACGTTGCCAACGCCCGCCTTGGAAAATCCATTGGAAAAAGATGAACTCAATGGCAATAAATCGAGTCAGAATACTATCTTGCCAATTACGGGTTCTTACTTTGCCATTTACAGCCACTAATTTTTTATCTGCAAGTAGTGTTTGAGCTAATAACCTTACGCAGTCAGGTTCAGGTGTACTGTCTGCGTCATAAACAACAATGAGTTCACCTTTGGCATGAGGTAGGCCATTATTCAGTGTCCTAGATTTACCTTTACCTCCCATTCCTTTAGGAACATTGACAATTTTTATGCAAGGATAAATCTGCGCTAGATTTTCGGCGATTTCTAGGGTGTTATCTTTAGAACCATCATTAATAAGCAAAACTTCATATGCTTCGGCTGGATAATCCTGTTGCGCGATTGCATGTAAAGTATCTTCAATGACTACGCCTTCATTATAGGCAGGAATCAAAACACTCAAAACGGGCCATCTATCAGGTACGGGTAAGTTCTGTAACTCTTTCTCTGCTGTTTTTGAGTATTTCCAAGCCTGATAACTTAGCCATGCCCAAAATGCTTGAGGAATCCAAATGCCTAAAAAACCAAATAGGAAGAGAATATCAATGGGAGCCATTTGATTTAACCCTCCTAATAATAGATGAGATCAGCAATAACAATAAAATCACCCCGATGACCAAGGAGATCCAAGAAATATAGCTGCCGAAAGTACCAAGTAGGTCAGGATAGGTTGTGGTTAAAATAAGATCGAGTGGAACTACAACTGTGCTTAAACCAATAAAAATATACCCAAAAAGACTAGTGTTTACATGTTCAGGGGTACTTATATATTTAATATTATTAAATTTCCATGAAATGCCGAGTTGAGGGTATCGAATATTTGTAGTCGGTAGATCAGCAGGAGGATTAATAATAATTTCATAGCCTGAAACATGACCATTAAAATTTTTGGCTGAATAAAATAAGTGCTGCGTTTGTTTAATCTCTCTAGAGGGTAGCGGAAGTTCCTTTGGATTAAACTTAACAATATAGCTGCCAGCCGTCTGGGAAATTAAGTTTTCATCCCAACCTGTTGAAACAAAAGCAGCCATAGGCCGTAAGCCAATTGCAGTTGAAAATGTAGCTTTGGCCGCAAAATATTGAGGTTGTTCAGATTTAAAAAGTACAATCGGAATAGCACCTTGGCTCACTGCTTCTTTTAATAAGAAATAGTGAGAAAAGCTAAAAACTTCATCTGGTAATATGATGCCTGGCTTAATTCCTTTATGAATAAGCCTTTGAAAGCTATCGGAACTGATTTGATCAATTGTAAAAATAGGCCACCATGTGTCCTGTGACGGGAAAAACATGGAAAGGTCATTCATGCTCTGAACTTCAGTTTTTGTTTGTTCAGATTTAATCTCGCAATGATAATATTGACGATAGAATTGCTGCAAAGTGCCATCTGGATACTGACTAGAGGCAATAATAATTCCACAAATATTAAGAAGATTAGACATTAAGTAATCTCCTCTTCAGGTGGAATCTGAATAACTTTATATTCGACTTCAAGCCGCAAAGTCATAATTTCTCTTAGCTTTTTAATAAATTCGGGTTCTTCTTCCGTTTTTTGCTTACGAATAACAATACTGTATATCGTTTCTAGGTCATCATCAGCAAACTGGAAAACAATTTCTTGCGGGTGATGTTGGCTCAAAATTTTAATCATTTCATTTTGAGTTGTTTTCCATACATCATCACCTAACATTTCTTTAATTAAGCTTCGGTTGAGAATCCTGATTTCAAAGACTTCATAGTCTTGTATGTGGTGATGATCAAGAAGTTTAAAAAAACTACGTTGAAAATACTTAAGTGCGCTAAGCGGGAAAATATCACGGCGATAATTTCGATCATAACTTTGTATATCACGGTATTTTTGGACGTTAATTTCAATATTGTGGCGTACAGCACTAAGAAAAAGAGGAATGAGAGGGATAATAAAAAGTAAAAGGAGCTGACGTTCAATATGTGTTTGTGCGCCTAGGTCGAGTAGAAAATATACAGCAACACCTATAAAAGCGAGTAAACCAACAATTAAAGATGCGCCGACTTCTAAAAAAGCACCAGAAATTAAAAGAATAAGAATAAAAATCCAACTTCCTCTAAAACTTACAGGCAACCACTCATATGCCACCATCCCCATAAATAGATGAGCTGCGATAATCCATAAGACGAGTGTTCTTCCCGGGTTCTTTTGCTGCATGCGACCTCTGGCTACCTTTTTTGTAATGATAATTTTTATACTTTTATAATGAGCTGTGATGCTTTTTGAATTTATTGTTGTGTTTGTCCTTTTATAAATCCTTTTAGTATTATTTTTAGAGTAAAGTCACAATATAGTCAAATTTCTCGTATTTTTTTAATCAAAAATAAACAGATAAGACGCAAGTCTTATCTAAATACTCTTGAAAGTTTCAATTGCTTTCATGCGAGTTTCTTTCAAATCAACAATTGGCTTTGGATAATTCAACTGAAGCGGAGTTTTACTTGAGTAGGGTTCATGAATCACTTTATTGTCTAGATGAGCTAACTCATCCACCCATTGACGAATATAGTCTCCGTTTGGATCAAATTTCTTAGATTGAGCAATAGGGTTAAAAATTCGGAAATAGGGTACAGCGTCAGTTCCAGTTGATGCACACCATTGCCAACCACCATTATTCGCTGCTAAATCACCATCAATTAAGTGTTCCATAAACCATTGTTCACCGATTCGCCAATCGATGAGTAGGTTTTTACATAAAAACATAGCGGTAATCATGCGTACTCGATTATGCATCCAGCCCGTTTTTAGAAGTTGACGCATGCCCGCATCAATAATCGGTATACCTGTTTGGCCTGTTTGCCATGCGGTTAGGTGCTCTGGATTATGATTCCACTTAATTTTCTGAGTATCTTTTTTAAACGGAATGTGTTTAGAAACATGTGGAAAATCAAATAAAATATGCTGATAAAACTCTCGCCAAAGCAGTTCATCTAACCAAGTCTGCTGACCTTCGTTTGCCAGATGGAAGTTGCCATGTTCAGCTCGGAAAAGGGCTTGTAAACATTGACGAATAGACAAAATTCCAAGATTTAAATATGGAGAAAGTTGGCTAGTTCCTTTTACATTTGGAAAGTCACGCTCTAACTTATAAGTAGATAAATGATCTTCAATAAATACGTCGAGCTGCTCCAGAGCAAAATCTTCTCCAGTCGGCCACAAGTTTTGTTGGTCTTTAGAAATAGATGAGTCAAAAAAAGCTTCGATATCTTTTAGACTTAAACTTTTTATATTTGAATCAGACTCTGGTTTGGCTTTTTGCTTTTTAGGAATTGGATAGCACTGAGGCAAACCGCTGATATCTAGTTTCGAATAACATGCTTTTTTAAATGCGCCGAAAACTTGATATGGTTGCTGTGACTGGTTGCGAATAGAACGTAAAGGAAAAATCGTACGGTCATGAAATAAAAAGAGTTCTTTACCTTGCTGATTTAAAGCCTGCTGTACAGTTTTATCTCTTTTTAACTCATTCACGCCTACTTCTATATTTGAGTAAACATTTTCGATATGAAGTTGATGTGTGAGTTCGCAAATATAATCTGCAATATCTTTCCAGTAGGGAATGACTTGAATGATCAGTGGAATATTAAGTTGTTCTAATTCTTTTTTAAGTTGTTGAAGCTGACGTAAATAGAAATTAATTTTTATAGGTGCATCGTGATGTATTTTCCATTGTTCAGGCGACAAGATAATTAACCCAATCGAAGGTCCTTGCTGGCAAGCATGCCATAAAGCAGCATGGTCTCGAACTCTCAAATCCTGACGAAACCAAATCAGCTGATTTACGTTTGACATGAAAGATACCCTTATAAAGTTGAGTGAGTTAGAGGTTTATTATCAAGATATTATATAAAAATAAATACATAAAAAAAGCAAAGCCGAAGCTTTGCTTTTATCTTCATCTAAAGATGAATTAGTGGTGGTGACCACCTGCACCGTGTACGTGACCGTGATCTAATTCTTCTTCAGAAGCTTCACGGATTTCTACGATTTCAACTTCAAAAGTTAAATCTTGACCAGCAAGTGGGAAGTTAGCATCAACAACAACGTTGTCGCCTTCAACAGCTTTAACAGTTACGATCTGAACGCCGTCATCTGTTTGAGCTTGGAATTGCATACCAGGTTGAATGTTTTCAACACCTTGGAACATTTGAGCTGGAACTTCTTGTACTAGGTCTGGGTTGTATTCGCCATAACCTTCAGCTGCTGGTACATTAACAGTAAATTTGTCACCAACAGTTTTACCTTCTAATGCATTTTCAAGACCAGGAATGATATTGCCTGCACCGTGCAAATAGGCAAGTGGTTCGCCTTGAGATTGATCAAGTGTTTCACCCTCAGCGTTTGTTAATTTGTAGTGGAATGAAACCACGTGGTTATTTGCAATAGCAGTCATGTTTTTGATCCATTCAATCAATTAAAGCGTACATCATAAAGTGAAAAATAAATTTTGTAGACTACAAAATCTTAATCTTTGGCACTTTTTCTAATGCGTTTTTATATAAATAGGGACGAACTTAAAAAATTCAACTTAATACAGCTTAATTTTTGGACGTACACGTCTTGTAAGTAAATCTTTCATTGTGAGTAGTCCAGCTTGAGTGTATCCATGAATCGTTGCTTGATGTAAACGATACAAAGATACGTACATGGTTTTTGCAATATAACCTTGCACACTAACATCACCAAGTAATTCTCCAACGGCTTTATTACGACTTAAAGACACAAGTGAACCTTTGTCATTAAAAGTGAACATTGGCTGTGAACGGCCATTAAGTCTGGCAGCCATAGCATCAACTAAAAAGCTTGCTTGTTGGCTGGCAACTTGAGCACGTGGTCCAAGAGGAGGGTTTCGTGCATCAAGCTGGCAATGTGCACAATCACCAAACGCAAATACATTTGGATCAGAATAGGTTTGCAACGTTGCATAGACCATTAAGCGGTTAATGTTATCGCGTTTAAAGTCTGTAAAACTTTCTAGTACTTTAGGTGCTTTTACACCTGCTGCCCAAACGGTAATATCACTTTTGAGTTGGTTGCCATTACTAAAGTAGATGCAATGCTTATCAATTTTTTCAACGCGGTGTTTAGTTAAAATTTCAACGCCCATTTTTCTGAGTTGCTCGGCACTGTGTTCAGCAGTTTTATCCGTCAGAGCAGGTAGAATGCGCTCAGAGGCTTCAATGAGTGTAATTTTGACTTGGTTAGGGTGAATTTTCTTTAAGCCATATCGATAAAAGTTTTTGGTTGTTTCAATTAACTCGGCTGCAAGTTCTACACCTGTTGCTCCCGCACCAACGATTCCGATATTTAAAGTTCGTTGATTAGGTTGATTTTGAGCTTCAATATAAAGATGTAATAAATCTTGCTGGAAAACATCGGCTTGTTTTCTGCTGTCGAGGAAATGACAGTTTTCACGCACACCCGTGGTATTAAAGTCATTTGATACTGAACCAAGCGCTAAAATAAGTGTGTCATAACTTAGCTCTTGCGGATGATTCTGTTGATCCTTAGACACTTGAGGGGGCATTAGTTCAATTAATTTTTTATCTTTATTAACCCCAATTAATGTTCCTAGCACAAATTCATAATGATGTTTTTCTGAATGTGCAAAATAGTTAGTTTGTTCTTCGTGTGGATTTAAAGAACCAGCAGCGATTTCGTGAAGCAGGGGTTTCCAAATATGAGTGAGGTTTTGGTCAACCAATGTAATCTTTGCTTTACGATTTTTCCCAAAAGTTTCACCGAGTTGTGTTGCTAGTTCTAAGCCACCAGCACCACCACCAACAATTACAATATGATGTAAATTTTGGGCCATTTTTTCACCTAATTATTTTTCTATAAAAAAAGATGGCTAAATTATGCCATCTTTTATTTATAAAATTTATTGTGTATCTGTGCACAATTTGATGTTTTTAGTGCGAATCTACAGGGTAGAGTTTTGCAGCACTATGTTCACTTGATGAAAAAATAGAGAAGAGGCTAGAAAACCACATTGCGATTTTTTGGAAAATATTGGCTTCTTCAATATGTACGTTATCTTCGATTTGAAGACTACGGATCAGTTGATTATTTTGATAAATCGATACTGTTGCCAAACTCATGACTTTCATTAATGGCGCAGTTAGTTGTTTTTCATTGAGCTCAATGTTTACACGTGTTTGAGTCGTTTCGAGCGGAGCGATAACTTTTGGTTGCAGGTTGCTATCAATTACTTGAACGCGCTGAGTGACATTATCAAAATTATTTAAGTCAATTGGTGCTGGGTCAGCATATAAAGAAGTCGTTACAATTGTAGGTTGCTTTGTCGCTACCTTAAACATTTTTAAAGTCGACTTTATAACAGGCAGTTCGGCAATTAATTTTTGCTCAGGAATAATGACTTCATCGCGTGTATAGGTATAAGCAAGATTCATTAATTTATCTGCAATCTCTGCACGTTTTACCGCACTCGGTGTACCTAAAACGATGACTAATAAACGTCTTTGAGCTAAGTCTGATGAAAATGAAGGACGTGAAGCCGTTAATGCCAAATTATAACCCGCTGCTTTAGTGTAGCCAGTTTTTAGACCATCAACAGATGGATCATATTTCAAAGCAAGGTTAGTCGCATGGTGAAAACGTTGATTGTAGCTAAAGCTTGGCATTTTTGAATAATGCAAATATTCAGGCGTTTCTTTAATTACAGCCTGACCTAATAAGCTTAAATCATGTGCCGTAGTGTAATGATCCGGCATCGTAATTCCAGGAGGGTTACTAAAATGGGTATCTTTCATACCCAAAGCCTGAGCTTCCTGATTCATACGTTGTACAAAATGGGGAACATCACCAGAAATTTTTTCAGCTAAGGTCACGGCTGCATCATTTGCAGACATAACAATTAAACCTGCCAATAACTGATCAACAGAAATTTGTTCACCAGCTTTAAGATACATTTGTGATTCGTCCCACTGCACCACACCAACCACTGGTGTTGCAGTAATGATTTCTTCTTTTTTCAGCTTTCCGGCTTTAATCTCTTTTAAAGCAATATAGGCAACCATCATTTTGGTTAAAGATGCTGGCGCACGTTGCACGTGGCTATTATGCTCGGCAATGATTTGACCCGATTGAGTATCTACAATAGTCCATGCGGCGGCTTCAACACTTTCAGGTGCAATATTGAGTAGCGCAGCATTGGTTAGGGTGGTGCAGAAAAGACTGAATAGGGTAAAAAGAGATAGAAAAAATTTCACGGATGACCTTAACTTTTACTGGCAAATACGGGACACAGATGCACAGCATGCTATGCCTTTTTTTAATGGAAGGCTAGTGGAAATTGTTGCCAAAAAATACATGTACGCAAGACGATACAAAAAAGTGATAATCTAATGCGAAGCCGTTCTTATTTTTAAATTGAAGAATTTATGTTGCATTATCAAATTGAGTTCGATGATTACAAACAACACCTTGTTCACGTGACAATTCGTTTTTTAGCCAATCCGAATCAGGAACTTTGGCTGCCAACGTGGATTCCGGGTAGTTATCTAATTCGAGAGTTCTCAAAACATATTGAAGCCGTTAAAGCTTATGATGAAGCTGGACGTCTGTTGGATATTAAAAAAACGAGCAAGAATCGTTGGCGTTTATTTAATACCGATCATGAGTTAATGACGATTGAATATGATGTTTATGCATATGATTTGTCTGTACGTGGTGCATATGTCGATCAGACCCGTTTATATATTAATCCAGCATGTGTATGTTTAGCTTTAGAAGGCCAAGAACAGTCTGCTTGTGAAGTCGAAGTGTTCTTGCCAGATGAATTAAAACATTTTCAGTTAGCAACGGGCTTAGCTTCAAAAAGTCTAGTCAAAGGCCGCTTTACTTTAAAAGCCGATCATTATGATCAATTGATTGATAGCCCGTTTGAATTGGCTGATCAAACACGTTTTAGTTTTGAAACACATGATATTGAACATGAGTTTGTAATTTCTGGCCCTCATAATGCCAATGTTGATCGCTTAAAAGCTGACATTGAAAAGATTTGTGCAGCCGAAATAAATATGTTCGGTTCAGCGCCATTTAAAAACTATACCTTTATGACGATGGCAACAGGGAATAGTTATGGTGGATTAGAACATTGTAATAGCACAAGTTTGATTACACCGCGTGACGATTTGCCAAAATCAAACGAACCAGCTGAACCTTCTAAAGATTACCAACGCTTTTTAGGCTTATGTAGTCACGAATATTTTCATTCATGGTTAGTAAAGTTCATTCGCCCAGAAAACTTTGCAAATTATAATTTGCACCAAGAAGGCTACACCTCTTTACTTTGGATATTTGAAGGCTTTACTTCATATTATGACGACCTGATTTTACTGCGTAGTGGCGTAATTTCTCAGAAGTCTTATCTTGATTTACTCAAAGCACAAATTGATCGCTATTTACAAAACCCAGGCCGTTTTGTTCAAACAGTGGCTGAATCAAGTTTTGATGCTTGGATTAAATTTTATCGTCAAGATGAAAACTCAAATAACGCGGGTACGAGTTACTACAATAAGGGTGCTTTAGTTGCGTTGTGCCTTGATTTAGGTTTACGTCTACGTGGTTCTAGTCTTGATGCTTTAATGCGTCGATTATATGAAAATACTCAAAATGGTATGCAGGTAAACGAAAGAACCATTTTTGATTTATGTAAAGAACTGACGGGTGATAATTGGATTGAACAAATTAATCATTTGATTAACACGACTGATGAATTACCGCTTGATCAATTGTTTCCTGAATTTGGTTTAAGCTATAGAGTTAAAACTGACAAATCTTTGCCATTAGGTTTAAAACTTGTCGATAAGCCAGAAGGTGTACTTGTACAAAGTGCCCGTCGTGATAGTGCAGCAGCGAAAGCAGGTATTTCTGCCAATGATGTGATTATTGCCATTGATGGTTTAAAAGCATCCACTAAGCTTATTGAGAAGTATGCAAAGCAGGGCGGAACTTATACTGTCTTTGCTTTCCGTCGTGATGAGTTAATATCTTTTGAAGTCGATTGTGCTACATCTGATTTAACCGAAGTTGAACTCATCGTTGAAGATCAAGCTAAAACTGAAAAATGGTTAAAAGCTTAGATTAAAGCTAAATAGTTTATAAAAAACCGATGTTTTGCACATCGGTTTTTACTTTTAAGTACTTCCAGATGGCGAAATCCGTTTTGCCTTTGAGTTTATTTTGAATGAAAAGTATAATAATTGTCAGAACACTGAAAGATATCTCATGTAATTTAATGATGTTTAATGCCTGAAAAGTGATCTGAATGTGCGTATTACAATGACTTAGATATCAGAAAAGTATCTATATATTTGAATTATGTATTATTTCGCTGCGAAATGTCGTTATCACTGGATATTTCGTTGACTGGAAGGCAATGAGAGCCGATACTCTCAGGGTTTTATTTAAGCATATCGGTTCGTAGGCACTGGGCCAAAAGCTCGGTCC
>NZ_JZFB01000001.1:1677191-1688476 GCF_001188385.1 Acinetobacter sp. V2 | reverse complement strand
GAAAAGTCAACTATTATTTACACACTGACTGACGAGGCGCCACTATTGGCGACCTATTCGCTACTGCCGATCATTGAGACCTTTACTAAGCCAGCTGGCATCGAGATTATTAAAAGTGACATCTCTGTAGCTGCACGTGTGCTCGCAGAATTCGCTGATTACCTAAGTGAAGAGCAAAAGGTATCCGACAACCTTGCAGAGCTTGGTCGTCTTACACAAGATCCAGATACTAACATTATCAAACTCCCGAATATCAGTGCGTCTGTTGCGCAATTAACTGCATGTATCAAAGAGCTTCAATCAAAAGGCTATGCAATTCCTGATTATCCGGAAAATCCCGCAACCGAAGAAGAAAAATCAATCAAAGCTCGTTATGGTAAGTGCCTTGGTTCAGCAGTAAACCCTGTCCTTCGTGAAGGTAACTCTGACCGCCGTGCTCCAGCAGCAGTTAAAAACTATGCGAAAAAACACCCTCATTCAATGAGCGAGTGGAAACAGTGGTCACAAACTCACGTTTCACATATGGAAGAAGGTGACTTCTACCATGGTGAAAAATCAATGACACTTGATCGCGCACGTAATGTGAAAATGGAACTTATCACGACTAGTGGTAAGAGCATTGTTCTTAAGCCAAAAGTTGCGCTTCAAGACGGCGAAATCATTGATTCAATGTTCATGAGCAAGAAAGCACTTTGTGATTTCTATGAAAAAGAACTTGATGATTGTAAAGAAGCGGGAATTTTATTCTCTCTACACGTAAAAGCGACAATGATGAAAGTTTCACACCCGATCGTTTTCGGTCACTGTGTGAAAATTTACTACAAAGAAGCTTTCGAAAAACACGGTAAGTTATTTGACGAATTAGGCATTAACGTTAATAACGGTATGGCTGGGTTATACGAGAAAATCGAAACTCTTCCTACTTCATTACGTGAAGAAATCATTGAAGATTTACATGCTTGTCAAGAACACCGTCCTGCACTTGCAATGGTTGACTCGGCAAAAGGCATCACAAACTTCCATTCACCAAACGACATCATCGTTGATGCTTCTATGCCAGCAATGATCCGTGCCGGTGGTAAAATGTGGGGTGCTGATGGTAAGCAATATGATGCTAAAGCTGTTATGCCAGAATCAACATTTGCCCGTATTTACCAAGAAATGATCAACTTCTGTAAGTGGCATGGTAACTTCGATCCGAAGACTATGGGTACTGTACCGAACGTTGGCTTGATGGCTCAAAAAGCTGAAGAATACGGTTCTCACGACAAGACTTTTGAAATTTCAGAAGCTGGTATTGCAAACATTACCGATCTTGACACTGGTGAAGTGTTATTGACTCAAAATGTTGAACAAGGCGATATCTGGCGTATGTGTCAGGTTAAAGATGCTCCGATTCGTGACTGGGTAAAACTTGCAGTAACTCGTGCACGTAACTCAGGCATGCCTGCGATCTTCTGGCTTGACCCGTACCGTCCACACGAAAATGAATTGATCAAGAAAGTACAAACGTATTTAAAAGATCATGACACGACTGGTCTTGATATCCAGATTATGTCTCAAGTTCGTGCAATGCGTTACACACTTGAGCGTGTAGTACGTGGCCTAGACACTATTTCTGTGACTGGTAACATCTTACGTGACTACTTAACTGACTTGTTCCCAATTATGGAACTTGGTACTTCTGCGAAAATGTTATCTATCGTTCCGCTTATGGCGGGTGGTGGTATGTACGAGACTGGTGCGGGTGGTTCAGCGCCAAAACACGTACAACAGCTTGTTGAAGAAAACCACTTGCGTTGGGATTCGCTTGGTGAGTTCCTTGCTCTAGCAGCTTCTTTAGAAGAAATGGGCATTAAAGAAAATAATGCTCGTGCTAAGTTACTTGCGAAGACTCTTGATGAAGCGACTGACAAGTTACTTGATAATGGTAAGTCTCCATCACGCCGTACAGGTGAGATTGACAACCGTGGTAGCCATTTCTACTTGTCACTTTACTGGGCAGAAGCACTTGCTGCACAGAACGAAGATGCTGAGTTAAAAGCTAAATTTGCTACACTTGCAAAAACTTTAGCTGAAGAAGAACCTAAGATTGTTGCTGAACTTGCTCAAGTACAAGGTAAACCAGCTGACATCGGTGGTTACTATGCAATTGATAAAGCAAAAGTAGATGCTGTAATGCGTCCAAGTGCTACATTTAATGCAGCTCTTGCAACTGTTGGTGCTTAATTACTAACTTGTTAGTGAATAGCTCAAAAGCCGGTGTTTATACACCGGCTTTTTTATTTTTATAAAAATAAATGGCATTAAAAAAGCCCACCGAAGTGAGCTTTGAAAATTTAGATATTAACGACTATTACGTCCACGACCACGTGGTGCTTTTGTATTTGGACGAGTTGTACCATTGGTCTTACGACGTGGCTTTTCACTTTCATCCATTTGCCAAATACGTTTTGTACCAGACTTTTTCGCAGAACCATCTTTGTTTTTACGAACCATCGGTTTGCCGCCAGTACCACCTGGTTTTTTCACATATGAACGTGAACGATAAGGCTCTTCCGCAGGAACATCTTTAAAGTCAGGATAAAGCAAAGGCTCAATTTCTTTCACATCACCAGGTCTTAAACCGAGTTGAACTAAATCAATTGAACCAATTTTAGTACGAATTAAACGTAAAGTTGGAAAACCTACCGCGGAAGTCATACGACGAACTTGACGGTTACGACCTTCACAAATAGAGATTTCAATCCAAGATGTTGGAATATTTGCACGATAGCGTACAGGTGGATTACGTTCCCATAACCACTCAGGTTCACTTACTTTAATGGCAGTAGCTGGAAGCGTCATACCATCATTAAGTTCTACACCTTTACGAAGCTGCTCAAGCGCTTCTTCAGTTACATCGCCATCAACTTGAACTAAATACGTTTTGTATTTTTTATTTGCAGGATTGGTAATGAACTGATTCAGACCACCATGATCGGTTAAAAAAACTAAACCCTCAGAGTCCATATCAAGACGGCCTGCCAAGCGCAAAGTCGGGTCATCAACAAAGTCCGAGACGGTCATGTGCGCTTCGTCTTTACGAAACTGGGAGAGAACGTCATATGGCTTGTTGAGAATCACAATTTTCATAAAAAATGGCTTCTTCTTTCAAATAACTAGAGAAAACATTGAGCTATATTTAAGTGTGAAATTTGCTTATTTCCCACATAAATCTCAAAAAGAATTAAATTCGATTAAGCTATTATGCGTTAATAAAAGTTGAAAGTATTGTTTATCGATAATTATTTTTAGTTAATTAAGTATTATAAAAGGGAGAATTTACACAATGGGTTATCAGAAGATCGTAGTTCCTGCTGACGGCGACAAAATTAAAGTAAATGCAGACCTGTCACTGAACGTACCAAATCATCCAATTATTCCTTTCATTGAAGGTGATGGTATTGGTGTGGATATTACGCCAACCATGAAAGCAGTCGTAGATGCTGCTATTTTAAAAGCTTACGGTGGCAAGCGCTCAATCGAATGGATGGAAGTGTATTGCGGTGAAAAAGCCAATAAAATTTATGGCAACTACATGCCGGAAGAAACGTTCGAAGCACTTCGAGAATTTGTTGTATCTATCAAAGGTCCGTTAACGACTCCGGTGGGTGGAGGCATTCGTTCACTCAACGTTGCTTTACGCCAAGAATTAGATTTATATGTTTGCGTACGTCCAGTACGTTGGTTTGAAGGCGTTCCTTCACCTGTTCAGCACCCAGAATTAACAGATATGGTGATTTTCCGTGAGAACTCGGAAGATATCTATGCCGGTATTGAATGGAAAGCCGATTCTGAAGAAGCTAAAAAAGTGATTAGGTTTCTTCAAGAAGAAATGGGTGTCACAAAAATCCGTTTCCCTGAAGGCTGTGGTATTGGAATTAAACCAGTTTCGAAAGAAGGTTCACAGCGTTTAGTCCGTAAAGCCATTCAGTTTGCAATCGAAAATGACAAGCCTTCTGTGACCCTTGTTCACAAGGGCAATATCATGAAATACACCGAAGGGGCATTTAAAGAGTGGGGCTATGAGTTGGCTCTAGATCGTTTCGGTGGAGAACTAATTGATGGTGGTCCATGGGTTAAAATTAAAAATCCTAGAACTGGTAAAGACATTATTATTAAAGATGTCATTGCAGATGCGTTTTTACAACAGATCCTCATGCGTCCAGCAGATTACTCCGTTATTGCTACTCTAAATTTAAATGGTGATTATATTTCTGATGCTTTGGCAGCAGAAGTAGGCGGTATTGGTATTGCACCAGGTGCAAATATTGGTGGTGCAATTGCAGTTTATGAAGCAACTCATGGCACTGCGCCTAAATATGCAGGTCAGGATAAAGTAAACCCGGGTTCTATTATTCTTTCTGCGGAAATGATGCTACGTGATATGGGCTGGACAGAAGCTGCAGACCTGATCATTAAAGGAATTGCTGGAGCGATTGCAGCTAAAACCGTAACTTACGATTTTGAACGCCTAATGCCGGGTGCAACCTTGTTACGTTGTTCTGAATTTGGTGATGCGATTATCAAACACATGGAAGATTAAATAAATTTTGCATAAGAAAGCCCTCGGTTGAGGGCTTTCTTTATTGCATAAATTCGGGATGCTTCGGAGTTTTAATAAAACCTGTTTTCTTTTGATAACTCTGGTCTAGGGCTTGAATAATAAGAACGAAAGCAACTAGAAATAAAGGAAAGAGCAGAGTTTTCACGATTTGGTTTCTCCGAGAGTTGAGGTGAAAGAAGGGCGTACAGGAAATAAAAGGCAAACCGCCAAAAGAAGAACGATTCCACCCAAAAGAAAGAGATGGGCATAAGACCAATGCAAATGATGCAAAGTGCTAATGACAACCCCACCTAAAAGCTGAGTGCTAGCAAACCCAATAGTGGCAAGGCTCCAAAGCTTTTGATAACGTTGCTCATAAATCTGTAGCAGACTATAAGAACTAATAAATACGGTTGCGGGAGTCAGTAAGCCTGTCAGAAGCGAAGACAAAGCGAGTAAAGAAGTAGTCTGTGAAAGGAAAGGTAAAATAACGGCTAGGCAGTAAATGCCATATAACCATTTAATGGCCTGTATATATCCCACTATTCGACTTAAGCAATAAGCGACAAATGCACCAATGCAGCTTCCCACTCCATAGAGAACCCAAAATAAATTCCTTTGCTGTAAGGGAAAATGCAGAGTTCCAGATAAATAATCCATCCAAAACAAAGAATGTGGAATATAGGCAAAGGCACTGCACATATAAGCAATGATAATGACAAGACCCAAACGTGATTTTTGCGAGACTTGAAGAGTAGGAGATGGTGGCTTAATAATCTGGGCAGTATTGCTACTTAATAAGCGATAAAGAGTTAAGCTTCCTAATAAAGAAATACCTGCAAAAATATCCCAAACATAATGCACGGGCATATTTTTAAGTAGGGGAATAATAATGGTGGCAGATAAAACCCCCACACCAATTCCGCTAAATCCTAAAAAATTAACTTTTAATCTTTGCGTGGTGGGAATGTATTTCATTGCAAAGCTAGGTGCCAAAATCATAAGTAAGCCGCCAGCAATACCTGAAATTGTGCGCCAGAAAATGAACCACACCAAAGGCATATCCATGAATGAACAGCATAGTAGGCTAACGCTACCAGCTATAGTCGAAAGTACGATCATGAATGGAATGTACTTTTCTTTAATACTTAATAGCCCTAATAAGGCACCAATGAGATATCCCAATAAATTTGCGCTGCCTAAGTAACTGGCAAAATCATGGGTCCAGTGGTACTGCTCGATCATGATGGGCATGAGTGCGGTATAGGAAAATCTAAAAACACCAATTCCCAGACAAGTCGCCAAAAAGACAATTAAGCTCATTCGATAAAATGTAGACATGAGAAGACGCTCAATTTTTTTATTATTAAAAGCGAGTTTATCAATCATTAAAAATGATTTAATATGATAGTAATTATCTTGTTTTGAGATAGTGAAATGTTACTTAAGTCTCTAGAGTTTTTTTTAGCGGTTGCAGAGAGTGGAAGTTTTTCATTGGCTGCACAAAAAATGTATACGGTTCAATCGAATATCACGAGCCATATAAAAAAACTTGAAGAAGAGTTAGGGGTTATTCTATTCAATCGTAATAACCCCGTGACTTTAACGAATGCCGGACAACAGCTACATAGTTACGCTGTTCAAATGATTGCATTGCATGACAAAGCTAAAAAGATCTTTCAAGAGGGAGATATTGACCCGAATGAAACCATTCGCTTGGGCAGCATGGAAACAACCGCAGCAATACGTTTGCCACAGTTGCTCAATCAATCTATGCAGCAATATCCTACTTTGCCCATCGAGCTTCAAACTCATCCGACCCGTTATTTATTAAATGCGGTACATCAGGGGGAATTGGACTGTGCTTTTGTGGCATCTAAACATTCAATTCCTGAGTTATATAGTTTTCCTGTGTGGCATGAAGAGCTGGTTTTGGTTTGCCCTAAGCAACAACAGAGTTTTCCAGACAAGGCAACCCTTGCAAAGACCAGATTTATTGCATTTCGGCAAGGTTGTTCATATCGACATGCCATAGAGCTTTTCTTGAATGACTTTAGTATTCCGCCTTCGCAAATTATGGAAATGGGAAGCCTTGACGGTATCGTGAGCTGTGTAGAGTTGGGTGTTGGTTTTGCTTTATTACCGAAATCATATCTCACAAAAGTTGCAGATAAAGTTTCAGTCAATTGTTTTGGATTAAATACAGAATCTGCTTTTTTCACTACATATTTAGTTGCCCAGTTACCAGAAACATGGGGAACCAATTTAAAGCAATTTATTCATTTTATTGAGCAACAATTTGAATTAAAGGTTGCTTAAGTAGAGGCTGATTTTTATACATAAATATCTCACTTAATTTATAAGTTAAAAGTGATATATATGTATTTAAAAGTCATTTTATATTCTCACGCAAGTTTGTAATCATCTTGATGCTATAAAATTGTTGAAAAGGGTAGTTTATATAGGCCGGCTATGGTCAAATATGCCCCCTTGAAAGATGACACAAGCAATAATTTGGAGTTTGGGAATGAATATACCCTTAATCATCAATATTGTGGTTTTTGTCGGGTTAATATTTTTACTCGCCCAAACACGTAAAACAGACTGGAGCTTATCGAAAAAAGTTCTGGCTGGCTTAGTTCTAGGTGTAGTGTTTGGTTTAGGACTACATTTGATTTATGGCGGTGGCCATCCGATTCTTGCTGAATCTATTAGCTGGTTTAATATCGTTGGAAATGGCTATGTAAAACTTTTACAAATGGTCGTTATGCCTTTGGTATTTGTGTCTATTTTGGGAGCAGTTGCAAAATTACACCAAGCCTCATCTTTAGGCAAAATCAGTTTTTATACGATCGGCACTTTACTCTTTACAACGCTGATTGCTGCACTTGTAGGCGTATTTGTTACTAACTTGTTTGGCTTAACGGCGAAAGGTTTAGTGCAAGGTGCTGCTGAAACTGCACGCTTAACTGCCATTAATACAGATTATGTAGGCAAAGTTACTGATTTAAGTGTACCGCAATTTATTCTTTCTTTTATTCCAAGTAATCCATTTGCTGAATTAACTGGTGCAAACCCAACTTCAATTATTAGTGTGGTTATTTTTGCTGTCTTTTTAGGGATAGCTGCGCTTAACCTAATGAAAGATGATGCAGAGAAAGGCCAGCGTATTCTGACTGCAATTCAGACTTTACAGTCTTGGGTAATGAAGCTTGTTCGACTTGTTATGACACTTACACCTTATGGTGTTTTTGCGCTTATGACCAAAGTTGTGGCAAGTTCGAATGTTGCAGATATCTTAAATCTAGGCGGTTTCTTGGTGGCATCTTATTTAGGTTTAGCCATCATGTTTGTCGTGCATGCCATTATTTTGACCCTGACAGGTGTTTCTCCAGTTAAGTTCTTCAAAAAAGTTGCTCCTGTTCTGACTTTCGCATTTACCAGCCGTTCAAGTGCTGCCAGTATTCCACTGAGCATTGAGACGCAAACTCGCCGTTTAGGTATTCCTGAATCTATTGCAAGTTTTTCTGCTTCTTTTGGTGCGACCATTGGTCAAAATGGTTGTGCGGGTTTATACCCAGCAATGTTGGCAGTCATGGTTGCGCCAACCATGGGAATTAACACGCTAGATCCAATGTGGATTGCATCGTTAGTGGGTATTGTGACTTTAAGTTCAATTGGGGTTGCCGGAGTAGGTGGTGGTGCGACTTTTGCTGCACTGATTGTTCTTCCTGCGATGGGCTTACCTGTGACTTTAGTTGCACTTCTTATTTCAATTGAACCACTCATTGATATGGGACGTACTGCATTAAACGTAAATGGTTCAATGACTGCTGGCGTAGTTACGAGCCAATTTATGGGTCAGACGGATAAAGATATATTAAATAGTGAAGATGAAATTGAGTTAACTCAACATCATTAAGAATGAGTATTAAACGGCTCATCCACGTTGGATGAGCCGTTTTTTTATATGCTTAAATTGGCACTGTGATGTTAATTTTAAAAAAACTGTATCTTTTTTTCTTTTAAATAATTTTCGAAAATGAACCTATTAAAAAAGAGAGCACTATCATGAAAATGTATCAAGTCGATGCTTTTACAAAAGAGTTATTTCGTGGCAATCCTGCGGCTGTGATTGTTGAAAAAGAATGGCTAGATGTAGATTTAATGCAGAAGATAGCACTTGAAAATAATTTGTCTGAAACTGCTTTTGTAAAAATCATAGACGCTGAAAATTATGAAATTCGTTGGTTTACGCCAACGGTTGAAGCCGATTTTTGTGGTCATGCCACGCTTGCTAGTGCTTTTGTAATATTTAAAGATTTTACGGAAAAAAAGACCATTAATTTTCATGTTCGAAACTTAGGTCTTTTTATCGTTCATCAAGATGATGATGGCAAAATCAGAATGAATTTTCCGATTCGTAAAGCTCATCAAGTCGAAGATTATCCGGTTGTTTTACGTCAAGCATTAACCAAACCCTTTAAAGCGGTTTATCAAAATGATTACGCTTATATTGTTGAATATGAGTCAGTGCAAGATGTGTTGGATGAGCAGCCTGATATGAGTTTGCTCAAAACTTTAGGTAAGTTACGTACTGCTATTACAGCAAAAGACATGGATGTTGCACTTACCTCAAAAGCAGACCAGCAATACGATTGTGTTTCGCGTTATTTTGCACCTGTCGCGGGTATTGATGAAGATCCTGTTACAGGTTCAGTTCATACTGCAATAGCGCCGTTATGGGCAGAAAAGTTGGGGAAAAATAATATATTGGCTTATCAGGCTTCTAGCCGTGGAGGCGTTTTATATTGCAATATCCTGTCTGAAAAGCGTATTGAAATTTCAGGCTATGGAAAACTTTATATGCAAGCTGAAATTTTTCTTTAAAATATAAGGCCGTTTAAATAAACGGCTTTTTTTTCAAATCTTTACTATTAATATCAGCTTAAATTTCCTACTATAGTCCCACAACTATTGATTTTTTATTATTCAAATTAATTGGTATTTATATGTTTATGCAGTTTAAACAACTGACTCTCTCCCTATGTATTCTTGGTTTAAGTGCTGCGTCTTTTGCACAAACCACACTAGTAAAAAGCAAGCAAAATATTGAGGAATATAAATTAGATAATGGTTTTCGGATTGTACTTGCACCGAACGACAAAGAAAATAAAATCTTTATTAATACCATTTATTTAACTGGTTCATTAAATGACCCGCAAGGTAAAAGCGGTTTAGCTCATTTGCTTGAACACTTGGCTTTTAAGGGGACAAAAAATGTTAAAGGGGAAGAATTCCAGCGTCGTCTAGATCAATATACATTGATGACCAACGCCAGCACCGATTATTACTCGACCAAATATACCAATATCGTTCGTCCGGAAAAGACTGCGCTCAATGAAGTGTTATATCTTGAATCGGAACGTATGGATAAATTAGTTCTACAAGAAAAATTTGTTCCTTCTGAAATTGAAATCGTAAAACGCGAACGTGAAGTCCGTATGGATCAGCCTTTTGCTGTCCTGATGGATCAAATGTGGAAGTCAGCTTATGGTAACCAATATTTAGGTCGGTTACCGATTGGCGATTTACCTGAGCTTAAATCTATTAAAATGCCTGAATTGAATCAGTTCTATCGTAGCTGGTATGCGCCTAATAATGCAGTCATGGTAATTTCAGGTAAGTTCGATAAGACAGATGTCTTAAAAACCATTGATCAATACTTTAGCCCAATCGCGGCACGTGAGGTTCCTAAGCCTGTACAGATTCCTGTGCTTGACTCTACAAAAATAAAAAATCGTCAGTTTGTGGTGAAAAAGGGGAGCGACCTCGCTAAATTCCATATCTATATGAATGGTAAAAATACAAAAATTCAGCCGACGCTCGCTTTAGCGCCTTTGTTATATACCATGCAGCCAAGTGGTCATTTATATCAGAACATGGTTGAAACAGGTATTACCACAAATGTTGATGCAAGTACGTGGTTAGACCAAGATTTTAATGTGGTGTTTCTAGGTGCCATTTATGCACCAAGTAATGACCCTAAAAAAGTTGAAAGCTCTTTGCTCGCTGGTATCGAGAAAGGTAAGCCTTTTACTGAAGTTGAATTAAATCGTGTTAAGAGTTTAATGAAAACTCAAGGCGATTTAATTACTAAAGATGCGGTAGCACTTGGGTCACGTTTAAGTGATTACACGGTTGCTGGCGGTCAATGGGATCAATATTTTAAAGATTTAGATTCAGTAGAAAACGTTAAGTTAGACCAAGTGAATCAAACTTTAAAACAATTCCTTGTAGCTGAGCATCGAATTGACGGTGATATTTTGCCAACACCTGAAGATCAGAAAAAAGCTCAACAGCAAAATGCAAAAGAAGCACCTAAAACTCTAGATCAGGTAGAAGCAAAGGCAGAGCCTTTAAAAGATCCAAAGGTGTATCAACAAGAAGTTGCGGAGTTTTTAAAAACTTCTAAGCAATATGTTGAAAGTAATGAGAAAAAGATTATCCGTGGAAAACTGAAAAATGGAATGAAGTACGCTTTATTCCCAGTTGAAACACGTGATGATCGTACTTATGCAACAATTACGATGGACTTCGGAACAGAAAAATCTTTATTTAATAAGGGTACGGTCGTTGATTTAACCTCATACTTATTGCTTCGTGGTTCTGATAAATACAGTTTGCAAGATATTGC
>NZ_JZFB01000001.1:1670672-1677147 GCF_001188385.1 Acinetobacter sp. V2 | reverse complement strand
GCTGACGGCAATGGCATGACTATTAATATTCAGTCTAAATCTGAAAAATTTGATGAGTTTTTCGAGTTTGTTCTTGATGTGATGAAAAATCCAAAATTTGAGCAATCTCAATTTGATTTAATTAAATCGCAAAGTTTATCAAGTCTTGATCGTCCTTATACCGAGCCAGATGTAGTAGCGGGCTTAACACTTTCACGTTTGCTAGAAGAATATCAACCGGGTGATTTGCGTTATCACTTTGAACCTGAACTGGCAAAACAGCAATTGAAAAACGCAACTCAAGAGCAAGTGAAAGAGTTGTATGAACGTTTCTTTGCAATGAACCATGCTCAAATTGCCATTACGGGTAAATTTGATGCGAAAAAAATGCAGAAATTACTTAATCAGGAATTTGGTCGTTGGAATGGTAAACAGCCTTATCAAAAAATCTTGATTAATCATGTGGATTTTCCAGCTCAGCAAGTTCATGTTTTATCTGAGCAGCGCGAATTTGGTAGCTACCAAAGCGTGCTTTCAATTCCAGTTGGGAAAAACCATCCAGATGCATCTGCATTAATTTTACTTAACTATATTTTAGGTGAGTCTCAAATTTCATCACGTTTGGCTCAAGAGCTTCGTGAGAAAAATGCGCTAGTCTATGGTTTTGGAAGTGGGCTGCAACTTGACCGTGATACGAATGTAGGGGCCTTAAGCATTAGTGCAAATTATACTTCTGGTCGCTCAGCACAAGTGTCTGCATCAATACATAAAGTGTTGAATGACTTGTTGAAAAATGGTGTGACTGAGCAAGAGCTTGAAGCTGCTAAAGCAGATATCATGAAGAAACGCGTTACGGCATTAGAAGATGAACGTAATATTCATGGGATGTTAAATCTACAGCTTGAAACAGATAAAACATTACAAGACCGTGTTCGACATGATCAGAACTTGACTAAACTGACTGTTGCAGACGTAAATGCAGTAATTAAAAAGTATATTAAACCTGAACATTTAGTCGAAGTGATGGCTGATCAATATGGTCAGGCAGCAAAAAAATAAAGTCTTATCGCAAATAAAAAGCCACTAAATTGTGGCTTTTTATTTGGATGTTTAAATCATCTTAATGATCATGTTTATGCGCATGAAAATCTTCATTTTTACGGAAACGTAAATAATTTTCGAACTGTTCACAGTACTCATCAAAGTTATCTTCAAGCATCATTTGAAATTGTTGCACAAGATAAGACATCACTTGATCTTTAGCAGCGCGCATTTCTTCGCCATCTTTAAAATTATTTGCTGCTACCCACGTGTTAAAACGGGCACTAGCAAACAACATTGCTGCACTTACTTGACCACGCAGTTCTGCTGGATCTGGCTTTTCACCTTTTGGCGGGCGACAAAAATCATTGGCTTGTTTAATGAATTCATCCGCACGCTCAAAGAAAACAGCATTTAACGCTTCTTCTTCAGTAATATCTGTTGCATTAATCTTTTGAGACATGACTTATTCCCGCAAAAATAGAGCTGCTTATTATAGGCAAACGCTTGCGGAAACAAAACCTTTGACTTAGTCTGTAAATAGCCTAAGTATTGGTTGGAGAGTCTAATATGCAAGATGCGATTGCTATTCAAAGTTTAAAAACAGATATTGCTTTATTACGCCAGCATGTTTTCCCACCTCAATATTTAGAGCATGTTGAAGGACTGCCGATTTATTATGGCTTGCAAGAAGAAGTCGAAAATTATTATCGCCAATGGCAAGGTCTAATTGAAAGGGCACAAGAACTTTTCCAGCCATTTATGGAAGATGAATTACCAGATGCTATTCATTTGCCAAGTCATTTAAATTTACCGCTATTCTTTTTTCATGTAGACAGAATTCGGATTAATAAAACACGCGCAAAAGAATCGAAAACTTTCCGTGGAGTTGCGAGTCTTATCGAAAAGTGCGGGCAGTTCGAAACTGATCAGATTTTTACGATGCAAGAATGGTTGCAGAGCGACGATACCGCGGCTTTAGTTGCTCACCGTGAATTCATTGATTTAAGAACGTATGTTTTCCAGCATGGGCAAAGTGAATATACCCGTTCACGTTTTTATACCAATGGTATTGTGTTAGGTGTCGAACCACATTTTAAATTGGTCGATGCCCGTGATAAGCCAAGAAAGCAACGTAGTGATAGCTATAATGACCCATTAGCAGATAATGGCGTGTGGAAAGTATTTGGTAAGTACCGATAAAAAGTCGCTGCTTGTTTACAGCGACTTTTTATAAATTACCAAAAAGTTTCAGTTTGACTAAAAGTTTGTAAAGCTTTGGTAGACCGTTTTTGTAGGTGAGGTTGTTTGGCTTTTACCCAGCCTAATGCAAACCAGAAAGATGAGTCATTTTCGACAACTTTATTGAAAATACCTTCCGCAATAAATAAGTCGTTATATTGACCTAAGGTGTTTTGTACAGGTTGTAGATGTTTTAAATATTGCTGTACTTTCTTGTCAGGATAAAGACTTGAAATAAACTCAACACAATAACGTAACTGCTTAGCTGTCTTTCGTATTTTGTGCTGTTCAGTCACTTCAAGCTCAGAGAAGTGTTCAGCATTGCTAATCACTTTATGATGTAATTTATCTAAACTCTTTTTAATATGTTTTTTTAACCCACCTGTTTTGTTCTTTGAATCTTCTTCTGAATACGCAAATGCTAATAAATCGAGTAATAGCTTAATCGTGTCCGCAGAGGTAAAGATTGTTGAGAGTTCTTTTGAGGGCTGAACTGAAACGGGTAGTAAAAGCTCAGGCGAACCATGTTGTTGAATGACAGGTAACACCTCGGTACGAATAGCATCTTCATCGCGAGTGTCTCCAAGCTTACGAAAAAGCTCCGCAATTTGTTCTTCCCAAATAGGATTTAGCTCGCTTGACCAGCCAGAGAAATGTTTCAGTGCACTGCGTAAACGACGTAAACTTACACGTGCCTGATGAATATGCTCAGGTTCGGCAACTTCATCGGCAATTGCAGCCATATTTGGTAAAAATTGTCCTAAACAGTTTTCGATAATCTTTTTTAGAGCCTGTTCAGCAGTAATATCTTTATTTAATGTCAGAGCTTTGGCATGTACAGCGGGCGAGGCTGTTTGTCCCAGTGCTAATAAATTGCCACGTTCGGCTTTACTTCTTACATCAAGCCAAAGTGCATAACGATTAATCCATTGCTGTGCAAATTGAATAAGCGTTTTTACTGCGCCTTGCTTGAGTTCAAATTCGACTTCACAAATTATACTTTGTGTATCTGCTGTTTTTACGACCCCATCATCTAAGCAAACTTCAATAGCCGTATTATCTGCTTCAAACACATGATAGGTGCGCTGTACATCAGTCTCAAACTGCAAACTTAGTTTTTCAGCTTGCGTTCCTAAAACTGCGTTAATTAAATCAGTTACGACTTTATTATTTTGATATAACTCAAGGTTTAAGTCAGGTTCTTGGTCACACACACCTAAATGAATTTCTTCTTCAACACGGTGTAGGTGGCTTTGACCTGCGGCTTTAAATGTTTGTACCCATTGATCATCTTCTTTACGTAAACGTAGGGCCATGCCATTTTTTGCGAGTAATCGATCAGGGGTATCGTAATACTTGGCCTGTAAGTGAATATATTTCGCTTTATGTTTTTTTAAGTATTGTTGGACAGTTTTTTTCTTCGATTCAGGTAACTGAAACTTTAGTTCGACTTCGACCATAATATATCTCCCTGAATCAGGTATTTAAACTATCTTGAATAAGTATAATAGCTTAGCGCTAAAAGTAATGCTTTTGATAGAGAAAGTTACAATCAAACATATGACGCTAGGCTTTTATTTAGGTGTACAATCAGGTGACGTTTTGATCAAATAAAAATCAGGAAGATGATCGTGAATGCACCAATAAACTTTAGCCATGAAGCTCAGCCAGAGTTTGAATTGCCGATTAAAAACTATCAGGAATTTTATCGTTTTTATTTAACTGAACACCGTAACATCATGAGCAGACGCTTACATGTGGTGGGTAGCAGTATTGGTATATACTTTTTTTCAAAAGCAATTCGTAAGAAACAGGCCAAATATGTGCTCTATGGTTTGGTAGCGGGTTACGCAAATGCATGGGTTGGACATTTTGTGTTTGAAAAAAATAAGCCTGCCAGTTTTAAACAACCTTTCTATAGCTTTATTTCTGATTGGCGAATGTTGTCTGATGTTGCACGTGGTCGTTTAAGTTTGACGGATCGCAAGCATGACAAAATACCAAGTTAATTTTACTTTCTATTCTAAATATACCGATTGGTACTGGTAAGCCTATATCAATCGGTACTTATGATGTCCTATAAATCCGTTATACTAGCGAAGTTTTTTAAAGCAAGAGTAGAGTATGCGCGGTTTATATCTCATTACCAATGATGACCCAATCCAATTATTATTAGAAAAATTAGACGCCGCACTCGCAACTCGTCAGGTCGCAATTTTACAGTACCGCCGTAAGAAAGTAGAAAAAGCAGACCAGCCTGCAGAAGTTGAACAGATCAAACTTTTATGTGAAAAATATCAAGTTCCTTTTATGATTAATGATGACCTAAAACTAGCTGCTCAGTTTGGTTTAGGTGTGCATTTAGGGCAAAGTGACGGTGAAATTACTGACGCAAAATCGCAGTTACCAGAAGGTGTCATTATTGGCCGTACTTGTCTAAACTCATTAGAACTTGCACAAAAAGCAATTGCAGATGGCGCGACTTATATTGCGTTTGGTGCAGTCTACGCGACTTCTACAAAACCTGAAGCAGGTAATGTGGGTATCGAAGTGATTAAGCAGGCAGCAGCTCAATATGATTTACCAATTTGTGCGATTGGTGGTTTAACTGTTGAAAACTCAAAACCTGTGATTGAGGCTGGGGCTGACCTCTGCGCAGTCATTAGTGATATATTAGGTCGATCAACTGCTGAAATTCCTGCCCGTGTACAGGCCTGGGCACAATTATTTTCTTAAGCTTTCAAAATTATTTTTTAGATATTTAAGACGAGCATTTCCATGAGTTTATCTCCAAAGCAAGAACAGTTATTTAAACAAGCCAGCAAACACATTCCAGGTGGTGTGAACTCTCCGGTACGTGCCTTTAATGGCGTTGGAGGAACACCTGTTTTCATCGAGAAAGCAAAAGGTGCTTATTTATGGGACGTAGATGGTAAGCGTTATGTTGACTATGTTGGTTCTTGGGGACCAATGATTTTGGGTCATGCTCATCCAGAAATTATTAAAGCAGTACAAACAGCCGCAGAAGATGGTTTAAGTTTTGGTGCACCAACCGTACACGAAACAACGTTGGCAGATATTATCTGTGAAATCATGCCATCAATTGAATTGGTGCGTATGACGAACTCTGGTACAGAGGCGACCATGACGGCTATTCGTTTAGCGCGTGGTTACACTGGCCGTGACAAGATCGTGAAGTTTGAAGGTTGCTACCACGGTCACTCTGACTCACTTTTAGTAAAAGCAGGTTCAGGCTTACTGACTTTAGGTGAGGGTGAACCGACTTCAAAGGGTGTTCCTGTTGATTTTGCTAAACACACTTTAACGTTACCTTACAACGATATTGCAGCATTAAAAGAATGTTTTGCTAAATTTGGTCATGAAATTGCTGGCGTTATTATTGAGCCTGTCGCGGGTAATATGAATATGGTGAAACCAATCGACGGTTTCTTACAAGCCATTCGCGATGTGTGTGATGAATATAAATCTGTATTTATTATTGATGAAGTGATGACAGGTTTCCGTGTTGCTTTAGGTGGTGCTCAATCGGTTTATAACATCAAACCTGATTTAACGACTTTAGGCAAAATTATTGGTGCAGGCTTACCCGTTGGTGCATTTGGTGGTAAGCGTGAAATCATGGAATGTATCGCACCTTTAGGCGGCGTATACCAAGCAGGTACATTGTCTGGAAATCCTCTTGCTATGCGTGCGGGTATCGAGATGTTCAAACATCTTCGCCAACCAGACTTTTACAGTAATTTATCTGCTCAACTTGAAAAGTTACTTGCGGGCTTACAAGCCGCAGCTAATGAAGCAGGTATTCCATTTAAAACTCAGCAAGCTGGTGCAATGTTTGGTCTTTACTTTACCGACCAAGAAGACATTACAAGCTTTGACTCAATGTTGGCGTGTGATATTGAAGCTTTCAAAAAATTCTTCCATGGCATGTTAAAGCGTGGAGTAAACTTAGCACCTTCAGCATTTGAAGCAGGCTTTATTTCATCTGCTCACTCTGATGAAGATATCGAATATACGATTCAGGCTGCCAAAGAAACTTTCGCTGAAATGAAGTAAGCAAAAAAGCCCGTGTTAAACGGGCTTTTTAATTTGAGCTATTTTTATATTTGTAGAGAACAATGTTTTATCCCTTACCTCGAAAAATCCAATTAGCAGCAAATACTTCAAATTGGTCAATTGAGTCTACGCAAAG
>NZ_JZFB01000001.1:1659580-1670610 GCF_001188385.1 Acinetobacter sp. V2 | reverse complement strand
CCAGCCACTAGCTGAACATTTAGAATTACTAAGTAAAAGAGCACAGGCCCTCGAAATTCCAGTTATTTTTATTGATGCATCTCAGCTTCAACAAACCATGTTGCAGTTGGGGCAGCGACTGTCGTCAAATGCTAAAGCCCAAGTTGTGATGGCTGGTGATTTGTCACCTCTGTTTAAACAAGTCATGCAGCTTGTTTTATCTATTACCGATTATGTAGCTATTGTAAATGATGCGATCTTGGCGGCTAATTTAGAGCAGCACATTCAATGGGTTGAAAAGATCAGTTTTGACCATATAAAACACTTAAATACACAGACCTTAATGCGCCTGTGGTCTTTAAGTGCGCCGTCTGAATATATTTTGTCGGATAAAGGAATCTTATTAGCAATTGCTGAACAGGTGGGGCGACACCCCATGGAGATTCATCCTGAAATTGATTTACGAAACTACGGCTTAGATCAGTCTGCTGTGAATTATCTTGTCGAACTTTGGCGTGCAAATGGTGCGAGCTTGAGCGCTGGAGAGGTAATGCAAGCACCGACATTGCAGCATATTATGCAGTTATTGAAGCCTTGATTAACTATATACTGCAAGTGATCCATAATATTTGCAAATTATGCTGTTAATTTACCCGAACGGCATTGTAATTCGGACGTAAGCTTTTTATTATTGCCCGCTTGTTTTTCATCTTGCCTTGGGAATACAACTTTGAGTGATTTTCTAAGTGAACATCTGATCTATCGTGATGATGATTTTATGGTGATTCATAAACCTTCGGACATCTTGAGTGTTCCTGGTAAAGGTGATTTACATGATAGCGTTTTGACAAGGTTGGTTGCGATTGAACCTAAAACTTTGCTCATTCATCGTCTAGACCGAGATACTTCAGGTATTTTAGTATTTGGTTTATCAAAGCGCGGTCAAAGTGCGATTGCGCGTCAATTTCAAGATCGTCAGACTTCAAAAATATATGAAGCGCTTGTCGCAGGTCATTTAGAGGGTGAGGGGACTGTAGATATTCCTGTCATCTATGATCCAAGCCGACCACCTTTACATATTGTCGACGCTTCTCACAACAAACCTGCTTTAACACATTGGCAGGCAATAGAACATTTTCAGATTCAGGGACAGCCTGTAACTCGTGTGAAGTTAACACCAATTACAGGCCGATCCCATCAACTCCGTGTACACATGCAATATCTTGGGCATCCAATTGTAGGTGACACGCTGTATGCAACACCGGAGCAACAACTTGTTCCGCGTTTATGTTTGCATGCCAAACAGTTAAGTTTTAATCATCCTGTCACAGCAGAAACATTAACTTTTGACTGTCCTGTACCGTTTTAATGTAAAAATTTTAATGCGTGATTTTTTGTAGCAAAGTCATTTAATTGGTTTTTGCTTCAAAATTTTGCTTTAAAGACTACATAAAAAGATGCAAAAATAAGCTAATTTGCATCGTACAATATGTAGTGCGAACTTGAGAGAAAGGTGGAAAAATTGCAGCAGTATGCTATTGGTCAACGTTGGCTATCAGACACAGAAACTGAACTCGGTTTAGGTGTGCTTATTGATGTAGATGAAAGATCTGTCAGCATTTTATTCCCCAAAAGTGATGAGACACGTGTCTATGCACGTAATAATGCTCCACTATCTCGTATCATCTTTAACACAAATGATGAAGTTCAAGATCAAGAAGGCAAGAAGTGGATTGTTGAGTCTGTTGAAGACCGACATGGTGTTTTGCGTTACAACGTTGTTCGTACCTTAGAAAATGGCGAGCAAGATCGTAAAGCGCTGAATGAAACACGTATCGGTGCGCAAATTCAGTTGTCGAAGCCTTTAGATCGTTTGCTTGCAAGTCAGGTTGACTATAAAGAGTGGTATGACCTGCGTATTGAAGCGATGCTTATGCAAGCGCAAATGCAGAATAGTCCTCTACGTGGGATGGTTGGGGCGCGTGTTGGTTTAATTCCACATCAGCTTTATATCGCACACGAAGTTGGTAAACGTTTTGCACCTCGTGTTTTACTTGCCGATGAAGTGGGCTTGGGTAAAACAATTGAAGCTGGCTTAATTATCCACCAACAGCTTAAAACCGGTCGCTCAGAACGAATTCTTATTTTAGTCCCTGATTCTTTACAGTATCAGTGGATGATTGAAATGCGCCGTCGTTTTAACTTGCAATTCTCTCTGTTTGATTTAACACGTACCGCATCTATTAAAGAACATGATCCAGAACTTAACCCGTTCTTGACTGAGCAATGCATTATTGCCAGCGTTGACTTAATGGTTGACCATGATGATTTACGTGAGCAAGCCATAGAAGCTGGCTTCGATTTGCTTGTGGTCGATGAAGCACATCATTTGATGTGGAGCGAAGAAGAAGGCGGTAATGATCGCTACGATTTAATTGAAGAGCTTGCTGAAAATACCGCTGGGGTGTTATTGCTTACCGCAACACCTGAACAGCTTGGTGTGGAAAGTCATTTCGCACGTTTACGTTTACTTGATCCGCAGCGTTTTAGCAGTTTAGAGCGCTTCTTAGATGAAGAAACTCAATACCAGCAGACTGCAAAAATTGCTGAAGTACTCATGTCTGATCAGCCTTTAGCTCCTGAGCATTTGTCTGCTTTAGAGGGCTTATTAGGTCACAGTATTGAAGATCAACCTGACCAACGCTTTAGAGCGATTCACGAATTATTAGACCGCCATGGTACGGGTCGTATTTTATTCCGTAATACACGTGAAGCAATTCAAGGCTTCCCAGGGCGTGATTGTCAGCCAGCACCATTACCAGCGCCAGAAGATTGGTCAAAAGATGGGAAACTGCGTGAGCAAATGTGGCCAGAAGAAGCACAACTTGATGGTTCATGGATGCAAAATGACCCACGTGTGCTTTGGGTAATGGAAATTCTGCGCAAAGATCTCAAGCATAAAAAAGTGCTTTTAATTGCGCGTAGTGGACCAGTTGTTGAAGCTCTAGAAAATGTATTGCGTTTGCATGCAGGCATTCGTACTGCAATGTTCCATGAAGGCATGAGCTTACTTGAACGTGACCAAGCGGCTGCCTATTTTGCTGAAGAAAGCTATGGTGCACAGATTCTCCTGTGTTCTGAAATTGGTTCGGAAGGCCGTAATTTCCAATTTGCCAGTGATCTAATTTTATTTGATCTGCCAGCTAACCCAGATGTTTTAGAGCAACGTATCGGACGTCTAGACCGTATTGGTCAAGAAAACCGTATTCAGATTCATGTGCCATATCTTGTTGGAACAGCTCAAGAGCGTATGTTCCGTTGGTACAATGAAGCACTTAATATTTTCAGCAATATTTCGCCAACAGCGCAAACGCTGCAAGAGAATTTTATTGTTGAATTAAAAGACTGTTTGCTTGCAGACCAAGGTCAAACTTTTGAAGATTTGCTTGAAGAAGTGAATGTTCAACGTCAAGCTTTGGAAGCTGAACTTCAAGCGGGCCGAGATCGTTTACTTGAATATAATTCTTGTCGTCCAATCGTGGCGCAAGAGATTGTTCAGGCTTTAGAAGATTATGATGACAACACAACGCTACCAATGTTTGTGAAGCGTTTCATGTCTTCAACCAATATCGACTTTGATGAGCAAAGTAACGGTACTGTGATTATTCGTCCAACAGACCAAATGCAAGTGCAAGGTTTGGCGCTAGACGAAGAAGGCATGACTGCTACGTTCTATCGCGATCAGGCTCAGCTTCGTGAAGATGCTCAATATTTAACTTTAGAGCACCCATTCATTGAAAGTGTAATGGAAATGATTCGTACACAATCATTTGGTAGTACCAATGTTGCTGTACTCAAATCTAATGCGTTAAAGCAGGGTTCAGTATTAATTGAAGTGTGGTTTAAAGTCGATGTAGTTGCGCCTAAGGCGTTGAACTTACCATCGAGCTTGCCTAAGCAGCTTATTCGTGTGCTATTAAGCGAAACTGGTCAAGATTTATCTGAAAAAATTGATCCAGCAATTTTGAAACCATATTTACATCACTTAGATGGCAATAGCTGTCGTCAGGTGGTTAAAGCTCGCCGTGATATTATTGAGCAACGTTATAAACAAGCGTTGGATATTGCGAAAGTTGATTTGCCACAGCTTCAGCAGCAAGCAAAAGAACATTATGGTAATAAATGGCAATATGAAATTGATCGTTTAACTTATCTAAAACAGTTCAATCCAAGTATTCGTCAAGATGAAATTGAACGTTTACAAAAGTTGCAAAAAGAAGGCTTGAGCTTGCTTGATGGTTTAACTGTTACACCAGAAGCAATTCAAGTATTAGTTGTGGTTAAGCCATAATTAACTCAAACTAAAAAAAGCGCCTAGAGGGCGCTTTTTTTATACATCGATTTTGAATTAGATGAGACCCGCATCTTTTAATTCTAATTTTAAATATGCATAGAAAATTGGAGCTGCGATTAGACCGCCTAAGCCAAAAATTGACTCAAATACTAGCATTGCTAGTAAAATCTCCCATGCATTTGCATTGATTTTATGCCCAATAATTTTAGCGTTAATAAAATATTCAAGTTTATGAACCAGAACGAGATAAAGTAATGCTGCACCTGCGAGTCCGAGTGAAACAGTAAGCGCTGCAATGAACGTCAATGTATTGGAAATAAGATTACCTAAAATTGGAATCAGTCCAAACATGAAGGTCAAAATAGTAAGCGTTTTTGCAAAAGGAAGGTGGACTCCCCAAAGCGGTAATAAAACAAATGCAAATAAAATAAAGAGCAGCGTATTAATTGCTGAAATTTTTATCTGTGCAAAAACAACATTTTTAAATGAAATTGATAGTTTCTGAATACGTTGAATCAGAAGAGATTTAAAAACAGGTTGCGGTGTACGGCGATGAAAACCATGTATAGCCACCAAAATACCGATAATGAGGCCCATAACCATCGTCACGAAGTTATGCAAAATATCGGAGCTGGTATTTTTTAATATGGTCACGTTATCTTTCATAAACGCGAAAATTTCATCTTTTAATTCTGTCACGCTATCGGGAATATAACCCGGAAGATATTTGCTAATTTCAGCTTGTAAATGCAACAGGGTTTGATCGACTTTGCTGTTGATATTATGGATGCCTACACCTTTTAAATCATGAACCACAAAGCTAATTAAACTTGTAAAGAAAAAGGCGATTAGTGAAATCGTAATAATACTTAATAAAATACTAATAAAAATGCGGGCTCTTTGACCATCAATATAACGTTCTACAACCGAGCTTAAGCTAATAATAATTTCATAAATAAGAAAGCCTGCAAAAAAACTTGCTAATAGATGTAATGGGATAACCGAAAGCAAAAAGATGCCCATAAGAATGTAGCTTGCAATCAGACTTTGACGATTATTCAAATTTTGCATGTTGATCCCTGAGATCGTTGGGAATATAGAAGAAAGAGCAAATGGAATAATTATTTATACTCTCGCAAACTATTCGCTTCAATCGGTGAATTATATTTTTATTGGAAAATAGAGGAGTTAGATGTAAAAATGGCCTGTTTATTAACAAGCCATTCATTAGATATTTTTAACGAATTTCTGCTTCGTCCAAATGCCGAGCACCCTCTAAAATCATTCGAATCATAATCATCGTTTGCTCAGCAACTTCCGCACGTTGATGAATTGGAAGATCAATCACTTTGGCGCCCATGTGAAACACAAGTTGCGTAATTGCTTTTGCAACAAGTTCAGGGTGATATAAGTGGTTGTTATTTAAGTGCTCTAGACGAATTAAATCTTCTTGTAGTTCTTGCTGGAAGAAGTTTAATTGGCGATCAACAGCAGCTTTATAAGAAGTAGAACCTGTAAAGCCTTCGCGTAGTAATAAGCTTAAATTACCTTCATCGGCATCGAGCTGTTGAAGAAAAATATCGACAGAACTGCGAATAATACTTTCTTGCAAGGAAGCACGTAGGCGAGCCTGCCGGATAATTTTACGTAAGACGATACCTGCACGGTCAATTAAAGAAATTGCTAACTCATCAATATCTTTAAAGTGTCGATAGAAACTATTTGGCGCAATGCCAGCTTCTCGTGCTACTTCACGTAAACTTAATGAAGCAATACTCTTTTGTGGGCCAATCAGATTCAGAGCAGCCTGAAAAAGTTCTTCTTTAGTAATTGTCGCTTTTCTTCCCACAGAACGCGTAGCTGTTTTAATTTCAATGACATCTTGTTGTTGAGGTGTGTCATTCAGGTTCTGAGAAAGTGAAGATTGGGTCATGCTGTTCAATATATTTGTAAACTCTCAGGATTATAGCCTTAGAAGCTGAACTTGTGAAATTGTAATTAAAAGTACGGGTGTATATACAAATATATATACATGTGTATAATAATTAAAAAAGAGCGACAGAGCGTCCATCTATGCAAGTAATCGAAAAGAGAAATTCTCTATTCAATTCATTGACACAAGCCATCTTTGATAAAGAAATGGCTAACTTCTGGCTACAAAAAGTTAATCCTTTATGGTCGGTAAAACATGGGCTTGTTCAAATTGTAAAAAAAGAATTTGTCGCTCATGACATGGTGAGTCTTACATTAAAATGTAACCGTTTAGTGAAAGTAGGTGTTGCTGGTCAGCATCATCCTGTCATTGTTGAAATTGCTGGTCGTCGTTATGAACGTACTTATAGCTTGACGCAAATTGATGAACAACATTTACGCTTAACGATTAAAAAAGTGGCTGATGGTATTGTCAGTAACTGGTTTGTGACTGAAAGCCAAATTGGTGATGTTTTTGAGCTTGGTCAGCCTTATGGTGACATGCAACAAAATATCAAAACACCGAAATTAATTATGCTAGCTGCGGGTAGTGGTATTACCCCAATGCTGAGCTTAATCACTGCAATTAAACAAAGCCAGCAGTTAGATAAAGTTCAAGTACAGCTTTTATATTGGGTAAAGCAACGCTCAGATGCAGCTTTTGTTGAATACTTTGAAAAAGTTGCAGAGCAATTCCCAAATTTTAGTTATCAGGTTTTTTATACACAAGAAACACCAAATGATGAACGTTTAAATGCAGAGCATTTAGCATTAGTAGACGATTTGGAAAATAGCACCATATATGCATGTGGACCTTCTGGTTTCGTTTCAACAGTGGAACAGCTTTTTGAAAAAGCACCGACTGTATTAACAGAAGCTTTTAGCTTAACGCGTGATAGTACGGCTGAAGTTGGTTATGTAAATGTCACATTAACCCAGTCTAATAAGATTATTGCAATTCCAAAAGGCGAATCAATTTTGGCGAGTCTGGAACATGAAGGCCTTAAGCCTACACATGGCTGCCGTATGGGAATTTGTAATAAGTGCGTTTGTAGTAAAGCTCAAGGTTCTACACGTAACTTACTCAACGGTAGTGAAAATACCGAACCAAGCCAATTACTCAAAATTTGTGTGAACTCAGCACAATCTGATCTAGTTATTGATCTTTAAGAGAGAACTTTTATGAATATGCCAGTGAAAGTCGAATATTTTAAAAATCCTAAAAATCGCGATTTGACTCCAGCAGAACTTGACGCATTTGCAAAAGAGCTTGATCAGATCAAACAAGAAGTATTGGATGATTTGGGTGAGAAAGACGCTAAATATATCCGCCGTGTCTATGCAGCAGTTCGCTATAGTAGTTTTCTAGGCCGAGCTTGTTTATTTGCAGGTTGGTTCCCACCAGCATGGATTTTAGGAACAGGTCTATTAGGCTTTTCTAAAATTATGGAAAACATGGAACTTGGTCATAACGTGATGCATGGCCAATACGATTGGATGAACGATCCTAAATTTAATGGTCAAACCTACGAATGGGATACGGTCGGTACTTCTGATAACTGGCGTCAAACGCATAACTATAAACATCACACATATACCAACATTAAAGGTATTGATGATGACATTGGTTATGGTTTACTTCGTTTATTCCCAGAGCAACGTTGGAAGCCTGGTTTCTTGCTTCAACCCGTTTATAGCATTCCATTTTGCTTATTGTTCCAATGGGGCGTAGCGATTCAAAACCTTGAAATTGGTCGTGTTCTTTACAAGCGTAAGAGCATGGCTAAATTCTTGGAAGAATTAAAACCAGTAAATAAAAAGATTGGTACCCAGCTTTTCAAAGATTACGTTTTTTTCCCATTAATTGCAGGGCCAGCAGCTTTACCTGTATTGACAGGAAACTTGGTTGCGAATGGTCTTCGTAATATCTGGACGTTTACGATTATTTTCTGTGGTCACTTTACTAAAGATGCAGAAGTATTTCCAAAGTCTGTTTTGCAGGAAGAAAGCCGTGGTCACTGGTATATGCGCCAGATTCGTGGTTCTTCAAACTTAAAAGGTTCAGAAGCATTACATATCTTAAGCGGACATTTGAGTCATCAGATCGAGCATCATTTATATCCTGATGTACCTGCGCGCCGTTATCGCCAAATGGCTCCAAAAGTTGAAGCTGTATGTAAAAAATATGGTCTAAATTATAACAATGCGAGTCTAGCTAAACAGTTTGGACAAGTTGTGGGTCGTATCTTTAAATATGCTTTACCCTTTAAAAAATAATCAAGAAAAGCCCTGATCAGTTCAGGGCTTTTTTATTACTTCTTTTTAGAAATCCACATGGTAATTGTCGCTTGGAAGACTTTTTCTTTCTGGGAATCATAGACTTCTACATTTACTAAATATTCGCCAGCTTTATCCCAGTCATAATTTTTTTCTACAGGCGTTGCAACTGCAATTAAGTCTGTTTCTGCCTTTTTTAAATATTCGACAGTCATACCTTTGGGAATCCAGCGATGGGTAGAAGGTACAGTGACTTCGGTCATTGTTCCACCTGCAAGCTCGGCCATATTACACATCGCAATCGCATGAACTGTTCCAATATGATTGAGAACAGAACGCTTTTTCTTAATGGCTATTTCACAATGATTCGGTTTTAACTCAATAAATAGCGGCGAAATACTGCCGAAATAAGGTGCTTTTAAACATAGCATGCGTGAGAAAGTCCATTTTCCTTTCGGAAAAGTAGACACTTTGTTCCAAAGTTCTAAAGTGGTTGCCATGATTTAAAGCTCCATATTAAGCAAACAGAATTATATTCTTTAACAGAATATAATTCTGTTTACAAAAGTGAGTCAAGTCATTCAGAATATCTCCGATAACTGGTTAGGGAACAAACAATGCAATCTGCACAAGAGTTATTAGAACGGTTATATCCCAGCAGAAGGGCTGCTTTAAAAAGACAGATTTTATTAGATGCTTTGTCTTGTTTCTTAGAAAATGGAATTGAAACCACTAGCATTGAAATGATTCGTTCGAAATCTGACAGCAGTGTAGGGGCTATTTATCACCACTTTAAAAATAAAGAAGGGATTGTTGCGACTTTATTTTTTGCAGCTTTAGATGACCAAGCGGCATTAAGAGATGACTATTTGGAGGGTACAAAATCTCTTCAAGAAGTTTTATATGCTTTTATTCATAGCTATGTTGATTGGGTGAGTGGACAGCCTGAGTTTGCTAAATTTTTAATATCTGCTCGTTTTAGTGTGATGCAAGGGGAAGATCAGGAACGTCTTATTCAGAAAAATAAATTAAGAAATCAAAAGATCTTTAGCGAAATTTCAAATTATGCTGAGGCTGAGTTTTTAAAATCTATCCCACATGAGTTATTACTTTCATTAGTCATTGGAACTACTGAGAACTATTGCCGTGCGTGGTTATCACAACGTGTTCCTTCAAATCCTAAAGTTTATAAAGATATTTTGGCGAAAGCTGCTTGGGATTCTTTGCAAAATTTGAGTGAAATATTTTGATTCATGCATAAAAAAGCCGCAAATTTCATGCGGCTTTTTTAGCTCAAGCAATTATTTAAATTGAATTGAACCGTTTGCATTGACAGTAATTTTAGACTCACCAGCTGCCATGTCTTGAGCTGGTGCAGCTTCAGCCATAGCAAACTTAGCCATACTCGCTCGCATTACAGGCTGAGGGAAATAGTTGTTGGTATTTAAGTTTAAGTTAACAAGCGTGTATTGGCTTTTATTCCACGCTTGAGTCAACATTTGAGCACGTTGTTGAAAGTTTTTAGATGCTTCAACCATCAAATCATTTTCAACTTTTTTACGTTGTTCATCTGAAACCGTAAAATTAATCGATTGAGTTTGGAAGCTTTGTTGCAATTCATTGACTAACTGGCTTGCTGCTTTAAAGTCTTTACTTTCAAGACGAATTTCAGCGCGGCCACGCCATTCTTTTAGCTTATTACTATCGTTATCGTAAATTGGGTAAGTGCTTTGAGCACCAGTTTCCACTTTTACTTGTGGATATTTACGAGAAACGGCAAGTGCCTGATTCATTAATTGATTAATCTGATTCGAAAGTTCGGCTGGTTGCTTGTTACTTTTTTCAATATATAAAGTTGCGTGCATTTCATCATTAGAAACTTGACGAGAAGCTTCGGCTTGTACATTCACAATATTATAGTTCAAAGCATTATCATCCTGAGCAAAAACGAAAGGGCTAAGGAGAGAACCTAAAAGAAGGGTTGAGACAGCTAAAGTACGCATAATTTTTTCCTTTAAAAATTAATATAAATTTAATTTTTTTCATTAAGAAATGTTAAACATAAGTTATGCATAACTTTTGCAGATTTTGTGGCGTATTTGTAATATTTAGATCAGTTTTTTTAAATTTTGGTAAATATAAAGTCTTTTAAAAATAAATACTTAAAAATAAAGTGTGTCAATGTAACTTAAAAAATCAAAGTAATATAAAAAAAGAATATTTTCTTTAGGTTGTCACATAGTATGATGATAATTCATCTTAACTATTGGGATGATACATTTTTTCAATAAGATTAGATGAGTAAAGTACATAAAAGACGTTTTTTTTCTTGTAAAATTAGGTATCATCGCGCTCCTAGTTACAAGATATAAAATAAGTGTCTTTACTAGTTCTATAAAGCACCGAGTCAAAGGACCAAAAGTCACCAGACTTATTTCTTTCTACCCCT
>NZ_JZFB01000001.1:1652172-1659537 GCF_001188385.1 Acinetobacter sp. V2 | reverse complement strand
CCCTGCCACTAATGCTACTAACGAATATTATTTGACTCGCCAAAGTCAAATGGAATCAAATGTTCGTAGCTATCCACGTAAATTACCGTTAGCGATAGCGAAAGCACAAGGATGCTGGGTTACTGATGTTGAAGGTACAGAGTACCTTGATTGTTTAGCTGGGGCAGGTACATTGGCTTTAGGTCATAATCATCCTGCGGTGATTCAAAGTATTCAAGATACATTGGCAAGTGGTTTGCCATTGCATACTTTAGACTTAACCACACCTTTAAAAGATGCATTCACTGAAGCATTGTTAGCATATTTACCTGGTGGTAAAGAAGAATACTGCTTGCAGTTCTGTGGTCCTGCTGGTGCAGACGCAACTGAAGCAGCAATTAAACTTGCTAAGACTTACACTGGCCGTAGTTCAGTGATCAGTTTCTCTGGCGGTTATCATGGTATGACCCATGGTGCACTTGCTATGACTGGTAACTTAAGTGCAAAAAATGCAGTTAACGGTTTAATGCCAGGCGTGCAATTCATGCCATATCCGCATGAATACCGCTGCCCACTTGGTTTAGGTGGTGAAGCTGGTGTTGACGCTTTAACTTACTTCTTTGAAAACTTTATCGAAGATGTTGAAAGCGGTGTAACAAAACCGGCTGCTGTTATTCTTGAAGCGATTCAAGGTGAAGGCGGCGTAGTTACAGCTCCAGTAAAATGGTTGCAAAAAATCCGTGAAGTGACTGAAAAGCACAACATCGTTTTAATTTTAGACGAAGTTCAAGCTGGCTTTGCACGTTCAGGCAAAATGTTTGCATTTGAACATGCAGGTATTGAACCTGATGTTGTTGTAATGTCTAAAGCAGTAGGTGGTGGTTTACCACTTGCAGTATTAGGTATTAAACGTAAATTTGATGCTTGGCAGCCTGCTGGTCACACTGGTACTTTCCGTGGTAACCAACTTGCTATGGGTACAGGCCTTGTCGTATTAAAAACGATTACTGAACAAAATCTTGCTCAAAATGCGCAAGAACGTGGTGATTATCTACAAGCTGAATTTAAAAAATTAGCTCAAGAATTCCCATGTATCGGTAACGTACGTGGTCGCGGTTTAATGATCGGTGTTGAGATTGTTGACGAGCGTAAACAAGCTGATCGTATTGGTTCGCTTCCTGCGGATTCACAATTAGCTGCTGCAATTCAAACTGCTTGTTTCAACAATAAACTATTGCTTGAAAAAGGCGGCCGTAACGGTACAGTAATTCGTTTACTTTGCCCGCTTATCATCACTCAAGAAGAGTGTGTTGAAGTAGTTGCTCGCTTTAAGAAAGCAATTGCAGAAGCATTGGTTGCAGTACGAGGCGCATAAGTATGGTGGATTTTGCAGAACATCGTAAAGCGTTACTCTGCAATGATGCACAATCCATTGCTGACTATGAGTCAGCAATGGGTGAAGCGGTAAAAGCCGTTTCAGCATGGTTGCAAAATGAAAAGATGTACACAGGCGGTAGCATTAAAGAATTGCGTTCAGCAATTTCTTTCCAACCTTCAAAAGAAGGTATGGGTGTACAAGAATCACTTCAACGTATGATTGAGCTTTTCTTAAATAAAAGCTTAAAAGTACATCATCCACATTCATTAGCACATTTACACTGCCCAACCATGGTGATGAGCCAGATTGCGGAAGTGTTAATCAATGCAACTAACCAGTCTATGGACTCATGGGATCAAAGCCCAGCCGGTTCATTAATGGAAGTTCAGCTCATTGATTGGTTGCGTCAAAAAGTTGGTTATGGTTCTGGTCAGGCAGGTGTTTTCACTTCTGGCGGTACTCAATCTAACTTAATGGGTGTGTTACTTGCTCGTGACTGGTGCATTTCGAAAAACTGGAAAGACGAAAACGGTAATCCGTGGTCTGTACAGCGTGATGGTATTCCAGCTGAAGCAATGAAAAACGTCAAAGTTATTTGTTCTGAAAATGCACATTTCTCTGTGCAAAAGAACATGGCAATGATGGGCATGGGCTTCCAGTCAGTTGTGACTGTTCCTGTGAATGAAAATGCACAGATGGATGTAGATGCTCTCGAAAAAACGATGGCGCATTTGCAATCAGAAGGCAAAGTGGTTGCTTGTGTTGTTGCGACAGCCGGTACAACTGATGCTGGTGCAATTGATCCATTGAAGAAAATTCGTGAAATCACAACGAAATATGGTTCATGGATGCATATTGATGCTGCATGGGGCGGTGCATTAATTCTGTCAAATGACTACCGTGCAATGCTTGATGGTATTGAGTTGTCTGACTCGATTACCCTCGACTTCCATAAGCATTACTTCCAAAGCATTAGCTGTGGCGCGTTCTTGTTGAAAGACGAAGCGAACTACCGTTTCATGCACTACGAAGCTGAATACTTGAACTCTGCTTATGACGAAGAACATGGTGTACCAAACCTTGTTTCTAAGTCATTACAAACGACTCGTCGTTTTGATGCATTGAAATTGTGGATGACAATTGAATCACTAGGTGAAGACCTTTACGGTTCAATGATTGACCATGGTGTAAAACTTACTCGTGAAGTTGCAGATTACATCAAGGCAACTGACGGTTTAGAGCTTTTAGTTGAACCACAATTTGCTTCAGTATTGTTCCGTGTTGTGCCACAAGGCTACCCAGTTGAGTTTATCGATAGCTTGAACCAAAACGTAGCGGACGAATTGTTTGCACGTGGTGAAGCAAATATCGGTGTAACAAAAGTTGGTAATGTACAGTCATTGAAGATGACAACATTAAGCCCTGTTGTGACATTTGAAAACGTTAAAAACCTTTTAGGTCAAGTATTGGCTGAAGCTGACCGCATTAAAGATGCGATTGCTTCTGGTAACTATGTACCACCAATCGACTAATTGAGTTGATAACAAAAAAGCCCGGCTTCTTGCTGGGCTTTTTTATTACAGATTCTTTTATTCAAAATGTGTATGAGTAAATAAAAATATGCACAAACCATGCATATTTTTCAAAAACAAAAATAATTATGCATGATCTATCTTATGCAAATTTCTTATTGTATTGGTATGTCCCCAATATTTTTGGTCACATTGATATATCAATATCGTACTTACTTTAAATAATCCCGTTTTAACTGAAAAAAGTAAGTGGCTGTAATTACAATTAAGACAAGGAAGAAGAAATGCAACAAGTTAATGTGCTTAATGAATTTAAACTGATTATTAACGGTCAATCTTGTTCAGGTGAACAGGGTGAACTAGAAGTTATTAACCCTGCTACAGGTCTAACTGCCGCACGTTGTGCAAAAGCATCAGTTGAGCAAGTGAATCAAGCAGTGAGTGCAGCTAAACAAGCATCTAAAGCTTGGCAACAAGTTTCACACGATGAACGTAAGTCGATTTTAAACAAAATTGCCGATGGTATTGAAAAGCACGCTGAAATGCTTGCAGAGCTGGTTGTGCTTGAGCAAGGTAAACCACTAGCACTTGCGCAAATGGAAGTGCAGGGTGCAATTGGTTGGACTCGGTATGCCGCTGCTATGGATTTACCTGTTGAAGTGATTGAAGACAGTGAAACTAAGCGTATTGAGCGCCATCGCCAACCATTAGGTGTGGTAGCTTCAATTACTCCTTGGAACTGGCCTCTCATGATTGCTGTTTGGCATATCATGCCTGCTTTACGCGCGGGTAACGTTGTCATTAGCAAACCTTCTGAATACACACCGTTATCAACTTTGCGTCTATGTGAAATCATTCAGCAAGAAGTTCCAGCGGGTGTTATTTCAATTGTGGTAGGTGCTGGTGAGATTGGCGAAGCACTCTCTTCACATCCAGATGTACAAAAAGTCGTATTTACGGGATCAACTCGAACAGGTCAGCACATTATGGCTGGTGCAGCTCAACAGTTAAAACATTTAACATTAGAGCTTGGTGGTAATGACGCTGGTATTGTATTGCCAGATGCAAATATAGATGAAATTGCAGCTAAGATTTTTAATATGGCGTTCTTAAACGCTGGTCAAACGTGCGCGGCGTTAAAACGTTTATATGTACATGAAAGCCAATATGAGGCTTTATCTCAAAAGTTAGCTGATATTGCCAACGCTCAAGTTGTGGGTGGTGGAATGGAGTCTTCTATAACATTTGGTCCAGTGCAAAACCAAATGCAATATAACAAAGTGAAAGAACTCATTGCCGATGCTATTTCTCAAGGTGCAAAAGCGCTTTCTGGTCAGCAGCAGTTACCAGAGCAAGGCTACTTTATTGCTCCTACTATTTTGACAGAAGTGTCTGACTCTAGCAGAGTGGTCCAAGAAGAACAATTTGGTCCAGTGTTGCCTGTTTTAAAATATACAGATATCAACGATGCAATTGCCCGTGCCAATGACAGCGAGTTTGGTTTAGGTGGTTCAATCTGGTCTTCTGATATTAAAGCTGCTCAAACTTATGCGACTCAGCTTCAATGCGGTACTGTTTGGATTAATACCCATGCAGAAGTGCTGCCTCATGCCCCTTTTGGTGGCTGGAAAATGTCAGGTTTAGGTGCTGAGTTTGGCTTAGAAGGTTTGCTTGAAAATACGATCGGGCAAACAGTCCATATTAGTAAAGTCTAAATATTAATTTTAAGGCGGATGATAGATCCGCCTTTTTATTTTAAATTATCTTATTAAATACTAACCTGCTTAAGTCGTGTGATGATAACCGTGACCTTTAGGTTTGATTAAAAAATGATTCTGTTCTTTAATTTTTTTCAGAACAATGTAAGACTTTATGTGGCCAATAAAATTATAAGAAAGCAATCTTTCGGTTACAAATTGAGAAAGCTGTTCTAAGTTTTCAGCAACAACTTTTAAAATAAAGTCCGCATCGCCACTGATTGAAAATGCATCTTGAATGTTATCTTCTGCTTCAATGAGTTCTTGAAATGCCTGCTGAGATTTTGCCTCGTGTGTTCTTAAATTAATGTGAATCATCGCTGTGACTTCCAGTCCTAGCGCTTGTTGCTGGATGCGGGCTGTGTAACCTAAAATTATACCTTTTTGCTCAAGTAGCTGTCTTCTTCTAGAACATTGAGAAGCAGATAAACCGATTAAATCTCCAACTTCCTGATTGGTGAGCCGTCCATTCTTTTGTAGTGCCTGAATGATTTGCCAGTCGAACTTATCCATTGCATAAAATCCTTTTATGATACACAAATCATGTATTTTTATTAAAATGCGTTTTCATTATGCACGAAATCTAAAAGGTAGATGAAATATTATTTTTCTATGGAATAAAAATTGGTCTCAAAGGATATAGAGCAATGTTCATAGAAATCGGTGACTTTTTAAATCTTCGTTTAAAACAAATGGGTATCCAACATCTTTTTGGTGTACCTGGTGATTTTAACCTCTCATATCTCGAACAAGTTGAAGCAGATCCAGAACTCGAATTTATCGGAAATTGTAATGAATTGAATGCTGCCTATGCAGCTGATGGTTATGCACGAATTAACGGTTTTTCTGCCTTAGCAACTACTTATGGTGTAGGTGATTTAAGCGCGATTAATGGCATTGCAGGTGCATATGCAGAAAATGTACCTCTTATTCATATCTCAGGTATTCCGCCTTTACATGCAGTTCAAAAGGGCACTTTAATTCACCATACGCTTGTCGATGGTAACTACGACAATATTATGAACTGCATGAAAGAGTTCACCGTTGCTCAAACACGTTTAACTCCTGCCAATGCAGCTTTTGAAATTGATCGTGTATTACGTCAGTGTTTCCTTGAACGTCGCCCTGTGCACATCCAGTTAGCAGGAGATATTACTCACGTTAAAATTGAAGTTACTGACCGCCCACTTGATTTAAGTTATCCATCTGTTGAACCAGACTTATTGCAAAGTGTGGTAAGCAAACTTTGCGATATCTTGAACAATGCAAAAAGTCCAGCTCTTCTTATTGATAATGAAGCTTCAGTTTTTGGTGTAACTTCACTTTTAAATGATTTATCTCAAAAATGCTCAATTCCATTTGCGGGTATGAATACTGCAAAAAATATTATGGATGAAGGCTCACCTCGTTATATCGGAACATATGTTGGTGGGGCAAGCCAACCGCATGTGAAAAATATTATTGAGCAATCTGACTGCCTAATTGGTATTGGTGCACGTTTTACAGATGTTGGTTCAGCTGTATTCACGCATCAAATTGAGACCAAGAATTACATCGAAATTAAATCTTATGGCTTAAATATCTTTGGTCAGGATTTTCCAGGTATTGAAATTGGACAGTTACTTGTTGAGCTAAATAAAAAAGTTGCACCACGTAAATCGTCAATGCCTCTTCTTGAAAAACAGCCACAGAAAGTAATTGAAGCTCCAGCCCAACAAAAGCTAAGCCAAGATGTACTGTGGAACTATATTGCAGGTTTCTTAAAAGAAGACGATGTGATTATTGGTGAGGTAGGAACTTCAAACTCAGCTTTGTCTGGTTTAAAACTTCCTGCTACAGCTAAATATATTGCTCAGCCGCTTTGGGGTTCAATCGGTTATACCTTGCCAGCTTTACTTGGTAGTTTGTTGGCAGCTCCTGAACGCCGTCAAATTTTGTTTATTGGCGATGGTTCTTTCCAGCTTACGGTACAAGAGCTTTCTACAATTATTCGTCACGGTTTAAAACCTATTATTTTCTTACTGAACAATGGCGGCTACACCATTGAGCGCTTAATTATGGGTGAAAACGCAGCTTATAACGACGTGCAAAACTGGAAATACACCGAAATTCCTGCGGTATTTAACGGTAAAAAAGGCCATACCACCTATGTAGTAGAAACCGTAGGGCAGCTTAGAAGTGTTTTAGAGAATGTTCATTTAAATGATCAGTTAACTTTTATTGAATTAAAACTACCGGCAATGGATGCGCCAGTAAGTTTGAAAAAATTTGCTTCAGTCATCGCGCGTTTTGATTACGGCGATCGTGGCTACGAAATTTTAAAGGAGCGTTCCCAGCCTATTAAATGTAAGGATGCAAGCTCGTTTTAAATAGAAGATAGGACAAGTCTTCTTAAAATTAAATGGACTCATATTAAAGCAAACGTATTTCCGAAGGTCGGTTTCTGGCCTTCGGATATGGTGCTGAATAAAGGTGTACAGGAAGTGACACCAACATTGGAGATAATGTTATGGATGCAAACAATAAGCACGAGTTAAAACAAGGCTTATCCAATCGGCATATTCAACTCATCGCACTCGGAGGGGCGATCGGAACAGGATTATTCTTAGGTCTTTCTCAAACGATTAAACTGGCAGGTCCTTCAATTTTATTAGGATATGCGATTGCTGGAATTATCGCTTTCTTAATTATGCGTCATTTAGGTGAAATGGTTGTTGAG
>NZ_JZFB01000001.1:1637390-1652084 GCF_001188385.1 Acinetobacter sp. V2 | reverse complement strand
GTTGTATGTGCTGGTAAGCATGGCTGAACTCAGTGCAATTGGAACCTTCATTCAGTTCTGGTGGCCTGAAATTCCTACTTGGCTGACTGCTTTACTTTTCTTTATTTTAATTAACGGCATTAACTTGGTGAATGTCCGCTTTTTTGGGGAATCCGAATTCTTATTTTCCTGCATTAAGATTGTTGCAATTTTAAGCATGATTGGTTTTGGTACTTATCTCTTATTTACAGGTTCTGCTGGTCCGCAAGCAGGTATTGCGAATTTATGGCAACACGGTGGTTTCTTCCCGCATGGGATTCACGGTTTTGTCATGGCTTTAGCCGTTATTATGTTTGCATTTGGTGGTCTAGAACTTATTGGTATTGCTGCTGCTGAAACGAAAAAACCTGAGACTACTATTCCAAAAGCAGTGAACCAAATTGTTTATCGTATTTTAATTTTTTACATCGGTGCTATTGGGATCTTACTGTGTCTTTACCCTTGGAATATGGTGGCAGAAGGCGGTAGCCCATTTGTTATGATTTTCCAGTCATTAAACAGTAATGGCGTTGCGAATGTTCTAAACTTTGTGGTCTTAATTGCTGCTATTTCGGTTTATAACAGCTGTATCTATTGTAATAGTCGTATGCTGCATGGTTTAGCAGAGCAGGGCAATGCTCCGGCAATTTTGAAAAAAGTAAATAGCCGTGGTATTCCAGTTCCAGCAGCGATTGTTTCTGCATCAATCACAGCAATATGTGTGGTCGTAAATTACTTGATTCCTGGACAAGCCTTTCAGCTCTTTATGATGCTTGTTGTGGCTGCACTTGTGATTAACTGGCTCATGATTTCAGTCACACATTTGAAATTTACCAAAGCAATGAAATTGCAAAAACGCCAAACTAAGTTCCAAAGCATTATGAGTCCATGGAGTAATTACTTAACCATTAGCTTTGTATGCTTTATTCTTATTATTATGGCAATGACGCCAGATATGAGATTGGCCGTTATTTTAGGTCCAATCTGGCTTGCTGTTTTAGCACTGATGTATTTCTTCAAATACCGCAGAAAAATGGTCGCAATGCCAGAAGTACAATCGAATTAATCCACTAAATTTACAACGATATTGCGGTTACCTTACACACGGTAGGTAACCCTTTATCTTTTGTCATATTATTTTCATGTTACAAAGAAATTATTATCTACCGTAATTTTTGTTCAGAATTTTAGTAATAAAATTATTTTTAGTAGTAAAAGTAAAAATATAGTTAAATTATCGATTTTTAAAATAATTATAATATCTTTTGGTTTAATATTTTATGAATACTTAAAATCTATATTTTTAATCAGTGTCATAATAGAGACTAATATACAGAGTAAAATATCCACTCAGATTGAATTAAATATTTGATAACAGATAAAAAATAATAATGTGACAATTAACAATATCGAAATCATTAAAGCGTCATCATACTGTAACTTAATTGTCATATTTTCTATTCACAATGCAGCTATCGAAGAGCGTACAAGCACTCAACAAAAAGTGACGTACAACCTATTGCATTAATGAGAGAGAACAGAATGCGCTTAAATCCACGTCAAATCGCAATTGCGTTAGCAGTAACTGGGGCAGCTGTAACAACGACTGCAAATGCAGCTCGTGATACGATTCAAATTGCTGGTTCTTCAACTGTACTACCATTTGCCAGCGTTGTAGCTGAAGAGTTTGGTAATACATTTCCTCAATTTAAAACTCCTGTAGTTGGTTCTGGCGGTTCTTCTGCTGGTTTGAAACAATTCTGTCAAGGTGTTGGCGATAACACAATCGACGTTGCTAACGCTTCTCGTAAAATTAAAAGCACTGAAATTGAAGCTTGTAACAAAGCTGGTGTAAAACAAATTCAAGAAATCAAAATTGGTTACGACGGTATCGTATTTGCGTCTAACTCACACAAAGCAGCTTATAAATTAAAACCTTACCATGTGTTTGCTGCTTTAGCTGCACAGTTACCTTCAAATGGTAAATTGGTTCCAAACCCATATACAAACTGGAACCAGATTGATAAATCACTTCCAAATGAACCAATTACTCTTGTAATTCCTGCATCTAACCACGGTACTCGTGAAGTTTTCCAAGAGAAAATGGTTGATGCTGGTTGTGAAGCGTATGAATACTTCAAGAACTTAGATAAAGATGCTCAGAAGAAAGCATGTTCTACTTTCCGTAAAGATGGCCGTGTAATTGAAATTGCTGGTGACTATACAGAAACTCTAGCTCGCTTAAAAACTTCTCCAAGTGCAGTAGGCGTGTTTGGTTTAAGTTTCTATGATATGAACCGTGACAAGTTACGTGTAGCAACTGTAAATAACGTTCTTCCATCTGAGAAAACTGTATTGAACGGTACATATCCTGTGTCTCGTCCATTATTCTTCTACGTGAAAGGCGAACATTTAAAATCAGTTAAAGGCTTACCGCAATATGTAGAATATTTCGTAAGCAAAAAAGCAACAGGTAAAGGCTCTAAAGCTGAACGTGATGGCTTAATCGCAATGTCTGATGCTGAACGTGCAAAAGTATTGGCTGACTTTAAAGCAGGTAAAACTGTTAAATAAGTTAGTTTGAATAGAGGCTGGTGATCTTGAGAGTTCATCAGCCTTTTTGTCTAACTTGTTTTTCCAAATTATGACAATTGAGAAAACAGTGGAGAGTACATGAATCTGCTACTTATCGGTGTGTTGTTAGCCCTTGTGGCAATCGCATATCAACTTGGGCTGAGAAAGAGCCGTAGCCTAGCAGGTAAGGGAAGCAACTCGGCGACATTACATTCTCGTCCTGGTTATTATGGTGCACTGGTTGGTCTTTGGTGCGGTATCCCTGCTTTTTTAATTTTGATCATTTGGAGCTTGGTTGAACCAAGTATTTTAAATCACATTATCTTTAATAATATTCCTGCATCTGTAAGTGCATCACTTGATGAAGCTGGCAGAAGTGTTTTGATTGATCGTGTTCAAGCGATTGCTTCAGGTTTTGGGGTAAGTGATAAGCCGGCTGCCTATGAATTAGCTGCTGCACAACAGTTTGCAAAATTTCAAACCATTGGCTCTTTTGCCAAATTTGCTGTTGTAGTTTGTGCAGCTTTATTAGGTTTAGTGTGGGCAAAGAAAAAGATTAATCAACAATATCGTGCACGTAACCAAGTTGAACGTGCCATTAATGTTGCTTTGATTTTATGTTCAGGTGTTGCGATTTTAACAACCATCGGTATTGTGATGTCGATGTTTGGCGAAGCAATGCACTTCTTCCGTTTTGTAAGCCCGCTTGATTTCTTCTTCGGAACAGAGTGGAACCCAGGCTTTAGTACTTCAGGTAATGCAGAAGGTAGTTATGGTTTATTGCCATTACTCTGGGGCACACTCATGGTCAGCGGCATTGCTTTATTAGTGGCCGTACCCATTGGATTAATGATTGCCATTTATTTAGCTGAATATGCTTCTCCGTGGTTACGCTCGTGGGCAAAACCAACAATTGAAGTTTTAGCGGGTATTCCAACAATTGTTTATGGTGTTTTTGCCATGATGATTATTGGACCATTTTTCAAGACAGCTGGTGCTTACGTTGGTCTTGAAATTAACGCGACCAGTGCTTTAACTGCTGGTTTCGTGATGGGGATTATGATTATTCCGTTTGTTTCTTCTTTATCAGACGACATTATTACCCAAGTACCTCGTGCACTACGTGACGGTTCTTTAGGACTTGGAGCAACTAAGTCAGAAACAATTCGCCAAGTCGTTTTACCTGCTGCGTTACCGGGTATCACTGGTGCCTTTTTATTAGCTGTCTCTCGGGCCGTAGGGGAAACCATGATTGTGGTTTTGGCAGCAGGGAACAGTCCACTTTTACATGCAAATCCATTTGAAGCTGTTTCGACAGTGACCGTTACGATAGTAAAACAGTTAACTGGTGATACTGACTTTGCCAGCCCACAAGCTTTGGTTGCATTCGCGTTAGGTCTGACACTCTTTGTGATTACCTTATGTTTAAACATTGTTGCACTGTACATTGTGCGTAAATACCGTGAGCAATACGAATGAGTACATCAAATACATCGTCTCCTATGGATCAGAACGTATTTGATCCACAAGCTGCTGCTCAAGCACGTGATCGCCGTAAAAAAGTGATTGAAAAGTCATTGGCTAAACGTCACCGTAAAGAAAAAGCTTTCCGTTTTGCTGGTTTATCGGCAGTTGTTATTGGTCTTGCATTCGTAGCGCTATTGTTTAGCAGTATTTTGGCAAAAGGTTTACCTGCTTTTTGGCAAACGAGCATGAATGTTCCAATTTACTTCGATCCGAAAGTAATTGATGCAGGTCCAGTACCTGTACGTACTCAAGGTGAAACACCTGCTCATTACCAAGAGCGTTATGTAGCTTGGCAAACAAAAATGGGTATGGTGGATTGGGACGGCATCATTGTAAATGGAATGATTGCCAAAGATCCTGCACTTGCTAGTGAACGTGATTACTTAAGTAGTCTTTATGCGAGTTCAGAGGCTTATCGTTTACGTGACATGGTTTTTGCAGACCCATCACTCATTGGTAAAAAAGAAAATATTAATTTCTTGGGCGATGCCAATGTTGATGTTTGGTTAAAAGGTAATATTGACCGTTCATTGCCAGATGATCAGCAACAACTTGAACCAGAAGTACGTAAACTTGCGGATGAACTAAAAGCAAAAGGTGTTCTTGAAAATACGTTCAATTTAAACTTGTTTAAGAATCCGGACTCTCGTAGTTCACCTGCAATTAGTGGTCTTGCTGGCGCATTTATGGGTTCATTATTCATGATGCTGATTGTGATCATTATTGCGATTCCAATTGGTGTTGCCAGCGCAATCTATCTTGAAGAATTTGCTCCAAAGAATATTGTTACAGACATTATTGAAGTTAACATCAATAACCTTGCTGCTGTTCCTTCAATTGTGTTTGGTTTACTCGGTGCGGCAATTTTTATTGGCTGGATGCATTTACCGTTATCTGCTCCATTAGTCGGTGGTTTAGTTTTAAGTTTGATGACATTACCAACAGTCATTATTACGACACGTGCTTCATTAAAAGCAGTGCCACCTTCTATTCGTCAAGCTGCACTTGGTTTGGGAGCTTCTAAATTCCAGACTATTTTCCACCACGTTTTACCATTAGCTTTACCAGGCATTATGACCGGCTCAATTATTGGTGTTGCTCATGCGCTTGGTGAAACGGCACCTTTACTTTTAATTGGAATGAGTGCATTCGTTGCAAGTATTCCAGCAACACCATTTGATCAATCAACTGCATTACCTGTCCAAGTTTACTTATGGCAAGGTAATGAGTTGCGTAACTTCTTCGAAGGCCGTACTGCCGCTGCGATTATCGTACTACTTGCACTAATGATTGGTTTAAACAGTCTTGCAATTTGGTTACGTAAAAAGTTCGAAGTGCGTTGGTAATAGAGGATAAATAATGAATACTATTGATATTACGAATTCCTTAGAAAAGGATAAGTTAGTGAACACTGAACAATCTCAATTTACAGATAAATCGCAGAATCATGGCACTTCGTATGTTTCGCATTTTGAACCACAAACTTCAAAAAAGCAGAACTCAACCGAAATCAAAATTAGTGCACAAGATGCCCATGTTTATTATGGTGATTTTGAAGCGATTAAAGGTATTGACCTCGATATTTACAAGAACGAAGTTATTGCTTTTATTGGACCGTCAGGTTGTGGTAAATCGACCTTTCTTCGTACGATAAACCGCATGAATGACACTATTGATGGTTGCCGTGTGACAGGTAAAATTACACTCGATAACCACAATATTTATGATCCAAACCTTGATGTCGTATTATTACGTGCTCAGGTTGGTATGGTATTCCAAAAGCCAAACCCGTTCCCTAAAACTATTTTTGATAACGTGGCTTATGGTCCTAAACTTCACGGTCTAGCACGTGATAAATATGATCTTGAAGAAATTGTTGAAAATAGCTTGCGTAAAGCGGGTCTATGGGACGAAGTGAAAGACCGTTTGAATCAACCGGGTACTGGTTTATCAGGTGGTCAGCAACAACGTTTATGTATTGCTCGTACGATTGCAGTAAGTCCTGAAGTGATTTTGATGGATGAGCCATGTTCTGCGCTTGACCCAATCGCGACAGCAAAAATCGAAGAATTAATTTCTGAATTATCAACGCAATATACAATTGTTATTGTGACTCACTCAATGCAACAAGCGGCACGCGTGTCTGATCGTACTGCTTATTTCCATTTAGGTGATTTGATTGAAGTTAACTCAACTGAAAAAGTCTTTACTCAACCTGACCATCAGTTGACGGAAGCTTATATTACTGGACGATTCGGTTAACTAGTCATCCATATAAAAAAAAGAGCCATGTGCTCTTTTTTTATTTTATAAATGAAAATGACTCTATTTTGCAAAAACGCTATTGAATTTTAATCAAAACGACCACATCTTAAGGCTATAAAAGATAACTTATGAGCTTAGAATTTTATGTTATTCCATTTGCCTAAACTCCCTGCAGAAATACGTGTGAGTCATTTAAATGCACGTGTAAATGAACAGAGAAAAAAAATTGCACAAACAACTGCAAGCCGTTTAGAACTTTTACAATTGGCTCAACAACTTGCTAAAGAAGCTAAAATTCGCCGTAAAAATAATCAAAAAATCTTTGTTTTAGATTTTAAGGGTGATATCCAAGCCTCAGCAGTTGAAAACTTGCGAGAAGAAATTACCCTCATTTTAGCAACTGCTAAAGCAGGCCGTGACCGTGTTGTGGTTCGCCTTGAAAGCCCGGGTGGCATGGTACATGGTTATGGTCTAGCAGCAGCTCAATTGGTACGCTTACGCGATGCAGGCTTCCATTTGACGATTTGCGTAGACAAAGTAGCAGCAAGTGGCGGCTATATGATGGCATGTATTGCAAATGAAATTATTGCAGCGCCGTTTGCTATTGTTGGTTCAATTGGTGTGGTTGCTCAAGTTCCAAACTTTAACCGTCTTTTAAAACAACACAATGTGGATTTCGAGCTTTACACAGCAGGGCAATATAAACGTACTGTCACGATGTTTGGTGAAAATACCCCTGAAGGTAAAGCGAAGTTCGAAGAAGAGCTTCAACAAACTCATGTGTTATTTAAGCACTTTGTAGAAAAGTACCGTCCACAACTTAATGTTGATAAAGTCGCTACAGGTGAGCATTGGTATGGTGAAGACGCGCTAGAGCTAAACCTTGTTGATAAATTACAAACATCTGATGAGTATCTATTGGCGTTATTACCACAACATGATGTTTATGTGATTAATACACGTAAGAAAGCGACTTTAGGTGAAAAGTTAGGTTTACAAGCAGCTCAAATGGCAGATAGCTTGATTCCAGCTGTAATGAATAAAGTTGCAGACACGTTGGCCAAAGCCAATTCAACTTTAGTACAAATGCGTGATACTAGATTTTAATTAAGCTAAATTTTGAAATAGAGAGTGCCTGTAAGGGTGCTCTTTTTTTATGTGAGTGATGAAAGAAATTTGATTAATATTTGTTTAAGTTTCTATTGTAAAAGTTATAGTTAACTTTTCACTTCTGAGTTTTTGTGATGTCAAAAACATGGCCACACATTGATATTCTCATACGTATTTTACATATCATTATTATGCTTGGTTTTATTGGTGCTTACTTCACAGGAGACAATGAAGATCTGCACCAAGTCCATATGATGTTTGGTTACGTACTTCTTATTAGTATTACTGCGCGAGTGATCTGGCATTTTTTGAGTCCACGTATTTCAAGTACAATACCGTTCGGTATTAAAAAGCGAAGTAACATAGCGATAAATGCGATTAAAAAATCTTTAAGTCATTCAAACTCTAAGAGTATTTTTTCTAAAAATTCAATTCATTCAATCAGTATTGCACTTTTTCAAACTTCAATTGTACTTATATTTCTCGTGATTCCAATTGTGGTGGGGTTAGGGTATGCGACTGAGCATGTTAATTTTTCTTTGAAAGACCTACACGAATTTTTTGCAAACTTGTTTTTAGCTTTGGTTTTATTGCATGTTTTAACTCTTATTCTAAATAGCATTTTTGCAAAACGTTTTCAGGGCTGGAGTATGCTAAAAATGACCTTGTCAGATGCGAAAATAACTAAATTTGCTGCTTTATTTCTTTTGATTCTGATAGGTACTTTCAGCTTCTTTTACTTACGAATGTAAATGATGGCCTTAATATATGAGAGATTTAGTAAATACTCGAACAGGGCGATATTTAAGGTTGATATGAGTTTTATGAGAAATAGATATTTTAATTAAAAGTCAAAAATAATTATTGATAAACATGCTTTTTGAATTGTGATAAACACATGGTTTTGATATTTTAAACAGCAATAAAATAGCTTTTAGATGAATCATTTAAAAAGTTAGACATTTAAAAATATAACTGAAATTCAGGATAGGAAATAATGACAAGAATAATTGTGGCATCCAAAGAGGGTTTGGACGTTCTACAAGATGGTCAGCTCAATAAAGTGGTTTTAAACCAACCAGCAATCATTCAAATTGGTGTAAGTCAAAAAGATATAGCATCGATGGAAAAGCAGGGTGGAAGTCTTATCATCCATTTAAAAAATGGTGAAACCCTTGTTTTAGAAAATTTCTTTAATGAAGCAACAAATACAACAGACCATTCACTTGTTTTTCCGACTGAACACGGAAAATTTGTTGAAGCCCAATTCGACGCACAAGGTAAGGTGATTGACTATACAGGTTTAAACCATGTCACAGATTTAGCTTATACAAGCACTAGTCAACCAGCGTCAACAATGGCGGTTGATGATTCCCCAACGTTTTCGATGGGTAATGTGTTAAAAGCTGGCTTAGCAGTTTTAGCTGCTGAAGGTTTATATTTGTGGGCTTTTGATAAAGATGACAAAGATGATTCACCTGTTGATGTCCCAAATACTGCGAAACCAACAGAACTAAAACTTGCAGATGATGCCGTTACAGTCACTGGTAAGGCAGAAGCTAATGCCAAAATTTATATTAAAGATTTAAGTGGAAATGTGGTTGCTTCTGGTAACGCAGATGCAAGTGGTAATTTTACTATTAAACTCGAGAAACCTTTGGCAGATGGAAATAAATTAAATGTTTCTGCTCAAAATGGGGACGGTAAAGAGTCTATCGCTGCTACTATTACAGGTACAAAAGATACAATTGCGCCAGATGCTCCACAAGCTCAGTTAAGTGAAGATGGTTCGATCTTAACTGGTAAAACTGAAGGTAGCGCTAATATTAGTGTTTATGATGCTAGCGGAAAATTATTAGGAACTGTAAAAGCAAATTCAGATGGTATCTTTTCTTTAAAGCTTACTCCTCCATTGACCAATGAAGCAGGTGGTAAAGTAGTTGCTGTAGATAAAGCTGGAAATGAATCTGAGCCAACTAAAATCATTGCTGGAAAGGACACTTTTGCTCCAGATGCTCCTTTAGTTGAAGTGAATAAAGAAGGAACAGTAGTTGAAGGAAAAGCAGAGGCTAATACAAAAGTTCAAATAAAAGATGCTGATGGTAAAGTCATTGGAACTGGGACGGCCAATGCTCAAGGTGAATTTCAAATCACGCTTTCTTCTGCCTTAAAAGAATCTCAAAAGGCTACAATCATTGTTGAAGATGCAGCGGGTAATACCTCTAAGCCCTTAGAAATTTCTATAGGTTATGACACTATAGCGCCAGATAAACCTACAGCTCAAATTAATGGGGATGGGACAACAGTAACAGGAACTGCCGAAGCTAATGCGAAAATACAAATAACAATAGGTACTAAGGTAATTGGTACGGGAACGGCAGATGCAAATGGAAAATTTACAATCACTATTTCACCTGCTTTAACGGATAATAATAAAGCGAATGTTACTGCAATAGATGGGGCCGGTAATAGTTCTGAAACGAGTCAAATTACAGGTACAAAGGATACAACACCACCATCTAAGCCTGTGTTAAAAGGTTTAGATGATGATGTAGGGCCTCTAAAAGGAGCAATTACAGCAGGTTCTGAAACCGATGATGCTAAACCAAAATTTACTGTTCAAGTTGAAGCCAACGCGACCTTAACTATTTATGATAATGGAGTCGCAATTTCGATTCTTAAAGTTGGTCAGGTAGGTGCCAATAATCTATGGTCATTTACACTTGATAAAGATTTAGCTATTGGAAAACATACAATTACTTTAATGCAAACAGATGCAGCCGGACTTACTAGTGAAGTGAGTTCATCATTTACCTTTTATGTCGTCGCGCCAAAAGTGGCGAGTACGAGTGAAGTTGTCAGTAGTGATGTAAATAAAGTTGTCCCTTCTGTGGCCGATAGTGTCGAGTTAAATACATTAAAGTTAGCGCAAACTACAACCAATGAAACGACTAGTCAGCAGCAAAAATCTGTGTCATTAGATGATTTATTGAAAAGTTCTTCAACGGATGCTTCTGACCCAATCGCAAAAATTTTATCTGCAACAGATTCTAAACCTGTAGTGAATGAGCAGAGCGAAGTAAATAATACAGCGAGTGATGTCACAACGAATCTAGAACAGCTTCTACCAAATACGACTTCTTCGGCTTTATCAAATCTGTTAGATCAAACTTATTCAGTCGTCTAAAGAACTCTTAAAAAAAGCGCTCATTGAGCGCTTTTTTTTATTTATGAATTATTTATTTTAGGTGTTTTTATAAGAGCTGCCAGTCCATAGAGAATTGCACCGATCGTTGCTAATAACATATCTTTATGGGCATCCCACATGTCGCCTTGTTGGCCATTATAATTTTCGGCTTGCTCTGGCGATAAGCCAATCGCAATTACCCATTCAATGAGTTCATAAAAGACACTAGATGCCATGACGAATTGGATCACAAGTAAAAACAGAGTAAAAGGTCGAGCTGTCGGTAACCAAACTTGAAAAACTCGATAAATAAGAGGGTAGAGTAAAACTCCATAGGCAAGATGAACTAAACGATCATACATGTTACGAGACCATCCCATGTATTGATCTAGATTAAAATGGAATATATGTTGAATCCAGTTATTGTACGGAACATATGAGTACAGGTAGTGTGCACCAATAATATGGATGAGCAAGAAACCTAAATAGAAAGTAAAACTTAAATAATCGAGACCAATCTTTTTAAAAATAATAAATAAGAGGACTAACATAAAAACTGTACCCACCTGATGAAGTAAATAAGCTTCAAATTCAAGGGGCTGAATACCAGACAATATGATAGCAATAAAAATAAGGCCAAGAGCAATATAGTGTTTAAGTTTGAATTGTTTTTCGATCATTTTAGAAATAGTACTTTATTGTGCTTTATATCAGTGTAATAAAAAAGCGAAGCCGAAGCTCCGCTTTTTATGAACTTTTTAATTAGATTTTGCTAATTAAATCGTTAATTTGTTTAGCTTGTTCAGCTGCATTACCTGTGTAAGTTGCTGGAGTAAGTTCAGCTAAACGTGCGCGCTCTTCGCTTGGTACTTGAGAAAGTTCATCACCATTTACGAAGTTAACCATCATGTCGCGAGTCATTGCTTGACCACGAGTTAATGCTTTTAACTTTTCATATGGCTTTTCAACGTTATAACGACGCATAACAGTTTGAATTGGCTCTGCTAAAACTTCTTGAGCTTGATCAAGATCTTCAAGTAAACGGTTTGCATTGAGCTCAAGTTTACCAACACCTTTTAAACACGCATCAAAAGCAATTAAACTTTGCGCAAAACCAACACCCATATTACGAAGTACAGTAGAGTCAGTTAAGTCACGTTGCCAGCGAGAAATTGGTAATTTTTCGCCTAAGTGTGCCAATACAGCATTCGCAATACCTAAGTTACCTTCAGAGTTTTCAAAGTCAATTGGGTTAACTTTGTGTGGCATAGTTGAAGAACCAACTTCACCATCTTTCAATCTTTGTTTGAAGTAACCTAAAGAAATGTAACCCCATACGTCACGGTTAAAGTCGATTAAGATCGTGTTAAAGCGACGTAACGCATCAAACAACTCTGCCATGTAGTCATGTGGTTCGATTTGTGTCGTGTACGGGTTGAATGTTAAACCTAAAGATTCAACAAATGCTTGAGCATGTGCAGCCCAGTCAACATCTGGGTAAGCTGAAAGGTGAGCATTGTAGTTACCTACAGCACCATTGATTTTGCCTAGTAGCTCAACATTTTCAAACTGTTTAATTTGGCGAGCTAAACGGTATGCAACGTTCGCCATTTCTTTACCCAAAGTTGTTGGGCTTGCAGTTTGACCGTGTGTACGAGACAACATTGGTTGTTCAGCGTGAGCTGTTGCTAAAGTAGAGATCGCATTTAAAATTTGCTTCATGCTTGATACTAAAACTTCGCGGCCATTTTTAAGCATAAGTGCATGAGACAAGTTATTGATGTCTTCCGAAGTACATGCAAAGTGAATGAATTCACCCGCATTTTGTAATTCAGCGATACCTGCGATTTTCTCTTTTAAGAAATATTCAACAGCTTTTACATCATGGTTAGTTGTACGCTCAATTTCTTTAATGCGGTTAGCATCTTCTTCAGAAAAGTTGCTAACAATTGCATCTAAAGCTGCATTTGTTTCATTTGAAAAAGGAGCAACTTCAACAATTTCTGGACGGTTAGAAAGCGCTTGTAACCAACGCACTTCTACAGTGACACGAGCATGAATTAAACCAAACTCAGAAAGAAAAGGGCGTAGCGCATCACATTTACTGGCATAACGTCCATCTAATGGTGATAGTGCGGTTAAAGCGTTCATAACGATTCCTTAATGTTGGAATAAACATAAAACAAAAAATAATCTCTTTACAGCCTTAGATGACTTGGTACTGTAAACGAGCAAGTGCCTGAATATCCTGTAGCAATTTACGTTTGCTAAAAATCATGTTCCACGAACTACCACCGAGTTGTCGCCATAAATGGGCCATTTGCAAGCCAGTAAACAGACAAGCGCGGATGCGGTTAGTATGGTTGGTATCTTTAAATGCTTCTGCATTACCACGAACGAGAATGCGAGGGTTAATCTGCCCAGCAGTATCAACATAGGTTTGAGCCAAATTGGCTAAAATGCTTGGGTGTAAGTAGTTATTATCAAAAAAAGAAAGCTGTTTTAAAATCTTTTGCTGAGCTTTTTCAATGATTGCGACGTATTCAGGATTGCTATAGACCTTCTTTTCTAATTGCAAAAGGGACATCGCATATGACATTGGAAGCTTAGCTGTGCCCATTTTTGGAAGGCGAGATTTGGGCATATTTGTAAAAGGTTGAGTAATACAATTTTCGAGGGTTTTAAGCCCTAAAGAAATATCTGCCAACTGATTAAAAAAATCTAATGTTTGAACACCATTGTTGACTGTAGGGCGAATATTTAAACTCGCTTTGATTAACAGCTCAAAATAGAAGTTACCACTTTCACCAATACTCTGCTGACCAGTTAAAGCTGTCATGTGCGTGAGCTGGGTAGCCTGAAATACCCCAGCCAAGGCAAGGGCACGGTTTTGGCGAACATTCAAGGCTTGTGATTGTTGAAATGGTAACTCCACCATGTCATTCATTCCCTTAAATAAAATTTGGTGTAGGGGCATTTGTATGGTGAATGACACCCCCGCCTAAGCAAACTTCATCTGAATAAAATACAACGCTTTGACCCGGTGTAACAGCACGCTGAGGTTCATCAAACTCAACTCGTACACCGTGTTCACTATTTTCATCAATAAAAACTGTACATGCCTGATCAGGTTGGCGATAGCGTGTTTTAGCTGTACAGCGTAAACCTTCAACAGGAATATTCTGTTCACCAGCCACCCAGTCAATTGACTCACTCCAAAGCTGTGTGCTTTGCATGAGAGGGTGTTCATGTCCCTGACCAATAACTAGGCGATTATTGGCAATATCTTTATGCAGTACGAACCATGCACCTTCCGCTGCACCTTTCAAACCACCTAGACCAATTCCACCACGTTGACCGAGCGTATAGTACATCAGACCGTGATGTTCACCAACTTCTTTACCTGTATCAAGTACAATTTTTCCAGGTTGAGCGGGCAAATATTGTTTAAGGAAGTCATTAAATCGACGTTCGCCAATAAAACAGATGCCTGTAGAGTCTTTTTTCTTGGCTGTAGCAAGATCAAGTTCTTCAGCAATTCTGCGAACTTCTGGCTTTTCAATCTCACCTACTGGAAATAGGGTTTTGTTAATTTCTTTACCATGAACAGCATGCAAGAAATAAGTTTGGTCTTTGTTATTGTCTACACCACGTAATAATGGTGCGTATGCTTCGCCTTTCGAGTTGTAAGCAGTTTCACCACGGCGAGCATAATGACCAGTCGCGATAAAGTCTGCACCTAAAGTCATGGCATGATCTAAAAATGCACGGAACTTAATTTCTTTATTACATAAAATGTCGGGGTTTGGGGTGCGTCCAGCTGCATATTCAGCTAAGAAAAGTTCAAACACGCGGTCCCAATATTCCATAGCAAAGTTTGCTGTATGGAGTTTAATACCGATTTTATCTGCTACTGCTTGAGCATCGGCTAAATCTTCCATTGCCGTACAGTATTCCGTGCCGTCGTCTTCCTCCCAGTTCTTCATGAAAAGACCTTCAACTTGATATCCTTG
>NZ_JZFB01000001.1:1630763-1637348 GCF_001188385.1 Acinetobacter sp. V2 | reverse complement strand
CCAGACATACCGACGATGACACGTTGTTGCATAGGACTAGGCATCCAAATGAGAAGTTAATGAGGGAGAGAAAGGGTGCTCATAAATAAGCGATAAAGGATAATGGTGACCTTTCATGGCATCTTCAACTGCTTTGAGTACGAGTGGACTACGGGCACGAGCAGATTCTTTGAGCTCATCTGGTGTCATCCACACAGCAGCTACAATACCTGTATCGAGTTGAGGATTATTTTCAACTTGAGTCACATGTGCTAGAAAACAGAAGCGGTAATAGGTACGGTCCGGAAACATGGGCGGAGTATACGTATAAATACCAAGCAAGGCATCAATTTCAACATGATGACCTGTTTCTTCAAGTGTTTCTCGAATGGCTGCTTGAGTTAATGACTCACCGCATTCCACATGACCAGCAGGTTGGTTAAATACTGTGTGTACAAAACCTTCGCTATGTTCTTCAACAAAAAGATAGCGTCCGTCTTTTTCTACGACTGTAGCAACAGTGACATGAGGAGTCCATGCGGCCATAAAAAAGCACCATGATTTAAAAGACGTATGATACGAAATTTAGGGGTTTTTGGCTATGGTGATCTGCTAAACGATATGAGCAATACTACAAAACCATATCGTTTAAAAAATCAGAATTTTATTGCTGATATTTCATAGAGCTAATTAATCTTGCTCTGCTTGAGCCGCTTTATGATTATTTTGTACTTTTACATAATGTCTTGCCGAATAAGGAAGAAACGCTAATTCTTTTTCGGTTAATGGTCGCACTTGTTGTACAGGGCTTCCTACATATAGGTAACCACTTTTTAAGACTTTACGCGGTGGAACCAAACTTCCAGCACCAATCATCACATCATCTTCAATAATCACGTCATCTAAAATAACAGTATTGATTCCGATTAAAACTCGGTTGCCAATGGTACAGCCATGCAAAGTCACATGATGTCCAACCGTCACATCTTCACCAATAATAAGAGGTGAGCCATTAGGTTTTGCATCATTTTTATGGCTAACGTGCAACATACAATGGTCTTGTACATTACTATTTTTACCAATTTGAATACTATTTACGTCACCACGAATGACGGCAAAAGGCCAGACAGAAACATTTTCGGCTAAGCTGACTTCACCGACTACAACGGCCATGTCATCGACATAACATGTTGGATCAACTTGAGGACGGTGTTCAAGATAAGGACGTATGTTCTTTGCCATGAGTAGTATCAAAATAAAATTTAGACGAATTATAAAATAAAAAAGCACTCAGGCTAAATAGCATGAGTGCTTAATTCAACTATTCAAAAATTAGAATAAGTTGCTGAAGAATTGTTTAACATGGTCGATTAAGCGTGCAAAGAATCCTGCTTCTTCAACTGGTTTTAATGCAACTAATGGCTTTTCAGCAATTACTTTGCCATCAAGGCTAGCAACAAGTTTGCCCACAACTTGGCCTTTTTGAAGCGGTGCATTTAAGTTAGGTTGAACAACTAACTGTGTTTTAATGCCGTTAGCTTTGCCTTTAGGCATAGTCACACTAAAGTTTTCTGCCAGACCAATTTGAACTTCATCTTCTTTACCAAACCACACTTTTGCTTTAGCAAGAACTTGATTGGCTGGTTGAATGTTTGCAGTTTCAAAGTTTGCAAAGCCCCAAGACAATAATGTACGCGTTTGGTTAGCACGTTCATTAATGCTATCTGTTCCGAAAATAACGGAAATGAGACGCATCGGACCACGTTTGCTTGACGTTGTTAAGCAGTAACCCGCTTCATCTGTATGACCTGTTTTTAAACCATCTACGCTTGGGTCTGTGTAAAGCAAGGCATTACGGTTACCTTGTTTAATGCCGTTAAACGTAAATTCTTTTTCAGAGTAGATTGGGTAATATCTTGAGCTGTCTTTAATAATATGTTGCGCTAAAACAGCCATATCTTTAGCTGTTGAATAATGACCTTCTGCCGGTAAACCAGTTGAGTTAATGAACTGGGTATTTGTCATACCGATACGTTTTGCTTCCTGATTCATCATGTGAGCAAACGTGCCTTCATTTCCGGCAATATGTTCAGCCATTGCTTTTGATGCATCATTACCTGACTGGATAATGATACCGCGAAGCATTTCTAGAACAGTCGCTGTACCATTTAAAGGAACATACATACATGATTCAGAGCTGCTTCCTTTACACCATGCAGACTCGTTCATACGAACCTGCTCATTTTCAGTCAGTTCACCTTTTAATAATTTTTGTTCAATGATGTAGCTTGTCATCATTTTTGTCATTGAAGCAGGTGCAAGCTTTTCGTTTTCATTTTTAGAAGCGAGAATTTGTCCTGTCTCATAATCCATTAATACATAAGACTTATTATTTAATTCTGGCGGAGCTGATAAGACAGTTGCTGCATAAGAAAAACTTGGTAAGAGGAGGAGTGCAGCAATAGCGCTTTTTCGAGTCATTCTAGGTAATTCCAATATCTTGTATGAAGCAGAAGAACCTAGCATTTTAGGATAAAGCAAAGCCGACTTCTATGGGGGAAGTCGGCTTTTTCAAACAGTATTGTAACTCAAGAGTTTTTTACTAATTTAGTTTTGCGATTGATAAGCTTTCACGTCTTGACAAACTAATGTGTTTTGCTCGTTACCAGCAGCTTTTGCATCATTACGCGCTTCTTTTAGGACTTTCTTGAAACTTTTGTCTTTAGCACGTTTCTCTAAAGCTGCAACTGGATCCGCTTCATTTGGTAAATAGTCTTTTACTAAACGTTCATAACCTTGAGCAAAATCAGCATCTTTTTTCCCAATAAGGCTTGGGCAAATTTCAGAAAGTACTTGAATTGCAGCTAATTCTTCAGGAGTTATAGTTTGCTGTGGAGTTACTTCAACAACATTTTCATTTTCGGTTTTCTTTTCAGTTGTTTTCTTCTTATCAGCAGCAAAACCAACTGTTGCCATGCTCATAAGTAAAACCAAAGAGAGCGATTGAACTAAGCTTTTCTTCATAAACATCGATAACCCAAAATAAAATTTTTAAATATGTCGATAGCTTAACCAATTTACAGGTTAAAAAAATGGAAAAAATGTATTGTTATGTTGGTTTTCTGCTTAATACCAAGCAGAAAACCTCAGTAAATAAACTTCTACCCTAAACGAGTAAAAATCTATTCTTTATAGTTGACAATCTCTTCACAAAGTTCGTGTTGCTCATGATGGTCCATTTGTTTTGAAGCTTGACGTGCTTCATTCAACAAGGTTTTAAACTCTGCATCATTTTGTAGAGCAGAGAGGGTAATTGATTTATTCGAATATCCTTGAAGATACGTTGTGATAATTTTTTGAGTATTTGACTCAAGTTTTTTATTTGTCCCTACGAAAGCTGGACAAATTTCCTGTAAGACTTGCGTTGCCGCAATATCATCTTTAATTAAGCTATCAGCTTCTTGTGTTGAGATATCCTCATCTGCAAAAACCGCTTGCGTACACAATGTGATACTGATCCCCAATACCTGAAAAAAAGGAGCAAAAGTTTTCATTTTTTCACAATTTTATAATGCTATGGAGGCATAAATATATATAATTCAACAAATAATTCAATTGTGAAAACCTTTAGGTTTATTTGTAGAGAAAGATTTTAGTGAATATTTTAATAGCGAATGATGACGGTGTTTTTGCTCCAGGTATACAGGCTTTAGCAGAAGCATTAAAACCGCTTGGACGTGTGGTTGTGGTTGCACCAGAAAGTGAAAGAAGTGGTTTTTCAAGTGCATTAACATTGGATCGACCATTGCGCCCAATTCAAATTGCCGAAGATGTATGGGCTGTGAATGGTACGCCAGCAGATTGCGTTTATTTATCAATGAATGGTTTGTTTGATTTCGAATTTGACTTAGTCGTAAGTGGAATCAATAGTGGCGCGAACTTAGGTGATGATGTTTTATATTCTGGAACAGTCGGTGCTGCATTTGAAGGGCGTTTAATGAAGCAACCTGCAATTGCTGTTTCTTTAGCTGGTCCTGATGTACGCGCTTATAATGTTAAAGAAGATTATGCTCAGGCTGCGCAGTGGGTACATGATTTTATTGCAAGCGGATTGCCAGCTTTGCCTCCACGACATATCTTTAATATCAATATTCCTGATGTGCCGAAGTTAAAAGGAGCACAAATTACGTATCAGGGACGCCGTGCTCAATCTAAACCGATTACCAGCCATGTCGACCCAAGAGGACGCCAAGTTTACTGGATTGGATTAGCGGGCGAGGCGGTTACAGATCCTGAGCGTGTTTCAAGCCAGATTCAATCGGATTTCTTTGCGGTAGCAAACGGTTATGTCAGTGTTACACCTATTCAAATGGATGCTACAAATTACGCCGTTTTAGAAGACCTTCAGGTCAGTTTGAGTCAATAATTGAGCTCGAATGTTATAACTTTGTGAATAAAGAAAAAGAGGAACGTGTTTCCTCTTACTTTTTTGGTACTCTTAGCCGAAATGATTTGTAGCATTTAGTGAGGGAGATCAATGCATTTAATTGGGCAACAAAACAGAGTGCATATCCAAAAAGACAAAATAATGAAAATTATGTTGTTGTCTGCGGTTGTAGGTTTTACCGTAGCTATGGCAGGTTGTGCTTCTAAACCACAAATTAATAATAGTTCTCGCTATGCAATGGCTCCTAACTATTACACAGTTCGTTCAGGTGATACTTTAAGTGGTATCGCAATGCGTTATGGTCTGGACTACATCAGTATTGCTGAAATGAATGATATTCCTGCGCCATATCGTATTTATGTCAATCAATCGTTACGTTTGAAGAAAGGTTCTTCACCAAGAACGGTATCTACACAAGTCATGGCACAGCCTGAGCAAATTAAGCGTCAAACGATTGCTTTACCAACTACACAGCCTGTTACTCCAGTAACTCAGCCGTCTACTGTACCGTCAACAAATACGACAGTGGCATCCGTTGCACCAAATTCGAGCTTACGTTGGATAAAACCGACGAATGGACCAGTGATTCAAGGGTTTAATTTGGCAAATAATGTCAAGGGAATCCGTTATGGTGGAAATCAGGGTGACCCTATTTATGCCGCAGCCGATGGTCAAGTTGTCTATGCAGCTGATGGCTTAAAAGAATACGGAAATCTGGTTTTAATTAAGCATATTGACGGATATATCAGTGCGTATGCCCACAATAGCAAGATGTTTGTGAAAAGCGGTGACAATATAACTGCTGGACAAAAAATTGCCGAAATGGGATCTACTGGCGCATCTCAAGTCATGCTCGAGTTCCAGATTCGTTTGGATGGAAAACCGATTAATCCTGTAAATCTTTTACCAAAATAGCTAATGCAAAAAACTTAGGTTTCCTCGTATAATGTAATTGGTTGCTTTCATTACAACAATAAGCATTTTTTATAAATTTAAAATTAGATTTGAGGAAACCTATGTTAGATCAGCTTCGTGCGATGGGTGTTTTCGCTTGTGTGGTAGAAAAAAGTTCATTTAGTGGTGCGGCACGTGAATTAGGAATTACAACAAGTGCGGTGAGTCAGCAGATACGCTCGCTTGAGCATGAAATGGATGTAACTCTATTACATCGCTCCACTCGTAAACTTAGTTTGACAGAAGCCGGACAGGCTTTTTTTTCAAGCTGTCAAGAGATGTTGGCGGCTGCTGAAAGGGGAAAAATCCGAATTAATGAATTGAGGGATGACTTAATCGGGGATTTGCGTATTGCGACAACTCCTGATTTAGCAGTTCAACACCTCATTCCTGCATTATCTCACTGGATGTCGGCTCATCGCGGTTTATCTGTGCATTTCGAAGTTGGGCATCGTTATATCGATTTAATTGAAGAGCGAATTGATATTGCAGTGCGCATGAGTTCTACTCCTGTAGAAGAGAGCAGCTCGATCATTCCGTTGGCTTTTGTAGATCAGATTTTGATTGCTTCTCCTAGTTATCTCAATCAATCTAGTCCAATTGTGCATCCTAATGATTTAAGAGATCATGAATTGTTGTCGATTAATGTCATGAATGACTCACGCCATTTCAATTTTCAACATGTAAAAACAGGTGAAACGCTCAATATTGAAATGCAAAGCCGTTTGCAGAGCAATAATTTACAAGTTGCAAAAGCGTTATGTCAGCAAGGACATGGTATTGCACGAATTTTATATTTGGATGCTCAGAAAGAATTAAAAAATGGTTCTTTGATTGAACTCATGCCAGATTGGAAATTACCAACGTTTACATTGTATGCAGAGGTTGCCAAGCATGATCAACAACCAATGAAAATTCAACGTTGTGTTGAAGCACTTAAACAATATTTTAGCCAGTTAGCAGGAGGACGAGCGATTCAGATCGTTCGTTAATTTTGCGAGTCTAAACGTAAAAAGGGCCTGTATTTTACAGGCCCTTTTTTATTATTTCTGTTTTAATGTAGCGACTTCTTCTGCATTTTCTTGTGGCAGATCGTCAGCAGTAAGTTCTTCATGCTTCTTAATTTTTTTCTTATTTTTCTTTTTCTTTTTTGGCTCTTCTTCAATTTCAGCACCATCTTCAATGGCTTGCCAATATTCAAGTTG
>NZ_JZFB01000001.1:1629351-1630696 GCF_001188385.1 Acinetobacter sp. V2 | reverse complement strand
GAGCCATCAAAATTTCAAGTGCCTGATCAATCGTATCAATTGCATGGATATGGAATTGACCGCTGCGAACTGCATCAATAACATCTTGACGTAACATCAAATGCTGCATGTTTTGACGAGGAATAATGACACCTTGCTTACCTGTCAGACCTTGTAGCTTACATGCATCATAGAATCCTTCAATTTTTGCATTTACGCCGCCAATAGGTTGAACTTGCCCTAATTGGTTCATCGAGCCGGTAATTGCCCATGATTGATCAATTGGTATTTGGCTAATTGCAGAAATCAACGCTGAAAGCTCAGCAACAGTTGCACTATCGCCATCAACTTGACCATAGCTCTGTTCGAATGCAAGCGCAGCGGAGAAGTGTAAAATCTGTTCACGACCAAAGTGAGCTTTCAAGAAGCTAGACATCAGCAGCACGCCTTTCGCATGAAGTGAGCCACCAAGTTCTACACTACGTTCAATATCAAGAATATCACCGCCACCTTGATAAACAGATGCCGTTAAACGAGAAGGTAAACCAAACTCAACATCTGCATAATGAATCACGGAGAGGGCATTGATCTGACCTAAACGGTATCCCGACGTTTCGATTAATTGTGTACCACGTGAAAGATCTTGCCAATAAAGTTCTCTTAAATAGCCTAAGCGGTATTGGCGATGTTGTAGAGCGAGGTTAATGTGCTGGTCGGTTACCAGCTTCTCATTTGCTTTAAATGCATGATGATGTGCTTCGCGAATCAGGTCACCTAGGGTTGAAGCATGTAAAGACAGTGAACTTTGGTCTTCAGCCTGACGACTTGAATCAGTAAGTAAAGCTGCTAAAGCACTGCGATCAAACGGAAGCAATTTATCAGCTTGTACATAGTCAGCAATGAGCTGCATGTAGGCTTGTTCATTTTCGTCATTACGTTGTAATGTATCAGTAAAATCTGCACGAATTTTAAATACACTACCAAGCTCTGGTTCTACTTCTAAAATTTCATAATAAATTTCAGGTTCTGCCATAAGAACCACTTTAATATCAAGTGGAACTGCCGCAGGTTCTATCGAGATAGAGCCTGTTAACGTTAGCATATGTTCAAGAGAAGATAACTTGAGTTGGCCTGATTTTAAGGCACGCTTTAAACCTTGCCATGCATAAGGCTGTTCGAGTAATTGCTCGGCCTCAAGCATTAAAAAACCACCATTCGCTTGATGTAGAGCACCTGGACGAATGAGAGTGAAATCTGTAGTAATTGTACCGTTATGGGTGAGCTGTTCAACGTGGCCGAGTAAATTATAGTGTGTTGGAAAGTCTTCAAAAATAACAGGAGCGCCGCTATTTGGTTTATTTGCAAC
>NZ_JZFB01000001.1:1627643-1629309 GCF_001188385.1 Acinetobacter sp. V2 | reverse complement strand
ATTGATGGAGTAAAATCATCTTCATCTTGTTCTAAGATCAGTTCAACATTATCAATAATATCTTGGGCGTATTGTTTTAAATAATCTTCGAGTCCCTTAACCTGACCATATTTATTTAAAATAAGCTCCATTCTTGGCATAACAACTTGCGTTGCAATATCCCGATTTAACACAGACACTTTGTCACGTGCATCATCTTCTAAATCACCTAAATGTAGACCAAGGCGATCCAGCTTTTTATCCATATAGCGAATATTGGCCGCAATTTCAGCACGTTGCTTACTATTTAATGCATCAATATCTGTTTGGGTAAGTTCTTGAACCTGATCGTCTTTGACTTGTACAGGAACAAAACCGTGTTTCTCATTACGAGAAATGAGTTTTAAATCGAGTTCTTCGCCTTCTTTTGTCAGTTCAACAAGCGCTTGTTGTTGTACATCACCTGTTTCCTGACGGATATGTTCAATACGATTGTGATAAGTCTCTGCACTAAAACGGCGTTCAAGTTGTTTTAAAATAATTTGCCAAGTTTGGTCGTGTGCTTGTTGAAACTTAGTTCCTTGACCTGCTGGAAAGCGTAGGGCAATAGGTTGACGTGCTTGTTTGAAATTATAGACATACACCCAGTCATCAGGCGTTGGCATTGTTTTGGCGTGCTGCTGTAACAAACGTTTAATCATGGTACGTTTGCCTAAACCAGCAGTTCCTACTGCAAAAATGTTATAGCCTGAGTAGGGTAAAGAAATTCCCGCCTCTACAGATGCTTTGGCACGATCTTGACCTAAAAAATTATTAAGAGGTTTGATGCGTTTAGTTGAAGCTGGAATTTTTTCAAAATCGGGGATATGTGTAAGTTGTTCAGGTTTTAAAACGGTTTTATCTAAGGTCATTTTTATATCAGGTTGCTCAAAAGCTGAAGGAAATGCATTTACTGTGACGTTTGTGGTGGTTGTTTTAGCGAGTGATAAAGTTGAAATAGTCACTTGATCAAGTTTTTGTGTCACTGTTGATATCCAGCAAAAGAAAACGAAGGTTGAAGCCTAAAGGTATACAGGTTTAGCATAAAATATCAAGCAAACTTGCGGTTTTTATCGCCAAAACAAAAATGTTTGCATAAAGAATCTTGAAAGCAATTGTAAGAAGGGTTTGAATAGGCACATTTATAATTTATGGAAAATAAAAAACGAATGACCACACAAGCTTCGGGTTGGGTCTCGGCTTTTAAAGCGTTTTTAGATCGCCGTGCATTAATTATGCTGTTTCTGGGTTTTTCTGCCGGAATTCCAATTTTATTAATTTTCTCTAGTCTCTCTTTATGGCTTGGAGAGGCGGGCATTGATAAAAGTGCAGTCACTTTTTTTAGTTGGGCGGCTCTAGGTTACTCTTTTAAGTTCGTTTGGGCTCCTCTCATTGATGAGTTACCTGTACCAGTCTTAACTAAAATGTTAGGACGAAGACGAGCTTGGTTGCTAATTGCACAGTGTTTAATCGTTCTTGCTATTTGTATTATGGCTTTCTCGGACCCAGCTTTAGGTCAGAGTTATCTGGTTCAAATGGCAGTAGGTGCAGTGTTGCTTGGTTTTTCAGCAGCAACACAAGATATTGTAATTGATGCCTATCGTATTGAACTAGCAGAAACAGAAATGCAAACCGTATTGGCATCTAC
>NZ_JZFB01000001.1:1615666-1627601 GCF_001188385.1 Acinetobacter sp. V2 | reverse complement strand
GCAGGGGCATTATTTCTAGCTGCACATTTAGGGACTGCTAAAGGTAATTACATTTACGAAGCTTGGAAAATGACTTACTTAACCATGGCAGCGGTTATGTTAGTCGGTATTGTAACGACATTACTCGTTCGTGAACCTCAGGTAAATCGTGTCTATAAAAACTATAAGACTAGTGATTATTACCGCTTAGTTTTTGTATTTTTTATTGCTGTTATTTCGTTTGTAGTCACCTATATTTATTCTGGGCAGATTACAGATGCAATCTCACAAGCTGGAAATATAAAAGACAACGCAGCATTATTTGGTCTAGAAGCTTTAAGATTTTTAACGGCTACAGCTTGCGCCATTTTTGTGGGTTATTTACTGGTTAAATTTGGTGTAGTTAATCAGCAAATGGCGAAAGAAACGTGGATTGCACCCATTTTAGATTTCTTTAAACGTTATGGTGTCAAACTTGCATTAGTCTTATTACTTCTCATTGGTTTTTTCCGTATTTCAGACATTATTGCTGGTGTCATTTCCAATGTGTTTTATCAGGATCTGAACTTTAGCAAAGAAGAAATTGCCGAAGCAGTCAAAATCTATGGTGTGTTATTCAGTTTAGTTGGTGGATTCTTAGGGGGACTTTTAGCACAGCGCATAAACATTATGAAGCTGATGTTTGTGGGTGCGGTGTTAGCAAGTTCTACTAATCTCATTTTTATTGGGCTCGTAAAATCTGGTCAGCCATTAGATATGGTTGATGTAAAAGTTGGTGGTCAAAGCTATCAAGTTAAACCAGATGAAGTAGGTTTATGGAAATTAGAAGTTCCAAGTTCTGCTTTTAGTGGAACAAAACAAATTGAAGTAAAAGCTGCTTATGCTGAACAAAATACTGTGCCGCCTGTAGCGCGTACTCAGCCGTTACTGACCACTGAACTGGCAAAATCACCTCTACAAATTTTACCTGTTATGGGAAATGATCAGGTTTCATTAAAAGATGGAGAGGGAAGTGTTGTTGTTCGAGGTCAATACTTTGGGCAAGCTTTAACTCCTGCACAAAAAATCATAATTAGTCTTGATGGACAAAATTTTGATGCAAAAATGACTGACCAAAAAGGTGTTTTTAGTACGACCATCGATGCTAAAAAATTAGTAGCATCAACGAGTAAAGAGCTTAAGGTCGCTGTAGTAGAGGGCGAACAGAAAATACTTTCTGCATCTCATCCATATGCAGTGAGTGCGAATCTAAAAGCGACAAGTGAATTAGATGTGAATATTGAGCCGCTCCCTTACATCGATCCTCTTTCTGGCCAAACAGTTGAAATCAGCGGTAAGGTAATTAAACCATATAGTTCTTTATGGCTCTATTTTGCCATTATTGTCGATAACTTAGCTTCTGGCTTGGCTGGTGCAGCATTTATTGCATTCCTTTCAAGTTTAACGAGTGTGTCATTTACAGCTGTTCAATATGCGATCTTTAGTTCACTCATGACGCTCACACCAAAACTTTTGGGTGGATATTCAGGTACCATAGTGAGTAATATTGGCTATCCAAAGTTCTTTTTGATGACCACTCTTATTGGTATTCCAATCTTGATTTTAGTGGTTTGGGTTGGAAAGCTTTTAAAAGATCATCAAACTCATGAATCAGAAAAGGCAGGTGAATAAACATGCGAATGCTTCATACAATGTTGCGAGTAGGCAATTTAGAACAATCTTTAAAGTTCTATACCGAAGTATTAGGAATGAAGTTACTTCGTAAGCGTGATTATGAAGAAGGGCGCTTTACACTGGCATTTGTTGGTTATGGTGATGAAGAAACCAATACTGTGCTTGAGCTTACCCATAACTGGGATACATCAAGTTATGAGTTAGGCAATGCCTATGGTCATATTGCGATTGGTGTTGACGATGCCTATAAAGCGTGTGAAGAAATTAAAGCACGTGGCGGCAAAGTTGTGCGTGAAGCTGGCCCAATGAAAGGCGGTGTTACCGTTATCGCATTTGTTGAAGATCCAGATGGTTATAAAATCGAGTTGATTCAACAAGATGCTAATGCGACAAATAACTAAAAATTGACTATGACACTTTAAGATTTAGGTCTTAAAAGTCTAGCTTTATTTTTTTAGCCCAGTATGATGAACGCTTGACCAGATGGTCAATTTATCAACTGGGTTTTTTATTATCTAAAATAATCATAGGATGTGGCTATGTTGAAGTTATTGGCACTTGATCGATTTACAATTTTGTTAGTTGGAATGGTACTGCTAGCAACATTTTTTCCAGTCAGTGGTCAAGCAGCGCAATATTTCAATACACTGACTACTGTCGCGATTGCAATTTTATTCTTTTTGCATGGTGCGAAGCTGTCCCGTGAGGCTGTAATTGAAGGCGTTTTGCATTGGAAAATGCATTTACTTGTCTTCGCATTTACTTTTTTTATTTTCCCCGTGCTTGGTTTGTTAGCTAAACCGATTCTGTTACCTCTACTCGGCCAGCAGCTGTACTGGGGTTTTCTGTTTATGTGCTTTTTACCCTCTACGGTTCAATCTTCTATTGCATTTACATCAGTTGCAAAAGGGAATGTCGCTGGAGCGGTCTGTAGCGCATCTTTTTCCAATTTGATCGGTATGTTTATTACACCAGTGTTGGTGAGCTTTTTTATTTTAGGCCAAAGCCAACATGGGTTCGATCCGACTGCTTCAATTATACAAATTACATTGTTGCTGTTAGTGCCGTTTATTTTAGGGCAAATATTACGGCCTTATATTTTTCCTTATATGGCAAAAGTTCCAAGTATTGTTAAAGCATTCGATCAAGGCTCGATTTTGATGGTGGTGTATGGCGCGTTCAGTGGGGCAGTGGTTGCTGGTCTTTGGCATCAGGTGAACTGGAAAACTTTACTTATTTTAGTGGTTGCTTGTTCAGTTCTTTTAACAGTCATTATGTTATTAGCACTGTATCTACCTCGTGCTTTTGGATTTAACCGAGCAGATCAAGTCACGGTTTTCTTTTGTAGCTCAAAAAAGACACTGGCAAGTGGTGTGCCGATGGCGCAAATCTTATTTATTGGTCAGCCTTTAGGCATGATTGTGTTACCTATTATGATCTTTCACCAAATCCAATTAATGGTTTGCGGGGTCATTGCAAATTACTGGGCTAAATCTAAAGATTAATTCGCAAATAAAAAATATTTGGCGTATAATCTTGTCCACTTGTTGTGCTTAGCTCTAACCCTAGAGGTTTCGGTGGGCCAAAAGAATGGTCTGTTGTGGTGTTGATCTGCTCATTTTGAGCTTTCCTCGATTTATATTGAGAGTGATCAATTGCGATGACAGCTTAAGCCTTTCTACAATTAGGAGTAATCGACGATGCGCGCCGATATTCACCCAAAATATGAAAAATTAGTTGCAACTTGTTCTTGCGGTAACGTAATCGAAACTCGTTCTGCTTTAGGTAAAGAAACTATCTACCTTGACGTATGTTCAGCTTGCCACCCTTTCTACACTGGTAAGCAAAAGAATGTAGACACTGGTGGTCGTATCGACAAATTCAAACAACGTTTCTCTGGTATGTCTCGCTCTATCAAGCGTTAATACTGAAAAACGAAACAAAAAACGGGCTTTATGCCCGTTTTTTGTTTATGAACGACAAGACCATTATTGGTCTTGTACGTCTGTTAATCGATCAAGTCGTTTCTGGAAATAACGACCTTGTAAGAAACGTGCTTCCACATTCCAAGCGTTAGCAAATAAGTTCATATCATTAAGATCGGCAAGTAAAATCCCTACAGGTTTTACAGTCAAATAATTTAGAATCTTTTCTTGTAATTGCGCTAAACCAGTATCTGAGTTTAATAACTCTGTCTTCTTCGATTGCAATTTTAAATATTGAACATCAAGTTGTTGCAATATCGATTCACTATACATAGAAGATGTGAAATCCCGAATTGAAATTTCTGCGCCGTGTTGACGTAGGCGGGCTATAAGTTGCTGTGCAATTGCAAGGTGTGGCTGAATCGCTTGCTCTGAAAATTGTAAAATCAACGGGCTTTCTTGCTTACTACCAATAATGGTGAGTAATTTCGAAATGAGTTCAGGGGCTGATTTATCTTTGAGTAAGATATCAATATTTAAGTTAATAATCAGCTTGGCTTTCGGATACTGCGTGATGAAATTATGTAGCTGCTTGCAAGCCTCGACTAAAATCCAACGGTCTAATTGAATCGAAAGTTCACTATCATCTCGCAAAGCGGCTAAATCATTTAAATCATGCCACTGTTCATCTGCAATAAAACCACTTGTTACTTCGTAGTTATGGGTTTCTTGATCATGCTTATCATAAATCTGCTGATATTTTAAATGAATTTCACCCCGTGCTAGCTGTTGCTTTAACTGCTGCAATAACGGTGAAGGCATTGGAGCATCAACATCTTGAAGGCTTAAATCAAGTGACAGAGACGAGCTGATAGGTTCAGAAGGGATAAGATCGATTGTTGGCGTTATCTCAATTTCTGGCTTGGCCTTAGGTAACGCTTGCTGATTTGTTTGATCAAGAAGCTTTGCAAAGCTAGCTTCATTTAATGGTTCTGTAATTTGCGCATAACTCAGTTTGAATTGTACTGAGTAATTAAGTTCATTAACCGTTAATAAATGCTCTTTTTGCAAACTTTGCAGACTAGCCAATTGGGAGTTAAGGACTGTACTGTTTTCGGCTTGCAAAATGCCAAGATACGCTCCAAGTTCAAGATTGAAAATCGGCATTTGAGCCTGTTCTTTCAGAAAACTTGGCAGCTGATTAAAATATTGGCCGGGTGTTTGCCAATCTAGTTGAAACACTCGTTCTGGGCACTGATTTAGTCTGAATAAAACCAATGCATTCGCTTGAACTGGATGTGTCGATATTTGTCGATTAATTTGTTGCCAAGGCGCAGTTGCCCCGTAACTTTTTTCAGAAAATGCTGTATTTGCAGGTGTTTGTAAATCCAGTTGATAGTCAATGGTTAACTGTACGGCGTCTTCTTCCTGACTCGGAATAAATTCAAGTTTTAAAGCATTATTACCTGAAATTGCTGCATGTTGACTCTGGATTTCAAAACGAGCCTGATCAAATTGACCTAATGAAATCTTCTTAAATCTTTGTTTAAAAATATTTAAATCATTGGGTTGTAAAACATCTAAGATGGGTAGGCCGATAATCTCTTCTTCTTGCTTAAAGCCAAAAAGGTTGAGGTATTCTGTATTTGCCTTAACGTGCATGCCTTCTTGAAAGAGAGCAACTGCTTTATGACTGTTATTAACCAACGTTTGTGTATGAGAATGAATAGTCTCTAGTTCATTGGTCAGACGTTGCTCTGTCTGCAATAAGTGGCTATACGACAAGGTCCGAATAAGCGTGATATAAAAATAATCTAATGGCTCTAATGGAACTACGTCATAGATACCTTTATGAATATAGGATTGATATTGCTGAGGTTGATAATCTTCAGGTTGCAATAATAAAACAGGTAAATGTGGCTGCTCAGATGCTTGAATAAGGGAGAGTGTTTGTTCAATTTTTAGGTCATAAGCACGACCAAAAATAATAGCATCCCAAGGCGTATTTAACTGTTTTTCGAAACTTTTTAGATCATCAAGTAATAACGCATGAACTTGATAATTATTCCCCAATAATAAATTTAAAATCTGGTTATAACGTAGCTGGTTGTCATCAATAATGAGTAAACGTGTTTCAGTACGTTTTAACTTTTTAGATAATAAAGAGTTTCTCACTTTAGTGCTTCCCATAAATCTTGACTGCTAGAGTTGCTATTCTTTTTCATCATGAACTGATCAAGCAGATTTTGTTGCTGCTCATTCAGAAGTTCGAAATGAAATTGAATAAAACTTTGAGTAATGAGTTGTGCTTTGAGTAGATACACTTTGATTTCTTCTGTCCCCAATCGTAAATGAATTGTTTGTTGCTCTCTAAAAATTTGTGACCCCGGTAAAATCAGCGTATTTTGTATTTCTTCTAGATTTTGTGTTTGTAGTAATAGTGCAGGATGATAATTGCGTGTATGACGCTCTGCCTGAACATGCACTGCGCAAGGGAACATCGCCTGTGACAAAATCTCTAGACCTAACTCTAGAGATTTCTCTGTCGACTGTTTAATCCAGCGGATTACGCCACCACGCCATTGTCCATGCAAAGTTTCTTTAACTAAAATATATTCACCGGTTCTTAGATTTTTCGGTGCTTCCCCAGACCATTTAATACGATATCCATTGACACTAATATCGAGAACAGTGGTTTGATAAATGGTTTTACTTTCACGACTTAAGCGTTGATAGGATGTGGTTTGTTGTTCTTTTTTCTCTAAATTTGATAAAACTTTAGACTCACTTTGTAAGTTGTAGTTATTGTTGAGTTGTAGTGTTTCTTCAAAGTTTTTTGCTTTGGCAAGATAGAAGTGAGCTGTACTTAAACCGAAACAAATTTGTAGCTCTGCATTGTATTCATAACGTTCGTGACGACGTTGAGCTGTTGTACCCAAAATCGTTTGAACATGAAACTTTAAAGCTGGGCTTAAATAAAACTTTTCATTTTTAGAAATATATTGCGCATTTTTATGCATGGTTGCAGTCACATGCTCAAGTAAAGCCTGTGTGCCTATAAAAATGCTTGGACTAAAATTAGAGCTGCGTTTGGTGTTATAGACTGGCGGATGGTCTTTACTTGGGTCGACGACATATTTGGTTAAGGCAGTATCTTTCGGCAAAATATGAATCATTCTTGCCCAGTCAAAACTACATTGAAATAAGGCTTGAATTTCTGATTGGCGAATCTGATTCGTATTTAAAATATCGAGCAAAATTAGCTGAGCATAAGCTTGGGTAATATTTGCTAGAGGGTGGTGGATACCCTGAATATGATTAATATTGATGAGATGATATTTGTGTTGAACAGCGGTTTCGTAGAGCTGATGTGCAACCAGCCACTGTCCTTTAAGAGGCTCACTATAGAGCATATGCTGCTGATATAGGAGACTCGTTAATTGTTGTAGTGCATGAAAAGTCGATAAGGTACGTGCCGTTTGCAAATTCTTTTTTTGCTTATAGGCAAATAGAGAAAACTTTTGATGCTGTAATTGCCCATGACTATTTTGTGCAATATTTAAATAAATACTGGCGAAATAGCAACGCAGCAACATCGCTAATTCAATAATATGTTCATTACGGTCTGTACTAATAACCCCTTGGTTAAAAAAGTTTTTTTCTAGACTTGCAAGAACGTTATTAATGGTGGGATGAAGCGTTTGTATAAGATCAAAACGTAAGGTTTCACTACATTTTAATTCATTGAGCTCTAAAATGGCGGTGAATAATGCTTTTGACGTATCGCCGAGTTGCATAATAGAAAGGGTAGTGACCCATTCATTAAGATCTTTAATATTGGCTTCACAAAAGCTTAACCGCTCACGAGTGAGTTCGGTTTGATTGTGAAAAATGTCCGATAGTGCATTATTCATCATCACTTATTATATAACTCAAAATGTTGTTGCCCCAAAAAGCGGTGTTTTATTCTTTTCGCCCGCAATTTCCCTGACGAGTTTAGGAACCAAATACCCCGGTAGGTTCGCTAACACATCACGATATATATCATCTATCTCAGATGGTATTAAATCAAAATGTTGTGCACCTTTTACTTTATCTAAAACATGTAAGTAATAAGGCATAACGCGAGCTTCAAATAAACGATAACTTAAATCAATTAATGTCTGTGCAGAATCATTAACGCCTTTAAGCAATACTGCCTGATTAAGTACAGTAATGTGCTCGGCAGATAACTGCAACAATTTTGAACAGGTAAAGTCATCGAGTTCAGAAGCGTGGTTTGAGTGTACCACCAGAATAATACGCAGCCTACTGTTTTTTAATAAAGAAATCAGCTCTTCGTCGATCCGGTTTGGAATCACAATTGGAACTCGTGAATGAATTCTCAGAATCTTAATTTGTTTGAGAGATGATAAACGTTCTAACCAAAGTGCTAATTTACGGTTAGAAAGTGTAAGGGGGTCTCCACCGCTTAAAATGATTTCATTAATGTGCGGATTCGCTTCAATGTAATTTTTAATATTTAACCAATCATCATTTTTCGGTAAATTTTCTTGATAGGGAAAATGACGACGGAAACAATAACGGCAATGTACCGCACAAGCACCTGTCAAAGTCAGTAAAAAACGTGATTTATATTTATGTAATACACCGGGTAATTGATTTGCTGCTTCTTCGCCCAAAGGGTCTGTTACAAATTCAGGATGTTCTTCAAGTTCTAAATGATGAGGTAAAACCTGTAGCAAAAGTGGGTCAAAAGGGTTTTTAGCGTTCATTTTTCCGACGAACGCGCGAGGAACACGCAATTTAAACTGTTCAGAAGCCAGAATCGCACCTGATAATAGCTGATCAGAGGATAACTCGAGTAGGCTTAGCAACTCCGACGGATCAGTAATAAGGTCACTCAGTTGTGATTGCCAGTTTTGCTCTTGGTATAAATAGTTTATCATTTGACACGATTAAGATAATGCAACAACGCATTATATCGCATAGTTGACTTGTTAAGTTTGGAGTGTGCCTTTCATGGCCTATTATTCTACAAATGATTTTAAAGCAGGCCTTAAGGTTATGCTTGATGGTAACCCATGTTCAATCATGGAAAACGAATATGTAAAACCAGGTAAAGGTCAAGCGTTCAACCGTGTAAAATTACGTAACCTTAAAACTGGTAAAGTATTAGAAAAAACTTTCAAATCAGGTGACTCTTTAGAAGCTGCTGATATTGTTGAAGTTGAAATGGAATACCTATACAACGATGGTGAAATGTGGAATTTCATGGATCCTGTATCTTTTGAGCAAATCGCTGCAGACAAAACTGCAATGGGCGATGCTGCAAAATGGTTAAAAGACGATTCAAATGAAAAATGTACAATTATGTTGTTCAACGGCGTACCTTTAACTGTAAACCCGCCGAACTTCGTTGTATTAAAAATTGTTGAAACTGATCCGGGCGTACGCGGTGATACATCTGGCGGTGGGGGTAAACCTGCTAAGCTTGAAACAGGTGCAGTTGTTCGTGTTCCGTTATTTGTTCAGCAAGAAGAAAGCGTTCGTGTAGATACTCGTACTGGCGATTATTTAGAGCGTGCATAATAGTTAAAAAATAAACTATTATCGAAGGGATGATGTAAATCATCCCTTTTTTTATGCGAAAGTATAAGAGGAAAAAAATTAAAGGAGGAGTACAGTCACAAGGATTTGATAGAACAGTACATAACAATATAAAAATGCTGTAGTTATTTATTGAGAGGTTAAGAATGGACACAATGCAAGCGAAATCTACGCTTCCCTCCAAGCTGGTCTGGAGCCTAGTGGCAATTATAGGTGCAATTTCTTTTGGGATGCTGGCACTCAGTCGTGGTGAACATGTTAATGCGGTTTGGCTTGTACTGGCTGCAGCATGTGTATATAGCATCGCATATCGATTTTATAGTCTATTTATTGCAACTAAAGTATTTGAATTAAACCCAAGACGTTTAACCCCAGCCCACCGTTTAGCCGATGGTCTGGATTATGTTCCCACCAATAAATATGTACTTTTTGGTCACCACTTCGCTGCGATTGCAGGAGCGGGGCCATTAGTCGGACCAATTTTGGCTGCACAAATGGGTTTTTTACCAGGGACAATCTGGCTACTGGTCGGTGTGGTTGTCGCGGGTGCAGTACAAGACTTTTTAGTTTTATTTATTTCAACGCGTCGAGACGGTCGTTCGCTAGGTGAAATGGCAAAACAGGAACTGGGTTCTTTTGCTGGTATCGTTGTAATGCTTGGTGCGCTTGGGGTGATGATTATTATCCTAGCGGTATTGGCTTTAGTTGTGGTTAAAGCACTTGCCCATAGTCCATGGGGTGTTTTCACGATTGCAGCAACTATTCCAATTGCATTATTTATGGGCGTTTACATGCGTTTTATTCGCCCGGGACGTATTGCTGAAGTTTCGATTATTGGCTTCGTCTTAATGATGCTTGCAATTGTTTACGGTGGACATGTTGCAGCAGATCCTTATTGGGGTGAGTTTTTCACCTTAACAGGAACACAGCTTACATGGTGCTTAATCATTTATGGTTTTATCGCCTCAGTCTTACCTGTCTGGTTATTGTTAGCGCCACGTGATTATCTATCAACATTCCTTAAAATTGGTGTCATTCTCGGTTTAGCAGTCGGTATTATCATTGCATTACCTGAACTGAAAATGCCAGCAGTGACTCATTTTATTGACGGTACTGGCCCTGTTTTCTCGGGTAGCTTATTCCCATTCCTATTTATTACCATTGCCTGTGGTGCGATTTCTGGTTTCCATGCGCTTGTATCAAGTGGTACAACACCAAAACTCGTCGATAACGAAGCGGATATTCGTGTGATTGGTTATGGCGGTATGCTCATGGAATCATTCGTCGGTATCATGGCAATGATCTGTGCAACTGTCTTAGACCCAGGCGTGTACTTTGCAATTAATGCTCCTGCAGCTGTACTGGGTACAACTGTAGAAACTGCGGCAGAAGCTGTGCGTAATTTAGGCTTTGTCGTTACTCCTGAAATGTTAACGGTGTTGGCTCAGGAAGTCGGAGAATCTTCGATTTTATCGCGTACGGGTGGTGCGCCTACCTTTGCGATTGGTATGGCACATATCATTTCGGAAATTTTCAATAGCCGTTCAATGATGGCGTTTTGGTATCACTTTGCGATTTTATTTGAAGCATTATTCATTTTAACTGCTGTAGATGCGGGTACTCGTGCTTGCCGTTTCATGGTGCAAGACACGGTTGGTATTGTTATTCCTGCGGTTAAAGCATCAGGTTCATTCTTTGGTAACTTGGTCGGTACTGCGGTTGCAGTCGGTGGATGGGGCTTCTTCGTCTATCAAGGTGTGATTGATCCACTCGGTGGTGTTAACTCCTTATGGCCTTTATTTGGTGTTGGTAACCAAATGTTGGCTTCGATGGCACTCATTTTGGGTACAGTCATTCTGTTTAAAATGAAAAAAGAAAAATATGTTTGGGTGACCATCATTCCAACAATTTTCTTATTCATCACCTGTATGACGGCGGGCTGGCAAAAGATTTTCCACGAAAATCCTAAGATTGGTTTCTTGGCGCAAGCACATAAGGTCTCTGATGCGATTGCTCGTGGTGAAATTATTAAACCAGCTAAAAGTATTGCTGAAATGCAGACGATTGTAATGTCGAATCAGATTAATGCTGTGCTTTGTGGTTTCTTTATGATCGTTGCGATTGTGATGGTAATTGCTTCAATTGGTATTATACGCCGTGCTTTAGCAAGCCCTAAACCAACAGTAAATGAAGCGCCAGCTGTATATGCTGATCCGGAAGTGGTCACCCCACGAGGAGAGTAATGATGAATTTTAAATTTGCAAAAAATGGAACTGTCATTATTGCGAAAATCATCAAAATGACGGTGCTCTCACAAAAAGAGCTGTTGCTTTCTCCAAAGAACTGGTCGCGTATTGCAACCTTGTGGCAACGTTTGCAGCAAAGCTTTCGACTGATGGTTGGTGTTCCAGACTATCAGACTTATGTAGAGCACATGAAAGCTCATCATCCTGATTTAACACCAATGGATGCAAAGACTTTCTATCGTCATTGTGTTGATGCGCGTTATCCATCGGCAGGCGGTACTTTGAAGAAATGTCCTTGTTAAGTTGAGCTTGATATTCAGCTAAACAAAACGGTATGTGGTTAAACCATGTACCGTTTTTCTTTTTTTGGAAATGAAAAAAGTTTGCTTAAAGTCTGCTCATTTGTATTTTTTTCAATTGAAAATCACTTGTTTTGCTTTTGAAAAATGAATATGATGCTTTCCATTCTAGGTGTATAGCTCAGTTGGTTAGAGCGCTACG
>NZ_JZFB01000001.1:1600586-1615656 GCF_001188385.1 Acinetobacter sp. V2 | reverse complement strand
AGAGGTCTCCAGTTCGAGTCTGGATATACCTACCAAGATATATCAAGGACTTATAAGCAATTCAGTAGCTTATAAGTCTTTTTTTATGCCTGTTTGTCGCATTCAGTACTTGGCAGTGTTGGAAATTTTGGGAAAAAATGGCAATATTTCCAGAGTATCTGTGTCAAGAATGTGTCAAAAATGAAGCTTCCAAAAGCAAGAAAACGAGGTGATGCTTATTCAATCTCGATAGCGTATGAAAAAAAACGGTACTACTGTACACGTGATACAGAAAAAGAATGTGAGCAGTGGGCTGCATCAAAACTACTTGAATTAAAAGCCCAAACACAAATAGAAAATGGCGAACTAAAACCAAAATTTTTGTTTCGTGATCTCAATACAAAATATTATCAAGATGTGGGGCAATTCAATCCATCCAAATCTTCACGGGCTTGGATATCTGGCCAATATAAAAATTTTGAGATGAAGTTTGGGGCGCTGGCACAAAAATCTATATATAGCATTACTCCAAAGGATTTAACGAATTGGAGAAATAAGCGCTTAACTGAAGTTGGTGAAAATACTGTTTTGAAAGAAATCTCTCATTACAGTGCTATGTTCACTTACGCCCAGAAAGAATTATTTCTGCTTGATGAAAATCCTTGGATGCAAATCACTAAACCAAAGAAACCTAAAGCGCGTGATCGTCGTATTCATGAGTCAGAAATTGAATTGATTTTAAAAGCTTTGGATTATGAAAGGGGAAGTGTTCCAGTACTCCCGCAGCACTATGTTGCATGGGGATTTTTGTTTGCCATAGAAACTGCTTTGCGTCGTGGCGAGTTGTTGGCAATGACTAAGAATGATATTTATGACGGTTACGTCCATCTACCTAAAACAAAAAATGGTGATTCAAGAAACGTACCGCTTTCTGAAGAGGCCAAAGAACTTTTTAAACTGATACAACATACTGGACGCAATATTATCCCACAGTCTGAAAATGCATTTAGATTAATGTGGGAAAAAAGAAAAGCATCTATTGGCTTAGATGGACTACATTTTCACGATACTCGGCATGAGGCAATTACACGTATGGTTCGTGTACGAAAGTTACCCGTAGAGATTTTAGCTAAGATTACAGGGCATAAGAAAATAGATGTGCTGGTAAATACTTATTACAACCCAAACGCGGCTGATTTAGTAGAAGCATTCAATAGTTAAAACTAAGCCCGCATAAAGCGGGCATATAATTAATTTTTTCTTTTAGGTCCACGTCGGACCTTTTGATTTTTTAATATCGCATCGGCTGCGTCTGGATCGTACATATGCTTGCCGTTGGTTCCTTTATTAATCGAAATGCATTTAGTACGTATGGTTTCATCTGATAAGCCATATTTAGCAACAAGCTCTGCAACTGATACAAGTTTACGTTTTTCAAGCTTCAAGGCGGTTACAGTACCGCCAAGAAGCATTTGACCGAGAACGATTTGAGGGGCTGAATCTGCTTCAATCGTTACGATAAATTCAGGCATCATTCCCTCCGCTTTTTAATAAACTTTGGAATAATTCCCTAGCTTTATCAGTTATAAAATAACGATATTCGGAACGTGGGTTACCTACATATCGTAAATACCCTTCATCAACAAGTTCAGATAAATATCGTTGTGCAGAACGACTGGATAAGTTCGGTAATGCAATTTTATTTATTTCTGACCTTGTTGCGACACGTAAAGTGTTTACTGCTTTTATTACAGCCATAAATCGTTTAAAAATTTCAATATGTGCAGGGTTCAGTAAATTACTCATGATCCCTCCTTATCTTTTTGCCAAACGGCAGGTGGGATAATTGCATCCTCAAAAAACGGTTTATTGTGTAGATTAAGTGACAGCAATAAATCCTCTTGCTGTTCTGGATCGGCCACAATAATTTGTGTAGCTGAATGCCCGGTATAATGAATCGAAAAACGTTGTGAACCATCTTTAAGATCAGTCACAATTACATTTGTGACCAAATCTAGGTTTATAAAATGCTGATAATTAAGATTATCTTTGACATATATCATTAGATTTTCTCCAAGCAACTAACCAAGAGATAGCCGGAAGCAAGTAGGCCAAGGATTAAAAAACCAAGTAACTTTTCCATTTTCATTCCATCCATGTAACGCAATTTGCTGTATCACATTGACCAGAAATATGGCCGTTGTGTGAGCTGATTGAATAAATCACTTCACCTTCATTACAGATCGGGCAATCTAATGTGCCGTTAATAGTTTGAGCAGGGCGTTCTATTCCATGCTTATCGGTAATTACCTGGCGTACTTTTAAAACTGCATCGAACCAATTCATGTTGTTCTGCCTCCATTAATTACCTGGACAAGTTGGCGTTGAGCTTCTTGTAAACGAGCAACCAACTGACTTACAGATTTTCCAAAAGGCACAACGATTGCAGTGGTGCGTTTTTCCCAATCTTTCTTTGCATGCTGATAACCACCGAAATACACGTAAACGCGAATCTCTTCAGTGTGGTTATAGAGTTTGAAATTGATCTGTAGTTCAGGCTTAGAAAACATGAAGCAGCTACCAGCTAATTTCATGATTTCTTGTTGAATTAATTGGTTACTCTGAATCATGTTTATCTCCAATTACTTGATTGCGATAAGCACGACGAATCTTCATTTCAAATGAATGTTTTTCTTTAGAATCAATTACCTCAAAGTCATATGAAGCATTAACAAATGCATGGGCTTCCGTGTTAGCAATTAGAAGACCATCGCGAGTACGCGCTTCAGATATTTTTTCTAGAGCTTTATTAATTTGATTTAAAGCCTTATCACGGAAAATGTTCATGCCAGACTGTTGTTGGGATTGTGCAAAGTCTGGAGCTGTTAGGCGGTTTCTAACTACAGCATGGAATTGTTCATTAGTCATATTTATAACCTTTTTGGTATTAATGTATTTTGAATGTTATTTATAAAGGTTATAATTTGTCAAGAAAAAATATAACTAAAATTACTTATTTGGTTTTAATGGTATGTTTTTTAGAGTAATAAAATTACAAAAAAAAGGAGCATATAGCTCCTATTTTTACGAAAACATTTATTTTTTTATTAGTTGTTTTTGGCTTGGTGGGAAAAAGGCTACAACTGGGAATTTCGTTATTGCAACGCTAGAACTAATTGAAATACGTTCTCCTTCAATAGTTTCAATATCAATAAAACCATCCCTCTCAAAAAGAAACTCACCACAAATTATCTTTTTATCATTGGTTTGTATAATGATATCTTCACCTGGATTGCACTCCGATAATTTATCACATAGTAATACATAACCATTTTTGAAGGGTTTTATATAACCACCACCTTTAACTTCAAAAGTTATAGGCATTGCTACATTTGGCGGCATGTAAACAAAATGACTAGGTTCCGATATTTCCACTATATCCAAAGCTTTTCCTCTTTCTATATTTATATAATTAGTAATAGGAAGAAGTTTATAACCTTTTTGGGCTTCATCGGAAGTTATATTTGTTTGAATTTCATCTAAATTAAAATTGTTTGCGTCACCACCTGTCGCGAAGCCCGATTGAGACATGACAAGTTTAATTTCCCCAGGTGAATGTTCATGATCAAGCCACCCTTCAGGAAGTTTGAAAGCCTCAGTAATTTTTAAAGCGTTATTATTACCGATATTTTTTGGTGCATTGGTTGGAAGATATTGATTTAAAAGTAAATAATCAATTTTTACAAAAGCTGCAAAGTCTTTTCTTTCAGCGTATTTAAGCATCTCTAAAACATTATTCTTGCGTATTTGTTTAATGCTTAACATGGGGTTCTCCAAAGACTGACTAAATAGATACTACATTGTCAAATCGGTAGTTTTTTGAGACAGAGCGGTATTATCCTTGAACAAAAAGAAATAAAAAATAACTTATAAAACAACCTTTAAAACTAAATAAGTCATATTGGTATTAAAAAAATATTGATTAAATATAACCAAAAAGGTATTTTTGGTTGTAATTAGTGTGGCAGTGGTTCGTTTTAATGAGTATTTCTTTTGATATTTATATTGATGCTTTGAGTAAAAGTGGTGATTTGGCTGATTACGCCATGCGTTCGGGTACATCGGTTAATTATATCCTGGTTCATTTAAAGCATAGAAGAAAAATTCCCCGCAAAGACCTGATTGTAAAACTGGCTGAAGAAAGTGCGGGGGCATTTAACGCAACAGAATTGACTCTATGGCTTTATCAATTCGAGTCCAAAGATAACCAAAAACAAGAAATCAAAAAATGAATGAAATAGGAGATTTTAAACATGGTTTTAACATTAACTGAACGTCGTGAAAAAACGGTAATGTCACTAGAGCAAGCTTTAAAGGCTGCTGTTTATCGCCCTGGTGATGAATTTCTAATGGCACAAATTGCCGAAAAGAATGGATGGAATATCAACACATTCCGCAGTTCATTAAATCCCACTACACCAACACATAAAGCAAATATTTATCACTTTGAAGCCATTCTTGCCGAAACGAAAGATCCACGAATCATGGATTCAGTTTGTGCGACACATGGTAATGCTGCTTGGTTTGAATTGCCTAATACAGAAAATTTAAATACAGCCGATTTTGTTATGAAAATTGGGAAATTAGCACAAGAGCAAGGTGATTTATCCCAATCTGTAGCAAAGGCTATTGGTGATGGCCGTATAACTGAAGATGAGTTAGCGACCATTCGTAAAGATGCATTTGAACTTATTCGCGTTGTTTCAACCATTTTAGCTATGGCTGAAGAACAATATCGGGGGGAACATGGCTAGACCAAAAAAAGGGCTTGACTTAAAAATTGTTAAAGAGAAGACCTTCAATCAATGGGACATGATTTACCCTCAATTCGGTATTACTATGCCACCCAAAAAAAGACATTCATCATGTCCATCATGTGGTGGTGAAGACCGTTTTTATTATGATGATAAACAAGGTTTTGGTGATTTCTTTTGTAATAACTGTGGAGCTGGAGATGGTATAGCTTTAATTGGTCGTGTCACTAATTTAGCTTTGCCTGAAATCATTAAAGAATTGGCGGCAATCGTAGGCATTTCTGAAGAGACTGTTGTGACTGAAGCAGATCGGGAAAGATGGAGAAAAGAAGCTGCTTTACGTAAACGTATGCATGATGAAGAGCTTGAAAAAATACAAAAAAATGCAGCTAAAAAAGCTTTACGCCTTTGGAACAATACGCACCAGGGTGAAGAGGATAACTGTACATATTTGAAAAATAAAAAGGTCAAAATCTTTGATTGCCAAGTAAACTTTGATGGTGATTTGATTGTTCCTTTATTTAATGAAAAACGTGAATTATGGAATCTTCAATACATCAAAGCTGATAGTTCTAAAAAGTTTTTACCAGGTGGACGTAAGAAAGGTTGTTTTCACATTATTGGGACAATTGATCTAGCCGATCCTGTGATTTGTATCGCAGAGGGTTATGCGACGGCCGCCTCAATCCACATGGCGACAAATTTACCCGTGGTAGTGGCATTTGATGCAGGTAATTTACCACCAGTAGGGCAAGCAATTCGAACCATAGAGCCAAATGCACGTTTACTTTATTGTGCAGATGACGATAGTGCAAAAGAAGATACTGGCCGAAAAATGGCTAATGAAGCTGTTGCTGTGACAGGCGGTGTGGTTATTGTGCCTATATTTAAACATGAGGATGGTATCAGTAATGAACCACAAGAGCAGACACAGCAACAAGCATTAACTGACTTCAATGATCTCCACGTGAACTTTGGATTAGAAGCGGTCAAGGGACAGATCGAAAGAGCCTTGGCTTCTTTCGCATCTTTCCCCGCACCCCTTTCCCCAACAGACCACAAAAATGAGGGTCAAAATCGTGAAATGTCATCAAATCAAACGGCTTCACTTGATTGTGTGGCAGAAAACGGGGGTTCCAAGGGGGAGGAAGGTGTATACACTCTTAATATTGAGTCATGTCTAGGTCGGTTTTGTCAGATTGAGGGTGAATCAAAATATTGGGATATGCATAGAAAGGTTCAGATTAAAAAGACGGCTTTCCAAGATATGTTGGGTAAAGGGTTGTTTGCTGAATGGTCTAATCATCCAAAGAGAAAGTTAATTGATGGCAACTCTGTTAAGAATATCTTAAATAAAGACATGGATCGTCTTGAGCAAAATATGAGTGAAAGGTTCATTATGCTCGAAGGGACAAAAGAGTCATGGGATGTTAAGAGGAGACGCACAGTCCGCAACGATACGATCAAAGATAACTTTCGTTCAGGGTATGAGGTTTGGATTAAGTCAGAAAACAAAAAAATGATTTGGTTTGAAGACCTTGTATTCAATCCGACCATGAACGCTAAGCCAGGTCAAATTAATATGTTTGATGGGTTGCCGATTGCGCCAATGCTTACTGATATTGATCAGATGATCCCTATTAAGAGTGCAACTGAACTATGTCAACCAATTATTAAATTACTTAATCACACCTGTAATTATGACAAAGTTGTAGTGGACTGGATTTTAAAATGGTTAGCTTATCCATTACAAAATCAAGGTTCTAAAATGGCTACCTCGATTCTCATGCATGGTGAAATCCAAGGTGCTGGTAAGTCATTATTCTTTGGTAAGGTAATGCGTGAAATCTATGGTAAGTATTGCGTTACTCTTGGTCAAAACGGACTAGAGTCAATATATACAGATTGGGCTGAGCAGAAGCTTTATTGCATATTTGAAGAAATTTTTAACAATAAGTCTAAATACGGCATGATGGGCTTGATTAAGCACATGATTACTGGTGAAACAATCCGTATTGAGAAAAAGTTTATGAGTGGTTATGAGCAATCTAACCATATTAACTGTGTGTTTTTATCAAATGATACTCAACCGTTGCCACTTGAAGAAAAGGATCGTCGTTTTCTTGTCGTAAAACCCTGTGGTAAGTTGGATGATGAGCTGAAGATTGAGGTACTCCAGTGTATTGAAAGCACTGGAATTGATGCGTTTTATACCTTTCTTTTACAACTACCTTTAGATGGTTTTACGACACATACAGAACCGCCATTTACTGATGCTAAACGGGACATCATCCAATATGGTTTGCCTTCATGGAAATTGTTTTTTCAGAAATGGAGTTCCGGCGAGCTTGATTATCCCTTCTGTTGCTGTTTATCAACTGATCTCTATAGAGCCTATATGAATTGGTGTAGGCATTCTACTGAAAAACCATTACCTGAAAATAAGTTTTCATTCCAGATAGCAACCATTCCTGGAGTGTCTAAAAGACTTGGGCGTTATAGGGAACAGGGCACAGGTTATAACGTGGTTAAGCCTGAAAAGCAGAAAACAGTAATTTTTGTTCGTGATCATGATCCCCAGTCAAATGAAACGCTTGTTGATTGGTTGACTTCACAAATACATGAGTTTAGTGCTAAAGTACACGGAGATGTCCCAAATGTCATACAACACGCATAATAAAATTGACATTGCCCAATACTGTCATTCTGACAAGTTAAGGGTGTTAAGGGTTATGTTAAGGGTATATTTCCGCACCCTTAACACCACCAAAACCAATCATATCAATGCTTACAGCCTTCTTGTTAAGGGTGTTAAGGGTTTCGCATGCGCGCGCATACGCGTGATAAATATTGTAGTAAGTAAATTAATTAATAATTTAATTATTAAAAAATCACCCGTGCGTGAGAAAAATACCCTTAACACTATTAACACCCTTCACAAGCCTTACCAACTAAGAGTTATATACTTTTATACCCTTAACAATACTCTTAACACCCTTAACATTGTGTAATGGAATAGGTGCAGAATGGAAAAATATTTACGTTTATTAAATCCTAAAACAACCAACTATGAAGCTATTCCTTCAGGTTGTCATGGTGCATTAACTTCAGCAGATATTTGTATTTCAATTAGTTATGCAAAATTAACTACTGTTCAAAATACCTTATTGGAAGTATACGCTTTAAAGAAATGCACAGTTGAGCAGTTAAATTTGATTAGTAAAGATATTCATAGAGAGTTAGTTTCATCTGGTCAATCTGAAAATACAGATGAACACAACACTTCGATATATATTGCGTTGGTTGAATTATGCTTAGTAGCGGCTGATTACAAACCCACTGTTAGAAATCGTGGTTTGATTGGTGGGGTCTCATACTTAAAGGTTCACCGTCGTTTAGGCGTGATTATTGATTCATATCTTGAAATGTTTAAAGAGGAGTTAAATACAGTTGCATTAAAAATTTCCAAACAGATTGGTAATAAAAATAACTAAAAAAGTATTTTTGGTATTGACGAGTGAAACAAAATTAAAGTACATTTCTCCACAATGGATAACTGTATTAAACGCTGTAGTTTTCCTTCAGAGCTGTAAAGCTCTCTTTCAAAGCCCGCATGACTTCCTTGGACATGCGGGCTTCTTTTTTGGAGAAAGAAATGGCTCAACCTGGAACTTTTGAAAAATGTAAGAAACAAATTGAAGGTGCTATCAACCGTCAAACTAAGAAAGGTGAAACATTCTGTGCAATGGATCTTCCTTACTATCTCGATGAAGATAAGAAATTGACAGATGCTTATCTCCAAGAATTGAAAGCTCGTGGTTACACAGTTGAGATTAGTACACCGTCAGAATGGGCTGAGGTGTGCGGAAAAATTAAATGGTGATTGTATGACCAGCCGTCCACCACAAAGAGCTAAACGCCCATGTCTTGTGGGCAGTTGTAAAGATTTTGCATCGAACAAAGGTTACTGTGACCAGCATCAAGACCGAATCAAAAAGAAAGATCGGGAGCGGGGCACAGCACACCAGCGCGGCTATGATGCCCGTTGGGAAAAAGACAGAACGAAATTCTTAGATGAGAATCCGCTGTGTGCGGACCATCGCAAGCGCGGAATGATTGAAGCGGCCACGGTTGTTGACCATATCATCCCACACAAAGGCGATCAGGTTTTGTTTTGGGATAAGAACAATTGGCAACCGCTTTGCAAATCATGCCATGACCGCAAGACAGCAACCGAAGATCGTGGGAGCTGGTCGCCAGTTCAATCACCAAGCAAAGCGAATCGGGATAGCAAGAATGAATTCAATACTGGTGATTTTGTTTGTGCAGCTACTGGATATGCAATTGATTCACTGGATTGTAAGTTCACAGATCAATTCATGATTACGGCAGTTGCTGCAAACATGGTTGAAGTTAGTGATGCCGATGGCTTTGTTCATCGCTTGCATCATTCACACTTCAAACTGGTGACAGTATGAGCGAACGTGAAGTTATATTGCTTGGTGATCATGTTGTATATCGTGATGACATCAAGGGCTTTGATGATGTTGGTGTTGTGGTTCAAGCAAACTCAAGTTTGTATGTAGTTTGGAATAATGAAACCACACCATGTATTGAAATCTATGAACGTTTGCGCGGTGCTCGACTTGATGAAGTCGATGCAGGTCAACGGATAGTTATATCAAACTGATATTCTAGTTATCATTGAATCATAAATATTTAGAGGAAATCTAATGTCTGATGGTGTTTATGAAGTTGGTCAAAAAGTTGTTTTAGTTGATGAAGAGTCCTACCCACAGATTTGGGATATTGTCGAAGTCGGCAGAAACGGCTGGCATCAAGTTCGTGCTGATGGTCCTTATTGTTCGTTTGGAATGCCAGCTCATTTATCTGAGTTTCGACTCGCAAAGGATGAAGAGATTCAAGCCAATAAACGATTGTAAATTTCAAACCTCCTTCGGGAGGTTTTCTTTTTGGATTCAAAAAAAAGGGGATAGGGGGTCAAAAGTCGAAAAGGCTCTCTCAGAAAAGACCGCCCCCCCATGAAATTTTTACGTGGTCAAAAGTCCATAGGGGGGTATACCTCTAATATTTAATCAGTTTTAAATTTTTTGGAGGTTCTTATGTCAAATATGGGTCGTCCACCGAAGGGGCTACAAGAAAAAATTCTTTCAGGTTCCCGTATCCGTGAAGATCGGGATGGTGAATCTCAAGTTGCGAATGCAGCCGTCGATTTAGGAATGCCACCTTGCCCACGTTGGGTCAAGGGAGCAGCAAAAAAACATTGGGAAACTTTAGGGCCAAAATTAGTACAAGCTGGATTACTAAGTGTTGTGGATGGTGATGTGTTTGGATTGCACTGTGACAACATTGCAGCTTATGAACAAGTTAGTGAAAAGCTAGAAAAATTTGATGATTGGATTGCTACAACTCCAAACGGCTTTGAAGTTCAAGCTGCTTGGTTGCAGATCAGAACAAAATTGCAAGAAATGATCATAAAAACTGCACGTGAATTTGGTTTGACTCCAGCTGCAAGGTCTTCCGTCAAAGTAGACAAAAATAAACAGCTTAGCTTGCTTGCTGATGCCAATGCAGTCGAATCAGACAATATTTATGAAGCCAACGGATTTGTATCAAGTTAGGAAAAATTATGCAGCGCGATTATTTTTTGATTGCGCTTCAGTATTGTGACGATGTTCGTACTGGAGTGCGTACAGCGGGGCAGTTAGAAAAATTAGCTGTAAAAAGATTTTTAAAAGACTTGTCCAGATCGGGATTTAATGTAGAGAGTACAGGACCAAAAACACAAGCTCTTTTAAAAAAACTAAAAGTTAATAGCCAATCTAAAGATGTAAATTTTGAATTTAGCTTTAATCCTAGGCGTATGTATGAAGCCTGTTTTTTCATTGAAACATGCCCGCACGTTGAGGGAGAGTTGGCACTTCCGAAGAGGGATGGATCACGCGAATTATTGATCATGTCTCCTTGGCAAATTTTTGTCACTGCAAATATTTTCGGATGGATTGATCAGTCAGGATTTAGACGTTTTCGTTATGCCTATTTAGAGGTAGCAAAGAAAAATGGAAAAACTACTTGGTTGGCTGCGGTTGGACTTTACATGGGTTTTGCAGATGGTGAACCAGGTGCAAAAATCTTTACAGCTGCAACTACACGTGACCAAGCAAACATTTTGTTTGACTCGGCAAAAACAATGGTCGATTACTCTCCAAAGATGCGAGAGCATTTTGGAATCCAAAGACAAGAGCATTCGATTTTTCAAAGATCATCAAACTCATCTTTCAAGGCATTATCACAGGATAGGGATGGATCAAAAGACGGTTTCAATGTCCATTGTGGGTTGATTGATGAATTACATGCTCATAAAGATTCTGGCATGTATGACATTGTGTCAAACGGTATTGCATCACGTTCGCAACCTCTACTTTTTGCGATTACAACGGCTGGTAAAGATAATACGAGTGTCTGTTATCGTGAAAGAAAGATTGTTGTTGCAATTCTAAAAGGAGAAGCAACTCATGAGCGTTATTTTGGGATTATCTACTGTCTAGATAAAAAAGATGATTGGAAAGATCCTAAAAATTGGGAAAAAGCCAATCCTAATTATGGTGTATCCGTAAAACCTGAATATCTTCAGGGTATGTTTGAACAATGTAGAATCTCCCCTGTCAAAGAAGCAACATTTCGTCAAAAACATTTAGATGAATGGGTTGGTGCGGTTGATGGCTGGCTAGCTGAATCTAATTGGGCAGCTAATGAGACTGAAACACGAATTCAAGAATTTAAAGGAATTGTTGGATTTGGTGGATATGACTTAGCAAGCCGCTTGGACTTGGCTGCATGGGTTGAGTTGCGCCCGAAATTAAAGGATGGAAGAGTCCATTGGTATGCCTTTGCTCACTGTTATATCAATGAGCGAGTGATTGAAGCAACTGAATCAATCAATGGGGAAATGCGGCCAGATGAATATCCAATGTGGCGTGATCAGGGATTCTTAATTGAAACACCAGGCGCATCTACTGATTTTAAGCAAATTAAAGAAGATATTTTTGAGCATCATCTTAAATATCCTTTTTTTGAGGTCGGTCATGATCCATATCATGCTGCACAAGTCACTGCTGATTTGCTAGATGATGGTTTGAGTGTAATTGAAGTTCCACAAAAGACCGAATATTTAAATCCAGCTATGCGTTGGCTTGAAGTTCTTCTTGCTGAAGGTCGCCTACATTTTGAAGCAAATCCTGTTTTTAAATGGTGTGTTCTAAACGTTGTTGTTAAAGAAGATGTTAAAGAGCAAATTTTCCCAAGAAAAATTTCTAGGGCAAAAAAAATTGATGCTGCGGTAGGTCTGATTATCGCTGCATCAAGGGCACAACATTATGACGATCTTTCAGTTTTTGAATTAATACCGGGTGAAGATAGTAACGGAAACTTTGATGATTTTCTGAGTGGTATGATTAAGGTATCTAGACGATGAGTAAAAACCGCAATAAAGCTAAAGGTCGTCAAAAAGATGACCTAAAAAAGCTTAAAGTGCGGGGAACTGGACCAATACAAGACAGAACGGGGACGACCTTAATTGATCGTCCCCGTTCTGCTGTTAGGACGGCAAAGCCCGTTACTTTTGATAGTGCAATGACGCTAAGCGCGGTTTTTGCCTGTGTCAAGATTCTTGTAGAGTCAGTAGCAACCCTGCCGATTCAAATGTTTGAGCTAAATTCCGATGGTAGTCGAACAGTTGTAAAAGACCATCCGGTAATTAAGCTTTTAAGTAACAAGCCAAATCGCTATCAAACTGCTGTCGAATTTCGAGAGCAGTTTATGCTTAACCTTGTGGCTGGAAATGCAGTTTGTAAACGTGACTATTTTGGAAAAAAATTAGTTAGTTTACAGGTCATAAATAGCGGCTCCGTAAATATGAAAATTCAGGATAACGGGGATCCTATTTATGAATGTCAAATAAATGGCAAGACGGTCCAATTATCCGAGAAACAAGTCTGGCATGTAAAAATGTTTGGTACTGGTCTATGGGGCATGTCTGCAATTGCATATGGCGCTGGATCAATTGGTGTTGGCCTTGCTGCGAGTGATAAAACTACTCGATTAATGTCAAATGGTGCTAAGCCAACAGGTGCATTGAAAACTAAACGTATTCTAAAAGATGCTCAACGAGACACTCTAAGAACTGAATTAGATATTTTGGTAAATGGTGATGATGGAGATATTGCAGTTTTAGAAGACGATATGCAGTTCGAGCAAATCAGCCTTACACCAGCCGATCTAGAGTTAATCGAAATTCGTAAGTTATCTGTAGAGGATGCTTGCCGCTTCTTCGGGGTTCCACCAATTTTGGTTTATATGTCTGACGGTTCGACAACCTGGGGTAGCGGTATCGAGCAAATTATTGATGGCTTTTACAAATTTGGTTTGCGTCCATATTTGGAGCGAATTGAAGAAAGTATGCGTATTCATTTGTTAGAGCCACATGAATGGGATTCATATGAGTTTGAGTTTAAAACCAAAGACTTATTACGCGCTTCATATTTGCAACGTATAGCAGCTAATAAAGATCGAATTATTAGTGGTCAATCATCAATTAATGAAATTCGTCGTGAAGAAGGTGATACGCCTGATCCAAACGGTGATTTTTTACTTGTTCCAGTCAATATGACTACGGCAGAACGAATGAAAACAGGCAATTACAAGGTGAAAGATGAAGATAAACCAACTGCAAGTGCGAAATAAATTTTCGCCAAACTTGCCTAAAGTCCAGTGTCGACGGATGCCTATTGCTGTAGAAAATTGTCGTTTTATCAAGAAAGACGATAAAACAGGTGTGGTTACAGTAAGTGGTTATGCAGTTAAGTGGGATTCAGTTAATTATTATGGTGAAAAGTTCTTAAAAGGGGCTTTTGCCGACGTCTGTGCAGCATTTAATGCTGGTACAAAAAAAATTCATTGTTACTACAATCATGGTTGGCGTCAGTGGTATGTCGATTCAACCATTACCATGCGAATCGGTAAGATAATTAAGCTACTTGAAGATGATACTGGTTTATATCTTGAGGTAGAGCTAACGCCAGGTCTTGCCTTAGCCCAAAATGTAGCAGCAATGGTGCAACATGGAACGGTTGATGGCTTCTCAATTGCGTTTTACCCACCTAACGAAATTGATATGGAGAATAAAGGCACCCATGTAGAAATTAAACGTGCTGATTTATATGAAATTAGTATTGTAGATGACCCAGCAGATGATTCAGCAAGAATTATTAGCGATGATGCGATTAATGCCATTCAATCTGAAGATGATGCGGCAGAACTTTTAAGATCAATTCTGCCTGGTGATTACGCAGAAAAATTCTTGGCACGTTGGACTAGTGTTCATCAACCCAAACAAGACCCAGAACCTGAAGAAGATCCATTTTCTTTTTTAGACAAAATTGTTTAGTAACCCCCTTAAATTTTAAATAAAGACCCGCTTTTAGCGGGTTTTTTTATGCATAGGAAAAAATTATGACTGCATATCAAAAATTACCATTAGCTCAGCATATGAATTCTTTTAAAGGATTAAATCCACGTGATCGTCAGGATTTGGACCAATATGCAATTCAATTGCGAGATCGTATCAGCCAATTTGACCAGCTTTTAGAACGTTATCGTGGCCGACTTGAAGGGTTAGACGGTTTGCCAGAAGATTTACGTGCTGATTTAGAGGCTCGCTCAAAACAAGTTGAAGAAATCGCTGGAATGATTCAAGACATTCAACAGCGAATGGTTGAAGGTGTTCAGGGAGCTAATGGAACAGAGCAACGCAATGTACTTGCTGCTTTATTGCGTAACAAAGACGCAGTAGATTATGCAAAAGTTATGCACTCTCGTTCAGGCAAGAAAAAAGACGCAGTAGTTTTTGAAGGTATTAATGCTCGTAACGTTATCACTTTGAAATCAATGCCAGCAAATGCGGTTAAAGCTGAAAATGATTTAAACCGTACTGCTGTAACTCAACCATTAAGTATTATTGACTTAATTAATTGGGGAACTACGGATGAGCCTATTCATTACTTCTTGCGTGAATCTGCCTTTGACATCATGGCAGACATTGCCCCAGAAAATACTGATAAACCTGAATCAAATCTGACTTTTGGTTTAGCGACGATGAATGTAGGCACCATTGCTCATTGGATTCGTGCTTCTAAACAAGTTCTTGCAGATATGACTTCCCTTGCAACTTATTTGGAAGTTCGTATGGCTTATGGTGT
>NZ_JZFB01000001.1:1598855-1600544 GCF_001188385.1 Acinetobacter sp. V2 | reverse complement strand
CCTGCCGCTGGGGAACAAAAAATCTTTAGTGGTCTACTCGAAGAAGATAACTTTGTTACCATCACTCCAGAAGCAGATGCAACTGCATTAGATGTTTTGAACCAGGCAAAATATAAAGCTGCTGCTTCATTTGTTCTACCAGATACAATGATTTTAAACCCTGAAGATTGGGGGAAAATTGAGCGTATTAAGGGTGCAGATGGGCACTATATTTTCGGTTCACCTGGTGCGGTTATCCAACCAGTATTATGGGGATTGCCTGTAGTATTTGCTGCTTCAATGCCAAAGGGTAAATATTGGGTAGGAAATATTGCTATTGGTTTTGATGGTGTTATTCGTGAAGATGTTTCTGTAACTATTTCCACTGAAGATGGTAATAACATTACTAAAAACTTGGTAACAATCCTTGCAGAAATGCGTGCAACGGGTGCAGTCGTTTTACCTGATGCATGTGTTGCTGGTGATTTACCAGTAATTGCACCTCCAGCGGGTGGCTAATATTCAATAAAAGCAGCTTTCGAGCTGCTTTTATTCATGTTTTATGCAGATTTTTGGAGATTCTATTCAGAAATCTGCATTTTTCTTCATTATTAGGACGTTTTTATGAGTGACTACATTTCGCTAGAGTTAGCCAAATCTCATTTACGTGTTTTGCATGCGCGTGATGATGCATACATTGAGTTACTGATCAAAGCGGCTTTAAAAGCGGTAAAAAACTTTATTGATAAAGAATTTACTGAAGTTCAGCAAGAAGATGGCTCTTTACCTGAAGATTTAGTTTATGCAGCCTTTCTGATCATTGGTGATATGTATCAAAACCGCGCGGCTCAAACTGATGCAGCCCTTTACGTAAATATTGCCTGTGAACGGTTAATGTTTCCTTATCGAAAGATGGGGGTTTAACCATGCATGAAAAATTTGAAGCTTGGATTAAAGCCCAGCCGTTTTATATCAAGTTGATTTACATTCATGGTGAACGCCTTTTTATCCATGACAATGGTGAATATCAAGTTTTTGCAATGGAAGTTGCCTTTCAAGCTTGGTTGGTGCAAGGGGGTGATTCATGCAATCAGGCAATCTAAATCAATATATTGAAGTTCAGCAAAAAATGGTTGAACAGGCACAAGATAAATCTGGTGATCGTGAGGAAGTTTGGGTAAATATTTTTCCCATTTACGGCCATATTACTGATTCATCTGTACGTGATCTGATTGCAGCGGGTAAAGAACAATCTGCTGTAGCTTGTCGCATTCTGATTCGTCAATCAGATGTTTTGCCTGGTACAGATTGGACCAAATGCCGACTAGTTTGTGATGGGCTTTATTATCGAATTATCCGACCATTGCGTGACAATAAAACAGGCAATGAATATTTGACTTTAGCGTGTGAACAAGGGGTCTATAAATGGCAGGATTCCAACTAGAAGGGCTTGATGAAGCTCTAAAAAAAATGGATGAAATGGCTAAAAACATCCAAAAAAAACATTTAAAGAAAGCTTTGCGTGAAGGTGCAAAGATTGTTCAAAAATCAGCTAAAGAAAATGCACAAAAAATTAATGATCCTAAAACCAGTGCTGATATTGCAAAAAACATTGTTATTCGCGTGGGTAAAACAGCAGATAAAAACTCTGTGAAAGTTCGTGTCGGAGTTAAAGATGGTGGTGAATTCTGGCGTCAGAACAAGAATGTT
>NZ_JZFB01000001.1:1598081-1598812 GCF_001188385.1 Acinetobacter sp. V2 | reverse complement strand
CCTTTTTGGAAAATGATACTCGTCACTTTTGGTTGGTTGAGTTCGGAACAGCCAAAACTAAAGCACAGCCGTTTATGCGCCCAGCGTTAGAGTCAAATATTGACAGTGTGACAGAAGCGGTAGCCGCTAAGCTTAAAAATGATATTTTGGGGGATATAAATTAATGTTGATTATCCCCCTAATTGAAATTTGTGAAAATGATACCGAATTAGTAGGGCTTTTGACTGATGAGGCTGGTTTAAAAGTCAGTGAATTTGACGCCAATAATACAAATGGCGCTCCATATGTTTGCTGGCAAATTATTGATGCCAATCCTGAGCAATATTTATCTGCACCCTCAGATATGGATTCAATTTATGCACAAATTGATATCTATGCAGCCACTAAAGGTTCAACACGGCAAATTGCACGTCTATTAAGAAAAAACATTGAAGAGTATTGCTATATTGAAGATTACACCGGAGTCGTGCGCGATTCCGAAACCAACTTATACCGTATTCGGATTGATAGCCGATGGTATGAAGAACCTTAAATTATAAAGACCGCCGAAAGGCGGTTTTTTTATGGAGAAAATATTATGGCGCGTCGTACACAAGGCACTGGTGTTTGGTTTGTGGATGAAGTCCCTGCAACACCGGGTACTTTTGAATTGGTTGAAGTAGATTGCCCTTTAAACTTTAAACCAGGTACAGATTCAAAAGATCGAATCGAAACAACTTGTTTAAAACAAG
>NZ_JZFB01000001.1:1593894-1598038 GCF_001188385.1 Acinetobacter sp. V2 | reverse complement strand
CCCAGGGCAATCAACCTTTGATGTGAATGCTGATCCACAAAAACCATCACATGTTCGTTTATATAATCTTTCTTTATCTGGCAAAGAAGTTCAATGGGTTGTCGGATGGGCAGGCAAAACTAAAGGTAGTGTTAAAAATATTGTACCTACCGTTGATGCAAGTACTGGTGAAGTAACATTACCGACTGGTCGAAGCTGGAATAAGTTTAAAGGCTATGTCGATACATTCCCTATGGATGTTGATGCTAATACTGTTGTTAAAAGTACCGTTACCGTTCAACGGAATACGTCAGTTGAATGGATTCCTGAAACAGTTACCCCTTAACAAATAGCCCCGAAATGGGGCTTATTTATTGGATTAAAAAATGAATAAATTAAGTATTGAAGATATTTTATCTGGCGCTTTGGTTGGTGAACCTGAACTAATTGAAGTTGATATTGTTGTAAATGGTGAACCTCGTACATTTGAAACCCATATCAAAATTATGGATTATGAAACAGCAAAAGCTCAAATGAATGCTAATAATGAAGGACGCGAGGGTTTAGCTTGTATTTTAGCAGATTGTATTGTTACCGAGAACGGTGAGCCAATTTTCACAGAAGAACAAATACGTAAGAACTTCAATAAACATTTGATTCAAGCTATCTGGGATAAAATCATTGAAAAGAATTACTTGGGAAAGTCGAGTACACCGAAGACGAGTTTGCCGAACTCGAAATCTGGGCGGAACTTGTCCAAAACGGCATCGCGGGCGAAACGATCGCCAAAGCAAAAAAGAACCTTAGTTACCGAGAATTCATCTTCTGGCAACAATATAGAAAAAGACGCGGAAGCCTTAACTTAGGGTTGCGATTTGAGCAGATATTGGGTGAGTTGAAATACATGTTTGCAAAAGCCAATGATTTTGAAGTTGAAGATATCTATGACTTCTTACCGCATTTTGATGCGCCTGATATCAGCTTTGAAGAGGCTATGCAAAATTATCAATCCTAATTTTGAAAAGTCACTGCAAAGTGGCTTTTTCTTATCCTGTTAGTTATTCTCATTGATTTCTTAATTAGAATTTAGTGATGAAAAAATAATGGAAAAACTTTTTATAATATTAATGTTGGTTATTCCAACTTTTGTCTATGCTCAAGATAGAACTGTTGATGAAAGATGTCACGGCTATGCTGATCAAATTAATAAATTGCTTGTTAATAGATATGAGCATGAGACTCAAAAGGAACAATTGGAACTAATCAATGAGATTGATGATAAGGAATATAGGGATAACTTAAGTAAAATGCTTAAGTATGTTTATACCTTGCCTTTATATAACAATGAGAAGGATGTAAAGATTCAATTTTTAAATCAATATATTGCGTCCTATAGAATGTGTGTCCAGTTATATGTTGATAGGTAAATTATTTAAGAAATGACCCCGCTAAGCGGGGTTTTTTAATGTCTGGAGAAAACTATGGCATCTGCTTCACTTGGGCGTTTAACGCTAGATTTAGTTGCTCAAATTGGTCAGTTTGTAGGTCCAATGACTCAAGCGGAACGGAAAGCCAAAGAATCTACAGCCAAAATGGGTAAAGCTTTCTCCGATTTTAAAGAGCAAATGAATGCTTCATTGGGTGGTACTCAGATTGGCTCAGCTATAGAAGGTATTACAGGAAAATTGGGGGTTTTGCGAGGTGGTGTTCTAACCGCAACAGCATCATTAGCTGGTATGGCTGTAGGAGGGATTGTTGTTGCTGGTGGGGCATTGAGTCAGATGTCACTTGATTTGGCAAAAGCAGATGCAGAGCTGAACCGTTTATCAAGAAGAGCTGTAACATCTGCTGAAAACTTTCAAATTGTTGCTGGTGCAGCAAGTGCATTTGGAGTTGAGCAAGATAAGTTAAGTGATATTTTGGCTGATACGTCTGAGAAATTGGGCGAGTACACTTCTACAAAAGGTGGCGGTGCAAAAGACTTTTTTGAAATGTTGGCCAACAACTCAAAAATGACAGCAAAAGAAATTGATGATTTTGCTAAAAAGCTTTCAACTATGGATACGGTTGATGCTTTAGGCCAAATGACTACCAAATTAAATGATATGGGCGCTACTGCCGCCGAGAAACGCTTTGTTCTGGAGTCTTTAGCTAGTGATTTGGGTGATTTGGCTCCATTATTCGCAAATAACTCTGCATTAATCAAAGAGTATGGTGATCAACTGCAAGAGGCTGGAGTAGTCCGAACTCAAGAAAGTATTGATAAATCATTATTACTTAATGCACAAACACAAGCATTAGGTACACAGTTTCAAGGCTTTAAAAATCAGTTAGCTAGTCAAATGACTCCAGTGTTGAGCAATTTAATTCAATACTTTGTGGATGGCGCTGTTAAAAGTGGAAGTTTTGGAACAGTTTTAAGTTCTGTTGGTACTATTGCGAAAATCGTCGGTGTTGCAATTGTTGGGGTAGCTAGTGCTGTTTCGGTGGTTATCCAATCAATTAGTGGTTTTGCTAATTTAATTAATCATATTGGCGTAGTCGCTGCTAGGTTAGATGCTGCAACAACAATAAGTGATCAGATTAATGTCTTAAAAACAGGATTTAGTGAAGGCAAAGATATCTGGAATGACACAGCGGCTGGGATCGATAAAACTATCAAAAGCGCAATGGCTTTTGTAAGTAATGTTCAGACTAGCACAATGCCAACTTTAACTGGACTGTCAGCAGCTCAATTAAAAGTTAACGAGGCGAACCTAGCAAATTCAAAAAGTACCATTACCGACACTGAAACAGCTAAGGAAAATGCCAAGGCTAAAGAAGAACAAGCAAAGGCAGCAGCTAAAGCAGCCAAAGCTCAGCAAGACCTTAATAAGATGGTTGGTGCTTCAGCACTTAACGGTTTACGTATTAAAGGTGCTGAATCAATTGCTGGTGGTCAAGTAAGAGCATATACAGCTAATTTTGCCCAGCTTGTTCAATCTGCATTGGGTAAAGATTTAAATAGATTTACAGCTTTTAATGATACCTATCACAAAGGTACTAATAGCAAACATGCAACGGGAAATGCTTTTGATTTTACAATTGATGATGTCAAAAAATCTGATGAAGCAGTTACCCAACTTGAGCAAATGGCAAAACGTTATGGTTTTATTGTCAAGGTCCTTGATGAATATCGTAATCCTTCAAGTCGTGCAACTGGTGGACATATTCATGTTTCAGTTTTGGGTTATAAAGGTTCAGCTGATGCATTAAAAGATGCAAAAGCTGAACTTGATATTGTCGAAAAGGCAAATAATGACGCATTAAGGATTCATGATGAACGTGAAAAGAAACAACTAGCAATAGTTTCTAAATATTCAAATGTTGAACAAAAAATGGCATTGGATAATGAGGAGTCTATTAAAGAGATTAAAATTGCTTATGCTGGTGATGATGAGTCAATTCAGAAGTACTTAAAAATTCAAGAGGAGGCTTATAAAAAGGATGTTTCAGCTTATCGACAAGCTCAACAGGAGAAATTTGATAGTTATAAGAATGACCTTCTTGACAAAATGGCTGATGCGGAAGATGCAATAGCATTGTCTGGTATTGCCAATAAATTTGGCAAAAACTCTTATGAATATCAAATGGCTGGTTTGACAACTTCTGTAAGACAGGAAAAGTCATATGAATTAGATGATTACACTAATGATGTAAATCAAATTAATAAAGATTATGACTCACCTGAAATGGCTACTCAGCGATATGAGTTACTTGAGCAAGCTAAGGCTGCGCATTTAGCAAAGATGAAGGCTTTGGATATTGAGTATCAAGACAGTTCAAAGCAATTAATACAAGACCAGCATGAGTCTCAATTAAATTTATATGGCTCTCTTTTATCTCAAGCTTCAACGGTTTGGGGCAGCATGACTCAAATGGTTAAAGAGGCTAAAGGAGAAAACTCTAAAACATATAAAGCAATGTTTTTAGCTCAGCAGGGTATCGCTATTGCTCAACAGATAATTAATACGGAACTTGCTGCAATGCAACCTATTGCGCAAATGGGTATTTATGGTATTCCAGCTTCAACTTTAATTCGTGGTTTGGGTTACGCTTCGATCGCTGTAATTGGTGCGCAAACAATAGCAGGTTTTGCTGATGGAGGTTTTACTGGTTACGGTGG
>NZ_JZFB01000001.1:1590859-1593852 GCF_001188385.1 Acinetobacter sp. V2 | reverse complement strand
GTATTAACTCAAGAGGAAATTGCTGCTTTGGGTGGTCCTTCGGGGTTTAATGCATTGCGTCAATCAATCAAGAATGGATATGCCGATGGGGGTATAGTTAGTGAAACACCGTCTATATTTACTCAGAAAAATATTGAACCTACTAGACAGCGTGGCAGTGGCGTTAATATCAATATTAATGTTCCTCCAGGCTATACAGCTAGAGAGCGCAGATTATCAAATGGCGATGTGACAATTGATGTTGTGAGACAAGAGGTTGAACAAGCCTTTACTCGATTAGGAACCCAGGCAAATAGTCATGAGTCACAAATGATGCAACAAGGTTTTATGGTCGAACGAAATAGGGGGTAATTTTGGATACTTTCATGCTTTGCCCCTTGCAAGAAGGGTATGGCTTTACACCAGGTAATGATATTCGTGAACAAGAAAATGAAGGGGGAATGCCAAGGCAAGCCCCCTTTTTTGTTGGTTCGCCTCATTCAGTTACTGTTTCTGTCTTATTGAAAGATGATGCAGACCGTCAATATTTTTGGGCCTTCTGGAGAACTAAACAGCGTAAACCAGAAAATTGGAAATGGGAGCTTTCATTAGACCACGGGATAGTTGAAGAGTGTGAATGTCGGTTCACATCTAAATCTTTACCTGGTGAATCAAAGCGAAATGGCGTTGTAGTCATGGTTAGCTTTCAAGTGATTGTTAAACCAATCAAACGTAGTGCTGATTTAGACCGAAATATCGTTAATTTACGCCAAGGCGTTGAGTCTAGTGAAGTAATTGATGATATCGAAAAAGTGCCAAATGAATGGCTACCTGATGCATTAGGGGTAAATCCATGATTGAACTTACACCAGAACAGCTTGCTTTACTTGATCAGTCAGCAGGCCCAATTGGTTGGCTTGAGTCTGTTGAAATTTCCCATCCGAATTGGCCGCAAGTTTTACATTATGTGGTCAATTCCAGGGAGCCAATATCTTTAACCCATGAAGATGGGCAAAGTTTTGAATATGTTTATGTGCCTTTAACTATTAATCGCGGGGGCGATGAAGATAATCTTGATCAAAAGCTTTCAGCCATGATTGGTGATGTTGGAACCATCATTCCCGATCTGATTAAGCTGGTGCTTCAAGATGAAGAGATTACACCACCAGTTTTAAATTATCGGGCTTATAACATGGGGAATTATGACGTTCCAGCGTGGGTGGTCAAAGATTTAGAAATTGCTGTGGTCACTCGTGATTATCGTGGTTCAAATATAGAGTCTCAAGCGCCTGGATTAAATGATTCTGGCAATGGTGAAATTTATTCACCTAGTACCGATGAAAGTTTAGAAGGTTTTTATGCATGAACATTATCGAGTTGTTTTACTGCAAATATGATCCTGAAAAATTTCATTGTGTTCATTTCGTTATTAAAGCAGCAAAACATATTTATGGCCTAGATTATTCCCCGTGTTTTGTTGGTTTGGCACAGCCTTTAAGTGAGGCAATTAAGACTTCAAGAGAAACGGTTCATAGAAATAAGGCGATAAAGAAGCCAAAAGAGGGCTGCATAGTCCTAATGACATATATGAATGAAAGCTCACACGTTGGGCTTTTTTTTGATCATACAATTTTTCATTTATCTGAGAGTGGCGTGCAACGCATCACAGTTAAGACGGCTAACAATTGGTTTAAACGGATTCGATACTATGAGCCGAATTTACATCATTAAAAATTCTTTAGAAGAGCATGTAAAAGAAACGGTTGAAACCGATAATATTTTGCATACTTTCCTTAGTGAAAGAGCTAAGCATCCGCAGGCTAAAATTTACAAGGGAAATCCTTGTCCAGAAAATGATATATCGCCAACAAAAGCGGATATGTCATCTGTTGCTCGTCTCTTGGAAATAACAGACGAATGTACGATTGTTCGTTATCCTGGTGAATTGGCTTCAACAGTAACGTGGATTGCTTCAAAGTTACTTGGACAGGCTGTTTCTGCTTTAGTTAAGTTGCCAAAAGCTCCAACTAACAATAGTTCGATGACAGGTTCGAGTAATAATAATTTATCGAACCCTGAAAACCGTCAACGAATTAAGCAAAGAGTGCCTTATGTATTGGGTGGGCCGAAAGCTATACCTGATTTGTTTGCCCCTCCATATCGATATTTCAAAGATGGGGTAGAAGTTGAAGAGCTTTTGCTATGCGTTTGTGAAAACCCTGTAAGACTGTCTCAATTTAAGACCGGTGATACTCCGATTCAAGAGATACCAGGAACAAGCTTGTCGGCTTATGGGCTAAATCAATCCTTGGTTGGTAGTGAAACAATTTTTAAATGGGGTGATACCTTTACTGAAGCTCCAGTAATTGCCCGGCAAAATGATTCGATTAATGGTCAAACAGCTTTGCCACCAAATAGCACACGGGTTGAAGCTGGAGATATTTATTTTCAATATCCTAATATGATTAAGGCCAATGATCAGGGTACAGCAGATCGATTTAACTCATTCAATATTAATGAATCTCTAATTATCAGTGGTGCAAATTTTGGTATTTCTGATTTGTCTATAACTGGTCAAGTCAGTGTGGACCCAACAAATGAAACATTTGCAATTCAATCAACGCAAAATGTTTTGGATTATCAGAATTACCGAAAAATTAATGTGACTTCTTTGCTGGTTACCGATCCGGTAAATGAACAACTTGATTTAGCGGGTTTATACGATATTGATTCAGTAACCTATGTATCAAATGTATATACGATTCATTTGAAAAACCCAGTGTCAACAAACACAAACTTTTCAAATGTGACTGAAGTATTAACTTCAAATATCTCGGCAAATTTAACAGCTAATACAGCAAACATCTTTTTAGATGGTGAATATGTTGTTACGGGTGTTGATACCACGAATAAGCAGCTCACATTAGCAACGCCAAGCGGGGTAAATTCCGATTGGAATAAGTTAGAAGATTTACAAGACCAAAAGACCAGTACAGGCAATATCAAGTTACGTG
>NZ_JZFB01000001.1:1584727-1590829 GCF_001188385.1 Acinetobacter sp. V2 | reverse complement strand
TTACGATTGATTCTCCTAAAGCAACAGGACTTTTATTAAATTTCCAAGCTTTAAACGGAATTTATCAGGGTTCAGATGCCAAATATGTGGATATCTATGTTGAATATCAACAAGTCGTTTCTGGTACACCAACTGGAGCTGTTTTTAATAAAACTATCCGCTTGAGTGGTAAAGCAAATAACCGTGACAGTGTAGGCGGGTCGATGTGGATTAATTTGCCGTTTACTGGAGCTGTGCGTTTTCGAGCAAGACGAACTAATGATAATGGGGATGCTGTAGATTTATCTGATGAAGTTAAATTTTATACAGCCTATGCATATCGTTACTTGTCAAAACTGATCTATGACAACCGCGTATTGATACGCCAACGTACTCAAGCAACACGTGCTGCAACTGCTGTTGATACACGACAAACAAACTGTATTGCTGAGAGCTTAGTTTATTCATATCGCGGTGGTGTTAAGTCTGCTGAACGCATACCATCACGAAATATAGCTGATCTATGCATTGAATTAGCTTTGCATAAACGTATTGGCCGACGTTCGTTAAATGAAATTAATACTGAAGAAATCTATCGAGTATTTGACGATGTGGTTGATTACTTCGGTTCTGAAAAAATGGCTGAGTTTAATTATACGCTTGATAATGCTAACCAGTCTTTTGAAGAAATTTGTCGAATGTTTGCGGGTGTATCCGGATGTAATGAGCGTCGATTAAATCGTGAGCTTTACTTTGATTTTGAGAAAGCCGGGAGACAACCAATATTGTTATTTAATCACAGAAATAAGAAGGCTTTATCTGAAGTTAGAACCTATAATTTTAAGATAGAAAATAATTATGACGGTGTTGAAATAACGTATGTCGATAGTGAAGCAGGGTGGATAGAAAAAACTTTAAAAATCCCGAATGATCAAATCACTAATCCTAAAAAGATCGATGGCTATGGGATTGCTTACAAAGAACAAGCCCATATTATTGGTTGGCGTGCTTGGAACAAGCTGAAGTATCAGCGAGTCAATTGTAAGTTTAATTGCTTTGCTGAGGGTGAGCTCACGGAACGCGGGGACCCGATTATTGTTGTTGATGATACCCGTTTACCTTATATCGTATTTGGAGAGGGGGCAAAGACTTCTGGAGAGGTTTTAGTGTGGAATGGCTTAAATATTGAAGTAAGTCAACCATGTACTTTAACAACGGGTCATGACTATATGATTCATCTACAAATGAAAAGCGGGTTTACTGATCAAATCCCAGTTAGCCAGGGCGCAAGTGAGTATGAGTTAATTTTGGCCCGTCCACCACTTGAAGCATTGGTAACAGAAGGCGAAGTAAAAACCGTGTATTCAATCACTGTAGATGATCGGCAAGATGAAGAGTTATTTCTAGTCTCTATCAAAAATCGAAATGGAGTTTTTGAAAATTCCGTATCAGCAACCAATTTAGATGAACGCTATTATCAAAATGATAAAGACATCATCAATAACCTAATTTAACCCTGGAATGAAATTAAAGCCCTGCATTAAGCGGGGCTTTTTTTGGAGAAAATTTTATGGCGATTATTACCGAAGAGAAGATAGCCAATTTATACCGGGATATTGAAGATTCTGGTAAAGCGCCAAATACTGATGGGATGATTACCCCACGTTATGGTGTGCCTTTTAAGTCATTTCCAATGGTTGCGCGGGAAGGTCAAGAACTCTTTCAACAGTCTGTTCAGCAAATCATTGAAGCGGGATTAATGGAAGGGTTTGCCACTGAAGCTGAGTTATTGGCAAGTAGACCAACTGTTTTAAAGAAATATGCAAAAGCAAACGATACTAAAATCGTTTGGTTTTGGAACAAGCCAAGTGGAGCACCTGACGGAAATTATTGGATTAGTACTGGTACTAGTGAGCTATCGCAAGCAAATGCAAATACTGACTTACGGGAACGTACTTCAACCTATAAAAACTTTTTTAATATTGACGAAATTGTTGGTTATGATCTTTCTCGAATAACTAATCTTGCAGGCCGTTCTGCTGTGACTCGTATTCCGCCAAAAGGGGTGAAAATCACGGTTCCAGGAGCAGCGCCGGGCGTGACAACAGATGTGCGTTGGAGATTTAGTGCTGCATACTTTAAAGATACGAATGTAATATCTGCTTCGTTCCGTTTGAAAAGTCTAAACGCGGATGTTGGTGCAGCTACTCAGGCAGTCAAATTTACCATTTGGCAGACAAATGCTACTTTCAATTCTATTAAAACAGATTTCGTAACAGTAGCGGGGCCTGAAGCTGTTACTGCTGAAAAGAACGTATTAATAGAAAACATCTCTTTAGATCCATCTGCTGTATTTGTGGAGATTGGTTTTAGCATTATTGCATTGAGTACTAGAAATTTAGTTTTTGAAGACTTTTGTTTAAGTCAGGCACCCAAAGGATTTTTCATAAGACCTTTGGCAATTCCTAGAAATTTATTTCCAGATCCAAACTATAGTGGACAATATGCAGAGATTTTCTTAGGTTTAGCTCGTATTGAAAATAATGAATTGATCATGACATTTGAAGAAACAAATGCCTTGAGACAATCTCTTTATCAATTCCCAGCTCTTGGCCCTTTCTCGCCTGGTGCAATATTACGCTTTGGCGCTGAAATATTTAGTAGTGGTACTAACGCAACACATATGTCGATGATTTTCTATGATGCTAATAACATAGAAATATCGAGGTCAAATCAAGATTCGAGGGTTGCTAATGTTTATGACATTCTTTCTTCTGAATATATAGTTCCACAAAATTGTGTACGTGTTGATTTACGTCTTATGAAAGATAGCAATGCATCAATTGCTAAGTTTAAACCTGCATTTTTATATAGCACATTTCAAAATCGGCCATCTTTTAATCCACAATTTCCATTAACAATGCTTTTTGTTGATGTAGTGAAAGGATCTGATTTAAATAATGGCACATCATCTGCCCCAGTCAAGACGCTTAAAAGAGCTATGTTAATGGGCGGCTACAATACCCGTGTTGTCGTAGAGGGTGGGGATTATAATGAAGCTCCTCAAATTGGCCCAAGAATAGGAGTTTTAGAGGTTGTAGCAGCCCGTAATGCGCGAGTGCGCTTAATTGGGGGAACTCAAGTCACTGGCTTTACTCAGACAGCGGGTTTCTCAAAAGTTTGGCAAACAAATTTAGCAGTTAGTCCACTATTAGATTCAGACCGGAGTGGTTTTTGGTTAATACATCATGGTGTACCTGATGAAACAACACTTATTCCCGATAATGATCGTCACAGTCTTCATGAAGGTAAAAAGTATCGAATTGCAGACTATACACGTATTTGGAAAGTTGACAGTGTTGCCGAGATTGAAAGTAAAACGCGGCCTTCATGGTATTGGTTCGAAGGTGTTCTTTATCTAAGTTGTGCGGGGTTTGGCAATCCTAATAATGCGGATATACGTATTCCTGAAAAAACTTTAAGCCCTTTTTACACTTCAGCGACTACAAAAGATCAGAAAATCAAACTTGTAGGCATTGAATCGTTCTACTGGCTAAATGGCTTCAGAACTTGGGATTTTTCAAGTGTTGAAATGATACGCTGTAAAACTTGGGGTAATCGAGTTAATGGAGTCGAACACAGTAATACGATGAGTGTATCTCGTGAGTGCTGTGAAAGTGGTGGAAATTGGGTCGATGGTACAGGGGCGCATGTACATACAGCACAAGGCCGACCTAATCCTTCAGGTCAAAGCTGTCTTTATATGGGCTTTAATAATTACGAGCATGATACGGGTGACGACGGGCAATCTTTGCACGAGTATTGGCGCGGTGTCGACTATGGCGGTTTGATTGAACATCCAGGTGACCGTGCACTTGCAACAGCCGTAGGTGGTCACTCTGTCCATCATGATCTTGAAGTTAGAGATGCTGGCCAAGGGGTTGGACTTTGGCCCATTGATGATGGTGCAGGGTTTTCTTGCGTTGGTACTTCAACTGACGGAGGCATAACAACAAATATGGAGTTGATAAATTGTGTAGCTAAAAGATGCCGTATAAGTATTAACGTTGCTGGTGTGGAGGTTAATAAAAACGTTGTTAATGCGCGGAATTTTAAGTCCTTTGATCCAATTTACGCACATTTTAATAGTTCTGGAGGTGTCTTGAATTTAGAGGATGCGTCATTCCGTGGAAATGCACCACTTAAGCTAACTGATAGTGGTGGTCTTATTAATATTTCTAACACAGAAAAAGTACCTGAAAACTAGCCCTGCAAATGCAGGGTTTTTTATTGCCAATTTCTGGAGAAATAGGTCATGGCAGATAACCAACAACTTATAGATACATCAACAGCTTTAGCGGCCAGTAAAGGGGCAACTTACGGGGGTAGTGTGGCAGGTGCAGCATCGGCGTTTGTCGGGTCAATCGATTTAGCTTTTTGGGTCAGTATCTTCATTGGTTTAGGTGGATTTTTAATGAACTGGTATTACGCCAGACAGAAAAATAAGCGCGATGAAGAGTTACATAAAAAATTAATGGGTGAAGATAGTCATGACAAACAAGACTAAATTATTTGTAATTGGTTCAACTTTAGCCGCCTCGATGGGCGGTTTTTTTATTTTTGGGCCTAGTGATCAACAAGTACAAGCGACGGCAGAAAAAGAGGGTTATACACCAAAGCCGACTATTCCGGTTAAAGGTGACCGTCCAACGATTGGTAATGGTACAACATTTTATCCAAATGGCCGTGCTGTAAAGATGAATGACCCGGCCATTACTAGAAAGCAGGCTTTTGAGTATTTGAAATTCACAATGAATAAAGATGCTCAAGCATTCAATAAGACATTGCTGAACATTCCAATTTCACAAGCTGAATATGACCTTTATCTAGATTTTACTTATCAATATGGAATTGGTGCCTGGTCTGGCTCATCCATGCTGAAAAATCTAAAAGTTAAAAAATATAAAGCCGCATGTGAATCTTTATTGAAATGGAAATACGTTGCAAAGCGTGATTGTTCAATCCGTTCTAATGGTTGTTATGGGGTTTGGATACGTCAAATTGATCGATATCAAAATTGCGTAGGGGCTAATTCATGACTTGGATTTTATTAAATAAACGCTGGACGGCTATCGCCATTTTACTTTTGCTGGTGTTCATTCAGACGGCTATCACAAATCACTATGTAAAGATGCTTAAGCAAGCAGATCAGCAATGCCTGTCACAGATACAAGACATTGAGCGAAAGCAAGTGAAAGCACTTGCTGAAGCACAAAACCAAATTAATAAAGTGAGCGCAGACTATGAGCAATATAAGTCAGAACAACGTACAAAAGTCGAGTATGTTGAGCGTGAAGTGCAAAAGATCGTTGAACGTCCTGTTTATAAGTCTGCTTGTGTTGACGCTGATGGCGTGCAGCAAATCAACGATCTTATCAAAGCCGGTAATACCAGCTAACTTAATGCAGCCATGCCCAAATTTGAATGAATTAACGGGCACAACGGGTAAAGACTGGATGTTATGGTCGGTCGATACGGTTGCTAAATATAATGATTGTAAAGCCCGTCATGGTGGAGTTATAAAAGCCATCAATTGAGGGCTAACAAAATCCTTATAAAATAAGATTATTTTGTCTTAACAGTTTGATAAATTATTAATTATGTTTTATATATTGAAGCTTGAAAAAATAATGGAGAGTTATCGTGAGCGTTGATTATACTAAAATCAAAAAAGTAATTACTATTTATAATACTCAACAGGTTAATAAATGCCTTAGTGAAGGTTGGGTTATTTTAAGCATTGCTAGTGGGCAAGATGAAAGTAAGTACCCATTAAATCAGTATTCTCTTGGGCACGTAAATGAATTTGCTGAGGTCCCTCAATAACTAAATTGTCATAAAAAAAGTCATTCAATTTCTCTTGAATGACTTTTTTTATTTTAATAACTATCTTTTTTTTATGTGATCATCAAAAACTAATGACTTTGAACCTTTATCTAAGTATTCAACAACACCAAGCAGTTTTGTTGCGAAATCAATTAATATATTACTTTTACTAGGTTCGAATATTTCATACTTAACTTTAAATCCAACAATTATTAATTCAGTAGTTGGACTAATAAT
>NZ_JZFB01000001.1:1581808-1584685 GCF_001188385.1 Acinetobacter sp. V2 | reverse complement strand
CCTTCTTTGTGTTCATTCACAAGCCTCTGTTGTAAGTCATAAAGCGTATATTGTTCTGACTTATCTTCATCGATAATTATGATTTCAATATTCAGTCCTGAAAGACTTTTTGGATCATAAGCTTCTGAATTCTTGGGGAGTAAAATATTAAAGCCTGTAATCCTAGCTGGATGAATGGCATGAACTTCTAAATTAATTTCCCTTATTAAAGGATCGCCATTCTCATCTTCCCAATCTGTATCATTTTGTTCTCTAACAATTAATAGGTCTATATTGTTCTGATTAGCTTTTGTTAATGCTCCTTTTTGGTATCCTTTTTTTGTCGCATATAACCCTCTTAGACCAGGAAAGTCTTGTAGTTTTCCTATGAAAGAGTCAATTTTTTCGATAGACACTTTACTAGTGTAGTCTTTACACTCAATGACCGTTTTATATGAATGTCCTGCTAAAGAATATTCCCAATAAATATCGAATTGCCTTTCAATACCATTTCTATCTATTAATTTTTTATTAATTTCAACTTTTATATTATTTTGTTCACTTAGCCCCAATGATTCAGATTGAATGATTGCTTGGTAAATTGATTGAACAAACTCCTCGTATTCGCGTCCTGTATTCTTAACCATAATTAACTCTTATTTTTTCAATGAATTTAGGTAAAGTTAATATATATTAATTAGAAATGGTTAACATACCTTCCCAAGTGAAATAATTATTAGATTTCAAATTTTGAGACATCGACCATGATCGGTTTTGATACATACTCCCGCCAAAACCAAGTTTGAACTTTCCGAATTTCCCTTGTATCCCTTCAATTGCACACATCAAATTTTCAGTTTTCTCTAAGTCACTATAATCTGTTAGTAAGTCATAAGTAAAAGTATGCTTACTCTCGAGTGCAGTCAAAACTACCCCGCATTTTTTAAAGTCCACTCCAGGCTTATAAATATATTCCATCATTCTTGTTGTTGCTTTCACAAGCTTTCTGACATCGTCAGTAGGTACGGCAAACGACTGTGATAATTCTTTTTTATAATAGGGTTTATGCACATCAAACGGGCTAGAGTGAGCAAAACCAATAATACAGCCGCATAGGGCTTCATCTTTTCTAATGCGCGTGAATGCCTCTTGTGTACGTCGTGCAATTGCTTCTTTTAAATCATCTTTATCGGTAATTTTTTGCTTAAACGCACGTGATGAAATGATTTGCTTTCGAGAGGGTGGCGTGTCTTCAATTTCGATACAAGCAATACCGTTCAGCTCAAGCACAGTACGCTTCATAACGACACTAAACAATGATTCCATGTGATATGGGTTTGACATCATAAGATCATAAACTTTAGTAATTCCCATTGCTTCCAGCTTTTTAGAATGCTGGCGGCCAACGCCCCAAACTTCAGAAACGCTGGTCTGTTTATAAAGCAAATCTCTTATATTGGTTGGGAATGTTGTGAGGTTACAAACACCGTCAAAAGTCATATATGTTTTTGCCAGGTGATTAGCCATTTTCGCTTCAGTTTTACTTCTCCCTATGCCAACGCAAACAGGTAACCCGATCCATTGCCAGATGCGGTTTTTCATAAGCCTGGCATAAGCATCTAAATCATAATGCTGTTTGTATGCTGTGAGTTCTAAGAATGCTTCATCAATGCTATACGTCTCATGTTCTTTATCAGTAACAAATTGCTTTAAGATTGCATGAAATCTTTTACTCATTTCAGCATAAACAGGGTAGTTGCTTGAGAGTACAGCTACATTATGCCGTTTAACTAAATCAATAATTTTAAATAAAGGGTCGCCCATTTCTATACCAATGGCTTTAGCTTCTTGTGAACGTGCAACCGCGCAACCGTCGTTGTTTGATAGCACAATGACAGGTTTATTAATTAAATGTGGATTGAAAAAACGTTCTATACTTGCATAGCAATTATTCACGTCCACTAAACAAAAAATTCGCGGTTTCATTTCAAAAATTGATTACGTTACAAAATCAAGTTTTATGGTAGAGATGAGGCTATAAAATTACAAATTATAAAAATCTTTGAAAATCAGAGATACGACAATTAAAGTCGCAAGAGCTAGTGCATTTGGTCGGAAATTCTACAACTCAAATCATGTATGCGTGGATTAGATGAATTTAGTCATGACAGGTTTTTTGACAGGCATATCTTAAAGACAGTAAAATACAATTCAGACTAGGGGATGTAAGTTATTGATTTTTAAAGTCGGTAATTTAATAGTAATTGATAGTGTTTGATTGTTTCGGGTTCAACTCCCGTCATCTTTATTTTTTAGAAGTGGGTACAGTTCAAACTATACCCAAAAAAATTAATAACTATTAACCCGCTTCCTCTTCTTCAATTGTTTTCCTAATAGACTCATCTTGTTTTCGAAGATAGCTTTGAAAAATAGCAGCCTCAATCTCATCATCTTCGCTTTTGATGTTTCCTATGGCTAGTAATAATTTATCAATTGCATAAATCATTGTTTTAAACTCAAAATCATAATATGAATTATCATAACTTGGTGAGCTATCAATTATAGTTTTTAGCTTCTGAAGCCCTTCTTTATAAGATTTTAAAAGATCTTTTGCAAAATTAGTATCAACCCCTGGTGTCTTATAAATTGCACTACCAGATTTTTCTAATACATACAAAGATTCTTTACCAATACAGTCAATCACAATTTTAGATTTTGAAAGCATAAAATTATCTTTTAATAATTAAAGTGAAGAAATATTTGTATATAGATATGTGGATAAATTCAAGTAGCAAGATTAATTTTGCAAATTAATACTTTCTTAATCAGATTTGTGTTTGCGACAAAAATGCGTCAGTTGTATATTAAGTGATTGAATGTAATAAATTTAGATTGTCC
>NZ_JZFB01000001.1:1577483-1581798 GCF_001188385.1 Acinetobacter sp. V2 | reverse complement strand
AGAGGTCTCCAGTTCGAGTCTGGATATACCTACCAAGATTTAAAGTCATATAAACTCGAATAGCTTTACATGACTTGAAAAGCCCTAATCTATAATGGTTTAGGGCTTTTTTATTGGTTAATAAAAGATAATATATTTAAAAAAATGTAATCAATAAACATACATCCTATTAATTAACTTCAACGATTTTTGCAAATTTAAAAGTGATTAATTGATATTTTATAGAGACGTTGCCAAGCTATAGAATTCTTAAGTACAGGCTTTTCATTGACTATTTTCTCTAGTATTTTTGCCAATGAATTATCATAAGACTCAATTCTTTGACCAATCACTCTGTCTAACAAGAGAAGAACTTCTTGAGGGTATCTCGTAGTAAGTAAATATTTATCTTCATTGTCTGTTAGCTGATATAGAAAAATTGAAGTTGGTTCAATTTTTCTTAAATATGGTTCGATACTTTTAACAATATCTGTGAAATGGTCAGATGTTTCTATAGCTAAAGCTAATAACCTTTCAGATGTTTTTGAAGTTTGACAGATATTTTCTTTAGGCCAAATATTTTTAAAGAAAAATCTTCCAAAACCTAACCAAGAATTTTCTTTATTAACTATATCTAAAAGTATCCATAGACTATGAGATAACATATCACTATCGAACTTTCTTAAAATTTTCCTTACCTCTAGATTAGTAAATAATTTTTGTCTAGGGTAAGAAAAATAGCAAAACTGTATTAACAGTGATGCTAAATTATTTTTAAATTTTTCACTTTTTGTCCATTCTAAGTCTTTTTCAAACAAATCAATAAAGAATGATTTTAAAGTTAAAATTAATTGATTTGAAGGTCTGTAATTTATGTAAAAGAAACTCTCCCACGCAGCTTCACTATTTTTATTATTTGTATTGAAAATTGGTATTAAATGATATTTAGACCATGTCTCATAATTTTCATACATAAAGTTAAAACGATATATAATCATACTGATAGTATGATAGGAACCTTCTCCTTTACTTTTAAGAGCTAATTCTAATCTCCACAGAGCTTCATTTTGGAATTCATGAGGATTTAGGTCCCAAGCCTCATAAATATTAAAAACAGCATCTACTAGTTGACCTATTGGAGAATTCATAGCATGTTCTAATGTTTTTCTCGATTTTTCAACTTTGCGGCCATGTTTTAAAATTTCTCCAAATGCACTACTGTTAGCTTCTGGACCAATAAGGTTAAATGTATTAAAAATAAAGTCCCACACTCTCCAAAAAAGATCTTGTCGATTTTTACAAGCATCAATAAATCCTCCTTCTAACCATCTGGTCAAAGGGAAGCGACATATAAAAATAATTTCTTTTGGTAGTTTTAAAACAGCATTTCCAATTGCAATTAAATTATCCGGATTTGCATCTGAAGGAATATTCTCAAAAAATTGTATCCAGTATTTTTCTCGATTATTATTCCGTCCCAATTCTTCTAAAAGCTTATTTAACGATTCGCTCAAATTTTTTTCTATAAATCCAATAAAAGGCTTTTTTCTTTCAAACTGAATACTTCTATCTGACTCTAATAAATCCACTTTTTCAAAAAAAGCAGTGCTATCGTTTATTGAATACAATTCATCAAAGGAAGTGTTGGTTGATATCCATCCACTTTGAATTCCAGCCTTTAGACTCTCTTGCTTTATATAATTTTCCTGCCAATTATCAGCATTTTTAATTTTTATAAACTCTTGATTTACATGAGGAGATAGACCTACTTTTGTATGAGATATTTCATTTAGTAGGCGGCTGACTTGATAATTTTTGTAATCTATAAATCTTTCATCAGTCTCATGATCATATTTTTTTCGGTAATTAATAATTTTATGCTCAATAAGTGATCTACTTTCTTTTTTAAGGCTATCCCATTGATTAGATATGAAATGCATAATATCCGATTCAATATAACTACTCCAAAAGAAGTCTTCAGATAGAAGTGTTATATGCTCATCTATATTCCATTTATGAATACTTTTAGAGTTTACCCAAATAAATAGCCTTAATCTGTTGAAAATTAAATCATCATTTTTCGGCCATAATTCAACTATTTCTATTAAAGACTCTTCATTAAATACAGATATCTTTTTTAAGAGATCACACATCCATAGTATTAAATTTCCAATTTTTTTATAAACACTTCTTGGAGGTTCTAGTGGATTTTCAAAATTAATAGGGGGGAAATAAAGGCTATGAAAAAGAACTTTAATTGACTCATCTTTTAAGTTATTAACAAGGTTAATGTATTGTATAAATTTTTCAGAAAGAATTTTAATGACATTCTGAAGATTGTCGTCATGTATTTTTATATTTTCTGATCCATATTCAGGAAAATCTATTTCAAACTTAGAAAATAAATATTTTTCATTTTTTTTAGTTGGTATATATGTTTTATCTAAATTATATTCTGAATGCATAGATAATATTGGGGTTAGAGAATCTTTCAAATAATTAAAATATAAGTCTGATAAAGAATTTGAATTTCTTTCTAAAACTCTTTTTATATCATACCAGTTGGTTTGAGCAGGGAATTTGTTTTTATCAATATGGGTAGTTATATTCTGCTTCCAAAAAATCAAATCACTTTCTTGAAATACTTCCGGAGTATCTATTATTCTTTTTTTTACCTGATTTATAATTTCTGGATGTAAATTGATTTGTTTTTGTGCCCACCATATTGCTGCAGGTTGTTCTGCAACTTTTGAAAACCATATAGCTAAAGCATGAATTCTTGATTGAACATTCCATAGATTTCCATAGTTTATATTTGCTAGACTCTCAGTTAAGGTTGTTCCATTCTCATCAGTTTGAATACTTATATAATCTTGGCCAATTTTATATCTTAAAGGCTCTTTTAAAGATTCCAATTCACTACGACTTGGATCTGTGTCAATTCTATATAAATCAATAGGATCAATTACCAGCTTTTCACCATTAGTATTTTTTATTTCCTCGACTTGTCCTAATCTTATTTTCTTATCAAATACATAAATCCATTCTGAACATGGTGTAGGACTTAATCCCATAAATTTATATGCACCATCTACAGTAGAAATATAGTTTGTAATAATTCCTCTCTCAAAGGGTTCTAGATCTTTTGGAGATTGTTGGGATAATTGATTAATATATTTATCCCACGTTTGCTCATCCCCAGCATATTTTGCCCACTCTGTGACTGTATTCCATAGATCATTGTGATCAGAATATGAAATACCTGTTGCTCCAAGTTGGGACCATTTAGTCTCTATATAACCCTGTTCCCCACGTTCAAAAGCATAAATATTATTTGCATTTGACCGTTCCGAATTTAGCCCTTCAAGCAAATAGCGAACTAAAGTATCATCTCCTGAATAACCAATGAGTACAACAGTTCTGCGTGTTAATAAATTTGAAAGGAATCTTGTTGCCCACCCATGTGATAAATAAGCACTACCAAAATTTTGAGAAGAAATAATTAAATTGTTAAGTTCATTTTTTTTAGGATTAATCCATTTCCCATGAAGATACACAATACCCGATAACGGTTCTTTTGATTGGATATCTGGGAGATATGGGGGAACAAATGATCGGATTTTTTTATTGACTTTTTCAAATAGCAAATCAAAATTTGTCGTAATAATAAAAGGTTCATTTTCTTCGTTTACTGAAAGTTTTAATAAATTTTCATGATTAACTAGAAGTGGTCCTTTAGGCAATTTTAATTCACTCAATAAAATTGCGTCTACGATTTCATCTCCATAAATTCTCTTTAAAGCAGTAAAAGTCCTATCAAATTCTTTATTAAATAGTAATTTCGATATTTCATTGTCATCGCTATCAAGGGCATATAATTTTTCAGCGACATTACGAGTTAATTTTTCAAATGAAGGCAAACCAGCTGGAACAGAAACTCCCGCACCACAGAAAAATAGCAATTCTCCACGCTTTTGAGCATCTATTAATTCATTTGGAATATTTGGACCAGTTGCAGTAAAACGCATTTTAACCCCCAACTTTTTTAATAAGCAGATCTATTTTTAAGTAATTGTTATACAATACGTATATTAAATATTCTATTTCCCAATTTGTCACTAAAACAATTACTTTTTCATCTTTAAGGAAACCTCTTTTTTTAAAGTGCTTTGCTAGAGGTGGCTTTATAAAGTTTTTCTCGATATAGATTTAAGTTTTTTATGAAATTGATATGCAACCTCAAAATCCGTAACCTTTAAACTTTTTAAAAGCTTACAATCTATAAAGTTATAGTCCCCCATAACCCCCTTTATAAACCCCACTTAAACAATAACCA
>NZ_JZFB01000001.1:1572694-1576993 GCF_001188385.1 Acinetobacter sp. V2 | reverse complement strand
TAGAAACAACAAGAATTTATAACGGTAAAACGATGCCAAATTTAGTTCTCCCAACGCGTGCCATAGAAGTTGTTAATACATCCATTTATTTGTTTCACCATCACGGATTTCATACCGTTGGAATCGACCGAATTGTGAAAGAGTCAAAAATTCCAAAAGCGACTTTTTATAACTACTTTCACTCAAAAGAGCGGTTTATTGAAATCTGTTTGATTGTGCAAAAAGAGCGTCTAAAAGAAAAAGTGATTTCCATTGCTAACGAAGCGAACCGCACCAACGTAACAGATCAATTAAAGAAACTTTATTTCTTACATACCGATTTAGAAGGGCCGTACTATTTATTATTTAAAGCAATTTTTGAAACCAAACTGACCTATCCAAAAGCCTATCAAGTCGCAGTGAGATATAGAACGTGGCTAATTAATGAGATTTATAGCCAGCTTAGAACACTCAAAAACGATACAACCTTTCAGGACGCCAAACTATTTTTATATATGATTGAGGGCGCAATTATTCAGCTTTTAAGTTCAGATGTGGCAATCGAGCGGGAAAGGGTATTGGATTATTTTCTAATTTCGCACTTCTAAGTTCTACGCAGAAAACATCAAAATAAAATACACTATTGTAATTATTTATTCACTATAGTAAATTTATTGGCTGATAATTATCTATTTTGAAGAATTCTTCACCTAAATTTTAATTTTATGATGCGAGATACACTATGTTAAACATTCGAATGTCCCGTCCAGATGAAGGGGACCAAGTGGTTGCCATCTGGAAAAGCTCGGTTGACGCTACACATGATTTTCTTACGGCAGATGATCGTAAAGAAATTGAAAAAGAAGTCGTCGGTTTTTTCTCAGAAACACCTGTATGGGTTGCAGTTAATGCCGATGACCAACCTTTAGGTTTTATGTTTTTACATGATGGACATATGGAAGCATTATTTATTGATGCTGCTGCTAGAGGACTAGGCGTTGGCAAGGCACTTCTATTACATGCATTAAGTCTATATCCAAACTTAACGATTGATGTGAATGAACAAAATCAGCAAGCAGTTGGTTTTTATCAACATATGGGATTTCAGGTCACTGGTCGCTCACCGCTAGATGGACAAGATAGAGCCTATCCATTGTTGCATTTAGGCATAGCCTCTACAACTTAAGCGGTTTTACACTTCTAGTAGAAACGTCACAGCATAAAGGTCACTGGAATTTTAGTTCTAAGACTTCTTTTGACTAAATGCAACGACATAAACACAAGGTAAGTTATGATCAGGATTAAGGAGTTTGCAGTCTGCTGGACTCGTAAGAGCAATACAATCTCCCGTCTCTAAATGAAATAACTGAGAGTCTATTTGAATATCAAGCTGTCCACTTAAAACCCATATCGTTTGTCCATTTAGGTTTTCATATGCACTTGCGGGCATAAAAAACTGACTTGATGCAGGAATTTCAATTTTAATTAATTCTGGATGTGCTCCAGCAGGAGAGATTGACCAGCGTGTAATACCCAGTTGGTTGTCTGTCCAATGTTGTTGCTGTTGTTTCCTAGAAAGAAGAATGTTGGTATTTTGGCTCATTTCAGCTTCAGCAAAAAGTTTAGATAAAGTAATACCTAACGCATTTACTAAGCGACCAAGTATTGCCGCACTTGGACTAGAAGCACCTCGTTCAACTTTACTGATCATGGCTTGGCTTACGCCTGAGTATTCTGCTAATTCCGCTACAGTCCAGCCTTTGCTCTTTCTCTGTTTGAGTAATAGGCGAGCGATTTCAGCATCGAGTACTTGCGTATCAGGTTGTTCAGCCATTATAGGAACCTTCCAGTTTTAAACATTGATATTATGCGATAGAAATTAAATATTGTTGTATAAAATCAGCTTTGTATTTTTTATTTAATATGATCAATCTAGCTCAATAACTTTTGTAGCCTCTAAAAATTGAGTGGTTTATTAAACTAGAGAAAACATGCTGGACTATTAAATCTGATAGTCACATAAAAAAGTATAACTATCAGATTTAAACGAGAACACACATAAGAAATGAAATCTATGCAGGCAATTCTTTTTTGCTATGGATTTATTAAACAATCGTAAGAACGTCAGCTACAGGCTTACGTATTTTTTGTGCCCAATTATTAATGGTTGGATAACCCACAGCAACAATCATTACAGGCAATTCATTCGCAGTAAGTTCAAAATCTTGAGATACTTGTTTTGCATCAAATCCACCCATTGCACAAGTTCCTAACCCCATTTCTTGTGCAGCGAGTATTAAGGTCATGGCTGCTAAAGATGCAGAGCGAACAGCCTCATCACGTTGTAATATAGCGTTATCTTGATAAGCATTGGTCGCTTGTCTTACCCAGCTATCAATCACTTTATGTCCCATAATATTATTTTCTAGGGATGGTTGAAGTGCATTATGCAGTTGATGATGTGCATCAAATGTCCCGCAGATTATGAAATTTACAGAAGCATCAGTAATTTTATCTTGCCCAAAAGCTGCTGCTTTCAATAATTGTTTTGACTCTTCAGAGCGTACCGCGATAAAACGCCAATTTTGTAAATTATAAGCCGAGGGAGCTTTGGTTGCTAATTCGACTAATAATTTGATCGTAGCTTCATCTAAAGAGCGATTTGGCTGAAAGTTATTAATTGATGTGCGAGTTTCAATAGCGTGTTGTATAGAGATATTCATATAAGCCTCAGAAAAGAAAAATAATTTTAAAGTGAATCATTAATTGCGACGTGCACTTGTCCATTGCACTACGAACACACTAATGAGCACGATAACTAATCCTAAAAGGGCAGTTCCTGAAATTGACTGTGATAACAAAGCCCAACCCAGTACCACCGCAGTTAGAGGACTAAGTAGTCCAAGAGATGCAACTGCCACACTTGGCAGACGAGTTATGCCTCTAAACCAAAGTACATAAGCAACTAAAGCACCCGCTAAGCTTAAATAAGCGTAAGAAATATATTGCACAGGTTTTAAAGTAGGCAGAGGTGCGTCTACCATCCAAGCAATAGGAAGAAGAATTAACCCCCCAATCACAAGCTGCCAGCCAGTAAGAGCGAGGAGTGGCATATCTAATTTCCAGCGAGATGTGAGCCACACACCACACGCCATGCATATAGCACCTAATAGGGCAGCTAAGATTCCAATCGGTTCAAAAACGGTGTTCGGCGATAACAGCAAGATTGCCATTCCAAACATACCGATCACAGCTGACCAGAGTGTAGCTCTGAGTGGGGACCGACCATCTATTACCCAAGCTAATACCATTACCAATAAAGGCTGGATTGCACCAAGTACAGCAGCTAATCCACCCGGTAAACGATAGGCCGCGACAAATAGAAAAGCTTGAAAAAGCCCGATGTTGAGCGCCCCCAATATGATTAAACGCCACCAATCATTTTTGGCAGGCATGCGGCGAGTAAATAACAATAAAAGTAGACCTGCTGGTAATACTCGTATCAGTGCTGAAGTAAAAGGGCGGTCTGATGGTAAAAGTTCTGATGTCACAATATAGGTGGAGCCCCAAATAATAGGAGCTAATGCGGTGAGTAAAATATCGAACCCACGTGAAGCTGGAATAGGCTTTGACATATATTTGCCATTTATCTTTAATTCAAGATATTATTATGTTGTCACACCAATTAGCTTGAAGTCAAGATAAATGAAAAAACAGAACGATAGTCTGAAAAAAGATGAAGTTGATAAGATTTTAGAACAATGGGCAAAAGAACGACCGGATCTTGATGCCAGTCCGATGGGGCCTATTGGTCGCATTAAACGATGCGCTACTCTGTTAGAACGGCTTTTGGAATCTACGTTCTCAACCTTTGACCTGAGTCTTTGGGAGTTCGATATGTTGGCTACGCTTAGACGTTCGGGATCCCCATATCGGCTAAGCCCAACAGAATTGTTTTCAGCATTAATGATTACTTCGGGAACAATGACACATCGTTTAAAGAAACTGGAACAAAGGAATCTTATTGAACGTATAGATAACGAAGAAGATGCTCGCAGTATGCTTGTACAGCTTACCAGTCATGGATTGGAGTTAATCAATAAGGCAGTAGAAGCACATGTAGAGAATGAACGTCATATACTTTCAGTACTGTCTAGTAATGAAATAGATAATATCAATGCTTCTTTGTCAGTGTTGCTCCAATCTTTAGAAGCATCTACCAAAAAGGGGCGGTAAAAATATTAAGAAAATAAACCTAGATGAGATCTTAATTAAAAATCTAAACTTCATAATTAAGAACTCATCATAGAGGTGAGTGAG
>NZ_JZFB01000001.1:1566757-1572644 GCF_001188385.1 Acinetobacter sp. V2 | reverse complement strand
TTATATAGAACTATCAGTAATAGGCTGAAAATGTTGCTTTAGCGAGTCTAAAAAAAGCTGAACCTTTTTGGGAATTTTTGATCCATAGGGGGTGGTTGCATAAAAATGAACCGTTGATGAAAAGATGTCCTGTGAGCAATTAATAATAACGCCTGCATCTTCATATCTTTTTGCTAAAAAATCGGGAATAAATAAAATACTGTGATTCTTTTGGCAGAAATCTAAAAGAATTTCTATATTATTGCAAATGAGTTGAGGGATTGAATCAATAAAATTATTTTTTAAATCTGATTTCGAATATAGTGATATATTATATTTTCTTAATTCTTCTATGCTTTTAGGTTTTCCGTATTTATTTAAAAATGTCGTTGTTGCATAAAAGTTTCTTTTATAAGTGTCTAGTAAAAAGATATCTTGCTCTTTAATTTCATCATCAATTTTTAAAATAATATCAAATTTATGTTCATTGATATCAACTGAGTTTTCTGAAAATAAAAGATCAATTTCGATATTAGGATATTGAATTAAAAAATTAGAAATAATCTCTGAAAAGCATGTTTGTACAAAAGCATGAGGAGCACTAATTTTTAATATACCTTCAGGATACTTTTGATCGTAGATGAAGTCATTGGCTGCTAAATCTAATTCTTTAACAATGACTTTACAACGTTGATAGAACTTTTCCCCTGAGCGGGTGAGGTCCATCTTTCGGGTATTACGTGTAAACAATGAGGTACTAAATAAACTTTCTAAATAAAAGATTCTTTTAGAAACTTGATCTCTAGTAACACCTAATTTTCTAGAGGCATTACTAAAGTTTCCAGTTTCTACGACACTAATGAAAGTATTAATACAGTCTAGTTTATCCATTAAATTTTGAAAGGCTAAATTGGCGTTTCGCTAAACTATATTATGATGTTCTACTTATCAATCATTGTATCTTTTAGGGATACAGTTTGTATTTAAATAAATATCTAGTAGTTTACAGTTATTTTTGATTTTATATAGTCTGCTAATTAATTTATTTGGTGGGTTATATAAATAATTATTTTAAATATCTAAATTAAAATCATATTTCTTGAAAATATTAATATTTTTATAGCTTTATAGGGTTGTTAAAAATCGAAATACCAATGAGGTAAATAGATGAGTGACTTAATTAATAATAATCCTGTGTGGGTAAAAAAGATCTTATCAATTCATGGATTGCTGCCACTTCTTCGACTTGCATTAGTTTCAGCCTATTTAGTCGGTGGAATTAATAAATTCATCGGATTTCATGCGGCGATTGAAGAGCAGGCGAGTTTTGGTTTACAGCCTGCTTGGCTCTGGGCATTTACAGCGATTTTGATTGAAATTGTGGGTTCGCTGTTGGTTATTTTTAATCGATTTGTCTGGTTAGGAGCCGGGGCTTTAGGCTGTCTAACCGCAATAGCGATGCTGGTTGCCAACGATTTTTGGAATCACACAGGTCCGGCATTTTTTAGCACGTTTAATAGTTTCTTTGAACACCTCGGTCTCATTGCCGCTCTAGTGATGGTCACCATTCTTTCTAATCAACAAACAAAGTCACAATAAGTTGTAGTACTCAATTCTTACGGAGTCTTTTATGCGTAAATCATTATCAGCCTTGCTTTTAAGCACCATGCTAGTGGGCACAAATGTTGCCATTGTTCCTCAAGTTTTAGCCAAAACAACAACCAGTGTAAAAAGTGAAGCGCCCGGTGTAGCTCCTCAATACGATACAACGCATGTATATGTTAACCCAGAAGACTTCGATAAATTTACCGACAGCTTAGTCGCGACTTTTGGTGGGACTAAATCTAAACAGGGCGTTTTTCAGGTGACGCCAACACCAAGCCAGACCATTTCTCAGCTTGTATTGACTCCAGTTGGAGCACTGTCTGTATTTGGTTTTAAAACTCCAATTCCACATCCGTTTGGTTTAGAAAGAACAGGTTATTTAGTCAAAGATATGGATGCGGCAGTACAGTCAGCTAAAGCAAATGGGGCAGATGTAATTGTTGATGCATTTCCTGACCCAATTGGGCGTGATGCAGTCATCCAGTGGCCGGGTGGCGTAAATATGCAGCTTTATTGGCACACGACTAAACCGAGCTATAGCAAACTAGAAACCGTTCCAGAAAATCGTATTTATGTTTCAAAACAAAGTGCCGATTCTTTCGTTAAAAAGTTCGTTAATTTCTCACATGGCAAAGTGGTTTCAGACAATCCTAAAGCGGCTGGTGTAGAGATTGGACGTCCAAATGAAACGTATAGACGTATTCGCGTTGAATCTGATTTCGGCAAAATGACAGTGTTGGTCACCGATGGTCATCTTCCATATCCATATGGGCACGATATGACGGGTTATGAAGTCAAAAATTTATCGGAGACTTTAGATAAAGCCACAAAAGCAGGTGTATCTGTACTGGTGAATACCTATAAATCGGATGGTCGTGAGGCAGCGATGGTACAGTTCCCGGGTGGTTATATTGCCGAAATTCATGCCGCTACAAAGTAATTTATTCGCTTAATGATTGATAGAAACTAATGCTCATATGGCCTAAGGGGGATGTGAGTGTAAAAGACTAAAACTCTGCAATGACCTGTTTATTACCGTGGATAACCATATGGCTCAGCCTATTTCTAATGATAGAAAATATCGCATTAGGACCTCAGAAAATTATCTTAAAATTATAAAAATGAGCGTTTTGCTTACGGGGAGTTTATTTCTTTATGAATTTGCTCATGCGGAAAATGAGGCTGCAAATACAAATGCATGTCCAGCTCGTCCAAAAATCTCAACGAATCGTTGGCAAGAAAATTGGGATGTTTTAAAAAACTCGTGTGTACCAAAGAAAATAGGCGATGATTTCAAATATATACCCTTTGGCGATAATAATTATTTGTCATTGGGTGCGAATATTCGTGAGCGTTTTGAAGTCAATAATAATGCGAGATTTGGCAGCGGAAATAATCAAGCCGATCGCTATTTAATTCAAAGATTACAAGTTCATGCAGATGCTCGTATTGGCGATCATTTACAATTATTTACTCAGCTCAGTGACTCGCGAGCGTTTGATAAAAAGAATATTAGCAGTACCGATCAAAATAGACTTGATGTTGAACAAGCTTTTATTGCTTGGGTGAGTCCTTTAAATAACGGAACTTTTAAGTTTAGAGTAGGCCGTCAAGAGATGGCTTTTGACTTGCAACGCTTTATTTCAAATCGCGAAGGGCCAAACGTTCGGCAAGCTTTCGATGGAATTTGGTCGGGTTATGAATATGGCGATTGGAGAATTTTAGGCTATCTCACCAGACCTGTTCAAATTGAAAAAGATTCAACTTTTAACGACCACTCGAAACGTAATTTAAGTTTTAGTGGCTTTCGCGTAGATAAACAAAATGTGTGGGGAGGTGAGTTGTCTGGTTATTACTCACGTTATGAACGGGATAATGCATCTTTTACAAGCGTTAAGGGAAATGAAATTCGCGACTTATACGACGTTCGCCATATGGGTAAAAAGAATAATATCGATTGGGATATTGAAGGCATGCTGCAACATGGAAGGATTGGTGGACAATCTATACAAGCATGGGGACTCAGTAGTATTACAGGGTACACGTTTGCTGATAAAGCTTGGTTGCCGCGTTTAGGCGTCCAGTTTGATATTGCCACAGGTGATAAAAACGCCAATGATAATGAACTCAATACCTTTAATCAGCTCTTTGCAAACGGCTCATACTTTACTTTGGCGGGTTACAGTGGCTACAGCAATATTATTCACATCAAACCATCTCTGACACTTAAGCCTTCAGATAAACTTACTCTGTTAAGTGCTTTAGGTTTTCAGTGGCGTGAAACCACCAATGATGCAGTTTATTTCCAAGGTAATAACAGCATGGCAAACACAGCAGGCCAAGGCTCAAGTTGGACAGGGGCATATATTCAACTGAGAGCAGATCAAAAAATAAATGCTAACTTGTCTGTTGCTGCCGAAGGAGTGCACTTTGAAGTCGGAGATACCATTAAGAAAGCAGGTGGTAAAGACTCAAATTATTTAGGTCTTGAACTTAAATATGCATGGTAAAAATAGAAGAGAAAAAATATGAGCACAGATATAAAGCAAACAAAAATTGGCCATTATCAAAATCTAGACATCGAACTCGTGACTTGGGACTGTGCTTCGGCCGAGGTTGAACTTTCTTGTGCTTGTGTTTTTGAACATGAAATGAATAACCGTTCTTTTTCGGGTGGATTGGCACATTTAGATGAAGCACTAAATGGCAGATTAGATCTGATACGAAAAAATAATTGGTTCAGCGCGAAATTGAATGATGCTCTTTTAATAAATCAAACGCCATCGACCATACAAGCCTCTAAAGTTTTACTTGTTGGGATGGGGGCACCAGAAGATTTCACCGTAGAGCGAATCGAGACTGCGATAAAAACTGTTATAAAGACAGCTCATCAACTGGAACTCAAAAGTGTGGCATTTGCACCGAGTATTTTAGATACAGGTCTGAATCCTCCCACTGGTTTAAATGAACTGATGCTAAGAAGTTTAAAAGAAGAATTAGACAAACATCATCAGCTTTATTTGCAAAATTTAGTCAAAAAATCTGAAATTGAAAGATGGGTATTTGATTCGGGTTTTCAAAATTATGATGCTAAGGCTGAGCAATATATAAAGTCTTTTACCAAAATTTTTTATAGCTAATATTTCAACTTATCAAAAAACAACTTGTTTCTTCAGCATGACTCATTTAAATAATGAAATAGGAACACACACATCTCTGATGCTTTAGTAGGAGGTCGTTATTTGAAGTTATTTATTATTATATTTATTGCAATTTTTTCTAGTATTGGACTGATCTGTTTAATTGCTCTACTCAAAAATTTAAAAAACAATTCGTCATCTGGCGAACACGATTATTCATCTTCTTCAACACATCATTTTCACGATAGTAGTCCTAGTCATCATAGCTCTAGTTATTCAAATGATTGTTCATCATCTTCAGATTCAGGTAGCTGCGATAGCGGCGGCGGCGGAGATTAAAAAAAGCCCTTTTATGCAAAGGGCTTTTTAATGATTTAAGGTAAATCGAACCAGATAAATTGACTATCTTCAGTTGCCTGAATCGTCGCTTTACCTTCAAACACGAAAGCATCACCAGCTTTGACTTCTTGATCGCCAATACGGATTACGCCTGAAATCACGTGAACATAGTTCAATTTTTTAACTGGCTCAACGTTTAACTCATGTCCTTTTTCCAATACAGCTGACTTTATCTCTGTATTTTGGCGAATATGCATCGGTGCATTTGCATCAGGCCCTGCAATTAAATGCCATTTATTTGGATCATTACGTGGGTCAAGGCTAATTTGCTGGTAATTTGGCTCAGCTTCTTTTACGTCTGGAATAATCCAGATTTGTAATAGATGCACGGGTGTATCAGTGTTATTGATTTCACTATGGGCCACGCCTGTACCAGCGCTCATGAGTTGCCATTCACCTGCTTTAATCTGGCCTTCATTTCCCATGGTGTCACGGTGTGAAATAGCACCATCTAGCACACAAGTTAAGATTTCCATGTTGTCATGCGAGTGTGTACCAAAACCATTATGTGCATCAATTCTGTCGTCATTAATCACACGTAATGCACTAACACCCATATATTTAGGATCGTACCAGCTACCAAATGAAAAGCTGTGATAAGACTCTAACCAACCTGCTTTTACATGTCCTCGATCTTCACCACGATGTAGATAAGTATTCATGATTTAATCTCCCAAATTTTTATTTATCTCTTGAGAAATATATTAATGTTCTATAGAGGCTAGAAAAATAGGCTAACTGCAACATGTCGTTGCATAATTGAT
>NZ_JZFB01000001.1:1563799-1566715 GCF_001188385.1 Acinetobacter sp. V2 | reverse complement strand
AAAAAAACCTGCCATGAAGGCAGGTTTTTTAAAGAATATATGGATTACTCAAGGAATTTAACAGTTACGCCAGAACGTACTTTATTTCCTAAATCGTTTGCATCCCAGTTTGTTAAACGGATACAACCGTGTGATGCTGTTTTAGAGATTAAAGATGGATTTGGTGTTCCGTGAATACCGAAAGATTTTTTACTTAAACCAATCCAGATATTACCTACTGGAGCATTTGGGCCAGGTGGTAAAGAAAGAGGTTTTAAGTTTTTACCTTGTACGAAGTTCGAAGGTGAATAGCTGTACCAAGGGTTACGAGCCACACCAACTACCTTGTAAGTACCGGCCGGAGAAGGCGTATCAGTACTGCCAATTGTTGCAGGAAATGAGGCAATCATTTGGTTCCGGCTATTGAAGAGATACAATTGTTTTGCACCTTTATGGGCAATAATCAAATGAATATCTTCTGGTAAATCATTGCGTACGTTTGGAACAATGATTTTTTCACCCGCTTTTTTGAATGTCGCAGTTGGGTTAATTTTCTTTAAGAAAGCTTCATCAATATGAAACTTCTCACCCAACATTTCGGTTACACGTGTGTAGTACAAACCTTTCATTTTAGCTTGTAATGCATAGTCAGAAGGAATCGACTCAGCATATGGACCTTTTAGGTCAGCATCAGAAATTGTGTATTCAATAAATGCTGGCTTGGTTTGTTTAGCAACCAATGCATCCCAAGTTTCTTTGGTCAGGTCACCAGTAGGTGATAAACCATTCATTTGTTGGAATGAAGAAATTGCTTTTAATGTATTTTTACCGCTCATGCCGTCAATTGCACCTGGCGAAGCATGTGCATTATTGAGCATTACATGTGCACGCGCATAAACTGGAAGTTGGCCTTTACCAATATTTTCAGACCATTCTGCCGAATTTAAGCTATCTAAAGTCCATGATGCAGCGGTTGTCGCAGGAGCCGTAGACGCAGCGCTGCTTTTAGCAACAGCTGGAGTAGACGCCGCGATGCCTGATTCAGCATTTGGATCTTCAGTTTTCTGTAAATTTTGTAATGTTGTTGACGCTCGATTTAAGTCATTTTGTTCTTGAGCGGTAATTTGTGTCGAAGCTTGAGCTTTTACAGTTGAAGCTGCATCTACTGCTAAAGGATCAATCGGATCTTCTACAGGAGCTGATACCTTTTTAGGGTTCAGGGGTTGCTCAGTTGTTGAAGCAGCAAAAGCAACATTAGCAATAATACAACTTAAACTCATAGCGAGTAATGAGCGAACAAACATGTAATTCAACCTTAAGAATTTTCATATAAGCAATAGGGGGATTGATCTAATCTCAAAGTGCATAAAATTACCAATAACTCATTTCTATGAGCCCAAGATTGGTAATTTAGTGATTAAAAGAATATCCAATGACCCCAATGTAACATGTTGCAAGTATTGCAGAAAACCCCACGGCTTGCAGTAGACTTTTGTGTAAATATGCATTTTTTAGTAGATTGACGAGTTTTTTGTGTGAAATTGAAATTATAAAAATGTCTCTGTTTTTGATATGATGCTGCCACATAAAGAAGATAGAGATTGGTAATGACGACTTTGAAAAATGATCGTTTCCTCCGTGCTTTGTTACGCGAACCTGTAGATATCACACCAGTGTGGATGATGCGTCAAGCAGGGCGTTATTTGCCTGAATATCGCGAAACACGTTCACAAGCAGGTGATTTCCTATCTTTATGTAAAAATACAGATTTTGCCTGTGAAGTGACTTTACAACCTTTGCGTCGTTACGATTTAGATGCAGCAATTTTATTTTCAGATATTTTAACTATTCCAGATGCACTCGGTTTAGGGCTTTATTTTGAAACTGGCGAAGGCCCTAAGTTTCAAAAGACCGTACGTACTGAACAAGATGTCGCAAATTTACCAAAGTTAAATGCAAAATCAGATCTTGACTATGTGATGAATGCGGTAAGTACAATTCGTTCTGCTTTGGGTGGTCAAGTTCCACTGATTGGTTTCTCTGGTAGCCCTTGGACGCTTGCAACTTATATGGTTGAAGGTGGTTCAAGTAAAGAATTTCGTTTTACCAAGCAGATGATGTACGCTCAACCAGAAGTTTTGCATGCTTTGCTTGATCATTTAGCAGACTCAGTCATTGACTATTTAAATGCTCAAATTGATGCAGGTGCTCAGGCAATCCAGATCTTTGATAGCTGGGGCGGGGCATTAGCACACCGTGAATATGTCGAATTCTCTTTAAACTACATGAATAAAATCATTGCAGGTTTACAACGTGAGAAAGATGGTCGACGTATTCCTATCATCGTGTTCACGAAAGGTGGTGGTCAATGGTTAGAGCCAATGATTACTACAGGTGCAGATGCTTTAGGTTTAGATTGGACGACACCATTAAATACGGCTCGAACTACAGTGGCTGGACGTGTCGCTCTGCAAGGGAATCTTGATCCGGCTGTTTTATACGGTTCGGCTGCTTCAATTGAGAAAGCAGTAAAATTGATGATAGACGATGCCTACGCAAATGGTGAAAAGACCGGTTACATTGCTAACTTGGGCCATGGGATTACTCAATGGGTAGATCCTGCACAACCAAAAATCTTTGTAGATACAGTGCATGAGTATAGTGCTAAATATCTAGGATAGTTTTTGTGCAATATCTAACTTTACCGTTTCAATTTATCGGCAAGGCTGTTTCGGCAGCCTTGTTTGGTATTTTGCTTTTAATTGCTTTTGCTTTAACAGCACCGATGGGAAGCCATGAATACATGGGGTTCTATCGTTATGACTACTTACTGACGTATGCACTTTTAATCCAGATTTGCTTACTCTATTTAAAACTGGAGTCATGGGCAGAAGCCAAGGTCATTGCTTTATTTCACGTCATGGCGATGTTCATGGA
>NZ_JZFB01000001.1:1560240-1563757 GCF_001188385.1 Acinetobacter sp. V2 | reverse complement strand
CCACAGCCCGCCGTATTTAGAATTTTAACTGTGCCTCTATTTGCAGGTTTTATGTATTCGGCTGTAGGTAGTTTTTTTGCACGCTCAATACGACTGTTTCAAGTGTCTTTTGAAAAACTTCCAAGTTTTGCAACTATGCTATTACTGGCATTTTTCTCATATATAAATTTTATGAGTAAATTTTTTGTTCCAGACATTCGCTATATTTTATTCGCGATTAGTATTTTTATTTTTTGGAAAACAAAACTTTATTTCCAGTTAAATGAACATAAATTCAAAATCCCGATGTTACCTGTTTTGTTTACACTCGCGTTTCTGATCTGGATTGCTGAAAATATAAGTACATTTTATAAAATCTGGCTTTATCCAAGTCAGGTCGATACTTGGCATATGGTCGGTTGGGGCAAGCTAGGGTCATGGTATTTATTATTAATTTTAAGTCTAGTGCTCGTGCTTAAAATATTAGGCAACAGGGATAATCAAGGTAACTGGAATTTAAGATAATTTTTCTTTTGCACTTTTTATCATATTGTTTATTTTTTAATTGCTAAATCACAGCCTTCTCGTTATCTTTAATATCGTGTAATAAGAATTACACATAACAATACAACACATAAGAAACAATCAATAATGATTTTGGAGATTTACATCTATGTTAAAAAAATTAGCTTTAGCTGCTTTATTAGCAGCTGGTTCAAGTGTTGCAATGGCTGACAACGATGTGGGTTGTGGTGCAGGTACACAAATATGGGCTGGTAAAAAAGGAGTAGCGCCTAAAATTCTTGCTGCAACAACAAACGGTATTTTTACTAACCAATTATTAGGGATCACTTTCGGTACTTTAGGCTGCCGTCAAGGCGGAACAGTAACAGCGCAAGTTGTAACATTCACAAATGAAAATGCAGAAGCTTTAGCACGTGATATGGCTGTAGGCCAAGGTGAAAGCCTGAACGTACTTGCTGAGTTAATGCAAATCAAACCTCAAGACAAAGACCGTTTCTTTAAAGTTTCAAAAGCAAACTTTGGTGAAATCTATTCTGCAAATAACCAAAATACGCTTCAAGTTTTAGCATCACTACAAACTGTAATGGCTAAAGACGACGTTTTAAAAGCTTACGTATAAGTTTGAAACTGAAAACCCTGCCGTCTGGCAGGGTTTTTCTTATATTTAATGATAAAAATTGATGAGCTTAATGAAGTCATTTGTTTTAGTTTTTGCCTCTTTGGCAGTGAATACTGCATATTCAGCAGATATAAATCCATCTATTCAAAAATATTGGTCAATTGCAGAACAGAAAAACTTAGATCAAGACATTACATGGCAAAGGCTCATGTATGCCAATAAAGACCATAAAAGTGATGTCACTTATTCTGGCTATTTCATGTCAGAAAATGGGAAAAATAATTTAAAAGAAGAACTGAAAGCTGACATCTCGGCATTATTTATGCCTGCTCAAGATAATCAGTCCATTCGCTGTAAATTTCCGGCACGCAGTCAATGGCTCATACAAAAAGTAGGCATCCAAGAAAGTGAATTGCCTCAAGTGAAGTGCTCAGAATTTGAAAACTGGATTGGACAGATTAAGCCTCATAAAGCGACATTAATTTATGCGACAGATTTTATGGGCAATCCGAGCTCCATGTTTGGCCATACTTTATTGCGTTTAGACCCCAAAGATCAGCAACAATTAAATTTAGTTTCCTACGCTGTAAATTATGCAGCAACTGTGGCCGGGAACGACAACTGGTCATATGCATGGAAAGGTTTAACAGGGCAATATCCGGGTGAATATTCACTGATGCCTTATTACCGTAAAGTAAAAGAGTACGGCGATTTTGAAAGCCGTGATTTATGGGAATATGAGCTAAATTTAACACCTGAAGAAACACGGTTTTTAGTTAGCCATATTTGGGAAATGCAACATGTGAGCTTTCCTTATTACTTTGTGAGTGATAACTGCGCCTATCGATTGTTAGGGTTGGTTGATTTAGTAAAACCTGAGTCTCATCTGCAAGAGAAATTCACTCATGCTTCCATCCCGATGGAAACCATTAAATCGATGCAGCAGCAAGGGTTAACCAAAGCTCCTGTATATCGACCTGCTTTAGAAACTCAGCTATTGGCCCAAGCTCATCAGCATGGCGAATCTTTGGCGAAGGTAGCTCATCAAATTGCGATGATGCCCACTCAGCAGTCTTCTCAGATTTTAAAAACATTTAGTGAGCAAGATCAGGCTAAAATTTTAGAGATGGCATATGATGATTTATATCTTCAATTTACGAGCCGTAAAATAGAAGAAAGCGTTGCTCAGCCACAGTTACGCCAGCTTTTAGCACTCAGAAGCCAGATCGATTTAGGCAAACAGCGTCAAGAACCTAAAAGACCAACAAAAGAGCCAACTCAAGGTCACAATGCACGTAATATTTCAGTCAAAGCTGGTGAGGTTCAAGGAGACAAGTTTATCGAACTTGGTCATCGCCAAGCCTATCATGACTTAATAGATCCTCAAGGAGGATACCGTGCAGGTACTCAATTACTCTTTTTAAATGGCAGTGCGCAGTGGAGAGATGATCATTTAAAGCTAGAACGTCTTGATCTGCTAGAAGTAAATTCTTATAACCCGATTCAACCTTTTAAAACACCGCTGAGTTGGGGATTTAATTTAGGTTGGCGTCAGGAAGCGATTCATGATGGTACTTTTAGTGAAGAAAAACAGCATGGCGTAGCGAATTTTAATGCTCAGGTTGGATATAGCTTTGCTGACTACGAGCGCAAACATATTTGCTATGGGCAACTACAAACCTACCTACAAGCAGGTTCAAATCTAGATAAAGGATGGCGTGTGGGGATGGGACCAACTTTAGGTTGTATGAATCAGTGGTTTGAACACTTCAACTCTGTGGTGCAAATTGAATTACCCTATTGGGAAGACCAAAACCAATGGAATTTGAGAGTAAATACTCAGTGGCAATATGTGATTAATAGTAATAATACCGTTCGATTAAACTGGGATTATGAACAACAAAATCATCGAGACTGGATGAAATCAAGTCTAGGATATGTTTGGTTCTTTTAAATAGCATTACGAATAAAAAAGGGAAAAATGAATGAAATCATTTCTCCCTTTTTTGTTTTAGCAAAAGATTATTTCTTTATTGCATTTAACACTGCATACGCTGCTTTAATGCGTTCTTCATTGGGAATACGTTTATTGGTTAACATGACTAAACCAATATTTTCTTTTGGAATAAACACGACATAGGTTCCAAAACCGTTGGTTGAACCAGTTTTGTGGAACATCTTAACTGAAGGTTCTTTTGAAATAGTAGTCACTTTATTAGGCTTCATCACGATTTGTTCTGAATTACTGTCTAATAAAGTTTGTAAAGGTGCTGGATAAGAGAACTCTTCCCAACCTAATGCTTGATACATCGTGCCTACTTGGTAGAAACCTTGATGTGTTTCATTAATTGCGCGTTGAATATCTGCCGGATATTTTTGTGGATTTAGATTGGC
>NZ_JZFB01000001.1:1553335-1560198 GCF_001188385.1 Acinetobacter sp. V2 | reverse complement strand
CCGTACGCAGGTGCATCTAATGGGCCTGGGTTAACACGAATCGGCTGATTTTCTTGGTTATAACCAAATGCATAGTTTTGCATTTGAGTTTTAGGCACATTTACATAGCTATGTTTTAAGCCAAGATCTGGAAAAATAGTTTTTTCTAAGACTTGGTCGAAAGGTTTATTCATAGACAAAGCAACAACTTTTCCAAATAAACCAATGCTTGGATTTGAATATTGTCGATATTCACCGATTGAGTTTTTAGGCTTCCAGTCTTTGAAAAAAGTTAAAACTTGCTGATCTGTTTGGACTCCATCTGGAAACTGTAAGCCAAGGTTGCCACTTGTATAAGTAGCAAGTTGAAGTAAATTAACTTGATCAATCGGTGTATTTTTTAATTCTTTCCAATATTTTCCGGGTGTGTCTTTAAAAGAAATTGTTCCTTTTGTTTTGGCATATCCGCCAGCTGTAGCGGTAAATAATTTACTGACTGAACCGAGCTCAAAAATGGTACTGCTATTTACGGCTTTTTTATCTTGAACGGATTGTAGACCATAATACGTTTCATACTTTTTATTATTTTGGATGACGCCAACAGCCATACCGGGCACATTATATTTTTCTAATAACGGTTTAAAGTTTTGATCAACCAGTTTCTTAATTTCTTGCTCTTTTGGTGTATTCCCTGCATAAATTGAGGTATTAAAAATAAAAAGAGGGGATAAAAATAAGCAAGAAATTTTGTTAAATCGCATGATTAACTCATAAATTATTAAAAATTAAAGATGTGTACTTTTATAACAAAAATCTCATAATTTGATTGTTATGTTTTATAGAGTAAGTGCTTTACCTAAATATAAAAAAAAGCCCAACTGAGTCGGGCTTTTTGGCAGTAGCAACCAGATTAGTAGCTTTCTGGTACTGCACTTAAAAATTCACGGCGTGCTTCTTTGTCAGTTTTAAAATCTCCGACAAATGAAACTGTACGAGTTGTAGATTCCTGTTTACCTACACCACGCATCATCATACACATGTGCGCTGAATCGATAACGACAGCCACACCACGTGCGCCAGTCACTTCAGCTACAGCTTCAGCGATTTGCTGAGTTAAATTTTCTTGAATTTGCAAACGACGAGCAAACATCTCGGTAATACGCGCAAATTTAGATAAGCCAAGAACTTTGCCTTCTGGTAAATAGGCAACATGAACACGGCCATAGAATGGGAGGAGATGATGTTCGCAAAGCGAATAGAATTCAATATTCTTCACCAATACCATTTCATGGTTATCTGATGGGAAAACCGCATTATTGGTGACTTCTTCTAAAGTTTTACTATAGCCAGAAGTTAAATATGAAAAAGCTTTAGCCGCACGCACAGGCGTATCTTTAAGGCCGGGACGATTAAGGTCTTCACCGACGGCAGTCAGAATGTTTGCGTACGATTGCTGCATTGACATAAGGCGTATAAATTTACTCTATTAGACAAGCTCGGCATTGTATCAGAAACATGCCCTGATGTTCATAACTCGTCGCACTATATTTATCCTGTTCGGCACGCATTAGATAAATGGTGAATAAATTTCATGTTTTTTATCGTTAATAGTCAATTATTTGAGCATGAAATGTGCAACTAATAGAGGTAAGTTATAAATATCGCCTGATGGCATCATATTTGCAAATATGCCGTACTATAGAGCATAAGGATAAAACATGTCAGAACGTCCAATCACCTTTTTTTTTCGTGGTAGTCAGCAACAAGTAGAAAATGTATTACCCACCATGACAGTCTTACAATTTTTACGAGAATATAATCAATCGGGTAAGACTCGCCAGACTGGTACAAAAGAGGGCTGTGCTGAGGGCGATTGTGGTGCATGTACAGTAGTGATTGGTGAGTTGGTCAATGACAACCTGCAATTGCGCAGTGTGAATGCGTGTATTCAGTTTTTACCGACTTTAGATGGTAAAGCCCTATTTACAGTAGAAGATCTGCATAATTTATTGCCTGCACTAGATGGAACACTTCACCCAGTACAACAGGCAATGGTGGATATGCATGGTTCACAATGTGGTTTTTGTACGCCCGGTTTTATCATGTCGCTATGGTCAATGTATGAAAATGAGCAACAGTCGCCAAGCAAAGATCAAATCAGCGATTATCTTTCTGGAAACTTGTGTCGCTGTACAGGCTATCGCCCTATTTTAGATGCAGCACAAAAAGCATATGACTATCCGCGTGTTTTATTAAACCGTCAAAAAATAATTGATGTATTAAAAGAGATACAAGCTTTACCTGCATTACATTTAAATGATCATGGTCAACAATTCTTTGCACCAAAGACTTTGCAGGATTTTGCCGCATTGCGTTTACAGTTACCGCAAGCGCGTATTGTTGCGGGTAGCACAGATGTCGGTTTGTGGGTAACAAAGCAAGGGCGTGATTTAGGCGATATGCTTTATATTGGTCAGGTTGATGAGCTGAAAAAGATTGTAGTCACAGACCATGCTTTAACGATTGGGGCAAATGTCAGTTTGAGTGATGCACTCATCAAAATCTCAGAGTTTTATCCTGACTTTCAAGAATTACAGCGCCGTTTTGCTTCCATGCCGATTAAAAATGCAGGAACTTTGGGTGGAAATATTGCCAATGGTTCGCCTATTGGTGACTCAATGCCGGCATTAATTACCCTAGGTACACAATTGATTTTGCGTGTAGGTGAGCAGACCCGTGAAATCGCCTTGGAAGACTTTTATTTAGACTATCAAAAAACAGCATTACAGCTTGGTGAGTTTGTTGAGGCGATTGTTATTCCGCTTCGTGAAGGGCAGACGCGTTTTAAATTTGCTAGCTATAAAATTGCCAAACGTTTTGAGCAAGATATTTCTGCGGTATGTGCGGCCATTTCATGTGAGTTCGATACTCATCATGTCGCTCATAATGTCAGAATTGCTTTTGGTGGCATGGCTGCTATTCCCAAACGTGCAAAATATGCAGAAGCCATATTGGAAGGTCAGCAACTTACAGCAGAATTGATAGCTACGGCTCAAGAGGTATTGTCGCAAGATTATCAACCTTTAGATGATGGGCGTGCTAGCTCGGCATATCGATTACACGTCGCGAAAAACTGTTTACAGCGGTTTTATGTAGAAAAAGCCCTGTCTCAAACGATTACTCGTGTGAATGACTTGATTGCTATGGTGGAGATCTAACATGAATCAAACCATTGACTTAAGAGTTTCTAAAAAATCTGCTAAAGCAGGCGACTCGATTCCACACGAGAGCGCCCATTTACATGTGACTGGGCAGGCAACTTATATTGATGATTTACCTGAGCTTGAAAATACTCTGCATCTGGCAGTTGGATTTTCAAATTGTGCCAAAGGTAAAATCAGTAAGTTTGATTTGGATGCAGTACGTCAGGCTGACGGTGTCCATGCAGTTTTTTCGGCAAAGGATATTGAGGTTGAAAATAATTGGGGACCAATTGTAAAAGATGACCCAATTTTTGCCGAAGAGCAGGTTGAATTTTATGGACAAGCCCTGTTTGTGGTTGTTGCCGAAAGTTATCAGCAAGCCCGTCAGGCAGTTCGCTTAGCAAAAATTGAATATGTGCCCGAAACTCCAATTTTAACGATTCAAGATGCGATTGAAAAAGAATCGTGGGTGTTACCGCCTGTTGAATTTAGCCATGGTGAAGTTGAACAGGCATTTCAAAACGCAGCCCATCAACTTTCTGGGGCGATTGAGCTGGGCGGCCAAGAGCATTTTTATCTTGAAGGACAAATTTCCTATGCGATTCCACAAGAAAATCAGAGCTTAAAAGTCTATTGCTCGACACAACATCCAACCGAAATGCAGTTACTGATTTGTCATGCATTAGGCATGAATATGCATCAGGTCAGTGTGGAAAGTCGCCGTATGGGTGGTGGGTTTGGCGGTAAAGAGTCGCAATCGGCGCAGTGGGCATGCATTGCATCTTTGGCAGCACAAAAAACAGGCCGTCCGTGTAAATTACGTTTAGATCGTGATGATGACATGAGTGCTACAGGAAAACGTCACGGTTTTGCTTATGAGTGGTCTGTAGCCTTTGATGACAGTGGTGTTTTACAAGGCTTAAAAGTACAACTGGCTTCAAACTGTGGTTTTTCGGCAGATCTTTCTGGGCCTGTAAATGAACGAGCGATTTGCCATATTGGTAACGCCTATTATTTAAATGCAGTTGAGCTACGTAACTTACGTTGTAAAACCAACACTGTGTCCAATACTGCATATCGTGGTTTTGGTGGACCGCAAGGCATGTTTGTCATTGAAAATATTATTGATGACATTGCTCGTTATTTAGATTGTGACCCAGTTGAAACTCGTCAACGTAATTTCTTTGCCGAGCAGCCCGGTGCTGGACGTGACCGTATGCATTATGGGGCAGAAGTCCGTGATAATGTTGCGCCAAAATTGGTAGCCGAATTATTGCAAAGTAGTGATTATGCGAAACGCAAACAGAGCATTCATGCCTTTAATCAGAGCAATGACATCATTAAGCGTGGTATTGCGTTAACCCCATTAATGTTCGGCATTTCATTTAACGCCGTGCATTACAATCAAGCTGGTGCATTGGTCTATGTATATATGGATGGTACTGTCTCTATTACCCATGGCGGTACAGAAATGGGACAGGGTTTATATTCCAAAGTACGGCAGGTCGCTGCACATGAGTTAGGTTTACCCATCGATAGCATTCGCTTAATTGCAACCGATACTTCTCGTGTGCCTAATACTTCGGCAACTGCAGCATCGAGTGGCGCAGATCTCAATGGTAAAGCTGTGCAAAATGCCTGTATTAAAATTCGTGAGCGTCTGGCAAAACTTGCAGCAGAAATAAGTGACAGTGACGCTGACCAAATCCACTTTGAAGATAGTATGGTTTCAACAGCGAATGGTCATTCATGGACTTTTCCTGATTTGGTTCAACGGGCATATATGGCGCGTGTACAACTCTGGGACAGCGGTTTTTATAAAACGCCTGAAATTCACTATGATCAGGTCAACCATTTAGGGCGTCCATTTTTCTATTATGCCTATGGCGCAGCGGTCAGTGAGGTTGCAATAGATACCTTAACTGGGGAAATGAAAGTGTTACGTGCCGACATTTTGCATGATGTTGGACGGTCAATTAACCCTGCAATTGATATAGGGCAAATTGAAGGTGGTTTTGTTCAAGGGATGGGATGGCTCACCACAGAAGAGTTATATTGGCAGCCACAAGGACCACACGCAGGCCGCTTGTTTACCCATGCACCTTCAACTTACAAAATCCCGACCAGTGTGGATATTCCTCATATTTTTAATGTGAAACTGTTTGATAACCAAAACCAGGCAGACACCATCTACCGCTCTAAAGCAGTAGGTGAACCTCCATTTATGTTGGCATTATCTGTTTTTTCTGCAATTCGTCAGGCAGTACAGGCAGCTATTCCAGAAAATGCACCGCTTGTACTCAATGCTCCGGCAACTGCCGAGGAAATTTTACGTGCAATTGCGATTGGACGAGGACAAGCTTTGGCTGACCGCCCACAAGCTAAAATGTAGAAAATTATGCAACATTTACAATGGTGGACTGATTTTGTAGCGTGGCAAGTCGATGCTCTGCCTATGGTATTGGTCACAGTAGTTCGCGCTGATGGTTCAACACCACGAGAGGTTGGTGCAACCATGTTATTGCGGTTTAATTTACAACAGCAATGGCAGCAGTCCGATACGATCGGTGGTGGGCATTTAGAGTTTCAGGCTATTGATATTGCTAAAGCAATGTTAAAAGAAACGCAAACTTGTGTGAGGCGTATTGAACGCTTTAACCTCAGTGCTCGGCTGGGACAGTGTTGTGGCGGAGTAATGTGGTTATTGTTTGAAAAAATATCACCCGCTACGATCGCATCGGATTTATCTGCGAGTTTGCAAGCATGGCGAGACGGAAAGCATATATGGCGTACCGTCTCACATCAATATGCATCCACTTGGCAGACTATAGATATGGACCAGCAATCAAGTTTCGAGTTTCCGTCTGTCAGTAGTGAAGAATGGCAATTTGGGCAGCAGATTCAACCTTATGCCATGCAAGTGCTGATTTGTGGAGCAGGGCATGTAGGGGAAGCAATTGTCCGTTGTTTATTGCCTATTGGTGTTCGGGTGAAATGGATTGATCTACGTGATGATATTTTCCCATTAGACTTACTGGAACAGGTGCAATGTTTAACGACTGATACATTAGACGCCGAGATTGAACAATTTGACCGTTCAGGTGCAGTTTTAATTTTAACTCATGATCATCAATTAGATTTGCAACTGTGTTTTTCAGCCTTGAAACCTGCGGCAAAACCATTTGCTTATGTAGGAATGATTGGTTCAAAAAGTAAAAGGGCTATTTTTGAAAAACGTATGCAAATACGTGGTTATACCCCAGAAACATTACAACGTTTGGTTTGTCCGATCGGGATAGAGGGGATTTCATCGAAACAACCTGCAACGATTGCCGTTGCAGTAGTTGCTCAATTATTACAGGTGTTTGATGTAAAAAAATGATCCTAAAAGATCATTTCTTTTGTTCGAACTTTGGATTTTTTTCTGCACGTTTAAGCAGCACGAGAACAGCACCTGTGCCACCTTGATTTTCAGGGGCACTTACAAATGCCAAAACATCGCGGTGTTGACGTAACCATCCGTTGACATAGGTTTTTAAGACCGCTTCTGGGCCTTTACCATGCACAATTTTGATGACATTTTGATTTTCATCTTTTGCCATCTGAATAATTTGTAAAACTGCGTCACGTGCTTGCTCAATAGTACAGCCGTGTAAATCTACAGCTTCAAACCAGCGCATC
>NZ_JZFB01000001.1:1541545-1553291 GCF_001188385.1 Acinetobacter sp. V2 | reverse complement strand
TCGCAATGCGATAGCTTAAGGTCGCTTGGCTTGCGACCGGATTTAAAGCAGCTTGAGTATCAGAAAGTTCTGCATGCTCAGTGTCACGACCACCTTCAGCAGCTGCACGTTTAGCTAATGTTTGAGCATCAACTTTTTTTGTGCGAGGAATTCTTACATCAGCAATATTACTATTATTGATGGGTTTAACACCTGCTACAGCGCTTTGAAACAGATTTGCATTTTCCAATTCTTCAGACTCAGCCTGAGGTTGTTTGGTCTCAGGCTGACTTGCGATTTTGCTTGAATGAGGATTGGAGATTTGCTTTTTAAATTGCTTCAATAACTTTTGTTGCTCTTTAGAAAGCGATGAATCTTTATTACTCATATATCTTCATTAAACCGTTTGAGGTTGTCCAAAAAGGGCAGTAAAAGCTTGATCTGGACATGGTTGTTTCATAAAACTTTCGCCGACTAAGAAGCTGTGAATATCATGCTCTTGCATCATATGCACATCATCTGGTGTCGCTATACCGCTTTCAGTAATTAATAAACGTGAGGCCGGAAGTAATTTTTTCAATCGAATGGATGTATTTAAATTCACATCAAACGTTTTTAAATTACGGTTATTCACACCTAATAAACATTGCTCAGAAAGCTTTAAAGCGCGTTCCATTTCTTCTTCGTCATGAACTTCAACTAATACATCGAGTTGATGTTCAAACGCAGTTTTAGACATTTCTTCGAGTTGCTGGTCAGACAAGCAAGCAACAATTAATAAAATACAGTCAGCATGCAAAGCACGTGCTTCAACTACATTATATGGATCGATCAAAAAGTCTTTACGTAAAGCAGGCAGGGCACAATGATTACGGGCAATCGCAATATTTTCATCTGCACCCTGAAAGAAATCAACATCGGTCAGTACCGATAAACATGCCGCACCTGCTTGTTCATACTGCTCTGCAATTTCAGCAGGATTAAAATCTGCGCGAATAATCCCTTTTGATGGAGACGCTTTTTTAATTTCAGCAATTACACCTGGACGTTTATGTTGCAAAGCATTTGCAAAGCCACGCACTGGAGTCGCAGCTTTTGCGAGTTCTTCAACATCTTGCAAATTACGTTGTTTTAAACGTGCAGCAAGTTCCTCATGTTTACGGTCAACAATTTTACCTAAAATGGTATTTTGAATATTAATCATGAGAAGTCCTTAATCTGCCTGACATTGTTTTAATGTTTTAGTAAATTCAGCCAAAACACTCATTTTTTCTAAAGCTTGTCCGCCATAAATAATATCTTGCGCGAAGGTAACAGCCTGAGCATAAGTCTTGGTAATGCCAGCTACATAAATACCTGCGCCTGCATTAAGCGCAATCATATTTGCTGCTTTTTCACCAATATCGGATTTATTTTTACTTAAAGCGTCTTTAATCAATTTTAGACTTGCCGTTGCATCAGCAACCACCAAACCACTTAAGGTTTGTGACTCAATTCCGACATCTTCAGGATTAAGTGTCCATTCAGTAATTTCGCCGTCTTTCAGTTCGGCAACAGCAGTAGGAGCAGCAAGACTGATTTCATCAAGACCATCTTTTGAGTGAACAACCATCACGTGTTCAGCACCGAGTTGCTTCATAACTTCAGCAATTGGGCGACAAAGTTCATCTGAAAATACACCAATCACAAAGCGTTTCACGCCCGCTGGATTCGTAAGCGGCCCCAGTAAATTGAAAATACTGCGGACACCAAGCTCACGACGTGGCCCAGCAGCGTATTTCATTGCTTTATGATGGTTTGGTGCAAACAAGAAACCTATACCCATTTCACGGATACAGCGTTCGGTTTGTTGCATATCTAAATCAAGATGAATACCTGCTTGTTCAAGTAGGTCTGATGAGCCTGATTTACTTGAAACACCACGGTTACCATGTTTTGCAATGGTTGCACCTGCCGCCGCAATCACAAAGCTTGAAGCAGTAGAGACATTAAATAAGTTTTGTCCATCGCCGCCAGTCCCCACAATATCAACTAAATGTTTGATATCACTGACATCAATTTTAATCGCAAATTCACGCATGACACGTGCAGCTGCAGTCATTTCATCAATACTTTCACCCTTCATGCGTAAGCCCATCATTAAAGCACCAATTTGTGCTTCAGTTGCCTCACCTTGCATGATGCTGCGCATGATGTCTTCCATTTGAGGCTGAGTCAAATGAATGTTTTTGGTAATGTGGTTGAGCGCCTGTTGGATATTCATAGTCATGATTTACAGCATTAATGATTAAAATTTTTAGGTGAAGTTGATCAAGAGTGGAAGGTTCGGCTTGTTGCGTTCCATGATTCACTAGCTACGGGGAGCTATGTTAGCAGAAAATAATCAAAGATTTTTGTTGTTCGATCATAGTTTTAAAAATTTTGCTCGTTTCTTACTTTAGTTTGATTAATAAACAGAATTTATTTATGGAAAAAGGTTTTAGTTTATTGTGAGTTTTTATGATAAATAATTAACCATTTGGTATATCTTAAACACAAATATACCTAGGAAAAATGTGTATAAATCAATCAAATTAAAGTGGATATATTAGGGCAATCTTTATTTTGTCTACTAATAAATATGTATTTAAATAACTTGAAATATCTAGGGACGTTAAAAAATAAGCGCTCATTTATTTTTGTATTTGTTGCACTGTTTCATCCATTAGAAAGCTATGCACAAGAAACTGTAGAGCAACCACAAAACCAAACTAAACCAGATAAAGTAGTCCGTGTTGCTGTGACAGGATCTCGTATTTCAAAAGCACAAAAAGATGGCCCAACCAGTGTGACGGTAATTACCGCAGCCGATATTGAAAAACAAGGTTTTAGTAATGCATTTGATGCACTCAATAACCTGACGCAGAACACGGGTTTTGTACAAGGTGCCGATTATGGAAATACTTTTACACCTGCGGCTAATGCCATTAGTTTACGAGGCTTAGGGCCTAATCATACTTTAACTTTGATTAATGGACATCGGGTTGCAGACTATCCTGTACCTTATGATGGCTCTGTCAATTTCGTAAATTTAGCCAATATTCCAACTGCCATTATTGATCGTATTGAAATATTAAACGGTGGTGCCTCTGCAATTTATGGTTCAGATGCAATTGCAGGCGTGGTGAATATCATTCTGAAAAAGAAAACAGACGGTACTCAATTTAATATTAAGGCAGGTGGAACAAAAGAAGGTGGTGAAAACTTACGTTTACAACTAAGTGGCAGTAAGACTTTAGACAAGCTCAGCCTTGTTTATGGGGTTGAGCTTAGTGGTCGTGAGCCGATATGGGCAGCCGATCGAGATTTTATGAAGAGCCGAACGCGGTTGGGAGAGAGACCTGACACGATTGTGGGTCGTAAAAATGCTGATACTGGAAAATATCTTTCAATTGGTGGGTGTCAGGCCTTTAATGGTTTATTTAACGGATCAGTTAATAATATTGGACAAGCAGGGGCGGACAATTGTGCCAGTGGTTTGGCACGACCGACTTATTGGACTGTTCAAACTCAAAATCGCAGTCAAAATGGTTATCTCGGTTTAGATTATGAGTTAAATGATAAAACCCAACTATTTGCCGATTTTTTAATTGGGGCAAATCAAATTGAAAATAATACCCGTAGTCCGATATGGACCTCTTTAGGTGCGTCGAGTGGTTATTTCCTAAATCAAGATTCGGGAAATTATGAAATTTGGAATCGTCGTTTTGCGCCTGAAGAATTAGGCGGGGTAGAACGAATAAATAAAAAATGGAAAGAACTTTCTTCGAACTTAAACTTCGGAATTCGAGGGGATATTGGAGAAACGAGCTGGAGTTATGAAGCAGCCTATAATGGTTCTATTTATACTAGTCAGCTACGCCGCCAAGGCTTATTACGCTCGAATGTTGATGAATATTTCTTAGGTCAGCAACTTGGTACAGATGCAGATGGTATTCCTATTTATTCACCTCGCTTAGATCGTTTAAGTCGACCACTCACAGCAAGTGAATTTGAAAGTATTTCGGGCACAACAAAAGAAAAAGATAAGTCGTGGGCGCAAAGTTTAACCTTAAGCGCGAATGGTGACATATTTAAGTTACCTGCAGGAATGGCCAAACTTGCGGCTGTGGCTGAAATTGGGCGTCAAGGCTTCTCGATTAAGCCAGATGAGGCGATCGAAAATGGTGAATATTATAATTTAAGCTCTAGTGGCGAATATGGCGGTACACGTACCCGCCAAGCACTTGGAGCAGAATTATTCTTACCTTTAGCAAAACCGTTAAATTTAACCCTGTCTGGACGTTATGATCGTTATGCTTTGTCAGATAACAGCATTGATAAGCTAACTTTCGGTTCGGGTTTAGAATTTAGACCACATCCGACTTTATTGGTGCGTGGTAACTACGCGACCAGCTTTCGCGCACCAGATATGAACTATCTGTTTTTAAATAAACAAAAAGGTTATTTCGAAAAGACCACCGATTATTTACGTTGTAGCCAGACGGGACAACCTTTAGATAAATGTAGCTTTAAAGATTACGCACCTGGGGCGAACTACACTTTAACCGGAAACAAAGAGCTAAAACCTGAAGAGGGTAAATCTTATGGTGCAGGTTTTGTTTGGTCGCCAACTAATAAGTTTGACATTAGCATCGATTACTGGGATATCAAAATTGATAATCTTGTGAGAAATTTGAGTGATGACAAAATTCTACGTTTAGAAGCAGATTGTCGTTTAGGCAACCAAGATATTAACTCTGCAGCCTGTATTGATGCATTAGCACGTGTGGAGCGTAACCCTGCAAATGCAGTTGTCGACCCAAATGTGATTAAGAATATAAATATCGTTCCGATTAACGCTGCATCAGACCATACCCGTGGGATTGATTTCACTAGCAGATGGCGTTGGAAAACAGACAGTTTTGGTAACTTTCTCTGGACGGTAAATTATAGTCGTGTACTAGAACATGAATATCAACAATCAAAAGATCACGAGAAAGATGACTATTTAAAAGATTTAAATATTCAGGATTGGCGTGACCGTTTTAATACCAGTCTCAGCTGGAGCTTTGGTGATTGGGCATCAACAGTATTAGTTAATCGTTATGGCAAAATTCCAAACGGCGACCAGACTGCCTATTTAAGCCCAACGTATTTAGTGAACTGGAGTGCTACTTATCAAATCTCTCCAAAAGCTTCTGCTTCAATCATTATTAATAACTTGTTTGACAAAGTGAAACGAGATGACACAGGCGGTTGGCCGTATTATCCGGTAGGATTATATTCGCCATTCGGCCGTCAAGGTTGGTTGGAGTTTAACTATAAATTCTAAGAATGATGTATGGATGCAGCGAAGTGGTACAGCAATGGCTGCATCTTTTTATTTAAAACTACAGAGGATAGATCCCTTATGTCGGTCAAGCCTTCATTTAAAAAAAGATTACTACTTACAACATTATTATCTTTATCGGCAACACAGATTTTTGCATCGAATAACAGTGAACAAATCCCGATTGGTAAATTACCCGAGTGGGTCATACCCGAATCTTATGATTTAGATTTTAAGATTGATCCCGCACAAAAAGGCTATACCGGTAAAACTACGATTCATTTAAAGCTGGCTCAAGCCACAGATCACATCTGGATTCATGGTAAATCTTTGACGGTGAAAGATGTGAATATCACATCGGCAGAGGGCGTTAAAACCAAAGCAAAATATGAGCAAGCCTCCGAGGTTGATGGGGTAAGTAAAATTAAATTTGCCAAGACTTTGCCCGCAGGCCAGTATCAACTCGTTCTAGATTTTAATGCGGCGTACGACCAACAGCTCGACGGTATTTATAAAATCGAGTTTGAGGGTAAACCTTATGTCATGACTCAAATGGAAGCAATTAGTGCACGCCAGTCATTTCCGTCATTTGATGAGCCACGTTTTAAAACGCCGTTTAATATTCGTTTGACGATTCCAAGCAAATATTCAGGGTTTGCCAATACCCAACAAACATCTGAGCAAGTAGAGAAGTCGGGTTGGAAAACACTAAGTTTTGCACAAACCAAACCACTACCAACGTATTTACTTGCGTTGGCTGTTGGACCGTGGCAATTACAAAAAGGGCCAGATATTGGAGCAACTTCATGGCGTAAGCAACCTATCCAGTTACGTGGTATTGCGCCTGATGCTAAAGCTGAAAAAATGCAGCATGCTTTATCTGAAACGCCAGCCATTTTAAAAACTTTAGAAGACTATTTTGCCTTTGGTTATCCATTTGACAAGCTCGATTTACTGGCAGCGCCAGACTTCGCCGCTGGTGCAATGGAAAACCCTGGGTTGATTACTTTCAGAGACTATCTAATGTTGCTAGATAAGGACTCACCAGTTTCATTTGTACAGAATTCATTTAATGTCAATGCACATGAGCTGGCGCATCAATGGTTCGGTGATGTTGTCACGATGCCATGGTGGGATGATCTGTGGCTTAATGAATCTTTTGCCACATGGATGCAAAGTAAAATCACTCAAAAAATACATCCTGAATTTAATGCTGACCTAGAACGTATTGCAGATACTGCTGATGCGATGAAAAGTGATAGTTTGGTGAGTGTACGTCGTATACGTCAGCCTATTTTAAGCAATGCTGATATTCAAACGGCTTTTGATGGTATTACTTACCAAAAAGGTGCGGCTGTTTTAAATATGTTTGAAAGCTACTTAGGCGAAGAAAAATTCAAACAAGGCGTACGCAATTATATTAATAAGCACCAATATGGTAATGCGACAGCCAATGATTTAATTAGCGCTTTAGCAGAGCAGTCTGGACAAAGTGAGCGCTTTGCCAAAGCGATGAAAAGTTTCCTTGATCAACCGGGTGTACCTTTAATCAATACTTCACTACAGCAAGAAGGCAATAAAGTCTTTTTAAATGTGAAGCAAACTCGTTATTTACCTGTGGGCTCAAAAGGTGATGCAAGAAGCCTCTGGGGCGTACCGTTATGTGTACGTTATGAAGTTCCAAATGCAGCCAGTAAGGTCCGGTGTGAGCTGGTAGACCAAGCAGAAGCTAAGATTGAACTCAAGGGTGCTAACCTTGGCAGTTGGTATATTCCAAATGCAGATGCGGCAGGGTATTACCAATTTAGTTTGCCTCAAAAAGAGTTTACTCGTCTAACTGCCGCTACAGAGAAGCTTTCTAACAGTGAACAGTTGGCCTACGCCTACGCGATTTCAGCGGCATTTAACCATGGGGATATTAATTTATTGGCTGTCGTAGATGCTGCGAAGAAATTCGCCAATTCGAATAGCCGACAAATTAGTACAGCGCTGTTTTCCCAGTTAAGTACGATTCATCGTCATGTGTTGAAAACAGAAGCTGAACGTGAACATTTTAGAAAAGTCTTGGCCAATTTATATTTACCTAAATTAAATCAGTTGGGTTATGTCAGCAAAACAGGTGAATCAGCTGAAGACAGTTTGTGGCGTAGTGAGTTAGTTAAGTTTCTTGCTTTAGATATTCAAGTGCCCGAAGTCCGTACACAACTGTTAAAACAGTCAGATGCTCTCTTTGCTCAAAAACAGCTTAACTTTGCGCAAGTAACTCCTGAATTATTACCAACCATTTTAGCTATACGTGTACAAGAAAAAGGCCAACCTGCTTTTGATCGTTTATCTGGAGAGCTACAACGCGTGACTCAGCCGACACAACGTCTTGCAATTCTTACGGCTCTAGGTTCAGCAAATCAAGAAGCAACACGCCAACAAGCACGACAGTTGATTTTAAACCCGCGTGTTAAAGTCGGTGAGGTTCGTACTGTGGTTAACTCCATCAATAATTATGGAGATGAACAAGGTGGCTTATGGTCTTGGTTTAAAGTAAATCATGACGCCGTGTTTGATCGTTTAGGTAAATCTTCGGCTGGGCGTTTTCCTGCAATGTTTAGTGGGGCAGCATGTACCCAACAACAAGCAGTCCAGTTAAATGACTTTTTTGCACCACGAACTAAAGAATTGGTCGGAGTGGAAAGAGGATTGAAACAGACCAAAGAACGTATTCAACTCTGCGAATCTTTGGTGGCAAAACAAGATGGATCAATTGTGCAGCAGTTAAAGTTGTAATTGATTCAAGCATGAAAAAAGCCAACTGATCGTAGTTGGCTTTTTTATTCAGGTTCTTATCAAATTACTTTTAAAATAATCTATTTACGGCTGCCTTATGCGTAGATATCTAGAAAGTTTTTAAAGATTTGATGGCCATGCTGACTCAAGATCGACTCGGGATGGAACTGCACACCTTCAACAGGTAGTGTTTTATGTTTAACACCCATGATTTCTTCCATTGAGCCATCTGCTTCATTGGTCCAGCACGTTACTTCAAGGCAATCAGGCAGTGTTTGCTGATCGATCACCAAAGAATGATAACGAGTTGCCGAGAATGGGCTAGGAAGATTACTGAAAATACCTTTATTGCTGTGGTACATATCAGATAAACGTCCGTGCATAACCGTTTTGGCTCTTACAATTTTTCCGCCAAAAGCTTGCCCAATACTTTGATGCCCTAAACATACGCCAAGCAAAGGAATTTTCCCAGCAAAGTGATTGATTGCTGGAATTGAAATGCCTGCTTCGCTTGGAGAGCAAGGGCCAGGACCAATTACAAGGTATTTAGGTTGCCATCGTTCAATATTCTCTAATGTGACTTGATCATTGCGAACAACTTTTACTTCCTGATCCAACTCGCCAAAATATTGGACGATGTTGTAGGTAAAAGAGTCGTAATTGTCGATCATTAGAAGCATTTTTAGTCTAACCTCTTGATATATAGTGTTTATTTAAATAGCAGTTTAAATTTTTACCCGTTTAATTACCCGCTTTTAGTATCTCACTAAAATTTTGGGCAAAAATAAAGCCGCTATCTAAGCGGCTAATGTACCAGAATTTGCTTGGCTTGTAATAACTTCATGCTTTATTGCTAGCAAAAGCATATTAATAATTATAAGTTGATGTATTTATTAAACTAAAAAAGAGTAGGGAAAATCGATAATTTAATTTGAAATTGCCTCTGTATTAGTAGGTAAAAGTTGCCACACAAAATTTTCTTGATTCAGTGGAGTAAACCCTATTTTTTGATAGAGCCATGAAGCTGTACTGGTAAGTAACATAATTCTGCGAAGTTTAAGTGTTTGCAAGTGTTCTAAGCAACATTCCATCAGCCATCGCCCTAGACCTAATTTTTGAAACTCATCGATAATAAAAACATCTTTTACATAAGCAAAGGTTGCATAATCTGTAATGATTCGAGCAAGACCAATTTGTTGGTTGTTCGGATCATATAACCCAAAGCATAAGCTGTTTTGTATGGCGATTTGCATTATTTCTAAATCAATCCCTTTTGCCCATTTTGAATGGTATAAAAAAGAATGAATCACTTCTATGTCGAGTTTAGAGGGATCTGTAGAAACAGTATAATAATCATCACGTGTGACTGCGAAATTGGATACTTGCATAGGGAAACCCTTTAATTCAAAGAAACATTGAATACGGTTAAAAATAGCATAGTGCTTACAAAGTTTTCTTCAAACTACCTCTTTATAGTTACTATTATGTTTCGTAATCACTAATAAAAATTAAAAATTGCTTGATGGCTAATAGTTGAAGGATTTTTGATGAAAAATTTCACTTCACTTTATTTTTTAGAAAAAAATAGCACTTTCTTATTAGAACTTTATTTAACTCAACCAGCTTTGATACATCTTAATTTGTTGGAAAATAGAGATAACGATAACTCAGGCAAAATAGCTTTTATTACAAAATAGAAAATTATTCTGCCTGAGTTAAAAAAGAAGATTAAATCGCTCTAGTGTTATAAATCAGCCAGTCTAAAACTTCTCCAGACAAGTGTTCAGCGAGTCTTTCCTGAACAGTTTGATGGTAATGATTTAACCAGTCTTTCTCTTCATGAGTTAGCATATCAACAACGATACAATCTAAATGAATCGGGCAAAGAGTCAGTGTTTCAAACTCCAAAAATTCACCGTAAGTTTTTTCAAATCCAGAGTGAAGTTTGTTTGCAACCAGATTTTCAATGCGAATTCCATATTGTCCCTCATGGTATAAGCCCGGCTCGTTAGAAATAATCATTCCTTCACGCAACTTACTATAAGCATGTATAGGTGCGTAATAAGAAAGTACTTGTGGACCTTCGTGAACGTTAAGCGCAAAGCCTACGCCGTGGCCTGTTCCATGTCGATAATCTAAACCATGTTGCCATAAAGTATTACGACAAATTGAATCGAGTAGAGGAGCAGCTAAACCTTCTGGATAAATCGTTTTTGCCAAAGCAATATGACATTTTAAAACCAGAGTATAGTCATGTTTTTGTTGCCCTGTTGGCGTGCCTACAGGAACAACACGAGTAATATCGGTTGTTCCATCTACATATTGCCCACCTGAGTCAATCAGCAATAGACCATCGCCTTCGATAAATGAATAGTGCTCTTCAGTTGCACGGTAGTGGGGTAGAGCACCATTGGCATTAAAGCCAGCAATCGTTGAAAAACTTGGGCCTATAAAACCCTCTTGCTCAGCACGGAAGGCTGTAATTTTCTCATCAATAGTCAATTCTGAAATACTTTCACCATGATGAAGTGTTTCTTCTAACCAGTGAAAAAAGTGGCAAAGCGCGACTCCATCTTTAACCATTGCATGACGGATATGAGCAATTTCGCTTTCATGTTTACGCGATTTAAAAAGTGTACTCGGGTTGATGTCATATACAACCCGAATATCTTTTGCGATGACTTGTTCATGAAAAATCGACACTTTCGCTGGATCTAAAAGTACAGAGGCATCAGAAATATTCGCTAAAAACTTAGCTGTATCTTCGTAGTTACGAATTTCAATACCGTCGGCTGCCAAAGCTTGCTGAATGCTTACATCAACTTTTTCAGCATTAATAAAAAGAACAGTTTGTTTTGCACTGACATATAAATGTGAAAGAAACACAGGGTTATATTCTACATCTTGCCCACGTGCATTTAAGACCCAGGCAATATCGTCTAAAGATGAAATGAAATGACCCGCAATATTCTTGCTAACTAATGTCTCACGAATAGCCTGGATTTTTTCTTTACGAGATAGGGCATTTAACCCTTCAGGCATGAGATGAATTTTCTTTGATGGAAGTTCTGGGCGGTTTAACCAAATTTCTCCGACTAAATCTTGCTGGGTTTCGAGTTTATAATTATTAACTCGTGCAGTATGTTCGAGTGCTTTAAATTGCTGAATTGATAAAGTATGCCCATTTACCACAATGACTGATTCTGGTTGTAGATTCTTTTCAATCCAAGCGAGATGTGTTGAAGATTCATCACTTGTTAATTTTTGAAGTTCAAAGCCAGTTCCAACAAGTTGTTGCTCAGCTTGTACCCAATAGCGACCATCTGCCCAGAGGCCAGCAAAGTTTTGAGTCACGACGAGTGTACCAACCGAACCACTAAAACCGCTTAACCACTGCCTTGCTTTCCAGTAGTCTGGTAAATATTCTGACATATGCGGATCGGCACTCATCACAATCAAAGCATCAACATGCTGATTGCGCATGAGTTCACGAAGTTTCTCAAGTTTTTCTGGAACAGTTAAAACGCTCATATAGTTTCCAACTCAGGTTGAACTTTACTGGTACTTTTGTTCATTAATCTATTGATAGGTTTCTTTAATAAAAATAACACGATTGCGCCAATCACTAACGCTAAA
>NZ_JZFB01000001.1:1536063-1541507 GCF_001188385.1 Acinetobacter sp. V2 | reverse complement strand
CCGCCGATACGTGCCCGCCAATTAAACCAGCGATAAGATTACCTAAAGCTGAACCTGTGAACCATAGACCCATAATTTGACCACGTATGACATCAGGTGCAAGTTTAGTCATGGTAGATAGGCCAATCGGGCTTAAACACAATTCTCCGATAGTAAGTAGAAATAAAGTACCTACTAACCAAAATGGTGAAACTAATCCACCAGCAATAGCAAAACGGCTTGCAAATGACATCAACAAGAAACCGCCTGCTGCTAGTAAAAGTGCAATAATAAATTTACTGATATAACTTGGGTCTTTATTTGACTTACCAAGTTTAGCCCAAAGCCATGCTGCAATTGGGGCAAAAATAATAATAAAGAGCGCATTAATTGATTGAAACCATACTGCTGGAATCTCAAATCCGAAAACAATACGGTCTGTGTAATCTTGTGCAAATAGGTTAAAAGATGTTGGTTTTTGCTCAAAGGCAGACCAAAAAAGAGCTGATGTTGCTAATAAGACAAAGCAGATAATAATTTTAAATTTTTCATGTTTTTCTAAACCAAGGAAAAATAATAAATAGATAAAATAAGCGATAATTCCAACGCCGATTCCAACTGTTAAATAAGTTGCTACCACGACTGGATTGATATGAATAACGCCAAAGAAAGAAAGAGCAATAACGACTGCAACCGATAGTAAAAATGAGAAAGCAATTTTTGGCGCATTTCTATTTTCTACGACAGGTTTATTCCAATTGTCAGTTTGCTGACGCAATTGATTAAAAGCTTGTAGCTGTGGAATAGCGAGTACACGAAAAATAAGTAATGCAACTAACATCCCAAGGCCGCCGATCCCAAAACCTAGATGCCAGCTATGATCACGAGCCAATATACCTGTAATAAGCGGGGCAATAAACGACCCCATATTAATCCCCATATAAAAAATGGAAAAGCCGGCATCTCGTCTACTATCCTGAGCTTTATATAATGTTCCGACAATCACTGAAATACAGGTTTTAAATAAACCTGATCCAAGAACAATAAGGACTAAGCCGAAATAAAAAAAGAATTGATCAAAGATGGGGGTAAGCGCAATTGATAAATGACCTAATGCAATAATGAGGGAGCCATACCAGACGGATCGTGCTTGACCTAACCAGTTATCGGCAATCCAACCACCTAAAACGGTCATTAAATACATAGAGCCTGCAAATAACCCAACAATTGCGGCGGCAGTAGGACGGTCAAGACCTAAACCACCATCATTGACCATCGCAACCATATAAAGAACGAGTAAGGGCCGAATTCCGTAATAAGAAAATCTTTCCCACAGTTCTGTAAAAAATAAAGTTTTTAAGGGTTTTGGATGGCCGAAAAAAGCTGTGTCAGATTGTTCGAGTTCATGCTTCATTTCAAATCCTTTGAACATATTTGTAGTTTAATAAGCCAAACTTTTAGTTTGTTTAGTTATAAAAAAAAGTTATGTTTTATTTTTTAGATTTTTTTAAATTGAAAAGCAAGTTGGTCATGTATAAAAAAGGTATATAACAAATGGTAAAAAATCCCTTTAATTTCTTACTGCACCAAAGCTGATCAAAACTTGTTTCATGGCAGATAACTTGATAAGCGAAAGAAAACTAATTTTATAAAACTTTAGTATTTATTGAGGTAAGGGGATGATTCGATCGCTGACTTTTTTAAATTTTTGAGAACTGTTCTTTGAAGTGATATTTGCGTTAGAGCTTTTGGCAAAGGCATGGATAGATATAGAAGAGGCAGCTAAAGGTTAAAATTTTATAAGTCATCTTTTATTATTTTCATTCATTGTAATAAGAAAGTCAGCTTTCTATATGAGAAAGTATTATGATCATGAAGGACTGTTAGATATTGATGCGATGATTCATATTGGCGCAACAATTTTGCACTAAATTAGGGCGATTGCGAGCTATTCTTGTATGCAATAATTTGAAAATGTCTGAATATGGTGCATTTAACTATGCAAACAGTATAATGGGTTCAAGACAAGGGACCTAAATCATAGATAGTTATAAGCAATTCAATGTTTTAGGTAAGTCTTATAAAGTTGGTATGAGAATTGCTATATAAATACCAGCAATTAACACGCACTTAACAAGTGCAACAAAATTTCATTGGAGCAAAATGAGCATGGCGAACAAGGTCCTTCAACTCATACAAGAAAGTGGCGCAAAATGGGTCGATTTTCGCTTTACTGATACTAAGGGTAAAGAACAGCACGTAACTTACCCAGCTGATTCTATTGATGAAGATACTTTTGAAGACGGTAAAATGTTTGATGGTTCTTCAATCGCTGGTTGGAAAGGCATTGAAGCATCTGACATGATTTTACGTCCAGATGCAGAAACTGGTTTCATCGACCCGTTCTTTGCTGAACCAACTGTAGTTGTGACTTGTGACGTTATTGAACCTTCAACTGGTCAAGGTTATGAGCGTGACCCACGTTCGATTGCTCGCCGTGCAGAAGAATACTTAAAATCTACAGGTATCGGTGATACTGCATTCTTTGGTCCAGAACCAGAATTCTTTGTATTTGACGAAGTGAAGTGGGACATCGATATGTCTGGCGCTCGTCATACATTAATCGCTGAAGAAGCTGCTTGGTCTACTGGTAAAGATTACGAGTCTGGTAACTCTGGTCACCGTCCACGTGTTAAAGGCGGTTACTTCCCAGTTCCTCCGGTTGATTCTTCACAAGATATGCGTGCAGAAATGTGTGCAAAAATCGAAGACATCATGGGCCCAGGCCGTGTAGAAGTACATCACCACGAAGTTGCTTCTTGCCAGTTAGAAATTGGTGTGAGCTTCAATACACTTGTACGTAAAGCTGACGAAGTTCAACAGTTCAAATATGCTGTTTGGAACGTTGCTCACCAATATGCAAAAACTGCAACCTTTATGCCTAAACCAATGGTAGGTGATAACGGTTCTGGTATGCACGTTCACATGTCTATCTCTAAAGATGGCAAGAACTTGTTTGCTGGTGATGAATATGCAGGCCTTTCAGAAATGGCATTGTACTTCATCGGTGGTGTTATCAAGCACGCTCGTGCATTGAACGCAATCACAAACCCATCTACAAACTCATACAAGCGTTTGGTTCCTCACTTCGAAGCGCCAATCATGCTTGCTTACTCAGCACGTAACCGTTCTGCGTCTATCCGTATTCCATACGTTTCTAGCCCTAAAGGTAAGCGTATCGAAGCTCGTTTCCCAGACCCAATGATGAACCCGTACTTAGGTTTCGCTGCATTGTTAATGGCTGGTATCGACGGTATCCAAAACAAGATCCATCCGGGCGAAGCTGCTGATAAGAACTTGTACGATCTTCCTCCAGAAGAAGAAGCAAAAATCCCAACAGTTGCTCATAGCTTAGATATGGCTCTTGAAGCACTTCAAGCAGATCACGAATTCTTGTTAAAAGGCGGCGTGTTCACTAAAGAAATGCTTGATGCATACATCGAACTTAAAACTGAAGATGTACGTCGTCTTAACACGACTACTCACCCAGTTGAATTCGATATGTACTACAGCTTGTAATACATATTTTCATAAAAAAGCCTGCTTATGCAGGCTTTTTTATTGCTTGGAATGTTGATTGAATTCTCTACGTTTTTTATCAAAAAATTGGGGTAAACTAGGTGCGAGTTTTCATGTGAGCAGATTATGCGTAAACGACAACCAGTACTTAAACAGGAAAAGACTTTAAATCCTGAATTGAAAACATGGTTGTATGCGTCTGGTTCATTGACCCAACAATTGACTGAACTTGGCGGTGGCCAATTCAGTGTAAAGCCTTTTCAAGAACATTTTCAGCGTTTAACTTTTGCAGATAGTCAGTGGATGAAGATGTCTCATGCTCACACTTCGTGGGTAAGGGAAACCTATTTATATGGCTGTGAAGAAGATCCATGGGTGAAAGCAAAAAGTATTTTTCCAATTCAAAGTTTACAAAAAAAAGCGCGTATATTTCAGCACATTGGTTCTAAACCAATTGGCTTTTTTCTATTTCAAAGAACAACACCACTTTGTGACCGCCGTGTCATTCGTTTGCCAGAAGGTTGGACAAGACAAAGTTGCTATACTTGGCATGGGTGTAAATTTATTGTTCAAGAAACATTCTTACCGGCTTTTGAAGCTTTTTTAAATCAGCAGCACGACAAGGAATTACTATGACGACTGCAACAAGCACAACATGGCGTCAGCGATTAGAAGCTTATTATTATCTATGTCGATTTGATAAGCCAATTGGTACTGAACTGGTTTTCTGGCCAACCATGTGGGCGCTTTGGGTTGCATCAAAAGGAATACCTGATTTAGGTATTTTATTTGTCATGATTCTAGGTGTCATTTTTATGCGTGCCGCTGGATGCGCTATTAATGATTTTGCAGACCGTAAAGTAGATGCTCATGTTGAGCGTACTAAAACGCGTCCGCTTGCAACTGGAGTGATTCGTGCAAGAGAAGCAGTATATGTGTTCTTAGTACTCGTTTTAGCAAGCGCATGTTTATTGTTCTTTTTACCCATTGAAACCTTTTACTGGTCATTTGGGGCATTATTCTTAGCGTTCATTTATCCCTTTATGAAGCGCTATACCAACTTACCACAGGTCTTTTTGGGTGCGGCATTTTCATGGTCAATTCCAATGGCTTTTACTGCGGTAGGTAAAACTCCAGATTTGACTTGCTGGCTACTTTATTTTGGTAATCTGGCTTGGACAGTGGCTTATGACACTCAATATGCAATTACAGACCGTGAATATGATTTAAAGATTGGCGTCAAATCTACTGCTATTCTTTTTGGTCGATATGACATCCAGATTATTGCACTCTTACAGGCAACCAGCCTTGTTTTGATTGGGGCTGCACTGTATTTAGAAAATATCTTATTTCCATGGGCGATCATTGCTTTAATTGTTGTTGCATTCGATTTTATATATCAAACAATTAAAACCAAAGACCGCAACCCTCAAGTATGTTTTTGGGCATTCCGTCACAATCGCTGGGTCGGATTAATCATTTTTCTAGGAATATTTTTAAATTTCATATAGTAAAAATGACCGCAAGGTTGAAAAGTGTTCTATGCAGAGCACTTTTTTTATGTCTTAATATTCGTGCATAAAAAAATATGCGGAATAAATAATACATAAAAAAGGATATTCTATGAAACGGTCAAAAATTGCTTTAGCTATAACATTATCGGTTTCAACATTATTTCTTGCAGCATGTAATGACAATGATGATGACTATGTTGGCGTAAACCCTGATAAAACCTATCTGTCTGAAAGTAATTACGCTATAGATCAAGTTGATAATGCTTCAACGATTAAAGTAATGACTTATAACATGGCAAATGTTCAAGGAAAAACAGCAACTGCCTCAGCACTGGTATTGTTCCCCAAAGCGACTCAGCCTAAAGATGGTTA
>NZ_JZFB01000001.1:1534981-1536021 GCF_001188385.1 Acinetobacter sp. V2 | reverse complement strand
GATGGTTGTGCGCCAAGTAAGAATACAATTAATCCACGATTTAAAATCCTAGCTGAGACTTTATTGGCGGCTGGTTATGTGATTGTGGCGCCAGATTATGAGGGTTTAGGTACACCAGGAGTGCATCCGTACTTAAACTTATCTAGCGAAGCAAAATCAGCGCTTGCTGCAGTAAAAGCAGTAAAAGAGCATTATGGTACCCAGTTAAAGGGTGACTGGATGTCAATTGGTCAGTCACAAGGTGGACATGCATCTTTAGGTACTGCCGAATTTGCCAATGCGGATACAAGTTATAAGGGGGCTGTAGCAGGAGCACCTGCTTCAAGCTTGGGAACAATTATTCAAATTTATATTGACCCACAATTTAATCTTGACGCAAATGGAAAACCTAAAGCAGTAAATAAATTGGATGAAAACTTGCTGCAAGTTCGTTATGCAGTGGCTAATAAATTGATTACAGAAGCTGAAGGTCAGGCGATGATTGACCAAATTGCTGATGGTTATGCTGAATTATTAGCATATGCAGCATTTGCAAGTGCAGGGATTAAAGCACAGCAACCAAACTATGACTTTAAGACAATTTTTACATCAGGAGCGGCTGACATTGCAGAATTGGCTTATGGACGTACAGGTGATGATGGGGCTTGTTTAAGTTATCCTACACCTGATAGTGCAAATGGTTTACAAGCGAAGTTTAAGGCGGGTATTTTAGCTTACTTAGCAGACCCTACGCATCAAATTGCACAGTACGGTATTGATCTGAATAAATTCAAGACAGATCAAGTTGTTCAAAACTTTTTGACAGCAACTCAACCTGCGACGAATGCTACAGTCGAGAAAGTCATTAAAACGCCTGTATTTATTATTCAAGGTGAAAAAGATCAAGCTGTATTGCCTGTAGTCACACAAGGCTTATTCGCGAATATGAAAGCGAATGCTTTGAAATTTTTCCCACAAGCAGCCTATGATAAAGGCTATAAGCTAACTATTGTACCGAATGCAACCCATACACAAGCAATCATATGTCAAAATGCGAATGC
>NZ_JZFB01000001.1:1534051-1534939 GCF_001188385.1 Acinetobacter sp. V2 | reverse complement strand
ATTGTACTAACAGATGCTCAGAAGGATGCTAGCCAAAGTCCTCACTGTACCGGTAAATTCTAAGATTTAATTATCTAATTAAAAATTAGCTTTAAAAAAAGAGCCACTTTATAGCGGCTCTTTTTGTTATATTATTACGTATATTAAAATTGATACCGTTTGAGTTTGAAGTAGTCATGAACCAGCAACCTGTTGAAAAAAAATCTGTTCCTTGGTTATTAATGGGATTAGGTTTACTTATTCCTTTTTTAATTATTGGAATACTTTTCTTGGCTGCAAAAAGCGATGCTAAGACTAAAAAACAATATGAGCAGCAACGTTTAGAGATGGAAAAAAGAATAGCTGAAAAAGAAGCAGCAAGTTCTGAAAAGAAATAACAGCAGTATTTTTAATGAATATCCTTTTGTAGCTGACGTACACTTGGGATGTTTGTATAACGTCTTACTATATAACCTGCTTCGGTGAGCATTTGATCACGAATACGGTCTTCTTCTGCTTTTTCAAGATGGGTAGGGTCATCTAGCTCAATAATTGCGATGACTTCCATCTTGTCGTTAAGCACAACAAAGTCGGTTACTTTACGGTTGAACTGACTACGAACTTTATAATCATTGCTGGTAATCAAAGCACTAAAAGCCACTTGTGCTAAAACATGATGACTTGGAAAACTTTGTTTTAAACGTATAAACATTTGAGTTTCAAAGTTGGTAATGACAGGACGAGCAAAGAATTTTTGTTTTGGAAATAAATAAGGGCGTAAACAAACAACAAGAAAAATGCAGGTGCTTAAGCAACCTAAAACAATAAAAAATAAGTGACTGGATTCGAACATGTGAAAGCATCATACAAATAAAAACCCACTCATGATGAGTGGGTTTTTAAGAATCT
>NZ_JZFB01000001.1:1533816-1534030 GCF_001188385.1 Acinetobacter sp. V2 | reverse complement strand
CAGTCCGTCGCTCTACCGACTGAGCTATTGGAGAATCTGGAAAAGGATTTTAGGGAGGAAAGAGGGCTGGGTCAAGTCTTAATGACGGAATTAGTCAGAATATCTAATCGTTTGGTTTAAAAATATTCGAAACATTGATGTTATTAAAAATAATAGAAAATTATTAAATGATTAGATAAGAAAAAGCCCGCAATAGATGCGGGCTTTTAGAATC
>NZ_JZFB01000001.1:1528218-1533705 GCF_001188385.1 Acinetobacter sp. V2 | reverse complement strand
CAGTCCGTCGCTCTACCGACTGAGCTATTGGAGAATCTGATGCGCATTTTATGGATGAAATCTAAAAGCGTCAATAAGAATATTAAAGAAAATGAATCGTTTGCTTGATTAATATGCTTTTGTTGTATTAAAAATAAAAAAACCACCCAAAATAGGGTGGTTTTTATAAAGAAATAAAATTATTTCTCTACGCCTGCTGGTTGACCTGCAAGTTTTGCATTTGCATAGTCCCAGTTCACTAGGCTTTCTAAGAAAGTCGTGATGTATTTAGGACGTAAGTTACGGAAATCGATGTAGTAAGCGTGTTCCCATACGTCAATTGTTAATACCGCAATTTGACCATGTGCAAGTGGAGTGTCTGCATTAGAAGTTTTAGTGATAGATAATTTACCGTTTACTTCGTCAGCAACTAACCAAGCCCAACCTGAACCGAATTGAGTTGTTGCAGCAGCAGCAAATTCTTCTGCAAATTTTTCGTAGCTACCAAAAGCTTCTTCAATTTTAGCAGCGATTGCGCCAGTAGGTTTACCACCACCATTTGGCTTCATAGAATTCCAGTAGAAAGTATGGTTCCAAACTTGAGCAGCGTTGTTGAAAATACCAGCTTTAGATGCATCACCAGCAGTTGCTTTGATGATTTCTTCTAAAGTTTTACCTTCAAGGTCAGTTCCTTTGATTAAGTTGTTTAAGTTAACAACATAGGTATTGTGGTGTTTATCGTGATGGTATTCTAAAGTTTCTTTACTGATATGTGGCGCTAAATCATCATAGCCATATGGAAGTGCAGGTAAAGTAATGGTTGTCATGTTCCTATTCCTTGCATTTGCTGGGTTATACAATATTAAGTGGCTCTATTGTAAATGATTCTGTTCACAATAGGGCATCGTTTTAAAGAACTATACACAATAAAGATCTAATTAATACGCATAACACAGATTGAAAAAAAGACTTAATTAAATCGGATTATTCAATTCAAAATATTCACTTTCAATAGCGAACTGTTGTGAAATTGCTTGTGCCAATCGCTGAACCCCATAACGTTCAGTTGCATGATGACCACAAGCAAAATAGTGAACACCTAACTCTTTTGCTTCATAGAAAGTTCGTTCACTGACTTCGCCTGAAATATAAGCATCACAATTTTGCAAAGCTGCTTTAGCAATAAAATCTTGAGCGCCGCCTGTACAGAAACCTACTTTTTGAATGCTTTGTTTTCCAGCTGGTAAATGAATTACCTTAAAATCAAAACTATTTTGTAGTTTTGCTTTAAATTCGTCCACAGAAAGTGCTTGCTCTAAATATCCAATATTACCAATCGGATGTTTCTCGGTTAAATCAAGTGGTTCTAAATTCTGTAAATTTAATTTCTCTGCAATGGCTACATTGTTGCCCAAAGTTGGGTGGGCATCTAACGGCAGATGGTAAGCGACTAATGAAATATTATTTTGAATAAGTTTTTTAATGCGGTTACCACGCATTCCTGTAATTGGATACGGTTCGCCTTTCCAAAAATAACCATGATGTACAAGTAATAGATCCGCATTTTGAGCAATTGCTGCATCAATCGCATCTTCGGAAGCAGTAACCGCACAAACGATACGTTTTACTTCAGTTGAACCTTCAATTTGCAGGCCATTTGGTGCGTAATCTTTAAATTCTGCTGCTTTTAAGGTTTGGTCGCACCACTGAATAATTTCATGCAAATTCGCCATGATATTTCCTGAATTGAGTAGTAAATAATTGCTAAAGCTATAGAAACATATTTTGTTGTGTAACTAAAGCTAGACAAATCTTTTTTGAGTTTTTTGTGTATATCGACATATTTAATTTAAAATGCTTAACTGAAAACTCTTTTTGTTCAATATATTAATTTAATTAAAAACTTCTTTTCGTAGAGGATATAAACGTGCGCCGCACCTTTACATGGTTACCTTGGGTGTTACTTATTATTGTAATTGCCAGTTTTATTGCATGGCAAAAATACCATCAACCGAAACCAACTGTTGCAGTTGATGGGGTACAAATGCCTGCCGAGAAAGTTGAGCCATTGGTTGATACTTCACGAACGGGCGGGGTGGTGTCTTATAGTGCTGCGGTAAAAGTTGCAGCGCCGGCAGTTGTTAATATTTTTACGACCCAGAAAGTTAAACAAAATCATCCATTGTTAAGCGATCCAGTATTCCGCGAATTTTTTGGAAATCAGGTTCCTGAACAACAACAGCAAAATGAAAATAGTTTAGGTTCTGGGGTTATTGTACGTGCTGATGGTTATATTCTTACCAATAATCATGTGATTGCTCAAGCTGATCAAATTGTAGTGGCATTACGTGACGGGCGTCGTGCGGAAGCAACGATTGTTGGAACAGACCCTGACACAGATTTAGCAGTCATTAAAATCGATTTAGATAAATTACCTGTGTTGCCATTTAAGCTTAGTGGTAACGAAGTGGGTGATGTTGTCTTGGCAATTGGTAACCCATTTGGTGTAGGGCAAACGGTAACTCAAGGTATTATTTCTGCCACTGAGCGCTCTGATTTGGGCATTAATACCTATGAAGACTTTATTCAAACCGACGCCGCAATTAATCCAGGTAACTCAGGTGGTGCATTAATTGATGTTGCTGGTAATTTAATTGGGGTAAACACAGCTATTTTCTCTCAGTCAGGTGGTTCTTTAGGTATTGGCTTCGCAATTCCAGCTAAAATTTGCCAACAAGTATTAAACTCGATTTTGAAAGATGGCCGCGTTGTACGTGGATGGTTAGGCATTAGTTTAGTACCACCTACACAAGACGATGTCTTGGCACCAAAACAGCAAATTGGTGTAGTTGTTGCTGATGTATTAAAAAGTGGTCCAGCAGCTTCAGCAGGTATAAAAGTTGGCGATAAGATTGTTCAAGTAAATAATGAACCAATCACTTCGGCATCTCATTTGATTAATTACGTTGCATTACAAGCGCCTAATAGCGAAATTAATGTAGTGGTTGAGCGAGCTGGGAAGCAAGAAAACTTTGTGGTAACAGTTGGCGAAAGAAAAAACCAAAATAGTCAATCTCAATATATACCGTTACCTAAACAGTAAAACAAAAAAAGCCTCGTAACGAGGCTTTTTTTATTGGCTTAAATTAAGAATGTGTTGGTGTCTGATGTTGATGTTTGAACTCAGTTAAAGCATCAATGCGGTACTGAATTAACATTTCGCCAATTTCAGCACCCTTAATATTTTCTGGTAAATCTTGAACCTTAATAGAGCGAACCACTTGCATTGCATCTAACATATATTGGGCTTGAGGATAGGGGCGATCTTCTAAACCTAGTCTTCCTCTTGCATCGCACTCACATGCCTGTACAAAAGCTTCTACTCTCTCAGGACGGCGTAATACATCAAGACGTTGTAATAAACGCCATACCGTTCCTGGTTTTAAAGACATAATCTGATGACATTTTAAATGCTCTTTACACACCGATAATGCTAACTGTCGAGTTTGTGTCGGAACTTTTAAACGTTCGCATAGTTCAGTAACTGGTTTCACACCTCGCTCTTCATGCATGATATGGCGAGGAAGTTCGTTAACTGGCGTTAATGCTTTACCCAAATCATGTACTAAAACAGCAAATCGAACATCAAGTGAGTAGTTTGACTTACATGCTTGTTGTAAAGACATAAGAGTATGTATGCCGCAGTCTACTTCAGGATGATATTCAGGGCGTTGTGGTACACCAAACAGGGCGTCAATTTCAGGGAACAGATGTTTTAACGCACCGCAATCGCGTAATGTCTGAAAATAAATATCTGCATGATCTTCTAAAAGCGCACGCGAAGTTTCTTTCCAGACACGTTCTGGCGTTAATGCATCAAGTTCACCTGATTCGGCCATCGTTTGCATGAGTTGTAAGGTTTCAGTTGCAATATGAAAACCATATGGGAAATATCGAGCTGCAAAGCGTGCGACACGTAAAACACGTAAAGGATCTTCAGCAAAAGCGTCTGAAACATGTCGTAAGGTTTTATTTTCTAAATCAGTTTGACCGCCATAGGGGTCATATAATTTGCCATCTTGATCCATTGCTATGGCATTGATGGTTAAATCACGGCGAATTAAATCTTCTTCTAAACTTACTGTGGTATCAGTAAAAAACTGAAAACCGTGATAACCCTTACCGGACTTTCGCTCAGTACGTGCAAGTGCATATTCTTCTTTCGTTTCAGGATGAAGAAACACAGGAAAATCTTTGCCTACAGGTTGAAAACCTTGGGCGAGCATATGTTCAGGTGTTGCTCCGACCACAACATAGTCTTTTTCTTGATAGGGATGCCCAAGTAGAAAATCTCGGACGGCACCGCCTACTAAATACACTTGCATGAAAAAACCTCTATTCTTCAAGCAATCATGCTACAGAATAGAGGTTTTCTCAAGTCATTAGACAGGCTTTTCGTAAAAAGCTCTTTCTAAATTACTTTTCTTGTTGTTGGATTTCCGCAACAGTTAAAGCAGTCATATTGATAAGACGACGAGTCGTTGCTGTCGGTGTCAAAATATGAACAGGTTTTGCTGCGCCAAGCAAAATTGGACCAATAGTAACGTTGTTACCAGAAGTCGCTTTCAACAAGTTAAATGAAATATTTGCTGCATCTAGGTTTGGCATAATGAGCAAGTTTGCAGAACCTTTAAAACGTGAACCAGGGAATGCAAATTGACGAATATTTTCGTCTAATGCTGCATCACCATGCATTTCACCTTCAACTTCAAGCTCCGGAGCTTGCTCAGATAAAATACGATAAACTTCACGCATTTTTTGAGCGCTTGAATCAGTTTGGTCACTACCAAAACTTGAATGAGAAAGAAGTGCTACACGTGGAGTAATACCAAAGCGACGTACTTCTTCAGCTGCCAAAATAGTCATTTCAGCAAGTTGTTCAGCAGTCGGATTAGTGTTTACATAAGTATCTGCAATAAACAAGTTACGATCTTCAAGCATTAATGCATTTAACGTGAAGAAGTTGTTCATGCCTTCTTTAAGACCGATAACATTGCGTACAAAGTCAAGGTGAATGTTATAGCTACTGTAAGTACCACATAACATACCGTCTGCTTTACCGAATTTAACCAGTAGAGATGCAATTAACGTTGAACGGCGGCGAGCTTCACGTTGAGCATATTCAACAGTAATGCCTTTGCGTTGCATTGTTTGATAGTAATCTTTCCAAAACTCTTCATACATCGGGTTTTGTTCTTGATCAACAATCTCAATATTTACGCCATGTTGTAAACGTAGGCCTAATTTTTTGATATTTGCTTCAATTACAGCAGTACGACCTACTAAAATTGGTTTAGCTAAATCTTCATCAACAGCAATTTGTACTGCACGTAATACGCGCTCGTCTTCACCTTCCGCATATGCAATACGCTTTGGATCAGCTTTTGCTTGAGCAAAAATTGGTTTCATCAAGAATGCAGAGTTATATACAAACTCAGACAATTTTTG
>NZ_JZFB01000001.1:1522151-1528176 GCF_001188385.1 Acinetobacter sp. V2 | reverse complement strand
CCTGAGTCCATTGCTGCTTTAGCAACTGCTGGTGCAATTTCTAAAATTAAACGTTGATCAAGTGGGCGTGGAATTAAATAGTCGCGGCCAAATGAAGCAGATTTTTCACCATATGTTGCTGCATCAGCTTCAACATGAGCCATACGCGCAATTGCATGTACACATGCAATTTTCATGTCTTCATTAATCGTAGTTGCGCCAACGTCAAGTGCACCACGGAAAATGTATGGGAAACATAATGCGTTGTTTACTTGGTTTGGATAGTCAGAACGACCAGTTGCCATAATGACGTCAGAACGTACTTCATGTGCATGTTCTGGTAAAATTTCTGGATCTGGGTTTGCCAAAGCAAAAATAATAGGGTTCTCAGCCATCTGTTTCACCATTTCTTTGGTGAGAATACCAGCAGCAGAAAGACCTAAGAACATATCAGCGCCAGCCATTACTTCATGAAGCTGAGATGCTGAAATATCTTGAACATAACGTTTTTTAGATTCGTCTAAGCCTTCACGTGAAGTGGTTAATAGACCACGAGAATCGGCAACAATGATATTTTCTTTTTTAGCACCAAGCGCACAAAGCAAGTCTAAACATGAAAGTGCTGCTGCACCTGCACCTGAAGCTACGATTTTGATTTCATCAATTTTTTTATTTACAAGTTGCAATGCATTGAGCAAAGCTGAACCTACAATAATACTTGTACCATGTTGATCGTCATGGAATACAGGAATTTTCATGCGTTCACGAAGTTTCTTTTCAATATAGAAACATTCAGGCGCTTTAATATCTTCGAGGTTGATACCACCGAAAGTTGGCTCAAGAGAGGCAACAATATCTACAATTTTATCTGGATCGTTTTCTGCAATTTCGATGTCAAATACATCTACACCAGCAAACTTTTTGAAGAGAACGCCTTTACCTTCCATTACAGGTTTAGAAGCCAATGGGCCAATATTACCTAAACCAAGAACAGCTGTACCGTTAGTTACTACAGCAACCAAGTTTCCGCGAGCTGTATATTTAGCAGCAGTTGAAGGATCACGTTCAATCTCTAAACATGGCGCAGCAACTCCGGGTGAGTAGGCTAAAGCCAAATCTCGTTGGTTGACAAGTTGCTTACTTGGGGTAACGCTGATTTTCCCTGGGTTTGGATATTCATGGTAATTTAAAGCGGCCTGTTTTAAAGATTGATCGTCCATCTGAGTCTCTATTTGATACAAAAAAGCAAACTAGTCAAATCACTCATTCAGGGAGAAGGCAACTCAGTTCTTTTACTATGCTTTAATTTTTACCAATTAAGAGAATAGTAGACGAATTGCCAATAGCCCTGTAGTGAGCTAAATGCTAAAGAATATAACACTACTTCTTTATTTCTCACAGTCAAAAACGCTCATTTTTGGAAAAAGCAGCATATGTAAAAATAGAGCGTTGGAACAATTAATAAATATGCGAATCTGTTTGTAGATAAGGAATAATCTGCTCAGCTGGGATAGGGCGGCTAAAGAAATAGCCTTGTAAAAAATCACATTGCTGTTTTTGCAGATAGGCAACTTGTTCTTCGGTTTCTACACCTTCGGCAACCAATTTAAGGCCCATACTTTTACCCATCGCAATCATGGCATTTACTATAGCTTCTTGTTTGTGATCACCAATTTTAGAAATGAAAGCACGGTCAATTTTTAGTACATCAATTGGATATTCAGTTAGGTACGCTAAAGAGGAGTAACCTGTACCGAAGTCATCTAAAGCAATTGAAATATCTCGTTGTTTTATCGCATGTAATAGCGTTTTGACGTTATCCGTATTATCTAATAAAGCCGACTCAGTAATTTCAAGTTCAAGGTCCGAACCTTGTATATTATATTTTTGCAAAACTTCATCTAGATCATTAAGTAATAAGCCACGATGTATTTGCTGAGCGACAATATTTACAGAGACTTGAACGTTTGTGTAGCCTGCGTTTTTCCATTCTTGTAATTGTTTTCCAACTTTATCTAAAACGACTTTGCCAATATCTGAAATCAGGCTACTACGCTCAGCAAAAGGTATAAACATATTTGGCATGACTAATCCTTTTTCAGGATGTTGCCAACGTATTAATGCTTCAAAACCTATAATAGATTGATCTAGTAGATTAATTTTGGGTTGGTAATAAATGACAAATTCATCATTTTGAATGGCTTTACGTAACTCTTGTTCTAAATCAGCAGTTTTATATGGATGTTCTGCTTTATTGCAATAGTAAGAAATGGTGTTGCCCCCTAAGCGCTTTGCTTCTGAAAGTGCTTGTTCTGCATGGTTATTAAGATGGTCAATTTGTCGGCCATGCTCAGGAAAGCATGCCACACCGATAGAAGCTGTAATAAAATATTCGTGATTATCAATATAAAAAGGTGCGTTGAGGGCTTGCAGGATGTTTTGGCAATATTGCTCAATATTTGGATGAATTGGAGAGATTTCATAAATAATTGCAAAATCGTCGCTATTTAAATAGGCAACCAAAATTGCATTAATATTGATTAAGCGTAATCGTTGTGCGAACTGTTTAAGAAGTTCATCACCACTATCATTATTTAAAAATTCATTAAACGCGCGGAAACGGTCAATGTTTACTCGTATTAGTGCTAAATTTTTAATGTTATATGAAGGGTTTACGAGATATTGATGTAATTGATTGTAATAGTAAAGACGATTAGGCAAGTGGGTGAGACTATCGTAATTTTTTAAATAGGATAGATGTTGTTCCTGACGTTTTTGTTCAGTGAGGTCACGTGCAAATCCAATATAATTTGTAATTTGATGGAACTCATCTTTGACCACATTGATGTGTAACCACAAATAGACGCTTTTGCCGGAACTAAACTTTTCATCGAATTGACCCATATATTCCCCAGTCTCGAGGAGCTGTTGGGTAATTGAGGTATGAAATTGTTGTTGTAATTCTTTCTGATTAATCGCAATGCTAAATAATTCTTTATTTAGAAGTTCTGATTTAGAAAATCCAGTTAATTTTTCGTAGTAAGGGTTAATATCAATATAGTTCAGGTGTTCATCTAAAATGAATATGCCTTCGGCTGCTTGTTCAAGCACAATTGCCGATAGTCTTAAGTGTTCTTGGTCTTTTTTCTCTTGATGTATATCTCGGGTCATCCCAACCATACGAAGCGCTTTTTGTGTTTTGGGATCTCTGGTAATGACACGACCTACATCATGAATCCATCGCCATGAACCATCTCGACGTAAAATCCTGAAACTGATATTAAAATGATCTGTAATTCCTTCCAGATGTTGCTTTAAACGCTCGTTAAACAGTTTTTTATCACTTGGATGTACGCGGTCTAAAATAGTATTGAGATGAATAACGGTCGTTTGTGTCTGCTTTTGTTGATCGAAAAAGGTAATTTCTAATTTTTGATTTTCAATATCCCAGTCCCAAGGTCGAATGCCTGCCGTTTCATTTGCAAAAGCTAAATTGTAGTGGTGGCTTTCGAGTTGCTCATTCATTTTAGTGAGATCGTATGTGCGTTCACGTACCTTTTGTTCTAGTAAATGGTTATTAAATTGGAGTTGGGCTTCAATATCTTTCGATTTATTCACTTCTTGTTGAAGTTGTACACATAACTCTTCAGCCCACTGGGTATGTTGTTCTGAAATTTGAATGAGCTGTTTATTTCTAAATAATAGTTGAGAAATTTTTTGATAGTTACGTTGAGTTGCGTATGCACAGAGTATGGTAGCTATGAAAGCGATGTTATAGGCGAAATAAAAAGGCAACTGAGTAATTGGTGTATGTGTAAATTGTGCAATTAATAGGGGTAATGTACTGGGAATAAATAAGAGATAAAAGTATCGAGGTTGTTGCGTTAAAAAAGTCAGTCCAATGATATGGGCAGAAGTGATAAACAAAGCAATTAGAATATGAGCATCGGGTAGGGTAACTAGCTCTTGAGGAAGATAAAAATGAATAACCGTAACGGTTGCCCCTAATAAAACTCCTGAAATAAAACAAATACTTTGTAAGATAAGATCAGCTTTTTTAATAAAATTAATAGTACGATAGTGCGTTAAAATATTTGGAACAAATAATAGGCAGATAAGAGATGCAATAGTGAGGCCCATAGACCAGTTAAATATTGTTATTGAAGATAAAAAATAATAAGAAAAAATAGCGTATGAGATGAGACATAGCAGTATTAAGCTAACTAAATACCAGCGTATATATTGAATTGAAAGTTTTAGCTGCTCAATTTTTGTTTGATGCTGTAAATATTCTTCCTGAAGCCCAGACATAAGATTTTTCTATCCTATTTTTTTACATATATACAGAAAGAATCTGATTTATCAGTGATAAAGAATTTGAAATTTTATTCATACAATAAAAGTAAATTAACTTTAAATAGCGATTTAATCAATGTTCAATGAACTTAGGTGGATAAAAACCGATAATTTAAAATAGATAAGGCGACGACTGGCGCAGTTTCTGTACGTAAAACACGGTCACCAATACACCAGTTCATAAAACCAGCTTGATTGGCTTGAGTAATTTCATTCTCGCTTAAACCGCCTTCTGGTCCAATCAATAAGGCAAGTTCAGGTTGTATGCCTGCTAATACATCTTTTTGTTCTTTTTCTGGCGCTAAAACGAATTTAGATTGAGGAAGTTCTGAAGAACTTAACCATTCATTAAGAGAAATAGGTGCTAATACTTCTGGAACTAAGTTCAAACCACATTGTTCGCATGCTGCAATTGCAACAGCTTGCCAGTGATCTAATTTTTTTTGATCTCGGTCATACTTTAAACGCATTTCACAGCGGTCACTGGTTAAAAGCTGAATCTTACTTACGCCAAGTTCAGTGGCTTTCTGAATGGCATAATCCATTCGGTCACCTTTACTCATAACCTGACCAAGAACTGCTTTAAATGGGGCATTACGGTTATTAGGGTTGAAATTCTCAATTGTGACAAACGCATTTTTTTTATTAATTTCGCTTAATGTCGCGAGATATTCGCCACCTTGGCCATTAAAGAGAGTCGCTTGTTCTTGTAATTGCGCACGTAAGACACGCACCCAATGATGAAATACTGATTCAGTTAGTTGAATAGTTGAACCAACTGTAAGTTCAGTTTCGATAAAAAAACGATTCATTGGGTACGCCTTACAAAATTAATTTAAACCAAGATCAACAACGAGTTGACGAGTTGGTTCGACTTGATTCATTGAATAGAAATGTAAGCTTGGTGCACCACCTGCGATTAGGCGTTCACATAGCTTCACAACAACTTCATGACCAAAAGCTTTAATACTCTCGCTGTCATCGCCATAGGCTTGTAATTGTTTACGGATCCAACGAGGAATCTCTGCGCCAGTACCATCAGCAAAGCGAATTAAATTGCTGGCATTGGTAATCGGCATGATGCCAGGAGCAACAGGAATATTAACTCCAGCTTTTTCCAGACGCTCAATAAAATAAAAGTATGAGTCTGGATTAAAGAAGAATTGTGTAATTCCTGCATTAGCGCCAGCTTGTACTTTTTCAATAAAACGTTGGATATCTGAATCAAGGTTTTCAGCTTGAGGGTGCATTTCAGGATAAGCTGCAACTTCAATATGAAAATGATCACCTGAGTGCTCACGAATAAAACGTACTAAATCTTGAGCATAAGGAAGTTCGCCAAGCCCGACTTGACCAGAAGGTAAGTCACCGCGTAAAGCAACAATACGGTTAATGCCTTGAGCTTTATATAAATCTAGTAACTCAGCAATACGCGCTTTATCATCACCAATGCATGAAAGGTGAGGTGCAACTGGTGTACCTTTACCATTGAAATCGTCAATAGCAGCAAGAGTACGTTCGCGAGTAGAACCACCAGCACCATAGGTAATCGAGAAGAAATCTGGATTTAATAGTTGTAATTCTTGATGAACAATACGAAGTTTTTCAGCACCGGCATCAGTTTTCGGTGGGAAAAACTCAAAAGAAATGGGTATACGTTTAGTCATGTCAAATCCTTGTAAACAGCGAA
>NZ_JZFB01000001.1:1514314-1522109 GCF_001188385.1 Acinetobacter sp. V2 | reverse complement strand
CCCTTAAGTTCTTAGTATTTGTAAGCGTCAGACTTGAATGGTCCCTCAACAGCAACACCTAAATAGCCAGCTTGCTCTTGAGTTAATTGAGTAAGTACACCACCAAAACCTGCAACCATTGCCGCAGCAACTTCTTCGTCAAGTTTCTTAGGAAGAACTTCTACACGAATTTTTGCAGTTTTTTCACTTGCAGGAAGGTCAGCAAATTTCTCTTGGAATAAGTGAATTTGACCTAACACTTGGTTAGCAAAAGAACCATCCATCACGCGTGATGGGTGACCAGTTGCATTACCTAGGTTTACAAGGCGACCTTCAGAAAGAAGAATTAGGTAGTTGTTTTCGTCTTCTGAACGATAAACTTGGTGAACTTGTGGCTTAACTTCAACCCACTTGTAACCACGTAAATAAGCTGTGTCGATTTCTGTGTCGAAGTGACCGATGTTACATACAACTGCACCAGCTTTTAAGCTATCTAACATTGCAGCATCACATACGTGGTAGTTACCAGTAGTGGTTACAACAAGGTCAGTGTTGCCAAGTAAGTCGTGGTTAATATCTTCTTTTTTACCTGTTTGTACGCCGTTTTTGTATGGAGATACAACTTCATAGCCGTCCATACATGCTTGCATTGCACAAATTGGGTCAACTTCAGTTACACGAACGATCATGCCTTCTTGACGTAAAGATTGAGCAGAACCTTTACCAACGTCACCGTAACCGATCACAAGCGCACGACGACCAGACAAAAGCATGTCAGTTGCACGTTTGATTGCATCATTTAATGAGTGACGGCAACCATATTTGTTGTCGTTTTTAGATTTAGTAACTGAGTCATTTACGTTAATTGCAGGTACTTTCAAAGAACCGTCTTTCCACATTTCGATAAGACGTTGAACACCTGTAGTCGTTTCTTCAGTAATACCGTGAATGCGTTCTAAAAGAGCAGGGTATTTTTCATGAACAAGAGCAGTTAAGTCACCGCCATCATCCAAGATCATGTTGGCATCCCAAGGCTGACCGTTAACATTTACTTGTTGTTCAAGACACCATACATATTCTTCTTCAGTTTCGCCTTTCCAAGCAAAAACAGGAATACCGCGAGCAGCAATTGCAGCAGCAGCATGGTCTTGAGTCGAGAAAATGTTACATGAAGTCCAACGAACTTCAGCACCCAATTCAACAAGCGTTTCAATAAGAACCGCTGTTTGAATGGTCATGTGAATACAACCAAGGATTTTTGCACCAGCAAGTGGTTTAGACGCTGCATAACGTTTACGTAAACCAATTAGAGCTGGCATTTCTGCTTCAGCAAGTTTGATTTCTTTACGACCGTAGTCAGCAAGAGAGATGTCAGCAACTTTATAATCTGTAAATGAAGCATTAACCGCGTTCATCAGGATCTCCTAGGGAAAAAATAGTATGGATCGTTCTGTTCGCGGATGCCGTTGTTGGTTAAAACGAGTGTTTAACCGATTGTCGAGCCTGGCAAACTGATCTTTAGTGCCGATCATTTGTCGCAGCATCCCTCGACTAGCGAAACATTGTACTTGGAAAAGCTTTTAGTGCCAATCCAGTTTTGTTTATTATCTGCCTAATTATCCTTATAGATTCAAATTATGGCAGTAAATATTCCCCAAGCTCTAGCAAACCTCGAAGCAAACTGTGGTGTTTTTGCGGTTTGGATGGTGCTTCAACATCATGGAGTACAAATTGATGTTGCTGAGTTGATTAAAGTTTGCCGACACGACGAAGGGGGCACCTACACTATTGCCTTAGCTGTTGCATTAAAGAAACTAGGATTTAACGTGTCATTTCATTCAGATGAAGATCCTAATATTAGCCCAAGTGAACGAATGAGCTATAAAGAAGCAAAGGTATTGAAAATACCGACAGCGTCTGCCTTGAGCTATCAAGATATTCAAGCTGAAATTCAAAATGGCAAAATGGTGATTGTCTATTACGATACTTTAGAAGGTGTTGGAAATCAGTCGCTCATTTATTCTATAGATCAAAATGAAATCTGCTTTTTTGATAATTTTGAACCGATGTCAGCAGCAGTTTTTGAAAAGCAACGTCAAATAGAAGGGATTTGTCGTCAGACTATCGTGATTGACGACCGTAATTTTCAGATGCATTCGTCTAAATTAAATTAGATTAAAAAGAGCCAGTAGGCTGCTGGCTCATATTGAAATTATTTTTGTTGATATTCTTGAATCACTTCTAAAGCAGCACGAAAAGCTTCTTGTGTAGCAGGCGCGCCACAATATGGAAGGCTGTGCAATAAAGTTTCTTGAATCTCTTCGACTGTACAGCCATTGTTAAGTGCACCACGAATATGGCCTTTGAGTTCGGTTGGTGACTTAAGTGCAGTTAACATGGCCAAAGTAATTAATGAACGGTATTTACGTGGTAGAACACCTTCACGCTGCCAAGTCGATCCCCATGCATGCTCGTTAATCCAGTCTTGTAAAGGCTGAGTAAAGGGTACGGTGTTTTCTTGGGCGCGTTTTACAAAAGCTTCTCCCATCACTTCTGTACGAACTTTTAATCCATTTTCGTAATCTTGCTTAGACATTAATTTCTCCTAAAAATAAAAGCGTCGATTGACGCTTTTATGGCTGTTTATTAATTAATGCGAATCAAGTGTGATTGCAATAGTGAATTAGTGGAGGCATCAGTCACTAAATTTGATGAGGGTTCGACAAAGGAAGATCCTTATTTAAATCTTCATCAAATACATCTGTAAGCATGCTATCGAATCGAATTGCGTTGTATTGCAATAATTGTTGAGCTTCACTTTCAGTAATAAAACCTTCTTTTATTGCTTGTGCAATATTTTCTTCGAAAGTAAGTCCTGTAAATTTGCTTTTAGATTCAGCTTTTTTGAACTTATCCCAAAGTGGTTCAAGGGTTCGTAGAATTTGAAAAGTATGTTCTAAACGTCCAGTCACATCATCGGCTTTGGTAGAATAAAATACGTGATGTTTAAGCTGCTCTCTAAAAGGATGCTCTTGCATCATAAGTTCAGCGACTTGCTGTTTTAACTCATCGTCAGGTTTTGAAATGACACGGCCAAGAGGGAAACAGATCCATTTTACAAATGCTGCTGGAAGTTTAGCTGGGAAGTTTTCAAATAATCCCCAAAATGCTTCCTGAATATTTAAGAAAGCTTTTTGTAGCGCTAATTTAGCATGGAGTTGTTCAGCTTCAGTTTTTTGTCCAGCTTCATAAAATTTTAAAATCGCAGTAGAAATAAACAGGTGCGCGTGAATATCTGCCAAGCGGCCTGATAACATTTCTTTGCGTTTTAAGTCTCCTGCAAGTAAACCAAGTGACATATCTGAAACCAGTGCAAAGTTGGCACTAAAACGGTTAATCGTCTTATAGTAACTGGCAGTAAATTGATCTACTGATTGAGGGGCATCGCTTGAGCCACCTGTCCAACCATAAGCAAATGATTTTGCCCCACGGTTAAAGGTATAGGCTAAATGTTTAAATAATAAATCATCGAATTTTTGAACTGCATTAGCTTTATCTTCAGATTGAAGAAGTTGCAATTCTTCAAAAAGATAAGGGTGACAACGCATTGAGCCTTGACCAAAAATCATCAATGAACGGGTCAAAATATTTGCGCCTTCTACCGTAATCGCAATTGGAATTGCTTGATAGGTAAGGGCAAGGAAGTTGCGTGGTCCAAGTTGAATTGCACGTCCTCCGGCAATATCCATTCCGTGATTGACGACTTTGCGCATCGTTTCAGTGGCATAATATTTTGCCATGGCAGTCATCACCGCAGGAGTTCCACCTTGGTTTAAGCCACATGTCACTAAATAACGGAATGCTTCAAGCATGTAGGCATCGCTGGCAATTTCACTGGTCGCTTCTTGTACGCCTTCAAATTTACCTACTGAAATATTGAACTGTTGACGAATTTTCGCAAAAGCACCAACGGTTAAATAGCTCATTTCACCTGCTGCTGTTGCTAAAGCTGGAAGGGAAATACCACGGCCAACACCTAAGCACTCCATTAGCATTCGCCAGCCTTTACCGGCATTTTCTTGCCCACCAATAATCCAATCAATAGGAATAAAAACATCTTCTCCTTCTACGGTTCCGTTCATAAATGGAGAACCTGGAAAATGACGCGCTCCTATTTTTACGCCTGCATGACTGGCAGGAATGAGGGCACAGGTAATACCGTACTCTGTTTTATTTTTATCGCCGAGTAACCCTTCAGGGTCATATAGTTTAAATGCAAGACCTACGACTGTGGCAATTGGCGCAAGGGTAATCCAGCGTTTAGAGAAATTCATACGGAGCCCAAGAACTTGAGCACCTTCATATTCGCCGTAGCAAACAACACCTGAATCTGGAATGGCACCAGCGTCTGAACCTGCTTCTGGACTGGTTAAACCAAAGCATGGGATTTCTTCACCTTTAGCTAGGCCCGGTAAATATTGTTGCTTTTGAGCATCAGTCCCGTAGTGCATGAGTAGCTCACCCGGTCCCAACGAATTTGGAACCATACAACTCACAGCAGTGGTGAGTGAGCGTGAAGCAATTTTGCTCATAATACGACTTTGGGCAAATGAGCTAAATTCTTTGCCGCCAAAGGATTTTGGAATAATGAGACCTAAAAAACCTTTGTCTTTAATAAATTGCCAAACCTCTGGTGGAAGATCTTTTAAGTGATGATGAATTTCCCACTCATTGAGCATGCTACAAAGTAGTTCAACTTCATTGTCGATAAAACTTTGTTCTTCTTCTGACAACGTTGGGTAGGGATATTTCTCAAATTGAGACCAATCAGGTGATCCCATAAACAATTCTTTTTCCCACCAACTGGTACCTGCTTCTAAGGCCTCTTGTTCAGTCGTACTGATGCTCGGCATTGAGTTTGCTAATGTTTTATATGCAGGTTTAGTAATCAGGTTAAAGCGTAATGGTGCAAATAAAATAATGATACTAAGGGCAATGAGGGGAATACCTAAAATGAGAGCCCATGGCGTTAATATAAGTGCAGTAAATATAGCTACCGCAATCGTAATAACACTGCCAATGATTCGATTCAGGTTAAAAAAGAAAATTGCCCATATTGCAAAAAGCTGAATGACAATGCTTAAAACAAAGAGTAGGAAAATCATACTTGCTCCTTGCTAGATAAGCCCTCAAGTTAGAAGTTACGAAAAAAGCGAGGAGAGATTTAAGGCTTAACTAGCTAATTTTAATGCTGTTTAAATTTAATTTTTTATATCGCAATTGATGTATATGCTAGAGCAGGGATATATCGTACTTTTAGGTATAAGATATTTTTCAGTGAAAGTGTAATGGCTTGTTTTATCGATTTGTCAAGAAATGTTATTGATTTTCTTATACAAATAAAAAGCCCTCTGTGTTAGAGGGCTTTTTATAGATATTTAATTTATTAAGCTTCGACAACTTGAACAGCGATTTTTTTAGCTGGATCTACTTTACGACGAACTTCTGGTACTGGTTCACCGTGGTATTGACGATCAGCAAAATAACTTGAACGAACCATTGGTGCAGACCAAATATTTCTAAAGCCAAGTTTGCGGCCATGCTCTGCATAACGTTCAAACTCTTCTGGCGTTACAAAACGGTCGATTGGTGCATGTTGTTTAGAAGGCTGTAAATATTGACCAATAGTCACATAGTCAACATCGTGAGCACGTAAGTCATCAAGCAATGCAATAACTTCTTCTTCAGTTTCACCAATACCGACCATCAAACCACATTTTGTTGGGATATCTGGGCAGTATTCTTTAAACATTTTTAATAAAGTTAAAGAATGTTGATAGTCTGAACCTGGACGCATTGCTTTATATAAGCGAGGCACAGTCTCAATGTTGTGGTTAAATACGTCTGGCGGACATTCAGTCATAATGCGTAAAGCAATATCCATACGTCCACGGAAGTCTGGTACTAAAATCTCAAGCAATGTCGTCGGGCTAAGTGCGCGAGCTTCTTTAATACAGTCCACAAAGTGTTGTGCACCGCCGTCAAGTAAGTCATCACGGTCAACTGAAGTAATTACTGCATACTTGAGTTTTAGGTTAGAAATGGTTTCGGCCATGTGACGAGGTTCGTCAGCATCGAGTGCATTTGGACGACCATGTGCTACATCACAGAAAGGACAACGGCGTGTACAAATATCGCCCATAATCATGAATGTTGCTGTACCGCCACCAAAACATTCTGGTAGGTTAGGACAAGCAGCTTCTTCACAAACGGTATGGAGTTTTTGAGCACGTAAAGTCGTTTTAATACGCTGAACTTCTTCTGGTGCCGTCATCTTGACACGAATCCAGTCAGGTTTACGCGGCACTTCAACCGTAGGTACAACTTTTACAGGAATTCTTGCGACTTTTTCTGCGCCACGAAGTTTTACACCCTGTTCAGGTTTACGGTGTTCTGACATATCTAACTTTTCCACTCGTTTATAGAGACATTGACATTGTATTATAGCGAAGTTCTTCAGTTAATAGCGGAAAATAACTATTCATATAATAAATGTGGCTATTCAGAAATATAGGGTTGAGAAATACATAAATTCACCGCATATTAGTCATAATCTATTATAAAATATGGTCATTCAAGAGAGGAAGGAGCTTTCAATGCCACGTAAAAAAGAGGTCGTTAGTGGGAATTTCGTTAAATACGATGCGGTAGTTCTCGGTTCTGGACCTGCGGGTGAAGGCGCGGCAATGAAGCTTTCAAAAGCTGGTAAGCGTGTTGCAATTGTAGATGTGCGTGATCAACTTGGTGGTAACTGTGCACACGTAGGAACGATTCCAAGTAAAGCATTACGTCAAACAGTTTCTAGTATTATTCGCTATCAGCGTGATCCAATGTTTCAAAAAGTAGGTGAATGGAAGCAGTTCACCATGAAACAGGTTTTGCGTAATGCACATAAAGTGATTCAACAACAGGTTGATACACATACACGTTTTTATGACCGTAACAAGATTGGTGTCTTCCATGGTCGTGCATATATTCAAGATAAAAATACAGTCTTAGTTTTTAGCCATGAAGGCATTAAAGAGACAATTATCTGTAAGCAAATCGTAATTGCGACAGGTAGCCGTCCTTATCATCCGCAAGGCCTCGACTTTGATCATCCTCGCGTGTTTGATTCGGATAAGATTCTTGATCTTGATTATTCAATTCAAAAAATCATTATTTACGGCGCAGGCGTTATTGGCTGTGAATATGCCTCAATCTTTATTGGTCTAGATCATAAAGTTGACTTGATCAATACTCAGCAAAAACTATTAAGTTATTTAGATGATGAAATTGCTGATGCTTTGTCTTATCACTTACGTGAACAAGGTGTGTTAATTCGTCACAACGAACAAATGGATCATCTTGAAACGTTTGATGACCATGTTGTTTTACACTTACAAAGTGGTAAAAAGATTAAAGCCGATGCCATTCTTTGGTGTAACGGCCGTTCAGGTAACACAGAAGGCTTAGGTCTTGAGAACGTTGGATTAGTTCCAAACAACCGCGGTCAGCTTTCTGTAAATGATCAATATCAAACTGAAGTTGAAAACATCTATGCTGCTGGTGACGTAATTGGTTGGCCATCACTTGCTTCTGCTGCTTATGACCAAGGGCGCTGTGCTGGCGCAAACATGAGCGGTGAAGATGCGAAGCCAGTACGTGATATTCCAACTGGTATCTACACCATTCCGGAAATCTCATCAATTGGTAAAAATGAACAGGAATTAACGGAAGAGAAAATTCCGTATGAAGTAGGTCAAGCTTCTTTCCG
>NZ_JZFB01000001.1:1508943-1514272 GCF_001188385.1 Acinetobacter sp. V2 | reverse complement strand
GAGTTAAAAATTCTTTTCCACCGCGACACTATGGAAATTTTAGGTATTCACTGTTTTGGTAATAACGCTGCCGAAATTATCCACATTGGGCAAGCAGTTATGCACAGCCCAAACAATACCTTGAAATATTTCGTTGAAACGACATTTAACTATCCAACAATGGCTGAAGCATATCGTGTAGCTGCACTTAATGGTATGAATCGTTTGTTTTGATTTTAAATAAGTTTACAATAAAAAAGCCTGCAAATTTGCGGGCTTTTTTATTTTCATTAGATCATAGGTTTTTTATATTTTTATGACAATCCAAAGGATGATTTTAGCTTTTCATCATACTAGTGTGGACAAAATGCTTGATTAAAATATTCAAATAAATCTGGTGTTTGTTTCCATAGAATGATGGAAAGCACCAAAAGCGTGATTAAGATAAAAGTCATAATTGTTTTCAAAAGTAAGGCATTATGCGTCATGAATAACAGCCTCCTCATTCACAAAGAAGTGTACGATTATCCCTACTATACTTAATGCTATAGAACATAGCCAAATTGCATTGTAATTACCTGTTAAGTCGTGATTAACACCACCAAGCCAACCGCCAAAGAAAGAACCGACTTGATGGGTGAAAAACACAATGCCGCTCAGCATTGAAAGATATTTAACGCCAAACATATTTGCCACAATGCCGTTGGTGAGCGGAACAGTAGAGAGCCATAAAAGGCCCATAATAATTCCAAAAGCATATACCGTATAAATGCTTAAAGGTAATAACAAGAAGGCAATGATCGCGATGCCACGGCTGCCGTAAAGCGCCATTAATAATTTAGGTTTTGAGAAGCGGTCTCCTAACCAGCCAGCACCATAAGTCCCCACAATATTAAATAGTCCAACTAGGGCTAGAAACACAGTACCTGTAGCTGCATCAAAGCCGTGGTCGATTAAATAGCCGGGTAAATGTACACCTAAGAAAACAACTTGGAATCCACATACTAAGAAACCTAAAGCTAACCACCAAAAGGGTTTATGTTTTCTGGCAATATTCAGTACTTGTTTAAATGTGAGCTGAGGTTGTGCAATTGCTTTTGGTGTTTGATTGCTTGTGCTTGGTCCTTTTAACATCCATGCAAGGGGAATAATAAGAGCAATTAATAGCGCACTGACCATTAGGGCTGATGACCATCCAACATTTTTGAGTAAGAGAAGGGTAGATGGCAACATAATAAATTGACCAAAAGAACCTGCTGCACTTGCAATCCCCATTGCCATACTTCTTTTTTCTGGAGGGGCAGCTCGGCCTACTGCACTAAGTAAAACTGTAAAAGAGGTTGCTGATAAAGCTAAACCAATAATAAGACCTAGGCTTAAATTCAAAATGAGTACACTTGAACTAAAAGCCATTAACAGTAAGCCAAGGGCGTAAAGTAATCCGCCAACAGCAACCACAATTTTACTGCCATATTTATCTGCGATTGCGCCAGTAAAAGGTTGAACGGCACCCCAGATCAGGTTCTGCATGGCGATTGCAAGACTAAAAACATGTTGGCCCCAGCCAAACTCATGGCTCATTGGGACCAAATAAAGTCCAAAACCATGCCTAACCCCTAAAGAAAGTGCCAAAATAAGAGCACTACCAATCAGCATGTAGATGAGGGGCTTGGAAAATTGGTGAGCAGTTTTAGTCATAGTTAATGGAAAATTATAATAATGTGGTCATTTATTGTAGAAGATATATCGAACAATATCGATATAGATGACAAGAATATTTAAGAAGAATTAAAAAGTGAGTGGGGTAAATATTTCATGATAAGAAATTTGAAGAAGCAGACACCATTGTGATCTCTGCTTCTTATAAAAATTAAGCTGTTGAATTACGTTCAAGTAATGCTTGCTCAAAAAGAACTTGTTCTTTTTCTTTATGTTCAGTTGTGAAGCGAATCAAAATTACGCTACAGCCTGCGACCATAACCAGACCGCCTAAAATAAACAGGCAAGTTTGGACATCAAGTAAACCTTTGAGTAGGAAACCTGCTGCAACAGCACCAACATTACCGCCTGCACCAATAATTCCTGCAACTCCACCTAATGCAGTGCGATCGATAAATGGTACGAGTGCGTAAGTTGCTCCACATGCCATATGCGTAAACAATGCAAAAATAGTCATGGAAATAATTGCGAGCGCAACAGCATTCATTTGCGAGAAGAGTATTAAGAATAAACCTTCACCTAAAATCATGAGCACAAGTACTTTCGTGCGGCCATCTAAACCTTTCTTGAGTGCAACTTTGTCGGAAATGATACCGCCTAGCGCTCGAGCGAATAATGCTAAAAGACCAAAAATTCCGGCAGTTAGCCCAGCCGTTTTTAAATCCATTTTAAACTGATCAACATAATACATTGCTGCCACGTTATGGATAAAAATTTCAATACCAAAACTTGCGCCATATGCCAAAAATAAAATCCAGACACGATAGTTACGAGCGGCTTGCATTAAAATGGCAGTACCACCTTTTTTACCACTTCCGACCTCAATACCTTGCGCGCGAACTTCTTTAAAGTTTCCTTGAGGGCAATCTTGAGTTAATTTCCAATAAAGAATGCCAACAATAACCATCATTACGCCAGGTACGATTAATGCCACGCGCCATCCCATGGTTTGTTCAACACCAAACATCACAATTGCACCGAGCAATAAAGGCATTAAAGCTTGTGTTGCTCCACCGCCAGCATTTCCCCAGCCAGCCGTTGCCGCATTTGCTGTTCCTACAACGTTAGGTGCAAACATGACACTTGTATGGTATTGAGTAATGACGAAGCTTGCCCCAATCGCACCAATAAGTAAGCGAAAGAATAGAAAAGATTCATAACTATTGGCAGCAGCTACACCAAATACTGGAATGCTGCCAACTAATAGGAGAGTGGTGTACGTAATACGGGGGCCATATTTGTCGCAGAGTGGCCCAACAATAAGCCGAACTAAAATAGTAATGGCAACAGCAGCAATATTAATATTAGCAATTTGATCTTTTGTTAAGCCAAATTCACCTTTAATCACGGGCATTAATGGTGCACACGCAAACCATGCGAAGAAACATACAAAGAAAGCGAGCCATGTCATGTGGAAGGCACGCATTGCTGGAGTTGAAAAACTGAATAATTTAATTTCAGTTGCTTTTTTTGCATCTAATTGGATATTTGAAGACATACGCCGTCCCTCTGAACTGAACGAAATTTAATTTGCATGGCAATTTATTGCCTATCTGCAGACCGATCAGAGCGGACATCGTTGGCCGTCTTTGTTTATTCATTGAATCATCATTGATTCATCATGCTCTGAATAAAGCAAAGCTTGTGCCAAAAAATGAATTTTACTAAAAGGGAAAAATTACTTTCTAATTTTATTGAGTTAGTTTGTGAATAGAAAAATAATAAGAAAATTGGAGAAATAAGAGGGTAGTAATAAAAGTTTGAGAAGTTTTTTTATATCTGTATTTTTTATAAAAAATGCTCATTTTTTTAGCATTTTGATTTAAAAAGAAGCAATTTCTAGGCGAAATAGGTTGAAAGAAAGCTATAGAAACTTATACAAGTCTTTATAGCTTTCATGACGCCGAAGTTAGAAGCGGTAGCCAACACCAACATATGAAATGAGTGGGTCAATATCAATTTTGGTATTCGCTTTAATGAGCTCTTTACCTGTATTTTGGTCAGTCACATAGATTTTTGCTTCACTATTCATTTTTGAATACGAAACTGAACCAACAGCAAACCAATTTGGGTTGAAGTCGTAAGTTGCACCTAAAGTTACAATAGGTGCAAAAGTATCGGTCGCTTCTAGTTTCACGATAGGATTTGCTGATGATGTTTTGCGATCTAATGCTGCCCCAGCTTTACCATCATGGATATTCTGGATCATGTGTCCTGCTTGAATTAAATCAGCCTCAATACCAGAATTCATTTTTAAATCATTAAAGTATGCATACATCACGCCAGCTCCGATATAAGGACGGAACTTATTTACACCTGTTTTACCAAATTGATAATGTAGTTCAACGGCTGGTAACCATGCGCGTGCGGTCGCAGCCTTGCCTCCCTGAGAAAGATCAGTAATATGAAGATCTTGTTTTAAAGGAATATCTCCACCCGCCCCGGAAATTCCACCTCCTATGATTTCTCCAATCGAAGACCCATCTTTGAGTGGAGTCGCTTTTCCAGAAAGGGGAGCGTAAATATTACCTTTTCCATTAATATCTACTTTAGGGGGAATACCACCTTTAATTTCTAAAGATAAATTGTCCGTAAAGTTGTAGTTAAACATAAGACCAACAGTATCAACATCACTAGCTTCTAAGCCAGAACCTTGTTGTTCCCATTGAGAAAGACCATTAACTTCTGCTGTACCTGCAAGTGAAGAGGGAAGAGTATCTGTAAACTTATCAAGAAGACCAATAGTGCTATACCAGAATTTTCCTGAAGTTTTGCTTTGGTCGATTGCCTCTAAAACGGCTTTTGTAGATACATCTCCCACTTTAGATTGTGTACCTTCTGCAACGCTAGTATTGATATTGACAGGGTTTCCTGAGCCTTGAGGCATTGCATGTAACCAGCCAGCAGAGACTGAAAAACGTTTGAAACCATCACCATCCTTTAAACTAAAATATGGCGAAGCGGCGTTAGTGATTGTTGGCAGGGCAAAAAAGGCAGCTGTCATACAAAATAATGACTTTTTCATCATAAATGGACTCCATGTCCGAACATTTGTTTACTGATTTTTATTGAGCCAACCATACCGCGTTTTATTAAAATGATTGTTTATTAAAAATTAATAATTGTAATTTTTTTGAAATAATTGTTTATATTTGGCAATATTTGTTAATTTTAAATACATAATAAATAATAAAAGGCTACATAAAGCAGCCTTTTATTTAAGTTTGTTAAACTATTAGTTGAAGCGAGATAAATCCTCTTCAGGGCGTGCAGTTAAAACTTCAATGCCTGTTTGAGTCACTAAAATAGTATGTTCATATTGAGCTGAAAGTTTATGGTCTTTCGTTACAACAGTCCATTTATCGCCTAATAGTTTAGTTTGCCATACACCCGCATTTACCATAGGTTCAATGGTAAAAGTCATACCTGCTTCCAGACGCATACCTGTTCCAGCTTGACCATAATGTAATACTTGAGGTTCATCATGGAAAACGGTACCAATACCGTGGCCACAATATTCACGTACTACACTAAAACGCTCTGATTCGACATATTTCTGGATTGCATGGCCAATATCACCTAAATATGAACCATCTTTAACGGTTGCCATTCCACGATACATCGCTTCTTG
>NZ_JZFB01000001.1:1496288-1508901 GCF_001188385.1 Acinetobacter sp. V2 | reverse complement strand
CCACCGACGATATACATCATGTTTGTATCGCCGTGATAACCATCTTTAATGACAGTCACATCAATATTTAAAATATCGCCGTTTTTTAACGTTTTATTTTCAGAAGGAATGCCATGGCAGACAACATGGTTAACCGAAGTACAAATAGAGTGCTGAAAAGCAGGGCGTCCAGGAGCGCCACCATAGCCGACACAGGCAGGAATAGCATGTTGTACATTTTCAATGTGATTACGGCAAATGGTATCAAGTTCAAGTGTACTTACACCCGCCTTGATATACGGCTTGATCATCTCTAGAACTTCAGCCGCCAGTCGTCCTGCAATGCGCATTTTTTCAATTTCATCTGGAGTTTTGATTAATCGACGTGGAGCTGTATAAGTACTGTTCATGATCTCTAAAAACTTTTGGTAATTTACAAGTGTCTATGGTATAAATAGCCGCCCATTTTATCAAATGCTTTTCGTGAATATCTTTTACGAACAAATTTGATAGGTGGAGTAAAAAATCCGCACATATATCGTCACATTACTCTGGGTGCCTGTAAAAGGGTGGAGAATGCGGATATATGGAGGCCTAACCCAACTTTTAAGGTAAAGAAAATGGCAGATTACAACGTAAGCATGCGTGACCTTCTTCAAGCAGGCGCGCACTTTGGTCACCAAACTCGTTTCTGGAACCCAAAAATGCGTCAATACATTTTTGGCGCGCGTAACAAAATTCACATCATCAACCTTGAGCACACTGTTCCTGCGTTAAATGATGCTTTGAACTTCGCTAACCAATTAGCAAGCAAAAAGAACAAAGTTTTGTTCGTTGGTACAAAACGTGCTGCTTCTAACATCATCCGTGAACAAGCTCAACGCGCTGGTCAACCATATGTAGATCACCGTTGGTTAGGTGGTATGTTGACGAACTGGAAAACACTTCGCCAATCTATCAACCGTTTAAAAGATCTTCAAACTCAATCTCAAGACGGTACTTTTGCTAAGCTTACTAAACGTGAAGCTTTAGAACGTGCTCGTGAGATGGAAAAACTTGAGCGTTCTTTAGGCGGCGTTAAAAACATGGGTGGTTTACCTGACGCATTATTTGTAATCGACGTTGATCACGAAGCGATTGCAATCAAAGAAGCGAAGAACTTAGGTATTCCTGTTATCGGTATCGTTGATACAAACTCTAACCCAGACAACGTTGATTACGTTATTCCGGGTAACGACGATGCGATCCGTGCAGTAACTCTATATGCTTCAGCTATGGCTGACGCAATTCTTGCTGGTAAAGAATACGCTCAATCTCAAGCGAACGCTCAAGCAAAAGGCGATGACGCTGCGAAAGACGCTTCTGAGGCTTAATGCGTTTTGACGCAGGCTTGTCATTTTTGCGACATGTAATGGTGGCAAATTAAGCGTCGAGAGTGCAAACGGCCCAGAGTTTCTTTGGGCCGTTTTTGTTGAAAAGATTTATTTTCTACCGATTTTAGGAGATCAACATGACTGCAATTACTGCAAGCATGGTAAAAGAATTACGTGACCGTACTGGTCTTGCAATGATGGAATGCAAAAAAGCATTAACAGAAGCGAACGGTGACATCGAGCTTGCTATTGATAACCTTCGTAAATCTGGTCAAGCTAAAGCTGCTAAAAAAGCTGGTAACATTGCTGCTGACGGTGCAATCACAATCGTTCAAGAAGGCAACAAAGCAATTCTAGTTGAAGTTAACTGTCAAACTGACTTCGTTGCTAAAGACGAAAACTTCTCTAACTTCTCTAAAGCTGTTGCTACTGCTGCTTTAGCTGCTGGTGAAACTGATGCTGCTAAAATCGCTGAATTAAAATTAGCAGACGGTCAAACAGTTGAAGAAGCTCGTATTGCGCTTGTTCAAAAAATCGGTGAAAACATCCAAGTTCGTCGTGCGAAAATCGTTGAAGGCGAAAACTTGGCTATCTACAAACACGGTTTAAAAATCGGTGTTGTAGTTTCTTATACTGGTGATGCTGACACTGGTAAAGGTATTGCAATGCACGTTGCTGCATTCAACCCAGTAGCTGTAAATGCTGAAGCTGTTCCTGCTGACCTTATCGCTAAAGAAAAAGAAATTGCTGAAGCGAAAGCGTTAGAATCTGGTAAACCAGCTAACATCGTTGAGAAAATGGTAACTGGTTCAGTTGATAAATACTTGAATGAAGTTGCTCTTGATCGTCAAATGTACGTAATTGACAACGACAAGAAAGTTGCTGATGTATTAAAAGCAACTGGTACTACTGTTGCTAACTTCGTACGTTTCGAAGTTGGTGAAGGTATTGAGAAAAAAGCAGAGATGAGCTTCGCTGAAGAAGTTGCTGCTGCTCAAGCTGCTGCGAAGTAATTCGTATCACAATAAAAAAAGCCCCATTGGGGCTTTTTTTATCTCAGTTAAATTAAGGGTAGACAATGACAAATAAAAAAAATCTCAGTATTGGTGGTGTCATAATTTTATTGATTGCTGCATATTTTGGTCTGGATTTATCTGGGCATAAGCAAAATCAATCGCCATCATCAGTCATACCCGAAGCTCAGCATACTGAAACTGCTCTTGCAAATAATGGGGTGGATACAATAAAAGCTGCTTATGAGCAGAGACAAAGTAATGTTCAAGTGCAGGGAAGTGGCCGAGTAAAAGCAATTTTAAGAGATGATAATGATGGGTCGAGACACCAGAAATTTATTCTTGTACTAAAAAATGGCCTTTCAATTTTAGTCGCACATAATATTGATTTAGCACCTAAAATTCCTAATTTGAAAAAAGGTGATGTCGTAGAGTTTTACGGTGAATATGAATATAACCCAAAAGGTGGTGTATTGCACTGGACTCATCGTGATCCACAAAATCGTCATGAAAGCGGTTGGCTCAAACATGATGGGCAAATCTACCAATAAAACCGAATAAACAAATAAAGAGATTGTTTTTATAGAGCAATTTTATTCTATTCAGTTTCTTAAAACATGCTATGGTTTTTTTATTGAATAGATGAGACGTATTTATGCAGCGGGAGCAAGCCGATTATCTGCATGTGCGAGAGCTGGGCGGTTTAGAGTTACTAAAAGCACATTATCACCAAACACAATTTTCGAAGCATACTCATGAAGGATACTGTATTGGTGTAATTGAAGAGGGAGCACAGTCTTTTTTTAGGACGGGCCAGCTGCATGTAGCTCCTAAAGGCGACATTATTTTAGTAAACGCTGACGAAATTCATACGGGTTCATCTGCGGTAGAGTCAGGCTGGCGATATCGAGCAATTTATCCAACACCTGAAATGTTGGCAGAAGTCAGCCAAGATTTTTTTGAAAATTCACGTGGCGCACCATGGTTTCCTCAAGCCGTCATTCGTGACTTAGGTTTGGCTCAGCAACTTTGTTTACTGTTTGATTTATTAGAACAAAAAGATAATTTTTTACTCAAAGAAACGATGTATTTATCGACTTTAGCCTGTCTAATGAAGCGACATGGTAAATCAAATCATACTTTTTGTGAGTTACCAGAGGCGTATTCAAAAATATTAAGAGTTAAAGAATTACTGGTAGAAATGCCTGAAACAAACTTTTCTTTACAAGATTTGGCTGACATGGTGGGTCTAAGTGCATGGCATTTCTTAAGACAATTTAAAAAATATGTGGGCTTGCCACCTCATGCTTGGCTTGTTCAAGCACGTTTACAAAAAGCAAGACAATTATTAAAACAGGGTGACCAAATTGCGATGGTGGCACAGCAATGTGGTTTTTCTGATCAAAGCCATTTTAATCGTCACTTTAAAAAAGCAATGGGAGTGACGCCTACTCAATATGTAGCTAGCCTAAATAACTAGATTATTAAAAATTTATTTATAGCAATTTTATTCAATATAAATCAACTCTCATTACGCATTTTATAGAGAGATCTTTTATCTTGGATTTTATATATGAATATTCAGCTTCATCAGTTGGTGAGGTTTCCAAAAAATAAGCCATCCTATCTTTTTTTACGTGGTGCAATGGATATTTTGCCCTTGTCAATTTCTGTTATTCCGTGGGCAATTTTGGCAGGCTCTATGGCAATTCATGCAGGTTTATCTTTTTATAAAGCCCTTGCGATGTCGGGAATTGTTTTTGCGGGAGCAGCTCAATTAGTTAGTTTAAGCATGGTAATGGAAGGGGCATCTATTTTTACAATTTATGTGACGATTTTCTTTTTAACGGCTCAGCATTTTATTTATGCATTAACTTTAAGAAATGACATTTCTGCTTTGTCTCTTTCGAAACGGTTAAGTTTAGGTTTTTTATTAACGGATGAATTATTTGCGGTGTGTGCATCCGGTGAAAAAAGACAGCCAGAATATCTGTTAGGTGCAGGTCTGTTTTTTTATTTATTCTGGGTGGTTTTTAGCTTGGTTGGAATACTTTTGGCAACAGTGATTCCAGATCTACTAAATTATCATTTAGATTTTTCAATTGTGGCTATTTTTATTGCCATGATCGTGCCGCTATGTAAGGGAATGCCTGTAATTGCTGGTGTGCTAATGACTTGTTTAAGCGGATTTTTCTTTAAATTATATCAAGTTGAAGGAGCGATTTTACTTTCAGGATTAATCGGTATGTTGGTTGCAGTGTTAACTGAAAAAATAGGTAAGGAGCAATAATATGTCTTGGTTTATGATTTTAGGTTTGGCAGCAATCGTCTTTTTTAATCGTTATTATTTTTTGGAACCCACTGTTAAAATTAAATTGCCGCTTATTATGAATAAGATGCTTAATTATTCTGCACCTTGTTTATTAACAGCAATTTGTATTCCAGTTGTTTTTTTTGATGGCGATAATTTAAAAGGAATTGTTGATAATCCTTATATTTATGCAGCAATCTTTTGTATTGTGATTGCCCTTTATCTGAAGAAAGTGCTTTTAAGTGTTATCGCTAGTTTGGTTTTTTTCTATTTTATAAATTTTCTAATAAATTACTAAAATGTAAAAGCTGAATCGAGATGATCCAGCTTTAATTGAACAATTAGGATATAGCGTGTTTTTGTCTACTTTTCCATTTGGGTAAGATTTTTCCTAGATAGGCATCCATGCACCAGACGGGGCCAATGAGTAAAAATTGTAAATCTTTAAAGAACGATGGCTTTTTGCCCTCAATTTTATGACCATAGAACTGTCCGATCCAAGCAATCACAAAAATAGCAATATAAAATCCTACTCCTACAGGTAGGGTGTAAATAAGCCATGCCATAACAACAAGTAAAGCTGCCATTGCAACAGCAAGTACAAGATCTAAACGAGCATAAAATACTAAAGTGAGTACAAGTAGTAGAGCAGTGAGCAAGGTGCTGAAATGGGCAATGATTCCAATAATAGAAAATAAAATGGCAGGAACGCAGAGCCAGTGAATTTGTTTATTGGTTGGGTTTTGATGGCTTTCGCTATATTCGTCAAACCATTCTGTAACGGATTTCATTAATGGCACACTCCTTGTTTTAACTTTGATTTATTTTTTCTGGATATATTTTAGCCTGTTCTGGAGGAATTCGACAAGAAACCAACACTATTCAACTATAGCGATTTGGCAGTAAAAACTGAGGAGGGGGTAGATGAAAAAAATAATATGGCGCTGATTGAAAAAATAGTCCATTTGAACTCAAAAAAGGGTGCAATATTTCATAATATTTTTTCTGTGTTGCTCAATGATGAAAACATCAAAAAAAGTGTAATTTTGAGATGGGTGGGAAAATTGTGTGAAAAAGCTCTACTCATCTACTCTAAAAACGCCATAAATAGCCCTTATTTTAGAAAAATGGTACTAGGGTAGCGCAAATTTATTAAAGTCGCTCTAAGCGCAATTTAGAAGCGAAATAGACTTTGATAAAATAAATACAATTTTTTGTTCGAAAAATAATCAAAACTGGGGTTGGAGAAGGGTTAAAAAAGCTAATTTTTTTACCTTAAGCTAGAAATTATTTTCATAGTTTAAAACATAAAAAAGCCGCAGAAAAAATTGCGGCTTTTTACATGAGCTCTAGAGTCTATAACTTATGAAGTTGGACCATCAACGCGCTCAATATTTACTTTTGCAGTTCCAGCATTGGTAATACCAAGACGTTTAGCTGCACCGTAAGATAGGTCAAGTACACGATTGCCATGGAAAGGACCACGGTCGTTTACTTTTACAACCACACTTTTACCATTGTCTTTATTCGTTACTCGAATGTAACAGTTCAACGGTAGGCTACGGTGAGCAGCAGTGAGGGCATTCATATCGAATGTGTCACCACTTGCTGTTTTGCGTCCATGGAATTGACGACCATACCATGAAGCCATGCCAGTTTGGCTAAACTTACGAACAGTGTTTGAAGCTACTGTGTTAAGTTTTTCAATCACTGAAGGCTCATCTTCAGGGATTTCAATTTTTGCTGCGATAGCTTGACGACGGATTTGATCGCCAGAACGTTCAGTGATTGAAAGACTGTTAATGTTAGAAAAACGAGAATTAAAATTTTGAGTATCTTTACTCAATACACGAGCTGCTAAATTAGAACCATCTACATCACTATTTAATGATGAAGATTGCACCATTTCAGCGTGCAATGGGGCTATGCTTAAACTAGCCGTCAGTGCAAGAACGTATTTCAGCGATAACTGCATTTGTATAAACTCCTGAGAACATGTACTTTTTTCTTTCAGCGATTGACTGAAATTTAAAGTGAACATGTCTTATTATTCACTTTTGCAATTGCTACATTGGGGTGGATAATATTCATCGCTTACGGAGAGTGTCTAGTCTTTAACGAGAAATAGTTACAAAAAGGGCAAAAACTTACAGTTCTGGGTTAAAAAATGATCAGAAGTGTAACAAGATATTAAATTTGTGCGTATTGTGATCTATTTAACAAAAATATTTATTGACTTTTACATAACTCATAAAAAAGCTAGCCTATCGGCTAGCCACTTCAGTGCCTAATAACCATACAGCAGTAGCATACATACGGCTCTTATTATAGGTCGTAATCACTTGAAAATTCGGGTAAGTCAAATAGTAAATTGGACCATTATAGTCTTGTAATTGAATAACATTCACCATATCCAGATCATCAATTTTAACTAAAGGATTTAAAGGTGAAACCCCCAGTGTCTTTAATGCACCATATGGAAAAGGTTGAGTTAAATCTTTAGCAATAACACTGTCTGGATTTGAACCTGTGTAACGTGCCATAAACCCGATAGGTTGATCGCGTTGCCATCCTTGTTTTGCTAAGTAATTTGCGATTGAACCGATTGCATCTTCTGCAGAATTTCTTAAATCGATGTGTCCATTACCATCATAATCGACGCCATATTTACTAATATTACTCGGCATAAATTGTGGATAGCCAATTGCACCTGCATAGGAACCTACAATACTACTTGTTGGGTAACCTTCTTTATAAGTCCATGCAATAAGAGCAGCAAGTTCATCACCAAAATATTCAGCACGGCGAGGGTAGCCAAAAGCAAGTGTGGCTAATGCATCACGTGTAATAAATGAACCTTTATTTGCGCCATAACCTGTCTCAACACCCAAGATGCCCAAAATGACAGCTTGAGATACACCATATTGTTGTTCAGCACGGTTTAAAGCATCTGCATATTGGTTTTTAAAACGCACACCACGTTGAATTGTTCCTTCAACCAAAAACATAGAACGATAGTCATACCAAGGTTTGCTTTCACCTGGACGAGTCATAATATTTAGAATGTTTGGTAAATTTTTTGCACCATTCATAGCTGCATCAACTTGATCGCCACTTAACCCATAAGCGCTCATCGTTTTTTGTTTAAAATTTATATAATCAGGATGTGTTGCAAAATCGTTGGCCTGAGCGAAGTGACTTGTACTGATTAAACCAGTACATAAAGCAAGCATTTTTAAAGTTTTATTTAAGTGTTGAGACAACATATCGTTTTAAAATTCCAGATTATCGATGTGTATGAATGGACATGACTAAACCAAAGGTGGCCATTAAAGTAATAATAGCTGTTCCGCCATAACTCATAAAAGGTAAGGGAACACCTACTACAGGTAAAATACCACTGACCATTCCCGCATTTACAAATACATAAACAAAAAAAGACAAACCAAAGGCGCCAGCAACTAAACGTCCATAGTTATGGAAGCTTTGTAAACCGATTTGGAATGTTCTAAAAATAATAGCAAAATAAAGAATCACTAAAATAAGTACACCGATGAGCCCAAACTCTTCGGAGTACGCAGCAATAATAAAGTCGGTATGACCTTCAGGTAAAAAGTGCAAATGTGATTGGGTGCCTTCAAGAAATCCTTTACCTGAAAAACCACCAGAACCAATTGCAGTTTTAGATTGAATAATATTCCAACCTGTACCGAGTGCATCTGCCTCAGGATCAAGTAAAGTTAAAACCCTTTGACGTTGATAGTCGTGTAAAAGAAATTCCCAAGCAATCGGAATGACCACCGCTGCACAGGCTCCCGCAGCACCAATCATACGCCACGAAAGTCCACTTAAAAATAAAACAAATATACCGCTTGCTAATACTAAAAGTGATGTTCCTAAGTCGGGTTGTTCTGCAATCAGTAAAAAAGGAATACCAATTAACATTAATGATAAAACAACTTGTGAAAAACTAGGGGGAAGGGGTTTACGTGCTAAAAACCAGGCAATCATCATAGGCATGCCGATTTTCATGAATTCACTGGGTTGGACACTTCCGAAACCGGGAATATCAATCCAGCGCTGAGCACCCATTCGGACTTCACCAAATATCATGACTGCTAAAAGTGAAAATAAGCCAAATAAATAAAAATATGGTGAAAAAGCTTGATAGACCTTTGGCGGAATTTGGGCTAGACCAAACATCACTAAAAAGCCAATACCAAAACTCATGGCTTGTTTACTCACTAACCCCACATCTTGTGCAGAAGCACTATATAGTACGGTTAAACCTAATAGCGCATTTAAGAGCAGAAATAGGCATAGCCAAGGGTCAACATGGAGTTGTTGCCACTTTGATGGTTGCATAGCAGTGCTAAGACCATCTCGAGGAGCTTGGCGTAAAAATTTATATTGCGGACTAGGAGACATGCGGCGTTAACTAAGGTCAATCAGTGCTTGGCGCATGCTAACATAAACTTGGTTAATGGCAATGTATATCAATATTTTGCAATAAAAAAACCTAGCTTTCGCTAGGTTTCCGATAGTCTATTTTTTATTAGTTAAAGAATAAACCATCATGATATTCAGCCATCGCTTTTAGTTCAGTACGATTTAAGCTTGGAATCAATTTGTCGATTGCAATGTGAACAGCTTTTGTTACAGCTGCCGCACCAATATCGGCTGCTTTACGCTTAATCATGCCAAGGTCTAATGTTTTATTAAAATCAGACATGAAGTGTTTAATCATGGCATCGCCGAATTGTTTATATAACTCAGCTAAAGCAGCTTTATTAATGTCATTGCCTGCTTCAAGCTCAGCAAAGTTATGCTTAAGGTTAGTCACTAAACCTGCATCTAAATTTACGCCTACTTTATATTGGCCTTGTGGGTCTTTAAATAAGCTTTTTTCAGAAAACTCTACTGACTGTTTAACCACATCATTTGGTGCTTTGCTTAACAATTGCTTTAAAAGAACAGCAACAGTTGATTTGACATAGCCTGCTAGTTTTTCGGCAGTATCGCGCTTTTCACTTGCAGGAAAATGCTGAACTAACTGAATTAAGACATTATCAATAATCTCTTCATTAAGTTGTAAAGCAATCTTATCGCGAAGTGGATATAAAGGTTCGCTAGAATTTTTATTCGCAATTCCAGTTTGTATATCGTTCAATAAGCCTTCAGAAGGGGTAAAACCAAAAAACGGCATGGTGTATCCTCAAATTATTCGTTTTATTGTCGTGCCAATCGAATCGGTTTTGGCATCCATGAAAGATCCGATACTCGGCAAGGGTTAATATCAAGTCCGCCGCGACGAGTATAAGTTGCATAAACCATCAGTTTTTCAGGCTCTAGATTCTGCCAAATATCGGCAAAGATCTGTTCAACACACTGTTCGTGAAAGCCGTTATGCTGACGGTACGAGATAATATAAGCTAAAACACTACGATAACAAGGTTTTTTGCCTTTAAAACGAATAAAAACTGTACCCCAATCTGGCTGTCCCGTGACTGGACAGTTACTTCTCAAAAGATGAGAATACAGCTCAATTTCAACTTCTTCACCAGACTCATCTCGTTTTAAAAGAGTCGCATCAGGATGTTGCTCTAAACGTTCTGGAGTAAGGTCATCAATACAAATGCCTTGAGGTTTAGAAATCTCTAAATCATCAACCTGAAATAAGGTTAATTCAACTTTTGCATCCGCAGCAGCTGAGAGATCTTTTTCAACCGTTTCAATGAATGACTCTTTCGAATCAAATTGAGTGAAATTAAGACTATTGAAGTAAAGTTTTAATGACTTTGACTCAATCAAATTCGGTGAAGAAGCGGGCAGTGTAATTCTGCCAATCGCAACTTGTGGAATACCATGAGCGTTTAACCATGAGATTTCAAAAACATGCCACCAATCTTTACCTTGGGTAATGCCTTCAATGTGTGAATAGCTTTCACGAGACTGAGCACGGGCAATTGGAAACAAAACATCAGGTTGATAATTAGTTGGATATTGGGTTTCTTTACCCAATAAAGACTGTTCGACACTCATTCACGCATTCCTGAACCACGAGCAAGTAAATAGTAAGCAATTCCGTAAAGTACAACACAGCATGATGTCACAATGATTAAAGAGAATGAAACATTCACATCACTATGACCTAAGATGCCGAAACGGAAAGCATTAACCATGTAAACAATAGGGTTAATTAAAGAAAGTTTTTGCCAAAAGGGACCAAGTGCACTAATGGCATAAAACACACCACCTAAATAAGTTAAGGGTGTAAGAACAAAGGTGGGAATAATAGAAATATCATCAAATGATTTTGCATAGACTGCATTAATAAAACCACCTAATGAGAAAAGAACCGACGTAATTAAGACTGTATATATAGTTACGAACCAGTTGTGTATGAAAAGGTCAGTAAAGAACATGCTCATTGCAGTCACAATAGCGCCCACTAATACACCACGGCAAATACCGCCAATTACATAGCCCCATAAAATGATATGGAGTGGAACGGGACTCATGATGAGTTCTTCAATACTTTTTTGGAATTTTACACTAAAGAAACTTGAAGAAACGTTGGCATAACTATTGGTAATGACCGCCATCATAATTAAACCGGGCACAATAAATTGCATATAGCTCACGCCACCCATTTGTCCAATGCGTGACCCCACCAAATTACCGAAAATGACAAAGTACAAACTCATTGTAATTGCTGGTGGTAATAAGGTTTGTGGCCAAATACGTAGAAAACGGCGTACTTCTTTACGAACTATGGTCCAGAGAGCAATTTGCAGTTGGCTAAAATTCATTTTGCCTCTCCTTCAAGATTTTTCTCGACCATTTTGACAAATAACTCTTCTAAACGGTTCGATTTATTACGCATACTACGAACACGAATACCTTGAGATTCTAATAGCTGGAATAGGTCATTTAATGTATGCGCTCTATCCATCGTTACTTCTAATGTATTGCTATCGATTAAGTTAAACTTTACACCAATAATATTTAACTGAAGCGGCCCAATCGGTTCGGCTAAATCGAAGATAAATGATTCTTCATTAAGCTGATTAAGGAAGTTCTTCATGCTGGTATCTTCTTTAATTACACCGCGGTCAATAATCGCAATTTGACGACACAACATTTCTGCTTCTTCTAAATAGTGGGTCGTTAAAATAATAGAAGTACCGCTTTCGTTCATTTCAGTCAGAAAATCCCACATAGAACGGCGTAATTCAATATCTACACCAGCAGTAGGTTCATCTAGAATAAGAAGCTTAGGCTCATGCATCATGGCACGGGCAATCATTAGACGGCGCTTCATACCGCCAGACAGCATACGTGCTTGTATATTACGTTTTTCCCACAGGCCAAGCTTTTCTAAATAATGTTCGGCACGTTTTTCTGCAATCTTTTTGTGGATGCCATAATAGCCAGCTTGAGTGACTAAAATATCGAATGTTTTTTCAAACTGTCCAAAGTTAAATTCTTGAGGAACAACGCCAAGCTGCTGTTTTGCCAGAGATGGATGGGTATCGAGATTGTGCCCAAAAATCTCAACTGTTCCTGAGGTTTTTTTCGTGAGGGAGCTGATAATACCAATGGTTGTTGATTTGCCGGCACCATTTGGGCCTAACAACGCATAAAATTCACCTTCAGGCACAGTGAGGTTAATACCTTTTAACGCCTGAAAACCATTACGATATGTTTTGGACAAATCTCTTAAAACCAAAGCATCAGTCATGAAATTCTCACATTATGAAAGAGGGGTATATTTTGAGCGATAATGATTAATAAACCAAGTAAAATAGTCGGAATTTTATAAAATTGAGATAAATTTATGAAGTTATTATATAAAAGCTGGTGCGCCCGGCGGGGATCGAACCCACGACCCCAGGTTTCGGAAACCTGTACTCTATCCAACTGAGCTACGAGCG
>NZ_JZFB01000001.1:1483240-1496238 GCF_001188385.1 Acinetobacter sp. V2 | reverse complement strand
AAAGCACGAAATACGTGCCAAGTGACTTTAATGCTTAATTAAACAGCAAGTTGTTCAATATTTTATATACTTTCTTGAAGAAGCTGAATTGAATAGTTAATTGTATGTAAAGCACTTGCAAGTTCCTGAGGAGGAATTCGTGATTCTTGCAAACTGGTAATCCATTGCATTTGGCATAGTTTAAGCTCTTGTATTGTTGAGGCTTTCTCTGTTTTTTGAACAAGTGGTTTAGTCATTAGTCCGCAATAACTACTAAGCGTTTTCATCATTAATAATTGTATTTCTTCGAAAGAAAGAGCCTTAGAAGACATTACTGGTTGAAAATATGTAGCGCAGGCCTGATCTAAATTTTTTTGCTCGGAAAGCTGGATTTCGCCAACAAGATTCGGGGAATGTGCTATGGAGGTAGTAACAGATTCTTTTTGATTTTCTTCTACTTTATTTATTGGTGATGTTTTTAAAATAATTTCTTCATCAGTTAATGTTTCTGTAGAGGCAGCTGGGGCAATAAGTTCTAAGTCGAGAAGCTGTTGAATCAATTCTGGAGAAGCAATACGTTTTTTAAATTCACCATTTAAGTTTTGAAAATCTTCATGGTCTATTAAGAGTAATAAACGTCTTTGTTTTGCATTTAAAACAATATTGCGTTGTTGAAGCGCAACTCTTCCTAAATTGGTTCTATAAAAACCAGCCATTATGTTTCCCCAATATAAAGATAAATCAGACTGTTCAATTTTCTGAGTTGAACAGTGCTGTTTTTAATAAAATATAAATGGGGTTAACCATAAAACTCAAAAATGACAATATGATGAAGAATTGATGAATATCATCTATTTAAGTCGTTAAAGTACACTTTCTAATGCTTTGCGAAGGTAAATATCAAGCTCATCTTGGCGTAATAACCATTGAATATAGTCTTTAGGAAGTTCAGCAATTGCTGTGCCTTTATGCTTACCAAAGTTAACCGTTGTGGGGATACGTGCTTCTTCAGAAACTCGGTATAGCTCTTCAATATCTTGAATATTTAAATGATAGACAATATGCATCAAAATATTAGCAGTCAAAATAATATCTGCATCGGCACGGTGTGCACCTTTGAGTAATTCACGAGCTTTACTGCTGCCTTGCGAAATCATATAGATGAGGGCGGAGATATTATGTGCTTCTGCATCTGGCCAAACTTTACGCGCTAAAGCTAAAGTACAAATCGGTTTAATATTCGATACATCCACACCACAACGCGCAATTGCGGCAATATCGTAATCAATATTGTGACCAATAATATAAGTCGTGCTCTCTGGTAATTTAAACGTTTTATAGTGAGGCTGGTTTTCTAAATCTGACTCTAATATATGGTGAACTGCCATAGCGGCGTAGGAAATAGGGGCACCGACTTGATAGAGCTGATCAAACAATTTGCTTTTATCTAATGTGAGCTTGCCTTCATTAATTTCAATCGGGGCATACGCAATTTCAATAGGCAAACCATTTAGTGTATGTGTTTCTGTATCTAAAATAATGGTTTGCATAACTGGCCCTTTAAACAATCACGAGTAGCTATAAATGTTAACAGTTGGTTGTTCACTTTAAAACATGAAGAGAAGGTTAGATGCCAATAAGAAATTCAATTTATGTTGAAAAGTAGAAGATTTCAGTGCTAATTTTGATCAAATGTGACTTGCTAAAAATTAAGTTTAGGCGTAATTGTTTTTAAGACATTAGAAAATGTTGATTAAAAAACTAAAGCACAACAAAAATGGAATTTAAGGGAAGATATACCAATGAAAATGAAACTGTTCATGACCAGTGTTCTTAGCACAAGCTTATTGTTGACGGCATGTGGTGGAGGAAGTAGCGATGACAGCCCAGTAACTACCAATCCATCTGGTACTCCAGCCAATAATATTCAAAACCCAGTAGTTAAAGTAGATGCTTACACGAGCACGAACCTAGGATCAGTTGCTGCTGAAAGTAGTATTCTGACCTATAAAATGTTAGGCCAAAGTGGCCAAGAAGTGCAGGCAACCAGTTTAGTATTCACACCAAATACTCCACCACCAACAGGCGGTTGGCCAATTGTAGTCTGGGCACATGGTACTACAGGTGTTGCAGATGCCTGTGCACCAAGTAAAGCAGCTTTAACAGACAGTACAAAAGATTTAATTAGTAAGTTACTCGCAGCTGGTTATGTTGTTGTTGCGCCAGACTATGAAGGTTTAGGTACTTCAGGCATACATCCATTTTTAAATGTTAAAAGTGAGGCTTTCTCAATTACAGATGCTGTGGTTGCAACGCGTAACTATTTATCACAGCGTAACTTATTAACTTCAAAAAAATGGCTTACAGTCGGTCATTCCCAAGGGGGGCATGCTGCGTTAGGTGCTGCACAATATGCGAGTCGTGCACAGCTAGACTATAAAGGTACAGTAGCCGTAGCACCAGCTTCTAATTTAGGTTTTATTTTAGTTGCAGGTGAACAAGCTGTTGCTAATGCAACTATAGATAAAAAGATTCCGATGTATGCACAGCTTGATACCTATACTGCGTTAGTTACAGCAGGTATTCGAAATACACAACCAAGCTTTAATTATTCGCAGGTATTTACTTCACAAACAGAAAGTACAGCACAGCAGGCAGAAACGATTTGTGCTGGGCCATTAGCCCAAGCTTTGGCAGTTAATATGCAAACCTACGCAGCAACACATGGCGGCACACTGGACGGTTTTACGCGTACACAACCTAACTTTATGGCAGTACCCTTGGTTAAAACATTCTTAGATAAAGATTCTCAACCTTTACAGGCAAAAGTATCTACACCAATCATTATTTATCAGGGGCTAGCAGATACAACAGTTCCGAAAGTAGCTACAGATATTTTGATATCTAATGCCACTGTCGTAGGTACTAAAATTAATAGTTATGTGACGGGTAACTGGGACCATAATACGGCAATGAGTAGTAATGTAGACAACATTGTTGGAAATGTTCAGACCTTGCTAACGGCACAATAGAGTTATTGATATTTAAAGTATTTTCAACCTTATTGTAAGCTAAAGTGAATGAGGAAAAAATTTTAAATATAAGCTTTAAACCAGCTTTTTTATTGATTTATAAACAATGGCTCATTTTTTATAAAACTTGAGCCATTTTTATTTAAAACTGAGCTAACTTCATTCTGTTTAATTATAAAGTTCATGCTACAATATGTCGCAATCTTAGCACGGCTTAAAAGCCCTAATTTTATAGGACCCCCGCTAATGTTTGCCAATATTTCCATTTCTGAATTTGATCCAGAATTAGCTCAAGCAATTGCTTCTGAAGGTGAGCGTCAAGAAGCACATATCGAGTTAATTGCTTCTGAAAACTATTGCTCTCCTGCTGTGATGGAAGCGCAAGGATCAAAACTTACGAATAAATATGCAGAAGGTTATCCAGGTAAACGCTATTATGGCGGTTGCGAATATGTGGATATCATTGAGCAAATGGCGATTGATCGTGCTAAAGAACTTTTTGGTGCAGATTACGCAAACGTTCAACCACACGCTGGTTCACAAGCTAACTCTGCTGTTTATCTAGCGCTTCTTAACCCAGGCGATACTGTTTTAGGTATGAGCTTGGCTCACGGTGGTCACTTGACTCACGGTGCTAAAGTAAGCTTCTCTGGTAAAACTTATAATGCAGTTCAATACGGTCTAAACGCTGAAACTGGCGAGATCGATTATGAAGAAGTTGAACGCTTAGCATTAGAGCACAAGCCACGTATGATCGTTGCTGGTTTCTCTGCTTACAGCCGTGTTGTAGATTGGCAACGTTTCCGTGACATCGCGGATAAAGTTGGCGCTTACCTTTTTGTTGATATGGCTCACGTTGCAGGTCTTGTAGCTGCTGGCGTATATCCAAACCCAGTTCAAATTGCTGACGTAACTACAACTACGACTCACAAAACACTTCGTGGTCCACGTTCTGGTTTAATCCTTGCGAAAGCGAATGAAGAAATCGAGAAAAAACTTCAATCAGCTGTATTCCCTGGTAACCAAGGTGGTCCATTGATGCATGCGATTGCTGCTAAAGCAATCTGCTTCAAAGAAGCAATGTCTGATGAGTTTAAAGCTTACCAACAACAAGTTGTGAAAAATGCTCAAGCTATGGCTGAAGTGTTAATCGCTCGTGGTTATGACGTTGTTTCTGGTGGTACAGAAAACCACTTGTTCTTGTTATCTTTAATCAAACAAGACGTAACTGGTAAAGATGCAGATGCTTGGTTAGGTGCTGCTCACATTACTGTGAACAAAAACTCAGTTCCAAATGACCCACGCTCTCCATTTGTGACTTCTGGTATCCGTATCGGTACTCCAGCGGTAACAACTCGTGGTTTCGGTGAAGCTGAAGTTCGTGAACTTGCTGGTTGGATCGCTGACGTGATTGACAGCAAAGGTGACGAAAAAGTTATTGCTGACGTAAAAGCGAAAGTTGAAACTGTTTGTGCAAAATTCCCTGTATACGCACAATAAGTTGTAAATATAAAAAAAGCGCCATACGGCGCTTTTTTTATATCAAGTTAATTAGGGAAGAATTAACTTTCCGATTTTACCGATGACTCGGCATTATGCCAGCCACCACCTAATGCGCGGATTAAATTTACACTAGCCATCATTCTAGTGCCGTTAAGCTGTGCAGAAAGTTGCTCTTGTTGCAAAATAGTCCGATCCGAATCAATCACATCAAGATAGCTAATCGCACCTTCTCGATAACGTAAATGAGACAATTGATTTGCATGACGAGAAGAAGATAGCGCTTGGCTTTGAGCCTGAATTTGCTGATCGAGAATTCTTTGGTCAGATAGACCATTTTCAACTTCGCGAAATGCATTCAATACAGTTTGGCGATAGTTTGCGACGCTTTCTTCATAGGCAGCCCGTGCTTGAGCGACTCCAGCTTTACGTTGTCCGCCGTCAAATAATGGCAAAGATAAAATAGTGCCTGCGACTGGACCAAGTAAGAATGTACGGCTCGACCATTTTCCTAAATCACCTAAAGTTGATGATTCATAACCGAGTGCACCTGTCAGGTCTAGTTTTGGAAAGAAAGCAGCGCGTGCAATTCCAATACGCGCATTATCTGCTGCCATAGCACGTTCGGCAGCAGCAATATCAGGTCGTCTTTCAAGTAAAGCTGAAGGTAAACCAGCTGGTAGACGGAGGCTGTTTGCAGTTAAAGGTTCAATTGCCAAGCTAAATTCAGCTGGTGTTTTGCCTAACAATACTGCAAGTGCATGCTCTGCATTGGCCCGGTTACGAGCAATGTTCAGTGCATTGGTTTGAGCTGTAGCCAGTTCAGTCTGTGCGCGAGAAACATCTAATTCACTGACTAAACCATTCCTAAAACGTGTTTGAACTAAGTCACGTGTCTCGCCAAGCAATTTAATAGTGCGATTATAAATTGCTTGTTCAGCATCAAGCTGACGAATGAGAAAGTAATCTTGGGCAACATCTGCTTGCAAAGCTAAAAGTGCCGACTGATATAAAGCCTCTTGTTGCTGTACATCAGCTGTTGCTGCATTGACACTACTGGCGATACGACCAAATAAATCGAGCTCATATGAAACATTTGCTTGAGCACGCCATAAGGTTTGTGCAGATGTATGAGCGTTGTCATCTAAGCCTAATGAAGCAGGAGAGGGTTTTTGACGAGTTGGGCCAAAGCCAGCACCAATACTTGGCAAACGTTCAGCTTGTGCTGCTGAACGTAACGCACGTGAAGCTTGAATATTAGCTGCTGCCGCTTTAAGACTTTGGTTTCCAGAAATGGCTTGTTGTTCGAGCTCATTCAATTGAGCATCATTAAAAACACGCCACCACTCACCTCGAATCTGCTGATCGGCAGGTTGGGCAATTTTCCAATTATTGTCTTCAAGTTTAGGGTCTGACTCTTTAAATTTGACTGGAACTATCACCTTTGCAGGTTGATATTCAGGAGCCAAAGAGCAGCCTGCAAGCAGCAGGCTTCCCATGAGTGAGGACAATAATAAGCTTTGTTTTGTTGTAGCCATCAAATATCCTCCTTAATGATCATGTGGGGTAGATAAAGGTGCTTCATGAACTGCTGCCGAATGCAATTTATGTTTGCTGTTCAGTGTGCGAATCAGGACATAAAAGGCAGGGGTCAGGAACAAACCAAACAGCGTTACACCGATCATGCCGAAGAACACCGCAATACCCATGGCATGACGCATTTCAGACCCAGCACCAGTTGAGGTAACAAGTGGGACTACACCCATAATGAATGCAATAGAAGTCATTAAAATTGGACGTAAACGTAGACGACTTGCTTCAACAGCTGCTTTAAAGGCAGTTGCACCTTGCATTTCAAGTTCCCGTGCAAATTCGACAATTAATATGGCATTTTTACAGGCTAGCCCGACCAGTACCATCAGACCAATTTGGGTAAAGATGTTGTTATCTCCGCCTGTCAACCACACACCTGTTAGAGCCGCCAAGATTCCCATTGGTACAATTAAGATTACAGCTAAAGGTAAAGTTAGACTTTCATATTGAGCGGCTAAAACTAAGAACACCAGTAAGACGCTAATTGGGAATACCCAGAGTCCTGCATTACCAGCCAAGATTTTTTGGTAAGTTAAATCTGTCCATTCAAACTTGATACCACGTGGTAGAGTTTGAGCAGCAATACGTTCAACCGCAGCTTCTGCTTGGCTAGATGAATAACCCGGTGCAGGCCCACCGTTAATATCGGCTGATGTGTAGCCATTGTAACGAACTACCATTTCTGGGCCATAAGTTTGAGTTACATTCACCAATGAAGATAACGGAACCATTTGTCCGGCACTGTTACGGGTTTTAAGCTGCAAAATATCTTCAGGGTTAGCACGGAAAGGGGCATCGGCTTGCGCTCGAACCTGATAAACACGTCCAAAGCGGTTAAAGTCGTTAACGTACTGAGAACCTAAATAAATCTGCATGGTGTTGAAAACATCAGTCACAGCAACACCTTGTTGTTTGGCTTTTACACGGTCCAGATCTACGTTTAGTTGAGGTACGTTAATTTGATAACTTGAGAACATTGGACCCAGTTCAGGAGCTGATTGTGCTGCTTTCATAAAGTTTTGTGCAGCATCATTCAATGCTGAATAGCCTAAGGCACCTCGGTCTTCGAGTTGGAGTTTAAAGCCGCCCATGGTGCCTAAGCCCATCACTGGTGGGGGTGGGAAAACCGCAATATAGGCATCTTGAATGGCTGAATATTTCTGGTTGAGTGCACCAGCAATTGCATTTGCAGATAAGTCTTTAGCCTTACGTTCATCGAATGGTTTTAAGGTTACAAAGACAATACCGGCACTTGAGCTGTTGGTAAAACCATTAATTGAGAGGCCAGGGAAGGCAACTGCACTTTCTACACCAGGCTGTTTAAGTGCGGTGTCACTCATTTTACGAATGACAGCTTCGGTACGATCTAAAGACGCGCCGTTCGGTAATTGAGCAAAGCTAATCAAATATTGTTTGTCTTGAGCGGGAACAAAGCCACCCGGAACAATATAAGAAATACCAACGGTTAAACCTAAAAGTGCAGCATAGACACCCATTGCCGATGCTTTATGGGAGATAACACGACTTACGCCTTTACCATAGTTGTCTGACGCACGGGTAAATACGCGGTTAAACAGCGCAAAGAAACGTCCGAATACACGGTTCATAAGGCGTGTTAATGCATCAGGTTTAGCATCATGTCCTTTTAGCAGCATGGCTGCTAAAGCAGGGGATAGAGTAAGAGAGTTAAATGCCGAAATGACCGTTGAAATGGCAATGGTCATGGCAAATTGTTTATAAAATTGCCCTGTTAAGCCTGTCATAAAGGCAAGAGGTACGAATACGGCAACGAGCGTTAAAGCAATCGCAATAATCGGTCCGCTCACTTCTCGCATCGCGCGATAAGTTGCATCTCTTGGACTTAAGCCCGCTTCAATATTCCTCTCGACATTTTCGACGACCACAATCGCGTCATCGACCACAATCCCGATGGCGAGTACCATCCCGAACAGTGAAAGCGCATTGATTGAGTAACCAAAAGCAAGCATGAGCGCGAATGTACCAATAATTGAAACTGGTACAGCAAGCAATGGAATGATTGAAGCACGCCATGTTTGTAAGAATAAAATAACAACCACAACAACCAGTGCAATCGCTTCAAGCAAGGTATGAACAACCGCTTTAATACTGGCACGTACGAACTGAGTCGGATCGTAAACAATGTCGTATTTAATTGAAGATGGGAAATCTTTTGAAAGTTCTTTCATCGTGCTACGCACTTGATCAGAAACTTGCAAAGCATTAGCACCCGGTGCTTGGAAAATTGGAATAGCAACCGCTTGTTTATTATCGAGTAATGAACGTAAGCCATATTGTGAAGCTGCAAGTTCAACACGAGCAACATCACCTAAGCGGGTGACAGCGCCATCTGGTGCAGTTTTTAAAATGATATCTGCGAATTCTTGCTCAGTCGTTAAACGACCTTGAGCATTCACTGAAAGTTGTACAGGAGAATTCGTTGGCGATGCACCAATGGTACCTGCTGCAACCTGAATGTTTTGTTCGCGGATTGCACTCACAATTTCAGTGGCTGTGAGATTACGTTGTGCTACTTTTTGTGGGTCGAGCCAGACACGCATTGCGTAGTCACCCGAACCAAATAAACCGACTTCACCTACACCTTGTAAGCGTGCCAAACGGTCTTTTACGTTGAGGACCGCGTAGTTACGCAAGTAGGTCATGTCATAGCGATTATCTGGTGAAGTCAGATGCACAACCATGGTTAAAGTCGGTGAGCTTTTTAACGTAGTGACACCTAAACGCTGTACGTCTTCAGGTAAGCGAGGCATGGCCTGAGATACACGGTTTTGAACCAATTGCTGAGCTTTGTCTGGGTCAATACCAAGCTTAAAGTTCACCGTAATGGTTAAGTTACCGTCGCTGTTTGCCTGAGATTGCATATACAGCATGTCTTCAACGCCGTTGATGGATTCTTCAAGCGGAGAAGCAACAGTTTCAGCAATTACTTTCGGGTTTGCACCTGGATATTGAGCACGTACCACCACAGATGGTGGAACAACTTCCGGATATTCTGAAATCGGTAATTTAAATACCGAAAGTAAACCGGCAAGTAGAATCAATACTGATAACACACCAGCAAAGATCGGCCGATCAATAAAGAATTTAGAAATATTCATATGTGATTAACCTTTTGCCGGAGTTGATGTTTTTTCTGTTGGCTGAGGTTGAGGAGTAGTGCTGCTCGCAGTGATTTGTGCATTTGGCATTGGAACAAGATGCGGGGTAACAGGGTCACCCGGACGAATTCGCTGTAAACCATTCACCACAATACGGTCACCCGCTTGTAATCCACTATTTACGATTTGCAAGCCATCTTGTTGTGTGCCAAGTTTTACTTCACGGTAAGCGGTCTGATTTTTAGCATCGACTACAACAACAAAGCGTTTATCTTGGTCGACGCCGACCGCTGTTGGACTAATCAGAATTGCTGAACGAGGTTGACCACCACCCAGACGGATTCGAGCATATAAACCCGGTAATAAAACTCCGTTTGGATTGTCGAAAGTCGCGCGAACACGAATGGTACCTGAGGTTGTATCTAGGTTATTGTCGATTGAGTTGATGACTCCTTCACGAGAAAACCCGGTTTCATTGGCAAGTCCCATATAGACAGGAACTTGTGCTGAATTACGCTGATTACTGATGTATTTCAGGTAAGTTTGTTCATCAACATCGAAAGATGCGTAAAGGCGGGATACAGAGACTAAACTTGTTAAAATCTGTGCTCCATTACCCGCAGAGACCACGTTGCCTACAGTCACTTCGGCACGAGAAATTCGACCACTGACTGGTGCAGTAATGCGCGTGTACTCAAGATTTAAACGTGCAGATTGAACGGCTGCTCTAGCGGCTTGCAGGTTGGCACTGGCTGAGCGCGCATCATTTTCAGCTAGATCTAACTCTTGACGAGATACAGCATTACTTTGAATTAGACGTTGAATACGAGAAAGATTAGAACCAGTATAAGTCACTTGTGCTTCAGCTGAAGCGAGTTGAGCCTGGGCACGATTGAGTTCTGCTTCGAAAGGACGCGGATCAATAGTAAAAAGTAACTGGCCTTTTCTAACCAGACTGCCATCTTTGAAATGTACGGAAATGAGTTTACCTGAAACCTGTGGCCGAATATCGACTTGATCAATGGCTTCTAAGCGACCGGAATATTCTTGCCAATCGGTAATGGTTTTGCTGATGACATTAGAAATATCAACAGTAGCAGCTTGTTGGGCTGTGGTCGGTGCAGCTTTTGCATCGGCATTTTCATGTAAAAACATAAAACTGCCACCCGTTGCCAAAATGGCGACAAAGATGGCAGACAGCGCAAACTGTTTGCGGGAAAATGACATGAGGTGCTCCTACTTATTTGGATACCTGTTTTCAGACTTTTAATTATGGTCCGTATGGGAGAAACAGGGTTTATGGGATGGACGGAGCATAAAAGTTTGTCAATCACGAATAAATATATTAAATTCGATAACACTATTCGTATTTTTATAACAATTGATGTGTTTGAATGAAAAAATGCATTAATTGATAGGAGTGTGTGTGTGGATCTATTTCATGCCATGAAAGTATTTAACAAAGTTGTCGAAACAAATAGTTTCAGTTTAGCGGCTGACAGTTTAGGCCTACCGCGTGCTTCTGTGACTACAACCATTCAGGGTTTAGAAAAACATTTACAGGTTCGTTTATTAAATCGAACCACCCGTAAACTCAGTTTGACGCCAGATGGTGCAGTTTATTATGAACGTACTGCACGAATTTTAGCCGATGTTGAAGACGTTGAATCGACTTTTCATGATTCGGAACGCGGACCACGAGGCCGACTACGTATCGATGTTAAAGCTTCAATCGGAAGACTCATCCTTATTCCGATGCTTTGTGATTTTCATTCTAAATATCCTGATATTGATTTGGTGATTGGAATGAGTGATCGCCCCGTAGATCTGGTGCAAGATGCGGTGGATTGTGTCATTCGTATTGGTCAGTTGAAAGATTCAAGTTTGGTGGCACGTCGTATCGGAACAATTCAGTGTGTGACGGTTGCTGCACCACGTTACTTGGTGGAACATGGCGAACCAAAAACTATTGATGATCTACAAAAACACCAAGTCGTGCATTACTTTAATAGTCGTACCGGACGCAATATCGACTGGGATTTTATGGTTGATGGGGAAATTCACAGCGTTGGCGTGAAAGGGCGCGTTTCTGTCAATGATGGTGATTCATATATTGATTTGGCAGTACAGGGCTTTGGATTAATTCAATGTCCATATTATATGGTGGCAAAACATTTAGAGTCTGGTGCGCTTAGGGAGGTATTGACTGAATGGTTGCCTGCACCTATGCCAATATCAGTCGTTTATCTACAAAACCGTCATTTATCGCCTAAAGTCCGTGTATTTGTAGATTGGGTAGCCGAATTATTTGCAGGTTGTCCATTGCTGAGTGGTTGCTCAATGTCATTAGATCAAAAATGTGAATTTGCCAGTGCCAAAGAACATAACCATGAATACACCATTCGGACATTGGTTCAAAATGAAAATATGGCAGAGGCTTACACACTCAAAAACTAACTTAAAATTTGAGTGATTTTTCAACATTTAATGAGGTAATACCATCCGCTGTTTTGACATCTTCATAAATCCTTAATTTACTGGTATAGAAATTGCAATTATTTCGGCAGAAGAGTAATTTAATTACTCAAGTTTTTATCACCTTATTTGGATTTTAAGGAGAAGCTTCAAGATGGCAAGCTTTATGAAAAAAATGTTCGTTTCAACAACCTTAGTTTTGGCTGCTGTTGCAACGAATGTTCAAGCAAAGGATTGGAAGGTGATTCGTTTTGGTACGGAGTCCTCTTATGCACCATTTGAATATAAAACACCAGATGGCAAGTTAACTGGTTTTGACGTTGATTTGGGTAATGCTATTTGTGCAAAACTCAAAGCCAAATGTGTTTGGGTTGAAAACTCTTTTGATGGGATGATTCCAGCACTTAAAGCGAAAAAATTTGACGGTATTCTTTCATCAATGACGGTGACTGATGAACGTGCGAAACAAATTTTGTTTAGTAGCAAAATCTACAACACGCCAACACGTATGGTTGCAAAAAAAGGCTCACCGTTATTACCAACAGCTGCATCATTGAAAGGTAAGCGTGTAGGGGTACAACAGGGCACAATTCAAGAAACTTATGCTAAAACCTATTGGGCAACAAAAGGTGTAACCGTTGTACCTTATCCAGTCCAAGATTTGATTTATCAAGACATGATGTCAGGTCGCTTAGATGCAACTTTACAAGATGCAATCATGGTTGATGGTGCTTTCTTAAAACAACCAAAAGGCAAAAACTTTACTTTTGTCGGCAACAATGTGGTTGATGCAAAAACACTGGGTGTAGGCGCAGCGATTGGTTTACGCAAAGAAGATGCAGATTTGAAAGCGAATATTGACAAAGCTCTCGCAGCAATCATTGCGGACGGTACATACAAGAAACTCGAGAAAAAATATTTCTCCTTTAACATTTACTAATGATGTGAAAAATGTCGGCTTAGTGCCGACATTTTAAAATCTATTCTCATCTCATCAATATTAGATATTGTTTTTAAGGAGAAGATGAGTCATGTTTTTATCTGGCTATGGGCCACTCCTTCTCAGCGGAACATGGATGACCATACAGCTTGCGCTGTTGTCACTTTTGCTTTCTGTCATTATTGGCTTAATTGGTGCGAGTTCAAAACTCTCTAATATTAAAGCTTTACGCTATATTGCGACTGCCTATACCACGCTCATTCGTAGCGTGCCTGACTTAGTGATTATGCTGCTGTTATTTTATAGCTTGCAGTTGGGTCTAAACCAAATTACTGAAGCCCT
>NZ_JZFB01000001.1:1482860-1483196 GCF_001188385.1 Acinetobacter sp. V2 | reverse complement strand
GATTACTTTAGCGTTCATTTATGGTGCATATTTTACCGAGACCTTTCGTGGTGCATTTCAATCGGTTCCAACGGGTCAAATTGAAGCAGCAATGGCCTATGGTATGACCCCTTGGCAGGTTTTCCGACGTGTATTATTCCCTCAAATGATGCGTTTTGCATTGCCTGGTATTGGTAACAACTGGCAAGTTTTGATTAAGGCAACCGCACTGGTTTCCATTATTGGCCTGACTGATATTGTAAAAATTACGCAAGATGCGGGTAGAAGTACCATGCAATTGTTCTTTTTCAGCATTGTCGCTGCTGCGATTTATTTGGCAATTACCACCGTGTCGAA
>NZ_JZFB01000001.1:1463203-1482843 GCF_001188385.1 Acinetobacter sp. V2 | reverse complement strand
GTGAGGAAGGGACAATTATGATTGAAATCCTTCAACAATATTGGCAGGCATACCTTTGGACCGATGGCCTACAAATGACCGGTGTCGCGATGACTGCTTGGTTATTGGTGCTTTCTATTGGTATTGGCTTTGTGCTTGCTGTGCCTTTATCACTTGCACGAGTATCAGAAAATCTTTGGTTGCGTAGTCCAGTTTGGTTATTTACCTACGTTTTTCGTGGCACACCACTGTACATCCAATTGCTGATTATTTATTCAGGTATTTACAGTTTTGATTACGTCCATGAACATCAGACGCTCGATGCATTTTTTCGAGAGGGCATAAATTGCACCATTTTGGCATTCGCGCTCAATACTGGTGCATATACAACTGAAATCTTCGCTGGAGCGATTCGCTCTATTCCACATGGAGAGATTGAAGCTGCTCAAGCTTTTGGAATGTCAAAATGGAAACTCTACACACGTATTATCATTCCGTCGATGTTACGCCGTGCTTTACCGTTTTACGGTAACGAAGTCATTTTGATGTTGCACGCGACAACCATTGCATTTACAGCAACTGTTCCAGATATTTTAAAAATTGCGCGTGATGTAAATGCGGCAACCTATGACACCTTCAATGCTTTTGGGATTGCCGCGGTGTTATATGCGATGTTGGCATTTATTTTGATTTGGATATTTCGTAAGTTGGAAAAACGTTGGTTGGCATTTTTAAAGCCATCGAATCATTAGGAGATATAAATGGAACACGTTGCAAAACTAGTGATTCGTGATTTACACAAAACATTTGGCGATCATGAAGTACTAAAAGGGATATCACTTGATGCAAATGCTGGCGATGTGATTAGTATTATTGGTTCATCCGGTTCAGGTAAAAGTACCTTGCTGCGTTGTATCAACTTTTTAGAACAACCGAGCAATGGCACCATTAAACTCAATGGTGAAAAATTACGGACAGTCTTTGATAAAAAAGGCAATTTAAAAGTGGTTGATCCAAAGCAACTACAAAAAATGCGTACTCAACTGATGATGGTGTTCCAGCACTTTAATTTATGGTCTCACATGACAGTGCTTGAAAATGTCATTGAAGGGCCAATTCATGTGCTTGGGGTAAAACGTGCTGAAGCAGAAGAGTGTGCACGGAAATATCTACGTAAAGTTGGATTGCCTGAAAGCGTTGAGAGTAAATATCCGGCATTTTTATCTGGTGGTCAGCAGCAACGTGTAGCAATTGCTCGTGCTTTGGCAATGGAACCGGAAGTGATGCTATTTGATGAACCCACCAGTGCGCTTGATCCGGAGTTGGTAGGTGAAGTACTCAAGGTCATGCAGAGTTTGGCTGAAGAAGGTCGTACCATGATTGTGGTGACACATGAAATGGGCTTTGCACGTCATGTGTCTAATCAAGTGATTTTCTTGCATCAAGGGAAAATTGAGGAACAGGGTCATCCTGATGAAGTACTCAACAATCCGAAAAGTGAGCGTTTAAAGCAATTTTTGACGGGCAGTTTGAAATAAGTTGTTCCTACCGAGTAAGGTGAAATTTTTATAAAAGAATTTTCATCTTACTCGGTGACTTTTTTAATTATATTTTATAGATGGGTATTTTTAGAAAACACATTAATAATGATAATACCTGCAATCATTAAAGTAAGACCAATACAGGCCGCCAAATCTAAATGCTGTTTGTAAAATATCCAGCCAATTGCAGAAATTAAAATAATACCCGCGCCCGACCAAATGGCGTATGCAATTCCGATCGGAATCGTTTTTAATGTCAGGGACAGTAAATAAAAAGCAATTGCATAGCCCACAACTGTAATAATGGATGGAATAGGAACAGTAAAACCTTGAGATGCTTTTAAAGCTGAAGTTGCAATGACTTCACAAGCAATCGCAATTGCTAAATAAAGATAAGACATGGGGAGCTACGCCAGAATGAGTTTTAATCAATCTACATGAAATGTTGAAATGGTTTGGCAGTTTTAACGATTGTTTAATTTTTTTGGTACAAAATTACCAGTAAATCAAACTGAACTGATAAATTGATTTTATCACTAGCAAAGTGTTCTCAGCTATTTATTCATTTATTTAATCATTGATCTGCATAGTCATAAAAAGAGGATCAGTAACTTTAGCCTGATCCTCGATAGTCTTTTTAAGAAATAGATTCGCCGAGTAAATTTAACCCTTTAAATTTCTCTAGTAGTTGCTCTTTATTTTCAATATATGCATGGTCTGTTTTTATGCAATCGATAGGGCAAACCGCCTTACACGTAGGCGCATCATAAAAGCCTACGCACTCTGTACAACGAAGTGGATCAATCTCATAAACTTTGCTCCCTTCAAAAATAGCGATGTTGGGGCATTCGGGTAAGCACATATCACAATTGATGCAGTCACTCGTAATCAAAAGTGCCATGTTTAACTCGCTGAATAAGCCAAGGTAGATGCGGTAATACTTTCTTTCGCATGCGGCAAATTGCGTACGAGTAGGGCATAACTGATGTCAACATCTTGTGAGAGTGGAATTTCAACAAAATGCCCCGAACCTTTAGCATCTGTAACTGGGTTACCTTTTAAATCACGCATTTCGGTTAAGGTAAAGGTGATGTTGCCTTGAGGCGTCATGAGTTCAAGTGAGTCACCAACTACAAAACGGTTTTTAACTTCAATGCGAATATAATCGCCGTGGCGTTCTAAAACCTCTCCACAAAATTGTTGATAGTCAAAATGTGATGAACCATCAGCATAGTTTTGATATTCACTATGGACATGACGTCTTAAAAAACCTTCGGTATAACCGCGATTTGCCAACCCTTCGAGCTGAGTCATTAAGCTTGGGTCAAATGGTTTGCCTGCTAAAGCATCATCAATGGCTTTTCGATAAATTTGAGCAGTACGGGCACAATAAAAATAGGATTTAGTACGGCCTTCAATTTTCAGTGAGGCAATGCCCATTTTGGTTAAACGATCTACATGCTGTACCGCACGTAAATCTTTAGAGTTCATAAAATAGGTGCCGTGTTCATCTTCTTCGGCAGCAAACATTTCTTCATCATTACGTTGTACAAGCAAAGTTTGAGATGAAGTTGTCTCTGATTGTGCTGATGAACAGCAAGACTTCTCTGACGTGTTGAGCTGAGTAACTGGAATCACGTCGCCGTTTGCATCTTCTTGGGCTTCATGCAACTTATAGTCCCAACGACAAGCATTGGTACAAGCACCTTGGTTGGCATCACGTTTGTTCATATATCCAGAAAGTAAACAGCGACCTGAGTAGGCCATACATAGTGCGCCATGTACAAAAACTTCGAGTTCAATGTCTGGTACGTGTTGCTGGATTTCTTCGATTTCTTCTAATGACAACTCGCGCGATAAAATCACACGGCTTAAACCGTAATCTTTCCAAAATTTAACAGTGGCCCAGTTAATGGCATTGGCTTGAACAGATAAATGAATTTGCATATCTGGGAAATGTTCACGTACCATCATAATTAAACCTGGGTCAGACATAATGAGCGCATCTGGCTGCATTGCTACAATCGGCTCAAGATCACGAATAAAGTTCTTTAATTTGCTGTTATGAGGCTGAATATTCACCACAACATAAAACTTTTTACCCAAAGCATGCGCTTCATCAATTCCAATTTTTAAGTTGTCATGATCAAAAGCATTATTACGGACACGTAAACTGTAACGTGGTTGGCCTGCATATACGGCATCTGCTCCATAGGCAAATGCATAGCGCATGTTTTTTAGTGAACCTGCGGGAGAGAGGAGTTCAGTTTTCATAAAATAAAAGGCATAAAAAATATATGGTTTTATTTTATTAACTCTATATTTTGGATTCAACCTACTGAATTAGTAGGGATTTGGTCTATATCTCTTTGTGCGGGTAGCATATTTTTTGCTAGTTCTCCTAAGCGCATCAAAGCATTTAGCATTTTAGGATTTAATTCGAAACACGCAGCTATACGTAAACAATGACTAAAACGTTTATCAGCCGAACATAAAATTCCCGGCATACATAAGATTTTTTCATCCATTGCTTGATGAAACAGTTCTAATGCATCAATAGATTCGGGTAGTTCTAACCATAAAATAAATCCTGCTTGCGGTCGACTGACTCGAGTACCGAGTGGAAAATAACGACAAATATAAGATTTTATGGTGTCAATTTGTTGTTGATAGCGTTTTTTAAGATGCCTTAAGTGCAGGTCATAACCTCCATTCTCTAAGAAAAGCCCTAAAGTTTCTGTAAGTAAAGCTGGCTCGGCAACAGTGGTTGTTAATTTGATTTGCTGCACAATATTACGAAAGCGTCCTGCTTCTAACCAACCAATTCGATAGTCGGGCGCTACGGTTTTCGTATAGCTACCACATACGAGTACCCATCCATTTTGGTCAAACGCCTTAATGTTGGGCAAAAGGGGCTCGGTGAGTTGCAGTTCGGCATACATCGCATCTTCAATGACAGGAACTTGAAACTGATTGGCAAGCTCTGCTAAGCGACGGCGGTTGCTTTCAGGCATGCTAAAACCGAGAGGATTGTGTCCTGTTGGAATAGTTAATATGGCTTGTACACTCTTAGATTTTAAGAGTTCTTCAAGAGCATCAAGGCACATACCTGTATGCGGCGAAGTCGGCACTTCTACAATTTTTCGACCTAAATTATGAAGCAGTGGGTACAGGTTATGAAAAGTAGGGATCTCAAGAGCAATGCTGTCACCTGCTTGGGTGGTTGCCATAATCGCGAGACTTAAAGCTTCCATGGTGCCATGAGTGAGTACAATATCATCTGCTGAAAGAAACATACCAAGCTGTAAACTTCGCCTCGCAATTTGAGTACGTAAACGTATAGAGCCGGGGGGTAAAGTGTAGTTTTTAAAAATGTCTGGCTGTGTCCGTAAAACTTGAGCAGTTAAGCGTTTTAAGCGTTCAATTGGATAGAAGTTTTCACCTGTAGGGCAAGCCAGAGCCAAATTGACATAGTCGGGGTCCATCTGCTTTTTAACAATTTGTGCAAGAAAACAGCTAATTCCTGAAAGAGATACTTTTTCTTCACTGACATAACGTTCTTCGAGTTCTAGTAAGTTTGAAGGTGCATGACAAACATAGTAACCAGACTGTGGACGAACTGAAATTAAACCTTGATCTTCAAGCTGGCGATAAGCTTCTTTTACGGTGTTAATGCTGACCTGATAATGATTTGCGCAGTCGCGAATTGATGGTAAGCGTGAACCAATAGGCTGCCTGCCATTCTGAATTTGAAAGGTTAGGTCATCACTCACTTTTTTATATTTGTACATGTCAATTCATTAAAAAGCCAAAGCAATGGATACACTTTATCGTGATCTTTTATCTAACTCAAATATTGTGATTACTTTGGATTGGTTCATTTAACACAAATCTAAACTTAAAAACTGTGTCTATTATTTTTCATATTAACTGATACTGTGACCATTAAAAATAAATCAGTAAGATCAAAAAATGGTAAGGACTTAAAAGCCATATTTTTTTAATTTTAAAATCAGTAGGAGTGGTCTATGTCTGTTGTTGCATTTAAACAAGTTGATGTTTTTACTTCACAAGCATTTAAAGGGAATCCTGTCGCAGTCATTATGGACGCCAGTACCTTAACATCTGAACAGATGCAGGAAATTGCGAATTGGACGAATCTTTCTGAAACGACATTTGTGCTCCCTGCGACCGATTCTCAAGCTGATTATCAGGTTCGAATTTTTACTCCGCAAAGTGAGTTGCCATTTGCAGGACATCCTACAATTGGTACTGCCTATGCTTTGCTTGAAGCAGGCCTCGTGACAGCCAAAGACGGTAAGCTGGTACAGCAATGTGCTGCGGGTTTGGTAACGCTTACCGTGAGTGACTCAGGGCATATTTCATTTGAACTCCCTAAGCCTAAAATTACACCATTAGATGCAATGCACACTGAGAAATTAGCAGAAATTTTAAAATGTGAAATTAATACTCAATGGAATGCCACATTGGTTGATGTAGGCGCTCGTTGGATTGTATTACAAGCGGTGAATGCCGAAGCTGTTTTAGCAACCCAACCAGACTTTGCTGCTCTAAAACAACATGATTTAGAAATGAAAGTTACGGGCGCGACAGTTTTTGGTTTTTATGAAAATAATGATGAGCAAAAACACATAGAAGTTCGCTCATTTGGACCTGCTTGTGGAATAAATGAAGATCCAGTTTGTGGCAGTGGTAATGGAAGTGTGGCGTCTTTCATTCGTCACTATGGTATTTTACCAGCACAAAATGACACAGTTCTTTCTTCACAGGGGCAAGCTTTAGGCCGTAACGGACAGCTTCAACTTGAATTGCATCAGGATAAAATTTTAGTGGGTGGAACGGCTGTTACCTGTATTGATGGCACAATCAAGTTATAAAACAGATATAAAAAAACCGAGGACTTTGCCTCGGTTTTTTTATTAGAAAAATCTTATTTTTCTACGAACGCACGTTCAATTACGTAGTCGCCCATTTCACCCATACGAGGTGATTCAACTAAACCGTGTTGGTCAAGTAACGCAGCAACGTCTTTTAAGAATGCAGGGCTACCGCAAAGCATTGCGCGGTCAGTTTCACGGTTAAAACGTGGTAAACCGATTTTTTCAAATAAAGCACCAGTTTCAATTGCAGTTGTTACACGGCCTTGAGTGTGGAAAGGTTCACGAGTTACTGTAGGATAGTAAACAAGTTTGTCTTTAATACCTAACTCTTCAAAGAATTCATTTTTTGGAAGTTCATCCAAAATTAAGTCTTGGTAAGCTAATTCAGAAATATAGCGTGTACCATGAACAACAATTACTTTTTCAAAACGTTCGTAAGTTTCTGGGTCACGAATAATTGATAAGAATGGTGCAAGGCCAGTACCAGAAGATAAAAGGTACAAGTTTTTACCCGGTAAAAGGTCATCATGAACCAAAGTACCTGTCGGTTTTTTAGAAATTAAGATTTCATCGCCAACTTGTACTTTTTGCAAAATTGAAGTTAAAGGACCATCTTGTACTTTAATTGAGAAAAATTCTAACTCTTCTTCGTAGTTTGCACTTGCAATCGAATACGCACGCATTAACGGTTTGCCATTCACTTCTAGTCCGATCATTACGAACTGACCATTTTTAAAACGTAAGCTAGTATCGCGTGTAGTTTTAAAACTGAAAAGTGTGTCATTCCAGTGGTGAACATGAGTAATGCGTTCGACGTTAAAAGCAGCCATTAAAGGTCTCGATCACGATTAAAAGAAAACAGATAGCTATTCTAATCTAATTTCATTCCCGATAAACTGAATATATTTAATTGTGTTTATAAGAAAAAGTGATGAACAATTCTGTCACCTTCTCCATAATTGGCCACATGTGTTCCCCATATCGTGAAAAATTTGGCATTCCACGCCAGCCTAATTTGGTAAATATTGAGTCTTATATCGATATGGTAGAACCTTATAATGACTTATTGGCATTTGAGGGAATTGAGCAGTTCAGTCATCTCTGGCTAGTTTGGCAGTTTCATGACAATAAAAATCAGGGGAGTGTCGATAAATTCCGTCCACAGGTTCGTCCACCACGTTTAGGCGGTAACGAGAAAATTGGGGTGTTTGCTACACGTAGCATGTATCGACCATCTCCAATCGGACTTTCAGTTGTAAAACTTAATAAAGTGGAAAAAGTCGGTAAGTCTGTTCGAGTCTATATCACAGGAAGTGATTTATTAAATGGCACTCCAATTTTAGATATCAAACCTTATATTCAATATTCTGATGCAATTATTGATGCAGAAAGTGGTTATGCACATGCAGAACCTGAACGGAAGTCAGTCGTTTGGTCAGAAGCTGCGTTAACAGCGCAAAAATATTTTCTGCAAAATAATGAAATGAATTCACAGTACATTGATGAGCTTGAGCAAGTTTTAGCTTTAGATCCTCGGCCTGCCTATCAAGAAGATGCTGAACGAATCTATAAAATGAAATTTTCAGACTTTGATATTCATTTTAAAGTCGATCAATTTGTAGTTACTGTGCTTGATGTGGTGAAGACTTCTTAGCTTGCACAGTAGAAATCTTTAAAACCAATGGATGTTGAGCCAAAGTAAACTAATAAATATAGCCATATGAATGAGTTGGGCGGGAACAAAAGCAAGGGCATAGCGTAGCCCACCCGAAATTGCAGAGTTCACACTTTTGGCAAGCGCATGAACTGCAAAGCCTCCTAAAAATGCAATTAATAAAGGTGTCATATGGGTACTATCAGGTTCACCTTGCACAATGACTGCCGCAATAGCTGCATGTATTTCAAATAAAGATGCGAGTAGAGTACCTGCGATTAACCCAGCATCGCCTAAAGAGATACTTAAGCCATAAACACCTGCCTGAATGAGGGTGAGTGTGCCTGCAATAATAATGGCTTCTTTTAAGCTGAACATTCTTGAGTCGAGTTCGGGCGAAGTTGTACTGGGCTCTGCTTTACGCAATAAAATGAAAGCCCAGATTGCTAAAACTGCTAATGCAATAAGTGTAGGAAATATAATCAGCTTAAACCAAGCAAAGCTAATTCCAATCACAATAATTAAAGTTTGAATGAGTGTTGAAACACACGACATTAATGCAGCGCCTGCATTTGTAGTTGCATTGGCCCTGCCAGAGCGCACTTCTAAACCTAAACTGGCAATGGTCGCTGTACTGGAAACAAATCCCGAAGCTAAAGAAGAGAGTAATAAAGCGTTTTTAGAGGAGAGTAACCGTTTCGCAATATGGGCGAGTGCTTGTACAAATAAGATCAAAGTGAGTAATTTTAAAATCACATGCGGATTTAAAACTGGACCCCAAAAGGGTTTATTGGGTACTAAAGGCAGTGCTATTAAAAGTAAGGCAAGTAGAAAAATACCATCACGCAATTCCGATTCGGTAATCCACTGACTGGCAATGCCATGCATAGACTGCTTTGCCAATAAAATAATGGTCATGATCACAGCTAGGCCAGCGGCCAATGAGATATTCCAAATACAAAGTGCCCCAATAAAGTAAGTCATAATAAAGGCAAGTTCGGTGGTCACACCGGGGTCCTTGGGCTGATTTTTGAGAGATACAATACTAATTGCCCCAATGAGAAGGGCACCTACAATTCCAATTTCAGTGCCGAAAAAAAAACAAATGGCGCCTAATAGTGAACTAATTGCAAAAGAACGAAATCCGGCAAAAGTTTTGTATTCATGTTTAAGCTTACTTCGTTCACGTTCTAAACCAATTAATAAGCCACAACCGAGCGCCGCAGCAATGACGGTAATGAATTCTTCAAATGAAGTTGTTTGTAATGACATTGTCATTGGAAGCTCCATGTTACTTCCTCTTTGGTTTATTGTTATAAGTAGATTTGAATCGTTTTAAAAATCATATATTCACGTTCAGTTTATGCTTTTTATTATAGTGAGCATAGTATCTTTTTTAGACAAAGCCACAGAGACAGTTTTTTTATAAATATGAACTATGACGCAAAATAATATTAAGTTGAGAATTGGTTTAATTATTTGAAGTTAAAGAATATTTAAAAGTAGGGTTTAGCAAATTTGTGGTGAGCTAAATCAAAAATATCTCTGCTATATTATAAAAATATATTGGGGATAACGCATGAATGCACATGTACAAATAGATACGTATTGGTGTCTAGAACAATTATTACAAGAAGGCCGTATTACAGAACGAGATAAATTACTGGTACAGTCAAGCCACCGTCAAAAAGACCAATTAAAGTGGCATCCATTACAGTGGATTGCACATTTTAATTTAAAAGATCACCAGCACACACACGCTCATTTAAGTTTAAACCGTTTGTGTTTATGGTTTGCAGATCGGGTTCAACTTCCTTTATTTGTGATAGATCCTTTAAAGGCAGATGTTAGTGCCTTAACGCAGGTAATGTCACAAGAGTTTGCTATTCGCAATCATATTTTAGCTGTTGAAATTCATGCTGATCGAATCGTGATTGGAACAGATCAACCATTTCAAACAGATTGGCTAAACAATTTAGAGCGGAGTCTAGCGCCTAAAAAAATTGAAAGAGTATTACTTAATCCTGAACAGTTGCAACGCTATTTACGTGAATATTATCAGGTCAGTCGTGCGGTCAACTCCGCTCAAAAAGATGCAGCTCATGAACGTGACACTAAAAATGTTGAAGCGCTTTTACAGCTTGGCGATAGTCAGAACCCAGATGCGAATGATCAGCATATTGTGAAATTGGTTGACTGGATTTTACAATTTGCATTCGAGCAGAGTGCCAGTGATATTCACATGGAACCGCGTAAAGACAATGGTAAAGTCCGGTTTCGTATTGATGGTGTGTTGCACACTATTTATAACATGCCATCAAATACACTAACCGCCGTGATTTCCCGAATTAAAATTTTAGGGCGTTTAAATGTAGCGGAAAAACGTAAACCGCAAGATGGTCGATTAAAAACACGTACACCTAAAGGTCAAGAAACTGAACTCCGTTTATCAACCTTACCAACAGCGTTTGGTGAGAAACTGGTCATGCGTATTTTTGATCCAGATGTGTTGGTACGTTCTTTTCATCAGCTTGGTTTTGAAGAGAGTTTATTACAACAGTGGCAGCAATTAACAAAAAATAGCCATGGGATTATTTTAGTCACGGGGCCAACAGGTTCCGGTAAAACCACAACGTTATATTCTTCTTTAAAGCAGCTCGCAACAGATCAGGTTAATGTCTGTACCATTGAAGACCCGATTGAAATGTTAGAGCCTAGTTTTAACCAAATGCAGGTCAATAATGCAATTGAGTTAGGCTTTGCAGACGGTGTTCGTGCACTTATGCGACAAGACCCAGACATTATTATGATTGGGGAAATTCGTGATCAAGATACAGCGAATATGGCCATTCAGGCGGCACTCACAGGTCACTTGGTGTTATCAACTTTACACACCAATGATGCGCCGTCCAGTTTGACTCGCTTGCATGATTTAGGTGTGCAGCCATTTTTAACGGCAGCAACTATTTTAGGTGTATTGGCACAGCGTTTAGTGCGACAGCTTTGTCCGCACTGCAAGCAACAAACTCATATTAATGAGGATGAATGGCAACATTTAACATTCGACTACATTATGGAAATGCCAGAAAAAGTTTATCAGGCAGTAGGGTGTGAACAATGTCGTCATACAGGCTATAAAGGGCGAGTTGGTATTTATGAATTTATGCCAGTCAGTCTTGAGCTTAAGCATCTTATTAGTAGCCATATGACCTTAAATGATTTAAGAACGCAAACTAAAAAAGAAGGTATAGAACCCTTAAGAATTGCGGGCGCTCGTAAGGTCATTGATGGTCTTACAACATTAGAAGAGGTATTGCGGGTTGTGCCATTAAATTAACTTTTTCTTAAGATTCACCTCATCTATGCCTGTTGTACTTACGCTATTCGAAGATGTGGTTAAAAAGGTGATCTTATGAAAATGCTTAAAGCGATACTAATGACTACGGGTCTAACTGTTACTGGCGTAGCTATGGCAAATACACCTGTGAATCAGGCAGCAATTGCTCCAGCAACGCTAACAACTGTTAAGCATGCATTAACGGCAAAAGATAATACACCAGTCAAATTACATGGGCAGGTTGTAAAATCTTTAGGCGATGAAAAATATCAATTTCGTGACAAGACAGGTAGCATTACAGTGGATGTAGATGATGAGCTTTGGCAGGGTCGTCCTATTTCAGCAAATACAAATGTCACTCTAATTGGTGAAGTAGACATCGACTATAAACCTTTAAAACGTGTAGAAATTGAGGTCGATCAAGTTCAGTTTTAATTCATTGATCTCTGAATCTACTACTTTTAGCCGCATTCAAATGATGCGGCTTTGCTTTTTTTATAAAGGCTTGGCAAGATTAAAACAGCATATAACAGGAAAAATAGATGAGAATTTTGCTTGCAGAAGATGATCGCTCTCAAGCTGAAAGTATTCAATCATGGTTAGAGTTAGATGGTTATCAGGTCGATTGGGTGGAAAGAGGTGATTATGCGCTTACGGCAATCGAACAGCATGACTATGACTGTATTTTACTTGATCGGGGACTGCCGCAATTAGCGGGTGAAAAAGTTCTAACAACGATCCGTTATAAACAAAAAAATGTTCCTGTTATTTTTATTACCGCACGTGACAGTATTCATGATCGCGTAGAAGGACTAGATTTAGGCGCAAATGATTATTTGGTTAAGCCTTTTAGTTTAGAAGAACTCTCTGCCCGAATTCGCGCTCAATTGCGTAAACAAACTTTAAGTCAGCAATCGATTTTAACGTGGGGTGATTTGCAACTTGATACACAAGCGAAAGTTGTATTAAGCGCTGGAAAATCTATTGATTTAACGGCAAAAGAATTCCAAATATTGCGTAAGCTGATGGTTCATCCTGAACATATTATTACCCGTGATCAATTAGAAGAAGCACTCTATGCATGGGGTGAGGAAATTGAAAGTAACGCCATCGAAGTATTTATTTATCAGCTTCGAAAAAAAATCGGAAGTAGCTGCATTAAAACCATACGGGGACTAGGTTACCGTATGGGAGATTTAAAATGAAATCGAATCGCTCCTCTTTGCAGTCACAACTGGTTAAAACCACCATGTGGAGTAGTGTGGTGGTGGGCTTGGTGGCTTTAAGCTTACTTACCATATTTTCTGTTTATCACAACATGTCAGTGCAAGACGAAATCATGGATGAAATTTCAGATACTTTGCTGGTTTCTGACCTGTCTAAACATTCTATGAAACAGTTTGATCAGCTCAGTGATGAATTTGATATTCAGTATGAGTTATTAAGCTCTGGACAATTACTTACTCATTCTCATAGTTATCAACATGAACTTTTTGAACAAGGAAAGTTATCTGAAGGTTTTTCATATTTTTGGTTTGATGGTCAATTATGGCGTAGTCTGGCTGCACAACAAGAAGACTCTCAACTAGAAGTTGAAGTCTTTCAGCCAATGAGTACACGTATTGAAGAAGTACTCAAAGCACTTGCAGGCTATAGCGGTCTTATGGTGTTGTTCTGGTTGCTGCAATGGGTCATTGTAAGTTGGCGTACGGAGCAACAATTGGCTGCGCTAAATTTACTTTCTAGACGTATTGCCCAAAAAACAGCTTCAAATTTAGAACCAATTCAAGACCCAGATGTTATTACCGAAATTCAACCTGTGATTGATGCTTTAAACCAATTACTTGCAAGATTGCAAAGGGCATTAGTGGCTGAGCAGCGTTTTACAGCAGATGCTTCCCATGAGCTACGTTCTCCGTTGTCTGCCATACAAATGCGTCTTCAAGTTTTACAGCGTAAATATCAACATGTTCCAGAACTTCATCAGGACTTTGAGCGCATACAAGAGGACGTTTCAAGAAGTACAAAAGTACTTGAAAACTTACTCCTTCTGGCTCGCCTAGAACCCAATGAAACAGAGCAGCCACAACTTCCTAAAACAGTTATCGATTTAAATTACTTATTGGCTAGAGTCATTGAAACTGTAACTTTAGATGCGAATGCTAAACAGATGGTGATAGAGACAAATACCTTATCGACAGAAACTAAAACCTTTGCGAATGAAGAATTACTGTTTATTGCTTTTAGAAATTTATTTGATAATGCCATTCGTTATAGTCCAAATTTAGGTTCTATTCATGTCGAGATTAGTCAGGATGAACAGCAAATTAAGGTCGCTATAGAAGATACAGGAAATGGTGTAGATGATGAGGTATTGCAACGTTTAGGGCAGCGTTTTTTTCGAGTATTAGGTACTCAGCAGCAAGGTTCAGGGTTGGGAATTTCAATTACTCGAAAAATTATTGAATTGCACAATGGTGAATTGCGTTTTATGCATGCTAAACAGGGTGGTTTGAGGGTAGAGGTTAATCTTCCATTATAAAAAATAGCATGGTTACCCATGCTATCCATTTTTTGTTTTCCCACGAATATTATTGAAACGCGAGTGTATTTTTTATTTAGTTAAAATTAGACGATTGTTGCGAGTGAGGCGTAAACGATATTCCTCGCCAGCATGCATAATGCGGATTTCACGGCCTAATGCAAAGAGGTTGTTAGAATGTAACATTGGTAAGGCATGAGCTGTTTCATTGTTACGAGTAAATAAGCTAAAAGGTGCGTTCATTTGTTGTGCTCCGTGGTATGTTCTTGAACGATTTAAATGATAATCATTATCGAATAGATCTGTCAATGAGATTTTTAAGATTTTATAAAATGATAAAATTTGCTTACACTTGAGAAAAGTTTTAGAGAGTAAAAAAATGCCCAAACCAATCGTCGATGTCGCTATAGCAATCTTGATCCATCGTGGAAAAATACTAGTTGGATGGCGCGAAGAGCAGCAGCATCAAGGTGGAAAGCATGAGTTTCCAGGGGGGAAGGTTGAGCAAGGTGAAACACCCGAAGAAGCCTGTCGCCGTGAAATCTATGAAGAAGTGGGTATTGGTTTAAAAGATTGGCATCAATTTGATTATATTCATCATGAATATGACGACATTATTGTCAATTTACACTTATTTCATAGTTATGTGCCTGATGAACTATTAAATCTTATTCATCAACCATGGGCATGGTACACACGTGAACAATTACTTCACTTAAACTTTCCAAAAGCGAATAAAGACATCATAAAAAGATTGTATTGGCCGCATTTTATTAAAATTAGTCCTACGCTGGCACCAGTCGAAAATAATGACACTTTAGTGTATTGGCGTAGTGAAAAAGATAGTTTTGATCAGGCAGATCTAGAAAAATTAGCTCTTTTAGATACCAATCAGCTTTCAAAATTAATCGTGAATGTCGATGTTTGGCACAAGCTAAAACCTGAGTTAAAAACTCATATAAAAACAGTACATCTTAAGCAATCCCAATTAATGAGTTTGCATAAAGGCGACTTGGAAGTGGGAGTACGTTTTATTGCTGCTTGCCACGATGCAGTTTCTTTACAGCATGCTCAGCAAATTGGCTGTGATGCTGTTTTTGTAAGTCCTGTCAAAGTAACAGAGACCCATCCAGATGCGAGCGTATTAGGGTGGGATCGTTTAACTGACTTGATTGAGAAATGCCAGATTCCCGTATTCGCTTTGGGAGGCATGAGTCCTGATGATTTAGCCACAGCACAGCAGCATGGCGCATATGGCTTGGCGGGGATTCGTAATTTTTAATAAAACATAAAAGCATTAAAAGCTAGAGCGCTTTTAATGCTTGTTGTGCTTCTTGAACAGTTTTTTGATTATTACGTTGTTGCCCAGCTTTTAAAATGGTTAGCCAAAGCTGTTTTTTCATTGCTGGGCTCTGAGCAAAGCTTAAACCACGTCGTGCTAAAGACTCAGCATTAGAATATTGCTGTTTATGATTTGCAGTAAGTGCAAGAAATAAATAAGTCTCAGCTGCTTGCGGTGCTAAACGCTGTGCCTGAAGTGCATAGCGTTCAGCTTCTGACCATTGCTGGTTTTTATAAGCCTGCTGTGTTTTTTGCATTAAGACTTTAAATGCAGGTAACTGGCTGCCATCATCACTAAAATGTTGAGGCTTTTTCTGTTGAGGAACGATCACCTGTAAATTTTTGCGTTGAATTTCCGGATGATCATAAGGTGTAATTTTTACACCCGATGGAGTTTCCGTCTTTTTGACTGGAGGAGTAGGTGTTTTCTCTTTGGAGTCAGAATGATCAGGCAAAGTTGTACAGCCGACCATAAGAACAGCACCAATATAAAAAACACCTTTCTTCAACATATCCTAATTTCCTGTTTACGCTTAGTTGTTATAACTACCACTTGAAATTACACGTGAGTTATTTGACAGATCTTGTTGCATCTGACTTTCACTTTCACGAATATAACTGTCGGTATTATCATCCTGAGAGTCAGGCGTTGTGTTATCACTTTGTGGCGTATATGTTGGATCAACTTGATAATAAGGTGCTCCACATGGCGTAGCACGGTGCGGAACCGTATGCGTTAGCATCGGAATATACATAGCACCATCACAAGCCTGCGCAGATAAATCACCCGTTGCACGATCAATCCACTGCCATTGTACAGTGTCTGGTTGACGTATATTCACAGGAGTTTGGCGTAACTGTTTCATCACGTTAGTCCATACTGGCAATGCACCAGATGAACCAGTTAAACCAGTTACTTTGTTGTCATCTAAACCTAACCATACTACAGCGACATGGTTACCCGAATAACCAGCAAACCATGAGTCACGTGTATCGTTAGTCGTACCTGATTTACCCGCCAATTTTAAAGCTGGAGATAAGCTACTATAGGCTGAACGACCAGTACCCGAAGACATGACCTGTTGTAAACCATAATTCATGATATAGCCAACAGCTGGATCAATCGTTTGTTGAACATTCAGGCCATAACGGTCAAGTAAACGGCCATTGGCATCTACCACAGATCGAATTGCACGAGTTGGATATTTAAAGCCGCCTGTAGCGAAGTTCTCATAGATTCCGAGTACTTCCATTGGTGACATATTGACTGCCCCAAGGAAAATAGAAGGGTAGGCAGGAATCGTTGATTCAACACCAAACTTTCTTAGATTATTGGTAAATGTTGATAAACCAAACTCTTGACCCAAACGTACAGCAGAAAGGTTGTATGAGTTTGCTAATGCTTCGCTCAGACTTACTACACCATGTCCACCACCACTATAGTTTTTAGGTGTCCAGCTTTTACCGCCGTCTACAGGAACACTAATCGGAGCATCTTCAATTTGGCTTGCCCAGTTATAACGTCCAGACTCAATCGCACTTAAATAAATTACAGGTTTCAATAAAGAACCGACTTGACGTTTTGCATCTAAAGCACGGTTAAAACCAGTAAAGTCTTGTGTAGAGCCAACTGCTGCAACAAGCTCACCATTTTCAGGATGCGCAATCAGTACAGCACCTTGGAGGTTTTTCAAACGTGCTGGGTTGCTGTTGGCTAAGCGGTCTACTGAAGCTTTAAACGCGTTTTGAACTTGAGTTTGAGTAATTGGGTCTAAGGTCGTAAAAATACGTAAGCCCTGATTGGTTAAATCACTTTCTTGATATTCTGTACGCAATTGACGACGCACAATATCTAAAAAGTCTGGGAATTTTGCAGGCCCTAAACTTGGTTTACTTAATACATTTAAAGGACGTGCAATTTCATCTTCATATTCGGCTTGAGTTAAATAACCCATCACACGCATGTTGTTTAATACGGTATCGCGGCGTTTTTTTGCACCTTCAGGGTTTTTCCAAGGATTATATAAAGAAGGGCCTTGTACCAAACCTACTAGATAAGCTTGTTGTGCAACGCTAAGTTCACGTAATGGTAAACCGAAATAAAATTGTGAAGCCAAACCATAGCCATTAATTGAGTAGCTACCGTTTTGGCCAAGATTCACTTCATTTAAATAGGCTTCTAAAATTTCATCTTTGCTGTAATGCAGCTCGATGAGCAAAGCCATTAAGGCCTCATTAACTTTACGTTTTAATGTACGCTCAGGTGTGAGATAGAAGTTTTTAACTAATTGTTGAGTCAGGGTTGAACCACCTTGACGCTTTCCACCCGTGATATTACTCACCAGTGCACGAGCCGTACCGCGAATTGAAATACCATGATGATGATAAAAATTGCGGTCTTCTGTAGAAATTAAAGCTTCAATGAGTGGTTTAGGGACATTATTCAGTTTAATAAGTACACGGTCTTCATTGTGTTGAGGATAAATTCCTCCAATGAGTAACGGTTCTAAGCGTGCAACGCCAGTTGAAGAGGGTTTAGTACTTCGAACTTCAACAACTTGATCATTTGCAAAACTTAACTCTAAGACTTGTTCAGGTTCAACACTGTCGCCGTAGTCAAAACCACGTGTGTGAATATACATGTTGCTGCCTTGAGCAACATAACTTCCCGATTTGTCATAATTACTTGAAGTTTTGTAACCCAGTAGCTTCAATTCTTGAGTGAAATTTGCTTGGGAAATAGGTGCGTTGTTATAAATTTCCAGAGGTCGTGCAAACACTTTGGCAGGAATATCCCACCGTTGTCCTTCAAATTTTTCACGGATAATATTATCTAAACGAATCAGATAGATACTAAGAGCAATAAAAGCACCAATGACCAAAATGGAAAAGATTAGTGCAAAGAAACCGATACCACGTTCAAACTTCATAAAAATGAGATAAAACCCTAACAATGCCTGTAATGATGCGATAGCTTGTCATCAATTTGCAATGATAAAACTGTGAATAATTGGAAAACTTAGATTGAATTTTACAGCATCTTGTAGTTATGTTTTTTTAAATTAATCAGGTTAATGTTATTATAGGCAAGTATCGCAGCGGAGCTTACTCATTCGTGCAAATTTCACATAAGTCCTTCAGAAACGTCGGGTTAATCGGTCGACCAGATAAATCATCAGTTGTAGAAACACTATGTTTAATTCATGATCATTTATTGAACCTAGGTTTAAACCCCATTTTTGATCAGGAAACTGCTGAATTAGTGCCTTATGATCATGCACAGGTAGTAAGCCGTCATTTATTAGGTGAAGTTGCTGATTTAGTTATTGTAGTTGGCGGGGACGGTTCTTTACTCCACGCGGCAAGAGCTTTAGTTCGTTACAATACCCCTGTTATTGGTATCAACCGTGGGCGATTAGGTTTTTTAACCGATATCAAACCGTCAGAAGCGATTTTTAAACTTGACCAAGTGCTTCAAGGGCATTTTCAACTTGATCGCCGTTTCTTACTTGAAATGGAAGTGCGAACAAATGGCGAAGTCATTTATGATGCCATTGCTTTAAATGATGTCGTTTTGCATTCGGGTAAGTCGGTCCACATGATTGACTTTGAACTTAACATTGATGGCCAATATGTTTATCGCCAGCATAGTGATGGTTTAATTGTTTCGACTCCAACTGGATCAACAGCTTATGCGTTGTCAGGTGGTGGACCAATTTTACATCCAAGTATGGATGCGATTGCATTAGTTCCAATGCATCCGCATACATTGTCATCACGTCCTATCGTAGTCGGTGGACAAAGCGAAATTAAGATTGTTATTCGCGAAAATCGGGTGTTACCGATGGTGAGTGCAGATGGTCAACATAGCATATCGCTCAATGTTGGAGATAGTTTACACATCCGCAAACATCCATTTAAACTAAGTTTATTGCATCCACCAGGTTATGATTTTTATATGGCCTGCCGTACCAAACTTGGTTGGAACCAAGATTTTGAATCTTTCCAAAGAGATGAATCATGAATATTGAACAAATGCTATCTATTTTAAACCCTGAGATTGTAGAGCGTTTAAAAACAGCAGTAGAAATTGGTAAATGGCCAAATGGCGTTGTTTTAACAAAAGAGCAGCGTGAAACTTGTATGCAAGCTGTAATTGCTTGGGAGTTAAAGAACTTACCAGAAGAGCAGCGTAGTGGTTATATTGACCGCGGTACAAAAGAAGAAGGTGAGGTTTGTGAAGATGATCACCACAAACATGAGCCAGAATTTAAACCAATTCGTTTTGTTTAAAACCGCATTTTAGAATAAAAGAATAAATCGTATTAGCATTTGCTATCGCGTC
>NZ_JZFB01000001.1:1447707-1462951 GCF_001188385.1 Acinetobacter sp. V2 | reverse complement strand
GGTGCTGTTGACCAAGCCATACTGCTTTAAAAGTTGCTAAATCTAACTCTTCTTCAGTTGGACTACGTTCAGGCGTGAGTTTTGGTAACTCATGTTCATAAAGCTCACCATTTTTAATACCACAAATGAGTGTTTTAGCATCTGGATTTCGCTCAAATTCACCGCCTTCACCCTTAATCACAGCACTATTTTGATAGCCTAAGCGCAGTGCACTATGTTGATGAGAGGTTCTATACGCTGGATGAAATATAGCTTGTAAGGTAGCTTTAGCATTAAAAGGATTGATTAAGCGGGCTAAAGTATGGATAGGTGAGCGTAGGCCCATTACATTTCTTAAAGAAATTAGTTCACTTAAAACTGGTGAAATCACATCTAGTGGTAAGTATGCGAAATTTTGCTCTGCTAATTGTGTTCGTACTTCTTGTTCAGAATGACAAATTTGATAACCCAGATATTCTAAAACTTGCTCGGTATAGACGCGGTTAAGCGTGTGGCCTGATGCACCATGCATAACAATCTTATAGCCATGCTGGGCAAGTGTGAGAGCTGCTAACAAAAACCATGGGTAATGTTTGCGTTTGCCTGCATAAGATGACCAGTCTAAATCAACTTCCAAAGACTGAAAATTGAGTTGATCTCTAGTGGCTTGAACAAATCCCGCGAGTTCATCAATAGATTCTTCTTTAACACGAAGTAGCATTAAAAAAGCACCTAACTGCACATCAAGCACTTCACCTTTTAAAATCATGCTAAATGCTTGATAAGCTTCTTCATAGCTTAAAGAGCGTGAACCACTTTTTCCCTTACCTAAAATACGGACATATTGAGCGAATGGGTGTTCAGCATCTTTATAGATATTACGTTTAGTATTCATCGTGGTTCAAAAACAATAAAAATGATGGGATGTAGGCAGCTCAAAATGAAATGTCCACTAGTATTTAATCAATATGACATAAAAAACTGTCGAAAAAATATCAAAAGTGTTTCTTATACTAAAGTCTTAAGGCTGCATGAGTGTTTTTTGCGCGTATTAGCTAAAAATTTAACCGAATCATTATTTAATTCGAGTACACTTTCTCGTGCTTTTTTGAGCACTCATATCATAATTTTCTGTGATTCTCCTATATCTTCAGCTTTTTATTGAAAAAGTAAGAGGTTATTTCTAACTACTCAAAGTGGTTAGAAACTTCAGGTATTCTCCTGTTTTAGAAAACAACTTTTTTTGTTTTCATTGAGGTAGTAGGAAGGTTTTTTGTTTACAAAGAACCGTTTCCCTTTTGCGGTGTTCATGTGAAAGGTTAGGGCTGTGTATTCGTAAAGAATAGACGTTTCATTTTGGTATTTCCAACGGACTTGGAAATATAGATTGAAGTAAAGTTATGGCTAAAAAACCGATTTATAAATCACTTTATTTTCAGGTGATTATTGCGATTATTGCGGGTGTTTTGGTAGGGCATTTTTCCCCAAGCTCAACGCAAATTGTCAATGGTGTTGAACAGCATATCCCAGGTTTAGGTGAGAAACTCAAGCCATTAGGTGATGCCTTTATTCGTTTGATCAAGATGATCATCGCTCCAGTTATTTTCTGTACCGTGGTCAGCGGTATTGCTGGCATGGAAAGCATGAAGTCAGTCGGAAAAACTGGCGGCGTCGCGTTGTTATATTTTGAAGTTGTTTCAACAATTGCACTTCTGATTGGCCTTGTTGTAATTAACATTGCTAAACCGGGTGTAGGGATGAATATTGACCCTACAACTCTAGACACCTCGGGCATTCAAAAATACGTCAGTTCTGGTGAGTCACAATCTACCATTGATTTCTTAATGCACATCATTCCAGATACGGTTGTTGGCGCATTTGCAAATGGTGAAATCTTACAAGTCCTTCTTTTTGCAATTCTGTTTGGTTTTGCTTTACATAAGTTAGGTGATGCAGGACGTCCAGTTTTAAAATTTATTGATCAAGTTGCACATGTGTTCTTTAACATTGTGAACATGATTATGAAACTGGCTCCGATTGGTGCATTCGGTGCAATGGCATTCACCATTGGTAAATATGGCGTTGGTTCACTTGTACAATTAGGGCAATTAATTCTCTGCTTCTATATTACGTGTCTACTCTTTATCTTCTTGATTTTGGGTACAATCAGCCGTATGAGTGGATTCAGTATCCTCAAAATGATTCGCATGATTCGTGAAGAGTTATTAATTGTACTTGGTACATCTTCTTCTGAATCTGTTTTACCTCGCATGTTGCGTAAGCTCGAAATTGCAGGTTGTGAAAAGTCTGTAGTTGGTTTGGTTATTCCAACAGGTTATTCATTTAACCTTGATGGAACGTCAATTTATTTGACTATGGCAGCAATCTTTATTGCTCAGGCAACGAATACTCAGCTTGATATTCAACATCAGATTACTTTGCTATTAGTACTCTTAATCTCATCTAAGGGTGCGGCGGGTGTAACTGGATCTGGCTTTATTGTCATGGCGGCAACTTTGTCTGCTGTAGGACATATTCCAGTTGCAGGTTTGGCATTGATTTTAGGTATTGACCGTTTCATGTCAGAAGCACGTGCTTTAACTAACCTTGTTGGTAACTCTTTAGCGACAATTGTTGTTGCGAAATGGGTTGGTGCTTTAGATAAAGATAAGCTTAATGATGCTTTAAATAATCCAGATGAAGTCGACAGAAAAATGATGGAACCAAAAAGTCCTCAAGTCGCTGAAGGTCTAGATTAATTCAAATAAACCTATATAAAAAAGGAAGCTAAAGCTTCCTTTTTTATTGGCTGACTGAAAAGTACAGTTTTAATGAGCAGCTATGCCATGACAGTTGCTAAAAAAATGATTAGCATGCACAGCAATGAGATTCGATAAAACAATAAAGCTGAAGGAAAATATTATGTTGGCATACGATGCAGATTTAGAATTATTCCGTGATAATTTTAAACGTTTTATGAGTGAGCATATTGCGCCTCACTACGACCAATGGGAACGCGAAGGAATCATGCCGCGTTCAGTTTGGAATCAACTGGGTGAAAATGGCTATTTATGTGTGGATGTTCCAGAAGAATATGGTGGTTATGGGGTTCCAACTTACTATTCATTAATGTTAGTTGAAGAATCTGCACGTGCTGGCTTTTGTGCATTATCAACAGCTATTTCTTGTCACTCTGAAATTGCCGCACCGTATATTTTACATATCGGGACAGAAGAGCAAAAACAATACTGGTTACCGAAAATGGTAACTGGCGAAGTTGTTGGTGCAATTGGTATGACTGAACCAGGAGCAGGCTCGGATTTACAATCAATGCGTACTAGTGCCATCTTGCAAGACGATCACTATTTATTAAATGGTTCAAAAACATTTATTTCAAATGGACAGCATGCTGATCTTGTTGTGCTTGCAGTAAAAACTGATCCTCAAGCACGTGCAAAAGGTGTGTCATTGTTATTGGCAGATACACATCTGGAAGGGTTTAAAAAAGGCACAAATTTAGACAAAATCGGCCTGCATTCTCAAGACACATCTGAGCTGTTTTTTGACAATGTGAAAGTACCTAAAAACCAATTACTTGGTCAAGCTGGGCAAGGTTTTGCTTATTTAATGCAAGAGTTACCTCGTGAACGTACTGCAATTGCATCTACTGCAATTGGGGCAATTCGCGGTGCGATTGATTTGGCAACAGCTTATGTAAAAGAGCGTCAAGCATTTGGTCAACCTATTTCACAGTTCCAAAATACACGTTTTGTTTTAGCACAAGCAAAAATTGATGAGCTTGCAACAGCGGCTTTTTATGAAAGAAACGTTGCTTTATATCAAGAAGGCAAACTAGATGTAGAAACAGCTGCAGCATTGAAAAGTTTCAGTAGTGATATGCAAATGAAGGTTGCAGACAACTTACTCCAGCTTTTTGGTGGGTATGGTTATATGACTGAATATCCAATTTCACGTTTCTTTGTAGATGCCCGTATCCAACGTATTTACGGTGGTACAAATGAAATTATGAAAGAAATCGTAGCCCGTGGATTAATTGGCAAAGCCTAATTAAGCAGAGAAAAAACAGCCTGTCTTAGAACAGGCTGTTTTGTTTTTAACTATTTAGTCTTCTGTTGAATGACAGGATAGTCTTGTTGTTTCGGTAATTGCTGTAATGCATGATTCATCTTTTTTAAAAACTCATCTGCTTCATCTTGATGAAATGAATCTTCTGTGTATTCACTACGTTCTTGAAAGACGACACCACAACCAGTTATTTTCATATTTTCAGGATTAAATGACCAGTCATTTGGGTCCTTTAAGTTAATGTTTAAATCACTTTCACAGCTTTTCCATAAACGTAAAAACTCATTTGATAATTCTGCTTTAAATCCTCGTGCTGGATAGACCGAGAAGCCTTTCATTTCGGGATTCGAAAACTGTATAAACATGTCTACTGGCATACCGCCCCAAATGATTGCTGTATTTTCTGGTAAAGCAATCCCTGATAAATTTTTCTCTTTTAAAGCATGTGTTTGCTCAAATTTCTGCCTGAAATTTTGGGACTTATAGGTGAGCTTGGTTTTAGGTGGGATTGGAATACCACGAACTTGATTACTGACAGTTGTCATATAGTACGGAGAATTATCCCTACCATTGCATCCTGCGATTAAGGGGCAACCGCCACAAGCCGTTAAACTAAAACTTGTAAGACCCAGTAAGCCTAAAACAATAATTTTATTCATTCTATTTTACTGTTGTTATGACATATTGGGTCAGTATAACCAATCTATGCATTAAGAGGACTATCTTTAAGAACAACGAAATAATCATCTTTAAATGTAATTATGTTTTTACTTGGCTGGCTGCTGTGATGGCCCATCAAATAAAGATTTACAGCTTTCTAGGTCTTTGCACGAAGCAAACATAAGAGCTTTAGGTAGGCTCGCATACAAATTTGTAATGTGTTGTTCAGCAGGGTTATAAAAATGCCAATAAGTAAATTGATCTGAACGTTTATTTTCCAGTGCTTTAAAGAAATCTGTTTCGTTAAATTTATTATCAAGTTGAGTACGAGGCCCACCTTGCTCGTGTGTACCGACCGTGGTCAAAAGCATCGGAGAGTTGCTTTGTTTTTGACTTTGCCAATGATTTAACTGTTGGAATAACATGCCTTGGTCAAACCAAAGAGAAGGGCTGGCAGCAAAGTAACGCTGAAACGCATCTGGCTTTTGAAAAAAATGATAAAGAACTAATAAGCCGCCAAAAGAATGTCCATATAGGCTCTGTTGTTGACTATTAACTGGAAACTGTTTTGCAATTTCTGGTTTGAGTTCATCATTTAAAAAGTTGATGAATTTGTCAGCACCACCATATTTATATTTACCTTGTGCCTGAAATTCAGCAGAAGGTTTTGGTGTGTAATCATAAGCACGTTTTTGCACATCAAAAGTTTTTTGCTGCGGATAGCCAACCGCGACGATCATGAGCGGGTCTAGGCCTAATTTTGCTGAACCTGCACCAATAGACTGGGCAATATTGGCAGCACTTGGGAATGTTGCATTGCCATCTAATATATAAAGTACTGGATAACCATGTTGGGGTGGAGCAACGGGTGGTTTATAAATTTGAATAAGGTAATCATGGCCTGTATTTTTAGATTTAATTTGAAATTGTGCCTGATTATTTTGAAAAACGATTTTTGATTGATTTTGTGTAGAAGTTTGAGCTAAAACAGAGCTACTTATTAATGAGCTTAAAAGGAAACAACAAGGTAAAAAGAAAAATGATTTATGCATAATGGAGAATAATAAAATTTATTATATAAATTATAAATGAAAATCATTATCAAATAAAGCGATTCAAGGAATGTGTGCAAAAAGGTTAATGAAAAAAGCTCTTACAGCCATATTGCCTAACAAATCAAAGCAGACTATTGTTATACTCTCGTTTAAAAGATGATTTTACTGAGGCTGCATTCTAATGATCAACGATGATCAAAACAAAACGACTTCTCTTAGTTTAGAACAAATTCGCGAAGATATTGATAGCGTGGATCAACAGATTCAAGAATTATTAAATCGACGTGCAAGCCTTGCTGAAGCTGTTGCGAAAGCTAAATTTGCTTCCGAAGAGAATCCTTTGTTTTATCGTCCTGAACGTGAAGCGCAGGTCTTACGTAAAGTTATGGAGCGTAACCAAGGTCCTTTGTCTGATGTAACCATGGCACGTTTGTTCCGTGAAATTATGTCTGCTTGCCTTGCTTTAGAAGCGCCGCAAAGTATTGCATTTTTAGGGCCAGAAGGTACTTTTACTCAATCTGCTGTGCTTAAGCATTTTGGTAAAGATGCCGTTGTACGCCCACTCCCAACGATTGATGAAGTCTTCCGTGAAGTGGAAGCAGGTAGTGCACATTACGGTGTAGTTCCAGTTGAGAACTCATCTGAAGGTGTTGTAAACCATACCTTAGATTGCTTTAAAACATCGAATTTAAATGTGATTGGTGAAGTTGAATTACGTATTCATCATCAATTTCTTGTTTCTGAAAATACACGTAAAGACAGTATTAAGCAGATTTATGCTCATCAGCAAACTTTGGCTCAATGTCGCCAATGGTTAGATGCGCATTATCCTGGTGTTGAGCGTGTTGCTTTAAACTCAAATGCAGAAGCTGCCCGCCGTATTCGCAATGAATGGCATTCGGCAGCGATCGCATCTGATATTGCAGCAGGCATGTATAATCTTGAAATCTTACATAGCAATATTGAAGATAATCCAGAAAATACCACGCGTTTCTTAGTGATTGGCCGTGAAAAAATTCCACAAAGCGGCAACGATAAAACATCGTTATTGATTTCAGCACATGACCGTGCGGGTGCTTTACTAGAAATTTTAGCGCCATTTGCAAAACATAATATTAGCTTAACAAGTATTGAAACTCGTCCAGCATTACCTGAAAAGTGGGCATACGTATTCTTTATCGATTTAGAAGGTCATATCGAACAAGAGAATGTTGCTGCTGCGATTAATGATATTCGCCCAATGGTGAAAGAGATTCGTATTTTAGGTTCTTATCCTGCTGCTGTTCTGTAATCATTTATGTTGGAATAATGACATGCATCAAGATAAGCATGTCATTATGCTTAAAAACAAATTGCTCAATGGTTTAATTAACTTTGAGCAAAAGCAAAGTTGAAGTTATGTCACAACCCCTATTTAAAAAAGTTGCATTTATTGGTTTAGGACTCATCGGGTCGAGTTTAGCTCGTGTTATTGTTGCAGAAAAGTTGGCCACAACAGTTGTTGCATCTACACGCTCACAGAAAACTTTAGAAGATGCAAAATCACTTGGCTTAATACAAGAAGGATTTTCTGATCCTGTTGAAGCCGTGAAAGGGGCAGATTTAGTCGTTTTAGCCTTGCCAGTACGCGCTACACAAAAAGTGCTTGAGCAAATTAAACCTTATTTGTCAGAAACCACGATTGTAACTGATGTGGGAAGTACAAAAGGTAATGTCGTTGATGCAGCAAAAGCTGTATTTGGTGAAGATTTACCAGCAGGTTTTGTGCCGGGACACCCTATTGCAGGTAGTGAACACACGGGTGTTCATGCAGGTAAGGTTGACCTATTTGCAAATCACAAAGTAATTTTAACGCCGTTACCGACAAGCGCAGAATGGGCAGTTGATAAACTGATTCAACTTTGGTCAGCTGCTAAAGCTGAAGTCATTTGTATGGATGTTGCCAAGCATGATGAAGTGCTGGCGCATACGAGTCATCTACCACATTTAATGGCATTTAATCTGGTCGAGCAACTTGCAAACCGTGAAGATAATCTTGATATTTTCCGTTATGCAGCAGGTGGTTTTCGTGACTTTTCAAGGATTGCGGCCAGTGATCCTCAAATGTGGCATGACATTTTCTTTGCCAATAAAACCGCTATATTAAATGCTGTAGATGGCTTCGAAAAGCAACTTACCGTACTTAGAAAATTGATTGAAAACGAAGATTCTCATGCATTAATGGGTTTACTCGGCCATGCTCAGGCAGCACGTCAGCATTTCAATCATATGTTAGCCAAAAAACCTTTAATGGAGAAAAATAAGGTGACACAGCAATTCAGTATCTTACCGGGAAATAAGGCTTTTAAAGGTAAATTTACCGTACCGGGTGACAAATCTGTGTCACATCGCTCCATTATGTTTGGTGCTATTGCCGAAGGTACTACGCATGTAACAGGCTTCCTCGAAGGTGAAGATGCTTTGGCAACTTTACAAGCTTTCCGTGACATGGGCGTAAGCATTGAAGGCCCTAAAAATGGTGAAGTGACCATTCATGGCGTAGGCATGCATGGTTTAAAAGCACCTGCAAGCGCATTGTACATGGGCAACTCTGGTACAAGCATGCGTTTGCTTTCAGGCATGTTATCAGCACAAAAGTTTGATTCAGTGATGACAGGTGATGCGTCACTTTCTAAACGTCCAATGGAGCGTATTGCTAAGCCATTGCGTTTAATGGGTGCACAAATTCAGACTACTGGTGAGAAAGGTACACCACCTGTCAGCATTACTGGTGGTCAACAATTAAAAGCGATTCAATACGATTTACCTATGGCATCTGCTCAAGTGAAGTCTGGTATTTTACTTGCGGGCCTATGGGCTGAAGGTGAAATCTCTGTTACAGAACCAGAGCCAACTCGTGACCATACAGAGCGCATGCTTCGCGCATTTGGTTATGATGTTAAAACCGAAGGCAACAAAATTTCTCTTGTTGGTGGCGGAAAATTAGTAGGTACTGACATTCAAGTACCATCAGATATTTCATCTGCTGCTTTCTTTATGGTGGGTGCTGCAATTACTGAGGGTTCCGATGTTGTTCTGGAAGCTGTAGGTATTAACCCAACACGTACTGGCGTAATTGAAATTTTAAAACAGATGGGTGCTGATCTAACTGTTGAAAATGAACGTATTGCTGGTGGCGAACCTATTGCGGATATTCATATTAAAGGTTCACGCACGCTTAAAGGCATTCATATGCCAGAAGACCAAGTACCTTTAGCAATTGATGAATTCCCAGCTTTATTTATTGCAGCAGCTTGTGCCGAAGGCCAAACGGTATTGACTGGCGCGGCAGAACTTCGTGTGAAAGAGTCTGACCGTATTCAGGTTATGGCAGATGGCTTAAAAATCATGGGTATTGACTGCACACCAACTGATGATGGCATCATTATTGAAGGTAAAGGCAAATCTGGCGATTGGTCACCAATCTTTGCTGGTGGTGAAATCGAATCACATCATGACCACCGTATTGCCATGAGTTTTAGTATGGCAGGCCTTCGTAATTCTGGTCCGATTACAATTCAGGGTACTGAAACTGTGGCGACAAGCTTCCCAACTTTCACTGAGTTGGCGAATCGTGCAGGCTTAACAATCGAAGTTAGCCAATAACTTTTGACCTAACACATTTTATAATTGCTAACACAATAGCAACGGCAGCAGCGGGCTAAAGGCTTGGCTGCTGTTTGTTTATTGCTTATGCTAAGCGCAGATAATGATAAAAGTGTTAGGACAAAGGATGAAAAAATTACAATTTATTGCCAGTTGCCCACAACATGGGGTGCTTGATCATCCACCAAATGAATGCCATATCACTCAAGAATATGTAGCGGCTTTACTGTTTAAACAATTGGGGCATTATGGCTTTGATGCACAGCACATTGTGCATGAGCATGAAAAGGTAGAAGTCAGTATAGATAATCATCTTTTACCTTTGTCGATTACTTGTCAGAAAACAGACCATGAAGGGCATTTGATGTGTGAAATCTCTGCCAATCCTGATGAAGAACAAGACTGGTTTGAGAAAATCGAAACACAAAGCATTATTCGTCAGCTTGCACAGGCAGTTGAAAATAGTTTGAAAGCTGATCATAGCTTTTCAGCATTTGAGTGGAAAAACTAAAAAATACGGCTATAAGATTTATTTATGAAGTACGGCTTTTTAGAAAAGTCGTACAATTTCTTTAGATTAAAGATAAAAATACAAAATCTTTCCTGAAATTCCTACCTATCTTTAATGCATTGTGTATATTGAAATTATTAAGATATTTACATAATTAGAGTGTGGTTTTCATGACACAAGTCAATATTGCAGCATTATCTCCTCAAGTGGTTTGGCAGCATTTTCAAACACTTTGCACTATTCCTCGCCCATCAAAGCATGAACAGCAGCTTCGTAAGTTTTTACAAAACTGGGCTGAAAGTCGAAATTTAGAAACTTACATAGATGAAGTCGGTAATTTAATTATTCGTAAGAATGCGACTGCGGGTAAAGAACATGTGTCTGGCGTTATTCTGCAAGGCCATTTAGATATGGTCACACAAGCCAACACTGGCACAGTACATGATTTCTTTAAAGACCCAATTCGTCCAGTTCTTGAAGATGGCTGGTTAATTGCTAAAGATACTACTTTAGGTGCAGACAATGGCATTGGGGTAGCCCTAGCTTTGGCAGTTTTAGACTCAAATGATATTGCTCATGGACCAATTGAAGTTCTTTTAACAGTCGACGAAGAAGCAGGCATGAGCGGTGCACGGCTTTTACAGACAGGGGTGCTAAAAGGGAAATGGTTATTTAATATTGATACAGAAGAGTGGGGCGAGTTATATCTCGGATGTGCTGGCAGTATTGATGTTGAAGTAGAGCAGTCACTTACGTATGAACCAATTTCTGAAAATTTGACGGTTGTAAATATTCAGGTTGCTGGCCTTAAAGGTGGTCACTCTGGTGTAGATATTCATTTAGGACGTGGTAATGCCAACGTTATTTTAGCTCGCTTTCTAAATGAGTATTTAGCAAAGCTTGGTGGACGACTTGTTGAGTTTACAGGTGGTACAGCTCGTAATGCTTTACCTCGAGAAGCAGGGGCAACCATTGCAATTTCACCTAACCAATTACTTGAATTAGAACAATTACTCGCTGAATATCAAACAGCATGGAAAAACCAATTACAAGGTATTGATGACAACTTACAATTAACTATTCAACCTACAAGCGTTGAAGTGAATCAAGTGATTATTCAACAACAGCAAAATGAGTGGTTAAAGGCTTTGGCAACAAGCCCTTACGGTGTTGCAAGTATGAGTCAAGCTTTACCAGATGTAGTTGAAACCTCAAATAATGTTGGAGTGGTAAAAATAAATCGAGAAGGCGGAAAAGCTGTCTTAATGGTTCGCTCAATGGTGAATCAAGAAGCTCAAGACTTTGCAGAAAAAATTCAGGCACATTTTAGTCAATTTAATATTAGCTCTACACTCACGCCCTTAGTTTCGGGTTGGACACCAAACCCTGACTCAGCCGCTCTAAAATGCCTACAGCAGGCCTATCAAAATGCATTTGATATTGAGCCAAATCTAAAAGTAATTCATGCAGGCTTGGAGTGTGGGATTATTGCTGAACATTATCCAGATTTACAGATGGTTTCGTTTGGACCTGATATTCAAGGTGCACACGCACCGGGTGAACGAGTCAAAGTTGATACCGTAGAGAAATGCTGGAAGCTACTGGTAACCGCTTTAGCATCTGTAGAGTAATTTTTTAAGAGATAAGAAGCTCAGTTATGAGCTTCTTAAACTTTAACCTTTATATGGAAATGATCTGGATTTAACTCGACAAATTCGATTTCACAATCAATAAATTTTTCAATCATGGCTGCTTGAGTACGAGTATGTTCGCTAATACATTGTGCGGTGAATTCACCACCTTGACCTAAAGCTAAAGGTAGAAGCAATTGATCTGCCAAATACTCATCTACAACAGCCTGCGAAGATAAATATAGATTTACATCTTTTGCTAAATGATCAGCTATTTGCTCTGCACTTTTGCGCATCTCACCTAAAGCTGTAAACAGTTGAGTGTGATATTGATGAGAAACTTTCACATACATTGTATTGCCTTGGCTAATTCCATTTAAATGAAATTGCTGCTGAGAGCTTAAGTTTAGTTTTTTACTTAATGTGGTTAATTCACGTTGTGCTATCTGTGCTTCTTCTGAAAGATTTAATACAGCTGCAAAAGCTTCATTACCTTGCAAAGCACCACGATCTAATAAATTTAAGCTGTTTCGATCTTGCCATGGCTGAACGGTAACCTGAATTTCACCTGCGCCAATTGGAAAAAAGCCAGCTTTATTTAATCTAAAATCGACGTTAATTCCAATCTTCGCTAGAGCAGGTAAAAAGCAGTGTTCAATAAAATCTGCTGTTGGTGCAAGTGGGTTATGTGTACCCCCTGAAATGGTGAGTTCGGTAGCTTCATTTTGTAATAACAAAACAGGTAGAAGCGTTTGTAAAACCAGGGTTGTACTACCCGCTGAACCGATTTGAAATTGATATTTACCACTTTGAACATGCTGAGGTGCGAAATATAAACGTTGGCTATGTAATTCAGCACCCTCTACATAAGCTTGGCTAATTTGTTGAGATGCTTGTACACAAACCAAATGTTGACGCATTAACCCTGGTTTTTTACGTCCTGCACGTATATTAATTAATTCAAATGCCTGACCTGTAATCATTGAAAGGGCAAGGGCAGTTCTTAAAATCTGTCCACCACCTTCACCTTGTGAACCATCAATTTGGATGGTTTTGGGCATATTTGCCAAAGCTTTATTCACTTCTGTTTTCCTTATTTTCTAATTTAATAAACATACTGTCAGTACATGGTAATGCGAAGTAACGCGTAACTTTGCTTTTGACAAAGGTTTACTAGGTACATAGTGCTGAGTCTGATAAGTGAATATCGATGCACGACTCACATGCTGCCATAGCCGCCTGAATTATTTTCAATCCCTCAGATCGGAGTAACGCAGGATCTTGTACTCGCCCAGTATGTCCAAACTTTGATTGTGAAAATGATTTCACAAAATCTATTGTTTAATCGATTAGATCAATTTGCCAATTAGCCGCCTGAATTTTAACGTTTAAGTCACGGAGTTTCGCACTAATATCATCCGCCTGCTTTTGTAAGCTAGAAACAGGAATGACTTTCTTCCACTTAATTTCACGTGAGCTATAACGATCAGGTTCTCGATGCGTATTGGCAATCGCATCTATTAAAATCTTATGCTGTTCAGCATAACTATCGCGCAAGCTTAATAGGGACAACAATACTTTGCCATCTTCCAGTTTTGCTTGTGCATTGGTCAAGTGAATACGACAAATCAATTGATTGCTTTCCTGAGTTAAAGCGAATACTTGTTTGATGAGCTCATTTGGATCTTCACTAGGTTCATCACCTTCTTGTACCAATACATTGGCATTAATTCGTTGTTTTAACGAAGCAAGCTTTTTTTGTTGATCGCTTCGAAGTAAGAGTGCTTCTGCGAGTTTCATTTTATTTACCTTTTATTCAATATGTACAATCACTAAGTTCGAAATATTTTCTAATTGCATAGTAGTTTTTGCACATTCTGTAATGTCTTCTAAAGTTTCATCTTCATGCCAAGTTGTCATAAAGCAATGATCGGCTGGGGGTTGATAGTTGTAAAAAACTAGATATGTTTCGTCTAGAACATCATGCCAAACAGAACACTCATACCCTGTAACCATTGCTTGAATACAGTATTTTGAATAGACAATCTGCTCACAAATCCAATTACGCCATTCAGACAGAGTTTGATTAGTCTTTACAATCAAGATGATGGAATAGGGATATCTAGGCAGAATCAGATACTTTTCTTCATTTGCCCTGATTCTATAGCTTCGAATATCTAAACTATCTTTTTCCATAATCACCCTTTTACACACACCACTTGTCGTAAGGTGTACACTACTTCAACCAAATCGCTTTGTGCTTTCATTACATCTTCAATTGGTTTATATGCCGATGGAATTTCATCAATAACTGCTGCATCTTTACGGCATTCCACGCCTTCAGTTTGGGCGATTTGATCTTCAACAGTAAAGCGTCGTTTTGCTTCAGTACGGCTCATAACACGACCTGCACCATGCGAACATGAACAGAAAGATTCCTGATTTCCAAGCCCACGTACAATAAAAGATTTCGCACCCATTGAACCTGGAATAATTCCATATTCACCTAGACGCGCACGGACTGCACCTTTACGAGTGACCATCACTTCTTCACCGTAGTGTTCTTCCTTTTCCACATAGTTATGGTGACAGTTCACTGCTTCCAAACGTGCCTGAAAAGGCTTTGGTACAATAGTAGCCAAGGCTTTAATCGCAGATTGCATCATGATTTCTCGGTTCTTCATCGCAAAGCGTTGAGCCCAACCTACAGCAAACCAGTAATCATCAAAGTGTTCAGTGCCTTCAACTAAGTATGCTAAATCTTTATTTGGTAAATTAATAAAATGCTTCTGCATATCTTTACGGGCAAGTTCGATAAAATGATTACCGATAGCATTTCCTACACCACGAGAACCTGAATGCAACATAATCCAAACATGATCATGCTCATCTAGACAGACTTCGACAAAATGGTTTCCATTACCTAAAGTTCCCAAATGCTTACGGTTATTGGTGTTTTTTAAACGTGGATGTTTTGCACAAATGTATTCAAAATCTGCCACTAGATCGGACCAAGCCTGATCTACCATTTCTGGTGGAGTTTCCCATGACCCTCGATCACGTCCGCGCTTAGTCATTCCATGTGGAATTAATCGTTCTAGTTCAGTACGTAGAGCATGTAAGTTATCTGGTAAATCTGAAGCAGTTAAGCTTGTACGGGTTGCCATCATTCCACAACCAATGTCTACACCCACAGCAGCAGGAATAATTGCCCCTTTAGTTGGAATCACGCTACCAATAGTTGCTCCTAAACCGAAGTGTACATCTGGCATTACAGCCATCCATTTATAAATAAAAGGCATTTGAGCAGTTTGCAATAATTGTTGTTTTGAGTTGTCATCAACAAGCACGCCTTTAGTCCACATTTTGACTGGCATACTTTTTTCATTTTGCAGAACTTGATAAGAACGTTCTTGCTGCTTTTGTTCAAATTGAGCTTGTTGGTTAATTTCTTCAATGACAGACATTTTCTTTTCCTTTCAAAGCCTGCCTGCCAAGCGTTTGCAGGCAGGTGTTATTCACAAGATCCCAATGATGTTGTGTGCTTTGTACTATTGCATTGAGTGTGCCAACTTTTTTAAAAAGCATTTAATTTAATTGTAAATTATTGAAGATAATAAATAAAAATGATTTTATTTTATGTGGGATGAATTTTATTGGCAGTTTTTAATATTAAA
>NZ_JZFB01000001.1:1443582-1447697 GCF_001188385.1 Acinetobacter sp. V2 | reverse complement strand
ATATCCAAAAATATATTTAAATATATTTTTGGATATATTGGCTTAATGGGGTTTATGATTTTTATCGACTTTTAAAAGCTGCCCAGCTTCATTTAAAGTAAATTCATCAAAATCATTTGCTAAATAAAAATGACCTTTATAAAACTGGCAAACTTCTTCAGTAATAGCTTGTTGCCCAGCTTTATCCTGATGTCTAGGGCTAAAATGCGTCAGAATTAAATTACTTAAAGATTGCTGTTCTGCAAATTCAGCCACCATTTTTGCTGAGCTATGCATTGGACCTTTGCCGACTTTATCTAAAACCGTTTGCAAGTAAGTCGATTCGTGAATAAGGAGTTGAGCATCTTTGCAAGCATCAGCTAATAGTTCAGGTTGGTCATTATCACCACCTATAATTGCATGAACTTGTTGATTTTGTATTTTGATAAAGTCTTGAGCTTTTAAAGTTTGTCCCTCAAATTCAACATTGTAGCCTCGTTTTAAATGGCCCCACATATCGCCTTGAGGTACGCCAAGCTGAGTTAGAGCTTGGGTATCTAACTTCTTCTGAATCGATTTGATGTAAATACTAAAAGCAAAACTTGGAACACGATGGCTTAGTGGGTGTGCTTGAACAATGAATTCATCAGTGATTTGTTGTGGCTGCATTGCTTTATTTACATCAATAAATTGCAGTGAGTAGGGTAAATGTAAGTCAGTAAGCTGGGCAGTGATTTCAAACCATTGCTGAATTTCTTTCGGTGCAATCATGATTAATGGTTTGCTACGGGCATTCATGCCTGCACTTGCCAATAAACCAACTAGACCATAACAATGGTCGCCGTGAACGTGTGTAATACAAATGGCAACTAGGTTTTGTAATGAAAGTTTGGCTTGTTGAACGCGGTGCTGTGTACCTTCGCCGGCATCAATTAAAATCCAGTCCTTATTTTTGCTGTTACGAACTGCTAATCCTGAAACATTACGTGTCAGGGTAGGTACACCCGAAGATGTGCCTAAAAAAGTAAAATGAAGCATATTCTTGGAATTTTTTGGTCAAATGCGTATTGTATATTATAGACACTTATAAAATTTTATAGAAATTATGGCGGATGCAAAGAAAACAGTCGTTATTGGCTTTGTCGGTTCTACACTTGATCAGGGGAGAAAGCCAGATCGATGGCAACGTTGGCGTCCTACGATTAGCTTGTTAATGCATGAAGATTTGCTTGTAGATGAATTAGTATTGTTACATGATCGACAGCATCATAATTTAGTTAAATCTATAGCAGCAGACGCGAAAGAAATTTCTCCACAAACTCAGGTTTCTGGACACAAGGTGAGTATTAGAGACCCTTGGGATTTTGCTGAAGTTTATGGGGCACTTTATGATTTTGTAAAAACCTATCCGTTTGATGTCGAAAAAAATAACTATTTATTGCATATCACAACGGGAACACATGTTGCCCAAATTTGTTGGTATTTATTGATAGATGCACATTATTTACCTGCTCAGCTTATCCAAAGCTCACCTAATCAACCAAAGACCCCAGAAGGTGAATATAGAATTATTGATCTGGATTTGTCTCGATACGATGTTTTAAAACAGCGATTCGATGATGAACAAAAACAAAATTGGCAACAACTTAAAGCAAATATTTCTACTCATAATAAAGTGTTTAATCAGCTTATTGAGGAAGTTGAATTAGTTGCAACCCGCTCTAGTGCGCCTATTTTAATTATGGGTGCAACAGGTGTTGGTAAGTCTCATTTGGCAAAACAGATTTTTCAATTAAAGAAAGATAAATTTCAATTAAGCGGTCGTTTTATCGATGTTAACTGTGCAACCTTACGTGGTGATAGTGCTATGTCAACCTTATTTGGTCACATAAAAGGTGCATTTACAGGAGCAGCTGCATCTCGCGCTGGTTTATTAAAAAGTGCTGACCAAGGCATTTTATTTTTAGATGAAATCGGTGAATTGGGACTTGATGAGCAAGCTATGCTGCTAAAAGCACTAGAGGATAAAAGCTTTTTTCCTGTTGGGAGTGATAAGGAAATTCAGGCCGATTTTCAACTAATAGCTGGTACTAACCGTGATTTGCGTAATGAGGTTCAAGCTGGCCGTTTTCGTGAAGATTTATGGGCTCGTTTGAATACATGGACGTTCTTTTTACCCAATTTAAAAGACCGTGTAGAAGATATTGCACCCAATATTGATTTTGAGCTACAGCGTTTTGCTGCAATTCATCAAAGACAATTACGTTTTCAACGTGATGCTTTAGAAACATATTTAAAGTTTGCTAAATCAGTAGATGCATCATGGCAAGGAAATTTTAGAGATTTAGCAGCGAGCGTAACTCGTTTGGCAACTTTATCTCACGGTGAGTTAATTCGTCGTGAAGCTGTAGAAAAAGAAATTCAACGCCTAAAGCAACTTTGGCTTACTCAGGATGAATCTTACAATGATAAAAATACAGATATTTTGTTGAACTATTTGGCTTCTGAACAAATAGAACAAATAGATGAATTTGATCAGATTCAATTACGAGGTGTGCTCAAAGTCTGTGAAAATTCAAAATCAATGGCAGAAGCTGGAAGACAACTCTTTTCAGTATCTCGTCAACAACGTAATACAACAAATGATAGCGACCGAGTAAAAAAATATTTAGCCCGTTTTGGATTAAGTTGGAATAATTTTTAGCAGCTACAGTGCTTATGAAATGATGGACATAGACTCAATCTATGTCCATCAAATACACTTTATTTCATGATAATAAAGCGTGTAATGATTTGACGAAGCTGTTTTAGATAGCCTGTAAAGAAGTGGTTAGCGCCCGGTAAAATCGTAATTGGATGCTTTTGTGGTTTTGCCCATGCAATTGCATCTGAAAGTAAGGTAATGTCATCTTGCTCACCATGAATGAGTAGAATATCACCTTGAATTTCAGGAGTTTTATAGTGGCGTAAACCTACTACAGTAGCCGTTGGTAAACCGCATAAAATTAACTGTATAGGTCGTAATTCAGGATTAAGCTGTGCAAAGCATTTTGCTAAAACATGTGAGCCGAAGCTAAAACCGCCTGCATAAAATGGTAGGCCTTCATGAAGCTTACGAACATGTTCAATGACAGCTAAGATATCTTCAGTTTCACCATGGCCTTCATCATGAATACCTTCACTACCGCCTAGGCCGCGGAAGCTCGGGCGGTAAACAATGCAGCCATATTCATTAAAGATTTGGGTTAAAAGGGCAGGGACTTTATGTTGAGGGGTTCCACCTTGCAATGGGTGCGGATGACAAACAACCGCAAAGCCTTTGATTTCACCTTCAGGGCGGTCAACGAAAAGTTCAATTTTACCTACTGGACCCTGGATGAAAGTTTGCTCAGACATATAAGAACCGCTAAATAACAATACGTGATGCTATTTTACCGATAGTCGTCATTGAAAACACGAGTTAGCATTAAAAAATATCTACTGTTATAGTTGGTATTAAGAATAATTTTTTCAGGTTATGTATGCTTGCTTTAATTTCTCCTGCAAAAACTTTGGATTATGAAACAGCGTTACCTACAGATGAGTTTACTCAGCCTCGCTTGTTAGAACACTCAGCACAATTAATTGATGTTAGCCGTAAACTTTCTGCTTCGGAAATTGCGAGTTTAATGAGTGTTAGTGAAAAAATTGCCACATTAAATGCAGACCGATTTAGAGATTGGAAGCCCGAATTTGATTTTTCAAATGCTCGTCAGGCAATTTATGCATTTAAAGGCGATGTCTATACGGGTTTAGATGCGTACCATTTAAAAGATAAAGATATTGATTTTGCACAGCAGCATTTGCGTATGCTCTCTGGTCTATATGGTTTATTACGTCCTTTAGATTTAATGATGCCTTATCGTCTTGAAATGGGCACTAAATTAAAAAATACGCGTGGTCATAATTTGTATGAGTTCTGGGGTGAAATTATCACAAACCAGATTAATGAAGATTTGGCAGCAATAAATTCTGATTTACTTGTAAACTTAGCTTCAGATGAGTATTACAAATCGGTCAATGAGAAGAAAATTAAGGCTAAAATTATTAAGCCAGTTTTTCTAGATCAGAAAAATGGTAAATATAAAGTCATTAGT
>NZ_JZFB01000001.1:1434742-1443365 GCF_001188385.1 Acinetobacter sp. V2 | reverse complement strand
CCTTACTTTTGAAAGGTCAAAAGTAACAAAAACCTTTGTTGAACAGAGGGCACATCCATGTGGCCCCTATTCAACAGTGGCATCCATGCCACTCGGCACGATAGCTTTTGTTATCGTGCTTTAAAATTTAGGCAAAATTAATGATTACTTAAAGAAATAACCTGTTTCTGGTGAGCTTGCATTCGCCATACGTTTACGTGGCATGCGACCCGCTAAAAATGCTTCACGCCCAGCTTCAACAGCTTTTTTCATTGCAGAAGCCATCAAAATAGGATTTTGAGCAGCTGCAATTGCTGTATTCATCAGCACGCCGTCACAACCAAGTTCCATAGCAATAGCTGCATCACTTGCTGTACCAACGCCTGCGTCCACCAAAACTGGTACTTTTGCATTTTCTTTAATAATTGAAATAGTGTGCGGGTTTAAGATACCTAGACCTGAACCAATTAGACTACCTAAAGGCATAATCGCAACACAGCCCATACTTTCAAGTTCTTGCGCAATGATCGGGTCATCAGAGGTATAGACCATAATCTCAAAACCATCATCAATCAAAGTTCGAGCTGCTTTTAAAGTTTCGGTTACATTTGGATATAACGTCTTTTCATCGCCTAGAACTTCAAGTTTTACTAGGTTATGACCATCGAGTAGCTCACGCGCTAGCATACAAGTACGAACTGCGCTATCAGCATCAAAACAACCTGCGGTATTTGGCAAAATTGTGTATTTTTCTGGTGGAATGACAGACAATAAGTTTGGTTGATCTGGATTTTGTCCAATATTCACACGGCGGATTGCGACAGTTACGATTTCTGCACCACTGGCTTGAATAGCTAAATCCGTTTCATTTAAGTCTTTATATTTGCCAGTTCCTACCAATAAACGAGATTGAAAAGAACGTGAACCAATAATGAGAGGGGTGTCTTGCATGGATAACTCCGACTTAGCCGCCGCCAACAGCGTGAATAATTTCGATACGGTCATGTTGAGCAATAGTGATTTGCTCTAATTTGCTTTTAGAAACGATTTGCTGATTGTGTTCGACAGCAAAGCGTTTTCCTTCAAGTGCCATTTCCTGAATGAGTTGCAACAGATTTTGACAAGGCGTGTCCGTTAATTCGCCATTTAAATAAATTTGCATGATCACATTCCAATTATTTTGCGTATTTGAGGGCATTCCAAGCCAAAACGAGCCATCCAGCTATCATAAATGCTCCACCAATTGGGGTAATTGCCCCTAAAATTCTCGGTAATCCAAGTGCCATGATATAGAGTGAACCACAGAAAAATAAAATACCAATCTGAATCAATATGAATGGCAATTTAATGGGGAACGTCAGGATGACTTTGCTTAAAATACCAAGTGCTAGTAAGCCTAAAGCATGGTAGAAAAAGTAGTCGGTTGCAGTATGCCACCAAACAAGTTGCTCTGGACTCGCATGAGCTTTAAGACCATGTGCTCCAAAAGCACCCAACATGACTGCAAAGGCAAGATTAAGGGCTGAAATGGCAATCCACATAACAAAAAACGCAAATGAATAATGAAGGGCAACGTTATCATAGATTGGGTTGGCTAAACATAGCCAGATAAAACAAAAGGGCTAAACGCCCTTTTATTTTTAAACTTTTTTTTAGCTTGCAGACATAGCAATTTTAATTTTTTCCATTGCATTCTTTTCAAGCTGGCGAATACGCTCTGCTGATACATTATATTCGGCTGCTAACTCGTGGAGAGTAGACTTGTCATCATCTAACCAACGACGTTGTAAAATATTACGCGAACGATCATCTAACTGATCCATTGCATCATGTAAAGCAGATGTACTTTGCTCTTCCCAGTCTTCATTTTCAACTAAACGAGCTGGATCATATCGATTATCTTCAAGATACAATGCAGGTGCAGTATGTGGGGTGTCATCGTCGTCGTCGCCTTGAGCTTCAAAAGCAGCATCATAAGCGGTTAAACGACCTTCCATCTCCAGAACTTGTTCTGCAGTAACATTTAAGTCATTCGCAATCGATTGAGCTTCTTCGAGCGTTAATTTTTTACTCGATTTTTTTAAACTACGTAAATTGAAAAATAATTTACGTTGTGCTTTGGTCGTTGCAATTTTGACAATACGCCAGTTACGAATAACGTATTCGTGAATTTCTGCTTTAATCCAGTGGACGGCAAAAGATACAAGACGCACGCCCATATTTGGGTCGAAACGCTTCACGGCTTTCATTAAGCCTAAATTACCTTCTTGAATAAGGTCGCCTTGTGGTAGGCCATAACCTGCATAGCTGCGCGCAATGTGAACGACGAAACGTAAATGCGACATTACCAGCATTTTTGCGGCATCAAGATCTTGGTCATAATAATAACGTTCAGCAAGTTCTTTTTCTTGCTCGGCCGTTAAAATAGGAATCTGATTGACAGTACTGATATATGCACCAAGGTTTACACCGGGCGCAGACAATGACAGGGGCATCAATTGATTGCTGCTGTCACTCATGATTTCTCCTTGTAGGATCGGATGGGATAACCAATAAATTCATCTTAATTTGAATCAGCTTCATAATTAAGGAAAATTGGGTAGAGAAATGTAAAATTTTATGCAATTTCTAATCTTTTAGTTTATCAAAGAATCATTGAGTTTCAATTAAATAGTGAAATTCTCTTTCGGATATATGTGTTGTCTGACACATAAAATGATGTAAACCACAGTAACGAGTTACATCTATTTCACTATGAGGGTCAGAAGATTTTAATAAGAATAGCTGTTTACCCGATACTTTTTTGAGTTCGCGTTTTAGCATTAATAAAGGCATCGGACAGGGTTGGCCCAAAGCATTAATTTCAATGGGTGCTGTAGTAGAAGAAGTGTTGGTCATTCATCATCAAAACAACTAAAAAAATTATTCTAACAAATTTTTTTATAAATGCTGCACATTTTATAAAAGAAGAAACAAGCAATTACCTATAAAAAATATTGTAATAAGCTGTTTAAAAAAACGACTAAAAATACGGGGAATAATTGAAAAAAATTCTATTAATTGTCATAAACCCGTGGTAAGCTCGAACCGTTTTAAGATTTACCACACACTTAAATTGGTTTAAAAATCTTATAACAAATGGATGTAACCGGAAATTGTTGATAGTTTTACAGAATGATTACAAGCTTTAAGATTATAAATATTTTAAACACTTGTTTGCTCTGCTGTTTGCAACACCGGAAGGTCCTTTTTTCAACATCTGAGGATTGACTTATGACAGCTCGCGAACAAGGCGTAGTAAAGTGGTTTAACGACACTAAAGGTTTTGGCTTTATTCAACGTAACGGTGGTGATGACGTATTTGTTCATTTCCGCGCAATCGTTGGTGACGGTCACCGTTCTTTACGTGACGGCCAACGCGTAGAATTTAGTGTAGTACAAGGCCAAAAAGGTTTTCAAGCTGAAAACGTTCAGCCTTTAGACTAATTCATCTTTTTGATGAATCATGGACGCTCCAATTTTTGAATTGGGGCGTTTTTGTTTATAATGATCTTCTCATTAGAGAGATTGTTTGTTAGAGCACGTATTTATGACATCTGGTTTTGAAACCTTGAATTTACATCCGCAACTTAAAAAGGCGATTGATGCTTTAGGGTTTAAGCAAATGACCCCGATTCAGCAAAAGGTTTTAAAATATACGTTGGGCGGGCATGATGCGATTGGTAGAGCGCAAACAGGAACAGGTAAAACTGCTGCTTTCCTTATTAGTGTAATTAATGACTTGTTACATAACCCGATTCAAGAGCAGCGTTTTCGTGGTGAGCCACGTGCCTTGATTTTGGCACCTACTCGTGAATTAGCACTGCAAATCGAAAGCGATGCAAAGTTACTCACAAAATTTTCAGATTTACACATCGTGACACTGTTGGGTGGCGTAGATTTCGATAAGCAAAAGAAACAGTTAGATGCTAATTTTGTCGACATCATCGTTGCCACTCCTGGGCGTCTAATTGATTTTGTAGAACAAAAAGAAGTTTGGCTCGATCAAATTGAATTTTTAGTCATCGATGAAGCTGACCGCTTATTGGACATGGGTTTTATTCCTTCTGTAAAACGTATTGTGCGTTATTCCCCACGTAAGGAACAACGCCAAACGCTCATGTTCTCGGCTACTTTTAGTTATGATGTACTTAATTTGGCAAGACAATGGTTGTTTGAACCAATCACTGTTGAGATTGAGCCTGAGCAAAAAACTAACAACGATGTTGAGCAACGCGTTTATGTCGTCGCGAAACAAGATAAATATCGTTTGCTACAAGATATTTTGCGTGAAGAGCCTATCGATAAAGTTATGATTTTTGCGAATCGACGTGATCAAGTACGCCGTCTTTATGATCATTTAAAGAGAGATGGATATCGGGTCGGTATGCTTTCAGGTGAAATTGCTCAAGATAAACGTTTAAAAATGTTAGAGCAGTTTAAGCAGGGTAAAAATAATGTCATGATTGCAACTGATGTTGCTGGCCGTGGTATTCATGTTGATGGCGTATCTCATGTGATCAACTATACGTTACCTGAGCAATCAGATGATTATGTACATCGCATTGGACGTACAGGTCGTGCTGGCTCACAAGGTGTAAGTATTAGTTTCTTATCTGAAGATGATGCTTTTTACTTGCCGGAAATTGAAAAAGCAATTGGTAAGAAATTGCCATTAACCCGTCTAGATGGTTATTGCTAATAAAAAAATCCCAATCAGTTGATTGGGATTTTTTTTGATTAATTAATTTTACAATAGAAGGTAAGAGTTGTTTGATAATCATCATCTTTTGCAAGTGATGCATTTTTGCCAGTTAAGGTGCCAATTACACCAGCCGCTGCTTCAACCATTTGGCCTGTTTTCTCGCTTACAACATCTTTTAATACACCGTTGTATGTTGTTTTTTCATCTACTACAACAGGGCTGGTGCTTTTTGAACAAGTTTTTTGAGCGGCAGTAATCGCATTATTTTTTGCAATTAGATTCGTTTTACCAATACCTGTGACTTCAAATTGATTATTTTCTTTTTGAACTGCCAAAGTGTTCTTAGGCGTAGTGGCACAAGCACCTAGTAATAAAACAACACTACTCAACGCACTCGCTAAAATTATTTTTTTCATGTTTCACCTAATATCGCTAATCGTCAAAAGATCTCACTATTTGAACACAAGTTTTCTAATTGATTTTGAAGACGTTGTATAAGTTTTGATGTTTTGTCTTAAAAAAATGTCAAAGCACGAACTCGTTATTTTTATGTTCTAGATACAATGGTGGATTATCTGTAGATTATGCTAATCTATTTTGAATTTTTTGAGTTAGATCAATATTAATGACGGATTCAGCAATACAGATAATTCATCAGAATATTCACCAACGTCAATCTATTGGTCAATTGATTGAGCCTGCTCCAAATGCAGATCAACTAGAGTTGGCTTTTCAAGCTGCTTTAACTGCTCCTGACCACCATAGACTGAAACCAACACGTTTTGTCGTTATCGAGGCTGAGCAACGTGGTGCTTTTGGTGAGGTTTTAGCAAAAGCTTTGGCCGATTTAGGTGAAACCGACTCAGCACAACTTGAGCGAGTGAAGCAACATCCTTTCCGCGCACCTTTACTCATTTTAGCGCTTACGCAATTGCAAGATCACCCTAAAGTTCCACATTTTGAACAGATTCTAAGTACTGGGGCTGCCGTACAAAACCTTTTATTGTCTTTACAAGTGCAAGGTTTTTCTACCATGTGGCGTAGTGGTGCTGTTGTCGAATCAAACTGGTTAAAACAGCATTTAGGATTGCAACCACATGATTTAATCTCAGGTATTATTTATGTGGGTACAGCAGCTAAAGCGATTGCACCGCGTGCAGATATTGAAAGTAAAGAATTCGTAAAAGTTTGGCAGGCATAAAAGTCTGTAGAAGTAAGAAATAGGATAATAAAGCATGACTGAATTTAAGTTTACAGATTTAGTGGAACCTGTCGCGGTCGATAAAAAAACAGCATTACGTATTACTGTTTTAGGTGGAGGCAGTTTTGGTACGGCTATGGCGAATTTAGCTGCACGTAATGGCTGCGACACCATGATCTGGATTCGTGATGCTGATACAGCTGAAGAAATCAATAAAACCCATATTAATAAACGTTATTTGCCAGACTTTGTTTTAGAGTCCTCATTGCGTGCTGTATCTGACCTTGAACAAGCAGTATGTGATCGAGATATTATTTTAGTGGCCATTCCTAGCCATTCATTTCGTGATGTCTTAAAACAAATTGCTCCTTTTATTACTGCACAAGCGATTGTCTCTCTAACTAAGGGTGTCGAGGCTAAAACTTTTAGCTTCATGAGCGATATTATTCGTGAAGAATTGCCAGAAGTGCCTTATGGGGTATTGTCTGGACCAAACCTCGCGAAGGAAATTATGGCGGGAATGCCATCTGGTACTGTTATTGCCAGTGATTCTGAACTCGTTCGTTATGCTGTACAGCATGCTCTCCATAGTGCGTTATTCCGTGTTTTTGGTAGTGATGATGTGCATGGTGTTGAACTGGGTGGAGCACTTAAAAATATTTATGCCGTTGCAATGGGAATTGGTGCAGCTTACAAAATTGGTGAAAACACCAAGAGTATGATTTTAACGCGTGCTTTGGCTGAAATGAGCCGTTTTGCAGTTAAACAGGGTGCAAATCCATTAACGTTCTTAGGTTTATCTGGGGTTGGTGACTTATTTGCAACCTGTAATAGTCCATTAAGCCGTAATTATCAAATTGGTTATGCTTTGGGTTCAGGCAAAACACTTGATCAAGCGAGTAAAGAGTTGGGGCAAACCGCGGAAGGAATTAATACGATTGTTCAGGTACGCGGTAAAGCAGAAGAACTAGACGTGTATATGCCAATTACCAACGCTTTATATGAAGTTATCTTTGAGGGGGCACCTCCTTTAAATATTGCCTTATCTCTTATGAAAAATGGGCACCGTAGTGATGTTGAGTTTGTTTTACCTCATCATGAAGTCTGAAGAAGAAATGTCATAAATTACGGTTATAATGCAAGAATTATTAACAAGGAATATTTATGCAACTGACATTAGTTCGTCATGGGGAAGCTGCTCCTCCAGTAAATGGTAATGATACTAAACGTCCACTTACTGCTCGTGGGCATGCTCAAGCTGAACAAACAGCAACATTTTTAAAAGATATTGTTAAGCCAGATATTTTCGTAGTGAGTCCATTATTGCGTGCTCAAGAAACATTAGCGCATATTCAAACTTATTTTAAAGATGTTCCCGTGTTGTTATGCGATAAAATTAAACCGGACGATAATGCGAAAGAAGCGGTTGAGTGGCTGTCTCAGGTTCCGTATGAGTCAATTGTAGTCGTGTGTCATATGAATGTAGTAGGGCATATTGCTGAACTACTGACTCATGAAAACTTTAATCCATTTGCACTTGCCGAAACTCGAATTTATGATCAGGCTGTGATTGCTACTGGTTTATCAACACAAAAAAATAGTTTTGTACCCACAATATAATTAAAAAGGTCATTTAGCCCATTATGCTGTATTTATGGATGCCTGAAACCAATGGAATATGGCATTGGTCTAACGGAGAAAACTGGTTGCAGGCAGCAAGTCTTGATCAATTAATACAAGATCTGCAACTACATCAAGGAAAAGAAGCTGTCATCTTTTTCCCTAGTCGCCATGCTCAGGTACTCCAGCAGCACATGGCAAAGTCTCATTACAAGCAACTCGGGGCAGATGGTGTTAAATATTTGCTTGAAGAATTTGTGACTTTGCCGATTGATCATATGAAAGTGGTTCATCATTTTCATGCTGATCAATTAACCGTATTGGGGGTGGCAAAAACAACAGTAGAAACATGGCAACATGCAATGGCTTTGCTGCCTATTAAACTCGTTGCTTTATTGCCAGATTTTTTAATTTTACCGGAACCTCAAGATCAGCAAGTGGTCTTATGTAATATTGACCAGAAATTACTTGTGCGTGAAAGTAAATGGGTTGGTAATTCGCTAGATGATTTAGGATTGTTTTTAGAGTTCCAGCCAGTTGAAACACACTATCAATATAGTGGTTTGACAGCAGAACAATTAGAAAGCTTGATGGCAGCATCAAGTGCTGAGCAGCGTTCAGAATTTATTTATCAATTTCAGGCTTTAGATAAACCTAAACAGCATCCTTTTAATGTTCTACCTAAAGCTAAAGGGCAAGAGCAAACGGTTTCAGGATATTGGAAAGCATGTGCTGCTGTTATTTTAGCAATTATAGTGGTTCAGTTTAGCTATGACTTGTTGCGCTGGGTAAAGTTAAAAAATGTGGCTAATCAAACCGCTGAGCAGACGATAGAGCAATATAAATATTGGTTTGGTTCTTCTAGTCGTGTGAATGAGCAGAACATAAAAAGCCAATTTGAAAGTCATTTACGCATGAGTAAGCAGGGTGATACTCAAGCACTTTCTTTATTGAGTCGTGTTGGGCCTATTTTAATGCAAAGACAAATTTTAGCTCAGCAGTTAAATTATGATGCGTCAATATTAACAATGGCATTAAAAGCAAAGTCGGCAGATGATTTGCAAGCTTTAACTCAGCAA
>NZ_JZFB01000001.1:1430466-1434700 GCF_001188385.1 Acinetobacter sp. V2 | reverse complement strand
AAGCCGATGGTGGTGGGGCAATCGGGGTGGTGAAAATACAATAATGAAAATGATAACTCAATTGCAAAACCGCTTTGATCAGTGGGTTGAACAGATCGTTCAATATTTGGATCGCTTAACTGTACGTGAACGTATTATGGTGGTCTTTACTACAATCTTTGTCGTCGTGGCTATTGTAGGAGCTTCACTTTGGAAAATGCATTCTTTAGCAGAGCAGCAACAGCAACGATTAAATGATTTAAAAGATTTGATGGTATGGATGCAGAGCAATGCGGTTACCATGAAACCCGCAAATGAACTTGAGTTGGGTCAATCGGAAAAAATTCAACGTGTAGCTCAGCAACAAGGCTTAACGGTCACTTCTCAACAAAATGGTGAGCAGTTACAAATTGTTGTTACTCATCAGAATTATGCAATTTTAGCGAACTTTTTAACCCAGCTTGCACAAATGGGCTTAAGTATTCAAAAAATGGAAATGGTTTCAAGTGACGGACAGATTAAATTAACAGCGACGGTTCAATAACATATTAAAATATGGTGTTCTTAAGCATGGTGTTTTGTGCTGCCTGTGCCTATAATATGCCTACCTAAAATCAGTAGATTGTGATTGGTATGTTATATTCACTTGCTCGCCCGATGTTGTTTAGTTTAGCACCAGAGCGTGCCCATGAATTAACATTATCTATGCTTGATAAAGCACATAAGTTCGGCCTGCTACGCCAGAGCGTAGAGTCAAAACCAACAACCTGTATGGGAGTTGAATTTCCAAATCCGGTAGGTTTGGCGGCTGGACTTGATAAGAATGGTGCACATATTGATTCTTTAGCCGGATTGGGTTTCGGTTTTATTGAAATTGGAACAATTACACCGCGTCCTCAGTCGGGTAATCCACAACCGCGATTGTTCCGTATTCCTGAAGCTAAAGCCATTATTAACCGCATGGGTTTTAATAATGATGGTGTTGATAAGCTTGTTGAGAATGTCAAAGCTTCAAAATTTAAAGGAATTCTAGGCATTAACATTGGTAAGAATGCAGATACGCCTGTAGAAAAGGCTGTTGATGATTACCTGATTTGTCTTGAGAAAGTTTATAACTACGCCTCTTATATTACTGTTAATATCTCATCTCCAAATACTAAAAACTTAAGAAGTTTACAAAGTGGCGATGCATTAACTGAATTATTGCAAACATTAAAAGAAAGACAACTTGAGCTTGCCGAGCAATATAACCATTATGTTCCTTTAGTTTTAAAAGTTGCACCTGATTTAACAGTTGAAGATGTTGAGTTTATTGCAGCACAATTATTGCAATTTAAGATTGATGGTTTAATCGTTACCAATACGACTTTATCTAGAGACGGTGTAGAAAACCTTCCTAATGGTAACGAATCGGGTGGATTATCAGGTGCGCCTGTTTTTGAAAAAAGTACCGAATGCTTACGTTTGTTTGCCCAAACGTTAAAAGGACAAATCCCGTTGATTGGCGTGGGTGGAATTTTGTCGGGTGAACAAGCAGCAGTCAAACAGCAAGCTGGAGCAACATTAGTACAAATCTATAGCGGATTGATTTACACCGGTCCTATATTAGTAAAACAATGTGTTGCAGCCATGACTTAAGTGAATATGAACACAATTGATATCATTATTCTGATACTTTTGCTCATTGGGGGGCTAAACGGTTTGCGACAAGGATTTATCAAAGCCTTTGCGAACTTGGTAGGATGGATCATTGCATTAATTATGGGTGCAAAATATGCTGTCCTTCTTGCGCCGTCCATGTCTGGTTTGAGTCATGATCCGGTTGTTCAAAAAATTGCAGCTTTTGCATTTATAGCACTTCTGATCATTGTTTTAACATGGATCGTCACTGCATTTTTAAATGGCCTCTTGAAAAGCCTGAAATTGGGGCCATTAAATCGTTTAGCAGGTGGTGCTTTTGGTTCCTTAAAGGGCTTGTTGGTTGTGTTGATTACAATGCAAGGCGTTGGGCCTTGGGTTGAAAGTTCACCAAATTGGAAACAGTCCGTACTTATACAATTTTTACTGCCTTATGCACCTTTAGCGACCGAATTGTCTAAAGATGCTGCAAGTGAGGCATTTCATCAAATAACATCTGGAGGTAGTGCATCAAGCACCCCTTCAAAACCAATGGACGAATCGGAAGATTTAGAAAACCGATCCGACCATTCGACAAAGAATCCTTTTTATTAATTCCTAGCTTGTCTGCGAGGTTGCTATGTGTGGAGTTGTTGGTATAGCCGGTAAATCGCCAGTGAACCAAATGTTGTTTGATGCTTTAACGATGTTGCAACATCGTGGGCAAGATGCAGCTGGAATAGTAACCTGCCATGAAGGCCGTCTTTTCCTTCGTAAGGATAACGGTATGGTGCGTGATGTTTTTCATACTCGTCATATGAGAGCATTACTTGGTAATTATGGTATTGGCCATGTACGTTACCCAACTGCTGGTTCTGCTAGCAGTGCTGAAGCACAACCATTTTATGTGAACTCACCTTACGGTATTACGCTTGCACATAATGGTAACTTAACCAATGCCGAAGATATTCATGATGACCTGTTTAAAACAGATTTACGTCATATGAATACAGATTCTGACTCAGAAGTTCTTTTGAACGTATTCGCGCATGAGTTGCAAAAGAACGGTACTTTAAATCCTACACCAGATGATATCTTTCACACAGTTTCTCGTGTACACGAGCGCTGTCTAGGTGCATATGGCGTAGTGGCAATGATTACTGGTCATGGTTTGGTTGGTTTCCGCGATCCAAACGGTATTCGCCCACTGATTTATGGTTCACGTATGACTGAAAAAGGCGAGATGGAATACATCATCGCTTCTGAATCAGTTGCTATTACAGCACTTGGTTTCAAAATTGAGCGTGATATTGAACCAGGTGAAGCAATTTTCATCAATTCAGAGGGTGAATTGTTCTCAAGACAATGTGCAGCTAATCCAAAATACCGTCCATGTATTTTTGAATATGTTTATTTTGCACGTCCTGATGCCATTATTGACGGAATTTCAGTTTATAAAGCTCGTTTAAAAATGGGTGAAAAACTTGCCCATAAAATTTTACGTGACTGGGGTGAGGACCACGATATTGATGTGGTTATTCCAATTCCGGATACGAGCCGTACTTCAGCATTAGAACTTGCAAATATTCTAGGTGTGAAGTTCCGTGAAGGTTTTATGAAAAACCGTTATATCGGTCGTACCTTCATTATGCCAGGTCAGCAACAACGAAAAAAATCAGTACGCCAGAAATTAAACCCTGTAGAACTTGAGTTTAAAGGTAAGAATGTTTTACTGGTTGATGACTCAATTGTACGCGGTACAACCTGTAACGAAATTATCCAGATGGCACGTGATTCTGGTGCAAAAAAAGTATACTTTGCGTCAGCAGCACCAAAAGTGATGTATCCAAACGTTTATGGTATTGATATGCCTGCTAAAGCTGAGCTTATTGCTTCAGAACGTAGTGTAGAAGAAATCCAGGAAATTATTGGTGCTGATCGTTTAGTTTTCCAAGAATTGGAAGACTTGAAAAATGCTGTACGTACTAGCAAAGTACCCGATCTAACTGAGTTTGATTGCTCAGTGTTTGATGGCGTTTATGTAACAGGCGATATTGATGGTGCTTATCTAAATAATTTGGAGCAGAAGCGTAATGATTCTGCTAAAAAGAAAAAAGATGGCTACATTGATGTGAATGTTGACGCTGCTTCTGTCGATTTAACAGGCATTAAAGAAGAATAGAAATAGCTGAAAAAAGCGGGTGTTTCCCGCTTTTTTCTTTTATGATGAAAACTAACAATGTAATTGGGAATATTTACATTGAAAGAAGTAAGCCACTATCTAATCGAAAATAAGAATATGGCATGGTCCATCACTATGTGTTTGGTTGCTGTGCTGCTTACTATTTTTATCTTAAATTTAATTTTAGGTTTACTCGTCCATTTTTTTGATTATAGTCAGCCCATCTGGTGGCATACCTTAAGTCCTTATTTCGTCGCGCTATTGCTTTTTATTATGGTTTGGTCGGTAGTTACTGAACTTTATATCTTGCGTAAAGGTGGACATTCTTTAGCAAAACAACTGAAAGCGCGTCGTTTAGTAAAAGAAGAAAGTACGCCAGAAGAGCTTGAAGCATTAAAAATTACTGAATATTTGGCGCAAAATTTTTCACTTAAAGTTCCAACCTTATATGTTTTA
>NZ_JZFB01000001.1:1428638-1430416 GCF_001188385.1 Acinetobacter sp. V2 | reverse complement strand
ACCCTAAAGATATTGTGATTATTTTGACATGGGGAGCTTTGCAAAATTTGGATAAACTTGAACTATATGGTTTGTTGGGTCATGAGTTTAATCAGATTTTATCAGGTGAAGCTGTTGAAAATACTAAATTAAAGATTTTATATAGTGGATTAACGACATTTAGTCAGTGGGGCAGTAAATTAGCAAAACAAGGCTTTAAACGCTACAGCCCAGGTTATAAACATAAATTTGAAACTGTATTTGTTGCAGTGGGTGGTGTCATTTGGCTAGCTGGAAGCCTAGGCGTATTAATTACCCGATTTATTAAATATTTAACTTTGAGTGGACGCACATTTCGTAATGACCAAAAAACGGTACGATTATTAAAAAATAGTGCTAATACGCAGACTTTGTTGCGTATTTATGTTCACCATTCTGGCTCACAAATTCATAGTGCCTATTCTGAATCAATCGCGCATATGTGTTTTGCTAACTCACTGAGTCCGCAAAGTTGGATGAATATTCACCCAAGTATTCGTGAACGTATTTACGAGTTAAATCCGACTTTGCTACAAGATTTACAATTAGAAAATTTAAAAAAGCTTCGCAATCGTCCGTTATTTAGTTTATTTCATTTTTTAGAAGAATCTGAAAAAGAAATTTATGTTCCATGGTCATCTCCGCAACCTTTACCCTTATTAAGGTTGTCACCCATTAGTTTTGCATTAAATGATGCTATTAAGCCTCTTAGTAGTGATGTGCGTCGAAATAAAAAGCGTCCTGAGCTAATTCAGCGTGCACTTCAAACTGCTACGGGTTCACGTGAGGTAATGGTCGCTATTTTGATGATTCGCCAATATCGAGAATTCATCCCTAAAGATGCGCCAGTTAGCCATGCCATTATTGATGCCTTATTAAATCTTGATGGGCGTATCCATATTCAGATATTTCATGATGCTTGTAAAAACATTGGGCATATGCCAGCAAGCATTGCGCGGCAATTTCTAACAAAACTAGCGCTGATTATTCAAGAAGATGGTGAGATTGGTCTGCTAGATGCACTTTTGCTGGAGCGGGTTAAATATGAGTTGAATTTAATGCCGTTACATTTGCCAACAGCATTTGAAGAAGTAAAACCTCAAATTGTTCGTTTAATTGATGCCTTGCTTCATGTTCAGCAAATTAATAGTCCAAATCAGTTAGAAGTACGTGAACGTATTTTACGTTCGTTACTTAATCCAGATGAAATGTATGTTTATGATGAGATTTCAGACGAGCCTTTAGATTTGGCTGAAATTTTAAATGACATTGCAGGTTTATTATTGCGTGACCGTCTTAGTATCCTTGCGATTGCAGAAATGTGCTTGTGGAGTGATCGTATTATCACACAAGACGAACTAGATGTACTTGAATTACTTTATTGGCGATTTGGCTTTGAGACAGAAGAAATTGTTGAGCAAATGCAAAAAAGAAATAGTGTGATGATTATTTAAAAGACATCTACGATTATAAAAACAGCTGAACGAAATAAAACACTGAAAAAAAAACTCAAGCCCGTTAGAATGTAGCTTAAGTAGAGGTATTGATTCAAACATGATTGGGCAGCAAAGAAATATATTGGCGACTTTAGGGATTGATGTATGGATTCCTAAGACACAGGTGTGCCAAAAAAATAATGCTCAAAGCCTTTGGCGGGATCATGTCGTAGAAGAACCAGAACCGATCATACTACCCTCTGTAGAACCCACAGTTCTTGAGCAGCAGCCAGCAAAGCCAAAAATTAACGATATTCCAAAAAT
>NZ_JZFB01000001.1:1426613-1428571 GCF_001188385.1 Acinetobacter sp. V2 | reverse complement strand
CCTGCCATTAAAATTGCATCATTTGAGTTGCAGGCTTTTTCTCTTGAAAAATGTGTTATTTTTTTAGATGTTACTAATTTAGCTGAAGAAGAAAAACAGCTCTGGAATAACATACAAAAAGCGAAAATAGGGCAGTATGCTGAACTAAAATGGCCTTTTCCTTTAGCTGCGTATCAAGATCAGCGGGGCGCTGGTTCATATATACAAGGCTTCTTAGATGCTGTTGCAGCAGATAAAAAGATCTTATGTCTTGGTGAATGTTCTTATATTCAACATGCCAATATTATCCATTTGGCAAGTTTAAAAGAAATGCTGGAGAAACCACTCCTTAAAAAAAGGTTATGGAAATTAATGCAAGATAACAACGAGTAGTAGGGATTTACATGAAAAAAGTTGTAGTTTTTAGCCAAATTGATGAAGAAATTTTGTCTCGATTACAACAGGATTATCATGTTGTAGTTCTTAACCCAAAATTGGGTGATATTAATGAACAAATAAGACAACACGTTGTAGATGCTGATGGGATGATTGGTGCAGGACGGGTACTGAATGAAAATAACCTTGCACCTGCCCAAAAACTAAAAATTATTTCATCTGTAACAGTGGGCTATGACAATTATGATGTGGCTTATTTAAACCAAAGAAAAATCTGGTTAGCAAATACACCCCATGTTTTAACTGAAACAACAGCTGATCTTGCTTTTACATTATTACTAAGTGCCGCTAGAAAAGTCCCTTTTCTGGATCATTGGACTAAACAAGGTGAATGGAAAAGAACGGTAGGGCCTCAGCAGTTCGGTTTAGATGTTTTTGGAAAGACATTAGGTATTATTGGACTTGGTAATATTGGTGCTGCAATTGCACGTCGTGGTTTTTATGGATTTAACATGAATATTGTTTACCATAATCGTCGTGAAAAGCCTGAATTAGCTGAACCATTAAATGCAGAATATCTTGGTTTGGATCAATTGCTACAGCAGTCTGATTTTGTAGTCACTGCAGTTGATTTAAATAATGAATCGAAAGCCTTAATGGGCAAAGCGCAGTTTGAGCTTATGCAAAAGCACGCTATTTTTATTAATATTGCCCGTGGTTCAGTAGTTGATGAGCAAGCTTTAATTGAAGCTTTACAGCAAAATCAGATCTTTGCTGCTGGCTTAGATGTGTATGAAAAAGAACCTTTACAAGATTCGGGACTTTTTAAATTACCGAATGTAGTGACTTTGCCTCATGTGGGGTCGGCTACTGCTGAAACCCGTAAAAAAATGGCAAATCTGGCCTATAAAAATTTGGTTGAAGCTTTAGAGGATAAAACACCTAGATATCTGGTAAACCAAAACTTTATATAAGTGATTAATAACACTTCATTGCAAAACTAGTCGATTTCGAGTGATATAGTAAAAGTCTATTGATTGAAAACCAATTTTTGTGGTTTACATCAATAGGCTTTTTTTATGGTTTAATTTTAATAGAGAAAAACTTTTGAGATTTTTGCCAGTTATTTTAAGTGCGACTTTTATAGCAAATGCTTCGTATGCACAGTCTTTCGACCCTCAGCCATCTGCGAATCAGGTGGAAATTCCGAATATCGGAAGTGGAATAGGTTTGCTTGATCAACAAAAAGAAAAATTTATTGGTGAAAAAGTTTTCCGTGAAGTTCATAAACAAATGCCCGTTATCCAAGATATCTGGCTCGAAGACCAATTTTTTCAAGTATTTTCAAGTATTTTAAGTGAGACTCAACTTGGTCAGCCTATTGGTCTAGTTGTTATTAAAGATCCACAAATCAATGCATTTGCTGTTCCAGGTGGCCTATTCGCGCTTAATACAGGACTTATTGCTTCAGCTCGCAATATTGATGAAATTGCTGGGGTGATGGCGCATGAAATTGCACACGTATCCCAAAGGCATTTTAGTCGTTCAGAGGAAGCCTTTAAGGGCCAAACGTTATTAAGTTT
>NZ_JZFB01000001.1:1426179-1426571 GCF_001188385.1 Acinetobacter sp. V2 | reverse complement strand
GGTGGAGATGCAGGAGCAGCAGTGATGTTGGGAACGCAGGCTGCCCTAATGGATAGCCAGTTAACATACAGTCGAAATCAGGAGCGTGAAGCTGACCGTATTGGTATGCAATATATGTATGCAGCGGGTTATAACCCGCAAAGTATGGCAGACTATTTTGAAACAATGCATCGTGCGACTAGTCGGGTAAGTTTTTTACCAGATTTCTGGCTGACCCATCCATTAACGACTGAGCGCATGAGTGAGGCCCGACTTCGTGCGAACCAGATGCCTAAAGTCAAAAATCGCATATATGATGCTGATTTTGAAATTTTAAAATGGTACACAATGGTAGTTTCAAATCAGGCTACCGAAAACCAACTACAGAGTTTAGCCTCACAAAAAAATATTGC
>NZ_JZFB01000001.1:1421943-1426133 GCF_001188385.1 Acinetobacter sp. V2 | reverse complement strand
GATTATGCACAGGCGCAGTCTACTTTAGATCAAGTCAAATCTAGTGGAAAACCTCTTGTTACACTTTTGCAGACCGATATTTATCTGGGGCAAAACAAGTTGGATCAAGCCTATACTTCAATTGCTTCTACACAAATGACTATGCCTGAAAATAGAGCTTTCAGTTATAAGTTGGCTGAAGTGTTGCTGCGCCAAGGAAAATTTTCACAGGTTCAAACTCTTGTTCAACGGTTTATCAATAAAAACCCAAGAGATATCCAAGGTTGGCAATTTTTGCAGCAGGCTGCTAATTTGGACAAGACAGGACCATTGAGAGCAGTCAATGTTTTACGCTATCGAGCAGAAGCTGAATATTGGTCGGGGAGTGAAGAGAATGCGATTAAATCGATGTTGCATGCTCAGCGATTAGCAAAAGACAATCAAGCAATGTCGGCTAGAATAGACAGTAGATTGAAACAAATGCAAGATGAGCGAAGAATGAAAATTTGAAATATATCTTTCAAAAAATTCAAATATATAAACACGCCCAAACTAAAAGAAGCTTTGGTTTGAGGGAATATAAAATTTAAGAGAAGAGATTAAGCTAATTTAGCTTTAATTTTTGCTGAAACTACAGAAGGATCGGCACGCCCGGCTATGATCGGACGTAGAGAATTCATCACCTTACCCATATCTTTCATGCTAGTTGCTTCTTGAGCAGAAATCGTTTGCTCAATGAGAGAATCAAGCTCTTCCTCAGTCATAGCTTCTGGTAGAAACTGAGATAAAATCTCAGCTTCGGCTTGTTCTTTACTAGCTAAATCATCACGACCAGCACCTTCAAAGGCTTTGATCGATTCTTTACGTTGTTTAATTTGCTTTTCAATGACCGCAAGAACCTGAGCGTCGCCAAGCTCTATGCGCTCATCGACTTCGATTTGCTTAATTGCTGCTTGTAGACTACGCAAAACCGTCACTGTTGCCATATCTTTGGCACGCATAGAAGTTTTTAATGCATCAGTAATTTGGTTTTTTAAAGTAGTCATAATTCAGCAGTCAATCACAAATTAATTAGTAAAGGCGAGTAGTACGTACAGATTCGCGAGCCAATTTCTTTTGGTAGCGTTTAACTGCAGCAGCTTTTTTGCGCTTACGTTCTTGAGTTGGTTTTTCGTAGAATTCACGTTTACGAACGTCAGCTAAAACACCAGCTTTTTCGCATGAACGTTTGAAACGACGGATAGCTACGTCAACTGGTTCGCCTTCTTTCAACTTAACTTGTGGCATGTAAAATCCTCTAGATTATGGATAAGATCAAGCACACTATTGTGCCGGATCACAAGTGAAGGTCAGTATTTTACTCATTTACAACTCATATCACAAGTCTATAATAGCGATTGCAATATTTTGACTCATATAAAAGGCAGTTTTGATGATTGTTTTAGGCTTGGAAACTTCTTGTGATGAAACAGGGTTGGCACTTTATGATAGCGAACTCGGCTTGCGGGGACAGGTTCTTTATAGCCAAATTAAACTTCATGCCGAATATGGTGGAGTAGTACCTGAACTTGCTTCTCGAGACCATGTTCGAAAATTAATTCCTTTAATGAATCAATTGCTTGAGCAAAGTGGTGTAAAAAAACAAGAGATTGATGCTGTTGCTTATACACGTGGTCCTGGGTTAATGGGAGCCTTAATGACAGGAGCTTTATTTGGAAGAACTTTAGCTTTTTCTTTAAATAAACCTGCCATCGGTGTTCACCATATGGAAGGGCATATGTTGGCGCCTTTACTCTCAAGTCAACCGCCTGAATTTCCATTTGTTGCTTTATTGGTTTCAGGTGGGCATACACAATTAATGGCAGCTCACGGTATTGGTCAATATGAACTTTTGGGTGAATCTATTGATGATGCAGCTGGGGAAGCCTTTGATAAAGTTGCAAAAATGATGAGTTTGCCATACCCGGGTGGTCCTAATATTGCGAAATTGGCTTTAAGTGGTAATCCATTAGCGTTTGAATTTCCACGACCAATGCTTCACCAAGGTCTAGATTTTTCTTTTAGTGGTTTAAAAACAGCTGTTTCTGTGCAATTGAAAAAATTGAATGGTGAAAACAGAGATGCTGACATTGCTGCTTCATTCCAAGAAGCAATTGTAGATACCTTGGTAAAAAAATCAGTAAAAGCCTTAAAGCAAACTGGACTTAAGCGTCTAGTCATTGCGGGTGGAGTAAGCGCAAATTTACGATTACGTGAACAGTTGGAAACTTCATTGGCTAAAATTAAGGCACAAGTTTATTACGCAGAACCTGCTCTTTGTACTGATAATGGGGCAATGATTGCTTTTGCAGGCTATCAACGCTTAAAAGCAGGCCAGCATGATGGTTTGGCTGTAACCACAACACCACGTTGGCCAATGACTGAGTTGTCTATTCCTGAGTAAAATTATTCATCTTCAAAGGCTTGTTGGTTTTCAATATCTATATATTCGATATAACCACGGCCTTGAACTTCATTACCGAAATAATTACCGGTAAATATATAACTACTTGCATAACCTCGCCCATGACCGTAGCGGAGTGGGGAGTCAATTTCTGCCTGAATATTTAAAATAATTTGTTTAGCTTCATTTCGAGCAATCCACGAAAAGAATTTAGGAAGTCGCATCTTTTGTCCAGTCGGTGAGATGTAATCATCAACTTGGTGAGAAATAATATCAAAACTGACATCTGTATAAACTTCTGCAGGCCGATCAAGATATCTAATATGCAAAGTATAAGCTGCTGTCTGGCCTGCAATATCTGCTTTGGTAAGAAGAAGTTGAGTGGTCTCATTTAAATTGATAATTTGATAAGTAAAAAAATCAAGTGGCAGTTTATAGGCTTCAGGAATAAGTTTATCTGTGATGGAATGAGCTCCAACTGCTCGAGCATATTCATAAGTGCAGAGCCCCTCACTTTCAATACGTTCTGCTTGGTAGGTTAAGAAACCTTTAAACTTTGCCAACAAACTAAAATGATCATAAATCGGTGTTTTGATAAACCATGAAACATGTGAGGTAACATCAATATCAAAGTCGAAATCAAGACCCTCGTAGTGTCCATTAATATGAATTTTTGGGAATTTTCCTTGAATTGAAATTTCTTGACTTAGTTCGATTAAGCTTCCATCTTCATTAATTTTTGTATCTTCAGGAATGATATAAGCCTTAAGCAAAGCTTTCTCTACTGCTGCGGTACTTGAAAAGAAAGTCGCTGTTTTTCGAGGATTTCCGTGAATTATGTCATCATGATCAAATGCAAGAGCACCAGGTGTGCCTAATAAAATCATAATATTTAAATAGTGATGCGGCTCTGGCAAAAGTGGAAAAAAGATGCCGTAATGAGTCCAGCTATAATATTTTTCATCAACTCGGGGCTGAATGATATGAGGTTGAGAAAAAGGAAGAGTTGAGTATTTTTCTGCTTTATCTATAACACTTTGCGCGAGCAATAAGCTTTGACCTAAAACTTTGCTGCCTATAGAAATTTTGGGCAATTGTTTTTTCATATATAAACCTAAAGGAGGATAGGACTATCTTTGTTTTAGGTTATGAAAAACAACTATCAAAACTAAGCGGTTTTCAGGCCAAAGCTAAGGCTTTGCGGGACATTTTGTTTAATTGTTAGGCAACTCTTTTAAGCCATTTAAACCAATCCAGTGCTTAGAAAACTGATAAGCAGCACGTCCTGAACGTTGACCACGCATTTGACACCAACGCAAACTTTCAGCACGAACTTCATCATTAAAAACCATGTTTGCTTTATGAATGTAATGCTCCACAATTTCTAAATATAAATTCTGGTCCATTGGGTAAAAAGATAACCACAAGCCAAAACGATCTGACAAAGAGATCTTTTCTTCAATCGCTTCTTGTGGGTGTAGTTCGGTATATTGAGGTACATCAACCTTAGTTACAGGCGTATTCTCATGCATAAATTCTGGTAACAAATGGCGACGGTTACTGGTTGCATAAATAATAAAATTACTTGAACCAGACTGTAATGAACCATCCAATACACTTTTTAAACTACGGTAATTTTCATCTTCAGCATTGAAAGCTAAGTCATCACAATACACGATGTATTTTTCAGGTCGGTTTTGAATGAGTTTCTGAACTTTAGGTAAATCTGCTAAGTCATCACGCTCAATTTCAATTAAACGTAATCCTT
>NZ_JZFB01000001.1:1419039-1421896 GCF_001188385.1 Acinetobacter sp. V2 | reverse complement strand
CGCGAGCCAGTTAAAAGCACATCATTTGCGGGTAGACTATTTAAAAACTGCAAAGTATTTTGAATGATTTTCTCTTTCTGACGTTCAATGCCTTTTAAGTCATCCAGATAAATATTTTTGGGTGTATAGATGGCTTTAAGTTGCTGATTTTCCCATCTAAAAGCAGGTGCATTAAAATCTGTCTCTTGTTTAGGTTCAGGTAAGACCTGCTGTAACTGATTTAATACAAGTGATAATGTTTGAACTAAATTATCTGGTAAATCAATGGTAGCCATGGTAAGTCAATCATGTTAAACAGTAATTTACTAGGATACTAACACCGAAACTAACAGGCTGACAAAAAAGTTATTGTCTATACAGTTTATCGGTTTTGCAATTGATTGAAATCTTCAGACCGCGCATAGTGTTGTTGTGTCTATTCAGTAAAATCATCTGTGAAGATGAGGACGAAATATGTTTGAAAAAATACGCAGTGATATGAATCCGCATCAGGCCTACCGTATCAAAAAATTACAACGTCAGTTAGACATGGCTGAATCTTATGCAGAGTGGAAGTCTTTTGCATTAAAACTAGATGAAGAAACAGGGGTTCAAGAGTGGAAATTTGATAATAGTTCGCCTTACTTCGATGCAGAGCTCATTTCTTATAGATACACTTTACTGAAAAGATATCGCCAGCAACATCGAACGCTAGATCTTATTTATTTACTCAAAGAAGGTCTAACTTACGATATTGCAAATATTGGGCACCCGATGTTGTTTGCTGCAACACATGTGGGAACGAAAAAGTTAATTGAAGATTATATTGAAGAAGTTAGCCAAAGCTTGGCCTATATTGCTTCAAGTGAATGTATTACTTTCCAACGCAAAGAAAAAATTGAGTTTTTTGAAAATTGTGAAAAAGCATATGGACAACCAGCCCTTATGTTCTCAGGTGGAGCAACTTTAGGCCTTTTTCATACTGGGGTCTGTAAAGCTTTAATTGAACAAGATTTAATGCCTAAAGTGTTGTCTGGCTCAAGTGCAGGGGCAATTATGACAGGCATGCTCGGAACTTCTGCCAGTGAAGATGTTCAAAATTTATTAAATGGAGAACAATTCTTTAGTGATGCTTTTCATTTTAGAAAACTTCGTGAACTCATTAAAGGAAATGGTGGAATTGCCGATGTGCACTATTTGAAAAAGTTCCTTGTCGAAAATCTGGGTGATCTCACGTTTGAAGAGGCTTTCAAAAAATCTGGTTTAAACATTAATGTGGCAGTTGCGCCGTATGATGCAACAGAAAACCCGCGCATCATGAATGCTATTATGACGCCTAATGTTTTAGTGTGGAGTGCTGTGTTGGCTTCATGTGCTGTACCTGTGCTATTTCCACCCGTACGTTTAACCAGCAAACGTTATGACGGTGAACACACACCTTACATGGCAAACACAAAATGGGTAGATGGCAGTGTAAGAAATGATTTTCCCCAAGAAAGAATGGCTCGACTTTATAATTTAAATTACACCATCGCCAGTCAGGTGAACCCACATATTGTTCCATTTATGCAAAATGATGCAGACCGCTTTCGTAAAGATGTTTTAAGTTGGCCTGAACGGATTTTAAGACGTCAAGGTAAAGTGTTATCCATGGGACTTATGGACTTTACACGTCAAAGACTTGGTTCTATTTCTCCGATTAGACGATTACTCGATCATGGCTATGGTGTAATGGGGCAGCGTTATTATGGCGATGTGAATATCATTGCTAAATATGGCTTGAGTCACTATACCTATACTTTGCAAAACCCACGGCCACATTTGTTTAAACGCTTACAGCGAGAAGGGGAACGTGCGACTTGGCCAAAAATTTCTTCGATTGAGACCCATGCTCGTATTGGCAAGACGATTCAGCATTGTTTAGAAGTTTTGCGTTTTGAAGAAAAGCAACAACAGCCAGAGTCTTACTATGCTGAAGCATGATTTTGCTTCGAATATACAAAACTTAAAAAGTGTGACAAAACCTGCGAGTGCCGCTTTAGGGCGGTATCTATGGACATGCAGCATAGATAACAAAGACTATTGGTTAAAATATCATTTACCTGAAACAGATGTTCAAAGTGAGCAAGATTTCATTCATGAACAATTGTTTTACGAAGAAATTACTGATAAGAAACCTGCCTGGCTTTTACCTCATAACTTAATCGAAGTTAGTGCCATTCCTCAATTAAACCATTCTTTAGGTAAAGTTTTAATTTTACCCAATACTGATTTGTGGTTTGGTTCATTGTCTCATGAAACGGATTTAACTGATGTATATCATGCGATTTGGTCAGCACTAGATAAGCTCGCTGAACTCCATGGATTTGGTTGGATTCATGGAGATATTAAGAAAGAACATTTTCGAAAGTTTGAGCAAAATCCTTATTTGATTGATTTTGAGAAAGCCCGACTTATATCAAGCTCAGATTTAAGAATGGATGCTACACCACGATATATGGCTCCAGAGCTGTTTAGAGGCGCTTCTAAGGATATACAAAGCGATTTATACGCATTTGGTATCGTTTTATATGAATGGTTAACTCAAACTCGTTTAGAAGCAGGGAGTTACTATGATTGGGCAGTATTGCATTGCCAAAATTTAATCATTCAATTACCGACACAACTTGTGATTTTTTATCCATTACTTTCGGGTTTATTGCAAAAAAAGCGGCAAAATCGATTCTCAAATGCTGCTGAAGCGATCAATTGCTTAAAAACAGTTTGAATCTGATAAAAATCATTGGTCTAGTTTCTGTATACAAATTACACGGTCAGTTTTTTTTAGAAAAAAAACACTTGTCACTGTAAGTTCTTATCGCTAATATACACAGCCATC
>NZ_JZFB01000001.1:1408311-1418390 GCF_001188385.1 Acinetobacter sp. V2 | reverse complement strand
AAACCGTTCGTCAAGGTTCGAGTCCTTGATCCTCTGCCAATGATTTAAAAATGAAGCTCCTGTTTAGGAGTTTTTTTTTTGCCTGAATTTCTAAAATTCAAATTATTTAAAGTCTTTTTTATATTTTTATTCAAGCATCTCATGCGTTCTAAGTGCTGATCTTTCTATTCTTCAACAATTTATCTAATTGGATGTAAGTTGTTGGTTAGGTAGGGGATATACTAAGTTTTAGTTGCACTATTAAGTTATTGTTTTTGGGTTTTTTATTATAATTTATAAAATTTTTCTCATAAAAAGCTTGAATAGAAATTTATTTCAGGTATCATGCTCTTAACTAGAAAAAAGTCTTGTTAGTAAATCTTCTTTAAAGTATCGTAGTTTTAGTCATAATCCTTCGTTTTTTAAGATCTTAACTCAATTTGTTATTCTTTTTTCAAAGTTATGTTAGTGTCATTATTAAATGATACTAAAATATTAGAAATCAGTAGGATATATCATGTCTAATACAGTAAGCGGTACAGTAAAATGGTTTAACGAAACTAAAGGTTTCGGTTTCATTCAACAAGACAATGGTCCAGACGTGTTTGCACACTTCAAAGAGATCTCTGGTTCAGGTTTCAAAACTTTGCACGAAGGTCAACGTGTAACGTTTACTGTTACTCAAGGTCAAAAAGGCCCAAATGCTGTAAATATTATTCCACAATAATATTTCAGTAAGAAAAAAAGCACTATTTAGTGCTTTTTTTTATTTTAGTCTTATAAAAGAAATTTTATTGTTCTTTTACAAGCTATAGAAGCCCTCTATAAGAGGGCTTTTTTGTTTTATACCTAATCGTTTATAAGCCTAATAAGTTTCGTTATTCTCTTATGGGATGTGTGTTTGGAGCATATATTGAATGTAGGGGTGAAATATAAATTATTAGGAAGAGATGTGTGTTAGATTGAAAAATCTTTAAATAAAGAAATTTTATATTTCACGGAATTGTTAATGAACGTTCGCCTGTGTTATGCCAGTCAACGAAACGAAAAAAATGAAGATTTATTGCAAGATTTACGTGATATTTTAACAGAAGCTAGAAATTTCAATGATTTGAATCAAATTTGTGGTGTGCTCTATTATGCTGATAATGCTTTCTTTCAATGTTTAGAAGGTGAACAAGAGTTAGTAGAGCGATTATTTGAAAGAATTAAAGATGATCAAAGACACTACAATGTTAAATGGTTGTGCACATATTCCATCGAGAAGAACTCTTTTCAGCGTTGGTCAATGAAATATGTACAGCGTAATACAAATATTGAATCTTTCTTTTTAAATATGGGAGAAACTAGTTTTAATCCCATTTGTCTTGATGAGCAAAATTTAAAAATTTTCTTAAATGAGTTATTACGTGCTGAACAAAGCAAAATTAATACAGTTAAGAAAGTAGGTATGGTTAAGCGTGGGGTGAACCCTTTTTAGCTATAACACCGATATGGATGGTCTTGAATTTGGGAATTATTTTAGTCATCACTAGATAGACAATGACTGAACTTGCGAGCATCCATATCACTTCTAAACTTTGACTAATTACAAACATTGCCCAGTAAAAAAAACTAAATAGGGCGAGACATAGTCCGCTACCTTTGAAATACCAAGTAATAAATATTCCAAAAAGTGCTGAAGAGAGAAGAAGGTTAATCGTCTCGTTCATTCCAATGTAATTAAAGAAAATAATCATTAAGCATAAAGCTAACATTGATAGTAAATATACAAATATATTTTTTGCAATAAACATTCTCTATACCCTATCTGATGATTAAAAAAAGATCTTTCCTCTGTTTCCAGAGGAAAGATGGTACATATTAATTTTTTGAGATTCTTTTTCTATTATTAAGAGTTTTTATATTAATAAAGATAACGTTACCGTTTCTCCAGATCTCTTCATTAATACTCAGCTTTCTATTTAATAGTAAAGAGTGCTTATATGTACTGAAATTAATTATAGGAAAAACAATTAGTTGTGTTGTACGTTTTGGCTTACATGGTTGTGAGAAATTACCTACATTTGTATAAAAAATAGACGAAATTTACAAAATAAGGTTTATTGAAAAATTATATTTAACAAATGGTTAGTTGGTTTTATTGTTAAGATTGGCTTTACATAAATAACAAAAAGTAACATCTAGTTGATGAAGATAATTTAAAAAATGAAGTTATGAGGTTATTTAATGAATGTTTGGTAAAAAGTTATTGGATTAAATTATAAGAATAAGTAATTTTTAATATGAAAAATTAATAATTAAGAAGATCCAATAATCCTCTTTTAAACTGAATACGATTTCATCTATGTATAAAATTTGCCAAGCAGGATACTAAACCAAATATCAAAGCACTGACTCCAATAATTTGAAAGAAGGTTGATAAACTTGCATTAAAATATAAGACAGAGATACTTCCAATAACAGCAGCAATGATCATTCTGATCGTACCTGCTAAAAGAGGGCCTAATAATCGTTTTGAACCTTGGCCTGCAAAATAAAGTGCCATACCAATACCTATCGCGCCATAAAAAGGCGCAACATGCTGCAAGTAATTTGTTCCAGTTAGAAGAACAGATGGATCATGACTAAAAAACCTAAGCCAAATGGAAGGAAAAATACTAAAGAAAAGTCCTATTGAACCAGTAATAAGAAACGTAATGAAAACCCCAATCCATGTTATACGGCGTGCTCTTTGAAATTGTCCAGCTCCATAATTAATACCAACCATGGCCATAATTGCTGAACCGATACCGAACATAAGTGGAACTTGTATGTAGTCTAATCGGGACGCAATACCGTACCCAGCGATTGCATCAGATCCAAATTGACCAACTAAGGTAGTTATGAGGACAACAGTTAAATTGAGTTGAATTATTCCAATAGCGGATAGTGAACCAATACCAAGAATATCTTTGAAAAACTTAAAATTGATAGGCTTGATCGATAATTTGATAATACTATGCGTTGTTCGCATGTGCTTAATTAAGCATATGATGGCAAAAATATAATAACTTAATACAGCGAGCCCAGCTCCGGCCACGCCAAATGAAGGAATGAATCCCCAGCCAAAAATAAAAATAGGTGATAGAGGTAAAAGTAGCACTCCACCTAGAAGTGTTATGCGTGCTGGGGTTTTTGTATCACCTGCACCGCGTAAAGCTGCTGAGAGTAAGGCTACAGCCCATATGAGAGGTGAACCAATAAAAATAATATTGGAATATTTTAGAGCAGCATTCAAAGCTAAGCCTGTAACCCCCATTAAGTGGTAGATCATGGGGGCAGCGCTGAGCATAACAATACTAAAAATTCCTCCCAAAAGGCCAGCAAGAATGACACCATGCCAGACAAGGGATTGGACATCTTCTGATTGACCTGCTCCAGAAGCTCGAGCAATTGCTGAGGCTAAACCTCCACCAAACCCACCATTTGCTAGCATTTGCATGAGCATAAGAATGGGGAACACAACGGCTACACCTGCCATTATGTCAGTTCCCAAAGAACTTACAAAATATGTCTCTAGTAATCCAATTAATGTTTGTACGAGTAGAACAGTTATGGTCGGCAATGCCAGTTTTAGCATTACTCGGGTAATTGGGCCACTTAAGATGGCATGATTTAAATCGTGTGTACCTAAAGACTGGCGTACGGATTGTTCTCGCATAACAGATTCTCGTTTTATGAATTATGTGCCTACAATTGAAATAGGGTTGTCTTAAAACTTTTGAGGTTGCCAGCCACCACCTAGTGATTTGTAAACTGCTACAGCTGCAAGGGCCGAATCAGTTCGTGCTTGAAGTTTTCTATCTGAAAATTGCAAAGCGTTTGATTCTGCTTGTAATACTTCTATTCGACTGTTAATTCCTTTCTGGTAAGCAATCAAAGCGATTTTCTGTGCATGCTTTAATGCATTTTCTCCATCTTGAAGAGCCATTAACTGTTCTTGTCGTTTGGACAAAGTTGATAATGAATTTTCTACATCTTCCGTCGCATGTAAGACGGCTAATTGGTAGGCTGCGAGCTTTTCGGCTTCTTGGCCCTTGGATAAGCTAATTTCTGCATTAATTCGACCAAAATCAAATAAGCGCCAACGCAAACCTAATAAGCCCGCAGCCTGATTTGCACCACTTGAAAATAAGTTTCCACTTGCTGTGGTTGCACTACCTATCAAACCGCCTAGAGAGACCTTTGGGTAATATTCTGCAATCGCACTGCCAATGCGTGCATTTGAAGCCGCCAATTGTCTTTCAGCCATGATGAGATCTGGTCGTCTACGTAAAAGATCACGAGGTGTTCCGGTTTCTGTAATCTGAGGAATAACCGGAATTGGTTTTACTTCTGCTAGTTCTGCTCGGTGAGTTCCCGGTACGGTTCCAAGCATGACGTCGAGGGCATTCATAGCAATGTCTAGATTCATTCCAAGAACAGGAACAATAGCTTGAACTTGAGCAACATTTGCTTTGGCTTGTTTGACTTGAAATTCAGAAGCTAAACCTTTGCTGTATAAAAGATTAATGGTTGAAAGAAGTTGTTGTTGGGTTTGTAATTGTTGATGGGCAATATCTAGTCGGGATTGTAAGCCGCGAATATTAATATAGATATTGGCAGTTTGAGCAGCGACCATTAAATGGACGGCTGAGGCTCCTGCGTTTGAAGACTGATAATTTGCAAGTGCAGCTTCACGATCTCTGCGAAGGCCTCCAAAAATATCTAACTCCCAAGTTGCACTTAAATTTGCTTCATAAGAACTACCATATCGGTCAAAATCTGGCATTGAATTTAAAACTTGCCCCAAAGGTGTTTCAACAGATTGGTAAACTTTAGCTGCTTGTGCGCCAACAGTACCTATTGGTTGTAAAGAGGCATTAACTGCCGATAATCCTGCCTGAGCTTGAGTCACTCGAGTATATGCTTGGGTCAAATCAAGATTTTGTTTTAATGCTAATGTGACATATCGAGTAAGTTGAGGATCGTTAAAACTTTGCCACCATACGGCAATATCTGCTTTGTTATTGTCATTTGATGAGTTTGAGGGTGTGCCAAGGTATTGCTCGGGTAGAGATATATTAGGGCGTTTATAATTAGGACCTACGGTACACGCAGTAAGAGTACTTACGATGATGGGTAGGAGAACGATAGATCTAGATAACATATTTCCCCCGAGGCGAGATTTTGAATAACAGTTTAATTGTGACTATAATACAAATTAGTCACTAGTTGTCAATATCATTTCGCAAGAGTTAAACTGCCACTTCCAGATAAAGGTTTAAATTGAAAATATGAGTAAAGAAAAAAGTAGTTATCCTGTTTCAAAGCGAGGACCAGAAGATCATGATGTAAGAGATCAAATCCTGACTGCCGCTACAGAGCATTTCAGCCGCTATGGTTATGAGAAAACTACAGTTTCTGATCTCGCAAAATCTATAGGTTTTTCTAAAGCTTATATTTATAAATTTTTTGAATCTAAACAGGCAATTGGCGAAATGATTTGTGCCAATTGTTTACGTGAAATTGAAGATGAAGTTAATACAGCTATTAATGAAGCTGAGTATCCCGCAGAAAAATTAAGGGTGTTATTTAAAGTAATTGTTGAAGCAAGCCTTCGTTTATTTTCTCAAGAGCGTAAGCTTTATGAAATTGCCGCTTCTGCTGCTTCTGAGAAATGGGATGCTACAGTCGCTTATGAGAGTCGAATGAATAATTTACTACAAAATATTATTCAAGAAGGTCGTCAATCTGGGGATTTTGAAAGAAAAACTCCAATTGATGAAGCAGTTAAAGCTATTTATTTAGTCATGAGACCTTATCTGCACCCACTACTTTTACAACATAGTATTTCATATAACACCAATGCTCCAGTCTTGCTTTCTAGCCTTGTACTAAGGAGTTTATCGCCATAATAGATTTGTGACTATTGACTAAATTGGTCACTTGATTAAAAATGAGTCTCCTGATTAATTTCTTAAGGGGGGCTCACATATGCTTTATCGTCGCCTTATTCCATTTACTGCAATATGTATATTTCCGTTTTTCTTGCTCGGTTGTGCTGAAAATACGCAATCTGACCCCCGTACTTCTGCGCCATTAGTACGAGTCGCAACTGTACAAGACGAAATCACTTCTGATTCAAGAGCATTCACAGGCACGATAGGGGCACGGGTAGAAAGTGATCTGGGTTTTCGTGTCTCTGGTAAAGTGATCAAACGATTTGTTGAAGCAGGGCAGACAGTAAAGCGCGGTCAGTTACTGATGCGTATTGATCCGGTCGATTTAGAACTTGCTGCCAAAGCCCAACAAGAAGCTGTGGGTGCAGCCAAGGCCCGTGCAGAACAAGCAGAGAAAGATGAAGCTCGATATCGTGATTTGCGTGGGAGCGGGGCTATTTCTGCTTCTGCCTATGATCAGATTAAAGCAGCAGCGGATACGGCGAGAGCGCAGCTCAGTTCGACTCAAGCTCAAGCTAGGGTTGCATTAAACGCGAGTCATTATGCCGATTTAATTGCGGATGGTGATGGTACGATTATGGAAACACTGGTCGAACCAGGTCAGGTTGTCAGTGCGGGCCAAACAGTCATTCGCTTAGCTCATTCTGGTCAAAGAGAAGCAATTATTCAGCTTCCAGAAACATTACGTCCTGCAATAGGCGCCATTGGTCAAGCCACACTATTTGGTAAAGAAAATATAAATGTCCCAGCTAAACTTAGACAATTATCAAATACAGCAGATCAACTCACTCGTACTTTTGAAGCCCGTTTCGTCTTAGAAGGTGATTTAGCAAATGCTCCTTTAGGTTCAACGGTTACTGTACGTATTTCCAATCAAAATCAGAGTTCACAACATTTTTTACAAGTGCCAGTCGGTTCCTTACTTGATAAGGGTAAGGGAGCTGGAGTCTGGGTAATTAATGGAAAAACTCAGAAAGTAACGTGGCGTCCTGTTGTTGTTAAACAGCTTAATGATGAATATGCCTATGTCACTGGCAATATTCAAAGTGGAGATCGAATTGTTGCCTTAGGTGCGCATTTGCTTCGAGAAGGTGAGTTGGTACGTATTGCCTCACAAGCGAGTCATCCTTCAGTTGGAAATGAAGGGGACCACTCATGAATGAAAAAGGTTTTAACTTATCGGCCCTTGCTGTGCGTGAACGCGGTATCACGCTATTTCTGATTTTTTTGATTTCAATTGCTGGCATCGTTGCTTTTTTCAAGTTAGGTCGAGCCGAAGATCCAGCTTTTACAGTGAAGGTTATGACCATTGTGACAGCTTGGCCTGGAGCAACTTCTCAAGAGATGCAAGATCAAGTTGCTGAAAAAATCGAAAAACGGATGCAGGAGCTGCGTTGGTACGATCGAACAGAAACTTATACTAGACCCGGCTTGGCTTTTACGACACTGACTTTACTTGATAGTACCCCACCATCACAGGTTCAGGAGGAATTTTATCAGGCGAGGAAGAAAGTAAATGACGAGATGAGCAACTTACCTGCCGGTGTAATTGGACCACTTGTTAATGATGAATATGCAGATGTAACTTTTGCTTTATATTCATTAAAGGTAAAAAATGAAGCACAAAGATTATTGGTACGTGATGCAGAAACAATTCGACAGCAATTACTTCATGTGCCGGGCGTAAAGAAAGTCAATATTATTGGTGAGCAATCTGAACGTATCTATATTGAATTTTCACATGAGCGTTTGGCAACCCTAGGCGTAAATCCGCAAGATGTATTTGCTGCGCTGAATAATCAGAATGTGCTTACTCCCGCGGGTTCTATTGAAACTAAGGGTCCTCAAGTTTTTGTCAGATTAGATGGTGCTTTTGACAAGTTACAAAAAATTCGTGACACCCCGATAACGGCTCAAGGTCGCACCTTGAAATTGTCAGATATTGCGACCGTTAAACGCGGCACTGAAGATCCTGCAACATTCATGATTCGTAATGGTGGGGAACCGACCTTACTGTTGGGCGTGGTGATGCGCGAAGGATGGAATGGCTTAGATCTTGGTAAATCATTAGAGAAAGAAGTCGGATCGATTAACGAAGATTTACCTTTAGGCATTAGTTTAAACAAAGTGACTGATCAGGCGGTCAACATCAGCTCATCGGTAGATGAGTTCATGATTAAGTTCTTTGCAGCATTACTTGTAGTCATGTTTGTAAGCTTTATTAGCATGGGATGGCGTGTTGGTGTCGTAGTTGCTATGGCTGTACCACTCACATTAGCTATTGTTTTTGTAGTGATGCTGGCAACGGGTAAAAACTTTGACCGAATTACACTTGGCTCTCTTATTCTTGCTTTAGGGCTTTTAGTTGACGATGCCATTATTGCGATTGAAATGATGGTCGTAAAAATGGAAGAGGGCTTTAGTCGTATAGCAGCTTCCGCCTATGCATGGAGCCATACGGCAGCACCGATGCTTTCAGGAACATTAGTTACCGCTGTTGGGTTCATGCCAAATGGTTTTGCTCGATCTAGTGCGGGTGAATATACCAGCAATATGTTTTGGATTGTTGGTATTGCACTTATTGCCTCATGGGTTGTTGCTGTAGTTTTTACACCTTATTTGGGTGTGAAAATGTTGCCTGATTTTAAAGAAATTGAAGGTGGCCATACTGCAATTTATGACACACCACGATATAACCGTTTCCGTCAAATTCTTGAACGTGTGATTGCGCGTAAATGGATTGTTGCCGGTAGTGTAATCGGCCTATTTGTTTTAGCCGTCGGTGGAATGGCATTGGTGAAAAAACAATTTTTCCCAATCTCTGACCGACCTGAAGTGCTTGTTGAAGTACAGATGCCTTATGGAACATCGATTACGCAAACAAGTGCTGCGACAGCAAAAGTTGAGGCTTGGTTATCTAAGCAACATGAAGCAAAGATTGTGACATCGTATATTGGTCAAGGTGCACCTCGTTTTTATTTTTCGATGGGGCCTGAGTTACCAGATCCATCCTTTGCCAAGATTGTGGTACGAACTGACAATCAAGAAGAACGTGAAGCCTTAAAACACCGCTTAAGACAAGCTATTTCAAATGGACTTGCGACTGAGGCACAACTACGTGTAACACAACTTGTGTTTGGACCCTATTCGCCATATCCAGTAGCTTACCGAGTTTCAGGTCCTGATCCAGAAAAATTACGTGTGATTGCAGTTCAGGTTCAGCAAATTATGAATGCTAGCCCAATGATGCGAACTGTAAATACGGACTGGGGAACTCGTGTGCCAGCCCTACATTTCACATTGGAACAAGACCGTCTACAAGCAGTTGGTCTCACATCAAGTTCAGTCGCACAGCAATTACAGTTTTTGTTAACTGGTATTCCAATTACATCTGTGCGTGAAGATATTCGTACAGTGCAAGTTGTTGCCCGTTCAGCAGGTGATATCAGGCTAGACCCTGCAAAAATTGGTGATTTCACACTCACGGGAGCAAATGGGCAACGTATTCCTTTAGCACAAATTGGCAAAATTGAAGTTCGCATGGAAGAACCTGTCATTCGTCGTCGAGATCGGGTACCAACGATGACCGTTCGTGGAGATATTGCTGATGGATTACAACCACCGGATGTATCTACTGCAATTACCAAACAGCTTCAACCAATCATTAAAGATTTACCAAAGGGTTATCAAATTGTAGAGGCGGGTTCTATTGAGGAGTCAGGTAAAGCCACTAAAGCCATGCTTCCTATTTTTCCAATCATGTTGGCAATGACGCTACTCATTATCATTCTTCAAGTGAGATCTATTGCTGCAATGATTATGGTGTTTTTAACCAGCCCGTTGGGATTAATCGGCGTTGTGCCAACGCTTCTGTTATTTCAGCAGCCCTTTGGTATTAATGCATTAGTCGGGTTGATTGCATTGTCTGGAATCTTGATGCGTAACACGCTCATCTTAATTGGACAGATTCAGCAAAACAAAGAAGCTGGGCTTGATCCGTTGAATGCAGTGGTTGAGGCCACAGTACAACGTGCCAGACCTGTAATTTTGACAGCTTTAGCAGCTATTTTAGCTTTCATTCCTCTGACTCACTCAGTGTTTTGGGGAACGCTTGCT
>NZ_JZFB01000001.1:1406983-1408269 GCF_001188385.1 Acinetobacter sp. V2 | reverse complement strand
CTTTGGTTTTCCTGCCAGCAATGTATTCGATCTGGTTCAAGATCGGGGCTAAACCAGCAGTTTAATGATCAAATTTTCAAATTTAAAAGGTATTGGAGTTCATATGTCAAACTCAAAAGTGGTTGTAATTACAGGTGTTTCATCTGGCATTGGGCAAGTTACAGCAGAAAAATTTGCTAAACTCGGCCATAAAGTTTTCGGTACAGTCAGGAATAAAGTCAAAGCTCAACCTATAGAAGGCGTTGAGCTTGTCGAGATGGATGTGTCAGATGAAGACTCTGTCCAGCTCGGGATTCATTCTATTATTGATAAAGCTGGGCATATTGATATTTTGGTTAATAATGCGGGAGCAAGCTTAATTGGTGCAGTAGAGGAGACCTCAATAAAAGAAGCAGAGTTTTTATTTAACACCAATGTATTTAGCATTCTTCGTACCACACAAGCGGTATTGCCTTATATGCGAATACAGCATTATGGAAGAATTATAAATATTAGTTCAGTATTAGGGTTCTTACCTTCACCGTATATGGGACTGTATTCAGCTACTAAACATGCAGTTGAGGGGCTATCTGAGTCTTTAGATCATGAGCTTCGACAATTTGGTATTCGTGTATCAATTGTTCAGCCTTCATTTACTAAAACTAATTTAGATAAGAATGCACCTGTAGCAAGTTCAAAAATTCCTGAATATGACAATGAGCGTGATCTTGCTACTCAAGCCGTATTAAAGCAGATTGATCAAGCACCTCAGCCCGATAGTGTGGCTGATACAATTGTTACAGCAGCGCTCAATGATTGGCAAATGCGCCGTACACCATCTGGACAAGCATCTTTGTTAAGCAAGTTGCGTCGATTTATGCCAAGTGGGCCAGTTGATAAGAGTATTAGAAAGACTTTTGGTTTGAAGTAAATCACGAGTGATTCTTGCATAAACTCCAAGTGCAAATTTTGCACTTGGAGTTTATTTTTTATATGCTTTTATTCAATTCCAATTAATAGCTTTTATTAATTAAAAATACTTTTAAAAATATTAAATGAATCTATCTTTAGAATTTCTTTAAATTTTAAATGATTGTTTTATTTATTTTTTATGAAAGTCACATTGTAAGTTATCTAAGAATTAAAAATTTATTCGTAGTGAAATTTTGAATAAATAAAGATTTTTTAAGAGGGCAGATCAGCGCTTTTCGGTTCATGATTCCATAAATTAAATATACATATTCTTGCGACGAGCCAACTAGCGCAAAGAGCTGATCTTGTTGATCAATACTAATTAATATTTCATT
>NZ_JZFB01000001.1:1403228-1406949 GCF_001188385.1 Acinetobacter sp. V2 | reverse complement strand
TTTTTTTTGCCTCAACTGATATATTGAAATTCTCGAAAGTTTTCTTAATATCAAGTAAGGAATAATGGAAATTTTTCAGATTTCGTTGAGCTTGCAGATAAACAGTAATAAGGTTTAAATCTATTTGTTTATCGTATTTTGCAGCAATTGCGGACGCAATAATAAAGGCGATGTTTGAACTATTTGACTCTATTGATCCTACTTTAAGTTTAGAAATAGAACTCTGGATATTATCAGGTATATGTTGGACTGAAGCTGAGCACATATTTATTGACCTATAGACTGTGGTAGCTTGGGTTGTATTCAGCCCTGCTAATAATGATATAAAAATGATGAGTTTTTTTAATTTAATGGTCATATAAAGGTTTGAACGCCATTTTTACTTAGCAAAACTTTAAGTTTCCGTAGCAGTTTTTAATGCCTACCTGTCCAGAATCAATAGGATTAATAATCAATTCTCGACCAACTAAGCCTCCTAATGCTTCCCCAAGTCCTACATCAATCCGCTGTTGTGTTTCGATATCAGTGAGTAAAACTTTCGGTAAGGAAAGCCACCATCCAGGTTGAGCAGCTACAGTATTTTCGAAGCTACCAGAACTTATTTTTTGCCACTGGATAGCTTGCTTTTGTAAGGATAGTGATGTGTCACTAGTAGGAATAGTTCCTGCTGCATCTTGAGCTAGTAAAATTTCATGGAAACCAGATAGCGGATAATCTTTTAATGTGGCATTACTTAGAGTTAAACCTAAAGGTAGATCTAAGATACCTAATAGTTTTAGTGGACCAGTTTTAGCTACTACATTATCCAGCGTTGCTGATGTAGAGCGGTTAAGAATAAGCGGTTTGTTATAATCATTAATATGTGCTTCTGTAGAGATCAATCCATTTTCAATCACTACATTCTTCAGAACAGTATTCGTAAGTGTTAAATTCAAATCACCAGATAAAGAGTTAATTCCTGCTGTGTCATCAGCTAATGTTGTTAAATCTGTATTTGATCCCAATCCAAGTTTGCCTAATATGCCTAATGCCCCAAGGCGAAAGCCAACAATTTCTCGAGTAGAAGCTTTGTCTGGCGATTTTATAGCAAACTCGATAAAAGGATTAGTAATAACGGCATCTGATCCTGCATAGCTACCATTTACGGGGAGGACACCTGCTAAACTAATATTTTCAATATCAATGTCACAACCCACTCCTTTAGTCCCACCGCAACCTAACTGTAAACGTTTAATATTCGCATTTAATTCTACTTGTGCTTCCATTCCGAGACGATAAAAACCTACATCTGCATTTGGATTACCATTTTGATTAGCTGCAATATTGGTTAGATTAAATAATGCTTGACCAGTTACGCTCGCTAAACTTTTATCATTCAAGGCATTGAGTTCGGCGTTTACAAGAGAACTGACCAACATTAATGGTATTGTAAATAAGAAAGCCTGTTTTATACTTCTGAGATTATTCATATCAGTTCCTTTGCTTAAAGATGATTAGACTCAAGTTTATGAGTCCAAGCTCTTTTGCCTTACAGCCTTATTGTTTGAGTGTGACTTTTAGGTAATTGTTTTGTTTAAGCATTTTTACTGAACAAAATAGAATTTATTCTCTTTGGAGGATAAAACTACAAGCAAAAGCATAATGTGTTCAGTGACCACATTATGCTTATAGTATGTGTGCGGTGTCAACATGTCTTTAAAGCAATCAGAAAATTTAAGTCAAAAATCAAATTATCATCATGGAAATGTACGTGAAGAATTATTGAATGCAGGGTTGGTTCATTTAGAAAATAATGATGCTGAAAGCCTGAGTTTTAGAGAAATGGCAAGGCAAATTGGCGTAAGTGCTAACGCTGTATATCGGCATTTCGAAAGCAAAGATAGCTTTCTAGTAGCGTTGGCAGCAAAAGGATTTCAGCGTTTACAGGAGGAACAAAGTCAAACATTACAATATGCTAGTTCTCAGCCAGAGGCTTTGAAATTATTTGGTTTAGCCTATATCAACTTTGCAAAAAATAATCGAAATCTCTTTGCTTTGATGTTTAATCCTGACTTACAAAAGAATGAAGCAATTGAGTTAAAAGAGGCAGTGGATAGTACATATACACAATTACAAAGATTAACGGCTTCAATTTTGGGGTTGAGTGAAGATGATGCTCAAGTTGAAGTATTAGCAATGTTGAGTTGTAGTCTTGTACATGGACTATCTCATCTTTTACTGGAAGGACGTCTAGCTGAATCAGAAGAAAAAGCAAATAATTTAGTCGTATTAATTATGAATTATGCGACGAGTTTACTTGCTTCTTCGGCAGAGATAAATTCTTAATTTATTCGATATCTGAAGTTTAAAAAAGCAGCCTAGATTTTACTAGGCTGCTTAAATCACGACCACGTGATCATTCCCTGTGTGCTGCGATGAACATGGCGACGACCGATTTGCAATAGGACTCGATTTCATTATCGTCGTTTGCTTTCGTCTCATCGAAGCGTGCAATCATTAAAAGATCAGATCCTTTGAAAAGCGCGGCAAACATTCGAGCAGATTGACGAGGATTAGGCACGTTTAGAAGCGCTTTGGTATGCAACTGACACAGTATGGCCTCGATTTGGGCGATGACATGGGCAGGGCCGGCTTCGTAATGCAGTTTGCTTAATGGTTTTTGATTTGTTTTGTCAGCTACGATCATAGCCTCGACACTGCGAACATCTGGACTCAACAATGTACGCAGTAGAGATGATCCCACCGCCATGAGCTGTTCTTCGGCTGAACCTTGGATTCCTTCAAAAAGAGTTTGTGGTGCAAATTGTTGGCATCGGGCCAATATTGCTGCGCTGAAAAGTGCTTCCTTATTTTCAAAGTGCCGATAGATACTGAGCTTCGATATTTTTGCTCTCTGAGCGACTTTGTCTAATGTTGCTGCTTGAAAACCCAATTCGACAAAAAGTTCATACGCAGTATCGACTATCGTTTGGGCTAATGCTTGATTGATTGGCCGACCGCGCTGACTTTTTTTTTCGCTCATAATAATTACAGTCCTTGACAGTATCTTAATTTCTAAATTACGATACCATGGAGTATCCAAAATCTGCAAGTTATTGATCAGGTCTCAATGATATTTTCCAGACCTCAATCTCCTCCTGAAATATCTAATGCGGTGTCGTTAGGTTGATCAGCACAGTGATGGGTGACTTTCTCTACAATGCCGAAGAGTATTGTATTCATTAGCTAACTGCTTGATTTACATTAGGAGCCTATCACTATGGATGATGTCATTATTATAGGTGGCAGCTTTGCTGGTCTTGCCGCCGCTTTGCAACTTGGCCGTGCTCGTCGCAAGGTCACCGTTCTTGACACGGGTCTGCCGCGCAACCGCTTCGCTGGCCATTCGCATGGTCTTCTTGGTCATGATCATAAGCCACCACTAGAAATCTTAGCTGAGGCACGTCAGCAGTTAGAGCGCTATCCAACTATTAGGTTAGTCAATGCTCAGGCTGACAGCATTTCTGGTTCTATCGATAATTTCTCTGTTCATACTAGCGATGGCAAAAGCTTGGGCGCACGCCGTCTAATCTTAAGTTATGGTGTTGTTGACCAGATGCCAGATGTTTCTGGTTTTGCTGACAATTGGGGTGCTTCCATCGTACCTTGCCCATATTGCGATGGCTTTGAAGTCGCTGAACAACATTGGGGACTCATTTGGTCTGGTTCAAAGTCTCACAAT
>NZ_JZFB01000001.1:1380094-1403186 GCF_001188385.1 Acinetobacter sp. V2 | reverse complement strand
TCTTCACAGATGGTCATGATATCTCACCTGATATTCGGGCCGATCTCGCACGTCGCAATGTAAATGTCATCGACGGTCGGATTGTTCAGATTGCCCGTAACGAAGGGCGCACTGCAACGGTATACCTTGATAACGATCATAAGGTTACGGTTGACATTTTATTCGCTCATCCGAGTACTAAGCCGTCCGCACGTTTACATGAATCACTAGGCCTTGCTACGGTCGATACGCCTTTCGGTATTGTTCTTAAGGTTGACGAACGTCGCGAAACCTCTATGCCTGGTATCTATGCTGCTGGTGATCTTGCAAACCCTGCCATGGCTTCAGTCACCATGGCATCATCACAAGGGGCAATAGCAGGTATCTCTGCTCAACAATCTATGTTGGTATAAGGCACGGACTGCTTTTAATCTGAACGTGTAGCTAACCAATTACTCATTTCTGGCCAAACCGCAGTAGGGGCTTGGCTTCCAGAAACGACACCCATATGACCACCTGGAACGACTTTAAATGTTTTGTCTTGGCTGCTAATCAAAGTCATGAGTGGCTTAACAGCATCAGCAGTCACAATAATATCTGTGCTGCCGCCGACTGCGAGTACTGAACATTTAATATCTTTTAGATAGGCTGTAAGTTCGCCGAATTTAATTACGCCATTGGATAGTTCATTATCAATCCAGAAACGAAGGATAATGTCACGCATGACACCGCCCGGATAGGCGAGCATATTATCGATGAATGAACTTGAGGTTGCATGGTCGATAATAAATTCTCGGTTATCGAGATTCTTAAAAAGCTCCCAATACGTTTTCAAATTTCCAATCGGGTCTGTTAATTTAAAACCTAGCGTGTTTTGCCAGCCCTGAATATGAAATGCTTCACTTGGCACATGGTGGCGAATACGAAAGGGCGTATGTTTACGAACCCATTCGGCAGGTTTAGTCAGACTGCCATAAAGTTTCCCCATATAACCCGCTTTGTGAGTATCGATAGGGGAAGCGAGAATAATTAGATTCTTAATATCTTTATCTTTAAATAATGCGGTATAGCAGAGTGAAAGTGCACCGCCTAAGCTCCAGCCATGTAAAGACAGCTGTTGCTGACCACTGTGCTCTCGAACCTGCTTTAGCATTTGAGGCATAAAAACTTTAATGTAGGTGCCGAAATTGTATTTTGCTTGGTGGCGGGTTGGCACCCCCCAGTCAATTAAATAGACATCAAAACCTTGTGCCAAAAAGAAACGTACAAAACTGCGAGTAGGAAACAAATCATAAATCAGCATGTTCACTGCTAATGGCGGAACAATCACTAAAGGAACACGGTGTTTAGGTGTAGAAGTATCGGCTTCGTTTCTATAATGGCGTAAGCTAATAATTTCATGCTTATAGATTACGTCAAAAGGTGTTTTGCCTGACAAAGCAATCTCAGGACCTCTAAAAAATAGATCCGATGCATTGATCAGCATGTGAGGTATTTTTTGACCAGCACGTGTCTGAAGAGATTTCTTAATAGACTGTAGCTGTGGAACGTTCTGACGAACTTTAAGCAATAAACTCATTGAATATAAAACCTATAAAGATGTTGCCCAGAGCGATAAGGAGCTGGTCTTTTCAGGGATATTAAAGGGAATGAGTTCTAAGTTCAGTGACCTAAAAGACAAGGTTTTTCTACAAATGTATCAAAAAGAATTATTTTTAAATAAGTTTGAGAAGTAATTATCTTAAATTTATAAAACTGTTATATATAATTAAAAATAAGAATTTTTTAAAAATCTATTCAAATTTAATTTTTAGAAAAATTTAAAAAAATAGAAAATATGTCGCCAAATGGTAATTTTTGTCGCCAAAAGAGGTTCTTCTATTAAGAAGAATTAAATAATATTTCCTCTTCCAATAACAAAAAAAAGGAAACTCTAATGGTAACTTATGGCAATGATCAAAATGGTTTATGGCTAAAGTTCGATAATTTTACTTCAAATGATATTAGGCAAATTGAATACATAAATAGTGTTTTATACGTCACTAATTATTCAGGAACTTACTATTCACTTAATTTTAACGCTCTTGCTAAAGCCCGCATGATTTTTAGTGATGGGGTTGAAAAGCAGGTTTTATTTACAAGTGGGGGCAACGGTCTAAATATTTCTACTGCAAATAGCGAATGGATTGTAGGCACAAATTCAGCAGATTTAATTAATAGTGGGGCTGGAAGTGATCGTCTATTTGGTGGAGTCGGAGACGATATTTATCAATTCAGTAAAGGGGATGGAATAGACAAGGTCACTGACTATAGTGGAAATAACACGATCCAATTCACGGCCAGTAATTTGGCAGATCTATCTATACAAGGCAGTGGAAGTAATTTACAGGTCAAATATTCTGATACCGATGCTGTATTAATTGAAGGGAATGTAAGTAGCTTTAAATTTTTAGATGGGACAACTGCCACACTCGATCAATTACTCACCAATAAAACCATTACGCTCACTGGCACCAAAGGCAATGAAACGATTAATGGCTTTGCATCCAATGACATTATTAATGGTCTTGAAGGTAACGATACTTTAAACGGAAACGCGGGGAACGATACGTTAAATGGCGGTGCTGGCGATGATAAGTTATATGGTGGAGCCGGTAATGATTTAACTGTCGGTGGAACTGGAAATGATTGGTTAGCTTCAGGAAGTGGCGACGATACTTATCAATTTAGCAAAGGAGATGGTAACGATACGATTAATGACTACTCGGGCACAAACACCATTCAAATTACTGATGTTTCTTCAAAAGACATCAGTTTTACGACCAACAATAATAATGAGTTAGTCATTAATTATTCAGCAACGGATAGCATCACTTTAAAAGCTTACATTAATAACTATATTCTTTCAGATGGTGTAGTTCAAACCTATCAGCAGTTTTTAACGGGGAAAACTGCGACATGGAATGGTACAGATAATGCCGATAATTTTTTGGGCACTCTTCCCAATGATGTGATTACGGGCGGTAAAGGTAATGACACGTTAAATGGTCGTGAAGGTGACGATACTTATCGTTTTTCTTTAGGCGATGGAATAGACACAATCAATGGAGACTATTCGGGTAACAACACGATTGTGTTTACAGACGTTAAATCTACCGATGTTCAATACAGTTTTGATAAAACCACTTTGAATATTCAGTACAGCGATAGTGATGTTGTTAAGCTAACTGGCTATCTCGCTAACAACAATAAAAACTTTAGTATTCAATTTGCCGATGGTGTCACGATTGATCGTGCTCAATTAGACACAACGGTTGGAGTGAATTACTGGGTGCGGGCGCTCGTTGCCACAACAAATAGTAATCCAGATTTTAAGTATATTTTCCCTTCGACTGCACCTGATTACCTACTCGATGCAAATGGTCAAGCACCTTCATGGTGGAGTCCTTTTAGTAAAGCTCAACAGGACTTTATGACTCAGGTCTATCAAAAAGCTTCTGACTTTTCAGCTTTAACTTTTACGTTAACGGATAATGCATCACAGCTTAATACCATTGCTGCCTACCGGAACAGTACCGCAGCTACGGCTTATGCACAGTATCCAAGCGGAGCATTTGTTGGTTCAGATGTGGCTTTTGGACCAGGTTTTTGGTTTGACCCAGCAGGCACTTGGGTGACTGCAAGCTATCCGCATGAGTTGGGACATGCTTTGGGTTTACGTCATACCTTTGAAGGTTCCACCATTGATAGCTTCTCAAAAGAAGAAGATACACGGGCATGGTCAGTGATGTCATATGACCGTACTGGTATGTCATATGACGGATCTTTTGCGCCGTTTGATATTGCGGCTTTGCAAGCGATATATGGGGTCAATAGTTCAACCCGTGCAGGTAATGATACTTATACCTTTGATGGCACTAAAGGCGTATTGGTATGGGATGGTGCAGGCGTTGATACAATAAATGCGAGCAATGCTGCACAAGCCGCTACCATCGATCTTAATCAGGGCGGTTGGAGTTATATTGGTGAAAAATCTTCTCATATATCGAGTGTAAACCAACTAAGTATCAATCTTGGAACCCAGATTGAAAATGCAATTGGTGGTGCTTACGATGATATTTTAGTCGGAAACAGTTTAGCTAACCGTTTAGAAGGCGGAGCTGGAAACGATACCTTAAAAGGAAATTGGGGAGACGATGTTCTATTGGGCGGTGCCGGAAATGACATCCTTGATGGAGGAAAAGGTACGGATAGCCTGATTGGTGGAACGGGTGACGATACTTATTATGTAGACAATGTAGGCGATAGCATAGTAGAGAATACTGCTGAAGGTAACGATAAAGTAATCTCGGATATAAATTATACCTTAGGAGATAACCTAGAAAACCTCACTTTAAATGGCACGGATAATTTAAACGGCAATGGAAATGCGCTGAATAACGTCATCATTGGTAATGCAGGTAATAATATTTTAAATGGATATGTCGGAAATGACACATTCAATGGTGGAGCCGGAAACGACACCTTAGATGGTGGAGTCGGCAATGACACTTTAGATGGCGGAAGTGGAGCAGATACGCTGATTGGAGGTTTGGGTGATGATATCTATTATGTTGATAATATTAGCGACGTCATTATCGAGAAGATTAACGAAGGGTTTGAGACCGTTAACTCAACTGTGAGTTATGCGTTAGATAGCGGCAACGCGCTAAATAATTTGAATCTGTTGGGGACAGATAATATTGATGGAACGGGGAATGGAAATGGAAATACGATTGTTGGGAACAGTGGTAATAACATTTTAAGTGGTGGTACCAACAATGACGTTCTAAATGGTGGTGCGGGTAATGATATTTTAAATGGTGGAAAAGATAACGATACCTTGATTGGTGGTTTAGGTTCTGACATTGCGTTATATAAACTATTAAATACAAATGATGTAACGGGTGGTAACGGAGCTGATGTTTGGAAAGACTTTAAAGTCGGCAATACCTTAACCGACAGTGAAGCCGACAAAATTGATATCAGTGAACTGCTCATTAATTATGCCAATGGCGGCACTGTAAACTCTATTTTTTCTTATCTCTCATTAGACCTCAATGGAAATAACAGTATTTTGAGTATTGACCGAGATGGTGCAGGAACTGCTTATAACAGTACCTCATTTTTAACCTTAAATAATGTCAACACTACTTTAAATACTCTATGGGACAACCATCAGATCCTTGTCTAAATGAAGGATCTACAAGTGGCTAACTAACTTTAAAAAGATGCTTAGGTGAGGTGGCTTAAGCATCTTTTTTAATAGAAACAAACTTCCATGAAATGTCAGATCACTAATTAAACCTCAGAAAAATAAATCCATTGAATTGTATTCAATGAAAGAATGAAGGAATAAAAAATGGGAATTCTAGCTAAAGTCTTTGATCGCGGTGCTCACTTTCCTGTGCGCCATATGAGTTTTAATTTTAATCAGTCTCAAGCTACTTTGTTTAAGGATAACCCTTGGGGAGAGTACTGGCTGGCAACCTTGTCGGCTATGTTTCCTGCGGGTGAGCGATTTTTTGTACATAGTGTAAGAAACTTACAAAATCAGGCTAAAACAGAAAGACTTCAAAAAGATATTGCAGCCTTTATTGGACAAGAGGCGATGCATGCCAAAGAACATGAACATCTGAACCAACTTATACAGTCATCTGGGCTTGATACCGAGCCTGTTTCAGCCAATGTGGAATGGTTAATGGCTAGGCTGAAAAAATATTTCACACCAACCCGGCAATTAGCAATTACTTCGGCTGCTGAACATTTTACGGCCATTATTGCACGGCAGATTATGAGACGTTCTGATTTGCAAGAGCGTTTATCGAGTAATGAAACTTTAAAAAATATCTGGTTATGGCATGCGGTAGAAGAAAGCGAACATAAAAGTGTGGCCTTCGATTTATATCAAGATGTCTCTGGAGGCAATTTCATTCGGCTTCTTGTGATGCCTTTTGTGACTTTATACATGGCAGGAATAATGGCAGCGGGTACGGTGTATTTAGGCATAACTCACTTTTCCGCATGGAAGTTACTCCACCTAAAAGAATTTAATGTATTAATTCTTGGAAAGAATGGCTTTTTAAGTACGTTATGGAAAGATTATTTGGACTATTACAAATTAGATTTTCATCCGGAACAGCACGACTCAAAAGCTTTGGAAGAACGTACTAAAGCACAGCTTGGGTTTTTATAGATTTATTTTAAATGTCCAATCGTAAGAGATTGGACATTTAAGCTGAAAAACGGATGAATTAGATTCTTTCAGAATCTAGCATTTCATTGTTTTTAACAACATCTTGCGCTTTTTGATAGCTTTCGATGAGCAATTGGTATGGTGGGAAAATTGCACTATAAGCTGCTGCGAAGTCTGCTGCATCACTACGATGCCATGTTTTTTGTAGCTCTGAACAAACACCCGCTGTATCAATTGGCACAACACCAGCTTGTACAACTCGAGCTAATGTAATTTCTTGAGCCATTTTTGAATATGTTCCAGATGCGTCAATGACTGCAAAGACTTGGAAACCTTCAGCAACTGCACTGATACTTGGGAAAGCCATACATACGCTGGTAATAGTACCTGCAATAATCAGTTGTTTTTTACCTGTCGCTTTGACCGCTTCAACAAAGTCAGGGTTATCCCAAGCATTAATTTGACCTTTACGGGCAACATATTGTGCATGAGGAGCAAACTGGTGAATTTCTGGAATTAAGGGACCATTTGGACCTTGAGGAACAGAAGCAGTGGTAATCACTGGCACATTACATAGCGTTGCAACTTTAGCCAGAGTAACCACATTTGCACGTAACTCAGGAACAGTAAGATCTTTTACAGTTTGAAATAAGCCACTTTGATGGTCGATTAGTAGCATTGCAACATTATTTGGGTCGATTACGGGTGCTTGACCGTTAAAATTTGCTGGTGTACTCATTTTATGCTCCACTTTATTTCGATGAATTTAAAGTTGGAAGGATGACTAAATAAAACAGGGGGATAGCTGTTTTTGTATAGTTATTCACTTCTTGTTTAATTAAGATATAACGAAAATATGAGCCTAGAAGCTGCCGAAATTTGATTTTAGTGTTCTATTATTTGAACAATAAGAGGTAGGAAATGCAGGATTTAAACGATCTATATTACTTTGCAAAAATTGTTGAATATGGTGGTTATTCTGCTGCGGCTAGGGCATTGGATATTCCAAAATCTAAACTCAGCCGAAGAGTTGCTCTTTTAGAAGAAAGACTCGGTGTACGTTTATTGCATCGTTCTACGAGGCAATTTAGCGTGACTGAACTCGGCCAACAATATTATCAATACTGTCACGCAATTTTGATCGATGCTGAAAATGCCCAAGAATTTATTGATTTAAACCAGTCAGAGCCGCGTGGAACGATTCGGGTATCTTGTCCGCCTGCGTTATTGCATCATCACATGGGCGAGTTTCTGACCAAATTTATGCTGCAATTTCCAAAAATAAAAATCTACATTGATGTGACCAACCGAAATGTTGATGTCTTAAATGAAGGAATTGATATTGCTTTTCGTGTTCGCTATCCGCCACTCAAAGATAGTGGTTTGGTCATGAAAAAATTTGTGACTAGTGATCAGTGTTTAGTCGCGCACCCTCGGGTTTTGTCTAAGCAGCCGATACCTCAAACGTTAGATGAATTGCATCAGTTCAGAACTATTGGGCTTGGTAATGCAGAACAACAAAGTGTGTGGGTACTTCATCATCAGGAGCATGGAACAACGCACTTCCAGCATGACCCTGATTTAATCGTGAATGACATGACTGGGGTATTACAGGCCGTTATTCATGGTTTAGGTATAGCTCCTTTACCGATTATGATGGCTCATGAATATATTTTGCGTAAAGAACTGATTGTAGTTTTACCTGAATGGAAACCTACAAGCGGTATTGTCCATGCGGCTTATGCTTCTAGAAAAGGATTATTACCTGCCATCAAAAGGTTATTGGATTTTTTAGAAGAGCAGTTTAATCAACTTGATAAGGACTTGTTAGGTTATCGATAACTAAATAGAAAGCATTAAAAAATTTAAATTTTGATTATTTTTTATAGATTAACTTTATGAAAAATAAATAGAAATTAAAATGATTTTATATTGTCGTGAAATGGTCAGTTATGTCGTGAAATGAAGTTCTCCTCAAGAAGTTAAGTGGTTAATCTCTGGCTGATAAATCATCACAGTACTGTGAAAATATTTATCAAAAAACAGTCATAGCAGCCTAAATACTTCTAAATATTTGAAGGAGATAAACATGTATAAAAAGAATATTGGGGGACTAATTAATGCTCTAGCATTAGTTATATACAGTTCTTCAGTCATGGCAGCAGATAACTCAAGTTCTTTTGTAAAACTGGAATTTACCGTCACCAAACCTTTTCTTTTTTTCTCACAGACATCAGGTAATACTTGTGGAGGAGTATTAATTCGCAATGATGTTGTTTTAACAGCGGCACATTGTACGGCGGCAGTTTGGGGTGAGAGTGCAAATCAAGGCTATACGCTTGGTGGGGCAGTGAAATATGGAGCGAGCTTTTTATCTCAGGCTCAAGCAGCATCTTTTAAAAAAGATGAGGGTTGGGTTGAGATTCCCGATGTAGACATCGCTTTAATACGTCTATCTCATCCTATTGATAATAATAGCGGTGCAACCGTAGCCAAAATTCCAGCTGCATGTAGTCAAACTGAGGCAAGGCAAAATATTGGGCGTGGTGATGTAACGGCTTATTTAGGTCGTAGTAGTACAGGCGCGGCCTTACCAGCAAATTTATATGGCACTTCATATGTCAATATTCGAGATGTAGGCTCTTCACCATTAGCACGAGGGATTTACTATAAGGCAACTGCTTCTATGAATGCAGGGGACTCAGGTGGACCTTGGCTGTCGGATGATAATACTTTAATTGGTATTAATAACGGTATTGCGGGTACTGACAAATATGGCGCTGTAATCTGTCAGTATACTCCTCAAATCAATGATGTATTGGTGAAATGGTCAGCTGCCGGAAACCAAACTGGGGTGACTATGCAGCCAACTACACCGCCTTCAGTAGAGCCAATAACTCAATCGCCAGTGACAAATCCACCAACACCTTCACAGCCGACAACTGAGCTTAAAACTACCGATAATGTTGTTTTTAGTTTCTTTAACTGGCTTGCTTCATTATTTGGTTTTTAATTCGTACTTATTAAAAGATCAAGATACTTCGGTATCTTGATCTTTTTTTACTTAGATTGAATGATTTTATTAAGCGACCACTTTAATTACTTTGGTTGTAGCGTCGTAGTCTTTCAAGTTGACGTGATGCAGTTTATGTTTAATCACAAAACCAAACTCAGGCCAAATAATATGGTTACGACCCGCATCATCTAGATAATAGCTTTTACAAACATCGGGTCTTACCGGCATTTTAGCCAATCGTTTATCTATACGGTCATTAAAACATTTTTGAACATCTACTTTGACCTCGACACGGTCCAGACGTTGCTGCTGTATTAACTTCACCATTTTTGCAATATAAACGGATTGCTGTTCAGCGGTCCACATGACTGAACCCACGGTGTTTTGAGAGTTTGGCCCTAGCATCATAAACATGTTAGGGAAGCCGTGAATTGACATCCCCATATATGCACGTGGTTGACGCTGCCACACATCGCTTAAACTACGCCCGTCTGCACCTTTAATAATTTTATAAATCGCAGGTTCTGCCACTGCATAGCCAGTACCAAAAATAATGGTATCTACTTTAATTTCTTTCCCGTCTTCACCGACCACACCATTTTCAGTGATATGAGATAAGCCCTGAAAGAGGACAGTTACATTCGGTTTGGCTAAAGCGCTGTACCAATTATTAGAAAACATTGGGCGCTTACAACCTAATGTATGCGTTGGTGTTAATGCCTTACGCATTTGGGGATCTTTAACACCTAAGTTGATATTTAACTTTCCTAGAGCATGCAGTTTTCGCATGATGTTTTCATTCATGAAAATAGGAAGTGAAGGTTCTAGACTCCACAACGCACTTTCACGAATAATTTTTTCTAAAATTGGCGCTTTTTTAAAGGTAACTTTTACGATATTTGGAACAGCAAAATCTGGTTTTGGTAAAACCCATGACGGTGTACGTTGGAAAGAATAGAGATGGCCAACTTTAGGCTGAATGGCTGGTAAAAACTGAATGGCTGAGGCACCGCTACCAATTACAGCTACTTTTTCACCTGTTAAATCATGCTCATGATTCCACTTGCCTGAGTGAAACATGGTGCCTTTAAACTTTTCTTGACCCGGAAAGCTTGGCATTTTGGCCTCACCAATAAAACCTGTCGCAGGTACAAAGATTTTCGCACTATATTTTTTGCCATCACGTGTGCTAATGATCCAGCGATTTAGGTCATTATCCCATTCGGCATGAGTGACCTCGGTGTTAAGTTTAATCTGGTTCACAATCTCAAACTTATAGGCTACGTCTTCTAAATATTGTCGAATTTCGGCTTGAGGGGCGTAGGTTCGTGACCAGTTTGGATTTGGTGCATAACCCAGAGAGTACATTTCACTCGGTACGTCACAAAATAGGCCTGGGTAATCATTTAAAGCCCATGTGCCACCGATACGGCTAGCCATATCTAAAATAACGACGTTTTTAATTCCTTGCTCTTTTAACTTGATGCAAGTACTTAAACCTGAGGGACCAGCTCCAATAATAAGTACATCTACAAGTTGAGCCTGAGTAGAGGGTTTGACTAATTTATTCATAGAAAAATCCTGAAATAAAATATAAATGACTTGGCTGATAGAGTTGCGTACAGCCTTAAATGGGATGTCCAGTCTTTTGAAAATGTTGAATTAAGTACTGAGCGATAGTGTTGGGTTGTTCAGCTTGTAAAAAATGACCGCAGTCGGGAACGTAGACACTCTCAATTCCTTGTGGGAAATAATGTGTCTGGGCTAAAGCTTGATGTAGCTGTATATTCATACAGCCATCGTCTAAACCCGCTAACGCCAGTGTGGGTGTGGTGACTGGGCTTAATAAGTGGCGATTTGCTCTGAGATTGTCAGAATTTAAAACTGCAAATAAGTTGTGGTAATAGCGGGTAGCCGCCCACGCAATATCTGGATTTTGAAAAGCCGCACGGGTTGGCGAAAAATCAGATTCAGTAAATTTCCAAGTAGGTGACCATTTACGCCAGATTTTTTCTACAAAACTTGCGTTATTACGAGATAGCACCTGTTCAGCCAATCTTGATTGCATGAGCAACATATAAGAAGACATGTAGAGCTGACGTGGGAAATTAGGCAAAGCTTTAAAAACATCCTTAAGATTTGGAATAGGAGGAACGGCCAACAAACTAATGCTATGTAAAGCTTTGGATTGCCCACTTGCAAAGCTCATTGCAATTGCAGCTCCCCAGTCATGTCCTACGAGGTGAGCTTTATTTTTTAAGTGTCCTTTTGCTTTTAAAAGTTCTAACCAAGCTGCTAAATCTGCTAGAGCAGAGGCGAGACCGTAATGTGTCTGCCGATTTACAGAATCTTGGGTGTAACCACGTAGCCAAGGGATAAAAACTTGATAACCTGCTTTTACGAGTAAAGGGTATACGTGGTCCCAACTATGCGGCGTGTCGGGAAAACCATGTATAAGTACCACCAAAGGGACATCAGCTTCACCATATAGTGTCCCATGCAAAGTGAGTCCATCACGGCTTAACGTTAATTGTTCGACTTGAATCATGGCACTGCTCAGCTTTTCAATTTTGAAGAAAGCGCTTTGGCGTAGGCCTCTGCGGCTAACTGAGCGGCGGGCGACTGAGCTAAATAAGCTAAAGCTTTTTCGACATCACCATCATGTTCAGGGTGATAACTCAATTTGCTCCATCCTTTTAAAGCAGTCAAAATCATGCCGAGATCAGGTAAGCTTTTCTTTTTCTTTGCAGTTTTTTGAAATAGCCAAACTAAAGCCAATGGATTTTTTTTAGCAATTTTTTGGGCTTCTTTGGTTCCATCGAGATGACAAAGATAGACCGTTGAACCGAGCCAGAACCCAACCATTGCAGCAAAAGCAAACCCCATGCTGAGCTGTCTGCCTAAATAGCCTTTAACGCCGTCTCCAGCTAAAGCTCGATAAGCATCATAGCCAACGGTGCGATGCTCAACTTCTTCGGCACCATGCCAGCGTACAATATCTAGCATGGCTGGATCTGCTCCTTCTAGGCCTTCTGCATCTAAGGCCCATGTACCAAAGAAACAAAAATAGTGTTCAAGCCCTGCAATAATGCCCATACGAAAGGCAAGCCACTGTTTTGGATAGCGCTTAAACGGGCCGTAAATTCCAAACGGCGTGTCGCCCATAAAACCATCTTTAAAGAACCAGTTTAAAAAATCTTTAAAAGGTGTTGGATCTATGCCGTGAGTCTGAAAATAAATCTCCGCACCTTTATGTGCATTGGCATGGGCCGCTTCTTGGGCAATAAAACCACGGATATCTGCTTTTAGGTTTTTATCTTCAACATAGGGCAACGTTTTATTTGCAAGGCGACAAAACCAGTGCTCAACAGCAGGTAAAAGTACATGCATGCTGTTCAGCACATGTGTCGTTAACACATCGTTTGGAACCCAATGCCGAGGCGTTTGAGAAAAATCAAAATGTACTTTCCGTGCAACAATATGATGATCAATAAATATGCTCATAGTAGAATCCTGCCTACTTAAATCAGATCGAAATTGACTCAATTTTTTTGATCAAGCTACGAGATTTGACGTAACCATTGGCTGCAAACCACTGCAATGCATCACGTACTGCAATTTCAACTGGGGTTTGAGGAAGTCCAAGCTCTTGAATGGCTTTTGTACAATTAAATGAGGTGCCGAGCTGACCGATTTTGGCTGCTGAAGGCGTCACAAGGGGAGCTTTATGAGTAATGTGCTCTGTTACCCACAAAGCTGCATGGCCCGCAAGTTGAGATGATACGCCTTCAACTACACTTGGAATGGTCATTACTGGGCGCCAGATGCCTAAAAGCTGATGAACTGTTTTTGCCATCGCTATGCCATCAAGATCTTTATTACCTAAAATATAGGTTTCACCACTTTTACCTTTTTGTGCGGCCAAAACATGGCCCTTTGCTACATCGCGTACATCAACCATGTTGTTAATTGCACCCGGTACAGCAAGGGCAGGCATGGTAGCGATGGTGAGTAAGAGTTTTCCGGTCGGGGTTGGGGCAATATCTTGAGGGCCAATAGGACCTGTCGGGCAGACAATCACAATATCTAAGCCGCCCGCAGCAAACTGTAAGGCAACCTGATGTGCTTCAAATTTTGTTAAAACGTAAGCATCTCCAGTTGCCCCTAAAGCAAATGGACTTGTTTCGGTGGCCTGAATGCCTTTTGGTTGACCTGCAAAACATGCACCTGTACTGGTGTAAACAACACGTTTAACACCTGCCTTTTTGGCAGCATTGAGTACGGTTCGTGTTCCTTCAACATTGACTTTACGCATAAGCTCAGGCTTCGGAAGCCAAAGGGCATAAATTGCGGCGGTGTGAAAAACCAAATCACAACCTGCGACTGCTTCATCCATTTTTGCTGGGTCGGTAATATCGCCTGCAATTAACTCAACATCTAACCCTTCTAAATTGGTTAATTTTTCTTGAGGCAAATGCAATACACGTACTTCGTAATTTTCATTTAATAAGGTACGTACAATGTGAGAACCAATAAAACCAGCACCACCAGTAACCAGAGCTTTCATATTTCACCAATCTTTATTAGATTTTTATCCTGTACAAAGTGGATAAAAATGCGGCAACTTAGTAAGGGGTACTATGCCGAATCTGAAATATATGTCATAGTTCTTGAAATGACAGTTTTGACCATTTCACGACATTTTATCGAGAAAAATAAAGAGAGCGTATTGTGAATCCGTCTTTACCTGGAACCTATGTCAGCCTAATGGCAGATGTTGTCCAAAAGCTGAATATATCTCCTGAAGTACTCTTGGAAGGAAGCGGCGTATCCGTCGGGCAATTGTCGGAACCTTTTTGGTATTTAGATTTTGATGTCTTTAATCATTTACTAAATAGAGCAGTTGAGCTGACCAATGAACCTGCTTTAGGTGTCTATCTTGGCCTGCAAATGACCGTGTCTTGTCATGGTTCGGTTGGTCTTGCTGCAATGGTTTCACAAAATTTGGGTGAAGCTTTAAATGTCATGGAGCAGTTTATTGGGCTACGTTGTCCAGCGTTAAAACCACGCCTTGAAGTAGAAAACGACTTAGCTTTTTTATATTTAGATCAACCCATAGCAAACTTTAAAATGGGGATTGTGGGCATGACATTTCTAATGGTGGGCTTTGCCCAAATGTCGAATGCCATTACAGGACAAAAACTAGAAATAAAAGCTGAATTAAATTACCCAGAACCTGCTTTTTTAGAGCAAGTTCAAGAACTATTACCATGCGAGATTCACTTTAACCAACCCTTTAATCGATTGGTTTTTCCAGAAGCTTACTTAGCGTTGCCATTAATTATGGCGGATCCATTAGCAGCACGTTTAGCGCGTGAACAGTGTAAGCATGATTTAAATAAGTTAGTTGCTAAACGTGGTGAGAAACATCCACTGACGGCTTTAGTACGTGAGTTACTTTTTGATGAAGTGGAAGGCTTCTTTAAAATGAAAGATGTTGCTGAGAAGCTTCATTTAACGGAAAGGACTTTGCAACGTCAATTAGCGAAAGAGGGAGTAACTTTTCAAGTTTTGGTAGATCAGGTTAGAGAAAGATATGCAAAGAAATTATTGAACCATCATGAATATAGTATTTCTTTTATTTCTGAAAAACTGGGCTATTCGGAAGTCACTCATTTTACACGAGCGTTTAAACGCTGGACAAATCAAACTCCAAAACAATATCGAAATTTAAGAGAAAGCCTTTCATAAATTTTTTACTGAATGCTAAAAATAATATTTTGATTTATTTAGTTATTCTTAAGTAAAGGGAGTTTTTGTAAAGTTTGTTTGTGATTTTTTTAAATATTAAAAAATAAAATATAATTATTTTACAATCCATTAGGAATGTAATTAGAAAGTAGTATATATGGAATTTGTTTTTAATGGTTTTTATACACTAATTTCCGCGGTTATCGTCTTGTTATTGGGCCGCTTTCTTGTTAATCGAATTGATTTTTTAAAACGCTACAATATTCCCGAACCTGTAGCAGGTGGCTTGGTGGCTGCGGTTGTTTCGCTACTTGTCCATACAGTATGGGGATATAGCATTGTTTTTAGTAGCGAATTACAAACCAGCTTTATGCTCGTATTCTTTGCTTCTATTGGTTTAAGTGCCAACTTTATGAAGCTTAAAGAAGGCGGTATGGCTTTGGTTATCTTCTTAGTCTGTGTAGCGTCCTTCATTGTTGTACAAAATGCGGTAGGTATGAGTCTTGCGACGTTGCTTGGTCTTGACCCACTCATTGGTTTAATTGCGGGTTCAATTACCTTAACAGGTGGTCATGGTACTGCGGGTGCTTGGGGGGAAATTTTAGAAACCCAACATGGTATTCAGGGTGCGCTAGCTTTAGGTATGGCGAGTGCGACTTTTGGTTTGATTATTGGTGGTGTGATTGGTGGTCCATTAGCTAAATTACTCATTAACCGTTATAGCCTTGCACAACCAAAAACCAATGCAGAGATTCAACAGCGCGATACGCATGTTGAGCAAAATTCTGATGATCTGGCCCCGTTTGAAAACCCGCATCAAGTTCGTTTAATTACAGCTGATAATGCAATTACTACACTGGGTATGTTTGCTGCGTGTTTGGCATTTGCTGAATTTATGACAGGCTTTAGTAAAGGAACTTGGTTTGAGTTACCAACCTTTGTATGGGCACTCGGTGGCGGCGTAATCTTAAGAAATATTTTAGAAAGCGTGTTGAAAATTGATATTTTCGACCGTGCGATTGATGTATTTGGTAATGCGTCCTTATCACTTTATTTAGCAATGGCATTGCTTTCATTAAAGCTTTGGCAACTTGCAGATTTGGCTGGTCCACTTGTGGTAATTTTGGGTGCTCAAACTATTACGATGGCGTTATATGCAGCATTTGTGACGTTCCGTGTAATGGGCAAAAACTATGATGCAGCGGTGTTGTCAGCAGGGCATTGTGGTTTTGGTATGGGTGCAACACCAACAGCGGTTGCAAATATGCAGGCGATTACCAACATGTATGGTCCATCGCATAAGGCCTTTTTAATTGTTCCGCTTTGTGGTGCATTCTTTGTCGACTTAATTAATGCGACAGTCATTCAGCTCATGTTGAAATTTGTTGTTTAATGAAAAAAGCCCGTAAGGGCTTTTTTTTATGGGTGCTGTTTTATGAATATTAAAATAAAGAGATATTTTGTTCATAGGGATATTCTAAGTTTTTATTTTAGGACGATTTAAGTCATTTTATTTTTAGGATGCTTTTTCTCAAAAGTAATAATCGCCCTTAAACCTCGTTTCACATAGAATAAATTGCAGATAAATAAAATGAGAAATGTATGAGCTCAGAAGCACATTCAATTAGCTTGGTTGCCCCAGTGGTTTTATTGGCAGCGGCTGTCATTGCAGTTCCTATTTTTAAACGTATTGGTTTAGGTTCAGTACTTGGTTATTTAATTGCGGGTCTAATTATTGGCCCATTTGGTTTTGCTTTTTTTCAAGATTCCACCGCAATTTTGCATATTGCCGAGTTAGGAATTGTGATGTACCTATTTTTGATTGGCTTAGAGATGCAGCCATCACATTTATGGAGCCTTAGACGCGAAATTTTTGGCCTTGGTACATTACAGATCATCATTTGTGCACTGGCTTTGACTGGCGTCGGGCTGTTATTTGGTTTTACGTGGCAAGTCGCCTTTATTGGTGCGGCAGGGTTTGTATTAACGTCGACTGCAATTGTGATGCAGTTATTGGGTGATCGGGGTGATTTGACTCAGCCACGTGGGCAAAAGATTGTAGCCATCTTACTATTTGAAGATTTACTCATTGTGCCATTGCTGGCGATTGTCGCTTTTATGGCACCAAATCATGTGGTCGAAAGCACCTCTGTACGTTTAGAAAACATAGGAATTGGTTTAGTCGCAATTGCGGGTCTGATTGCCGCAGGTTATTGGTTACTTAACCCATTATTTAGACTCTTGGCGGCTGCTAAAGCCCGAGAAGTCATGACAGCCGCTGCATTATTGGTGGTGTTGGGTGCGGCATTACTGATGCAAGTGAGCGGTTTGTCTATGGCAATGGGCGCATTCTTAGCGGGTGTGCTTTTATCTGAATCGACATTTAGACATCAAATTGAAGCGGATATTGAACCGTTCCGTGGAATCTTGCTGGGCCTCTTTTTCCTTGGGGTCGGCATGTCGTTGGATTTGTCAGTGGTTGCTCAAAACTGGCAACTCATTGTAAGCGGCGTAATTGCACTCATGCTTGCCAAAGCACTCATGATTTATATTGTCGCGCGAATCACTAAAAGCCCTCATACAGAAGCGTTGGATCGTGCCTTACTTATGGCACAAGGCGGAGAGTTTGCCTTTGTACTTTTCTCAGCCGCGTTAAGTGCACAAGTCATTGACAGTACGATCAAATCTAATCTGACTGCTATTGTTGTGCTTTCAATGGTGTTGACACCAATTGTAGGGATTATTTTTAAACGGTTTACTCAGTTTAAAGCGAATGTTTCACTAGAAAACGTCAATATTGCCGAAGGGTTAAGCGGTAGCGTTTTAATGATTGGATTTGGACGTTTTGGACAGGTCACCAGTCAATTATTGTTAGCAAGAGGTGTGGATGTCACCATTATTGACAATAATACGGACATGATTCGAAACGCGGAAAAATTCGGTTTTAAAATTTATTATGGGGATGGTTGTCGCTTAGATATTTTACATGCTTCCGGTGCGGCAACAGCGCAGGCGATTGTGGTGTGTGTCGACAGTAAAGAAACCACCAATAGAATTGTAGAACTCGTGACTCACGAATTTCCTTTGGCGAAATTATTAGTCCGTTCATATGACCGCGAGCACTCACTGCATTTGGTCAAACAAAAAGTAGACTTTATGATTCGTGAAACATTTGAATCTGCAATTAAGTTTGGGGGCGTTATTTTACAAGAGCTGGGTGTGGATGAAGACGAAGTAGAAAGAATTACCGAGGAAATTCGAGATCTGGACAATGAGCGCTTTGAAACTGAAATTGCGGCAGATGACGTAAATGCGGGAGCAGGGATGCAATATACCCATGCTCATCATCCAAGACCGACAGCACCATTGATTCGACCAAAACGGGAAGGGCAGATTTTAAATAAAGAAGATAACTCAGATAACGATTCTTGATATGTATGAAGTTCAGTAGAAGCTTTTTTAGAAGAACTTCTACTGAACAATTTTATGGCGAGAAGAGCCTAAAGCGCTAAAATTGACTATAAGTGCTCTAACGCCGTGCCTTTAACTGGGTTTCTGCGCCAGTAATAAGGCTGTAAAAATCTAAGAAAAAGCTTCCACGGTGTAATCCACGCGATGCGTCGGTTGGCTTTTTTGTTTTGCATGATTTGCTTTGCTAAATACGCACAAACCACTTCTGGTGAATCAATCACAAAGAAAAATAACCGTTTCATCTTTTTCCAGTTTTGGATATTTCCATTAGTCCAAGACGAAACTAATAAATCGGTTGCCACCATGCCTGGGCTTAGTGTGCCAGTTAAAATTGCTGTCGATTTAGTCTCTTTATAAAGTGCTTTACTAAAATAACTAACTGCTCGTTTGGTGGTTGCATAGGGAGTCATACCTGCACTCCATTCGCCGTTGCTTCCCCAACCTTCCATGTTGAAGATTTGGCCATAACCTTGTTTAAGCATGCCTTTTAAAGCCACTTGCGAACCTAGCATCGTACCTAAAATATTGGTAGAAACGGCAGCGTTTAATTCATCAGGTTGAAGGTTAACAAAGTCTTTGGTTGGATGACAGCTGCCTGCATTATTAATCCAAACATTTACATGTCCAAAATGCTCAATTGCACCATCCCATAAGGTTTGTACGTCTGAAATTTGAGTCACATCGCAGCATAGACCCATAAATTTTTCTTTATTGAACTGAGTTTCTAAGTGGGTAAGGGCATGATTTAAATGCTCTAAGTTTCGTCCAGCAATCACAACTGAACATTCCAGCTTTAAAAAAGCTTCGGCGAGCGCCAAGCCAATACCTTTGGTGCTTCCTGTAATGACTACACAACAAACGTCGCTTTTAGATAAACTCATTGAAATCTCTATATAAAAATTAGAATGTTATTGAGCGACTCTATGCAAATGAGTAGTTTGCTCTTTTAATAAAAGTAGATAGACAATTGATAAACTTATCATCGAAAGATTCATTACGATAGGGTTGTAAGGCAAGATAAGCGTAGAAGGTATTAAGACCCCAATTAAAACAAGTAGCCCGAGTAAGCCTAAAATACTTAAATAATGAATATATTTGTGACTAGAAAAGAGAAAGAGTAAACCAAAAATAATTTCAGCTATACCGCTTGCATGGCCTGCAAGCTTCGCATTATCTAAAGACAATCCCACCCATTGCCACACAAAGATTTCATCGGAATTAATAAAAAGTAGTTTAGGAACCAGTCCTTGATAAATCCATAAAAAAGCGAGCACAACGTTTATAAATTTGAAGACTCTCATATTTGTCATTAAAACTACTCTAAGACTTTAAAAATTATTAGTTTGCTTTAGCTTATTATAATAACTCATCAGATATGGTGTTGAAGTAATTCGATAAAAAACAATATTAAAAATATCTTCGAGAAAATAGTTGAGCTTAAATTTTCATAATTTTTGACTAGACTCTCTCACAAATGGGCAGTTCAAACTAATTACGATTTTTGTGATTTTAATCTTTAAATTCTTATCTTTTTCCTTATCTGAATTTAGAGTTGAGTTCATCACTTCATTCACTTATTTCTGCTTTAGAGATTTTTCATGAATTGATCTTATTTAAGATGAAAAAACTATAAAAAAAAGTACTATTTCTGCGAACTGGTATTCATTATTGGGATCAAGATGAAATTATAAATAATCATTTTATGTATTTGTTTTTTAATAATATAATTTAAAATTTATAAGATTTTGAAAAAAAATAAAATTAATTGGAAATGTCTATCAATATTAACTATACAATAGTTACCTGTTGTTTCTTAAACTCACATTAAGTTACATAACTTAAAGCATACTTACTTTAAGAGCAATCCAAATAGCAGTTAATAACAGGATACCTTCTTAATGCCTCAATATCTGATAATTGCAGAAAGTGTGTATAGGAAAGTTGAAGAAAATGAGCTCTTTTCAGATGATACTATCGAAAACCTTAATAATCTGATGACTTTTATTCGTAAAGAAATAGCAGGAACCGTATTTAAACTTAAGTACAACTACATTGATTTCAATGAGGCTTTTAGTAAACCTCTCCATGAATGTAAGGTGAAAATTGATGTAAGTTTAATTCCGCATTACAGTCATGAAGATGAATATATTTTATGGCTGGCAGGATTTATTGAAAAAATTACTGAAGGAGGCCCTAAAACCCCACCTCCCATCAAGAATTTTATTCCTGAGTTTATTAGCTTAAGACTAGAGTTTGACTCAGTTGCTTTACCCGACGACAAACCTAAAAATCAGGGTGAGGAAATTACCGAGTATTTCAATTCTCAAGCTTTCACCAAAACTTTGAAAAAGTGAAAATGACGAGGTAAATACAAATTTCAACAAGCCGCCTTCGGGTGGTTTTTTTTAATTGAAATGTCATAAAGAAAGGTTAATTTAAACCCATAACAAAAATTTGATGAAGATTGTTGCGAACAATAAAATCAAAAACAATTTTTAAAGAAGTGGTCATGAGGTAATTAGAGCTAATTCGAAAGAGTTGGCTTTTTTGTTTCAATCAATTTTTTGTTTGCAAATAATAGTTTCAGTTGGAATGTTTAAATTCTTTAAAGTTAAACTTAGCTATTATTAAGATTCATTATCTAATTGAATTGAAATAATAATTATTTAACCAATTTCTAGCCAATACTACATTGACACTCTAAACCTTGCCGATTATTCTTTGCCTGCTGGCCTACATCGCCAGCCGGCTTTGACAGGCTGTTTTAGACCGCATCAGAATATTCCTTCTGAGGAATACTCTTGTGTGTAAGCTTCTCGTCTCCTCCCGTTGCGGTAGGACGGGAGAGGGACACCTTCGGGTGTGCTGGCGTCTAACCAGTCTGTCAACCTTCTCTCGTTCTGCCACCATAATTATTTGACAGTAATTCGGTAGAACTTCTTTAGACATGAGGAGTTTCCTATGCATACTAATTTTTCTTATTTATTGGCTTTTGCCAAGCTTTCTTTACCCATATCCCTTATTTGGTCTTTAAAACAGTTTAAATATTTGTAGATTAAACTTTACTTCGTTACGACTAAAACTCATAGCAACAATAAAGTCTGAGATACGCTAGGGCACGGTTTTATGCTGCCTTGGCATGCCTGTTTTCTCGCCTAATATTTTTGGTGAAGGTATTTCTATCTCATTTACTTACAACAAAAAAATATTTTAAGCGGTATATATGAAAAATTTAGAGGCTTCATCTAGAGCGACGCGAGCGCTTCACATAGCGGCAGATTTATTTAAACAATATGGCTTCAATAAGGTCGGGGTGGACCGCATCATGATTGAGACCAAAATTCCCAAAGCCACTTTTTATAACTACTTTCATTCAAAAGAAAGACTGATTGAAATGTGTCTAATCCTTCAAAAAGACCAGTTAAAAGAAAAAGTGAGAGCAGTGTGTGAAACTAGCCAATATTCAGATTTGTCTCTTAAGCTTAGACAAATCTATCTTTTACATGCTGACTTAAAAAGTGCTTATTATTTGTTGTTTAAAGCGATTTTTGAAATTGAAAAGCTTTATCCCAATGCTTATCAAAGTGCTGTGAGATATCGACAATGGCTTAAAAATGAAATTTTTAGCCTGCTCATGGAAAATAAGAAAACAGCGTTGTATGAGGAGTCTGATATTTTTGTATTTATGATTGATGGCGCAATTCTTGGGCGTTTAAGTTTAAACAAGAATGAAGAGCCTGATAAGTTGCTGGATTATTTTTTTAAGATAATTTCTTAAGTTGAACTTATTAAATTGAAAAAGCTGAAAATAGAGAATTAGTGTTAGAAAGGAAAAGTGAGGCTACTAGAGCCTCACTTTACATAGGTACTTATTTTCCTTTTTTGGTTTTTAAATATTCCGCATAAGCTTCATCCGCAAAGCGTCTTAAAGAGTCACCAATAGCGGCATATTGGTATTCATTCAGGTTAGCCAATGATGCACGGGCAGAAGGGTGCTGGACACCAAAGCCAGAACCCGGCAATAAAACCACACCTGTTTCATCTGCCACCCTAAATAAAAGTTCGGTCGGATTTTTATTTTTCATTACCCAGTCCGCAAACTCATCTCCATAGAGAGTGCGTGAGGTATTTTCAAGGTTAACTAAGGTGTAGTAGTCAACAGCATTTGGATCTGTTGGAACTTCAACACCAAGTTGTCGGTAAAGTGCCGCATCGCGTTCACGTACAACAGACTTAACGGCTTTTTTATAGCTCTGACGTGAGTCCATTAGATTAAACAAGGCAAATAAAACCATTTGAACTTGTTGTGGAGTAGATAGGCCCGCAGTGTGGTTTAAAGCAACATTACGGCTGTCTGCAACTAAACGGTCAATAAATTTAATGCTTGCAGGGTCGGTGGTTAAAGATGAGTAGCGCTCTTCAAGCTCTTTCTTCTCATTTTTCGATAAGTTCGCAATTTGTTTATCAAGCACATTGTTATTTGAAAGTGCAATGACACCAAGTCGCCAACCAGTTGCACCAAAATATTTAGAGAATGAGTAAACCAAAATTGTATTATCTGGACAGATTGCAAAAAGTGATTTGAAGTTATCGGCAAAAGTACCGTACACATCATCTGTCAAAATAATTAGATCAGGACG
>NZ_JZFB01000001.1:1377942-1380052 GCF_001188385.1 Acinetobacter sp. V2 | reverse complement strand
CTCATTTTTACAGATGGGGGGTTACTTGGGTTGACTAAAAAGAACGCTTTAATAGATGGATCTTCTAACTTTCTAAGCTCCGATTCTGGATATTGCCAACCGAGATTAGGGTCTGCCTCAATGAGTACCTCTTCAAGCTGATAGTCATTAAGTTTTGGAATCTCAAGATATGGCGTGAAAATTGGGCTACCAATGGCAATACGGTCGCCGTTTTTAATAATTTTATTTTCTTTTAATGAGTTAAAAATATAGGCCATTGCGGCTGTTCCGCCTTCAACAGCGAACAAATCTAAGTCTCTTTTCTGCATGCCTTGTACGCCCATTTCTTTTAAGACGTACTCTTTAATAATCGTTTCACTGACTCTGAGCATTCGGTCCGGCACAGGGTAGTTACAGCCTAAAATTCCTTCAACCATTTCAAGTAAAAAAAGATCTGGGTCTAAGCCTAACTGGTCACGAACATAAGACACGGCTTTACCTAAAAAGACCACACCGGGTTTGTCGCGGTTTTCCAAAATGAAGTTATCAAAACGTGACTGGAGTCCAACAGGGCGTGGGAAGCCACCTAGACCTTCTGGCATATATGAAAACGAAAACTCGGATTCGGTCGCCGAAAATAGACCCAATTGAAAGAATGCGCGACGAGGGATAGTCGCAAGAAAGTTCGGATTACCACGCCCAGCATTTAACATCATTCGGTCAGTTCTGCTTTGAGCTAATTCTATTAAATTATCTTTAAGTTCAAATGGGCTGAGTTTTGCATATTTAGAATAATCGACTTTCCCCATGGGACGTCTCCTTAATTATAGTGAGATGAATAAAATTTCTAATTCAATGTATAAAGTTAGGCCAAGCCTACGATTAGTGGTCCGAGTAAGGTCAAGAACACATTTGCTAGGGCATAGGTGATTGCGAATGGAACAGTCGGAATTGAGTTTCCTGCTTTATCTAAGATTGCCCCAAATGCAGGGTTTGCACTGCGTGAACCAGATAGTGCACCTGCCATAACTGCAACGTTGTTATAACGCAGAACATAACGAGCAAAGAGCATGGAAAGTAGGAGAGGAACCAGTGTTACGACCACCCCAATCATAAAGAGTGAAAGGCCACTTTCTTTAATAGTTTGAATGGCTTGTAAACCTGATTGTAAGCCGACGGCAGCAACGAAACCCGCAAGTCCCAAATCTTTAAGAAGCTGCGAAGCCGCTAGAGGCATATTGCCATGCACCTGATTTCTGCTTCGAATCCAACCAAAGAGCAGACCTGATAGTAAGGCTCCGCCACCCGCACCAAGAGTTAAGGGCACATCACCTAAACGAATCACAAAAAGACCAATCACTAAACCGACCACAAGACCTGCACCATGGAAAATCCAGTCCGTTTTTAAGCTTTCAGGTAAGGCTTTACCAGCTTCTTTCACTAAACGATCGAGGTCACTTTTTGTACCGTAGACTGTGACCACATCACCTTGGCGTAAAACGGTGTCATCACTTAACGGTTGTGGCTCATCCTTACGTTTAATCGCAAGTACATAAATACCATGCTTCAAATAAGCAGGAGTATTAGTCTTAATATCTCCTAAGGTACGGTTGAGATATTTGGAGTTTCTTAGGATGACATCGCTGGTATCCATAATCATTTCCATACCTTGCGATGACTGTAATTCGCTCCCAATTTGCTCGGCAACTGAAACTACATTGGCACGGCGACCAACCAGCAAGACGACATCGTCAGTTTGTAAAGTCAGCTCAGGAGCGACATCAATAAACTGATCTTTACGTTTTAAACGTTCAATCGTAATACTCGGCTCTTTTGCTTCAATTTCCGCAATAGTTTGCCCATTGGCTTGCTTAACTTTATAAATACGGCCAACAATTTCCGGCATTGCCAATTCTTGACCTGGGGCTAATTCAAAAGCACCTTTGAGTCGTTCACTTTGAGCTTTTAATGCATCGTCGTGAATTTCTTTACCCATAAATTTAGGTAAGATATTCACACAGACAATAATCGCTCCCAATGATCCGAAAATGTAAGTCACGGCATAGCCAATCGCTACATTGGCTTGAAGCCTTTGAATTTCTGCAAGTGGGAGATCGAGTCTGGAAATGGC
>NZ_JZFB01000001.1:1373313-1377900 GCF_001188385.1 Acinetobacter sp. V2 | reverse complement strand
CCCGCAGCAAGACCCGCGGCCAAGCCTTTATCGAGATGAAAAATTTTAGCCATCACTAAAACAGTGACTAAACCACACACTGCCATGAATACTGCTAAAAGAATTTCTTTTATGGACTGTGGCCCAAGCGATTTAAAAAACTGTGGACCACTTTCAAAGCCTACTGCGTAAATGAAGAGAGCAAACAAAATTGCTTTAACACCGTTATCGACAGGTACGCCAATAAGGCTTAAAACAACTGCGACGAGTAAGGAGCCTGCGACTCCACCAAATTGAAATTTTCCAAATTGGAATTGTCCAATCCAGAAGCCGATTGCGAGTGATAAGAACAATAATATTTCGGGGCTGTGCTTTAAAACACCTTGTAACCATTCAATCATTTTGATCTCACTTTTATTATTAGATCTATCTTTAATATATAAAATTATTTATTTTTCATTTTTTAAAATACAGTATGAAAATTACTTAAGCAAACCTTCAAGTTGAGTGGTTTTCTTAAGTTTAATTATAAAAAATAATGTGCTTAAAATACGTGTGACCCAAGGTCTGGTGGTAATTCTGAGTGTTTAAATCAACTATTAATTTTTTAATGAAAGGTAAAATTTATTTACAATAATATAAAGAATATTTTATGAGATTAAAGCGTCTTGCTTATATCTAATCTTGAAAATAAATTGTCAATATATTGATATTTAAATAATTAATTTTTAATTGCTAGACTGGTCCTAATTTTTAAATAAATTAAAAAATAATCTACTTAAAATTAAATTTTTGATAATCGTGTCGCATAATTTATTCTATATATTTAAATTAATCTTCATAATAATATTTAAGTTTTAAAATTTGCTTATATTTAAATAAAATTTATATAAAAATATAAAGCTTCTTTATATCGAAGCTTTATAGTTGAGATAATTTAACTTATTAAAAATGATGGGTTAGAGGAATTTAAATTAGAAAATTAATTTATTGATTTTAATGTTTTCAAATAAAGATCAGCACGCTGTGCATGTCCAAAGCACCAATCTTCTGCGCTATTTTGCACAATCACAAACATGACATCTTGCTCAGGAATGCTAAATTTTTGATGGAGCTCTGCTGTTACATGCTGCATTAAATCTGATTTTTGCTGAGCTGTTCGAGGTTTACCCGAAGTGATGTAGAGCAATATGAACTTTTCAGTACGGGGCGCCGTTACCCAATAGTCAGGGTCAACCAATATGCTGCTTTGGGTTAATTGTTCAAAAAGGTGGAAACAATCATTTTTGGGAGTATCGAAATAGCGTTCCATACAAGTTTGCACAATTTTTGAGATCTGAGTTTTTTCAAGATCTGAATATGCATAACTAGTTGTAAAACGAATCATTGGCATGACCATATCTCCTCTGGCATATGTTCAAGGGCTGAAATAGCGGTGGGTAGTCCTGTATAGAAAGCAAGGTGGGTAATCACTTCAATAATTTGTTCTTTGGAAATACCTTCATTTAGAGCATTTTTGATGTGCCATTCAAGCTGTGAATAGCGGCCTTGCAAAACAAGTGCGGTGATTGTAATAAAACAACGTGTTTGGGTATCAAGCATCGGCCTTTGCCAGATATCAGCAAATAAATAGTCTTTGCCTAATTCATAAAGCTTGGGTGAAATACTTTCTAAATTATTAATATCAATTTTTCTGAACATTTTAGAACTCGATATTGATGTTGTTGTAGCTAATATGGCAGTTTGTTATAGTTAAAAAAATCTAAACTTTTCTAAGTAATGGTTCAGTTTTTATGAATGATCATGCCAAACTTCCGACCAATCTTGATTTAGATGCCTTACGTGCATTTGTTAAAGGAATCGAGCTTGGGAGTTATCAGCTAGCAGCACAACAGTTATGCCGTTCTCCGGCCGCAATTAGTGCGCAATTAAAAAAATTAGAACAGCAAACAGGTTGCCAGCTTCTTAGAAAACAGGGCAGGTTATTAGAGCTTACCCCAAGTGGTGAATTGTTATTTAGCCATGCAAAAAACATGTTGGCTATTAACGATGTGGTTCTTTTAAAATTGCATCAGACTCAAGCCAGCGGGATCATTCGTTTTGGTTTACAAGAAGATTTTGCTGAAGGAGCCTTACAGCAACTCATTGCTCAGTTTATGTTTCAGCACCCTAATGTACAGTTTCAAATTCAGGTCGATCGAAATCTTAACTTGATTGATAAAGTACAAAAGCAAGAGCTTGATTTAGCCCTGATCTGGCAACAGGTTGAAGCACATGAAAAATTTTATGAACTACGGAGTGTAGGGACTGAGTGGTTATTTTGCTCTCATCCACATATTCAGCAAATTATTGAAAATAAAGCTTCCATTCCACTCGTGGTATTACAGCAGCCTTGTATTCTAAGACAAATGGCTATTCAGACACTCGAAGAAAAAGGTATGGAATGGCACATTGCTTATGAGTGCAATTCTGTACAGGCTTTGTGGCCCGCAATACGTGCAGGTATAGGCATAAGTTTAAGATCATTATTTCAAATACCTTCAGATATCAAAATTTTAAACAGTGCTGAATTACCTCAACTTAAATCTTTATCGTTTGGGTTGTATTCCAATTCAAAATTAGAATCTGGCTATATTATTCAGCAATTTCAAAGATATATTGAACAGCACCTCTAGTAATTTTTCTGTCTATAGAATTGAATTTAACTAGATAGTCTTTGGTTTAATTTATATTTTCATTTAACTTGGTAGTCAAAAGGTTCCCTATAAATTATTTTGGGAGCGGTAAAATAATCAAATTTTTCATTTTTCTCTTATATTTCTTAACTTGAAAATTGATATACCAATGATATAAGTTAAATTTTGGAATGATATTTGCGTGTAGTAAGTCATCGTTTTAGGTAAAACAAGCTCGTTGAAGAAAGTAATACAAACTATAAATTTCAGAGTATAACTATGAAGCTTAAAGAATTAGCAGGTTGTGAGGAGTGCGATACTGTCTATCGTAGAACCCCGCTTGCTTATGGGAAAAGAGCTTATTGCTTATGCTGCGGTGCTGAGCTCTATCGGCACACCAAACCTTTTTCGACATTATTGGCTTTGATCTTAACGGCATTAATCGTATTTGTTATTGCCAATAGCTTTCCGATTGTAAAAATTGAATTACAAGGCAATACATCTGAAACGACCTTACTTGGGGCAGTCTGGGTGATGTTTCATTATGATCGGGCTTTTGTTGGCGTACTCATCTTAATCACTACCTTTATTGTGCCGCTTTCCTATCTTCTATTACTTTCCTATGTACTGGGTACGGTAAGTGTATTAAAGAAAAGACCAACATTTTTGGTGATTGCCTTACGCACACTTTTCTTTATGAGAGTGTGGGGAATGGTTGAGGTGTTCTTAATCGGAATTTTGGTCACGCTTGTAAAGTTAATGGGAATGGTCTTGGTGATTCCCGAGATTGCTTTATGGGCATTTGCGATCTTAAGTGTATTGTTGGTCTATATTACTTCCATAAAGGTGAGTGATATATGGAACGAAATTGATAGGTCACTGCCATGAAAACGATAAAAAAAGTGACCCAAACAAAAAGCTCGCAGCATGGGTTGGATCTTAAGCAATACCCAAGAGCCAAGGATCTTTCATTAATTGTCTGTCACTGCTGTGGCATCGTAAATTCTGCTCAAAATGAAAAAAGACGACTCAACCAAGGCCCTCAAGTTTTACGTTGTATTCGATGTAATAGCGTGCTGCATTCACGTAAGCCAGCGAGTTTAAATCGAACTTTTGCCTTAGTAGTGGCTGCGACCATTCTCTATATTCCAGCCAATGTACTTCCAATGACGGTGACTGACTCACTTTTGGGAAGTCAGCAAGATACCATCATGAGTGGGGTCATTTACTTCTGGCAAAGTGGGGACTATCTGGTTTCAGTGGTTATTTTCATGGCCAGTATTTTTATTCCCATGTTGAAGCTACTGATTTTGTATTTTTTATTAGTGGCGGTTTATCTTCAACAATCGGCAGGTTGGAAATTTTTACCCGACCAATGCGTAAAATTATATCGAATTGTTGAGTTTATTGGCCGTTGGTCAATGATTGATGTATTTGTTGTGGCATTATTAACAGCACTCATTCAGATTCAATCACTTGCTACCATTTTAGCAGGACCGGGTTCGATTGCTTTTGGCGCAGTTGTGGTGTTAACCATGTTTGCGTCGTTAAGTTTTGACCCACGTATTATTTGGGATAACTTCTACGCATCTCAAAATACCAATAAACCTTCTTCTTTTGCTTCAGAAAAACCAAAGATTATTCAGGCAGAGCATCCGCCGTTGAATAATGATTCCATTAATCCCAGTCAATAAAAGAACAATGAGTATGTCTGAAAATGAAATAACCACTGGTAACTCAGATCATCGTGATCCGGATGTTGAACTGGATAACATGAATGATTTGCCAGAACCCCAAGAAAAGAAAAGTCGATGGAAGCCTTTACTCATCTGGCTCATTCCATTAATTGCTCTTTTAATCGCGCTTTCATTAGCGATAAAGGCGTTACTGTCTCATGGTCCTACCATTGATGTGTCTTTTCGCACGGCTGAAG
>NZ_JZFB01000001.1:1368941-1373269 GCF_001188385.1 Acinetobacter sp. V2 | reverse complement strand
GGATATTGGTGTGGTACGGCAGATTGATCTTTCAGATGACCGTTCACACGTGATTGCCAGAATTGATTTGCGCAAAGGTGCCAGTAATTTTGCAGCAAAAGATTCACGATTTTGGGTTGTGCGACCGCGTATTGGGACGAGTGGAGTTTCAGGAATAGACACCTTATTGTCAGGTTCATACATTGAAGTGGACGGAGGCAAATCAGAAGAGAAAAAGTTCGATTTTACGGGGTTAGAAATACCACCAGTTATATCTTCTGATGTTCCCGGAAAAATATTTTTCTTAAATGCAGATGATTTGGGATCTTTAGATGTCGGTTCTCCAATTTATTATCGTCGAATTAATGTGGGGCAAATTACAGCCTATAAACTATCTGATGATGGTAAAACGGTAGAGCTACAAACTTTTATCCGTGCGCCATATGACAAGTTTGTCACTACCGATGCACGTTTTTGGCAGGCAAGCGGGATCGATGTGACCTTAAACGCTTCAGGCTTTAATTTAGATACCCAATCTCTGGCAAGTATTGTTGCAGGCGGTATTGCGTTTGGATTCCCTGAAAGTTCGCATGCGACGATGGCAGCGAATCAGAGTCGCTTTAATCTTTGGGATTCAAAATCTGAGGCATTAAAAGAACCTGATGGGCAACCGCGTGGTGTGATTATGTACTTTGATCATTCATTACGTGGATTAGCAGTCGGTGCGCCAATTGATTTCATGGGTATCGAAATTGGTAATGTTAAATCGATTAATGCAGAGTTTTATAACAACTATAAACAGATTCGTATGCGTGTTGAGGCGGTGATTTATCCTTCACGTGTTGAAAATGGTCAGGCACTCAACCCAAACAGCAACATTTTCAAAGATTTTGTTGAACACGGCTGGCGTGCTCAAATGAGAACAGGCAACCTGCTTACGGGTCAAAACTATATTGCCCTAGATAAGTTCCCTAAAGCGAAACCGGCGACATTACAAATTTTGAGTGATGACCGTGTGGTGATTCCGACGACACCAACCGAACTGAGTGGCTTACAAGCTCAAGTTTCTCAGATTGCTGATAAGTTAACGAAATTCCCGTTAGTTGAGATTGGGCAAGATGTACGTAAAACGCTCAACAATATGAACACTGCCATTGCCTCTACAGACAAACTGATTAAACAGTTAGATGGAAAAGTTGCACCAGGTTTACAAGCAACTTTAGATGATGTTCGTAAAACTGTAAGATCGTCCGAGTCTATCTTGTCGAGCGATGCGCCGTTGCAACAAGACGTACGCAAAGCATTGCAGCAAATGACACGTGCGGCAGCTTCATTACAGTTAATGGCAGATTATATTGAGCAACATCCTGAATCAATTATTCGTGGTAAGACACCAGAGGCCGATGATGAAAAATAAAAACACTCTATCTTTTCAACATCCTAAAGCAGCCAAATGGCTGCTTGGGAGCGGCCTGTTTTTAACGGCGGTTGCCATGACGGCATGTTCGAGTTCGCCAACGCCAAACTATTATACGATTTCCCCTAAAATCACTGCGACTACCAAATCAACTGTACAGGTGATTGAGGTATTGCCAGTCGGGCTTCCAGACAGATTAGACCGTGCGCCTTTGGTGCTCCAAGACAGTAGTGGTAAGTCTACGGTTTTAAATAACGAACGCTGGACATCGACCATGGGTACGCAATTACGCGATACCTTGTCGGCGGGTTTGCAGCAAAAATTAGGCGCAATTGACAGTTATAGCAGTGGGCTTGCTGGAAATAATCAGCCTTTATATCGAGTTTCTACAGACTTTTCTCATTTTGATATTGTAGATAAAAGCTATATTAATATTGCAGTGTCTTGGGTGGTGAAGCGTCAAATACCGCCTAGTCAATTAGAGTCAAATAATGCAAAAGTCATTACGAATGCAGGATCTCAGCTGAATTGTCGAATTGCTTTTCAGCAACCGATTGATCAAAAAGCTAAAAAGATGGATGCGATTGTGAGTGCTTCAAGTGATGCCATGACTCAAATTATTAATACGGTTTCTTCTTCAATTGTGGCATTAGATTCAAACAAAAAATCGGTTATTAGCAATGGTGTTTGTTCGTAAAACGAATCGCTTTTAATCAACCCCTTTATTTGTGCACAACAGATAAAGGGGTTTTCTATTTTAGTTGCCTCGATAGGTTGAATAACCGTAAGGGCTGAGTAATAAAGGAATATGGTAGTGGTTTACGCTTCCATCGACTTTAAAAATTACAGGAACCTCGGCAAAAAAAGTTTGTTGTTTGTTCTTTTTAAACCAGTCTTCAGTTTTAAAAGTAACTTTATAAACTCCTTGCTCTAATTTTTTATTTTCTGGATAGAGCGCAGTAATACGACCATTTGAATCGGTCACTTGCTGATTGAGTTTAACCCACTGGTTGTTGGTGTTTTTTTCTAAAACCACTTCAACCTGAGAAGAGGGTAAACCCGTTTCTAGATTTAACACATGCACACTTAGCGGATTAGTTTGTGCAAATGTAGCGGAAGCTATAAATAACGAAGATAAAGCAATAAATGACTTAGGCATGTTGAAGCTCCTTATGAATGAAAAACGGTTTCAATGGCTTTGCTTGCGCATTGATTGTCATTTTGTGCGCCGCCAGCACCTGCAACCCCAATCGCTCCGATCACTTGGTTCTCAAAACGGACAGGTACTCCGCCACCTAACAAAAGTAAATTCGCTACGGTGGTTAAATTTTTTGCATCGGGGTTTTGGTTACTGTTTTGGCTTAAAACCAAGGTCGATGTTTTGGTAGATAAAGCGGTATAGGCTTTTTTCTCGGCAGCCATTAAGTTATGCGGGCCCACTAGCTCATGCCGTTCGGTAGTTAATGGATTACCGCCACGATCTACAACAACGACCGCAATGTTTTGATTTAATTTTTTGCATGCCTCTTTTGCACTGTCGGCTAACAGATGGGCAGTTTTTAGATCTAACGAATAAACTTGATTCAAAGCAGGGGGCTGTGCAAAAGTACTATTACCGAATAGCACGACTGTTAACATCAGCCAGTTCAATTTTTTCATAATGATTGCCTCTATGTCGCTTTGAAAATCTTAAACAAATTGCTTAATTTCAAGCATGACAATCACATTACAAAGTTGTCATCTTTCAAATGAGTCTCTACAAAATGCGTATCCTTATTATTGAAGACGAGATCAAGATCGCCACTTATTTGGTCAAAGGATTAAAAGAGTCTGGATATCAAGCGGAGTGTGTTCACTTAGGGCTTCAAGGTTTGGAAATGCTAAAGAGAGATCAATATGACTTGCTTATTCTTGATGTCATGTTGCCAGACATAGACGGCTGGAACGTATTACAAGTACTACGCCAGTTTTCAAAAATTCCGGTGATTTTCTTAACGGCAAAAGATCAGGTGATGGATAGAGTGAAAGGGTTGGAGTTGGGTGCAGATGATTACTTGGCTAAACCATTTTCCTATATTGAACTCTTGGCACGGATTAAAAGTCTGTTAAGAAGACAGCAATATCTGCAAGAAAATGAGCTATCTATTAGTGATCTAAAAATGGATGTGGTCGGCCATAAAGTATGGCGTAACGGAAACTTAGTTGAGCTGAGTAAAACCGAATTTAATTTGTTACGTTACCTGTTGCTCAATAAAGAACAAATCGTGACACGCAGACAAATTGGTTCCGAAGTTTGGAATATTAACTTTGACACCGATACCAACTTTATTGATGTTGCGGTACGCCGTTTACGAAGCAAAATTGATGAGGGATATGAGTTAAAACTCATTCATACCATACGTGGCTTGGGCTATAAAATTTCGGTTAGCTTATGAACTTTAAATTTCTACGTTCTCTTGAAGTCCGTATTACATTACTGGTCACGCTTTGTTCTGCCTTAATTTTATGTTCAGTCGGCTTTATGACCTATTTAGGTATTAACCAGATTTTATTAAAGCAACAAGATAAAGCTTTAGCAGACAGAATTAATCGTTTGGAAATTTTGCTACAAGATAGCGAAAATGTAGAGCAAATCATTGCGCGTCCTAAGCTATATCAAAACATGCTTGGCAACCAAGACAACTTGTTTCTGCTTATTCATAAAGACAAAACTTTAATTAATATCAATCCGCTCCATATTCATTTACCAGAGCTTGCACAGCACAACAGTCTTCAATTTCAAGATTTAGCCAACAACTCATATCCAACGCGCATTGCGTGGAAAACCATAAAAATTAATAACGAGCCTTATCTACTCATTGCAGGTAAACAGTGGTCGGAACGCATCAATATTCTTTTACCTTTTCAAGAAAGTCTTTTGATGTATGTGGTC
>NZ_JZFB01000001.1:1367246-1368898 GCF_001188385.1 Acinetobacter sp. V2 | reverse complement strand
GTCATTTAGGTTTACGGTCACTACAACAGCTTCGTAAGCAGACTCATTCAATTAACGTAAATCAGCTACAGAAAAGATTAAACCTATCAAATTCACCTTTAGAAGTTGATCTGCTTTCAAAAGATATAAACCACATGCTTGAGCGTATCGAAAAGGGCTATACGCAGCTCAACCGTTTTTCTGAAGATATCGCTCATGAGTTCCGTACGCCTTTAAATAATCTGATTGGGCAAACCGAGATTGCTTTAACTGGCGAACGATCAGTTGAGCAATATGAAGATTTGCTGGTGTCTCATTTAGACGACTACCACAGATTAAAACGCATGATTGATAGCATGCTTTTCTTGGCAAGAGCCGATCAGAAAATGGTTCTTATAAACAAACAAGAAATAAACATCCAAGACGTTATAGATGGCCTATGCCAGATTTTTGAATATCAAGCTGAAGAACAAGAGTGTCATTTTAGGTTTAACTTAGAAGCTCAAACCTTATTTGCAGATCCTGAGTTATTTCAAAGAGCTGTTTATAACCTGATTTTAAATGCGCTGGTTCACGGTGGTGACAAGCGGACTATTTATATCGCAACTAAACATAAAATGATTGAACATAGGCAATGGGTGAGCCTGACTGTGGTAACGGGAGGTATTTCAATTGCTGAACATCAACTTGAGCATCTTTTTGAAAGATTCTACCAATGCCACTCAAGCCGAAGTGATGAGAACCGGACAGGTGGATTAGGTTTGTCGATCGTCGCTTCAATTATGGATCTACATCATGGCCTTTATCGAGTTTATAACACGGTCGAGGGTGTGTGCTTTGAGCTTGATTTTCCAGTTGCAGATGCTGCAAAGAAATACAATTAAATCCTTATTAATGTTCCTTAATTTTTAAAATTCACACTTTGTTCACAGCCCTCTGACGTATGTTTAAACACATGAAATAAATAGAAGAGGGTAGTCATGAAATTATTATTTAAGTCACTGGTCATGAGTAGCGGCCTTGCAGCGGTTAGCTTAATGCTTCCTTTGAGCACCTTTGCCGACACCACTACTAAACCTGTCGCTGTTGATTCTATCGATATTAATAAATACGCGGGTAAGTGGTATGAAATTGCGCATTTACCCATGTTTTTTCAGCGTAATTGTGTAGCCAATACAACTGCAAACTATTCTATTAACGCAGACAAAACTGTTGGTGTTTTAAATAGTTGTACGAATAAAAATGGAGAAACGATCTCATCTGAAGGTGTTGCTTATTCGCAAAATGAAGGCAACAGTAAATTGAAGGTGAGCTTTTTACCCTCTGGCTTAAGATGGATTCCTTTTACAAAAGGCGATTACTGGGTTTTAAGAGTTGACCCAAATTATCAGGTCGCTTTAGTGGGTGGCCCAAGCCAGAAATATTTATGGATTCTTTCTCGTAGTCCTCAAATTGATGAGGCGACATATCAGTCTTATCTGAAAACCGCAAAAAGCTATGGCTACGACGTTTCTAAACTCGTTAAGACCACACAGTCTAAATAGCGAAGTGCTGGATGCGTAGACGCTCATATTTATCTCGTAATCGAGTGAACTTCACATAAAATTCATTGCGCATTTTCTAAATTAGAACCAAAAGAAATGCTTTAGATCAGGAAGAATCAATGTCTAAAT
>NZ_JZFB01000001.1:1361842-1367206 GCF_001188385.1 Acinetobacter sp. V2 | reverse complement strand
CGCAAGTGGGTACTTCTAGCGAATATGTCATTGAAAAGAACATTCAATGGTTAAGAATTATTCCTTTTATTTTATTACATATCGCTTGTTTAGCAGCGTTTTGGGTGGGGGTGTCTTGGTTTGCTGTGATCTTCATGCTGGGATTTTATTTTATTCGCATGTTTGCAATTACCGCTTTTTTTCACCGCTATCTTTCGCATAAAACTTTTCAGACATCACGTATTGTTCAATTTATTTTTGTACTGATCGGGACGATGAGTGCGCAGCGCGGGCCGTTATGGTGGGCAGCACATCACCGTTATCACCATCATTTTACCGACACCGATCAGGACCCGCATTCAGCGAAAGCAGGCTTTTGGTATTCCCATGTAGGCTGGTTTTTAAATGAGCAGAATTTTGCCACTCGAAAAAAAATCATTAAAGACTGGTTGAAATATCCAGAGCTGATTTGGCTAGACCGATTTAGTTTGCCTATTGTGATTTTGACGGCCTTAGCAATTTATGGCCTAGGTTCATGGCTTGCACAACATTTTCCTGATTTGGGTACCAATGGTTTACAGCTTTTGGTGTGGGGTTTCGTGATTTCCACAGTTCTATTAACGCATGCAACCTTATGTATTAATTCACTTGCTCATCGTTATGGCTCACGTGAGTTTAATACTCCAGATGATAGTCGTAATAACTTCCTACTTTCTTTAATTACCTTGGGCGAGGGATGGCATAACAACCATCACTTTTACGCAGGCAGTGTGCGTCAAGGTTTTTATTGGTGGCAGATTGATATCACCTTTTATGTGCTCAAACTGATGTCTTTATTTGGTTTGGTATGGGGGCTAAAGCCCGTACCAGACAAGGTTTACCAATATAAAAAAATTAAAGACTTATCGATAGAGAAAATTGAAAACGGTGAAGTGTTATGAAAATTGCCATTATTGGTTCAGGTATATCTGGACTTTACGCAGCTTGGAGATTGTCAGAACAACATCAAGTCACTGTGTATGAAAAAAATAACTATTTTGGTGGTCATACTGACACTCACGAGCTAGAGATAGAAGATGCTAAAGTCGCGGTAGATAGTGGTTTTATCGTGTTTAACGACTATAACTATCCGTTATTTACTGACATGCTTAAAAAATTAGGCGTAGAAACTCAAAGCAGCGATATGAGTTTTTCGGTGAATAATCTGGTCAGTGGACTTCAATATAATCCTTCAAAAAAATGGTCGCTCTTTGCCCGTCCGCAGAACTTTTTAAACCGAAAATTTCTGCAAATGCTCTCAGATTTGCTTCGTTTTTATGATGACAATAAAGATATAGATGTTACAGATATTGATCCTAATTTATCGATTGAAGAGTATTTAGACCTTCACAAATATAGTCATGAGTTTCGTTATGAACATCTTTATCCGATGTGCGGTGCCTTATGGTCGGCACCCGTTGAGCAGGTAGGCCAAATTCCATATCGATTTGTGGTGAGCTTTTTTCAGCATCACCGCATGTTACAGCTAAAAGAGCGGCCGAAATGGCAAACGGTTAAACACGGTTCAGCAAGTTACATTCGTGCTATTCAAAAGAATTGCCCATCCATTGAGTGGAAGTTTGCAGAAGTAAAAGCTGTGAACCGTTCACCAGAAACAGTTTTGATTGAAACCGTTGAAGGGCAAGCCCAATACGACTGGGTGATTTTTGCAAGCCACGCTGACGATAGCCTAAGTTTAATTAAAGATGCGTCAGAACTTGAACAGGAAATATTAAGTCAATTTGGTTATCAAGATAATCGAATGGTGGTTCACCGTGATCTTTCAATTATGCCTAAAAGCCGTTTGCAGTGGGCAAGCTGGCATGTACATGTAACTCATGCATCTCAAGTTCAAAACGAAGTATCCGACATACATTATGGTTTTACCTACTGGATGAATAATTTGCAGAACTTATCCTGCGCTACTCAGATTTTTTCTACGTTAAATCCGAATATGAAAATTAAAGCTGAAGACATCTTGGTTGAGCGTAAATATCGTCATCCTGTGTTTGATGCAAAAGCGATTCAAGCTCAATCTCGTTGGCACGAAATTAATGGGCAAAATCGGACTGCGTTTTGTGGAGCGTATTGGGGCTGGGGCTTTCATGAAGATGGAGCCCGCAGTGCGGCACGTGTTGTAGAGCAACTCTTAGCGTTATAAAAATAGGTAAGGAGCTTTCAAATGTTATTAAATAAACTTGCTATCGCTCCTGCACTTATTCGTCATAGACGCTATAGCCCGAAACCGCATGAGTTTACATCGACCTTAAATTATTTATGGTTCGATCCAGATCAATTAGATGATATTACAAAAGATTGTTCACTTTGGTCGACTGATCATTGGAATGTACTAACACTATCTGAAAAAGATTTTTTAAATATGTATCGCGGTTCTATAAGGGATAGAGTCGAGAAAGCGATAATGCAAAATAACAACTCACATCTTCGGCCAGACTGGCAAATCAGAGTCTTGGCTTTGCCTCGTTGTTTGGGTTTTAGGTTTAATTCGGTCGTATTTTATTTTGTTTTAAATAAAACTGGAAAACCCGTATTTATTGTCAGTGAAATTATCAATACCCCGTGGAATGAACGAAAAGTTTATATACATGACTGCTCAAAACAACAAAGAAATATGGGTGATTATCAGAGTTTTGATTTTCATTTTGAAAAATCATTTCATGTTTCGCCATTCATGCCCATGCAGTTGACTTATCACTGGCGATTTAGTTTTTCAGATCAGCAAAATGTCATTCACATGCAGCTTTTTGAAGAACAAAAACAACTCTTTGATGCCACTATGCGCTTTGAACTTGTGCCCATCACATTTCCTTCACAGCAATATAGATATGCTCTTAATAACAGCCTAGCGCCTTTTAAAATGCTGTTTTCAATATATTTAGAGGCATTTAAGTTGTGGCGAAAAAAAGTTCCATTTTATCGCCACCCTAAAAAGATAAAGGTAGATAAGACATGATAAAAACATTTCTTTATGGTGAAGATGACTCACTACCGTTACTGCTCAAGAGTCTTCTTAAACTACGTCATGGACAGATTACTTTTCAGGGCGCGTGGAGTGGTACGGTTGGTGAGGTTTCAGACTTACATGCTGTGATTGAAGTCCGCAATCCTCTATTGATGGATCTGATTTTAAAAAATGGGGTTTTAGGGGCAGCGGAAGGCTATATCCGTGGTGACTGGAGCAGCGAGCAACTTGTAGAGTTGGTTCAGATCTTGGCACGTAATCGAGATGTATTGGACCAGTTCAACCAGAATGTTATTGCACAGGCGAGCCAGCTTTTTCTTAAAGCTTGGTATAAAAATAGAAAGAATTCTTTAAGCGGTAGCCGTAAAAATATTGCCGAGCATTACGACTTAAGCAATGACTTTTTTAAATTATTTCTAGATCCATCTTTAATGTATTCGAGTGCATTTTTTGAAAATGAAAATATGACACTCGAAGACGCATCTGATTTTAAGAAAGAGCTGATCTGTAAAAAGTTAGATTTAAAACCAATGGATCATTTAGTTGAAATCGGAAGTGGTTGGGGCGGTTTTGCTATTTATGCGGCTCAACATTACGGCTGTAGAGTGACCACCATTACCATTTCACAAGCCCAATACGATGAAGCGATTACTCGTGTAAATGACGCAGGCTTAGCACATCGAATTGATGTGCAACTCAAAGATTACCGCTTGCTGGAAGGCAAGTTCGATAAGCTGGTTTCAATTGAAATGGTTGAGGCCGTTGGTGCGCAATATTTATCGACATACTTTGATCAGTGTAAAGCGCTATTAAAACCAAAAGGTTTGGCATTTATTCAAGCCATTACCATTGAAGATTTTCGATATAAAAAAGCATTAAATACAGTTGATTATATTAAGCGCTATATTTTCCCTGGTAGCTTTATCCCTAGCATAAGTGTATTGACTCAAACCGCCTCTGAAAGTGGTTTAAGGCTAAAGCATTTAAATGATATCGGTTTAAGTTATGCACAAACAATTCATCACTGGCGAGCACGGTTTTTAGCAGCACGAGAAGAAGTATTGGCTCTGGGTTTCGATGAAAACTTCATTCGCATGTGGGATTTCTATTTATGTTATTGCGAAGGTGGTTTTAAAGAAGGCGTGATAAGCAATGTTCACTTGTTGTTTGAGAGTGCTAGTTACTAACTCAAACAGCTCAAGTAGGGAGACTGCTGATGTTTTTGAATTTACTGATTCTAGATTTAATGATCATGTTACTGAGCTGGCTACTTGCCACTCTAAATGGTCGAGCTGGAATTGTAGATGCTGCATGGAGTTTCTGTCTGGCAGTAAACATTATTGTGTCTTCTTTACTCATTTCAGTTGCTCCTGTTGAAGTACGATTTTTTATCGGTATTTTTAGCGGCTTATGGTTTCTAAGATTATTTTGGCATCTGTTAAGACGTTATCAATCTGAACAAAAAGAAGATGGCCGTTACGCGAGCATGCGTCAAGCCATGGGAAAGTTTCAGCATTTTGGCTTCTTCTTATTTTTTATCTTCCAAACACTTTTAGTGCTTTTGTTCTTCTTACCAATGTGGACGCTACTCAATGTAGAAGCAACTGAATGGAGTAGTGGATATAAAGTCACTTTAGTGATTGCGGCCGTCATCATGGCGATTGCCTTTATTGGAGAGCAGCTCGCTGATCAGCAATTATATCGGTTTAAATTAAATCCAGATCATCATGGCAAAACCATGGATCAGGGCTTATGGCGTTATTCACGTCACCCAAATTATTTTTTTGAATGGTTACATTGGTTTGCCTATCCAATCATTGGTTTAGCGGCAGGCCAATATTTATTGTGGATTTATCCGTTACTGATGTGGCTGTTTTTATATTACGTCACGGGTATTCCATTTAGTGAAAAACAAGCAATTAAAAGTCGCGGTCAAAATTATCGTGATTATCAGCAAAAAACATCAATGTTTATTCCGCGAAAACCCAAAAAATAGGTGCGCATATGGATTTTATTGTTCATCAGTCTTTGAGAATTGTTGAAAGTGGTGTACTTCCAGATCATGCAATTCGAGCTGCAATCCGTGCTTTAAGCAAAAAACGCTTAATTCAAGAGGGTCGTTATGACCCTGAACAAGGGGTGCAGCGATACATGGATGTGCTTAATATGTTAAAACGGAGTGAAATCGCCGTTGAAACGGATAAGGCAAACGAGCAGCACTATGAATTGCCGACCGAGTTTTTTCAGGCGGTGCTTGGAAAAAGACTCAAATATAGTGCGTGTTATTTTCCGACTAAAACAACAACTTTAGATCAGGCAGAGGAGCTCGCACTTCAGCTCTATTGTGAACGTGCACAACTTAA
>NZ_JZFB01000001.1:1352284-1361800 GCF_001188385.1 Acinetobacter sp. V2 | reverse complement strand
TCTTTAACTTTGTGGATGGCAGAAAACTATCCACGCTCACAGATTACAGCTGTTTCAAATTCTGCAACTCAGAAAAAGTATATTCTCGGGCAAGCAGAGTTGAGAGGTTTAACCAATGTTGAAGTGCTCACCTGTGATGTAAATGTACTTGAATTAGACCAAGCGCAGTTTGATCGTGTTGTGTCGGTTGAAATGTTTGAACACGTCCGTAATTACCAACGTCTTTTTGAAAAAATTCAGGGCTGGTTAAAAGCAGATGGTTTACTCTGGTGTCATATTTTTTGCCATCGCTTTTTACATTATCCTTTTGAAGTGAAATCAGATTATGATTGGATGTCCAAGTATTTCTTTACGGGCGGTTTAATGCCATCGACTTCCACTTTTTTGCATTTTCAAGAGCATTTAGAGTTGGCTCAACAGTGGCAGTGGTCGGGTGAGCACTATATGAGAACGGCAAATGCTTGGCTTGATAATATGGATAACCAAGAAGTCGAACTGAAACCACTGTTTAAAAAAATCTATGGAAAAGATGCCAATATTTGGTGGCAACGCTGGCGTATTTTCTTCATGGCTTGTGCTGAGCTATTCGGTTTTGAGCAAGGACAAGAATGGATCATTGGTCACTTTTTATTTAAAAAGAGAGCATTGTAATTTCTACAGCCTATCCCGGCGATAAAGATATGATAAAAACTCGAAACGATGGCAAAGCGAGTCATCCATTAGCCCAAATGTTCAATCGATATTACTGGTTGCAGATTGGTCTGATTGCATTATCGATCGTGGTCGGGTTGGCTTGTAGTGCTTGGGTGATTAAAGGCTCTTTACTTAAAACTGCTTTAGAGCAGGAAATGGAACATTACTGGTTACGCATCGAACGTAATCCAAATGCAGATTTACCTGATACCAAAAATTTATATGGATATCGGTGGAATACACAGGTCGCACCTCAACCTTTTAAAGACATGCGTTTAGAAAGTGGCGTGCACCGAGTATTTGTTGATGGTAAAGAACGCATGACGGTCTATGGTGAGCATAACGGTCAGCATGTTCTATTGGTATTTGGCGAAAGTAATGTCAATAAGCTGATCTGGTTATTTGGACTTGCTCCACTCATGTTCAGTTTATCTGTTTTATATAGTTTTTTATGGTGGTCAAACCGAAGAGCAAGACGCTATTTTTCCCCAATTACGCGTTTAGCGAATGCTTTAGAAAATATTGATTGGGCACATCAAGACACCCAAGCTTCTCCTTTTAAAGATATTAATACCAATGGCAATATGGAAGCAGAATATCTCAAACAAGCTTTGGAAAAATATCATCAGGTTTTAAGCGATTTTATTCGACGTGAAAGAGAATTTACGGGAGATGTGAGTCATGAGTTACGTACTCCACTCACAATCTTAAAGGGTAATGTGCAACTTTGTCAGGCGAAGTATGGAGAAGATAAAGCCCTAGTTCGACTTCATAATACAATTGAAGATATGCAGTTATTAGTCGATACCTTACTGGCAATCGCACGTAATACAGTAAAAAGCTTACCATCAGAAAAGAATTTTTTATCCAGAATTGTGAGGGATTTAGTCGAAAGTTTAGATGCGGTCAGCGAGAGTAAGGGCATACATATTCATATTCAACCCGATCTTTCTGAACAGCCGCGTTGGTTATATCCCTCTATGACACAAATGGTGTTAAGCAATATTTTACGTAATGCGCTGAACTATTCTCAAGGCTCAAAAATCGACATCATTCAACAAAAAAACAGCCTAATTATTGCAGATAATGGAATTGGAATTTCTTTACCTAACGATGTGAAAGTACAAGAGCTTAGCGACTCACAACTCTCTTTAAAGGCTAAAGGCCATGGAATTGGTTTGCAATTGGTACAAAAGCTTTGTAAACAATTAGGATGGCGAGTCGAGTTGTTTGATCGACAATATTATTTAACCACTCATCCTGAACTCGATTTGGAGCCGACCACGGGCTTAATTGTTGTGGTCTATTTGAGTTAACTTACTGAACTGTCTAAAGCAATTTTTAAACCGACACCTGCTACTGTGTGTAATAGTTTAGGGTCAAAAGGTTTATCAACCATTTTTCTTAAGTTATAGATGTGACTGCGTAATGCATCACTTTCAGGTTCTTCGTCGCCCCATAGCTCCATCATCAGTTCTTGTTTAGTCACCACTTTTGGAGACTGACGCATCAAAATTTTTAAGAGTTTAAATTGAATAGGGGGTAACTCAATATTATTTCCGGCACGAACCACGGTTTGAGTTGCACTATCAAGAATTAAGTCGTGAATCTGAATTTTATGATGAGTAACTTCACCAGCTGCTCTTTTTATTAATGCACGAATCCGCATCACTAGTTCGTTAAAATCAAAAGGTTTTACCAAATAATCATCTGTGCCAGCAGTAAAGCCTTTAAGTTTGTCATCTAAAGTATCTCTTGCTGTCAGCATAAGGACTGGAATATCAACACCTTGTTCGGTGCGTAGCCAGTTGCATAGGTCATAACCCGAGCCATCGGGCAAATTTATGTCGAGCAGTAAAAGGTGATAATGCTGAGATTTAAGAAAAGTCCTTGCAGCATCTAAATTACGTGCATGATCGACCACATAACCATGTACTTCAAGAAATTCGCAGACCGTTGCTGCGAGTTCAAAATGGTCCTCAACCATGAGGATAAAGTGATTACCCATGAGATTTTATTAAGCCATTAATTTAATAGTTGTTGTTTTAATTTAGCATTAAACGGTTCGCTACCAAACCAGATTTTAAAATATTGATTTGCATTCGGATTATTTAAAGAACCGATCAGCTTCTGGTTTAATTTTAGTTCTAGTTTTTGAGTTTCATGTTGGTAGTAGAGACTGTAAAGATCTCCACTCTTAATTGGTCGATATAGTTCATTAATATGATTAAGGGGGGATTTTGCATCAAAGCCGTTAACATTTTTCTTCAAAAAGTGGGTTGCTGCGCGTTTAAATGCCCACTCGGGAATATCGCGGTTATAGCTAAACTCCATTTTGATACTTTGGCTTTGCCAATTTTTTAAGCAATCTTCAGCAAAGTAACTGACATTTCCCACCTTTTTGCTCGTCACCATTAAAGGAGCTGAACTGCATTTTTTTAGTTCAGCCGCATTCGCTTGAGATACGATTAAGATTCCCAGAAATATCAAGATTCGACTTTTTTGAACGGTAATACCCATTTATATACTCCTCCAAATATTGGTAAAGAACGGTAAAGGCCATTTGCCGGATCCCAATAATCTTGCTGGAAAATAATTTTTTGTTGCTCATTAATCTTAATTTGACTAATTCCATAAGAAGCCATGGTTTTTGAGCGGCCTAGCATTTTAAAGTCATAGGTCATGTACCAATGAATGTAGGCTGTATCTTGGTGATGAGTTGCACTAATGAGTTTTACAGTGACATTACTCACTCGGGCATTCATGCCTTCAAAATGCTTAATCAGATCTTTTTTCTGAGAGAACTGCGAGAGTGTATCGTTGATATAAAGTTGATCAGCGTAAAGATGACTCGCGTTATTCACAAAAGAAGGGGTGCCAAGTGTATTAAATGCGGCAACAAAACGATTGCCAATATCTAGCGCTTGTTGGTCATTTAATTCTATTCCAGTAATTTTTTGTTCGGCTTTACCGTAGTCGCCTGAGTAGCTAGGCATACTTTTACACGCTGTTAAACCTGCCAAGGCAATCAGCCCTAGGGCTGTAGTTATAATTTTCATATTTATATCCGAGCCAACTTTATAAGATTAAATTAAAGAGCTGGTCGTGAAGTTTGCGTGAATTCTTATGTTTTATGATTTGGTGTTAAGCTAAGCTTTGTTTTCTAGAATAGATAAGTTTACTTCAAGAAATGGCCGTAGAATTAAACGTTCTGTCTCTAACATAAAGTTCTCATTAAAAAATTTGTTTATATAGCTTGAATGCTATTTTTGAAGGTGCTTCATTATTTAAGATTTTTTGGCACTTTAAATTTATATATAAAGGGAAGCGATTTCTAATTTTATGTTCTTCACTTGTGGCGGATCCGTTTAAATACTTGCGTTGTAGCTGTCTATTTACAATTTCCTTTACACAAATTTCTAACTCGAAAGAAGGTAAGACCAAAAACGTTAAATAATGATCTTCAATGTGAGTCTTTATTTCGCGGTAATTAGTTATGAGTTCATTTGGATAAGTCATGAACCCTGATGAACACACAATAATATTGATTAAATTATTGTCTATATTTTTTACTAAATTCTGATACAACTCAATATTTTGAATTGCATATTCTTCATACCCATATGTGTTTATAAATTGAGAAATATTTCCTATTTTAAACATAAAGTGTTCATCTAAATCATAGCAGATAGCATTAAAATCTTTAGAAAACTGCTTGGCTAGTGTTGTTTTTCCCGCACCTCCCGGACCTATAAAATATATAAGCATGAATAAATTTCCCTTAAATTGACTCTTAACTCACCAATAAATATTGTCTCTATTTTCGCCAGAAATTTGTCTCGTAGCTGCGATGAGCAGTCTCTCTATTATTTTATCAATAGCTAAATAATTTGGAGGAAAGTCTTTTAATGTAATGGTTCCGCTACTTATTTCCCATAAGTCTTCTTTGATTTTAATACTCTGTTTTATTTGTATTGTATTAACTTTATGTTGAAGTAAATCAATACAATCATATATTTGAACTTCTACAAATCCTACTACCTCATTATCTTTTGGTTTTAGCTCAGATAATTTAATATTTAAAGGGAGTAAGAAGATATGTTGAAATTCATTTGCAATATAATTTTCTGCAATATGGCAAGCAGTCTGTCGAATTCCTATAGGGATAAGTTGATTGAATTCTATTTTAATTCCTAACTCTTCCTCACACTCTCTTATTCCTTGTTCAATGGTTTCACCTGCTTCGTAATGTCCACCAACAGAAATATCAAGAAAATTTTTTCTATCAAAAGTATAGTTATCAGAATTTTTAAGCTGAAAATAAACATATTGAGTTGATGGGTTGTATACAAGACAAGTAAACACCCTATGCCATAGACCTAATTGGTGGGCTAATTTTTTATCAATAATCCCAATGTGTTCATAATTATCATTAAATATATCAATATTCATATCTTTTCTATCAAGTATAAATTTACTCAAAATATTTTAACTTCATTTAAAGTTTTAAGTATCAAAAAAAGCAATTTTATTCTAGCTGTGCTTTACCCATAAGAGATATAGATAAGTTTTGAATAAATAGAAGGATTCAATAATGAAAACAATCGGCTTATTAGGTGGAATGAGTTGGGAATCTACAGCACTTTATTATCAACAAATTAATAAAATGGTTCATCGTAAATTAGGAAAATTACACTCTGCTAAGGTCATTATTAATAGTGTCGATTTTGAAGAAATAGCAGCCTTGCAAGCGAAGGGTTTATGGCAAGAAGCTGGCGCATATTTAGCTGAGCAAGCACAAAATTTAGAAAAAGCAGGGGCAGATTGTATTTTGGTGTGTACTAACACCATGCATAAAATTGCTACACAGATTGAAGATTCAATTTCGATTCCGTTTTTACACATCGCTGACGCAACTGCAAAAGAAATTTTGAGTCAAAACATTGGTAAAGTTGCACTGTTAGGAACAGCTTTTACAATGGAGCAAGATTTTTATAAAGCTCGATTGCAGGATTATGGAATTGAAGTAATTATTCCCAATGAAGCCGATAGAAAGATAGTTCATAGCATCATTTATGAAGAACTTTGTTTAGGTGTGATCAACCCAGATTCTCAGCAACAGTACATCGCTATTATAGAGAGGCTTATAGCTGAAGGCGCCCAAGGCGTTATCTTGGGTTGTACTGAAATTTGTATGTTGATTGGTGAGCTTAAATTCTCGGTTCCTTTATTTGATACCACCACCATTCATGCAAAAGAGGCAGTCAGTTTTAGCTTAAACGAAAATAAAAACTCGAATAGCGCCAATCTACATAAGTCTGCTGCAATTGCTGGGAGTATTCTTTAGCAATATTTGGAATATCCTTTGTCATTAAACGTTAAGCTTGTGTCGTGAAATGTAAAGTGGCCCCTATCCTAACTGTTGTAATTTTGGTTATTGCTTTTATAGGCACTCAATAAAAAACCAAAATATGGAATAGGACATGACGTTGACGAAAGCTATACGTTTCTATGGAACAGGAACGCCAGAAGTAATGCGCTATGAAGATGTAGAAGTAGGAGATCCAAAAGCTGGAGAAGTACGCCTACGTCATGTGGCAGTCGGCCTAAATTATGCCGATACATATTTTCGTAATGGAACCTATCAAATTTCAATGCCTAATGGCATGGGCGTCGAAGCTTCAGGTGTCGTTGAAGCTTTAGGCGAAGGAGTCACTCAGCTTAAAGTCGGTGATCGAGTTACTTATACAGGTTTTTTAAATACCTTAGGTGCATATAGTACCCACCGTCTAATTCCAGCAAATGCTTTAATTAAATTACCCGAAGAAATTTCTTGTGAAACAGCGGCAGCCATGACCATGAGAGGGCTGACCGCTGCTTATCTGATGCGCCGCATTTATGACTTTAAAGCGGGCGATTCAATTTTATTACATGCCGCCGCTGGTGGTGTTGGGCTGATCGTTTCTCAATGGGCTAAATTACTTGGCTTGACTGTTATTGGTACCACATCTTCAGAAGAAAAAGCTGCCGTAGCGCGAGCTCATGGTTGTGATCATGTCATTAACTACAGCCATGAAAATGTTGCCGAACGCGTACGTGAGTTAACAGGCGGCGTTGGTGTAAATGTCGTTTTCGATAGTGTCGGTCAAGCGACTTTCATGAGTTCATTAGACTCTCTCAAACGCCGTGGTTTGTTAGTTTGCGTAGGAACAGCGTCTGGTCCAATCCCTGCTTTTGACCCAGTATTACTCGCCGTGAAAGGATCATTGTTTGTCACACGTCCAGCTTTGGCAGATTACATTGCAGATCCTGCCGAGAAGAAAGAACTGGCAAATGAATTATTTGATCATGTTCGACATGGACGAATCAAAATTGAAATTAATCAGCGCTATGAGCTAAAGGATGCCGTGCAAGCTCATCGTGATTTGGAAGCACGTAAAACAATAGGTTCATCAATCTTTGTAATTTGAAGGGATTTCTTATGCAAATTGAACAGTTAACTTGCAATATTGGTGCAGAGCTCAGTGGCATCAAACTTGCTGATGCGATTTATGATGATGGATTATTTGCTGAAATTCGCACACAATTACTTAAACATCGTGTGTTGTTTCTACGAGATCAGCATTTAACCCGTCAGGATCATGTCGCATTTGCTGAAAAATTTGGACAGCTCGAAGATCATCCTGCGGTAGGCAGCCATCCTGATCATCCGGGTTTGGTGCAGATTTATAAACATCCGGAAAGTCCTGTCGATCGTTATGAAAATGCTTGGCACAGTGATGCAAGCTGGCGCAAGGTTCCACCGATGGGATGCGTGTTGCACTGTGTTGAATGCCCACCTGTAGGCGGCGATACCATGTGGACTAACATGGTGATGGCCTATGAGTCGTTACCCAATGATATTAAGGATAAGATTGCAGACTTACGTGCCTACCACAGCATAGAAGCGAGTTTTGGTGCGGCTATGCCGCTTGAAAAACGCTTGGACTTAAAAGCAAAGTTTCCCGATGCGGAGCACCCCGTGGTACGTACTCATCCAGAAACGGGCGAGAAAATTTTATACGTCAACGCGTTCACAACCCACTTCAGTAACTATCACACCAAAGACCGAGTCAGATTTGGACAAGATGCCAATCCGGGAGCAGCTGAACTACTGCGTTACTTAATTTCTCAAGCTTATATTCCAGAGTTTCAAGTGCGTTGGCGCTGGAAGCCTAACAGCATTGCCATCTGGGATAACCGCAGCACACAACATTACGCAGTCATGGATTATCCACCTTGCCACCGAAAAATGGAGCGGGCCGGCATTATTGGTGACGCAACCTATTAAATCTATAGGTTAATAATTTTATCTAATTGAAAATTCTAAAAATATATGAGGAGATGCACATGCAATTCTTTGACGACTCATTGCACCCAGAAAATATGGAAAAAGTGGTAATCACGGTTGCGCCATATGGCCCCGAATGGATGCCGGAAGACTTTCCCGAAGATATTCCAGTGACCATGGATGAGCAAATACAAAAAGCGGTTGAGTGCTATGAAGCAGGCGCGACGGTGTTGCATTTACATGTCCGTGAGCTTGATGGGAAAGGCTCTAAACGCTTGTCAAAATTTAATGAGCTTATTGCAGGTGTTCGTGAAGCTGTGCCTGACATGATTATTCAGGTGGGCGGTTCGATTTCATTTGCACCAGAGAGTGAAGGTGAAGCGGCTTTATGGCTAAGTGATGACACCCGACATATGTTGGCTGAACTCACTCCAAAGCCCGATCAGGTCACGGTGGCAATTAACACTACACAAATGAATATTATGGAATTGCTCTATCCTGAATATTTAGAAGGGACATCATTGGCACATCCTGCGACTCAAGCAGCATATGCAGAGATGACTGTGCCAGCAGGGCCTGCATGGGTAACTGAACATATTAAACGTTTATGCAAAAACAATATTCAACCGCACTTTCAGTTAACCGGTATGCATGGTCTTGAAACCCTAGAACGTATGGTGCGTAAAGGGTTGTACATGGGGCCGTTAAACTTAACTTGGATTGGAATCGGCGGTGGTTTTGATGGTCCAAATCCATTTAATTTCTTTAATTTTATTCATCGCGTACCTGATGGATGTACTTTGACATCAGAATCTCTGCTTAAAAATGTATTGCCTTTTAATACGATGTCGATGGCAATGGGTTTACATGCCCGTGTGGGTAACGAAGACACGATCATTGATCATCATGGACGCCGTTTTTCATCTGTAGAGCAAATTAAGCAAACCGTTCGGATTGCCCATGAACTAGGCCGTGAAATTGCCTCAGGAAAAGAAGCCCGTGAAATTTATCGTATTGGGGTGCAATACAACAGTATTGAAGAAACTCTAATCGCAAATGGTATGGCACCCAACCGTAAAGCAGGGCAAAAGGGTGTTCCGCAGCGTAACTAATGTGACAAGGTCTAACGGAATGTAGACCTCAAATGTAGTGCAGCTTATTCGCTTTGTTTTTTAAAGTGCGTTGCTGCACTAGCTAAATAGAAATTATAAAAAATACAAGGAGGTCGTATGAATGCACATCAGTATTCAGATCAGATGAGCGATGTTGATACGTCAATCAATATACCTCGTCGTTATGCATGGCTTGTTTTTGCTTTGACATTTGGTTTGCTCATTTCAGATTACATGTCAAGGCAAGTCTTAAACGCAGTCTTTCCTTTACTTAAAAATGAGTGGTTGCTCAGCGATAGCCAATTAGGTTTGCTCAGTGGCATTGTGGCGTTAATGGTGGGTTTATTGACTCTGCCGTTGTCTTTAATGGCAGACCGTTTT
>NZ_JZFB01000001.1:1349444-1352239 GCF_001188385.1 Acinetobacter sp. V2 | reverse complement strand
GTTTGGCGACTCTAGGATGCGCACTGGCTGAAAATTATGAGCAAATGTTTATTGCTCGTTTTATGGTTGGTGTGGGTGAAGCTGCTTATGGCAGCGTGGGAATCGCGGTGGTTGTGGCTGTTTTTCCAAGGGAAATGCGTGCAACACTCGCCAGTGCTTTTATGGCGGGTGGCGTATTTGGCTCGTTTTTGGGAGTGGCTTTAGGTGGTGTACTCGCACAGCATTTCGGTTGGCGTTGGGCTTTTGGAGGCATTGCTTTATTTGGTCTCATTTTGGCTTTTCTATATCCAATTTTAGTGAAAGAAAACAGAATAAACGCAGCACCTCAAAATAAAATTCGTAGTAAAACCCAGCACATTAAAAGCCCTTTAAAGACTTTATATTCAAGTCGTTCAGTCATTGCCACTTACATTGGTAGTGGTCTGCAATTATTTGTTGGTGGCACAGTGATTGTCTGGATGCCGAGTTATCTCAATCGCTATTACGGCATGAGTACCGATAAGGCAGGTGTGATGGCAGCGGTCATTTTGCTATGTAGTGCAGTAGGCACAATTCTATGCGGCATGTTGTGTGATTATTTGGGCCGTAACTGTCCAGATCGTAAGGTCAGTTTAGCGATTACATACTGCTTGCTCGGTTGTGTTCTTTTATTCATTGCTTTTGCTGTGCCTGCGGGACGTAACCAGTTACTTCTCATCTGCCTCGGAATGTTTATTGCCCTAGGAACCAATGGGCCATCTAGTGCCATGGTGGCCAATCTCACACATAACTCAGTTCATGGCTCTGCATTTGCAACACTCACCTTAGCTAACAATTTTCTTGGTTTAGCGCTTGGTCCTTTAGTCGTTGGCAAAGTATCTGATGTGATTGGTTTACATAGTGCATTTCAATTCATGCCATTGGTCAGTATTGCAGCAGCAGCCGTATTTTTTTATGCCAAACGCCATTATCACAAAGATATCGCACGCTTTGAGCAGCAAGGAATAAATGAGCTTAAAAATCATTCAGGTAACCAAATACAAAAATGTGGGATGAATAACAAATGATGATTCGGCAATTACATATTGATGTATTTTTTGACTTTATTTGTCCTTGGTGTTTGATCGGAAAACGTCAGTTACTGATTGCTATAAATAGATTTTATCAGCTTCACCCCAGAGTTAAAGTTGTTGTGCATTGGCGAGGTGTTCAGCTCATACCTGATTTAGCTGTTGAAGGTGTACCGTTTCAAACGTTTTATTTGAAACGGTTAGGTAGCTTGACAGCAGTTCGTATGAGACAAGAACAAGTCAATAAAGCTGCAAATAAAGTTGGGCTTAAGATCGATTTTGAGCAAATTAAACGGATGCCAAATACGGCCAAAGCTCATCGCTTATTTGATAAAGCTTTGAAAATAGGTACTCCTGAGCAGTGCAATGGGTTGTTAGAACAACTCTTTGCTGCCTATTTTTATGATGGTTTAGACATCGGAAATACCACCACTTTATACAAAATTGCGAAACGTTGTGGCTTCTTACCTGAGCTTATCAAAGATTTACTTATTCAAGATCATCAAGATTTTATCTCTGCAAGTACAGGAGGTAATGGCGTGCCTTATTTTATTTTTAATCGGGCTTCTGCCTTGGTGGGTGCGCAATCAGCAGATGTACTTTATCAAGCGATGCAAGAGGCAATGCTGGCACAAGGAGAGTTGATATGACCAACCGATTTGAAGTGCCTTTTGAGAAAATACCGAATTCAGGTGAGCGGGCTTTTTTTAAAGTTGGAGATAAAACTCTCGCACTATTTAACGTTGCGGCTCAATTTTATGCAATCGATGACAGCTGTCCTCATCAGGGCGCATCGCTATTTAGTGGACGTTTAGAAGGACGAGTGATTCAGTGCTGTGCCCATGGTCTACGCTTTGATTTAACAAATGGCTGTTTAGTTAATTCTGCTCATCTCAAAGTTGCAACCTATCCTGTAGAAGTGATCGAGGACAAGGTATTTATTGTAATGGGTTGTGGGGAAAATCATGAGTAGTTTAGTTTTGAAAAATTTTTCCCAGCGTACAAGAGAATTAGCGCCAGGCTTTGTGGTCAGTTCGGTCGTTGCTGCGGCTGCCTGTTTTTTATCAGAGCACTATGGTGCGCCAGTCATGCTATTTGCACTATTGCTCGGCATGAGTGTGAATTTTTTAGCGGCTGAAAGTAAATGTAAGGCAGGTATCGAGTTCACCGCACGTAGTGTGCTGAGGATGGGCATCGCGTTACTCGGAATGCGTATTACTTTGGGTCAAATCACCGCACTAGGTTGGCAACCTGTTGCGTTAGTCGTTACTCTGGTTATTGTCACAATCGCCGTTTCTGTTATTGCCGCTAAAATTTTAGGTTTCCAAAAACTATTTGGCATGTTAACTGGTGGATCAACCGCAATCTGTGGTGCCTCAGCCGCACTGGCACTATCGGCTGCTTTTCCAAATCATCCGCAAAAAGAAAAAGCGACTTTATTTACCGTGATTGGCGTGTCGGCACTTTCAACCTTTGCAATGATTGTCTACCCGATGATTGCGAAGTGGTTAGAGTTATCGCCACAAGCGGCTGGTGTGTTTCTTGGTGCTACGATTCACGATGTGGCACAAGTGGTGGGCGCTGGTTATAGCATGTCTACCCAAACAGGTGATACGGCGACTGTAGTTAAACTCATGCGTGTGGCAATGTTGCTTCCAGTAATTGTTTGTGCGGCTATGATTACTCGTATGCAAGGTGCAGATTCAACAGGAGAGCGGCCACCATTGCTACCTTGGTTTGCCGTTG
>NZ_JZFB01000001.1:1345727-1349402 GCF_001188385.1 Acinetobacter sp. V2 | reverse complement strand
GCCAGCGATGGTTCAAAATGGAATCAATGATTTATCACGCTGGTTTTTAGTCATCGCAATAAGTGCTTTAGGGATGAAAACTCAGTTAAAAGAATTAGCATCGGTTGGCATTAAACCGATTCTTTTAATGATCGGCGAAAGCATCTTTTTAGTGGTGTTGGTTCTTGGGCTTATGCGCTTGTGGTTTTAATTTTAAAAATTAGATTTTTAAGGAAGTTTTGGAGTAATTCTCCAGCTTCCTTATATTTTAAATGACTTCATTTCGCTTCAAATAAAGAGGAGTTAATTGAGCAGAGCTTTATTGTGACTACGCCACATATTTGGTGACATACCAAATTGGCTAATGAACCAACGAGTAAAAGAACTCGGCATTGAGTAACCTAAAATATCAGACACTTGAGCAAGTGAATAATTTAGATTTTTTAAATAACGAAATACGAGATCTTTGCGTACTTCATTCATTAAATCACTAAAACTCGTTTGAGCTTCTTCTAATCGACGCTGTAAAGTCCGTACGTGAATACCATGTGTTTGAGCGACTTGATCAATCGTAGCGCGACCCATTGGCAAAAGAAGATAAATACTTTTACGAATATCAAAAATCATGGTCGATTCATTACTATTCTGCAAAATATCTAAATAACGCTGCGCATGGTTAGCCATAGCCAAATTTGCTTGAGGGTTTGTTGTATCAAGTTCGGCCGCCGTACAAACAATGCCATTAAAGTCACTACCGAACTCGAGCGCACAGCCAAAAATCCGCCGATGCAAAGTTAAATCACTAGGCGGGTTATGTGTGAAGTGTACACTTAATGGGCGCCATTTTTGCATCATGAGCGCTGCACAAAAACGATGAGTGATTCCTAAAGCAAGTTCCGTCGCTTGACGACTATATCCGCAAGTTGTGGTTATAACTTCTTCTCGAATAACAACCGTATCATCAATTTCTTCTATATATATTTCAAGTGAGTTATTGAGTAAATTCCTATAACGAACAATCGTTTGTAGCGCTTCTCTCAAAGTATATTGGTAACTTAATAATAAGCTTAGTTCACCAAAATCCGCGATTTCACGTTGTTCAGCCATATGTAAACCGAAAACATCACAATTACTCATCTGGGCTGAGTCTTCAAGCAAGGTAATGGCTTTATCTACAGGAATACGTTGTTTAAGATCATTCAATTGAGTTTGGCTAAGCCCAACACGTGATAATAAATGGTAGGGATTTAGATCTAATTGCTGAGCAACTGCCAAATAATTTTTTAAAGAGGCGGTATGCGCAAGAGGCACCATTTTATTATCTCCTGTTCTTAATCAGCCATATTCCTTACAGCTCATATCTAGTTATAACTAAAATATCTGCATTACAAAAGCTTTTATTTAAGCGCCTCATCGTGATGTCGATTCAATTTTAAAGTTATTCTTTTAATTCATTTGTAATTACAAAAACTAATTTAATTAATTTACGAAATTTTAAAAAGATGTGTCGTCAAATGAAAAGTCCGTGACGCCTTATGTACACCATTAACTGAAATGAGCCTTTATTGTGAATGGAGTTTTATAAAAATTCTTATACATCTTAGATGGCAAAATTCACAGGCGTCGAAATGGAAAAAATACAAACCAAAGCAACAATTTTAATTATTCCAGGGTTACGCGATCATGTTCCCGAGCATTGGCAAACGATCTTAGAAACAAAGCTAGCAAAGGTTCGGTCTGTACCACCTGTGCAAACCAACAAACTCAATTGTGAAAATAGAGTTGCTGCAATACAAGCACAACTAGAACAAATACAAGGGCCTGTCATTTTGGTTGCACACAGCGCAGGAGTGTTGATGACAATATACTGGGCTGCAAAATATCAAAGACCAATTCAAGGAGCTCTACTTGTGGCTCCACCTGACTTAAACGAAAGCTGGCCAGAAAATTATCCAAGCCCAACTGTACTTCATCAAGAAGGATGGAGTCCTTTACCTAATCAAACACTACCTTTTCCCAGCATTTTGGTTGCAAGCACCAATGACCATTTAGCTCGTTATGAGGCTGTCAGTGAAATGGCAGAAAAGTGGGGTAGTCGACTCGTAAATTTAGGTGAAGTAGGACATTTAAATCCTGCATCTGGCTTTGGCTATTGGCCTTTAGCTGAACAATTCATTCAACAGTTAGATCAGGTCGAACAACCAGCCTAGGGCAAAAATACCTGCTTATGTAAACCATTTAAAAGCCAATGGATGGCTTTGAGTAATAAGCAATAAATAAGAAAAATCATATTGATAAGGAGATAATATGATGGGTCATTACGTCTATTTAAATCAAAGAAATAATCACGTTTTATATATTCAAAAAATAGGTGTTTCATTAAGCCTAATTTTATTTATGTCTAAAGCAAATGCAGCCAATTTTGATATTGATAAAGACTGGAAGTTCGAGACAAAGACGACATTAAGTCTAGGTACCAGTTGGAGTACACAAGACCCATCCGTTTCATTACTTTATCGGCCTGACGCAAACAAAATAGGTAAACAAGGCGCTAGCATTGATGTGAATGGTGATGATGGGCGTATGAATTTTAGTAAATATGATACCATTTCACAGATAATTAGAGGCATAACTGAAGTTAAGCTAAATGGAAAACAGCAGGGTGCGGTCATTAGCACTAAATACTGGTATGACCATGCCTATGAGACAGGACACGGAGACTTTAAACCGTTTAATGATTCAGCGTGGCCAAGGCTCGCAAAGTTCAAAGGTATCGATTTATGGAATGCCTATATATGGAAAGATTTTGAACTGGGTGGTGGAAAAAACATCAATTTAAAATTGGGCAAACAAACTTTAAATTGGGGGAAATCTCAGTTTTTTCAAAACGGTTTAAATTCGTTGAGTGCATTTGATTTTGCTGCAATCAACCGACCGGGTGGGGATGCAAAAGAAAGAAGCATTCCAACCGAAATGTTTTCATTCGACACAAGCATTAATAAAAATTTGAAAATAGAAGGGTTCTATCAATTTAAATTTAGACCTTCAGTTGTTGATGGTAATGGAACTTTCTTTGAGATTTCAGACTTTGTGCCCGAAAATGCAGGTCCAGTTCTAATTGCTGGAGGTGGAGATAAATTATCAGATACCGCAATTCGTTTACGTACCTATATTCCACGTGCAGAAAGTAGAAAAGCAAAGGACAATGGCCAATATGGCATTGCTTTAAAACAGACATTACCAAGTTTAAATAATGCTGAGTTAGGTATTTACTATGCGAACTACCATAGCCGTAATGCAAACTTTGATGGAACCGCTGTAACGGCATCGGGATCTGAACATTTTAATACCGCGAGTTATTTTTCTATCTATCCTGAAAATATCAAAATGTTTGGATTAAGTTTGACTGGGAAAGTTGGAACAACAACCGTTTTTAGTGAATTAACCCACAAACCTAATCAACCTTTACAACTAAACGGTACAGACATTGTCTATGCTCAAGTGCTATCGGAAGGAACACCATTTGCACCGCCGGGGAAAACTGTTGAATTAGGTCAATATATTCAAGGATATGTACGCTTACCCGTAACACAATTTTCGGTTGGAGCAACTGACAGCATATTCAATATTTGGGGGGCAAATTCGATGACATGGTCTACAGAGTTTGCCTTAAACCATATTGCAGATATTGCTAAT
>NZ_JZFB01000001.1:1340301-1345685 GCF_001188385.1 Acinetobacter sp. V2 | reverse complement strand
TTTCAACAGGGGCTTATAATCCTGAAACAGGCGAATTTAAATGTACGCCGTATGGTACAGCTCATCTTACCAATGCAGAAATAGACAATTTAAATGAACGCTTTTGTAGTAAAAATGGTTTTTTTAATGAATGGTCATTTGGTTACCGACTACGTGGCGCATTAAATTATCAAGATATTTTACCCTCTACAGTGATTACACCAAGTCTTAGTTTTAGACATGATGTTTATGGATATAGCCAAAACTTTCAAGAAGGGCAAATGAGTATAAGTGCAGCGTTATCTATGACTTATCAGCAAAAATATACAACAGAGATTGCCTATAATAACTTTTTTGGTTCTAATGAATTTAGCACCATAGATGATCGAGATTTTGTATCATTAACATTTAAAGCTAATTTTTAGTTCAATTATTTTATTAAAAAAATATATAGAAAGACTCGTTATAAATGATATTTAGACGTGGAGGATAACTTTTGAAATTTAGATCAAAAATTGATTGGTGGCTTTTATTAATATTTGTTGTTATCACTGCCAATATCCTTATGAAAATTTATGAAGCAAATCATCATTATTCTTTAGCTTCAAATTTTCCACATCTCGTCATTTATAGTTTAATCATTTTTCTTATTTGGCTCCCCATCTTTAATACTTATTATATGGTAGAAAACAACACTTTAATGATTAAGAGCTTGGTATTCCGATGGAAAATTAATATTGATGATATTACCGAAATAGAGCCTACTCATAATCCACTTTCATCTCCAGCACTCTCATTAGATCGACTTAAAATTTATTATATGAAAAATGGAGAAATTACTTCAGTGATGATTTCACCAAAAGATAAAGAACGTTTTTTTCAAGCCATAAACAAAAGACTCCATTAAAGTTGCTTGTTTAATTGCAAACATAAATTACGCTATTTCCATGACGACAAAAAATAAATGGAGATAACCCATGACGACACGTTTTTTACTGCCAATTTTGGGCACTACGGTTTTAATTACATTAGCTGGATGCGCTTCATCCTCTCAATATCCAATTACCGACAGTTATGGGCCAGATCCAAAATTACCTGAGCCTAAATCAAGTCTATTACCAACCGTTAATATAGCGCCAGCAGAAGGCTGGCCGAGTGGGGTAATGCCAAAACCAGCAGAAGGTTTAAAGGTCAAAGCATTTGCCAAAGGACTTGAACACCCACGCTGGCTTTATGTATTACCAAATGGCGATGTATTAGTTGCTGAAACGGATGCCCCGCCTAAACCAGAAGACAGCAAAGGAATTAAAGGTAAAATTATGTCTTTTGTGATGAGACGTGCAGGCTCATCTCATCCAAGCGCAAACCGTATTAGCTTACTTCGTGATACCAATGGGGATGGTGTCGCTGACCAGAAAACGGTATTTCTTCAAAACTTAAATTCTCCATTTGGTATGGCATTGGTCGGTAATAACTTATATATCGCCAATACAGATGCATTGGTGCGTTTTCCTTATCAACAAGGTGAAACTCAAATTACAGCCAGTGGAACCAAAGTATTGGACTTACCAGGTGGCCCTTTAAATCACCATTGGACCAAAAATGTGATTGCTAACCCAGCTGGTACCAAGCTGTACATTACCGTCGGTTCTAACAGTAACGTTGCTGAAAATGGATTAGATCAAGAAAAAGGCCGAGCACAAATTACGGAGTTTGACATCGCAAGTGGTCAGTCACGCCCATTTGCAACGGGCCTACGTAATCCAAATGGTATGGCTTGGCAACCTCAAAGTGGAAAACTCTGGACGGTTGTTAATGAGCGCGATGAAATTGGGAGTGACCTAGTACCCGATTATATGACGTCAGTTCAAGATGGCGCTTTTTATGGCTGGCCTTACAGCTACTATGGTCAACATGTTGATGTACGAGTTAAACCACAAAATCCAGCAATGGTTGCCCGTGCAATTAAACCAGACTATGCACTAGGCAACCATACGGCTTCTTTAGGCCTCACATTTTATGCAGCCGAACTCATGCCGCAATTTAGAGGCGGTGCATTGATCGGTCAGCATGGTTCTTGGAACCGTAAGCCTCACAGTGGTTATAAAGTCATTTTTGTACCATTTAGAAGTGGTCAACCTTCTGGTCCACCGCAAGATATTTTGACTGGATTCCTCAGCGATAAAGGCAAAGCGTATGGTCGCCCTGTGGGTGTAGCAATTGATTTCTCAGGTGCTGTGTTAGTTGCAGATGATGTGGGCAATACGATTTGGCGTGTTTCGCCAGTTGCAGAGACAACTTATGAAGCTCCAATGAAATATGCTATTGGAACCCCGCCAGGCACACCATAAAGTGTTTTAACAATCATTTATTAGCATGGGCGACCTTTAGACTTTATAGAGGCTCGCCCAAATGGCTATTATTTAATTTTTAAATAATTGAACAAAAAAAATACTAATTGGACTTTATAAGCCAACTTCTCAAAAATGAATATGTGAAAATGATAATGATGTTTAAGGAATAAACACATGAATACACATATTCGAATTGCCGTGGTCGGTGGTGGTATTGCTGGTCTGGCTTTAGCAAGTAATTTAAGTAAACACGCCCATTTAGATGTCCAAATGTTTGAATCTGCCCCTCAGTTTTCTGAAATTGGGGCAGGGATTTCTTTTGGTGCCAATGCAGTCAAAGCCATTGAATTGTTAGGTTTAGCTAACGAATATCATGCAATTGCAGATAAAGTATCGCCACCATTTCAAGATGTTTGGTTTCAATGGCGTAATGGTTATACCGATGAATATTTATCTGCATCCATCGCGACAGGTGTAGGGCAGTCATCTGTTCATCGTGCTGACTTTCTTGATGCCATTATTCCTCACATGCCTACGCAAAATGTCCACTTTTCTAAACGCCTAGAGGCGATTGAAGAACAAGATGATCAGGTGATTTTACACTTTAATGATGGTAGTCAGCATGAATGTGATTATTTGATTGGGGCTGATGGTATCCGCTCTGTGGCTCGCCAATATGTTTTAGCTTCTCATCATTTACCACCAGTTCATCCACGTTTTTCAGGAACCTGGGCTTATCGTGGCATTATTTCTCACGCTTCATTTAAAGAAGCTTTGCAGCAAATAAATGGCGATACAGATTTAGCAGATATTCCGCAAATGTTATTGGGTAAAGACAAACATATTTTAACGTTCCCGATTCGTAAGGGGGAGCAAATTAATATTGTTGCTTTCTACTCAAACCGTGAAGATACAATACTACCAGCCGATACACCGTGGACTAAGCCTGTCGATAAGGCTCAAATGCTTTCCGATTTTTCAGACTGGAGTGAAAGCTGCCAAACATTACTCGGTTTAATTGAACAGCCTACCATTTGGGCCTTACATGAAATTGAAGAACTTTCGACTTATCAAAGTACCTCAGGTCATGTCATTGTCATGGGCGATGCTGCACATGCCATGTTACCTCACCAAGGTGCAGGAGCAGGCCAAGGTCTTGAAGATGCATTAATCCTTGCGGCCTTATTGTCGACAAAAAACTTACAAGCAAATCAGTTAACCGATGTGTCTTCGATATATGAAAAGCTCCGTTTAAAACGTGCTTGTCGTGTTCAGCAAACTTCTCGTGAGTCTGGCGAAATTTATGAGTGTTATTCGACTCAGTACCCAACGTTTGCCGAAATTGGCGAACATCTTGAGCATCGCTTTGATTGGTTATGGCAACACGACCTAGAAAAGGATGTTGCAGAAGCACAGCAACGATTACATCAGCTAGGAATGGCAACCATTTAAATAAATTTTTGTTTTACACACAATTTGCTAAGGAAAGCAATTATGGAAAAACTAAATGCAAATCAATTGATTGATGACGCAAGATTAACACCATTACATTGGCGGGTGATCTGGCTGAGTGCGCTCATTATTATTTTTGATGGCTATGACTTAGTCATTTATGGTGTGGCATTGCCTAAGCTCATGCAACATTGGCAGTTAGATAGTATGACTGCTGGATTGCTGGGCAGTGTTGCATTATTTGGCATGATGTTTGGTGCCATGATTTTCGGTAGTTTGGCCGACAAATTAGAGTCATATGGCTTTAGCCGTAAGCGTTTAATTATACTGTGTGTCTTCATTTTTAGTGGTTTTACGGTGTTATGTGGTTTTGCCAACAGTCCTAAAGAGTTTGCCATTTATCGATTTATTGCCGGCCTCGGTTTGGGCGGCGTAATGCCAAATGTCATTGCCATAATGACCGAGTTTGCCCCAAAGAAATTACGATCAACTTTAGTATCACTTATGTTTAGCGGCTACGCGATTGGTGGCATGAGCTCAGCGCTTTTAGGCATGTGGTTGGTTCCTAAGTTTGGTTGGCAAATCATGTTTATTTTGGCGGGTATTCCACTCATTTCATTACCGATTATTTGGAAATTTTTACCCGAATCAATTGATTATCTGGTTCGCCAGAAAAAATGGAATGAGGTGCGTGATTTACTTAAACAGTTAGCGCCAGAACACAACATAGCTGATCATACGAGCATCGTATTACACCAAGAAAATCAACAAACTGCGGCTCGACCTTTGGTTGCTCTTTTTACCGAAAACCGTGCTTTAGTCACTGTGTTTTTCTGGCTGAGTGTATTTATGGCTTTACTGATGGTATATGCGCTCGGTAACTGGATACCAAAACTTATGGTCGAGGCGGGATATGATTTATCAACCAGTCTGGTCTTTTTATTGGCGCTAAACTTGGGCGGGATGTTAGGTGCAATCGGTGGAGGATACTTTGCTGATCGTTTTCATCTAGGTAAAGTTATTTGTTCACTTTTCTTAGCGGGCGCAATTTCACTTTACTTGCTGAGCTATGCTTTACCCATGGCCATTTTATATCTCTGTATTGCCATTGCAGGAGCGGCGTCTATCGGCGGGCAAATTTTATTACTCGCTTATATGGCCCAGTTTTATCCTTCACCAATTCGCAGTACTGGTATTGGTATGGCTTTAGGTGTAGGTCGTATTGGGGCGATTTTAGGTCCGATTTTATGTGGCTGGCTTTTAAGCTTGCACTTACCGATTGAATATAATTTCATCGCACTAGCTATTCCTTGTGTGCTGGCAACCTTAAGTGTGATCGCTATAAGTATTTGTAATCGAACCAAACGTGTAATGCTAAATTCAAGTATATCTCCATAAGAATTAAGCATTTTATTCCTGTAAAAGGAACTAAACTCTAAGCAAAGAAGTTAAAGTCTTTGTTTAGAGTATTTAAAGGATCAGAACCATGGATTTAGGTTTGATTAAAGTTTTTGTCTGTATCTATGAGTCTCGGCATATTAGTAAAGCTGCTGATAAATTGAATTTGAGCCAGCCTTCTGTGACTTATAATTTGAACCG